>CAWAZT010000020.1:0-239849 GCA_963786615.1 uncultured Acidobacteriota bacterium
CGACGGGGAGAGCGCCGCGCGCGACGTCGACGAGTTCGTCAGAGAGCTGTCGAGCCACGGCATCCTGCGCAGCTCCGCGGAAGCGATCGTCGACGCCGAGGATGGCGCGGACGGCCGTGCTGAAGGGATCGTATGATGGGCGACCTCATGCAGGGGATCCGGGATCGCGCGCTCACGGACGGCATTCCGCTGTCCGTGCATTCGATCTCACCTACCGGTGCAACGAACGGTGCGTACACTGTTATCTGGATCACGACGATCACGGCGAGATGACGACGGGCGAGGTCCAGTCGGTGCTCGATCAGCTCGCGGCAGCCGGCACACTCTTTCTGATTTTCAGCGGCGGCGAGCTGCTCCTGCGAAAGGACTTCTTCGACCTGCTGGCCTATGCCAGAGATCTCGGCTTCGACGTCAAGCTCAAGACGAACGGCATTCTGCTGAATGCGCGTGCGGCAACGCGGATACGCGACCTGGGCGTGCGTCAAGTGCAGATCAGCATCTATTCACATCGCGCCGAGGTCCACGACGCCATCACCAAGGTTCCGGGATCGCTTGCCCGCTCGATCGACGCGATCCGATCGCTGAAGGCGCAAGGACTTCATGTGCTGATCGCGAACGTGCTCATGCGCCAGAACGCCGGAGACTACCCCGCCGTCCGGGCGCTCGCGGCCGATCTCGGCGTCGAATGCACCATCGATCCGACCATCACGCCAAAGATGGACGGCGAACGATCGATCGTGGGCCTCGATCTCGGCGCCCCAACTGCTGCATGTGTACCGGGACAAGTCGCTGGTGCCCGACGGCGCAGTGCGAGCCGCCGGTGACGACGAGGAGATGCTGGATGCCCGGCCGTGCAGCGCCGGGCACACCGCCTGCTACATCTCGCCGTATGGCGACGTCTATCCGTGCGTGCAGTTCCCACTGCCAACCGGAAACGTCCGCCGCCAACGATTCGACGAGATCTGGAGCATTCGCCGCAGCTGACCGAAGTCCGGAACATCCGGATGCGGGATCTGCCGACCTGTTCGACCTGCAGTCACATGTCCACGTGCTCGCGGTGCCCAGGCCTCGCCTACATGGAAGGCAACATGCGCGGACCGTCATCGGCCGACTGCGAGAAATCGCAGGTGCGTGCGATGGCGACGGCCTCGGGTGGCGACGACGCACAACCGGCCACGAAGGAGTGTTCGCATGAGCGGAGAGAGACGAGGTCCGGACAGGCGGGACGAGGAGCAGCCGACGCAGGCGGGCAAACGGCCGTATCAAAAGCCCTCGTTCGCGCGCGAGCAGGTCTTCGAAACCATGGCGCTCGCGTGCGGCAAGATCAACCCGACGAGGGTGGCTGCAAGTCCGTCAAGAAGAACTCGTAGGCCTGGCATGACGCGCGAACAATCCGCTGTCGTGGCCGGTGCGGCACCCGCGCTGCTCGCTGACGCGCTTCGCCGCTACGGACCGTGTGCCTGCGCGCGACGGGACGCAGCATGCTGCCGTCGGTCGAGCCTGGCGACGTGCTTCGCATCGAACATGCGACCGCGGATCGGATTCAGCCGGGCGACGTGATCCTCTACGACGCCGGTGGCCGCCTGATCGCCCATCGAGTCGTGCGGAGCGCCGTCGACAACGGTGTCGTCCACCTCATTACTCGCGGCGACTCGCATTGGTGGACGGATCCGCCGATCGCGTCGGCGCAGCTGCTGGGCCGCGTCATCGGCATCCCCCGCTGCACGGTGGCGGGCCATGTGAGGGGTGCCGTCATGCGCGTCTGGCGCAGCCTGCGGGAACGCGCAACATCGCGCGCCGCGCTCGCGCCTAATCCTGCCGGAGCGCGATGAGCGGATCGATCGCGATGCCCGGCGCGCCGGCCAGAAGCAGGCCTGAAGCCCCGCCACGAACAGCACCAACGAGACAATCGCGAACGCCAGCGGATCGAAGGCTGGCACGTTCCAGACCTGCCGCGCCAGGAATCGCGCCGCTCCGACGCTGCCGAGCAGGCCCAACGCCATCCCAATCAGCAGCAGACGCGACCCCCGACCGACCACCATCCGCAGGATGTCGGCGCCGCTGGCGCCGAGCGCCATGCGGACGCCAATCTCGGGTGTCTGCTGCGCGACCGCGCTCGACATCACACCGTAGACGCCGACGATCGCGAGCACGACGCCGAGCACGGCAAACGCACCGAGCAGCGCGAGGTTGAATCGCGGCGTCGCGTATCATCGGTCTTGAGCAGCGCATCGAGCGTCTGAACGGACGCGACGGGCTGATTCCGATCGATCGCATACACCTGGCTCACGACCGTACGCGTAATCGCCGCCGGATCTCCCTGCGCCCGAACCACGAGGATGTTGCCAACGCCGGCGACGGTGACGGCAGATAGACTTCGGGAATGACGGGATTCGCGAGCCCCTGGTTGAACGTGTCCCTCACGACGCCGACTATTTGGAACGCATCGTCACTGAGCGCGAACGGCGGCCGCCGGAGCCTGGGCACGCGGACGATCTGACCGAGCGGGGATCGTCCGTCGAGGCGGTTCTTGACGAACCGTTCGTTGACGAGCATGACGTGCTGCGCGCTGTTCACGTCGTGCCGGTCAGGAACCGGCCGGACACGAGTCGAATTCCGAGCGCGCTGACGTAGCCGTCGTCAACATGATGGATCTGCACAAGGTCCGCGCGTGGCGCCGCGCCGGCAATGTCAACCGGCGCTCTCATGTTGCCGAACGGGTGAAGACCTGTGTTGAGACCGACAGCCGCCACACCGGGCACGGCGCTCACCTTCTGCGTCAGCTCCCGGAAGAACTGAACGCGGTGCGCGGCGTCGGGATAGCGCGACGCCGCCAGCGGGACGCGCATGGTCAGAATCTGATTCGGCGGCACGCCGAGATCCACGTTCTGGATCGTGACGAAGGTCCGAACGAGCAGACTCGAGCCCGCGAGAAGCATCAGCGAGAGCGCAACTTCAGCGACGACGAGTCCCTTGCGGAGAATCGCCTGGCTCGAGGTGCCGGCAAGACCGCGCCCGCTTCGCGCATCGATTGCGCGACATCGCGGCCTGAGCTGTGCAGCGCGGGCGCCAAACCGCACAGAACGCTCGTCAGATCGAGAGGCCAAGCGTGAAGATCAGGACAGGCGTGTTCAGCGCGATCTCGGACTCGTCGGGAATCGTCCCCGGTGGCACCAGCGCAAGGATGGCGGGCAGACCGCCATAGGCGAGGAGCACGCCAACCGCGCCGGCCACGAGCGCGAGGATCAGGCTCTCGGTCAGGAGCTGGCGCACGAGTCGTCCGCGGCTGGCGCCGAGCGCGGCCCGAACCGTCATCTCGCGCTGACGCGCCGTCGCCTTCGAGAGCAGGAGATTCGAGACGTTCGCGCAGGCGATCACGAGAAGGAGCGCGACGGCACCAAAGAGGACCCAGATATCGCTGGTGATGCCGCTCGGGAACGTCTCCTTGAACGACAACAGCCCGACCCGCCACTTGTCCGGAAATTGATCCGGCTCGCGCGCCTTGAGATCCGTGATGATCGGCGTAAGATCCGCTCAGCCTGGGCTTCGGACACGCCTGGTTTCAAGCGGCCCAGCAGGTGGACCACTGCACGTTCTCCGTGAGGTGACCTCGCTCGAACGTCACCGGAACGTAGACGTCCGCGCCTCGCCACATGAACCGCTTCGGCATCACGCCGATCACCGTCCGGACGACATCGTTCAGGCGAAGCTCGCGACCGAGCACGCCGGGGTCGCCGCCGAATTGCCGCTGCCAGAAGCGATAGCCCAGGACGACGACCGGCGGCGCGCCCGGGCGGGCGTCCTCGGCGTTCGGCGTCCGGCCAATCAAGGGCGGAACACCCATCACGTCGAACGTGTTGAAGGTCCCGTGATTGCCGCGAAGACGCTGGGGATCGCCCTCGCTCGACCACAGCACATCGCTAATCGTCGACGCGATCACGCCGTCGAAGATCGACGTCCGTCCGGCAATCTCGAGGAACTGATCGACCGAATAGTAGGTGCGCGAGCCGCGCTGCGTGGCGTCCATGACGCGCACGCTCATCAGCTGATCGACGTCCTTGTAGGGGAACGGATCGAGCACGACCGCATGGAGAACGCTATAGATGACGGTGGTGGCCATGACGCCTGTGGCGAGCGACAGGATGGCCAAGGCTGACAACCCTGGATTCTTCAGCAGGCTTCTCGATCCGTACTGCAGATCCTTCGCGGTCTGCTCGAGCCAGCTCGTCATGACGCCCCCGTGCAGGCCCAAAGGCCTGCGCTACGACCGTAACTGAAGCCTGCCTCACCGTAGCGCAGGCTTAAGGCCTGCACCAGGAATCAACGCTGAAAGGCGTACGAGACCTTCACGAAGAACTGACGATCGAGCGGTGCGAGACGCTCCTCGTCGGTCAGCTCCCGATCGTCACCGTAGCCAATGAAAATAACCGACTGCCAGTTCAACTTGTAGGCCAGGAGCGCCGAGCCGCCGAACTCGGCCGCCCGGCGCGACACGACGTCGATGTAGAGCGAGGGATCCCGTGTGGTGTAGACGTATTGCGCGATCCCGCGGGCGAAGAGCTTCGAGGTGAACGTATAGGTGGCCTTTACGCGTGAGACACCGGCCGTGAACAGCCGCTGACTGTCTCCAGCCGTGTCGTCCACGTTGAGCCACCGCGCGCTCTGCACGAGCGCGACCTCGAGATGCTGGGTGGGATCGACCCGCGCGTTGAAATTGATCGTGGTGCCATGGCCGGGCCGCGCGTTGTCGAAATCGATTTCCTGGCCGACGCGGCCGTCCACACCGACCTGCGGCAGGCGCCGCGACGGGCTGAACTGGGCGACGAAGCCGAATTGCTTGCGGCCGATCGGCTCGTCTCCCGCGCGGATCCGGTCGTCGATGTAGCGGAACTGCATGAAGCCGTTCATCGGGGTATCCATGCCGGCGCCCGGTTGGATCTCGCGGCTGATGAGGACGCCGTCGCGATCCGACTGATGGTCGATGTTGATGAACGTGCGCATGCGGGAGAGAAACCCTTTGGGATGGATGCTCCATCCGCTGCCGCCGGTGATCTGTCGGTACCCCACCTGCGGCACGAACCCGTTGTTCGCGCGGAACCCGTCCGAGATGTCGCGATACTCGGTAAAGGCGTCAAGATGCGTCGTGCTGTGTCCCCACTGCAGATCGGCTGCATGCCCGCTCAAGCGCTGACCGTTCCATTCGTCCGCGAGATCCGTCCGGTCCGGGGTGAGTGTCGTGCTGTAGACGTACTGGCCCGACACGAAGTCGGTGCCTGACGGCCGCCACTGGAAATCCGGACCGATCACCCGGTTGCTGGCGTCGGTCGCCGATCCCAGCGCGTCCCGGCTCGTGAACAGCATGCCGAGGAACGACAGGCCAATCTCCTTCTTGACGCGCGCGATCACGTCCAATGAGCCGAAATCCTGCGTCGCCAAATCCGATCCGTTGGGTCCTGGCAGGATGACGCTGCCGCCGCCTTTGTCGTCCGCGACCAGGACGGTGTACCGAACGCCCCGCTCCTGGCCCGTCATCCGGGCGCCCCAGTCGGGCGCGGTGATCGTGCGCGTGTAGACCGCCTGAATCGGCGTCTGAAACAGATCGGCGCCTTCGAGGAAGAACGGCCGCTTTTCGGGAAAGAACAACGCGAAACGCTCGTTCACCGAGATCTGCGCCGTGTCCGCCTCGACCTGTGAGAAGTCCGGCTTGATCGTGAAATCAATCGCGTTGTCGGCGTTCGGCGTGTACTTCACATCGACGCCGGCGTGCGGCTTGACGGGATCGCTCTCGAGCGGCGACCCGAGGTCGTCGCGCGGCTGCGCGTTCGACGTCGCGCTCGCGTACGGCGCGACGATCAAATGGCCGCCTGCCGGAAGCTTTTCGAGGCCAGTGAGCACGTTCGACCGGCAGATGAAGCAGTTGGCGCCGCGCGGCAGCTTCGCCGAGAAGAACTGATAGTGCCGGTCGCGGGGATAGTTGCGATACAGGAGAATGCCCCACGTCTGCGGGTCGAGCCGCCGATAGCGCAGCGACGAGAACGGGATTCGCAGCTCGAGGGTCCAGCCGTGATCGGTGATGCGCGTCGCCGAGTCCCAGAAGAAATCCGGCGACTGATCCTCCCCTGACGAATCATCCAGGACGGCGTCGTACTGCACGTTCCGGGGGGTGACCAGGAACAGCGTGCCGGTCCGGCCGCTGTTGCGGCTGTCGATAATCACGCCGCCGTAGTCGGCATAGCCGTCTCCGAGATTGTCACGATCCGCATACGGCGCGCGCATCGCGGAGACGTTCGGATCGTCGAAGACAAACCCGGCGTAAAAGAACCGATCGTCGAAGGTGAGATAGCCGACGTTCTTGACCGGCGGCTCGATGTTGTCGCCGGGCTGGGTTTCGTACCACTTCTCGATGCGCGTCGCCCCATGCCATCCTTCGTCGGACAGATCGCCGTCGATCGTGATATGACCCGCCGCCCGCTTGATGGCCAGGTGGTCGCCAGACAACGCGGACTGCGCCAGGGCTTCGCAAGGCGCGAGACATACCGCCAGCACGGACAACCAGCCGAAGATCTGTCGAGGGTTCATGGGCCAGGATCGGATCGCACTCGAAGCCGAGCTCCTGCCCGCGCAGCGTGCGTATTGCTTAAGACGAGCATTTGGTCCCTCGGTTTCCATCGCGGCGCAACTTTCCGGATGCCTCCGGCCAGCGTGCGAGGGACACGTCCGTTCAACTATTGTGCAGCGGCTATCGACATGTTGTCAGCTGTTTACAGATGAACGGCGACGACCCTGGCGTCCGAAAGCGAACAATGCGTCCGCTACCGGACGTATGACGGCTTCAAGGACGAGAGGTGACTCGTCCCCGGTGCAGTGAAAAGCGCTAGATCGTGACTCCGATCGTGAGCGTCGCCGTATACCCGCCAGCGGCGCTGCCGGAGACCGTTGCCAGCTCGTTGGTGGTTCCATCCGAGAACACGTTGTCGGTGGCGTTGTGGATCGGGTTCTGTCCCTTCGCCGCGTAGACGCCGCGGGCGTAGACCTGCGCGGTCACATCTTCCGGAAACGCGACCTGCGTGGTCTTCACGGACCGGCCGCCGACGAACACCTCGACGTGGATGTGTGTGGCGCGCCCGGCGTACCAGCCGGGATAGACGGTGTTGAACGTCACCTGGCCGCCCGCATCGCTCGTCTGCAGACCGCGCAGGAACGTCTGGCCGGTGCCGTCGTACCCGGGCTGCGCGTACTCCGAGTAGTTCCCGGCCGCGTCGCACTGCCAGATCTCGACGCTCGCGTTGGCCAGGGCGGTGCAGCCGCTTGCCGTATTGAGGATGGTCAACGTCAGCGCGAGCGGCGTGCCTGGACGGCCCTCTGTCACGTCACGACGGAAGAACGCCGAATTGCCAAGCATGCCGAGCCGATCGGGATATGGACCCGCGGTCTCGGACGGCGTGGCGACACAGAGACCGGCTCCGCTCGGTGCTGATGATGCATCCGTGGTGGGACTCGTCGGCGACGACGAGCCGCAGCCCGCGGTCATCGCCGCGCCCACAGCGGCGATCCGGCCGAGTACCGCGCGGCGGCTCAATCGTTTCGAGTGTGGCATGAGCGGCCCGCTGTGCAAGGCGAGTGCCTGTGGAATCGAGCAAATCGTCCACAATCTACGCCGCGCGCGAACGGTTGCGCTGCGGTACTGAGGACAGTGTCACCCACCGACGTCGGACCGGGCGCCACGGTTCTGCCACATCGCCCGCGCTTTGTTACCATGCGATAGACGGCATGCGCATCGCCCTCGCTCAAATCAATCCGATCAGCGGCGACATCTCGGGCAATACGGCACGGATCCTCGACGCGGTCCGCGACGCGTCGGCCCAGAAGGCGGAGCTCGTCGTCACGCCGGAGATGGCGTTGCCGGGCTACTGCATCGGCGACCTCGTCGAGGACGCTGAATTCCTCGAGGCGAACGAGCGCGCGATGCAGGCAATTGCCGGGGCCGCGCGGGGCATCACGGCAGTCGTCGGATTCGTGGACGTCGACACGTCCGCGAAGAACGACACCGGCACGAGCCGGAAGTACAACGCGGCCGCCGTCGTTCGCGACGGCCGGGTCCTCCAGCGCGCGCGCAAATCGCTGCTCCCGAACTACCGGTACTTCGACGACAAGCGGTACTTCACGCCGGGCAATCGGCGCGACCCGGTCGACGTAGCCGCCGGGCGCGACTCGCTGCGGCTGGGCGTCTCGATCTGCGAGGACATGTGGGACGACTTCTACGACGTCAAGCCGCTCGCTGAGCTCAGCGACAAGGGCGCGAGCGTCCTGCTGAACCTCAATGCGTCACCGTTCTATCCGGGAAAGCGGCACATCCGCGATCGGCTGATCCGCGCGCACATCAGCCGCCTCGGGAGGCCGATCGTGTACGTGAACACCGTCGGCGCCGCCGACAACGGCAAGAACATCATCCCGTTCGACGGCGAGAGCCTCGTGTACGACGCGAGCGGACGGCTGATCGCGATCGGGCGCCGGTTCGCCGAGGAGCTGATGCTTGTCGACGTCGGTCCGGAGTCGGCTGCCCTGCCTGCGCTCCAGCTGCCCGCCATCGACCGCGAGCGCGAGATGTACGACGCGCTGGTGATGGCTCTCCGCGACTACATGCGCAAGACGGGCTTCACGCGCGCGATCGTCGCGGTCTCGGGCGGGATCGACTCCGCGCTGGCCCTGGCCATTGCCGTCGACGCGCTGGGTGCGGATCGTGTCTCCGCCTACAACTTGCCGTCGCAATTCAACAGCGAGACCACCCGGTCGATCGCCTGTCGTCTGGCCTCCGCCTTCGGGGTCCGCTACGGCGTAATTCCCATCCAGGACATCGACGAGAACGTGCGCCAGGTGTTCGAGGCGCACGCCCATCCAATCACGCAGAACCTGACGCGCGAGAACCTTCACGCCCGCATTCGCGGGCTGCTGATGATGGCCGAGTCGAACGACACCGGCGCGCTGCTGATTTCGTGCGGCAACGAAACCGAGATCGCGCTCGGCTACGCCACGCTCTACGGCGACATGTGCGGCGGGATCTCGTTGATTGGCGATCTGTCGAAGATGGACGTGTACCGCCTGGCTCGCCACGTGAACGATCGGCATGGCGCCGAGATGATTCCGGAAGACACGTTCCGGATCACGCCCTCCGCCGAGCTCGCGGCCGGGCAATACGATCCGTTCGACTACCCGGTCGTCTCGCCGGTCGTCGGCGAAATCGTCGAACGGCAGGCCAGCCCGGAGGATCTCGTCAGGCTGTTCGATCAGCGCGCGCTCGACCCTACGCGCTTCGCTCCCGACGACCAGGGACGCACCGTCTACGACAAGTACACGACCGAGCGCTTCCGATCGCTCGTCCACAACATCGCGCGCACCATGCGTCGCGCCGTCTACAAACGCCTCCAGGGCCCACCGATCGTCGTCGTCAGCGAGCGTGCGTTCGGCTTCGATCTGAGAGAGACGATTATCAATAAGTGGGACAGCTGACGTAATGCTCAATGTTGAATGTCTCAATGTTCAATGTCAGAAGCATGCAGTTGAACATTCAGCATTGAACATCGGACATTGCTGTCATTCACAGCAAGAGCGTCTCGACGCGGTGCGCGTGCACCATGTCTTCGCAGGGCGACCACGCGAAGATCGTGAAGCGGCCGTCCTGCGACGCCACGAGGGCAACGGCGTTGCGCTGATCGTAGACGAACTGCGCGGCGGACAGGTGCCGGGTCCCGCCAAGCTCCGTGGGGTGGACGATGGACGGCTCGCCGCCTTCGATGGGCTCGGTGACGGTGACCTGCTCGACCGGTGGCGAGCCGCGCCGGCGGGCAATCTTGGCGCCGAACGCGAGGAGGTGGTAGCTGTCGGTGAGCAGCGTCGCGCCGTCCACCGCGGTCAGGCCGGCGATCATCTCGACGTTCCGACCCAGATCGTCCTGCCATCCGTGATCTTCCCGATTGTCGAGGTTCTGACGCATCAGCTCCGCGAGGCCCGAAAAGGGCGGTGATTGCTCGTACAGAATCGGCGAGACGATCGAATCGCGCCACGCGGTCGTCCCGGCCGGCACGACCAGCAGCAGGCCGCCGCGGCCGTGCGCCCGCATCGAGACCGCGAGCTGGACGAGCACGTTGAGCGAGTCACCCCACGATGCCGGCGCGTCGAAGCCAAGCAGCGAGGTCAGCAGCGACGGACAATCCGGCAGGCTCGAGGCATTCTCGTCGACGAACTTGACCTGCTCTCCTTCCAGCACAGCGACGTTGCCGTACTTCGTCTGCTCTCCGCCGCGCTGCTGTTTGACGACGAGCAGTCCGGGCGCGGCCACTTCGAGGACGAGGCAGTACCTCGGAAGAACGCGTGTGGTGCCCCACACCCAGACGCCGTCACCCTCCTGCCACGCTCCCAGATGGATCCCTGGACGCTCCACCGCCGGAGCCACGCGCGCGAGCGCGGCCGGCACGAGCGGCAGCGGACGTTCGAACACGAGCGCGCGCGAGGTCGCTTCTTTTGGAAGCAGGGCCAGCGAAATCTTCGGCACGTAGACTTCCTCGCGGCGCAAGCTGGTCCAGAACGCGGCGTCGATGATCGCGTCGATCGCCTCCACCGGGGGCAGCGGCGCCAGGTTGACCACACCGGCCTGACGGCCCGCGTCGAGATCCCGCGCAAAGCGGGCCCGGACCCGTCCAGCCAATGCCTGTCCCGCCGAGTAGGTCCCGTACGTCATAATTCATCTTATACATGTCGACGCGCCGCCTGCTGCTCGCCGTTCTCGCCCTGGTGGTGGCGGTCCTCGCCGTGACCGCCATGGTCCGGTACACGCGTCGGGTCGAGCACGACCTCACGCACGCCAGCGCGGCGGGGACGACGGTCAAGTTCCTTCGGGAGCGCACCGCCGTGCCGCCGTTCACGGCCTCCGACCTCTCGGGTCGCCGCATCTCCACCGGCGACATCAAGAACAAGGTGATTCTCGTGAATTTCTGGGCGACATGGTGTCCGCCGTGCCGCGAGGAGATTCCAGCGCTGATCGCGCTTCAGAAGAAGTACGGCGACCAGCTCCAGATCATCGGCATCTCGCAGGACTCGGGCTCCGCCGATCCGGTGGCGCGCTTCGCGGAAGCCCGCGGCATCAACTATCCGGTGGTGATGAGCACGCCCGAGATCGAGAAGCTCTTTCCGAACGTCTACGCGCTGCCGACGTCGTTCCTGATCGATCGGGACGGACGCATCGCGCAGAAGCATGTCGGCATGCTGAATCCGTCGCTGACCGAGATCGAAACGCGGTCGCTCGCGGGGCTGGACGTCGACGCCCGCGTCGAGCTCGTGGACGACGAAGACAAGGTCCGCCTGGAAAACGCCGCGCAGGCGAACAAGATTCCCGGCATGGACCTCGCGCCGCTCTCACCAGAAAAGAAGGCGCTCGCGCTGCAGCAGCTGAACTCCGAGCATTGCACGTGCGGCTGCGGTCTGACCGTCGCGCAGTGCCGTTTGGACGATCCCACCTGCACCGTCAGCCTCCCGACCGCCCAAGCCATCGTCAAGAAGATCGCCGACAACTGACGGCGCCCGGCGGATCGCGGTGGATCGACCGAATTAATACAGAGCTGTTCTACAGCACGGGATTGGCCGCAGGCTGGCGATCGGCGCGGGACTCAGGGTATCGCTAGCGCCGTACTTCGATCTCCGTAAGCATCGGAAAGTGATCCGACGCCTCGCGCGCGTCGGGACCCGTGATCACCTCGCAGGACTTCACGCGCTCGAGATGACCGGTCGGCACGAACGCGTAGTCGAGGCGTACGTGCGGCTCCCACGTCGGAAACGTCAGGCCAGGCTTGCCGGGATGCAACGCTCGAAACGTGTCCGCATAACCGGCATCGAGCACGAGCTGGATCGTACGGAAGCGCACGCGGCCGCCGCTGATCCACACCAGCGCGCGGAGCCGTCGCGGCAGCCGCGTGACGTCGAGCAACTCGCCAGGCGCAAGCGTGTTGAAGTCGCCGGCGAGCGCGTGAAACCCGCTCTGGTGCCTGGCAATGCTTTTCAACAGCGCCCGCAACTCGAAGGCGCGACGCCGTTCGGTCCACGCCGCGTGCACCGCGCTGAGGTGCACGCCGAAGACCCTGAACGACATCTCCGTGAAGCCGATCTCCAGGAACGCGTGGCGCGAGAACCGGGGACGATGCCATTCGTAGTGATCCACCGGAATCCTGGACATGAACGCGAGCGACTGGCGCGGGGCCGCGGCCATATTGGGCATGCCAGTTCCCGCGGCGAGCTGCTCGATGACGGCCGGCCGCGTCGCCTCCTGAAAGACGACGAGATCGGGACGGCACCGCAGGATCACCCTCTGGAGCGCCCGCTCGCGGCCCACACCACCGCGCTGGATGTTGTACGTGAGGATCCGGAGAATCACGGCTCATCCGGCTTGTCGACCAGCGTGAGGTACGGCTGCCCGAGCAACTCGCCTCGCAGATACATCACGAAGTCGCGAGTGGCCTGAATGTTCACGGGCCGGCGCACCATCCGGATCAACTGCTGCCGCAGCGGCACCAGGTCCGGCGCGATATCCGGATCGTCATCGCTCAACGGCCTCGAGTGGATACCCGGCACGAAGAATCCCGTCGCATTGAACAGACTGATTACGCGATCGCCGACGAGCGTCAGATCCAGGTCGCTGGTTCCCGGCCCATCCGCGTCGAAGCCGGCGCCATCCTTCCAGCGCTCACCGGTGACGGCGCTGCCGCGTACCACGACACCCGTGTGCTCGGGAATGGCATCTTTGATGAGCTGGACGAAGCGATCCAGTTTGCTCGCGTCGTTGTCGAAGGCGAGACGTACGAGGTTGGCGCGCTTCTCTCCATCGGAAAGCTCACCCGTGTCGTCCGCAACTGTCTCGTCGGCCATGCCCCGGCGATCGCAAAGCGCGTTCCGGCGCGGCCCGACGTGCTACGCTCCTAGGTTCGCATGGTCTCTTTTACTCGCATCAGCAAGCAGTACGGCCGCCAGGTCCTCTTCGTCGACGCCTCGTTCCAGCTGAACCCGGGCGAGAAGGTCGGCCTCGTCGGGCCGAACGGATCCGGCAAGACGACGCTGTTCCGGATGATCGTCGGTGAAGAGGCGCCCGACGACGGCGAGGTCTCAGTGCCGAAAAAACTGAGCATCGGATACTTCCGTCAGGACGTCGAGGAGATGTCCGGCCGCTCGGTGCTGGACGAGACGATCGCCGGCAGCGGCCGCGTCGGCCTGCTCCATCACGAGCTCGAGGAACTGAACGCCGCGATGGCCGACCCCGATCGCGCGGACGACATGGACCGCATCCTCGAGCGCTTCGGGCACGTGCAGGAGGAGTACGAGCACCTTGGCGGCTACGCCCTCGAAGCGCAGGCCCGCGAGGTCCTGCACGGGCTCGGCTTCGACGATGAGCTTATCGACGGGGACGTCGGAGCCCTCTCGGGCGGCTGGAAGATGCGCGTCGCCATGGCGCGGGTCCTGCTCGGCCGCCCTGACGTCCTGTTGATGGACGAGCCGACGAACCATCTGGACATCGAATCGATCATCTGGCTCGAAGAGTTCCTGCAGTCGCTCCCTGGCGCGCTCCTGATGACCTCGCACGACCGCGAGTTCATGAACCGCATCGTGACCAGGATTGCGGAGATCGACGGCGGGGAGATCACGACCTACTCGGGCAATTACGATTTCTACGAGCGCGAACGCGCGATCCGCGAGGCGAATCGCGAAGCGGCCTACGCCCGTCAGCAGGCGATGCTGGCAAAGGAACAGCGCTTCATCGAGCGGTTCGCCGCACACGCCGCCAAGGCCGCGCAGGTCCAGAGCCGGGTGAAGGCGCTCGAGAAGATCGAGCGCGTCGAACTGCCGAAGAAACGGCGCGTCGTGAAGTTCGATTTCCGCACGCCGCCGCGATCCGGGGATCAGGTCGCGACGCTGGAGGCCGTCACCAAGCGCTACGGCCGGCGGCTCGTGCACGACGGCCTGAACCTGACCATCAGACGCGGCGAGCGCTGGTGCGTGATGGGGAAGAACGGCGCCGGCAAATCGACGCTGCTGAAGATGGTCGCGGGCGCGCTGCAGCCCGACAGCGGATCGGTGCAGCTGGGCGCAAGCCTGAAGCTGGGATATTTCGCGCAGCAGTCGCTCGACCTCCTCGACCCCGAGCTCTCGATTGAGGAGCAGCTCCAGAAGGACTTCCCCGCCGAATCGATCGGCGTGCTCCGCAACCTCGCCGGCGCGTTTCAGTTTTCAGGCGATGACGTCGACAAGAAAGTCCGCGCGCTCTCGGGCGGCGAGAAGACACGCCTCGTCATGGCCCGGATGCTGCTCGAGCCCCCGAACTTCCTTGTCCTCGACGAGCCCACCAATCACCTCGATCTCGCCACCAAGGAAATGCTGCTCGAGGCGTTGAGCGACTTCGAAGGGCACGATGCTGTTCGTCTCGCACGACCGGGCGTTCCTGCGAGGGCTGAGCAATCGCGTGCTCGAACTTGGCGGAGAGACCGGCACCGAGGCGCAGCCGCACGCCTACCCGGGATCGTACGTCGAGTACGTCGCCCGCACCGGGCACGAAGCGCCTGGCGTGCACTCCTGATCCGCGACCACTAGCGAGCGTCCAGGTCGGTCAGCACGCGTGACGTCCAGATCGCTCGTTTCTACTCGCTGCGCAGCGCGACCGTTGGCGGGAGGCGCGCGGCGCGCCGGGCGGGCAGCCAACTCGCGAGGATGCTGACCAGCGCCATGGTCGCGAAGGCGACGCCGTAGCTTGCCGGATCCCAGGGCTTGAGCTCGTACAGCAGCGTCGACGCGAGTCGTGCGGCATAGCCGGCAAGCAGTCCGCCGACGAGCACTCCGAGAAGGAGCAGTACAGCTGCTTCGCGCATCACCAGCCGCAGCACGGCCCCGTGATCGGCCCCGAGGGCCATGCGGATGCCGATTTCCACCCGACGTCGCGCGACCATGTACGACATCACGCCGTAAAGCCCGATGGCGGCAATCAGCGCGGCCAGACCTGCAAAGAATCCCGACAGCGTTGCCATCAGACGTTCGCTGAGCAGCGACTCGCGCAACTGCGCCGTCATCGTCTGGTACTGCAGCAGGATGTTGGGGTTGCTCTGCGAGACGATCTGCGTGACGGCTGACGACATGCTCGCGAGCGGCAAGTCCGACGACACGACGATCTGGGGAAACGGGCTGGGATCCGCATCCTGATCAAGCGAGACATATGCGATCGGACCAAACGGTTCGCGCAGATCGCTGTACTTGGTGTCCTTGACCACCCCGACGATGTGGAAATGAGGCCGCGCGACGCCGGGCGCTTCTTCGATTTGAAACGTCTGGCCGACCGGGTTGCGGCCCTTGAGGAACTTCCGCGCGAAGGCTTCGTTGACGATTGCCACGCGTGCGGAGGCCTTGTCATCGTGATCGTCGAAGTCACGGCCGGCGACGACCGGCGTTCCCAACGTCCGGAAGAATCCGCGGCCGACGCTGTTGAAATTGGAGAGACCCGCGACCGTGCCATCGACGACGACGTTGTTGTTCCAGGTGCCGCCGTTGACCGGCGTGAGAAACGCCTGCGCGGCAGAGCGGACGCCGGGGATTGCCCGAACGCGCTCCATGATCTGACTGACGAGCACGGTCTGGCGTTCTGGCGGAATGCCCGCGTGCCGCAGGTCGAGGCTGGCCATCAAGACACCGGAAGAGACGAAGCCGGGATCGAGCGTCGTCAGCTTGCGAAGCGTTCCGCCAAGCAGCAGGGCGCCCACGACGAGCACCAGCGACAGCGCGACCTGAAGCACGACGAGACCGCGGCGGATGATCACGCCTTCACGGGCCATCGCTCGTCCCGCGCGCACCGGCTTTCATCGTGTCGCCCGGGCTCGTGTGCGTGACGCGAAGGGCAGGCGTCAGCCCGAACAGCACACACGCCAGGCCGGTCAGCACGCGACATGAAAGCGAACACCCGCCAGCCCGGCGCGAGATCCACGAACACGCGGCTGGAGCTGTCGGTGTTGAGGAATGCCACGAGCCCGCGGCTGAACCACTGCGAGAGAAACCACCCGCCTGTCGATCCAAGCGCCGCCAGGAGGAGGCTCTCGCAGAGCATCTGCCGGACGAGTCGCGGCCGCGACGCGCCGATCGCCAGCCGGATCGCGACCTCGCGCGACCGCGCCGCCGCGCGCGCGAACATCAGGTTCGCCAGGTTCGCGCAGGCAATCAACAGGACCACGGCCGTGACTCCGAGCAGGACCCAGAGCGGAGTCGAGTAGGCGCCGCGAACCGACGACACGCCGGTCTGGGCGGATCGGGCAATCAATTTGAACGCGAGGTAACTCGTCGTGTCGGCAGGCGTCAAGGTGGTCGGCGCCGTCGCCTGGAAGAGCGACGGAGAGATCGACTGGAGCTGGGCCTCCGCCCGTTCCGTCGTCCAGCCCTCTCTGAGACGGCCGAGCACGTCGAGGAACCACACGTCCCGTTTGTCGATTCCGCTGCGGGCGCCGCGGGTGAGTGGCTCGGCGCAGATGGGCGCGGCAACGTCGAAGGTTCGTCCGACGTCGACGCCGAAGAAGCCGGCCTGCGCCACGCCGACGATGTCGAAGGGGTGGCCGTCGAGCACGATGGCCCGCCCGACGACCGACGGATCGCCGCTGTATTGCTTCTGCCAGAACGCGTGGCTCAGCACGACGCCGGGTGCCGGGCAGCCTTTGCGATCGTCGGCAGGCGTCAGCACGCGGCCGATGTGCGCCGGCACGCCAAGCGTCTGAAAGAAATCGCCGCTGACCCAGATCCCCTGTGCGGGTCGAGACTCACCGCTGCTGGCCAGGTCGAACGTCACGGTGCCCCAGGCGAGCATTTCCGAGAAGGCCTGCTGGCGCTCGCGCACGGCGCGCCACAACGGCTCGGTCATGAGCGGGCGCCGGCTGATGAAACGGCCCGTCCGCCCTTTCCCGTTCGTGTCGATGTTGATCTCGACCAGCTGTTGCGCGTCCTTGACCGGAAGCATCCGCAGGCGCACCGCGTCGACCAGCTGGAAGATGGCCGCGTTCGCGCCCGTGCCAAGCGCGAGCGTCAGGATCGCGACAATCGCGAAGGTGGGGTTGAGCCGCAGGAGGCGCGCGCCGTACCGCAGATCCTGCCAGATGGTCTCGAGCAGCCCGATCGTGTTCATCTCGTAGATCTCCTCGCGGATCCGGGTGGGATTCCCGAGCTTTCGATAGGCCGCCGCCCGCGCGGCGTCGGCTGGCAGTCCGCGCGCCATCTGCTCGTCGATCTCCGTGTCGAGATAGGACTCGAGCTCGAGCCTGCGCTCGTCGTCCCAATACCGCCGACGAAGAAAGCGTCGCCAGCTCATCGGCCGTCACTAGTCCGCGGGACGCAGGATGCGGTTGATGGCGCGGACGATTTCGTCCCAGCGGGTCGTCTGCTGCGCCAGTTGCTGCCGGCCCTTCGGCGTCAGGCGGTAGTACCGCGCGCGCCGGTTGTTCTCGGAGGTGCCCCAGAACGACGCGATCCAGCCGCGATCCTCGAGGCGATGGAGCGCCGGATAGAGCGAGCCGTGCTCGACCTGCAGCACGTCCTCGGACTGGTGCGCGATGGCGTGCGCGATCGTGTGCCCGTGCGCCGGCCCGAGGACGAGCGTTCGAAGGACGAGGAGGTCGAGGGTGCCCTGCAGGAGCTCCCCCTGCATCGGCGGGTTGGCGCGCTTCGGCATCGGTGCTTCAGAAGATAATCTACCTGAGCGTCACGTGTAAAGCGCAAATCTATCCTGATTGCTGAAGAGTTACGGCCGGTACGATTATCTTTGGCAGGGACCAGCCTCGGTCGGCGATTCCTCGCTTCATCCACGTGAATCTCGATCGTCTCCCGCAACAGCCGGTAGAATCCCCCCATGCATGTCGGCTTTATCGGCGCGGGCGGCATCACCGACACACACATGCGGGCGGCGCGGAGCGTCCCCGGCGTTCAGATTGCCGCGGTCGTTGGTGCAAATCGCGACAAAACCGTGCGCCTCGCGCGGGAGCACGGTGCCGTCGCCTACGACGACTTCGAGCAGTTTCTCGCGCATCGGCCGATGGACATGGTGGCCATCGGCAGCCCGTCGGGACTTCACGGCGAGCAGGGCATGGCCGCCGCGCGCCGCGGCCTGCACGTCCTGGTCGAAAAGCCGCTCGAGGTGACGACCGCGCGCGCCGACGCGCTGATCGCCGCGGCCGACGCGGCGAACGTCAGGCTGGGCGTGTTCTTCCAAGATCGGCTGCGGCCATCGGTGCGCGACATGAAGCGCACCATCGACGAGGGCCAGCTCGGGTCGCCCGTCATGATCTCCGGGCGCGTGAAATGGTACAGAGTGCCCGAGTACTACACGGGCTCGCGATGGCGTGGCACGCCGGCGCTCGACGGCGGCGGCGCACTGATGAATCAGGCGATCCACACACTCGATCTGATGCAGTGGATGTTCGGTCCGGTAACGCGCGTGTACGGCGCCGCCGCCACACGGCTGCACCGCATCGAGGTCGAGGACACGCTGACCGCCGTCCTCGAGTTCGAGAGCGGTGCCCTCGGGACGATCGAAGCAGGAACGTCGATCTACCCGGGATACCAGCGGCGTCTCGAGGTCACGGGCTCAGAAGGCACGTTGATCCTCGAGCACGACAAGCTCGTGGGCCTCGATCTTCGCGCGGTCCCAGCGGAACTCGATCGCCCCGCCGCATCGACCGACACGACCGCCAGCGCCGCCTCCCCCATCGTGTCCGACGCGAGCGCTCACGCGCGGGTGATCGAGGACTTCCTCCGCGCGATCGAGCACAAGACGCGGCCGGCGTGCGACGGCCGCGAAGGTCGCAAGAGCGTCGCGCTCGTCGAAGCCATATACGCCTCGGCAAAATCCCATCAACCGGTGAAACCCGACGCGCGGCTAGCGACCGTCTCGTCAGCGCGGCGCGTTCCACGGGCGAAGCGCCTCCGCCAGATCGCGCAGCCGCGCCATCTCGTCTGGGCGCACGTTCGACAGTGGTGGACGAACGGGCCCGCCAGCGAGACCGAGCAAGTCCATCAGGGCTTTCATCACGCTCACCTCGTACCCTCGGCGCCGCGCTCGAAACGCGTACAGCGGCACAACAAGTTCCATGAGCGGACGCAACGCCGGGCACGTCGCCGACCGTCGCCCGGTCGTGCAGCGCCAGCGAGAGCCGCGGCGCGAGATTCGACACGCTGGAGGTGTAGGCGCGGATCCCTGCCGCGTAGTAGGCCGGCACGAGATCGTCACCGGCACCGCCGATCCAACGCAGGCGATCGGCAACCGCGTGCATCAGGATCTGCAGCCGGCGGACGTCCCCCTGGCCATCCTTCCATCCAATCAGCGTGGGTATTGCCGCGAGCTGCTCGACGAAGGCAGGACCAGGATGAAACCAGTCGCGACTGTAGATCAGCACGCCGAGGGCGGTTGCGGACGCGATGCGCCGGTAATAGTCCAGCAGACCGTCCTCGTCCGCGTTCGGATAGTAGGGCGGAAACACGAGCAGGCCATCAGCTCCCGCGGCCGCCGCCTGTGACGCCAGCGCCGTCCCGAGCGCGGCGTTGAAGCCGACACCAGCAATCACCGGCACGCGTCCCGCGGATTCCTCGACCGCGATGCGCACGACGTCGAGGTGTTCCGCAGGTGTCAACGAGTAGAGCTCGCCCGTGCCGCCGGCCGCGACAATTGCCGCCGGAGGATGGTCGAGGACGACCCGAAGGTTGGCGCGAAGGCCGGCTTCATCGAGCGCCAGATCGGTCCGGAACGGCGTTACCGGAAACGCGATGGCGCCCGTCAGGCGCGAGCGGAGGTCGTGAGGAGCGGTGGCCATTGGGTGCCTCTATGCTATCGTGACGCGCTCGGAACTCCAGATGCCTTCTGCGACGGACGATGCCGCCGACCTGCACCGTGCCGTCATCGATCGCGTCGCGCGACGGCTCATTCCCTTCGCCTTCGTCTGCTACGTCGTCGCGTACATCGATCGCGTGAACATCGGCTTCGCCGCGACCGCGCTGCAGCGCGACCTCGGGCTGAGCGCGACGGCGTATGGCATCGGCGCCGGCCTGTTCTTCCTCGGGTACTGCACGTTCGAGATCCCGAGCAATCTGATCCTCGCGCGCGTCGGCGCGCGACGCTGGATCGCGCGCATCCTGATTGTGTGGGGACTCGTGTCGATGGGGATGATGTTCGTCACCGACACGACGTCCTTCTACATCGCGCGTGTCCTGCTCGGGATTGCCGAGGCGGGATTCTTCCCTGGCATGGTGCTCTACCTGACGTTGTGGATACCGGCCGCCGATCGCGCTCGCACGGGCGCCCTGTTCATGATGGCCGCACCAATCGCGGTGATCGTGGGCGCTCCTGTCTCCGAAGCGCTGTTGCAGCTGCATGGGTGGGGCGGGCTGCGCGGCTGGCAATGGTTGTTCGTGGGCGAAGGCCTGCCGGCGGTCGTGCTCGGGGTTCTTGCGCTCCGCGTGCTGACCGACACGCCCGAGCAGGCGGACTGGCTGCCGCCGGATCAGCGCGCGTGGCTGGTCGCGACGCTCCGCCGTGAACAGGCGGAGCGCGTGGCCCATCACGAAGGGTCGCTGCTGCGGACGCTTTTCGCGCCTCGAGTGTGGCAGCTGACCACCGTGTACTTCCTGAACACGATCGTCACGTACGGGATTTTTCTGTGGCTGCCGAAGATTCTTCGCGACGCCTCCGGCGCCAGCGGCTTCGCCCTCAGCGCGATGACGATGGTGCCGTTCGTGGCGGCGTTGATCGCGATGGTGCTGATCGGCCGGCACTCGGATCGGACCGGCGAGCGCAAGTGGCACGTCGCAAGTTGCGCTCTGGTCGCCGCGATCGGTCTCGTGCTGGCGGCCGCCTTCGGCCACAACGTGGTGCTGCTCGTGCTCAGCTTCACGCTCTCGCAGATTGGTCAGCGATCGGTCGTGAGCGTGTTCTGGGCCATTCCGCCAATTTTTCTTGGCGGCACGGCCGCCGCTGCCGGCATTGGTCTCATCAACGCGATCGGCAACCTTGGCGGCGCACTCGGGCCGACGATCATCGGCTGGCTGCGCGATGCGACAGGCGCGTACGAAACATCGCTCCTCGTGCTCGCGGGCGTGCTCGTGCTCGAAGCGATCCTCGCCGCAAGCCTAAAACTGCCGCACCCCCAGCACCCCCAGCACCCCCAGCACCGCCAGCACCCCCAGCACCAGCACCATTAGCACCCAGCACCTTCAGCACCCTTAGCACCACAGCTTCAGTACCGTTTCCCACACCGTTTCGTCCACCGGAATGCCTTCCTCGAGGTTGCGCGCGCGTGTCTGAAGCGTCCGCTCCCCGGGTACCGCGCGCGCTCCCCCGCTGGCGACGGACGCCGGGTGTAGTCGAGCACGCCATCGATCAGGTGTGCGCTCGCGGCCGGATCGGAGGGCAGCCTGATCGCGATGAACACCTGCGACAGGCTGGTCTCGCGTTCCGGCTCGTGGGAGATCTGAAACGTGGCCAGGCCGCCTGACAGCAGCGCCGCGGCCATGTCGAGCACGAGCGACAGACCGGATCCCTTCCAGAACCCGATCGGCAACAGCCGTCTCGATTCCTCGAGCGCGGCCGGATCGTCGGTGAGCTGTCCGCTCACGTCGTAGCCGCCGGGCACCGGCAGGCGCTCCGAGCGCGAGCGATACGAGGCCAGCGCGCCGACCGAGAACTGCGACATCGCCATGTCCAGGACGACGTGCGCGGGTGGATGGGGAATCGCGACGATCAGCGGGTTGTTGCCGATGCGCGGCTCCGAGGCGCCCCACGGCGGCATGTTCGGCAACGTGTTCGTCCAGCACACGCCAATCACGCCGGCGTCAGCCGCCTGCCAGCCGTAGCTGCCACCGCGCATCCAATGGTTGGTGTTCGACAGCCCTACACAGGCGACGCCATGGTCGGCCGTCAGATCGATCGCCCGTTGCATACACGCCAGCGCGTTGAGGTTGCCGGGGCCGCCCTGTCCGTTCCAACGCTCGAAGCCGTGATGCGCGTCAACGGGCACGGCCTGCGCCCGGACATCCACCACGCCGCTGCGAATCATCCGGACGAACCGAGGAAAGCGGTTGAGCCCGTGCGAGTAGACGCCGTCCCGATCGGTGTCGGCGAAGAGCCGCGCGCATCGATCCGCCCGCGTTGGCTCCATGCCGAGCTTCGTCAACGCCCCCACCAGCACCGAGACGAGCTCGTCGTAGGAAACTCTCATGTGCACTCCGGCGAGGTGATGGTAGCGTATTGGCGGTTGAGCGACCCGTCATCCAAGCCATGATTCTTCCGAACACACCACGTTCGCCGCGGGATCTCCTGCCCGCCGTCACGACCCTCTTCTCGCTGTCGGCCGGAAAGATCGAGTCCATCGAACGAACGTGGACTCCCGATCGAGGCGCGCCGGTCTTCACCGTGAAGGGCAAATATCAGGCGCGCGGCTGGACGGAGTGGACGCAAGGGTTTCAGTTCGGGTCCGCGCTGCTGCAGTTCGACGCCACCGACGATCGCACGTTTCTCGAGCGCGGGCGCCGACAGACGATGGAGCGGATGGCGCCGCACCTGACGCACATGGGCGTACACGACCACGGATTCAACAACGTGAGCACCTACGGCACGCTGTGGCGTCTCGCTCGTGAGGGCCGCCTCGAGGCCGGCGCATGGGAAGTCGCCTGCTACGAGCTGGCGCTCAAGGTCAGCGGCGCGGTGCAGGCTCGGCGATGGACGCCGTTGCCTGACGGCGGGTTCATCCACTCGTTCAACGGTCCGCATTCGCTGTTCGTGGATACGATCCGATCGCTGCGGTCGCTGGCTCTCGGGTTCGTCCTGGGTCAGCCGCTCTCGGAAGAACAGGACGCGTCGATCAACCTGCTCGACCGGTTGATCCAGCACGCGCGCGCGACTGCGCAGTACAACGTGTACTTCGGCCGCGGCCGCGATCGATTCGACGTGCGCGGACGCGTCGCGCACGAAAGCCTCTTCAATCCCGTCAACGGCACGTATCGCGGGCCCGAGCACGCAGCAGGGCTACTCCCCCTTCACCACGTGGACCCGCGGCCTTGCGTGGGCCATGCTCGGCTTCGCCGAGGAGCTCGAATTCCTGGAGACCTTGCCGGACGCCGACCTCGAGCCACGCGGCGGGCGCGAAGCCATCGACACGATCCTGCTCGACGCAGCACGCGCGACGAGCGACTTCTACATCGACGAGGCGACCGCCGCAGACGGCGTCCCGTACCTGGGATACCGGCGCTCCCGGTCTCGGCGCGCTCGACGAGTGGCGCACGCGGCCGGCGGATCCATTCAATCCGCACGAGCCGGTCGACAGCTCGGCCGCCGCGATCGCCGCGCAAGGAATGCTTCGGCTCGGTCATCTCCTGGCGACGCGCGGCCTGCGCCCCGAAGCGCGGCGGTACGAGCAAGCCGGTCTACAGGTCGCCGCAACGCTCTTCGACGAGACTGGTCCCTATCTCAGTCGCGATCCGGATCATCAGGGCCTCGTCCTGCATTCGGTGTATCACTGGCCAAACGGCTGGGACCACGTGCCTCCTGGTGCGACGACGCCCCGAAATGAATCCAGTCAGTGGGGCGACTATCACGCGCGCGAGCTCGCGCTGTACATCAAGCGGGCCGCCGAGGGAGGGCCATACCTGGCGTTCTACGGGCCCTGGGCCGCTGATAACACAGACGGCCGAGATCAGTAGGGGCCGCGGACACACGCGGACGGCAGAAGCCGGAGCGCAGTACAAGAGGAAACGTGAACACCACGAAGCCTACGGCGTTAATCACCGGCGGCACCCGCGGCATCGGACTCGGGATCGCCCGGGCGCTGGCCGAGGATGGCTGGGATCTCGCGCTCTGTGGTGTGCGCGGGCCGGACGCGGTGTCGCCGACGCTCGACGATCTTCGGCGGACCGGTGCCGTTGTCGAGTACTGGCCGTGTGACGTCGCGCGTCCGGACGATCGGGCGCGACTGGTCGCGGCCGTGAGGGATCGCTTCGGCGCGGTGAATGCGCTCGTCAACAATGCGGGACGTGCTCCACGCGTACGGGCGGACATTCTCGACGCGACAGAGGAGAGCTTCGACGAGGTCCTGCGGACGAACCTGCAAGGACCATATTTCCTGACGCAGGCGATTGTGCGCGATCAGGTCGCGCGACGGGCGAACGAGGCAACGTTTCCGGCCGTCGTCGTGTTCGTCACGTCGATCTCCGCGGCGTCGGCATCGATCAACCGCGGCGACTACTGCGTCAGCAAGGCCGGCCTCTCGATGGCCGCGCGTCTGTTTGCCGTGCGCCTCGCCGAACAGGGCATCCCGGTCTTCGAGGTACGGCCAGGGATCATCGAGACCGACATGACGGCTGGCGTGCGCGATGCGTACACGCGACGCATCGAATCCGGACTCGTGCCCGCGCGGCGATGGGGGATACCCGAAGACGTCGGTCGAGTTGTGCGATCGCTGGTGCGGGGCGACCTGCCGTACGCCACAGGCACCGTCATCAACGTCGACGGCGGGCTGTCGTTGCCCGTGCTGTAGCGTTCTCCGCGTTGTCGGCGTCCTCCGCGGCCCGCGTTCTCAGCGGCCCACGTTGTCCGCGGCCCCGCGGCCGATGCTACACTCTGCGGCAATGAGATTCCTGTGGAGCGTGGCGGTGCTCGTGATGAGGTACCGGCACAGCATCGGCACAGACGTGGACCGTGAGCTCTCCCGACGGCAAGACTGCGATCACGGTGGCCCGGCAAGCCGACGGCGCGCTCGTGTGGCGCGTGACGCGCGACGGCTCGCCGATCCTGGCAGACTCGCCGCTCGGCATCCGGCGCACCGATCAGTCGTTCGACTCCGGGTTGACCTTCGTCCGCACCGCTGACCCGCGGACGATCGACGAACGCTACCAGACTTCCACGGGTAAGCGGCACGATCACCACGTCACAGGCCGTGAGCAGACCCTGACGTTTGCGAACGCCGCCGGCGCGCACCTCGACGTCATCGTGCGAGCGCACGATGATGGCGCCGCGATTCGCTTTCGGTTTCCCGAACGGGCCGCCGGGACGAGGACGGTGCTCGCGGAGCAGACAGGCTTTCACATACCGGCTGGCGCCACGGGCTGGCTGATGCCGCAGCAGCCCGCGGGCCGATACGGTCCCGCGTACGAGGACCTCTTTCTCGAGGTCAGCCCAGGCACGCCCGCCCCACGTCCGGACGGCTGGTCGTTCCCCGCATTGTTCAAGACGTCCGCGGGCAAGTGGCTCTTGGTCACGGAGGCGGCGCTGGACGACGGTTATTGTGGCGCGTCATCTCGCGGCGGCCTCACCCGGCGGGATCTACCGACTCAGCTTCCCCGACAGCAAGGAAGGCCTTGGCGTCGGCGCCGTCGAACCGTCGGCGTCGCTGCCGTGGACGCTGCCGTGGCGTGTCGTGATCGTGGGCGATTCCGCCGCGCGCATTCTCGAATCGGATCTGGTTCAGGATCTCTCGCCTCCTGCCGGTCCAGGTGACTGGAGCTGGGTGAAGCCAGGACGCGCCGCGTGGAGCTGGTGGTCGAAGAGCGATAGTCCGAAGCATGCCGACGCGCTGAACAGCTTCACCGACCTCGCCGCAGAGATGGGGTGGGAGTACGCGCTCGTCGATGCGAATTGGAACGTGATGGAGACCGGCACGATCGACGATGTGATGGCGCACGCGAAGCAGAAAGGCGTGGGCCTGATCTTCTGGTACAACTCGGGCGGACCGCACAACGAAGTCACCGAGCAGCCGCGCGATCGCATGACGACGCGCGATCAGCGGCGGGTCGAATTCGCCAAGCTGCGCGACTGGGGCGTGAAAGGCGTCAAGGTCGATTTCTGGCAGAGCGACAAGCAGGATCGCATTCAGCAGTATCGTGACCTCCTTCGTGACGCGGCCGAGTTTCACCTGCTCGTCGATTTCCATGGCTGCACGCTGCCGCGTGGCTGGTCGCGGGAGTTCCCCAATCTGGTGACGATGGAGGCCGTGTTCGGCGCGGAGCAGTACAAGGCGCGCGTCGAGATGGCAGAGGGTGGCGCGCGGCACAACACCATCCTGCCCTTCACCCGCAACGTCGTCGGGTCGATGGATTACACGCCCGTAACGTTCAGCGACGCGAAGTTTCCGCACAAGACGACGAACGCGCACGAGCTGGCGTTGTCGGTCATCTTCGAATCAGGCGTGCAGCATTTCGCCGACAGCGTCGCATCGTACCGGTCCCTTCCCGATGCGCCGAAGCAGTTCCTGAAAGATGTGCCCGCGGCGTGGGATGAGACGCGGGCGCTGTCGGGCGAGCCAGCTCGCGACGGTTGTAGTGGCGCGGCGGGCTGGCAATGTCTGGTACGTCGGCGCGATCAACGGTCAGAACGCTCCTCAGACGATGTCGCTGCCGCTTGCCTTCCTTGGACCGGGTGACTGGCAGATGATGCTGATCCGTGACGGCGACGGCGATCGCACGTTCGACGCATCCACGCGCGCGGTTGCCGCTCGCGACACAATCGACGTGCCCGTCCGCGCGAACGGCGGGTTCGTGGCACGGGTCGTCCATCGCTGACCAAGCGGAGGCACGGTGGACCGACGCGACTTTCTCAAGACAACGACAACCGGAGGTGTGCTTGCGATGGTGACGAGCCTGAGCGCGACCGAGCAGCGTCCCGCGTCTCCCCAGAACGATCGGGAGTACTGGTTAGGGGTGGTGCGGCGTCTGGCCGATCCGGTGCTCGGCCATCTGGCAGAGGGTACGCTCAAAGCGCGCATGCCGGTCGAACAGGCGCCGGGCGCCGACCGCAGGTCCGTCACGCATCTCGAGGCCCTCGGGCGTCTGCTTGCGGGCATGGCGCCGTGGCTCGAACTTGGGCCTGACGGCACGGAGGAGGGCCGCCTGCGCGAGCAGTACGGCTCGCTCGCGAGACGCGCGGTCGCGCACGCGGTCGATCCGGCATCGCCCGACTTTCTGAACTTCACGAAAGACCGTCAGCCGCTCGTCGACGCGGCGTTTCTCGGTCAGGCCCTGCTGCGGGCGCCGAAGACGCTTCGCGACGGTCTCGACGACGCCACGAAGCGTCACCTGATCGCCGCGCTCGAATCGTCGCGCGTCATCGTGCCGAACTACAACAACTGGCTGCTCTTCACCGCGACGGTCGAAGCCGCGCTCAAGCAGCTCGGCGCGTGGTGGGATCCCCTCCGCGTCGACTACGCCGTCCGGCAGCACGAGCAGTGGTACAAGGGCGACGGCGCATACGGCGACGGCGCGGACTTTCATTGGGACTACTACAACAGCTTCGTGATCCACCCGATGATGCTCGACGTGCTCGACGCGTGCGCGGACGAGAACCCGGCATGGAAGAGCCTGGTCCCGCGTGTTCAGCAGCGCGCGCAACGCTACGCGGCGATCCAGGAACGCCTCATCGCGCCGGACGGGTCGTTTCCCGCGTTCGGCCGCTCGCTCGCCTATCGCTTCGGCGCGTTTCACCTGCTCGCGCAGATGGCGCTTCGACATGGGTTGCCCGATGGGGTGACGCCGGCGCAGGTCCGAGGAGCGCTGACGGCAATCATCCGTCGCTCCATCGAGGCACCGGGAACATTCGATGCCGGCGGCTGGCTGCAAATCGGCTTCTGCGGCCACCAGCCGGGCGTGGGCGAGACGTACATCTCGACCGGAAGCTTGTATCTCTGTTCGGTAGGCCTGCTGCCGTTGGGCCTGGCGGCGACCGACGACTTCTGGTCGGCCGCCGCCCAACCCTGGACAGCCGTGCGCGCCTGGTCAGGCCAGGCGTTTCCGATCGATCAGGCGCTCTAACAGGTTCTGGAAGCTAGGAGCTCGATCGAACATGCCAGATCCAGAAGCTCCTAGCTTGCCAACTCCTAGCTCCTAACTCCGAACTCCAACTAGAATCTGACCTTGAACGCCAGCTGCACCTGACGTTCGACCGTGCCGCACAACGAGCACGACGGGCTCGAGAGCATCGCGGTGATGGTGCCCGCCGCTGCATTCCCGATCGTCGTGTTCGGATTGCCGAACTGCGGATGGTTCAGCACGTTGAACGCCTCGACCTTGAACTCCGTCTGAACGTGTCCAATGTTGGTGTTCTTCGTGAGCGACGCGTCGATGTTGAACGAGCCGGGTCCGCGAATCGTGCCGCGGCCGGTGTCGCCATACGTGCCGGTGTTCTCGGTGCGTCGGCGTGAAGCACGACGGATCGAACCACTTGTCGATCGTCGGGTTCCGAGAGCGAGCCGTCGCAGACCTGGTTCGGCCGGTTGCCGGTGCCTGTCGAGAGCACACCCTGCGATCTGCGTCACCGTCAGCGGCAGCCCGCCGCGCCAGGTCAGGATGCCGCCGAGCTGCCAGCCGCCGTAGACGGCCGTGCGCGCCCAGGGAATCTCGTAGATCCAGCTCGACGCGAAGGTGTGCCGGACGTCGTAGTCCGACGGCCCCCAGTTGTACTGGAGATCGTAGGTGTTGGTGATACCCGCCTCGTTGTCCGACGCGTAGTCCATCGACTTGCCGAAGCGTGTACGAGTTCAGGAACGAGAAGTTGTTCGCGAAGCGGCGCTGGAACTTGATCAGCAGGCCGTTGTAGTCGACCTTGCCGATGCTCTGCGACTGGCTGAGCGATCGTCACGGCCGGCGCGAGCTTGATGAACGGCCGGTTCACGTTGGCGTCGGTCACGCCGATCACCGGCGGCGCCTGGTTGATGTCCACCTTGATGACCATCTGGCGGCCCTGCGATCCGACGTACGCCGTTTCCACCATGTAGTTGCGGCCGATGCTCCGCTGGAAGTTGATGTTCCACTGCCGCGCATACGCATCACGGAAGTCGCGATCGAAGATCGATCGCGTCGCGCCGGCGGCCGGACGGTTGGGATCGACTCCGGGCGGCGGCGGCAGCCCGTCCTTCAACAGCAGGTTGACGCCGTAGGACGTCGGGGTCGGCGTCAGCGACGTTGACTGCAGGAACGGCGGGTTCTGCGCCTTCGACGACGACGTGCCGCCCGGCGAGAAGTTCCAGAACAGGCCGAAGCCGCCGCGGATCGAGGTTCTTGCCGTCGCCGGTCAGATCGTACGCGAACCCGAAGCGCGGACCGAGGTCCCGCTTCGAATACGTCTGCAGGTAGCGTCCGACCTTGACGCCCTCGAGCGTCGCATCGTCGGACGCCACGACGAACTTGCCGGTCGTGATGTCGAAGTTCGACTGGCGATCCTCGATCTCGATCCACGGCGGGTAGACGTCCCACCGCAGCCCGAGGTTGACCGTCAGCTTGCTGGTCGGCCGCCAGTCGTCCTGGAAGTAGACCGCGTACTCCGGCCGTTTCTCCGTGTAGGTGCCGGCGTCGAACAGATTGCGGTTCTTCGCGTTGACGAACCCGAGCATGAAACTGGCGACATCGAACCCGGTGCCGCTGTTCACGATGCAGCCGGCCGGCTGCCCCGCGCAGTTCGACGTCATGTTGTTGTTGAAGCTGAAGTTGCCGACGATGGTATCGGCGTTGAGAATCTCGCGCGAGCGCAGCGTCAGGCTGCCGCCGGCCTTCATCGTGTGCTTGCCGGTGCTGCGGGTGATGTTGTCGAAGATCTGGAAGTCGTTCTGGTTGGTGATGAGCGGCTGGTTGCTGTTGGCGCCCAGGTTCCTGATGTTCTGGAAGTTCAACTGCGTCATCGCCGACGTGACGTCGCCGAGGTTGATGCCGGGAAGTCCCACGGCGGCGGCCGGATTCGTCAGGTAATCAATCGGCGTCATGAAGAACTTGATCGACGACCAGCCGAACCGGAACTCGTTCAGCCACTTCGAGCTCAGGATGTGCGTGTCGTTGAACGCGAGGCTCTGCGCCTTGATGTTGCCGTCGCCAGCGCCGAACGTGAAGCCGGCGTCGCCGTGCGGCAGCGAGGCCGGCTGCAGGCGGTGCGTCTTGTCGAAGCTGTAGCGAACGAAGAAGCGATTCGCGGTCGACAGGTTGTGATCGACCTTGAAGTCGCCCTGATTGTCCTGGCGCTCCTTGATCGGATTGATCAGGTAGTTGTTGATCACCTGACCGTTCGGCGGCGCGCGACCCGGCGGTGTTCGGCTCGGGATAGAGCTGCTCCAGGATGTTGCTGGCGACGGCGTCGATTTGGCCGGACGGGATCACGTTGCCCGCGAACGGCTGACCGCGTCGGCGGGTCGTAGATCGGCCGCGTGAGCTCGGAAAAATCCCCGCTCCGCATCTTCATCGTCGGCACCGTCGAGAGGGCTGTCTGCCCCTGCGTCTCGCGGTGGCCCTGATAAGACCCGAAGAAGAACGTCTTCTCCCGGAACACCGGACCGCCGAAGGTGCCGCCGAACTGGTTCTGCTTGAAGTCCGGCTTGGCACGGCCCGCGCGGTTGTTGAAGAAGTTGTTCGCGTCGAAGGCATCGTTACGGAGGAACTCGAACGCGCTCCCGCGGAACTGGTTGGTGCCCGACTTGATCTGCAGGTTGACGACGCCGCCAAGTGAGCGGCCGAATTCCGCGGAATAGGTGGACGTCTGCAGCTTGAACTCGTCCAGCGCGTCGACGCTCGGGAAAATCACGACCGTCTGCAGCCAGGTCTCGTTGTTGTCCACGCCGTCGAGCATGAAGTTGTTGTCGCGCGCGCGCTGGCCGTTGGCCGAGAACGACGCCGAGGCGCGCCAGGCGAGGCTGCCCGCGCCGTCGATGTTGGCGCCCGGGATGCCGCGGAGCACGCCCGGCACCGTGCGGGTCAGACTCACGAAGTTGCGGCCGTTGAGCGGAAGCGCTTCGATCTGCTCGTTGCTGACCGTCGTGCCCAGCTCGGACGACGAAGTCTGCACCAGCGGGGACTCCGCCTGGATGGTGACCGATTCGGTGAGCGCGCCAACTTCGAGCTTGACGTCGATGCGCAGATGCTGATCGACGCCGAGGGCGACGTTCGACACGGTGACGGTCTTGAACCCGGAAATCTCAGCGGAGACAGTGTAGTCGCCGGTCGTGAGCGACGGCGCGGCGTACTCACCGTTCGTGTCGCTGACCACGACGCGGGTCAGCTTGGTGCCCGTATTCGTGAGCGTAACGGTCGCGCCGGGGATGACGGCGCCGGATGAGTCCGTCACCCTGCCGATGATCGTGCCGGTCACGGCCTGGGCCGAACGTGGATGATGGGGCGAGAACGACGAGCGCGAACAGGAAGTACAGGAATCCACCGCAGACACCAAGGGGTGCTTCCGCTCTTCATGACTCCTCCAAGTGCGGCATCAGGGATCCGCACCCGAATCGCGGGACCGGAGAACCGCAGAATCGCCGTTTACGAGATGCGCACGGTCATATATCATATGCGGCGACCGACCCGCAAGCGTTCCGTGTCGGTCGGGACGCTCCGACATGCCTCTCGCTCACGCCCGCCGCCCGCGGCCCCCGTCACCAGACGAAACAGGCGTTCGTCTACGGCACGCTCCGTCAGGCCTGCTCTCGTGCGAATTCCAGCCAGGCGAACGGCTGGTCATCGACGACCTCGCCCGAAAAGTCTCGGCGTGAGCATCATTCCGGTGCGCGAAGCGCTCCAGATGCTGCAGGCCGAAGGCCTCGTGGTGAACGTGCCGCACGTCGGGGCCGCCGCCGCCCCGCTGTCCCGCGAGTCCATCGTCGACGTGTTCAGCGTGCTCGAGGGTCTCGAGGTCGTCGCGACGCGGCTGCTCGTCGAACGGGGATCACCGGAGGCCGTCCGGGCGCTCGAACCGATCGTTCGCGACATGGATGCCGCGGCGGTGGAGGGACGCTACGAAGACTGGGCCGACCTGAACACGCGCTTCCACCAGGCCATCAGCGCCGCGACCGACCTGCCGCTGCTGCAGGAAATGACGGAGCGGCTCCTCGGCCGCTGGGATCGCATCCGCCGGTACTTTTTCAATGGTGTGCTGAGCCACCGCGTCCGTGCGGCACAGCGCGAGCACCGCGACATCCTGTCAGCGCTCGAAGAGCGCGATCCAGCGCGCGTGCAGAGCGAAGTGCAGCATCACAACCGCCGCGCGCTGGAGGCGTACCTCAGGTATCTCGACGCGAACGAGGACAAACGGTCTAAGACGCCGGTTTCCCCGCGAGCGTCCGGATCTTGATATCCGGATACCAGACCTGGTTGCCGTGATCTTGTAGGAGGATGTGACCGTTCTGGAGCTTGCCGAACCGCGCGACGTCCTTGAACTTGCTCTCGGCAATGGCGGCACGCAGGGCCGGAGAGTCCAGCTGGTACTGCAGCACGCGCCGGCCGTTCAGCCAGTGCTCCACCGAATGTCCCTTGACGACCACGCGGCTGGTGTTGAGCTCGCCTGCCGGCTTCAACGGGCGGTCTGACGCCGCGAGGACGTCGTAGAACGCCGCGGTCTGCCGCTTGGGACCCACCTTGGCGTCAGGATGCCGCTCGTCGTCGATGACCTGGTATTCGTGGCCGATGGCCGACGGCAGATCTTCGAGCACGAAGTACTTGACGCCGCTGTTGCCCGCCTGAGCGATCCGCCACTCCCAGGTCAGCTCGAACTGTTCGAAGGTCGCCGCCGAAATGATGTCGCGTGCACCCTGCGTATCCTTGCCGTCGTCGGGAGGCAGCGTGAGGAATCCGTTGTCGACCTTCCATCGAGTGCCCGCCGCGTCCGGACGCTTGTAGCCACGCCAGCCGTCGAGGCTGTGCCCGTCGAAGAGCAGCTTCCAGCCGTCACGTTGCTCCTGGGCGGTGAGTTGATTGTGCGCGGGCGTCGCGGCCGTCTGTCCCGCGACCGATGGAGCCTGCCAGATCGCGATCCCAACCAGCGCCGTCAGCGCGACCGCCCCGCCAAATCGTCTGAACATCGGATCCTCCCGGAAGGTCAAAAGAGGCCCTCTGATAGCACGATCCGGACGACGAAGTAAATGACGGCTCATGAATTGGCGCGGTCAACGCCGGCAGACGCACGGTGAAGATGCTGCCGCAGCCAGCGCCTCCGGTCGACGCCTGCACCGTGCCGCCGTGAAGCTGGACGAGCCGGCGGACGAGGGCGAGGCCAATGCCGAGTCCGGCCGGCCCCTCACGCCGCCCCTGCATCCCCTGCACGAACAGGTCGAAGACTCTGCGGCAGCAGCTCCGGCTGAATCCCGATCCCGTCGTCCTCTATCGTCATGACGACGTCGGCGCGATCGTGCTGGACCCGAATCGTGATCGATCCGCCCGGCGGCGTGTATTTCAGCGGCGTTGCCGAGCAGGTTCACGATCACCTGCTCGATGCGGTCGGCATCGGCATCGATCCACGCGGACTCGACGTGCACGGCCAGATCGTGGCGCATCCAGCTTGCGCGCCGCCGACAGGACTTCGATGGAGCGAGCGACGATGTCGGCCAGGTCAACCGGTAGACACGTGATCTGAATCTTCCCCGCCATCACGCGGCCGGCGTCGAGCAGATCGTCGACGAGCCTCGTGACGTGGCGGGTCTGCCGCTCGATCACGTCGATCGGCATCGCCATCGACGCGTCGCGCCGAGCATGCGTTCGAGCGTCTGTGCCGCGGTGGCGATGGCCGACAGCGGCGTCCGCAACTCGTGGGCGAGCATCGCCAGGAACTCGTCCTTGCCACGGTTGGCGGCTTCGGCGGCCATGCGCGCCCGATGCTCGAGCTCGATGAGCTGCGCGCGCTCCGCCGCCAGCGCGGCGCGGTTGTTCGATTCCTCCGCCAGGCGGCGTCGCGTCCGGCGCAGCGTCTCGATGACGGCCGGCAATCAGGACGCCGACCCCGCTGAAGATGATCAGCGCCGCGATGTCGTGTGGGCTGGCGACGCGGAACGAGTCGGGTGGCGGGAGCCAATACGCGACTGCCGTCGCGCTCACCAGGATCGCGAGGAGGCCGGGACCGAACCCGCCCAACCACGCGGACAGGATGACCGCTGGAAAGAAGGTCATCAGGCGGAGGTTGCCGGCGGAGGCGGGCACGAGCAACGGCCTGAGGATCGAGTCGATCAACACCAGAGCGAGGCCACACCCGTAGCGCAGCCAGGCAGGCGCCGACCAGGCGCGTTCGACCAGGTGGTCGACTGTGAGGCGTCGGACCAAGCCAACTCCTGACGAAGTGGTCGCGTTTGAGTAAGTCGACCAAGCTGATCGCAAGTCAGGTACCGACGCTGAGCGGCTCGACGGCGATCGCGCGATCCCGTGTCGTGCGAGATCGGTTGCGCGGACGCATCGACTGGCTCAGCCGCGTCACGGACGAGCCGTTCCGCCCCGATATGGCAGAAATGCACATGGCCGTGACGGCCGGCATTGGCGAGGCTGCGCGGATGGTGGTAAAACACCACTTCCTCGAGGTTCGGGGTTCGAGGTTCGGGGTTCGGGGTTCGGTCAAGGACGCGCTGAGGATATGAACATGCGTATTGCTGCTGCTCTGCTCCTGCTGCCGGTTGCCGCGTTCGCGGCGGCGGCGACCCCGCACGTGCAGGTCACCGTCAACGAGGGCGGGCCGACGGGTCGACATCACCATCGACGGCAAGCCGTTCACGTCCTACATCTGGCCGACGACGCTGAAGAAGCCGACCCTGTATCCGCTTCGCACGGCGAAAGGGACGGTCGTGACGCGTGGATTCCCGCTCGATCCGCGCAAGGGCGAGCGCGTGGATCACCCGCATCACGTCGGGCTCTGGTTGAACTACGGCGACGTCAACGGCCTGGACTTCTGGAACAACTCCGACGCGATCCCGGCCGAGCAGGCGCCCAAGATGGGCACCATCCTCCATCGGCGGGTCGTCGAGGCCAAGAGCGGCGCCGACCAGGGCGAGCTCGACAGTCGAGATGGAGTGGGTCGGACCCGACAAGAAGCCGCTGCTGCACGAGCAGACGCGGTTCATCTTCCGCGGCGACGGGCGACACGCGGACCATCGATCGTCTCACGACGCTGACCGCGCTCGATCAGCGGGTCGATCTTCCACGACATCAAGGAAGGATTTCTCGGCATGCGCGTCGCGCGCGGCCTCGAGCAGCCTGCCGACAAGCCCGAGGTCTTCACCGACGCGTCCGGCAAGGCGACCGCGGTGCCCGGTGCTCGACAACACCGGCGTGACGGGCCAGTACATCAGCAGCGAAGGCATGCAAGGGCGACGCCGTGTGGGGCACGCGCGGGAAATGGACGATGCTGCGCGGAGCGGTGGAGGCGGAGCCGGTGACGATCGCGATCCTCGACAACCCGTCGAATCCCGGCTTTCCGACCTACTGGCATGCGCGCGGCTACGGGCTGTTCGCCGCCAATCCGCTCGGCGAGAAGGATTTCACGAACGGCAAGCAGCAGCTGAACCTGACCATCGAGCCCGGCAAATCCGTGACGTTCAAGTATCGCGATTCTGATTCTGAGCGGCGCCGCCACCCCGGACACGATCGAGCAGCAGTACAAGGCCTTCGCGGGAGCCGGCTCGTAGTGATCGAGTCCGACGTCCTCCGACATCCGCGAGCTCGAGGACAAAGCTCGATCGGCTCGCGCGCGCCGCGCAGGACGGCCGGCGTCCAGGGCGTGCTGCTCGCCACGCATCACAACATCGCGTGGTTGACGGGCGGCCGATCGAACAGGGTCGACGCGAGCCGCGAAGCGGGCACGGTCGCGGCTGCTGGTCGACGGCCGACGGCCGGCGCTTCGTCCTGGCGAACGCCATCGAAATGCCGCGCATGCTCGAGGAAGTGCTCGCAGGCCTCGAGTTCGAGCCCGATCGAATACCCGTGGACCGATGATCAGGATCCGGCGTTTGCCGTCGCGACCGCTCGCGCGTCTGATCGGCGCGAGCGCCACGATCGGCGCCGACTGGCCGCTGCCCGAACACGGTGACGTTCGAGACCGCGCTCGTCGCGCAGACGCGGGCGCTGCTGACCGACGGCGGAGATCGATCGCTACCGCGCGCTCGGACGCGACGTCGGGCGGGTGGTCGGCGACGTGTGCCGCGCGGCTCTCGCCCGGAGACGACGAGCGCGCGATCGCGCAGGCGCTCGGCGACGCCCTCAGCGACGTGCAGGCCCGCGGCGTCGTGCTGCTGGTCGGATCGGACGAGCGCATCCGCCGCTACCGGCATCCTGTTCCGACCGCGACCGCCTGGAAGCACGTCGTCCTGGTCGCGGTGTGCGCCGAACGCGACGGCCTGATCGTGAGCCTGTCGCGAATCGTCACGGCAGGCACCGTCCCGGCGGATCTCCAGGCGCGAACGCGAGCGACCGCGGCGCGTGTTCGAGCGGCTGCTGACGGACACGCGGCCCGGGCCACGGGCGCCACGTTGTTCCAGGCTGCGGCGGACGCGTACGCCGCTGCCGGCTTTCCGAGCGAGGAACTGAAGCACCATCAAGGTGGCGCGATCGGCTATCGCGCACGCGAATGGGTCGCGCATCCGAGGTCGGCGCAGACCGTGCAGGCGCGGCAGGCCTTCGCCTGGAACCCGACGATCACCGGAACGAAGATCGAAGACACGGCCCTGGTGACTCGGCGAGCGGATCGAGTTGATTACATCCACTCCAGACTGGCCGGGCATCGCGATCAACCCGCGAGGCTCCGCCCTCGAAGCGGCTGACGTCTGGCGCATGGATTGAGCAATGAACCGCCGAACATTCATCACGCAGACAGCGCTAGGGGCAGCGGCTGGTGCCGCAGTGGCGCGTGCCGGCGCGGAGGACGCCTCTTTCGCGTCGCCTTCCAGCGCATCGGATGTCCCCCGAACGAAGGCGTTGATGAAGGTCGGAACGCAGCACGACTCGTCGGATGCCACGCTCACGGTGCTGGCCGCGCTCGGCGTCAACAACATCTGCAGCGACTTGCCTTCGGCACAGCTTCGATCAGCAGTGGTCGGTCGACGCGCTCAGCCGCCTGCGCGAGCATGTCGAACGGTTCGGCATCACGCTCGACATGGTGCCGCTGCCGCTCAGCTCGCACGAGATCGCGACGTTCGAGAACCCCAACATCATGCTGGGCAAGAGCCCGGAGCGCGACCGCGAGATCGACGGCATCTGCGAGATGATCCGCAACGCGTCACGCGCCGGCATCCCGGCGCTCAAGTACAACATGACACTCATCGGTGTCGTGCGCACCGGCTCAGAGCCAGGCCGCGGCGGCGCGCGCTACAGCACGTTCGTGTACGACAAGGCCGGGGCCGACGGTCCGCTTTCCCAGGCGGGCCGGGTGGACGCGGACACCTACTGGGACCGGATCACCTACTTCCTCGAGCGCGTGATTCCGGTGGCCGAGGAACACAAGGTTCGGATGGCGTGCCATCCGCAGGACCCTGGCATGCCCCGCGGCCGCGGCTACCGCGGCGTCGAAACGGTGCTCGGCAGCGTCGACGGCCTGAAGCGATTCATCGAGATCAAGGCCAGCCCGTATCACGGCCTCAACTTCTGTCAGGGCACCGTCGCGGAGATGCTCGAAAAACCGGGCGAGCAGATCTTCGACGTCATCCGCTACTTCGGAACGCGGAAGAAGATCTTCAACGTGCACTTCCGCAACATCCGCGGCCGCTTCCTCGACTTCCGGGAGACGTTCATCGACGACGGCGACGTGGACATGCTGAAGGCGCTTCGCGTCTACAAGGAGGTCGGGTTCGACGGCATGATGATGCCGGATCACGTGCCGACGATCGCGGGCGACGCGCACGGCGCGCAGGCCTTCGCGTTCACCTTCGGCTACATCAAGGCGCTCATCGCCGCCGTGTCGGCCGAAGCGTGAGGTGCGCTACTCGCCGGTCTTCGGCTTTGTTCTTCAGCATGCCCGGCGAGTTCCACTTGATCACGTGATAGGTCGCGGGGGTGTCGCCGACGTTGCGGCAGCCGTGCATCTGGTTCGACGCCTGGAAGATCACCGATCCTGGTCCCACACGACGCGTTTCCCCGTTCATGTAGAACTCGACCGTTCCTTCCTTGATGATGACGACCTCCTCGTCGGGATGCTTGTGCGGCGGGTGCGGGGTCTCGCCGGGATTCAGCGTGGTGATGTGACACTCGAGCTCGTCGAGCGTGGCGGTGGGCGCCTGACAGACCTTGCGGGTCGAGCCAATCTTCGTCGGCTGCACCGGAATCGTGCTCCATTCGAAGACGGACGATCCCATGACCTCCGGCTCGAGCCGCGCGAACAACCGCACGTTGACGAACGAGCCCGCGGCGGCGAGCGCCATGAAGAGATCTCTCCGCGACAGCATCCGTGTCCTCCTCGAGTCGGCGTCCGCCTGCGCGGCGGAAGCGACTCCGCCTTTTGCGTTATGCTCTCGCACATCATGCAGGAATCCGTCACCCCTGTCGATCTCCGGGGCGTGTTCTCGGTCCCTCCACTGCCCCGCACAACCGACAGTCGCCGGAGCATCGATTTCGATGCCGCCGAGCAAGTCGCACGGCACCTTGAAGCGGGCGGCATCCACCGATTTCTCTACGGCGGCAACGCGTTCCTGTATCACATCACGCTGCCCGAGTACGAAGCGCTGCTCGACTGGCTTGCGGGTTTCGGCAAAGCGCGGTGGGCGATTCCGAGCGTCGGGCCATCGTTCGGCCGCGCGATGGATCAGGCGTGCCTGTTGCGGCGTCACGCGTTCCGGTGCGCCATGGTTCTGCCGTGCGGCGATCCCCGCGATCCGATGGGCATGGAAGCCGGCCTTCGGGAAATCGCTCACACGGCAGGGCTGCCGCTCATCCTCTATTTGAAGACCGAGGACGGTTTCGGCTCGGATACCGACGCAGGACTCGATGCCATCGGCCGGCTGATCGAGGATGGCGTCGCCGTCGCGATCAAGTACGCGGTCACCCGGGACGATCCGGCCGCGACCCGTACCTGTCGGGCCTGCTCCGGCGCGTGGACCGGCAGAAAGTCGTCAGCGGGATGGGCGAGCGTCCGGCGATCGTGCACCTGCGCGACTTCGAGCTGCCGGGCTTCACGACCGGATCCGGGCTGCATCGCGCCTCGATTGTGCAACACCCTGTTCGACGCGTGCGTCGAAAAGGACTGGGCGCGCGCGGAAGCCGTTCGCGCCGCGTTCATGCCGCTCGAGGACCTGCGCGATGCTTGGGGACCGGCCCGCGTGCTCCATCACGCGACCGAACTGGCGGGCATCGCCGCCGCGGGCCCGATCCCTCCGTACGTCTCGCCGCTGGATGCCGCGCGGCTGCAGCAGCTCGCGCCCGTGGCGCGCACCCTCCTGGAGCGCAACGCATGATCGGGCGACGAAAGACCGCGGCCGACCTTCGAAGCCATCGCTGGTTCGGCAAGGACGACATGCGATCGTTCTCCCATCGATCGCGCGCGAAGCAGGCGGGATTCAGTGCCGAGGACATGACGGGCAAGCCCATCATCGCGATCCTCAATACCTGGAGCGACGCCAACCCGTGCCACACGCATTTCCGGCTTCGCGCGGAAGACGTCAAGCGTGGCGTGTGGCAGGCTGGCGGTTTCCCGATGGAAATTCCACTGCTGACGCTCGGCGAGACGTACATGAAGCCGAGCACGATGCTGTATCGGAACCTGCTCGCGATGGACGCCGAGGAAGCGCTGCGATCCTATCCCGCGGACGGCGTGGTGCTGCTCGGCGGCTGCGACAAGACCGTGCCCGCGCTGTTGATGGGTGCGACCAGCGCGAATCTCCCCGCCATCTTCGTTCCTGCGGGCCCGATGCTTCGCGGCAACTGGCGCGGGCAAACGCTCGGCTCCGGCAGCGACGTCTGGAAATACTGGACCGAGCGTCGCGCGGGCACCCTCGACGAATGTGCGTGGCGCGAGATGGAAGACGGCATCGCACGCTCGTTCGGCACGTGCATGACGATGGGCACGGCCTCGACGATGGCGGCGGCCGCGGATGCGTTGGGCATGACGCTGCCCGGCGCCTCGTCGATTCCGGCGCCGGACTCCGCGCACGCGCGGATGGCGTCGGCCGCCGGGCGCCGCGCGGTCGAGATGGTGTGGGAGGACTTGAAGCCGCGCGACATTCTCACGACCGAGGCGTTCGACAACGCGGTGACGGCGACGATGGCGCTCGGCGGCTCGACCAACGCGATCATCCATCTCGTCGCGATGGCTGGACGCGCGGGAGCCACGCTCGATCTGGACCGCTTCGACGCGCTGTCGCGCCGCACACCGTTTCTCGCGAACATCCGTCCATCAGGTCAGTTCCTGATGGAGGACTTCTTCTATGCGGGCGGCCTCCGGGGCGCGCTCGATCGGCTGCGCGACCTGCTCCATCTCGACTGCATCGCGGCGAACGGCCGCTCGCTCGGCGAGAACCTCGAGGGCGCGGCCGTGTTCAACGACGAGGTCATCGTCCCGCGCGATCGTCCGCTGGGGCCGGAAGGCGGCGTGGCGGTGCTGCGCGGCAATCTCGCGCCCGACGGCGCCGTGATCAAGCACACCGCCGCGGACAAGCGCCTGCTCCAGCACGCCGGCCCTGCCGTCGTCTTCAAGAACTACAACGATCTGGAAGCGCGGCTCGACGATCCGTCGCTGCCCGTCACACCCGACTCGGTGCTGGTGCTGCAGGATGCGGGACCGCTCGGGGCGCCCGGCATGCCGGAATGGGGCATGCTGCCGATTCCCAAGAAGCTCCTCGCGCTGGGCGTTCGCGACATGGTCCGAATCTCGGACGCGCGGATGAGCGGGACGAGTTATGGCGCGTGCGTCCTGCACGTCGCACCCGAATCATTCGTGGGTGGACCGCTCGCGCTCGTGCACGACGGCGACATCATCGAGCTCGACGTCCCGTCACGCAAGCTGGAGCTGCGCGTGCCGAGCGACGAACTGTCGCGCCGCCGCTCCGCCTGGCAGCCGCGCGAGGTCGCCTACCCGCGTGGCTTCGGCCGGCTGTACGCCCAGCACGTCACGCAGGCCAACCGGGGATGCGACTTCGATTTCCTCGAGGGCACGGCGCCGATCGCGGAGCCGGAAATTCACTGACGCATTCTCGAGGTGCGGGGTTCGGGGTTCGGGATTTCGGCGTCACGGACTGCGGGCTTTCTCGGGATCATCATTGCTCGTGGTCGGTGCAATGGTTTCGGAAGCACGACCGGCGTGGGTTGCCTCGACCGTGCGCGTGGCAGCGCCCGAATCGATCCCGGTGCTGATCCCGCCGTCGACGAGCAACGTCTGACCCGTGATGTACGCGCTCGCGTCCGACGCGAGGAACACCACGGCCCCCTCGAGATCCTCCGGACGCCCCGGGCGCCGCAGCGGGATGCGGTCGACGAGGTACGACACCCACTCCTGATCGTCGTACAGCACCTTGTTCTGATCCGTCCGGAACCAGCCGGGTGCGAGGCAATTGACGGTGATGCCGTGCGGGCCCCAATCGTCCGCCAGGCTCATCGTCAACTGACGGATGCCGCCGCGGCTCGCGCCGTAGGGCCCGAGGCCGGCGTAGCCGAAGACCGACGTCACCGAGCCGATGGTGATGATGCGGCCATGCCGACGAGGGATCATGTGGCGCGCGACCGCCTGCGAGGTGAAGAACGTCCCGCGCAGGTTGGTGTCGAGCACGAGATTCCAGTCGTCCCAGGTCACATCAGCTGCGCGCTTGCGGACGTTGCACCCGGCGTTGTTGACCAGGATGTCGATGGCGCCGAACGCGTCGTGCGCGGCGTCGGCCATCGCGCGGATGCTGGGCTCGCTGCGGACGTCGAGCTCGAGCGGCACGACCCGTCGGCCGAGCGACGCGATCTCCTGCTCGAACGCGCGCAGCGACGCGACCGACCGGCTGGTGATGGCGAGATCGGCGCCGGCCCGCGCCAGCGCACGGGCGAACGACTGACCCAGGCCGCGGCTCGCGCCCGTCACGATGGCGACGCGGCCCGTCAAATCGAAGGGCGTGTTCATGGATGCGGCTGGCGTTGCGGTCAGGGCCTCAGGATCACCTTCATCAGTTGCCCGTCACCGCGATGCAGCCGCTCGAACCAGGCCGGGCCTTCGTCGAGCGGTGCGGTCGCGCTGATGAGCGGGGCGACATCGATGGCGCCGCTCGACATCAGGTCGATGCAGGCCGGATATTCTCCGCTCGACGCGCAGGAGCCCAGCAACGTGAGCTGGCGGCTGACGATCTCCTGCAGCGGAAGCTCGACGGACGGCGCAAGATTGCCGACGAGCGTCACGACACCGCCCTTGCGCACCGACCGAACCGCCGAGAGCACGGTCTCGCGAAACCCGACCACCTCGAAGGCGTGGTCCGCGCCTCGACCGTCGGTGCATCCGATGAATCTCGCGAGGCACGTCCGCCCGTCCATCGAGCGACGCCGTCGCGCCCAGGCTCATCGCCATCGCGCACCGGCGGTCGTCGATGTCGACGCCGATGATCGAGCGTGCATCCGTGCTGCCGCAACGTCTGGATCACGAGCAGCCCGATCATGCCGCAGCCGATCACGACCACGTGGTCGGCCGGCGCCGGAGGCCTGCAGGCCGACGGCATGGACGGCGACCGACACGGCCTCGATGAGCGCCGCGTGCTCGAACGGCAGCGCATCGGGCAGCCGGTAGACGATCCGCGCCGGCACCGACACGTACTCGGCAAACGCGCCGTGCCGACGATAGTCGCCGCAGGACACGCCAAGCACCGTCCGGCGATCGCAGAGGTTGATCTGGCCGCGCAGGCAGAAGGCGCAGCTGACCGCACGACACCGTGGAATCGAAGGTGACGCGATCCCCTGGCGCCAGATCGGTGACCGCCTGACCCGATCCGCTCGATCACGCCTGCCGCCTCGTGGCCCATCACGAGCGGCGGGATGCGGCGGCCCGTCGACCCATCGTAGCCGTGCACGTCGCTGCCGCAAACGCCGCAGGCGCGCACGCGCACGAGCACGTCGTCGTCTCCGATCGACGGCGTCGGGACGTCGGTGATTGAGAGGCTGCCGGGTTCGCTGAGCAGCAGCGCCTTCAGAAGCCCCTGCCCTTCGCCTTCAGGCGGACGCGCATCACGAAGTAGTCGGCCGTCATATACAGCGTGTGCCCGTCGTCACCGAACGCGCAGTTGCTCGTCGCCTGGCCGGTGGCAATCGTGCCGAGGTGCTTGCCCTGGGGCGAGAGGATGAGCACGCCGCCGGGACCGGTCGCGTACAGATTTCCTTCGGTGTCGATCTTCATCCCGTCGGGCAGCCCCTTCTTGGTCTTCGTCATGGACGTGACGTCGAGGAAGACGCGGCCGTTCGCGATCGCGCCGTCGGGCTGCACGTCGAAGACGCGCCAGATCGCGGCGGTCTCGTCCGATTGCGCGACGTAGAGCAGCTTCTCGTCGGGCGAGAACGCGAGGCCGTTGGGTCGCGTCATGTCGCGTCGTGAGCAGCGTGACCTCGCCAGACGCCGTGCGGCGGTAGACGCCGGCGAACGACAGCTCGCGCGCCGGGTCGTCCCGAACCCCTTCTCCATGCCGTACGCCGGATCGGTGAAGTAGAGATCGCCGTTGGTCTTGAAGACGAGATCGTTCGGGCTGTTGAACCGCTTGTCCTGATAGCGGCCGGCGAGCGTCGTGAACGTCGCCTCCGGGCTCGCGAGCGGCGCGTCCATGCGCGCGACGCGGCGGTCGCCATGCTGGCAGAGCGCGAGATGGCCTGACGGATCGAGCGTCAGCCCGTTCGATCCCATCTCGCCGCCGCGTGGGGGCGTGCCGGTGAAGCCCGACGGCTTCAGATACGGCTTCGCGCCGTCGCCCTGCTTCCACTTGAAGACGGTGTTCTCCTTCACGTCGGAGAACAGCAGGAATCCGCCGTCCTTCACCCAGATCGGCCCTTCGCTCCACGAATAGCCCTGCGCGATGACCTCGACCGCCGCATCGGGGGCGATGAGGCGATCCAGAGCCGGATCGAGTCGCTCGACGCGGCGGTCCGATGGATTCGAGACGGTACGTGTCTGCATGGGAACCCCGGAGAGCGGCACGGTTCTCAAGACGACAGCGACGACCGCGCCGACGACGAGTGGAGAAATTCTACGCGACATGGAGCGTCTCCCTGTTTCAAGTCAGCGGATGTGTACCACAGAAACGGGATGATGGATCAAATTCCAGGAGGCCGACGGCCCGACGCGCGAGCGCAATTCAACCGGCTTCTGGGATTAGACCTCTGATGCCGCGTGCCAGTGCCCCAGGCTGGCAACGGCTGCGACGAGGGAGCGCCCGTCGATGGGTTTCGCGAGGTGCAACTGGAACCCGGCGTCGAGTACCTGCTGCCTGTCCTCGTCCCGCGCCAGAGCCGTGAGCGCGGCCGCGGGAATCGACGCCGCGGCCGCGTCGAGCGCCCGGATGCGTCGAATGAGCGTGTACCCGTCCTCATCTGGCATGGCAATGTCCGCCAGGAGCACATCGACGTGTTCCCGCTTCAACGTTTCCAGCGCCTGCGCGGCCGACTCCGCGGTCATCACAACAGCATGTCGGCTGACCAGATGCGCGGCGACGACCTCACGGCTCTCGTAATCGTCGTCCACCACCAGGACCGACAGGCCTTGCAGTGACACGCCCGGCTCGTTCGACGCGGAGTAAGACGTGCTGGCGCGCGTGCGCGTGGTCGGAAGCGACGGCGCGGATCGGGAGGCTGACGGCGAACGTCGCTCCGTGACCTTCCCCGGCGCTCCACACGCTCACGCCGCCGCCATGCGCTTCGACGAGGTGCTTGACGATCGACAGGCCGAGGCCGAGGCCACCGTGACGCCGGGTATAGGACGCATCCGCCTGACGAAATGGCTCGAAGACCCAAGGCAAGAACTCGGCTGGAATTCCGGCGCCATTGTCGCTCACGGTCATTTCCGCAGTCCCCTGCGTCCGCCGGAGCCGCACCTGGACCTCGCCGCCTGCCTGCGTGAACTTCACCGCATTCGACAGCAGGTTCCACGCGACCTGCTGGAGCCGGGCACCATCCCCGTACACGCCAGCGAGCGGCGTTTCCACCTGCATGGTCAGCGCGACGTCCTTCGCATCGGCGGCCGGCTGCACGACCTCCAGGGCGCCCCGCAGTACTTGCTCTAAATCGACGAGACTTCTTTCGAGGCGAAGCTTGCCGGATACGATGCCCGCCACGTCGAGCAGCTCGTCGATCAACCGCGTCTGCCGTTTCGCGTTCTCGAAAATCGCATCGGAGGCTCTGTCGCGCCTGGCTTCGTCGAGCGTGTTCCGCCGCAACATGTCGGACCAGCCTAGGATCGCGTTGAGCGGCGTGCGCAACTCGTGGGAGACCGTGGCGAGGAACTGATCCTTCAGGCGATTGCCTTCTTCGGCGCTCTCTCTCGCCGCGCGCTCGCGCTCGAGCAACTGGTTGCGTACCCCTTCGAGCCGCGTCAATTCTGCGACGGTGACGGCCAGGCGATCTTTTTCTGCCGCCAACGCGTGCTCCGCCTGGCGGGCCAGCGATAGCGCGGCGACGGTTTCCTCGTGCAGCCGCCGTGTCTCGAGCGCATGACGATCCCGGTCCTCGAGGCGGCCGACGAACACCTGATACGTCCTGTACGTGAGATACACGGGTGCGAGCATCAGCACGGCTTTCCAGTGCTCCCCGCGCGCGATCACGACCGCTGCGACAGCCCCGGCCGTCCCGGCCACCATGAAGCTGGCCCCGCTCCACAGGAAGTCTTCGAACCACACTTGCGCGAAGGTTCGTGCCGACGTCAGGGCAATCGCCGCCGCGATAAGCCCGGTATTGACGACGAAGTACGTCGCAATCGTTCCAACGAGTGGTCTGGCGACCAACGACACGTCGACAGGAGCGGAGGGACCGCCAAGCCACACGTACACGACCCCACTCACCGCCATCGTCACCGCTTCGGCGGCGATGCTGAAGACCGTCCGGTACCGTGGATACGGCCGTTTGACCTTCACGGTGCACTGCATCCAGACGCCGGCAGCCGCCACGAGAACGGCGGCCCGCGGTCCGAGCAGCAGCAGCGTCATCAGATCCGCGGCGTAGGAGACCGACAGCGTCGAGCCGCTGGCCAGTGGAATCGGCAGATTCACTTTCCAGACGGAGGTCAGACAGGACGTCACCAACAGGAACGCGAACAACAGCGGACGCGGAAAGCTCAGTGGCAGGAAGGCAACGATGCTGTACGCGCCCGCGGCGATGACCGCGAGTACGTAGACCTGCGCCGGCAGCGAGAGATCCCTCAACGATCGCCCGTTCGGCCGGTCGTCGATGGCGGTGATCCCGCTGGAGGGTTCGACGCCTGCAGGCTCGGGGTCACTCGAGCGCACGCGCGCGGTCATCACGGGTTGTTCCAAATGACCGGTTCGCAGCTCGGATCGAAGCAAGACGTGCCCCATACGACGGTCTCGCCGCTCGCCTCGGAGCCGAGAACGACGGGCACACCGTCGATGACGGTGCCCCACACGACCATCTCGCCGTCTGCTGTCGTCCCCCAGACGACGGTCTCCCCATCGCCGGTCGTGCCCCAGACTACGGTCTCACCGCCGTCCGTCGTACCCCACACGACGGTCTCCCCACCGTCGGTCGTGCCCCAGACGACCGTCTCGCCATCAATGGCGGCGGTCACTGTATCGACGGTCCATGGGCTGGTACAGTTGGCGCCGCCGCAGATGGTGCCCCAGACGACGTTGCGCACGGTTCCCTTGTCGATCCGCCACTTCCCGCCGTCGCCCCACCAAATCACCGCGCCTGCGGGCGTAGTCGTCGCGCCCCACGTGACGGCGGTCGACCACGCATTGGCGTTGCTCGCCAGGCGGCTCCCCTTCACCAGACGATTGCCCCAGATCAGCTGCTTCCCCCAGCCGGTCGAATCGGGATACGACCCGGTCGCGGGGACGGTCAGGTAGCGCGCCAACTCCACGGCGCCCTTCGCGTTGAGGAAGCCCGCGCCCTCCGTCAACGGATCGTAGGAGGGATAGATCCCGGAGGTGAATTGCAGGATCGCCTTGACGGCGTTCGGCGTCAGCGCGGGGTTCGCCTGTAGCATCAGCGCGATCGGTCCCGGTCACGACGGGCGCGGCTGCGCTGGTCCCCGAGAGACTCAGGTACGGAAGATATGCGGTCGGGACGGTCCCGCTCCGCAGGTACGCGGCCGCGGAAGTGTACAGAGCGCTGCCTGGGGCCGCGAGCGATTCGATGCCGACGCCCGGCGCAACGATGTCCGGTTTGGCGAGAGCATCCACGGCCGTCGGTCCGCGAGACGTGAACGTCGCAACCGTATCGTCGGAGCGGTCCACGGTTCCCATATGGCTCGAGGCGCCGACCGTCAACACCCACGGCGCGTTCGCGGGGGCGGTGATGCCGCCGTACTGCGTATGGCCGTCGACGCTCCGGCCGATGTTCCCGGCGGCGGCGACAACGACGATGCCTGCCCGCACGGCGCTTTGCGCGGCCAGCGTCAGCGGATCGGCGTTGTACGACTCGTACACGCCAGCCGCGACCGACAGATTGATCACGCGGATGTTCAGGGCCTGCCGCTGCGCCACCGCATAGTCGAGCGCCGCTATCACGTCGCTGATGTGTCCCCTGCCCGTGCCGTCGAGGGCCTTGAGCACGATGAGATGTGCTCCGGGAGCGATACCCGCGCGCGCCCCGCCGGAGTCAAACCCGTTGCCCGCGATGATGCCCGCGACGTGCGTACCGTGGCCGTAGTCGTCATAGGCCGTCGCGGCCCCGCCGACGAAATCGACGAACCGATCGACGCGCATCGCGCCGGCATCATCCGCAAGGTCGTCATGCCAGGCCGTCACTCCCGAATCGATGATGGCGACGCCCACGCCGGAGCCGTCGTAGCCGAACTCCTGCCGCACGATCGTGGCGCCGATGGTCGCGCTCGTTCGCTCCATGGTGCCGACGACGTCTCGATCGAGCGAGACGTGGTCGACAAACGGACTGGCGGCCAGCCGCCGCAACAACGCGTTGGGAACCAGCGCGACGTGGCTGCCGATGTTCGGAAGGCGACGCCCGAGTGTGGCGCCGAGCTCCTGGATGATCGGAGCGATGCCCGACGCCGACATCCCGCCGGCCGCGCGGACGATCACTCGCGACTGTCCTGTTGAGAGAAGGGCCCGCTGCCGCAGATGCAGGTCGAGCTTGGAAAGACCGTCAGCGGATCCGGCGACCGGGGCGGATCCTATCGGCGTGAAGGTTGCGACGACCAGCAGAACCGTGAAAATCGTCGTGTGGCCGGCGGCGCGCATTGGGACGCTCCCTTGGCTGCAGTGCCTGAGTGATGGAGTGGTACAACCGCCGTATCTGGTGAGCTAACGCGTCAGCTCAAGTACGCTTTGGGCGAGTCGACTGACACATCGACCGAAACCGTTCTGGTCGTGACGTCCTCGGAGAACCAGTTCGGCTCCGATGATCGCGCCGCTGTTGTGAGTGTTCCCGCTGTCCTGCTGGGGTGCGAAAAACGGGCACGAGATGATGAACGATTTTTGCCGCGCATTCAAGCTCTGCCGTGCGATCCAGATTCTGGCCGAGGCAACGTCCGGGATCACAACAGAACGGCCCAAATAGATGAGTCGGACTCATACTTTAGCGGTAAAGTAAACGCAAAGTTCGTTGACTAGTGGACGGCTGCCTGTGCCATAGTCCCGGCCCTCAGGATGTTCGATCTGCAACGGAAGGTCGCCATTGTGACCGGTGCGGGTTCGGGCATCGGAGCGGCGATCGCGACGGTCTTCGCGCGGCGTGGTGCCGACGTGATCGCCCTCGATCTCGACGAGGCCAAGGCCCGTGCGACCGATCGAGGCGCTCGCGAAGGACGGCGGACACGGCAGCGCGCTTCAATGCGACGTCTCGGATCCCGCGGACGTCGCTGCGGTCTTCGACCGCGTGAAGGCGATCCATTCCAGGATCGACATCCTCGTGAACAACGCCGGCATCGCCCACGTCGGCACGATCGAGCAGACGACGCCGGAGGATCTCGAGCGCCTGTACCGGGTCAACATTCAGGGCGTCTTTCTCTGCGCGCGTGCCGTGCTCCCGCACATGCTGCGGCAGGGCGGCGGCGTGATCCTCAACATGGCGTCGATTGCCTCGCTCATCGGCATCCCGGATCGTTTCGCGTATTCGATGACGAAGGGCGCCGTGCTGTCGATGACGCGATCCATTGCGATCGACTACATGAAGCGTGGGATTCGCTGCAACTGCATCTGCCCGGCGCGCATCCACACACCCTTCGTCGACGGGTATCTGGCGGCCAACTATCCAGGACGCGAGCAGGAGATGCTGCGGACGCTCTCGGAGTATCAGCCGATCGGCCGCATGGGCACGCCGGAAGAAGTCGCGCACCTCGCGCTCTATCTCTGCTCTGACGAGTCGAGCTTCGTGACGGGCCAGGCCTATCCGCTCGACGGCGGCGTCCTCGTCCAATGAACCCGGCCTGCGCGGCGGGAGGCCGATGATGCCCACTCGGAGCGTGCTGGCCGTCGATCTCAAGGACGATCCGGCAGCCATCGCGACCTACGTCGAGTATCACCAGCGCGTCTTTCCGGAGGTCCTCGCGAGCCTCCGCCAGGCTGGGATCCGCGAGCTCGATATCTACCTGCTCGGCCGGCGGCTCGTGATGATTGTCGAGACGGACGGCCGCGACGTCGGCGAGTGCTTCGCGAAGCACCGCGGCAGCGCGGCGCCGCGGGTGATCGAGTGGGAGGCGCTGATGAAGTCGCTGCAGGAGCCGCCGCCGGGGGGCGCGCCCAACGAATGGTGGGCCGCGATGCGCCCGGTCTTCCGGCTGGCGGATGCGGACGATGGCTCCGGCGGGCCCGCTCGACGCTGACCATGGATCAGCAGCGCTGGCCGCGCCCTTCTCAACCCCGCCCCATCGTCGTCATCGGTTCGGGTGGGATCGTGCGATCGGCGCACCTGCCCGCGTACGCGCGTCTCGGATACCCGGTCGCGGGTCTCTACGACGTCAATCCTGTCGCCGCGCAGTCGACCGCGACGGCGTTCGGGGTGGCGCGCGTGTTCACGTCGCTCGAGGCCGCGTGCGACGTGCCGGAGGCGGTGTTCGACCTGGCCGTGCCGGGCGATCAGATTCTGCCGATCCTCGAACGGCTCCCCCATGGCTCGCCGGTGCTCATTCAGAAACCCATGGGGCGCGACCTCGCCGACGCGCGACAGATCAGGACTATCGCGCACGCGCGTGATCTCGTGGCGGCCGTGAATTTTCAGCTCCGGTTCAGCCCCAACGTCCTTGCGCTCCGTCGCCTGATTGATGCCGGCACCCTCGGCGCGATCGTCGACGTGGACGTCAGGATCGTGATCGATCAGCCGTGGCACGTCTGGGTGTTCCTCGAACGGTCCCCGCGGCTCGAGATTCTGTATCACTCGATTCACTACCTCGACACCATCCGCTGGCTGGTTGGCGAGCCGTCGGGCGCGTACTGCCGGACGGTTGCGCATCCGTCGATGCCGAAGCTGCGCGACACGCGCAGCTCGATCATCCTCGACTACGATGATCGCATCCGCTGCTCGCTCGTGCTGAACCATACGCATCGTGCGGGACCCAAGTACCGCGACATCCGAGATGACCGTCGAGGGTGTCGATGGCGCGGCGCGGGTCACGTGGGGCGTCAACCTGTCATATCCGACGGGTCCGGCCGACACGATGGAAGTCGCGCGGAACGGCGCCTGGCAGCCGGTGCCGCTCCGGGGCTCCTGGTTCACCGAGGCGTTCGAGGGACCGATGTCGAACCTGCAGCGGTTCGTGGCCGGAGAAGATCCGACGCTGGTCGGTTCGATCGACGACGCGATCAAGACGATGGCGCTGGTCGAGGCCTGTTACGAGTCGAGCGTGCGCGGCGCCACGCCGGTGCCGGCCTGGGAATAACGACGTGTCGCGACCGATCAGCATCGACGCGCACCAGCACTTCTGGCGGTACAGCCCGTCCGAGTACCCGTGGATCGACGACACCATGAGGGACCTTCGACGCGACTTCATGCCAGCTGACGCGCGTCGGGAAATGGAGCGTGCGGGATTCGACGCGTGTGTCGCCGTCCAGGTCCGTCAGACGCTGGAGGAGACGCGCTGGCTGCTGGCGTTGGCCGATGGGCACCCGTTCATTGTCGGCGTCGTCGGCTGGGTCGACCTGCAGGCGCCGGACGTCGAGGCACAGATGCAAGATGTCGCGGACCATCCGAAACTCGTGGGCCTGCGGCACATCGTCCAGGCCGAGCCCGATGGTTTTCTGCAGGGAGCGGCGTTCCGACGCGGCATCGCCTCGCTCGAACGCTTCGGGCTGCCGTACGACATCCTCGTGTATGCGCGTCAGCTGCCCGAAGCCGTCGAGTTCGCATCGGCGTTTCCAACGGTCCGCTTCGTGCTGGATCACCTCGGCAAGCCTGACATCAGGAACGACGCGTTCGACGCATGGCAGCGCGACGTCAGCCGGATGGCGGCGCTGCCGAACGTCTGTGCGAAGCTGTCGGGGCTCGTGACCGAGGCGCACTGGCACGCCTGGACGCCGTCGGAGCTCGGCCGCTACGTGGACGCCGCGTTCGAGTGTTTCGGCGCCGATCGGCTCATGATTGGATCCGATTGGCCCGTCTGCACGCTCGCCGCGGGCTATGAGGCGACGATGGATGTCGTCCGACGAGCGCTCGAGTCGCGATCGCCCGCCGAGCGCGACGCCGTGCTCGGCGGCACCGCGCGGCGGTTCTGGAACCTCACGATGTAGAGTCTGATCAGGGCTGCTGAAGCCCTGCGCTACGGCAACGGTTTGGACGCCCTGCGCCACGAGACCGTCTGGAGTCACACGCATGAACCGACTATTGATTCGCTGGCTTGCCGCCGCTCTCGTCGTGGTGTCCGCTGCCTGCGGCAAAGGAAGCACGCAGACCAACGGCACGTCGCCGCTGACGATTGCGGTCATTCCCAAGGGCACGTCGCACATCTTCTGGCAGAGCATCCACGCCGGCGCGAATCAGGCCGCCAAAGAGCTGGGGGTCGAGGTGATCTGGCGTGGACCGCTGCGCGAGGACGACAGGGATTCGCAGGTGTCCGAAGTGGAAGGCTTCGTCACGCGAGGCGTGTCGGGCATCGTGCTGGCGCCGCTCGACGAGAGCGCGCTGGTCGGACCAGTCGCCGACGCGGCGCGACGCAAGATCCCGGTCGTGATCTTCGATTCGGGGCTGAAGGGCAACGACTTCGTCAGCTTCGTCGCAACCGACAACCTGAAAGGCGGACAGCTCGGCGGCGAGCGGCTGGCGGACGCCATGCACGGATCGGGGAAGGTCGTCCTGCTTCGCTACGCCGAGGGACACGACAGCACCGCCAAGCGCGAGGACGGATTCCTCGACGCGATGAAGGCGCACAGCGGCATTCAGGTCGTCAGCTCGAACCAGTATGTCGGCGCGGACGTCGAAGGCGCGTACAAGCGCGCGGAAGCCATTCTGAGCTCGTACAAGAAACCCGACGGCAGCCTGAGCATCGATGGCATCTTCTGTCCCAACGAATCGTCGACGTTCGCCACGCTGCGGGTGCTGCAGGACAACGGCTGGGCGGGCAAGGTCCGATTCGTCGGCTTCGACTCGTCGGAGAACATGGTGAAGGGGCTGCGCGACCGCGCGCTCGACGGCCTGGTCGTCCAGGATCCCGTCAAGATGGGGTACCTCTCGCTGAAGACCATCGTCGCCCACATCAAGGGACAGCCCGTGGAGCGCCGGATCGACACCGGCGTCCACGTCGCGACGCCCGACAACATGGAGCAGCCGGAGATCAAGGCGCTGCTGCATCCCGATCTCGCCAAATGAACGCGCCGCGGTTCGAGATGCGCGGGATCCGGAAGGCGTTCCGCGCGACGACCGCGCTCGACGGCGTTGACCTCGCGGTCGCGAGCGGCGAGATCTGCGGGCTGATTGGCCAGAACGGCGCGGGCAAGAGCACGTTGATGGGCATTCTGGCCGGCGCGCTGACGCCGGACGCGGGCGACATGTCGATCGACGGAAGGCCGCTACGCGCCGCGCAATCCGATCGAGGCGCGGCGGGCCGGCGTGGCGATGATCTATCAGGAGCTCTCGCTCGCGCCGCACCTCAGCGTGATGGAGAACATCCTGCTCGGTGCCGAACCGATGCGCTTCGGGCTCGTCGATCGGCCGCGCATGCGCGAGGCCGCCGTCCGCGCGCTCGCTGAGCTCGGTCACGACGACATCAGACCCGACGCGATCGTCGGCACGCTGTCGGTGGCCGCGCAGCAGCTCGTGGAGATCGCGCGCGCGCTCGCCGTCGGCTGTCGCGTCCTCGTCCTGGACGAGCCGACGAGCAGTCTTGGCCACGACGATGTGCGACGGCTGTTCGATCTGCTGGGACGCCTGAAAGCGCAGGGGCACGCGATCGTCTACATCTCCCACTTCATCGAGGAGGTGAAGGAGGTTGCCGATCGGTTCGTCGTGCTCCGCGATGGCCGCAACGCCGGGGGCGGCGCGACAGAGGACGCCACGCACGGACAAATCGTGGAGCTGATGGTCGGCGGGCAGATCGTCGACCTCTTTCCGCGCACGTCGCGTCAGCTCGGCGCGCCGCTGCTCGAGCTGGACGCCCTGGAACCCGGCGCAGCGACCTTCACGCTCCATCGCGGTGAAATCGTCGGCATTGCGGGGCTGATCGGATCGGGCCGTACGCGTCTGCTCCGCACGGTTTTCGGGCTCGAGCCCGTCAAGGCGGGACGCGTCCGCGTCGGCGTCGCCGGAGGGCCGGCGAACCCGCACACGCGCTGGCGGCAGGGCGTCGGTCTGCTCAGCGAAGATCGCAAGGATGAAGGGCTCGCGCTGGGCCTCGACGTCGGCGACAACCTGACCATGACACGGATGGAGCCGTTCGGCCGAGGCGGATTCGTGTCGCCCGCTCGTCAGGCCCAGGCCGCGCGCCGCTGGATCGAACGTCTCGACATCAAGTGCACCGGACCCGACCAGCCGGCATCAGAACTGTCCGGCGGCAACCAGCAGAAAATCGCGATGGCGAGACTCCTCCACCATGATGTCGATGTGCTCGTGCTCGACGAGCCCACGCGCGGCGTGGATGTCGGCAGCAAGGCGCAGATCTATCGTCTCGTTGACGCGCTCGTATCCGACGTCAACGGCGCGGCCGCCAAGGGCGTCCTGATGGTCAGCAGCTATCTGCCGGAGCTGCTCGGCCTGTGTGATCGCATTGCCGTCATGCGCCGCGGCCGGCTCTCGCCGCCAGTGCCCGCTGGACTGCTCACGGAGCACGGTCTGATCATGGCGGCCACGACCACGGGTCCAGCCGTATGACCACGCGCTCGCTGCTCGATCGCGCCGGCACGCTGCTCGGGCTGTTCGCGGTGGCGCTGCTCTTCGGCATTCTCGTGGGCTGGCAGTTCTTCGAGCCCGCCAACCTCGAGCTGATGGCGCGCCAGACGGCAATCGTCTGCATGGCCGCGCTCGGCATGACCGTCGTGATCGTCGCCGGCGGGATCGATCTGTCGGTCGGGTCCGTCATCGCGCTCAGCACCGTCGTGATCGCGCTGCTGCTCCGCGCGAACGTCAGCCCGGTGCTCGCGGCGCTCGGCGCGGTCGCGGCGGCAGCGGTCTGCGGCCTCGTCAACGGCGTCCTGATCACGCAGCTCAAGGTCGTGCCGTTCATCGTGACCCTCGGCACGCTGCTGGTCGTGCGCGGCGCCGCGAAGGGACTCGCGGACGAGCGCCGGATCGAAGCGCCGGCGACGTGGCTCAACGATCTGCTGAGGGTGCCCCAGGGCAGCGGGCTCTTGCCTCCCGGGCTCTGGATGGTGATCCTGCTCGCGATCGTGATGGCCGGGGTGCTGCGCTACACACGCTTCGGCCGCCACGTGTTCGCGATCGGATCGAACGAGCGCATGGCGCGATTGTGCGGCGTCGCGATCACGCGGACGAAGATCGTGGTCTACGCCTTGACGGCCGCGTGCGCCGGCCTTGCCGGCCTGCTCCAGTTCGCGAAGCTCTCCGTCGGCGATCCGACCGTGGCGGTCGGAACGGAGCTCGACGTGATTGCGGCGGTCATCATCGGCGGCGGCAGCCTGTCGGGTGGACGCGGAACGATCGCCGGCACGGTCATCGGCGCCGCTATCATGACCATCATTCAGATCGGCTGCTCGCAGAAGGGCCTCGCGAACTGGGTCCAACAGATCGTCACGGGCGGCATCATCGTCGTGGCGGTCGCGCTGGATCGCGTTCGCACGGGACCCGTGTGACGGACCTACGCTCATGCTGATTCGAAACCTCGACACCATCGACCTTCGCTTTCCGACCTCCCGCACCAACGCGGGAACGGACGCGATGCATCCCGACCCCGATTACTCGGCCGCCTACGTCATTCTCGAGACGGACGGCGGCCTCGAGGGCCACGGCTTCACGTTCACGATCGGGCGCGGCAACGAAATCTGCGCCGAGGCGATTCGCGCGTTCCGTCCGCTGGTCGTCGGCCGGACGCTCGAATCCATCACGTCGGACCATGCGGCGTTCTGGCGATCGCTCGCGTCGGAGTCGCAGCTCCGCTGGCTGGGCCCCGAGAAAGGCGTGATTCACCTCGCGATGGCGGCCATCGTCAACGCCGTGTGGGATCTGCACGCGAAGCGCGAGCGCAAGCCCGTGTGGAAGCTGCTGGCGGACATGTCGCCGCGCGAGATCGTCCGGTGCATCGATTTTCGGTACATCACCGATGCGCTGACGCCCGACGAGGCCGTCGAGCTGCTCGAGCGTCAGGCCGCCAGTCGTGCGCAGCGCGAAGCGGAGGTCACCAGAACCGGCTATCCCGCCTACACGACGTCGGCGGGCTGGATGGGATATTCCGACGACTACGTGCGGCGCCTCTGTCGCGAGGCGCTCGCCGACGGCTGGACGCACTTCAAGGTCAAGGTCGGCAGCGCTCCGGAGGAGGATGCCAGGCGCCTCGCGTTGGTACGGGAGGAAATCGGCCCGTCCAACAAATTGATGATCGATGCCAATCAACGGTGGGACGTCAACGAGGCGATCGAGTGCGTTCGAGCGCTCTCGCATTTCAACCTGTGGTGGATCGAGGAGCCGACGAGCCCGGACGATGTGCTGGGTCACGCGACGATTGCGCGCGCCGTGCGGCCGGTCGGCGTGGCGACCGGCGAGCACTGCGCCAATCGGGTTCTGTTCAAGCAGCTGCTGCAGGCGGAGGCGATTGACTTCTGCCAGATCGACAGCTGCCGCCTCGGCGGCGTGAACGAAAACCTGGCGGTCATGCTGATGGCCGCGAAGTTCGGCGTGCCCGTCTGTCCGCACGCAGGCGGCGTCGGCCTGTGTGAGCTGGTACAGCACTTGTCGCTCTTCGACTACATCGCGATCTCCGGACGCATGGACGACCGCGTCACGGAATTCGTCGATCACCTGCACGAGCACTTCGTCGATCCCGTTGACGTGCGGCGCGGACGCTACATGGCACCGATGCAGCCGGGCTACAGCAGCACGATCACACCCGAGACCCGCGCGGCATATCGCTATCCTGATGGCCCGATGTGGACATCGGTCGAGGAGAGCCGCCCGGCATGACGTTTCCGCGGATGGCCTCGTTCAAGACGCCGGCGGCGCTGCGCGATCACCTGCGCGCCTGCGGCCTCTCGCTCGATCTCGACGACGTGGTGGAGCCCGCGCCGACATCGCCTCTGGCGCAGCCGCTCGAGATGGAGGGCGTCACAGTCGGCAATCGCTTCGCCATCCTTCCCATGGAGGGCTGGGACGGGACGACGGAGGGCAAGCCCTCGGATCTCACGCGGCGGCGCTGGCAGCATTTCGGGATGAGCGGCGCGAAGTTGATTTGGGGCGGCGAGGCCGTCGCGGTCCGGCAGGACGGACGGGCGAATCCGAATCAGCTGCTGCTCACGCCGGCGACTCAGACGAGCATTGCGCGCCTTCGCGAAGAGCTCGTCAGCGCTCATCGCGAGCGCTTCGGTCCCGACGCCGATCGTGACCTGCACATCAGCCTGCAGCTCACGCATTCAGGACGCTACGCGCGACCGAGCGCTGCCGGCTCGATGCCGTTCGCCGCGTACGCACATCCGTTTCTCGATCGCCGCTTTCCGGACGGCGTACGCATCGCTTCCGACGAGGAGCTCGATCGTCTCGTCGACCAGTTCGTCGAGGCCGCGCGCCTCGCATGGGGCGCGGGCTTCACCGCGGTCGATTTCAAGCACTGTCATGGCTACCTCGGACACGAGCTGCTCAGCGGGCGCGAACGAAGCGGCCGCTACGGAGGGTGTGTCGCGAACCGCACGCGCTTTCTGCGGTCGGTGATCGAAGGCATCACGGCCGCGGTGCCTCAACTTCGTATTGCCGTGCGGCTCTCAGCGTTCGACACCGTGCCATTCGCGAAGGACGAATCCGGCACCGGCGTCGCCGAAACGAGCAGCGACTCGTATCGCTGGGCGTTCGGCCTGCTCGACGACGACTTCGATGCCGCGCTCGGGGATGCGCGTGGACTCCTGGCATTGCTGGAGGAGCTCGGCGTGCGCTGGATCTGCGTCACCGGAGGAAGCCCGTACTACAACCCGCACGTGCAGCGGCCGGCGCTGTTTCCGCCAAGCGACGGGTACGATCCTCCCGAGGACCCGATCATCGGTGTCGGCCGGCACATCGAGGCGACGGGACGGCTCAAGGCGGCGTTTCCTCGACTCGTATTCGTTGGATCCGCGTACAGCTACCTGCAGGACTGGCTGCCGAACGTGGCGCAATGCACCGTCCGCCAGGGACTGACCGACATCGTCGGGCTCGGACGCATGGTGCTCGCCTATCCGGAGCTGCCTGCTGACGTGCTCGCCGGACGGCCGCTCCAGCGCAAGAAGATCTGCCGGACCTTCAGCGACTGCACGACGGGGCCCAGGCTGGGCCTCGTGTCGGGCTGCTATCCGCTCGATCCGCTCTATCTCCACCACCCGGATGGCCTGAAGCTGAAGGAGATGAAGAAGACCCTGTAGGAGATCAGCGCTGCACGGTCGTCGCTTCGAACTCCACGACGACGACGGTGGCGATGGGATCGAGCATCGGGCGCGGCACCGTAAAGGACGTCCTGCCGCCATCGGTTTTGAGGTCGATCGGCGACGCGTCAGCGAGCTGGCTTTACCGGTAAAGTTAAGGCCTGACACCATGCCCCCACCGACGACAATGAAGCGGATCGCCGACGAGCTCGGCGTGTCCGTGACAACGGTGTCCAAGGTCCTCAACGAGCGTGACGACATCGGCCGCGCCACGCGCGCGCGTGTGCTGGCCAAAGTCGCCGAGCTCGGGTATCAGCCCAACGCCGTCGCGCGCAGTCTCACGCTGCGCCGGACCCATACGCTCGGCATCGTCATCCCCGATCTGATGAACTCGTTCTTCGTCGAGATTGTCGCCGGCCTGGAGTCGATCGCGCGCACCCGCGGGTTCGGCCTGCTCCTGTGCAGCTCGAACGAGGATCCGCAGCGCGAGCGCGCCGAGATCGACATGCTGCGCCAGCGCCAGGTGGATGGCATCGTCCTCGCGTCGACGAACGCCGCCGGAAACACCGACCTGCTGCAGCGCCTTGGCCCCGCGGGCATTGGCCTGGTGATGATCGATCGCGACGATCACCCGCAGGTGCGCTGCGATCGGGTGGTGACCGACGACGAGATGGTTGGACGGCTGGCGACGACTCATCTGATCGACCGGGGACGCCGCACGATCGCGCACATTGCTGGGCCAGCGATCGTCCACGCGAAGCGGCGCCTGGCGGGATACCGGGCGGCGCTGAAGTCGCACGGCCTTCCTGCGCGGCCTGACACCGTCGTCCGCGCGGGGTTCATGGAAGCGGATGGCTATCGCGCCATGAAACAGTTGCTGCGGGTGAAGCCGCGGCCCGACGGTGTATTCGCGGCCAACGATCCGGCCGCCATCGGAGCGATGAAGGCCGTCTGGGAGGCTGGCCTGACCGTACCGGACGATATCGCGATCGTCGGGGCCGGTGACGTCAGGCTCGGCGATCTCTTGCGCGTGCCGCTCAGCACCGTCAGCTGGTCACGCGACCAGCTCGGACAAACCGCGGCGGACCTGCTCTTGGAGCGGCTCGGACCACGGCCCCCTCAGACGTTCCGGCGTGTCGTGATTCAGCCGGAGCTCGTGGTGCGACGGTCGAGCGGGGACGGACGGTGAGAGCGGGTCAATGTTCAATGCTCAATATTCCATGCTCAACGGGGTTCTGACAGCCATCATCGTTACGGGCGCCGTGGCCGTGCGGCCGATCGACCTCAGCCGCGAGCGCGCCCGCGTCGTCGCGGCGGCGAATCGATATCTGACCGAGGCCCCCATCACGATCACGGCGTCCCGGGCCGAGCGCAGTGCCGGAGGCATCCACGACTATTTTTCCGAAGGCGACTACTGGTGGCCGGATCCGAAACATCCTGACGGACCCTACATCCAGCGCGATGGCGAGTCGAACCCGGCCAACTTCGATGACCATCGCACGGCCATGCGCCGGTTGTCCGTCCAGGTCCCAGCGCTCGTCGCGGCCTGGACGGTGACCCACGACGCACGCTATGCCCGCCGCGCGGAGGACCACTTGCGCGCCTGGTTCGTCGACACCGGCGACCAGGATGAACCCGAACCTGCGATATTCGCAGGCGATCCACGGCATCTCCACCGGACGATCCATTGGCGTCATCGACACCATTCACCTCGTCGAAGTCGCGCGGGCGATCGAGCGACTGGACGGAGCACCCGGGTGGACCGACGGCGACGCACGCGCGGTCCGGCGGTGGTTTGCCGAGTACCTGACCTGGCTGACGACCGATGCGTTCGGCATCCAGGAGCGGGATGCCGCCAACAACCACGGGACGTGCTGGGTGATGCAGGCGGCGGCGTTCGCGCACCTGACCGGCAACACGCTCGTGCAGCAGGACTGCCGGCAGCGCTTCAAGACCATCCTGATCCCCGGTCACCTGGCACTAGACGGGAGCTTTCCCCGAGAACTGGCGCGCACGAAACCGTACGGCTATTCGCTCTTCAACCTCGAAGCGATGGCGACCATCTGCCAGATCCTCTCGACTTCGCAGGACAACTTGTGGACGTTCGAACTGCCTGACGGCCGCGGAATGCGACGAGCGATGGACTACATGGTTCCGTACATCCGCGACAAGCGGACGTGGCCGCGTCCGCCGGACGTGATGTACGACAGCAGCTGGCCGATGCGTCAGGCGAGCCTCCTCTTCTCAGGGATTGCGTTCCACCGGCAGGATTACCTGGACCTGTGGTCGACGCTGCCGGCCGACTCCGACGTCGCCGAAGTCGTCCGCAACTTCTTCATCCGGCAGCCGCTTCTCTGGCTCGACTCGCCAGGCGGTCCCCTGAAGCCGACAAGATCGCGTATGCTGCGCAGCACGTTCCGGCAGGAGAACGGCTCATGACACTGTCCGCGCTCGACTGGGCACTGCTCTTCGTCTACTTCGCGTTCGTGTTGGGCATTGGCGTGGCCTTGCGCCGTTACACGCGCACGAGCACCGATTTCTTTCAAGCCGGCCGTGCGCTGCCCGCATGGGTCTGTGGTCTGGCGTTCATTTCCGCGAATCTCGGTGCCCAGGAATTGATCGGGATGGCCGCGTCGGGCGCGAAGTACGGCATCGCGACGAGCCACTTCTACTGGATCGGCGCCGTCCCGGCGATGCTCTTCGTCGGCATCTTCATGATGCCGTTCTACTACGGCTCGCGAGCCCGATCGGTCCCGGAGTACCTGCGCCTGCGCTTCGATGAGAAGACGCGCGCGTTCAACGCCGTCTCGTTCGCGTTGATGACCGTGTTCTCCTCGGGCATCTCGATGTACGCGATGGCCAAGCTGCTGCAGCTGCTGCACGCGCTCGACGCGCCGTTTGCCGCATTGGGGCTCAATCCGGCCTGGATCTTCGACGTCTGCATCGTGGTGTCCGCCGCCATCGTGCTCGTCTACATCCTCTTCGGCGGACTCTCGAGCGCGATCTACAACGAAGTCCTGCAGTTTTTTCTCATCGTCTCCGGCTTTCTGCCGCTGGTCTATCTCGGTCTGCGCGACGCGGGCGGGTGGGGGACGATTCGACAGACGCTGCCGTCGAACGCTGACGCACCTCTGGCAGGGTTTCGGCTCGGCGTCCACCAACGCGATGGGCGTGGACGTCTTCGGCTTGTCGATGGGCCTCGGCTTCGTGCTGTCGTTCGGCTACTGGTGCACCGACTTCCTCGTCGTCCAGCGCGCGATGGCGGCCGAGTCGATGACGGCGGCCCGCCGCACGCCGCTGATCGCCGCTTTTCCGAAGATGATCTTTCCCTTCCTGGTCATCATGCCTGGCCTGATCGCGCTGGTCGCGCACCCGTCGCCGAACGCGCCCGTGGCGGTCATCGTGCAGTCCGCAGATGCCGTTCAGCCGTCCGACAGCCTGATTCCCTACAAGGTCCGCGAGGGAACAGCCGAAATCGTCCGCGACAACGAGGGGCGTCCGGTGCGCGACTACGATCTCGCGATCCCCGTCCTGCTGCTCCGCTATTTCCCGGCGGGCATGCTCGGCCTGGGGCTGACGGCGCTGATGGCGAGCTTCATGTCGGGCATGGCGGGAAACGTCACCGCGTTCAATACCGTCTGGACGTACGACATCTATCAGGCCTACATCCGTCCGTCCGCGAGCGATGCGCACTATCTCTGGATGGGCCGGATGTCGACGGTCTTCGGCATAGCGGCGTCCGTGGCGACAGCGTACGTCGCGGCGCAGTTCAACAACATCATGGACGTGCTGCAACTGGTCTTCGCGTTCGTCAACGCGCCGTTGCTCGCGACGTTCCTCCTCGGCATGTTCTGGAAACGCGCGACCGGCCACGGTGCGTTCACGGGACTCGTCACCGGAACGACCGCCGCCGCCCTGCATCACGGGCTGACGCTGCCGGCGGGCGCGATCGCTGGCGTAAAGGGCGGATGGCTCGGTGTGATCCACGCGTACCCGAGCGAGATGGCGCAGAACTTCTACACCGCGATCTGGGCGTTCTCCCTCTGCTTCGTCGTGACGATTGCGGTGTCGCTGATGACGAGGCCTCGGCCCGACGCGGAACTGGTGGGCCTGGTGCGCTCGTTGACGACGATCCCGGAAGACGAGCGGCTGCCCTGGTTCCGGCGTCCGGTGTCGCTGGCGCTGATCGTGCTCGTGATTCTGATTACCCTGAACGTCATCTTCTATTAGAGAGCGCTCATGCCACTCGACATTCGCGTGCCGATCGGATTGATGATGGGCCTGATGGGGCTGATGCTCGCCGGATACGGCCTCCTCGGTCCGCACGACATCTACGCCCGGTCGCTCGGCATCAACGTCAACCTGATCTGGGGGACGGTGCTCCTCGCGTTCGCTGCGGTGCTCCTCGTGCTCGGCACGCGCGGCGCGCGCGGGCGACGATGACATGACCGAAGCGTCCGAGGCACGCGCCGGTCATGCCCGGCAGGTCGCCCTTACCGCGTTCGTCGCGCTCTTCACCATCGTCGGGCTCGCGCTGTACGGGTTGCCGCTCTACTACGACTTCATGGTGAGGGAGTTCGGCTGGTCCCGAACGCAGGTCACCTCCGGCAACGCGCTGAGCAAGCTGGTGGTCGGGCCGGTGTTCGGGTTCCTGGCGGGATGGATCGTCGATCGGTTCGGCCCGCGTCGTTTGATGATGGCGGGCATTGTGATGGCCGGCGGCGCGCTCGTCGGACTGGCGCACATGACGTCGCTCTCGACGTTCTACCTCTTCTACCTGTTCAACGCGCTGGGCTACGTGTGCGGGGGACCGCTGCCGAATCAAGTCCTGCTCTCGCGGTGGTTCGACCGCGCGCCGTGGAAAGGCAATGGGGTTCGCATATCTGGGCATCGGCATCGGTGGCACGCTCGTGCCGCTCCTGTCGGCGCGGCTGGTCGCGGCATTCGGCTGGCGAGACGCCCTGCAGACGCTCGGCATTCTGATCATCGTGCTCGCGCTCCCGTTTGCCTATTTCGTTCGGGAAGATCCGGCGGACTCGGACGAGCGCCACGCCGGTCGAGCGCCCGCCCGCAAGGAACCACCAGCGCCTGTCGGGCCATGTCTTTCGATCGCCCGCGTTCTACCTGCTCGCGATCGGCAGCATGTGCTCGATTGCCGCGGTCGGCGGAACGAACCAGCACCTGAAGCTGTTCCTGAGCCTTGATCTGCACTACTCGCAGAGCGGGGCCGCAACCATTATTTCCACGGTGCTCGCGTTCAGCATCGCCGGACGCCTCGTCATGGGATGGCTCTCTGATCGTGTGCCGAAGAAGGCGCGTGATGCTGATCATCTATCTCCTGATTGCGTGCTCGATTCCCCTTTTGTTCATGGGACGGTCGGCGCTGGCGATGTACGCATTCGCGGCGATCTTCGGCCTGGGGCTCGGCGGCGAGTATTTGATCATCCCGCTCATGGCGGCCGAACTGTTCGGGGTCAAGGTGCTGGGCCGCCTGCTCGGCGTGGTGCTGACCGCCGATGGCGTGGCCGAGGCGGTCGCGCCGATGGGCATCGGATATCTGCACGACGTGACGGGCAGCTATCACACCGGATTCGTCGTCCTCATCGGCATTGCGCTCGCCGGCGCGGTGGCCATTCTCGCGCTGCCGTCTTCGCCTGCGGCGGCCAAGTAGGCCTAAGGCCTGCCATGTGACCCGTCGCCCATTGACTCGTGGCGGAATTACAATCGACAGCGATGACGAACATGACCCGCCGGGACTTCTTTGCCGTCGTGGGCGCCGCAGGCGTCGCCGGCGCCTCCCTTCGTCTCCAGGCCGCGGCGCCTCGCATCTCGATCGGCTACGCGGCGATTACCTGGGGCGGCGACGACGAGAAGGCGATCGACGACATCGCGTCGGTCGGGTACAAGGGCATCCAGCTGCGATCGTCGGTGGTCACCAGGTTCGACGATCGCCCACAGGCACTGCGCGACCTCCTGAGCCAGCATCACCTGGCGTTCGCCGTGCTATCGAGCGGCAATCTGGTTGGCGATCCCGCGGTCGAAAAGGATCAGCTCGCGCTGCACGTCGAACACGCGAAGTTCGTGAAAGCCGCGGGCGGGCAGATGCTCCAGGTCATCGACGAACGCCCTACGGGCCGCGCCGTGACGGCGGCGGACTACACGAGAGTCGGACGCCTGCTCACCGAGCTCGGCAAGCGAACGGCCGATGTCGGGGTTCCCGCTCGTCTACCACCATCACATGAACAGCACCGGTGAGAAGCCGCAGGAAATTGCCGCCGTGCTCGACGCCGCGGACCGCGCACACGTGCGCTTGCTGTTCGATATCGCGCACTATCAGCAGGGCGGAGGCGATCCCGTCGCCGCGATTCGCCGCTACCGCGAGTGGATCAAGGTCGTGCACCTGAAAGACGTGACGCCTGCGTCGAACGCGCAGGGCTTCGAGTTCGTCGAGCTCGGCCACGGCAAGGTGGACGTGAAAGCCTGTGCGGCTGCGCTTCGCGAGATCGCCTTCGATGGCTGGGCGATCGTCGAACTCGATCGGCCCGAGCCCGGCAGCTCACCGAAAGAGTGCGCGACCGCCAACGCGGACTACGTCGTCAAGCAACTCAATCTCTCACTCTGACCGATCGAGCCCATCCGGGCGCGGATCGGGCGCACGCCTTGCTCACTGACGGTGCTGGGGCTCGGTGTGCTGGTGGCGGGGAGGCGGAAGCTGCGCGCGCTCAGGCCGCGCTGGTTTCAGGGCTGACGAGATACAGATCGCGGCCGGCGTTCTCGACCACGAGCGTGTCGGGATCGGAACGGTACTTCGCAACGTCGAACTGACGGTGATCGAGGAATCCGAGTTTGACGCGGCGCGTCATGTCCTCCGGCACACCTGACGCGAGCGTGATGCGGTAGCGCGGCTCGATCTGCCCGTCGGTCGTCTGGCGGCTCGCGTACGCGACGTGCGCGAGATGCGCGGCGACCGCGAGGTTCGCGCGGAGCTCGTCGGAGTTGTCCACCATCTCGCGAACGAGCTCGAGCGGCGCGTAGCCGTACTGCTCGATGAGGCGCCCGTGCGTCACCGAAATCTGCTTCAGGTGGGGCGCGTAGATGATCAACTCGCCTCCTGGCTCGATAATCGCCCCGAGCTTGTAGCTCGCCTTGCCGCCGACCCAGAGCTCGTCGTAGTGCGGATCGAGCAGCGCAATCGCCCGGCGATACTGACGGCCCGTGTACTTGACGTGCACCTGCTGGCTGATCTGCGCGGCCCGGCGGACCGTCTCGCGGATGTCGCCCGCAAAGAGCGCGCGCGTGACGGCTCCGTCGGCATCGCGGGTCATCACGGAAGTGAGCGCGATGACCGGCACGGGTACCAATTCGGCGGCCGCCTCGATCATGTGACGGGTCGGCGTTTCAACGCGGCCGATGACGCGCTCGATTGTCGCGAGCGCGCCCAGCCAGTGCGTCATGTGCGTGAGCTCTGGACCGGCGACACCGGGGAAGAAATATTTCGCGCCGCCGGCGAACCCGGCAACCTCGTGCGGCACGGTGGCGCCGATGACCAGCGCGAGATCGTAGCTGCCGTCGGCAACACGCGAGTTGAGGCGGACAGGCACCGGCCTGATCGATGAGCCCTCCGGTCAGCGACCGGACGTCGCTGGCCGAGAGCGTGCCGACCGTCATGAGCGCGTCGGGCCGATCCCAGTGATGATCGAACACCTCGCCGAGCAGCGGGATCTCGGCGTCGCCCCAGCCGATCTTCGCGCGCTTGTCGGCGTCAGCCATCGCCGCGTGCGTGCCTTGCGCGACGAGCGCGTCCAGGCGCGAGGCGCCGATCCGCGCAAGCTGCTGCGACACGAGCGGAAACAGGATCGCCGTGTTGTCGTCGCGCGTCCGGTCGGGGATCACGGCCAGCACCCGCGCACCTCGCGGCACGTCGCGCAGCGCGTCCGCGATGATGCCGGCCATGTCGGCCGTCGTCAGCGACGAGGTCGCGGATCCGTGCCCGACCGACCCCGATGCTGTCACTGCTCTCATCGTTTCCTCATTGCTCAGGCGCCTGCCGTCCGCTCCTCGGCCCTCGGACCTCGATCCTCGTCACTCTTCGGCCATGAACGGATAGCGATAGTCGCGCGCCGGCACCAGCGTTTCCTTCACCGTCCTCGCGCTCACCCATCGCGTCAGGTTCAGCTTCGAGCCCGCCTTGTCGTTCGTGCCCGACGCACGAGCGCCGCCAAATGGCTGCTGGCCGACGACCGCGCCGGTCGGCTTGTCGTTGATATAGAAGTTGCCGGCGGCGTTGCGCAGGGCCGCCGCCGCCTGGCGAATCGCGCCGCGATCGCGTGCGAACACCGATCCCGTGAGCGCGTAGGGTGACGTCCGGTCGATGATGCCGAGCGTCTCTTCCCATTTGGTGTCGGGATAGACATAGGCGGTCACCACCGGCCCGAATATTTCCTCGCACAGCAGGCGGTATGCGGGATCGTCGGTCTGCAGCAGCGTCGGCTCGATGAAGTAGCCCTGCTCGCCTTTGGCCGCCCCTCCGTGCAACACCTTCGCGTTGCTCTTCGCGTCGTTGAGGTACTCGCTGATCTTCGCGAACGCCTTACGGTCGATGACGGCGCCCATGAAGTTGCGGAAGTCGCGAACGTCGCCGACCTTGAACTCCTTCAACATCGCGACCGCGCGATCGCGCACGTCGTTCCACAGCGACTGCGGGATGTAGACGCGGCTGGCGGCCGAACACTTCTGTCCCTGATACTCGTAGCCGCCGCGCGCGATCGCAACCGCCACCTCCGTCGCGTCCGCGGACGGATGCACCACGATGAAATCCTTGCCGCCCGTCTCGCCGACGAGACGCGGATACGAGCGGTAGCGACCCATGTTCTCGCCGACCTTCTTCCACATGCTGTTGAAGACCTGCGTGCTCCCGGTGAAGTGCACGCCTGCGAGCTCGCGCGAGTCGAGCAGCGCCGCCGTGATCTGCTGCGGATCGCCCGGCAGGAGATTGATGACGCCCGGCGGCAAGCCAGCGGCTTCGAGCACCTTGTACGTGTAGTACGCGCTCAGCATCGCGCTCGCGGCCGGCTTCCAGACGACCGTGTTGCCCATGAGCGCGGGCGCGGTCGTCAGGTTGCCGCCGATGGCCGTGAAGTTGAACGGCGTGACCGCATAGACGAACCCTTCGAGCGCCCGGTACTCCATCGAGTTCCACACGCCCGGGCTGCTGACGGGCTGTTCCTCGTAGAGCTCCTGCGCGAAGGCCGCGTTGAAGCGCCAGAAATCGATCATCTCGCACGCCGAGTCGATCTCCGCCTGGTACACCGTCTTCGACTGTCCCAGCATCGTCGCGGCGTTAATCGTCGCGCGCCACGTGGTGGCGAGCAGCTCGGCGGCACGCAGGACGACGGCGGCGCGGTCTTCCCACGCCCACGAGGCCCATTCGCGCCGGGCGGCAGCGGCCGCCGCAATCGCCTGCTCGACGTGTTCGGGTGCCGCAACGTGGTACTCGGCGAGCACGTGGCTGTGATCGTGGGGCATCACGGACTTCTCGGTTCGTCCCGTGCGGATCTCCCGACCGCCAATGATGATCGGGATGTCGATCTTCTCAGCGGCCATCGTGGCGAGGCGCGCCTTGAGCTCCGCGCGCTCGGGAGAGCCTGGCGCGTACGACCTCACAGGTTCATTGACAGCCGGCGGCACGCGCCGCACGCCCGCGAATGCCGCGTCGAGCCTGACCGGCGCACCCGGTGTGGAGGCCGCGGAGGTTTTCTCTGCAGGAGCAGTCGGAGCAGGTGTGGACATGGGGGATATTGTACTCCTGGAGTGCGGATCGACAGATGACAGATGACAGTGACGACGAGATGACGGCAAGTCGAGGGGCCCTGCCGTTTCCTGTCATCTGGCATCCGAAATCCACCATCTGCACGGCGGCGGCTTGACACACCCCACGACGTCCACATAGCGTGAACGCGCCTATGTACTCACGCGACGAAATGAAGGCGCTCACCGACAAGGTCCTGAACATGGCGAAGGCGGACGCCGTGGAACTGGAATTCACGGGCGGCGAGCGCTCGGGCACCCGGTGGGCCAACTCCACGATTACCACCAACCTGATCCAGTTCGACCAGCAGCTCACGGTCACGGTTCGGTACGGCAACAAGACCGGCTCCGCTTCCACGCGCGAGCTCGACGACGAGTCGCTCACGGGAACCGTCGACGATGCGCAGACCCAGGCGAAGGCGGCACGCGACAGTCGCAACCTGCTGCCGCTGGTAAAGGGACCGCAGGACTACGTCGCGATCGAGGCCGCGCTGCCGGCGGCGGTGAATTTTGGTCCTGGCGAACGCGCAGAGATGGTGAAGAAGAGCGTGGCCGTCTGCGACAAGATGGGGACGCTCGGATCCGGTTACATTCCGAAGTCGTACCAGACGAACTGCATCGCGAACTCCGAAGGGCTCTTCGGCTACTACCAATACGCGGAAGCCGGCCTGATCCTGACGTGTCGCACGGCGGACGGCAAAGGATCGGGCTGGGCGGGGATCACGGGCGTGAAGGACATCAGCCTGATCGATCCCGTGAAGCTGTCGGAGGTCGCGTCGAACAAGGCGCTCAAGAGTCAGAAGGCGCGCGCGCTCGAGCCCGGCCGATACACGACGATCCTCGAGTCGCGTCCCGCGGCGCGCTTCCTGTCGCTGATGCTCAGCATCTTCAACGCGCGCACGGTCGAAACCGGGCCCCGCTCCTACTTGAGCGGCGCGGAGGCTGGCTCGAACAAGCTCGGGGAGAAAGTGTTCAGCGAGAGCGTCACGATCAAGAGCGACATCGGGAACACGATCCTGCGTCAGACACCGATCGGGCCTGACGGCCTGGCCGCCCGGCCGACGACCTGGGTCGAGAAGGGCGTGCTGAAGAATCTCTTCTACGATCGGCAGTACGCCGCGCGCCAGAAGAAAGACGCATCGCCCACGAGCCCGAACCAGAGCCTCGTGATGGAGGGGACCGATCTCTCGCTCGACCAGATGATCAAGTCGACGCGTCGCGGACTGCTGGTCACGTTCTTCTGGTACATCCGGCCAGTCGACCCCGCCACGCTGCTCAACACCGGCATGACGCGCGACGGCTTGTTCCTGATCGAGAACGGTGAAATCGCGGGACCCGTGCAGAACTTCCGCTGGAACATGTCCCCCATCGTCGGCCTGAACAACGTGACGGCCGTGGGCCAGAGCCAGCCGATTCACACGGGCGAATCCTACGACGGCCCGGGCACTGCCCTCGTGCCGGCGGTTCGCATCGAAGATTTTTACATGACGTCGGTGTCGCCGGCGGTGTGAACTTGACCGAGGGTCGAGGGCCGAGTGTCGAGGATGCCGGTGACTCGCCGGATCCTCATACCGTCATCCGGTCATCGGCTCTCGGCCCTCGACAAGGATCACTATGACTCCCTCCAGACGCGACTTCCTGAAAACCCTCGGCGCCACGGGCGCTGTGATGGCTGGCGGCGATCTCGATTGCGGATCTCCTGGCGCAGACGCCGCCTGGGCGCGTGCTGGACTCGAAGTTCAAGGGCCTGGCCGATGTCGCGCTTGCCGAAGCAAAGGGCGCGGGCTGCACATACGCGGACATCCGCTTCACGCGCGCGGTCAACAGCAGCGTCACCGCGAACGGCCGCAACCACGGTGATGAGACAGACGACGGCGGGGGGGTTGGCGGTGGTGGTGGGGGTGCCGGCGGCGGAGGTTTTGGCGGCGGCGGCCGGGGAGGCTTCGGCGGCAATTTCGGCGGGGGGTTTGGCGGTGGGTTCGGGGCCGGCCGCGGCGAGCGCGCCGGACGATCGGGCGCGGCCGGCTTCGGCGTGCGGGTGATTCACAGCGGCACGTGGGGATTCGCCAGCAGTCCCATCGTCACCGAGGACGAGATTCGACGGATTACGCGGATGGCGACCGAAGTCGCGAAGGCGAGCGCTGTTGCGAAGAAAACCGACGTCAGGCTCGCGCCGGTTGCCGCCTATCAAACCTACTGGGCCACGCCGATCGTGAAGAATCCCGATTCGATTCCCCGCGAAGCCAAGCAGGATTTCGTGCAGACCGTGGTGGACGCCGTCCTGAAGAACAAGGAAGTGCAGAGCGTGAACGCCTCCGTGCAGATCAACTACGAGTGGAAGTATTTCGGATCGAGCGAAGGGTCGTACATCGAGCAGGAAACCTGGATGACGACGCCGACCTTCAACGTGACCGCCAGGAAAGACGATGTGGTCAGGACGCGGAGTTACGTGGGCGTGCCGAAGACCGGCGGCTGGGAAGTTGCGGAAGCGGCGCAGATGCTCGAGCAGGCCGACCAGATCGCCGCAGAAGCCGTCGAGTTCTGCAGCGCCAAGCCGGTCGACATGGGCGTAAAGGACCTCGTGCTCACCCCGTCACACGCGATGCTGACGATTCACGAGATCGTCGCCCACGCCACCGAGCTCGACCGCGTGATGGGCTACGAGGCCAACTACGCCGGCACCAGCTTCGTGAAGATCACCGACATCGGGAAGCTGAAATACGGGTCGGCGCTGTTCAACGTCACAGCCGATCGCACCACGCCCGGCGGCCTCGCGACGGTCGGCTACGACGACGACGGGGTGAAGACGATGCAGTTCCCGATCATTCGGGAGGGCATCCTCGTCGGGTTGCAGACCAACCGCGAGATGGCGCACTACATCAACGAAAAAGAGAGCCGCGGCTGCACGTCGGCCAGCTCGTGGCGCGACTATCCGTTCCTCCGCATGCCGAACGTGCACGTCGAGCCAGGGGGACCGGGAGCGCCGACGCCGGAGGAGATCATCGCCGACACCAAGGACGGCGTCCTGATCGACGGCCGAGGGAGCTACTCGATCGATCAGCAGCGCTACAACGGGCAGTTCGGCGGCAATGCCTTCTGGGAGATCAAGAACGGCAAGAAGACGCGCATGGTGAGCAACGTCACCTACAACGCGATCACCACGGACTTCTGGGGCGCGCTCGACGCGATCTCGGGCAAGCCGTCGTGGCAGATGTTCGGCACCGGCGGCGACGCCAAGGGCCAGCCGACGCAGACGAACAGCATCTCCCACGGGTCGCCCTGGCTGCGCATCCGCAAGATGCTGGTCGGCGCGGCGTTCGCGTGAACGCTTGACGTCCTTCAAGCGGGTCCTCGGTCCTTTCGACGCCACGATGGTGGTGATCGGCGGGATCATCGGCTCCGGCATCTTCATCAACTCGTACATCGTCGCGCAGCGTCTCGACACCTCGCGGCTGGTCCTTCTGGCCTGGGTCATCGGCGGCGCCATCGCGCTGGCCGGGGCGCTGTGCTACGCGGAGCTTGGCGCCCTGTTCCCGAGGGCGGGCGGGCAATACGTCTACCTGCGCGAAGGGCTGCATCCGCTCGCGGGGTTTCCTCTACGGATGGGCCCTGCTGCTCATCATCGAGACCGGCGCGATCGCCGCGGTCGCGATTGCCTTTGCGACCTACACGCTGCATCTCGTGGGCGGTCCGGACGGCGCACGCGTTCCGCTCGCCATCGTCGCGCTCGCTGCTGCTCTCCGTCATCAACTACCTCGGTGCAAAGCCCGGCAGCCGTGTCCTGAACGTGCTGGTCGTGCTCAAAGTTGCGGCGCTGGCGATTCTGATCGGCGCCGGTCTGTTCGCGGCGTCTCACGGCCAACTGGTGGAGCGACGTCCGGCCGACTGCCCCGCATGCTGCGTCCACGCTCGTCGTCCTTGGCGCGGCGCTCGTGCCCATCCTCTTCTCGTATGGCGGCTGGCAGAACGCCAACTACGTCGCGGAAGAGATCGAACACCCGACGCGGAATCTGCCGCTCAGCCTCATCGCGGGGACCATGGCCGTCATCGTGATTTACGTCACGGCCAACGTCGTGTACATCCGAACACTTGGGCTCGAAGGACTGGCCAGTACGACAACACCCGCGGCTGACGTCGCCGGCCGCGTGCTCGGCGCAGCCGGTGATCGCTTCATCAGCGCGGCGATCGCGATCTCGACGTTTGGTTTTCTGAACCTGGCGATCCTGGCGCCGACGCGCGTCTACTACGCCATGGCGGCCGACCGCGTCTTCGTGCCGGCGCTCGCCACGCTGCATCCTCGTTTTGGAACGCCCGGCCTGGCGATCGTGCGTGCAATCGACATGGTCGTGCGTCCTCGCGCTGACCGGAACGTACGACCGGCTGCTCAACTACGTCGTCTTCGCGGACTGGATTTTCTTCGGGCTCACCGTCTCGACGCTCTTCGCATTCCGCCGGCAGATACCCGTCGCGCGCCGTCCGGCCGGGAGCTTCCGGGCACCCGGCTATCCGATCGTTCCAGCGATCTTCTGCGCGATTGCCGCCGGCGTCGTCCTGAGCGTCGTGCGCGCTGATCCGTTGCAGCGCCGGCCGCGGCGCGATGCTGATCGCGCTCGGCGTTCCCGTCTATTATTGGTTCGCGCGGCGCATCTGATCATGTCCGAGACCGACGTCACGAGTCCGATTCGCTATCTCGCCCCGTATCTGGAGTGGGCCAAGACCCGTCCGTTGCCGGAGCTCGACCTGGCGGGCAGCAACATCCTCGCGTGCTCGCTCGAGGATCTGCCGGGCGCGCGCGACGCCGTCGGCTTGAGCGGCGCAAACGACACCGGGTATGCGCCACTCATGGAGGCCATCGCCGCCCGGTACGGGACAACCGCGAGCCGAGTCACCACGGCCAGCGGAACGTCCGGCGCGAACTTCCTGGTGTGCGCCGCGTTGCTCCAACCTGGCGACGACGTGCTGGTCGAGCGGCCGGGATACGATCCGCTGCTCGGCGCCGCCCGGATGTTCGGCGCGCGAACGCTGCGCTTCGAGCGGACGTTCGAGACCGGTTTCACGCTCGATCCCGACCGCGTCACTGCCGCGCTCACGCCGCGCACGCGGCTCATCGTCGTGACGCATCCGCACAACCCGACCGGCGTTGCCGCCGATCGCGCAGCGCATCGACGAGATTGGCCGCATCGCGTCCCGTGTGGGCGCGCACGTGCTCGTCGACGAGGTCTACCGCGATGTCGCGGCCGTGGGAGGACAGCCGGCAGCCGAACGCCACGACGTGTTCATCACGACCAGCAGCCTGACGAAGTCGTACGGCCTGTCCGGCCTGCGATGCGGCTGGGTGATCGCGTCGGAGGACGTCACCTATCGCGTGCGTCGCGCGAAGGACATCGCCGAGGGGTCCGGCTCGATCGTCGCGGAGCGGCTGGGCACCCTGGCCTTCGATCATCTCGACGGTCTGACCGCGCGCGCGCAAGGGCTTCTCGCGCGCAACGCCGCGAGGGTGACGGCGTTTCTCGCGTCGCGGCCGGAGCTGGAATGGGTCGAGTCGGCCGGAACGGTCGTGTTCCCGCGCATTCGCGGAACGGCGGATGCGACGCCGTTCACCGACCGCCTGCTGCGCGAGCGAAAAACCGCCGTCGTTCCCGGTGCCTACTTCGAGGCGCCCGCGCACTTTCGGCTCGGGTTTGGCGGAGAGACGTCGCGCCTCGAGAGAGGACTGGAGCAGCTCGCCGCGGCGTTGGACCAACTGCAGGCCTGAAGGCCTGAGCGCTCCGACTGAGACGTGACTCCGCTGGCGTGACGTCGCGCAGGGCCTTCAGGCCTGTCCGACGTCGGCCGCCGACACGACCACGCTCTCTCCGAAATCCAGGACCCTGAACGCGTCGTCGCGCAGGCCCGCCTCGCTTCGCGCGGCTGCGAGCGCGCGCAGCGGATCGTCGATGCCTTCGTCGGTCAGACGGAACGTCCCGAAATGCATCCCGATGCTGACGCGCGCCCCGACGTCACGGTGGATGCGCACCGCTTCTTCGGGATTCACGTGCACGGGCTCCATGAACCATCGCGGCTCATACGCGCCGATTGGGACCAGCGCCAGGTCGATTCCCGGGCACCGGCGTCCAATCTCGGCAAACTGCGGCGAGTAGCCGGAGTCGCCCGCGAAGTAGAACGTCACCCCGCCGCTCCGCACGACGAAGCCACACCACAACGTGCGGTTACGGTCGAAGGGCGTACGCGCGGAAAAATGCTGTGCGGGCACAGCCGTGATCTGGGCGGCGCCTGCGTCATGCCTTTGCCACCAATCGAGCTCGATCACCTTCGACAACCCGAGACCTCGCAGAAAGCCCTCGAGGCCCAGCGGCGCGACGAACAACGGGTCGCTCTGTTCCTTCAGCGCGCGCAATGACGACGGCTGAAGATGATCGTAATGATTGTGACTGAGGAGCACGATCGAGGTGGGCGGCAACCGCTCAATCGAGACCGCCGGCGGCCGCACGCGCTGCGGGCCGAGGCGTCCGAAGGGACCAGCGTGGGACGTGAACACGGGGTCCGTGATCAGGACCGTGCTGGCCGTCCGCACCATGAAGGTGGAGTGCCCGATGAAGGTCGCCGCCACGTGGCCAGGGGGAACCGCGGCGGGCGGCGGCTCGTGCGGCGCGAGCGCGACATGCTCGGGCCACGGCACCGATCTCCGAGTGCGCTGCCACTTGAGGAGATCTCGAAGGCCCCGGCCTGTCACCGCGTGGGGATTGAAGAATCGCGTGCCGTCGTAGTGGTCCGAAACGGGATACCGGCGTCGGGGCATCAGAATCCTTTGTCGGCGCGCCTCTCATTGTTCCACGCCGTCACGCGAACAAAATCACAAAGCACGCCAGGAACACACAGGCTGGCGTGACGCCCTCGTGGTACACTCCCGCTTTTCATGGGCTCTGGCCACCCGGACGCCTTCCCGGCCACGCGTCCCTCGGTCGTGCGCAGCATCGGCAGCGTCGATCCCGACGTGCGCCGCGACGCGTACGACGCGCTCGTCCGGCAGTACTGGCGCCCCGTCTACGCCTACATCCGTCTCCGCTGGCACCGCGATCCGGTCGAGGCGCAGGATCTCACACAAGAGTTCTTCACTCGCGCGTTCGAGAAGGAATACCTGGAGAAGTACGATCCCGCCCGTGCACGATTCCGCACGTTCGTGCGGACGTGCCTGGATGGCTTTCTCGCGAACGAGCGTCAGGCCGCGACCCGGTTGAAGCGCGGCGGCGGAGTGGTCCTCGAGCCGCTCGACTTCCCGTCGGCCGACGCGGAGCTGGCACGCCGGAGCGGAGGCCGGTGACCTCGATCCGGACGCCTGGTTCCGCGACGAGTGGATTCGCAGCCTGTTCTCCACCGCGGTGGACGAGCTGCGCGCGCGGTGCCACGCGACGTCGCGCGCGACTGCGTTCGCGATGTTCCACCGGTACGACGTCGACGGATCCGATGAGCCCGCACGGCCCACGTACGCGACGCTCGCGCGGGAATTCAATATGCTCGCCCGCGGAGGTGACCAGCCAGCTCGCATGGGCGCGTCGCGCTTTTCGCGACATCGTGCTCGCCACGCTGCGGACGCAGTGCGCCACCGACGAGGAGTTCCGTGCGGAAGCGCGCGACGTGCTCGGGATCTCGCCGCCATGACGTGGATTTCCGAGGCGGCCGCTCGTCATCTCCAGCACGTGGCCGACTGGCCCGATCTCGGCGCGACGAAGTACGAGCTGCTGGAAGAGATCGGCCGCGGCGGCATGGGAACGGTCTACCGCGCGCGCGATCGCGAGCTCGAACGCGACGTCGCGATCAAAGTGGCGTCGCTGCCTGGCGTCGTGGACGACGAACGTCTCCGCCGCGAAGCGCGGATCCTCGCGGCCCTCGAACATCCGGGTATCGTCGCCGTCCACGACAGCGGACGGCTGCCGGACGACCGCGCGTACTACGTCATGACGCTCGTCGCCGGCGACAGGCTCGCCGACCGCGTGCGACGGGTGCCCGCGTTGCCGGATCGCTTGCGCCTGTTCGATCGCATCTGCGACGTCGTCGCGTTCGCGCACGCGCGCGGTGTCGTCCATCGGGACCTCAAGCCGGCGAACATCATGGTCGGCGCCTTCGGCGAGGTCCGGGTCTTGGACTGGGGCCTTGCCCGGCGGCGCGACACAGGTGGCGAGCCAGGCTCGGGAGGATCCGGCACCGAGGGCTACATGGCGCCCGAGCAGGCCGTGGGACACGCCGACGAGCGTTCCGACATCTATTCGCTGGGCGTGTTGCTGCGCGAACTCATGGCCGCGCAAACCACGATGGCGCCTCGCCGGCTCCGGCCTCTCGAGTCGATCGTCGAACGGGCGACGGCGCCCGACGCGGCGCACCGCTATCCGGACGTGGGGGCGCTTGCCGCCGACGTGCGGCGCTTCGTCGATGGCACCCGCGTCGAGGCGCATCCGGAGAGTGCGCTGGAGCACGCGGGACGTCTCCTGCGTGCCTATCGCACGCCGCTGGCGCTGATCCTCGGTTATCTCGCGATGCGCGTGTTGCTGGTGTTGTGGCGCTAACACGCTGAAGAGCGTCAATATTCAATGCTGAATGCTGAATGTTGAGAGCGACCGATTCAGAACCCGCAGGCGAACGCGTAATAGAACCCTGAAGGAGAAAAACCTGTGACGAAGCCTGTACTGGGTCTTGCACTCGGCGGCGCGCTCGGCATCTTCGACGGCCTGTCGGCGCTCGTGTCGGCGCCCGGCGATCCGAACGTCAAAGCCGGCATCGTCGGGATCGTCATCGGATCGACGGTCAAGGGCATCCTGACCGGCGCGATCATCGGATGGTTCGCGAAACGCACGAACTCGCTGCCCGCCGGCATCGTGTTCGGCCTGGCCGTCGGCCTCACGCTCGCCTACTTCGTGTCGCTGATGCAGAAGATGGCGGGTCAGCCGCCGTACTACTGGCAGATCATGCTGCCAGGCGGACTGCTCGGAGTGATCGTGGGTTACGCGACCATGCGCTACGGCGTCGGCACGAGGACGGCGACCATGTAGCAAGAGGCGAGAGTCCGGCCGGACGCCGGACTCTCGTCGCGCACGTTCGCTACGGCTTTGGCGTCTTCTCCGTTGTCGTCTGGGTCGTGGCGCCGAGCTTGGCCTGGACGTCGCGCGCCTGCTTCAGATGATCTTCCAGCGTCGGAAGCGTCTTCGTCACGAACGCCTTGAGGTCCGGATCTTTCGCCGCGGTCGACGCCTTCTTGAACGCCGCGACGTCCTTCACGTGGTCCTCAACCATATCGGCCATGTAGGCCTTGTCGAACGCGGCGCCGGACAGCTTGGCCAGCCGCTCGTGGGTCGCCTTGTGCTTCGCGTCGATTTCGGCCGGCAGCGTGACGTTCTTCTGCTGGGCCCACTGCTTCAGCTCGTCGTTCGCCTTCGAGTGATCGGTCACCATACGATCGCCGAACTGTTTGACGTCAGGGTTCGACGCCTTTTCTTTCGCGAGCGTGCCGAGGTCGACCTCGGCCATGCCACCGATCGCCGCTTCCTTCACAAAGGCCTTGTCGCCTGCCGCAAGCGTTGCCGCGGCTGATGAGGCCTTGTCCTGCGCACCAGCGGTCGCTGGAGGTGGAGGTGTCTGAGCCATCGCAGACGCCGTCATCAAAATGCCGGCGATCACGGCCGGGAAAATGTTCTGCTTCATGAGATCTCTCCTCGTGTTCGTCATCTGTCTCGGTCCGTCACGAGTGCAAGTGGGATACCGGCACTGCGCCACTTGACAGGCCGAGGTGGCCTGCTTTACCCTTCAATGGTCTGCGCTTGCCGCAGGCGTTTATCCAGAGTGGCTGAGGGAACAGGCCCGACGAAGCCACAGCAACCTGGCGGCCCTTCTGAACGAACCGCCAAGGTGCTACTTCCTGCCCGATAACCCGGGAGAGATAAAACCTCGGTCGGTCCGACTGGCTCGACCGGAAGATCTCACTCCCACGTATGCGGGCCGTGCAGCAACACCACAGGTGTTGTCTGCGGGCGGCTGAGCATCGGCTGATGGCCGATCGGACCCACGCGTGAAGGCGCGCGTGGCCGACGACAGCCGACGCGCATGTCGCCAGCGCCGCGGAGATCTACGCGTCGATGACGTCGGCAGTTGAATCAATCGTTTCGCCACACACTCGAAGGCCGCGTGGGCTCGGTCCGCGTTGGCCTCCTGGGTCTCGGCAACGTCGGATCGGCGTTCGTGCGTCTTGCGGAGGACGAACGCGAGCGTTTGCGTCCGCTTGGGCTGTCCGTCGGAATCGCCGCGGCCCTGGTGCGCTCGACCACGCGCGTGCGGCCCGCGGGTGATCTCGTCGACTGCGTCACGTCGGATCCCGACGTGTTCTTCTCGCGGCCGCTCGACGTGGTCGTCGAAGTGCTCGGGGGGATCGACGCCTCGTCGGCGCTCGTGCGCCGCGCGCTCGATCGCGGCATTCCTGTCGTCACGGCGAACAAGTCCTTGATCGCGGCGCACGGACATTCGCTCGACGAGCTGGCGCTCCGGCAGCGCACGCCCCTTCGCTACGAGGCGAGCTGCATTGCCGGCGTGCCGTTCCTCGGGACATTCGAGCGGCGTCCGCTCGCGTCGCGCGTGCGCGGCCTCACGGCCGTTCTCAACGGCACGTCGAACGCGATTGTCGGCGGCCTCGAGCAGGGAGCCACCTTCGAGGGCGCCTTGCGCGACGCGCAGCGGCGTGGTCTCGCCGAGCCGGATCCGTCGGCGGACGTCTCCGGTCGGGACGCCGCTGAAAAGCTCGCGCTGCTGCTTCGTCAGTTCGCGCACGTGCTCGTGGCGGTCGACGACATCGACACCCGCGGTATCGATGCGATTGATGCCGCCGACCTGAGGGCCGCGCGCGCACTCGGTGGAACGCTGAAACCGCTTGCGCATGCGACCTGGTCGACAGGATCATCTGGAAGCGTTCGTCGGGCCGGCGTTTCTCGCCGGGAGCCATCCGCTGGCGCGGATTAGCGGCGCGACGAATGGAATCCTGCTCGATGCCGTCGGCGGTCCCCAGTGTTTCGTCGGCCCTGGCGCTGGCCCGGACGTCACCGCGGCCACCCTGCTCGACGACGTGTTCGAGGTGGTGCGCGAGGGGCGCGGCCGGCTATCGGCGCCGCGCGCGGTACGCATCGCGACACCTCGCCGCCCTGCCGACATGTCGTGGCTCGTGCGCATTGCCGGCGATCCGCCTCACCCGGACACAACGGAGCTGCTCGGCACGTTCGGCGTCTGGTGCGCGCGCGTGTCGAGGCTCGATGGCCGCGTCTACACGCTGACGTTTCCTGCGGCGCCCGAGCGTGTCGACGCCGCGTGTCACGCGCTGGAGTCGGCGACAGGTTGCGACGCGACGGCCATCCCGGCGCTCGACGAGGAGGGCTTCGCATGGTGAGCCCTCTGCGGGTCGTCAAGATTGGCGGATCGGTGCTGCGCGATGAGGCGTCGTTCGACGCAGTGGCGCGATTCATCAGCGCACGCCTCGACGGGAACAACTCCGAGAGGCTGGTGGTGATTGTCTCCGCCGAGTTCGGCGCCACCGACGCGCTGCTCGAGGAAGCGCACGCGATCGCCTCGGAGCCGAGCCCTGACGCGTTGGACCTTCTCTGGTCGACCGGCGAGCTGCGATCGGTCGCGCGCCTGTCGCTCCATCTTCAGCGCCTCGGCGTCAGCGCCGCGCCGCTGAACGTCCATCAGACTGGCCTCGCGTGGGCCGACGGCCGCAGCGAGCGTCCGGCCGCTGCACATTCTGGCCGCCCTTGCGCACGCGCGCGTCGCGGTCGTGCCCGGCTTTCTCGCCGTCCGCGCTGGCGGCGGCATCCGATCGCTCGGCCGCGGCGGCTCGGATCTGACGGCGGTGGTCGTGGCTATCGCGCTGCGTGCCCAGCACTGCGAGCTGGTCAAGGATGTCGCCGGCTACTACTCGTCGGATCCTCACGAAAGTCCGGACGCCACGCCGATTCGCGATCTGACGATCGCCGAGGCGATGGCGATGGCCGACGCCGGCTGCGATCTCGTGCAGCCTGCCGCGCTCGACGCGGCTCGCGACGCCTTGCTCCCGCTGGTGGTCCGCAGTCTGTCCGCTGACGCGCCGATTACGCACGTTCATCCACACGCCACGCTTCCGGCACACGTTGCCGCATGTCAATGAGGTAAGGAGCAGCTACCATGGAGTTCGCCACCAAGACGATTCACGCCGGACAACCTTCGGAGCCCGAGACGGGTTCGCTGATCGCGCCGATCTTCCAGACGTCCACCTACGAGCAGGACTCCCCTGGATGTCATCGCGGCTTCGACTACTCGAGGACGAACAATCCGACGCGCGCGCGGCTCGAGACGGTGCTGGCCGAGCTCGAAAACGTGGAGCATGGGGCGTTGTTCGCGTCCGGCCTGGCGGCAGAGAATGCCGTGCTGCAGGCCTACCTCCGGCCCGGCGACGAGATCGTCATCCCGCTCGACGTCTACGGCGGCACGTATCGCATCCTCAACCGCGTCTTCCAGCCGCTGGGTTGCGTCATCCGCCAGATCGACATCGGCGACCCGGCGGCGCTGCAGGCGGCGCTCTCCAGCAAGACGAAGCTCGTCTGGATCGAATCGCCCACGAATCCGCGTCTGCTGGTGTACGACATCGCCGCGATCGCGGCCGCGGCGCATCAAGCCGGCGCGCTGCTCGTCGTCGACAACACGTTCGCGACGCCGCTGTTCCAGCAGCCCTTCCAGCTCGGCGCCGATCTCGTCGTCCATAGCGTGACGAAATACCTCGGCGGCCATTCGGATCTGATTCAGGGCGCCGTGCTCGCGCGCGACCCGGTGGTGTTCGAGCCGGTCAAGTTTCTCCAGAACGCGACGGGCGCGGTTCCCTCGCCGTTCGACTGCTGGCTGACGCTGCGCGGGCTCAAGACCCTCGAGCTCAGGATGCAGCGGCACGCGGAGAACGCGGATGCCGTCGCCCGCGCGCTGAAGGCGCACCCGCTCGTCCGGCGCGTCTACTTTCCTGGCCTGGCCGATCATCCCGGTCATGACATCGCAAAGCGTCAGATGACGGGGTTCGGCGGGATGGTGTCGTTCGAGCTCGACGGCTCGGTCGACGAAGTCGTCACGTTCGTGTCGTCGCGCCGGTTCTTCGCGCTCGGAGAGAGCCTCGGTGGTGTGAAGTCGCTCGTGTGTCATCCGGCGCGCATGACGCACGCGTCGATCCCGGCCGAGGAACGCGCGAAGCTCGGGCTCTCCGATACGCTCGTTCGCCTGTCGCCCGGCTGCGAGCACCATCGGGATCTGGTGGCGGATCTCGAGCAGGGTTTGGCCGAGCTCGAACAGGCCCGGCAGGCGGTGGCTGCAATCGTGTAACTGTCGGGCCAGGGGCTGTGGTCGCAGGCTGTGACGGTCTCGGCCCTGAGCCGAAGCCCTTGGCCCTCAGCCCGACACCGGAAGCCTCCCCGACGCACTTTTGCCACAGTCCGGCCGTCCCGCCACGGCCGGTTCCACCGTTCTTGTGGCAAAATATCTTGGTATCAAGGACTTACGAAGTTCCGCGGGCGGCCGCCGCTGGCGGGAATCTTGATGGTCCTCACGGTGTCAGTCCCGATACCGGCGAACCCGCATCCTGAAGCGTATCTCACACATGCAACGAATCTTCGTGGACGGTAAGTTCCTGCAGGCAGGAAACCGGCGGTTCTGGGTCAAGGGCGTGACCTACGGAACGTTCGCGCCGGACGGCCGGGGCCGTGCAGTTTCCGCCGCCGGCTCAGGTCCGCCGCGACTTCGCCGCGATGGCGCGCGCGGGTGCCAATACGGTCCGGGTCTACACGCCGCCCACGCGCGTCGATGCTCGACGATGCGGCTGCGGAAGGGCTCCGCGTGATCGTCGGCCTGCCGTGGACGCAGCACGTGGCCTTCCTCGACGATCGCTCCCTGGTCGAGAGCATCCGCCGCGACATCGCCCAGCAGGTCCGCACGCTCGCCGATCACCCGGCGGTGCTGATGTTCGCCCTCGGCAACGAGGTGCCGCCGAGCGTCGTCGGTGGCACGGGCAGGATCGGATCGAGCGGTTCCTGCGCACCTTGTGCGACGACGCCCGGAATGCCGCGCCCGATGCGCTGTTCACGTACGTCAACTATCCGCCCACGAGCTATCTGGATCTGTCGTCCTTCGACGTCCTGTCGTTCAACGTCTACCTGCACCGCGAGCCGCAGCTGCGGGCGTATCTCGCCAACCTCCAGAACATCGCCGGCCCGAAGCCGCTGCTGCTGGCGGAAGCGGGCGCCGACAGCATCCGTGAGGGTCTGGACGGTCAGGCCGCAATCACCGCCATGCACGTTCGCGCGGCGTTCGAGGAAGGCGCGTGCGGCGCGGTGGCGTATGCGTGGACCGACGAGTGGTGGCGTGGCGGCGCCGAGATCCATGACTGGAATTTCGGGCTGGTCGATCGCGAGCGGCGCCCCAAGCCGGCGCTTGCCGCCGTCGAACGGGCGTTTGCCGACGCGCCGTTCGGCGCTGACGCGCACCGCTCGCGGCCGCGCGTCTCCGTCGTCGTCTGCGCCTACAACGCCGCCGAAACAATCGGCGAGTGCCTGACGTCGCTCGACGCGCTCGACTACCCGAACTTCGAGGTCATCGTCGTCAACGACGGATCGACCGATCGCACGGGAGCGATCGCGCATGCCTGGGCCGAGCGCGACGCGCACACTTCTTCGTCGAATCCCGCAGCGGCACGTGGTGGACGTCGAGAACGGCGGCCTCAGCCTGGCGCGCAACATCGGGCTGGCGCATGCGACCGGGGAGATCGTGGCGTATACCGACGCCGACGTGCAGGTGGATCCGATGTGGCTGGCGTATCTCGTCCAGCCGTTCATCACGTCGGACGTGGTCGGCTCCGGCGGACCAAACGTCTGCCCGGCCGATGACCCGCGCATCGCCCAGTGCGTGGCGAGAGCGCCGGGTGGTCCGACTCACGTGCTGCTCGACGATCGCATCGCCGAGCACGTGCCGGGCTGCAACATGGCGTTTCGTGCCGACGCGCTGAGGGAGATCGGCGGGTTCAACCCGATCTACCTTCGCGCCGGCGACGACGTGGATGTCTGCTGGAGGTTGCAGGCCCGCGGCTGGCGCATCGGTTTCGCGCCAGCGGCGCTCGTCTGGCACCGGCATCGCGCGACCATCAAGGGCTACTGGCGTCAGCAGGTCGGCTACGGTGAAGGCGAAGCCTGGCTGGCCCTCAAACATCCCGACAAGTTCATCGGCGGCGACATGCTGTGGCGGGGCCGCATCTACAGCGCGCTCCCGTTCGTGCGCGCGCTCTATCGCGATCGGCTGAACACGGGAACCTGGGGCACGTCCGCGTTTCCGTCGGTCTACAACGTCGCTGCGTCCGGGCTCACGTTTCTTCCGGCGTCGGCGGGCTGGCTCGTGCTGGTCCTCGCGTTGATGCTCGCGGGAGCCCTGTTGGAAGTGCCGTATCACGACGCGGCGCGTGCGGCCTTCATTCTCGGCAGCGCAGGGTTCCTGACGTCGGTCGTGCGATGCGTGCGGTTCGCGTCGCAGGCGGATTTCCCCAACGCGACCGTTCGCGATCGGTTGCTCGTCGCCGCGCTCCACCTGATCCAACCGTTGGCGCGTCTTCGCGGACGGATTCGTGGTCACTTCGCGGGACCGTCCGATCTGAGCGCGACCGCGGCGGCGACCACCGTCCGTGCGCTTCCATCGCTCGGCCGCGCGCTGGCGCTTACCGGCGGCGTTCGTCTCGAACGGACGTTCTGGTCCGAAGCCTGGACGTCGCTACCGACGCTGCTCGATCAGCTCGTCGGCGCGCTCAGAACGCAGCGCGGCGCCGGCCGCATCGACGTGGACGAAGGCTGGTCGCAACGCTGGGACGTCGCGCTGCCGATCGGCGGCTTCGCGCGTCTCGAAGCCCGCGGTCTCGTCGAGGAGCACGCGCAGGGCGCGTGTCTCTTGCGGCTGACGACGCGCATCCGGCCGACGGGGTCGGGACTGGCGAGCCTGCTCTGCCTGGCCGGCGCCATCCTGGCGGCGATGCTGCTCGAACGCTGGGGTCACAACTCGGGCTCGCTCGTCGTCGTGCTGGCGTGCGCCTTCGCGCTGTTGTGGGGGTTCCGGCGGATCGTGCTGGCGAGCGCGCGCGTGCGCGCCGCGGTGGACGACCTCGCGCGACGCAATACGCTGCTGCCACTTGGTGAAGGCCCGGCCTGGCGTCCGGCGCTGGCCGGCGTTGCGGCCGGCACGCTGCAGGCCGCGATGGTGATCGCGGTGGGCGCATTCTTCGTCATGACGGCCGCGCCGACCGTGTGGGATGCGGCCGACGACTACTTCCCCGTGCACCAGCCGCCACCGGCTGCCGTGATTCGGCCCGTGTCGATCACGTCGCTGCCACCGCTCACGCGCAGCGTGAAGCCGCCGGTGCCGCGATCGATCAAGCCTGGAGCGGCCAGCCAGCGTCCGCCGCTGTCGCGGCGGTCCGGCACGCCGGCAACCGATCGCAGGCGCACGTAGCCACATCGTTATGTTCGACTTGTCCTTGATCCGGTGGATCGTCCCGTATATGCGCGCGTACCGCTGGCGGCTCGCGCTCCTGGCCGTGGTGTCGCTCGCGGAGGTCGCGCTGGGCGCGCTCACGCCGTGGACGCTGAAGCTGGTCGTGGACAACGTGCTGTCCGGCCGGCCGATGCCCGGCTGGATTGCCGCGGCGACGAGCCCCTTCGGCGCGCACACGGGCGCGCTGCTTGGCGCCATCCTGGCCGGCGGCCTCGTGCTGCAGATGACCAACGAAGCCGTGTCGGTGGTCCACACGCAGATCATGGTCGATACCGGCCAGCGGATGGTGTACGACCTTCGCTCGCGTCTCTTCGCGCACCTGCAGGCGCTCGACATGCGGCACCACACATCAGTCAGCGCGGGCGACGCGGTCTACCGGATTGACGCCGACGCGTACTGCATCGACAACCTGGTGATGAAGGGCATTTTCCCGCTGGGCTCCGCGGCGCTGACGCTCGTGGTGATGCTCGCGATCCTCATCAAGCTCGACCCGACGCTGGCGCTCCTGGCGCTGTGCGTCGTGCCGTTCCTCTACTGGGTGCTGCGCGTCTACACGACGCCGCTGGGCGATCGCGCTGAGCGGGTCAAGGAGCTCGAGTCCACGCTCGCGGAACGGCTCTACGAGAAATTTGCGGCGATCCGCGTGGTGAAGAGCTTCGCTCGCGAACGCCACGAGCAGGAGCGCTTCGGCGCTCGCTCGATGGAAGCCATGCGCGAGCGGATTCGCCTGACATGGCAGGAGTCGCTGTTCTCCGTGGCGATCACCGGCGTGACGATGATCGGGACGACGCTGGTGTTGTGGGTCGGCGGCCTGCACGTCCTGCGCGGTGAGCTGACGGTCGGATCGCTCCTGGTGGTCATCGCCTATCTCGGGTCGGTCTATGGCCCGCTGTCGGCAATCGCGCACACGGCCGGCAGCCTGCAGGAAGCGCTGGCGAGCACCCGTCGCGTGCGCAAGACGCTCGCCATGGTTCGGGAAGACACCGACATCGCGAACGATCGCGGCTACAACCCGGCCCGCGTCCGCGGCCACATCGTGTTCGATCACGTGACGTTCGGCTACGACGGCCACGCGCCGGTGCTGCAGGACGTCAGCTTCGAGGCGCGGCCCGGTGAGATGGTCGCGCTCGTCGGGCTGACCGGCGCGGGGAAGACGACCGCCGTCAGCATGATTCCGCGCTTCTACGACCCGTCTGCGGGCCGGGTGCTGATCGACGGCCACGACGTGCGCGAGTACAACCTTCGCGGGCTCCGCGAGCGCATCGCGCTCGTGCTGCAGGACCCGGTCCTCTTCCGCGGCACGATCGCCGAGAACATCCGGTACGGCCGGCTCGACGCGAGCAACGAGGAAATCCGCCGGGCCGCGATTGCCGCGCACGCCGACGAGTTCGTCAGCCGCCTGGATCTGGCCTACGAGACCGAGGTCGGTGAATCCGGCAGCGGCCTCTCCGGTGGCGAGCGCCAGCGCCTCTCGATCGCCCGGGCCGTCCTGAAGGACGCGCCCATCCTGATCCTCGACGAGCCGACGTCATCGCTGGACGCGATCTCCGAGGAGATCGTGTTCACCGCGCTGAAGCGGCTGCGCGCCGGACGGACGACGATCGTGATCGCTCATCGCCTCTCGACGATCCGTGACGCGGATCGCATTCTGGTCCTCGACCGCGGACAGGTTTGCGCGAGCGGCCGGCACGACGAGATTCTCACCACGAGCGAGCTCTATCGCCGGATGTGGCAGCGCCTGGTCGTGGGCAAGTCGCTCGACGAGCCGTTGACGATCGACGAGCTCGCACAGGAACTGTCGTGAGGGTCCTCTTCGCCGGCATCATCGGTCGCTATCCGCTCGGCGGCGTGACCTGGTGCTCGCTGATGTATCTGCTCGGGCTGCGTGCGCTCGGGCACGAGGTCTTCTACATCGAGGACACCGGGGAGTGCATCTACGATCCGGAAAAGAATACGCGGGCGCTCGATCCCGTCGTACGGCCTCGAGCACATCGACGGCGCGCTCCGGCCGTACGGGCTGGGCGACGCCTGGAGCTTCGTGAACTACGACGGCAGCTACCACGGCGCCTCCCGCCAGCGCGTCGTCGACTTTGCGGCCTCGTCGGACCTCTTCATCAATCTGTCGGGTGGCACGTGGTTCTGGCGCGACGAATACGCGAAGATTCCACGCCGCGTGTTCATCGATTCCGACCCGGCGTTCACGCAGCTGGCGATCGCCAAGAACGAAGAGTGGTACGTGAACTTCTTTCGAGGCTTCACTCATCTCTTCACGTTCGGCTCGAACATCGGCACCGACGGATGCGCGGTGCCCACGGGCGAGTTCACCTGGCAGAAGACGTGGCAGCCGGTGGTCACCTCCCTGTGGCGGACGGAGACGGCGCCGCAGCGGAGCCGCTACACGTCCGTCATGAGCTGGACGATTGAGAGCTTCACGGACGTGGGCGGCAACAAGGACGTCGAGTTCCTGCGGTTCATCGACCTGCCGGCGAGGACCGGCCCGCGATTCGAGCTCGCGGTCAACGGCCCGCAGCAACTGCTCGAGGCGCACGGATGGTCCACGCTGCCGGCGATGAAGATCTCGCGCACGCCTGACGGCTATCGGGACTTCATCCAGTCGTCGCACGGCGAGTTCGGCGTCGCCAAGCACACGTACGTCACGACGCAGTGCGGCTGGTTCAGCGACCGGACGGAGTGTTATCTCGCTGCCGGCCGCCCGGCGATCGTGCAGGACACAGCCTGGACACGCCACCTGCCGTCCGGCGAAGGCCTTCTGGCGTTTTCCACGCCGGACGAAGCGGTCGAGGCGATCGCGCGCGTCGATGCGGACTACGCCCACCACGCGGCCCGGGCGCGTGATATCGCGCAGGAGCATTTCGAGGCGACTCGGGTGCTCTCGACGCTCATCGAGCACACGCGATGAAGCCGCTCCGCATCGCTCAGATCGCCCCGGTGGCGACGGCGCTCCCGCCGACAGGATCCGGATCCGTCGAGCTCGTCACGTGGCTGCTGACCGAGGGGCTCGTGCAGCGTGGCCACGACGTCACGCTGTTCGCGACCGGCGATACCACCACCTCCGCGCGACTCTCCGCCGCCTATCCGCGCGGATACTGGCACGACACGTCGATGTGGCCCTGGGAGCTGTACGAGATGCTCAACCTGGCGTCGGCGGTCGAGCGCGCAGCCGAGTTCGACGTCATTCACTTCCAGGCCGCCTACTACCCGCTCTCGCTGGGTTTCACCCGGCTCTGTCCCGTGCCCTTGCTGCAGACGCTGCATCACTCGCCGAGCCCGGAGGAGGTGCAGCTCTGGTCGCGCTATCCGGAGGCGCCGTTCGTCGCAATCTCCAATGAGCAGGCCAGGCTGCTGCACGGACTCAATATCGTCGGAACCGTTCTGCACGGGATCGACACGGAATCCTTCACGTTCAGCAACCAGCCTGACGACTACGTGCTGTTCCTCGGCCGCTTCACCGACGGCAAGGGCGTGTTGCAGGCGATCGAAATTGCGAAAGCGCGCCGGGCTCCGGATTCTGCTCGCCGCGCCCGAGGACGAGTACTACCACGCGAAGGTCGCTCCGCACGTGGACGGCAAGCGCGTGGTCTACGTCGGTGAGGTCGGGCATGCGCAGAAGGTCGCCCTGCTCGGCGGCGCGCGTGCCATGCTCTACCCCGTGCAGTCCGGCGAGCCGTTCGGCCTGGTGCTCGCCGAAGCCATGGCCTGCGGTACGCCGGTGGCCGCGCTCGATCGCGGCGCCGTCCGCGAAATGGTCGAGGACGGCGTGACGGGCGTCGTCTTCGCCGACGAAGCGGCGATGCAGCAGGGCTTGTCGCACGTCTTCGCGCTCGATCGGCGTCGCGTTCGCGAGCGCAGCATCGCGCGCTTCGGCGCGATGCGCATGGTCGACGAGTACATCACAGTCTACGAGCGCCTGATCGAGAACCGGCTCGACACGTGACGCCGCGACGTACAGACCCGAGGTGCGCGCATGACGCGGCGCTCCGGGTCGCTCGCCGGGCTGCGGCTGCTCGCCGTGTTCGCGCATCCGGACGACGAGTCGCTGGCGTGCGGCGGCACACTGGCCATGTGCGCCGCGGAAGGCGCGCGCGTGTCTCTGCTCTGCGCGACCCTGGGTGAAGCCGGCCGCCGGAGTCCCGGCTGCTCCGAGGACGTCTGCCTGGGAGCCGTCCGCCGCGCCGAGCTGCACGAGGCCTCGCGGAGCCTCGGCATCGACGAAGTGATCCTGCTGGATCACCCGGACGGCAGCATGAACGGCGTCGACCAGGCGTTGTTCCGGCACGAGATCATCCTGACGCTCAGGCACGTGCGGCCTGATGTCGTCATCACGTTCGGGGCGGACGGCCTCTACTGGCATCCCGATCACATTGTCGTGCACGAGCGTGTCACCGAAGCGGTGGAGATGCTCGGAGCCTCGGCCCCCGCGCTGTTCTACACGGTCTTTCCAGAAGGATTGATGCGGACCGTCGTCGAGACCGCGCTCAGCGAATCCGGGCGCGCCCGACAACGTGTCGTTGTGGACGATCGACGTGGACGCCTTCGGCGCCTTCGCTGCGGCGCCGACGCTCGTCGTGGACGCTGATGCGTACGCGCATCGCAAGCTGGCCGCGCTGCGCTGCCATCGCAGCCAGATCGACGCGCAGAGCCCCTTCACCTGGCTGACCGCGGAGCAGGCCGAGCGGCTGCTCGGACGCGAGTTCTTCGTCCGATCGGCGGTCGGGAGCGCTGCGCCGGCGTTCGTCGAAGCGTTTGCCGCCGGACCCGTCGCCGTCGAGGCCCGCGACACGCCGTCACGAGTCAGCGCGGCCCCGCCTTTATAATCAGCGTTTGGTCCTTCTGATCGCTCTGGGCGGCAGCGCGACGCTGGCCGCCATGCTCGTTCTCGCCATTACACAGGCCCCACTGGGCTCGATCCTCTTTTTCAGTTGCACCGCCGTCCCCTGTGTCGTCTATGGACTGCTGCTGCGACGGCTGATGGGCGTTGCTCGCCTGGACGGCTCGCGTCGCCTGCTGCTCGTATCGCTCCTGCTGGCCGTGGCGTTCAGGGTGCCGCTGGCCGCCGGGTGGGTCGGCCCACGGAGCGATATGGTCCGTTACCGCTGGGACGGCCGCGTGCAGACGCTCGGCATCAACCCGTTTCTGGTCGTGCCCGACCAGCCGGCGGTCGCGTGGACCCACACCGACGAAACGCGGCTGATGCCCAGCATCCACGACCGGACGCCGTACCCGGCCGCGGCGCAGCTGTTCTTTCGCGGCATCGTGAGCATCGCCGACTCGTCTCGCCTGATGAAGGCAGCGCTGGTCGTGTGCGATCTGTTGACGATGGTGGTGTTGCTCGCGTGGTTGCGCGACACCAGACGTTCGCCGTGGCTCGTGCTCGTGTATGCGTGGAATCCCCTCGTGATCCTCGAGATCGCGCACAGCGGCCACATCGACGCGCTCGGGTCGCTGTGGATTGCCGTGTCGGCGTGGATGCTCAGCACGAACCGTGGGATGCGCGCGGCGATCGCATTCGTGATTGCGGTGGCGGTCAAGCTGCTCCCGATCGTCCTGATCCCGCTCTACTGGAAGCGCATGAGGGTGCGCGACGGCGTGGTGGCGGCGCTGGTGCTGGTGGCTCTCTATCTGCCGTTCGCGTCAGCCGGCACGCTGCCGCTCGGCGCGGTGCCGAACGTGATCGAGTACGTGCGATTCAACGGTCCGGCCTTCAAGCATCTCGCGCTGCTGCTGTCACCGAAAGCGGCGGCCATGATCGCGGTCCTGGCGGGTCTGGCCGTGGCGGCGTGGATGCGGCGACGCTACGGGGCCGACGAGCCCGCCGCATGGGCGTGGCCGATGGCCGTCGCGCTCGCCGGCGCGCCGGTCGTGTATCCCTGGTACCTCCTCTACTTCACGCCGTTTCTCTTCACGCGCCGCGCGCTCCCGCTCGTCGTCTGGACGATCAGCGTGCTGCCGGTCTACATCGTGTGGGAGCTCGCGTACCGCCACGGGCACCGATGGCGAGTGCCGGAAGCCGTCATGTGGATCGAGTACGGCGTGGTGCTGACGGTGCTGGTCGTGCCGGCGGTGCTCAAGCGGTCGCCGCCTTCCCGTCCGCCTGGATCGTCACGGCCCGCCTCGGTCGCACTCCCCGCCCGCGGTGACGGCGGCAAGGGGAGCAACTCTTTCGCGGTGAAATCCGTCTAACGGCATATTACCCAGAATATCTTGGTAATATGAACCGATGCCTCCGCCGGCCAAACTGCCCAACGCGCTCCTGCACGGCACGCTCGACGCCTTGATTCTCAAGACGCTGGCGTCGGGTCCGCGACACGGATACGCGATTGCCCGCTTCATCGAAGAGAGCACGAACGAATCGGTGATGGTCGAGGAAGGCTCGCTCTACCCGGCCCTCTATCGCATGGAGCGGCGCCGCTGGATTGAGGCGGAGTGGGGTACATCAGAGCTCGGCCGCCGGGCGAAGCTGTACCGCCTCACGGACACGGGCCGCAAGCAACTGGCCGCCGAAATGGAGACCTGGCAGCGCTTCTCGGCAAGCGTCTCCAAAATCCTCTTTGCAAAATGAAGCGATCCCTCCGTTCCTGGCTGTGGCGGGTGCCGCTCGATCAGGAGGTCGACGAGGAGATCGCCTTCCACCTCGAGATGCGAACCCGCGAGCTCGTCGCCCGCGGGATGGATCCTCAGCGTGCCCGACAGGCGGCCGCCCAGCGCCTGGGCGATCGCGCGCGGCTCACACGAACGTGTGTGGACCTGGCCAGAAAGCGAGACCGCGACATGCGCCTCATCCAGTGGTTCGACGAATTCAGCGACGACGTGAAGTTCGCGGTGCGGCAGATGCGGAGCGCGCCGGTCTTCACGTGCATTGCCGCCATCACGCTCGCGCTCGGCATCGGTGGCAACAGCGCCATCTTCGCGCTGGTGGACGCAGCGCTGCTCCGCCCGCTGCCGTTTCCTGAGCCGGGTCGTCTCGTGATGATGTGGGAACGGACCGCGACGTCCGTGCGAGGCGGCGTGTCGCCGCTCAACATGGTCGACTGGGGCGAGCGAAGCCACTCGTTCGAGGTCATGGGCGGATTCGTGCCCTACGTCGGCGGGATGGTCATGGCGGGGCGCGACGGCACCGCGGAGACCGTTCCGCGCCAGTGGGTCACCGCGAATTTCTTCGCCGGCCTCGGCGTGAAGCCTGTTGCCGGCCGGATGTTCCTTTCGTCCGACGACACTCAGAACACAAAGGTGGCCGTGCTCAGCGAAGCGTTCTGGCGGTCGCGGTTCGACGCCGATCCCTCGGTGATCGGACGCGTCGTCCGGCTCGACGGGACGCCGTTCACGGTCGTTGGCGTGGCGCCGAACGAGGCCCAACTGATGCGGACGAGCATCTGGGCGCTCGTGCCCATTCCACGTCGTCCCGCAGCGAGGGCCGCGCATCCCCTGGTGGTCGTCGGCCGGCTGCGGCCGGGCGTGACGCTTGCCGCGGCCACCGCGGATCTCTCCACCATCGCCGACAGCCTCGCGCGGGAGTTTCCGGAGACCAACAAGGGACGGGGCGTGAGGATCGAGCCGTTACACGATGCCTTGATCGGCGGCGAGTTGCGACGCACCTCCATGCTGTTCCTCGGCGTCGTCGGCTTCGTGCTCCTCATCTGTTGCGCAAACGTGGCGAACCTGCTGCTCGCGCGCGCGACGGTGCGGTCGCGCGAGCTGGCCATCCGCTCGGCAATTGGCGCCGGGCGCACGCGGCTGATTCGGCAGCTCCTCACCGAGAGCCTCGTGCTTGCGGCGCTTGGCGGCGCGCTGGGCGTCGCGGTCGGCGCGGCGATTCTGGCCGTCGCGCCGTCGTTCATTCCGGAAGGACTCCTGCCTCCAAGCGTCACGCTCGTCTTCGACCTGCGCGTTGTCACCTTCTGCGCGGCGACGGCGCTGATTGTCGGTGTGCTGTTCGGCCTCGCGCCCGCGTGGCAAGGCAGCAGCATCTCGGCGGCGCAGGCGATGACCTCGCACAGCCGGACCGTCAGCAGTCGTGGAGGACGGCTCCGTGGACTTCTGGTCGCCAGCGAGGTGGCCACCGCGGTGGTCCTGCTTTTCGGCGCCGGCTTGCTGCTGCGCACGCTCATGGTGGTCGACCACGTGGATCGCGGCTACCGTGCGGATCAGATCCTGACGATGATGGTCGATCCGTTGGGAGCGCGGTATCCAACCGATGAATCCCTGCTGCAGTTCTTCGATGCGATCGAGCACGAGGTCATGGCGCTGCCAGGTGTCCGCAGCGTGGCGTGGACGAGCGGATTGCCGTTGGGCCCCGCCGATCAGGGCCCGGTCCTGTTCGATGTCGTTGGCGATCCACCGAAGGACGAGAGCAAGCGCCCGAGCAGCAACTATCAAATCGTCAGCCCGACATACTTCCGCACGATCGATCTACCCGTCGTGGCCGGCCGCAGCTTCGACGAACACGATACGAAGAGCAGCGTGCCGGTGTGCATCGTGAACGAGGCGTTCGTCCGCGGGTATCTGCACGGTCGATCCCCAACCGGCACGCGAATCGCCGTGTGGCCGGACGCGCCGCATTCCAAGCCCGTGATCAGAGAGATTGTCGGTGTTGCGCGGCAGGTGAAGGGACGGCCCGACGAGGCGGAGGATCTCGTTCAGGTCTACGTCCCCATGGCGCAGGATCCAGTTGACGACATCTATCTCACCGTCCGGCCGGCGGCCGGACGCGCCGAAGCGCTGGCGGCTTCGGTCCGGGCGGCAATCGGCCGCATCGACAAGGAACAGCTCGTCAGCGTGCGTGATGTGGTGACGCTCGAGGACGTCGCGTGGGAGGCCACAGGGCGCCATCGATTCCGGGCGGTGATGGTGATCACGTTTGCGGCGCTGGCGCTCATCCTGGCGATGATCGGCGTGTTCGGTATCCTGGCCTACTCCGTACAACAGCGCATGCGCGATTTCGGTGTGCGGCGAGCGCTTGGCGCGACGACCGGCGATGTGGCACGCCTCGTCGTGTCCAGCGCGGCTCGGGTTGTGGCGATCGGCGGCGCCGTTGGCTTGATCCTGTCGGGGATCTTCGCCCGGCTGCTGGCGACGATGCTGTTCGGCGTCCAACCATTCGATCCCATAACGTTCGCGGCCGTCATCGTCCTGCTGCTCGTGACAGCGACGTTGGCGATCGCCGGTCCCGCCTGGCGGGCGACGCGAATCGATCCTGCGGTTGCGCTTCGTACCGACTGAGCCTGCACGCCAGATCGTCTCGACATCCGCGATCGGCCGCTCGACGCGCGCCGCCGGACCCTCGAGTCGTAGCTGAGCACCGGCGTCCTGCACATTTCGCCACAGATCAGGGCAGGAGCCGGGGCGATCTTGTCTCGATTCTTCTCGATCCCACGAGCGCCGCGTCGGAGGGTTCGTGCTCAAACGCCGCGACTCGAGGCGGGTACGCTCGAGTCAGGCCTGCCAATGCACGGCGACTCGTCTGCGGCGCTTCCGAGCACGCTTCTTGCGAGAGGGCAGAACGCGACATGCAGACCTGGTGCAACACACGATCGGCGGCGCCTCACACGGGAATCGGTCCCGTAGGGTGCTGTGCCATGTGTGTCGTCGCTTTCACATTGTGGTCAAGCTCGGCCGTGATGGCGACCCGTGAGGCGCCCGAGGAGAATGCATCCACTGCGTCGTTTGCAGACGATGGGTCGCTGCGTGAGTACCGCGGATACCGTCGAATGCATGCCTGGAGTGAGCGCGGGCCAGGAGGCGTGGCTCGAAGCCTGGACCGAGCTGAAGAACGGACAGTTCGCGTATCGGGTCCTCAGCGAACGAGGGTCCGACACGGTCCGGTCGCGCGTGCTGCACGCGGTCCTCGAGCGTGAGCAGGAGCTGATCAACGAGGGGAACACCGATAAAGCCGACCTCACGCCGGAGAACTACGAATTCGGCGACGCCGAACGCGACGCCGACGGTTCGCAATCAGTGACCAATCAAGCCGCGCCGGAAGGACGTGCTCCTCGTCGACGGACGGATGGTCCTGACCCCTGACGGCCGCGACCTCATTCGCGTCGAAGGGCGCCTCGCCAAGAATCCCTCCTTCTGGACCAGCCTGGTGAACGTCGTCCGCCGCTACGCCACGCTCGGCGGCGTCCGTGTGCCGGTCTCGACGGAAACGACCGCGAAGATCAAGTTCGTCGGAAACTCGCAGCTCGAAGTGGCCTACGAATACGAGACCGTCAACGGGCGTCCCGGTCAACCAGACGGCGCAGCGTCAGTAGATTCGCGCAGTCTTCAATCGTCACGAATCTTCTCGGAACGACCCCTTGACATTCTACAAGAGCCGATCTATCTTCTTGTCGACACTCGACAGGAGGATGGATGGCGCCGAAATCTGACCTGCTGCAGGGCACGCTGGACCTGTTGATTCTGCGCACGCTCGCGAAGGGACCCATGCATGGCTGGGGCATCTCGCTCCAGATCCAGCAGGTGTCCGACGACGTGCTCCAGATCAATCAAGGGTCACTGTATCCCGCGCTCCACCGGCTGGAGCAGCAGGGGCTGATCGAAGCGGAATGGGGCAACTCGGAGAACAACCGCCAGGCCAAGTTCTACCAGCTCACACGCGACGGGCGAAAACAGCTCACCGAGGAGACGCGCAACTGGGAGCGTCTCTCGGGCGCCGTCGCGCGCGTGCTGGCGGGCCTGTAGCCCGGGGTCACCGTGGGGTCTGACCCCACTCCATCAGCGCATCGAGGAGAGCATCATGACCGGCCGCCATCTGCGCACGCGACTCTCGTCGTTGTTCCGGCGCAAACGCTACGAGACCGAGCTCGACGTCGAGCTGCAGTACCACATCGACATGCTCGTCCAGCAGAACGTCGCGGCAGGCATGCGGCCGGACGAGGCCCGCACGGCCGCGCTCAGGAGCTTCGGCGCCGTCCAGGGCATCAAGGACGACGTCCGCGACACCTGGCTCTCGCGCTTCTTCGAGACCGCCGCGCAGGACATCCGCTACGGCCTACGCAATCTGCGCCGCAATCCGGGATTCGCCTTCGTCGTCATGTTGACGATGGCGCTCGGCATCGGTGCGAACACCGCCATCTTCAGCGTCGTCAACGGCGTGCTGCTGAGGCCGCTGCCCTATCAGGATGGCGACAAGCTCGTCGTCCTGCGTCATGGCGTCGGCGACACGGTCGCCAACGATCTGGGATTCTCGGTCAAAGACCTGAACGACTATCGGCAGTCGCGCTCGCTCAGCGGCATCGTCGAGTTCCACAACATGTTCTTCACGCTGCTCAGCCGTCACGAGGCCGAGCGCGTGTCCACCGGCGTCGTGTCGGCGAACTTCTTCGACGTGCTCGGCGTGAAGCCCGTCTACGGCCGGAGCTTCGTGGACAGCGACGACGCCCATGGCGCACCAGCCGTGCTGATCCTGAGCCACAAGTACTGGCAGCGGAGCTTCGGCGGTGACCCGAAGATTGTCGGTCAGGTGTTCAGGATGAACGATCGGCCGCACACCGTCGTCGGCGTGCTTCCGCCGGTGCCCGAGTATCCGCTCGAAGTCGATGTCTACATGCCGACGTCCGCGTGCCCGTTCCGATCGCGCCAGCAGCTGATCGACAACCGTCAGGGCCGCATGGTCACGGCGTTGGGGCGCATCAGGCCCGAGGTGGCGCTGACGAAATCCCAGGCCGACCTCGACATCATCTCGGCCCAGCTCGCGAAGACCTACCCGGGCGACTATCCACAGAACGGCTACCACATCACGGCGACGCCGCTGAAAGAGGATCTGACGCGCAACTTCAAGGTCACGCTGTTGATCCTCCTCGGCACCGCCAGCTTTGTCCTGCTGATCGTCTGCGCGTCCGTCGCGAACCTCCTTCTGGCGCGCATGGTCAAGCGCGAGCGGGAGCTGTCCGGTACGAGCGGCGCTCGGCGCGAGCCGTGGGCGGCTGCTGCGCCAGATGCTGACGGAGAGCCTGCTGCTGGCCATCTCCGGCGGTGTGCTCGGCCTCGTTCTCTCGGCTGCGACATTGGAGCTGCTGGTTGCATTTGCCGAGGGCCTGACCACGCGGGCCGCCGAGATCAGCCTCGACACGAACGTGCTGCATGTTCACGCTGGCCACGTCGGTCCTGACCGGCCTGATCTTCGGGTCGATTCCGGCCTTCTCGAGCCGATTCGACGTGGCACCCGCGCTGCGTGACGGCAACCGCACCACGCACAGCGGTCAGGGTCTTCGCAACGCGCTCATCGTGGCGCAGGTGGCGGCGTCGTTCATGCTGCTGATCGCCTCGGGCCTCACGCTGCGCAGCCTGCTCAAGCTGCAGAGCGTCAACCCCGGATTCCGCACGGAGAACCTGCTCACCGTGCGGGCCGACATGAGCTTCAATCGCTTTCCGCTCAACATCCCGCGGCACTGTCAGAGCCCAGAAGATGGCCACGTACTGGACGCAGTACGAGGAAAAGCTCCGCGCGATTCCCGGCGTGACACAAGTGGGCGGCGGCGGGACGTTCCCGCTCAACGAGCAGCCGCTCTTCACGGTCGGCTTCCAGCCCGAGTCTCGTCCGCTCCCGCCGGGCGTGCAGCCGCCGCAGGTCGACTTCTTCGTCGCGTCGCCCGACTATTTCACCGTGCTCGGCCAGCCCATCGTGGCCGGCCGCGCGTTCACGCCCTCGGATACGGTGTCGTCGCAGCAGGTCATCATCATCAACCAGTCCACGGCGCGTCACTACTGGCCGAACGAGAGTCCGATCGGCAAGCACGTTGTGGGAAACACGCCCGAGCAGCATGCTGACGGTCGTCGGCGTCACGGCCGACGTTCGGCAGCAGCTGGATCGCGCGCCGCACGACGAGGTCTATCTGCCGCTCTATCAGGTGCCGTTCCTCAACACGACGTGGGTGATCCATTCGTCGCTGCCGATCGACCAGATCGCCAAGGCCGTAAAGGCCGCGAGCTTCGCGCACGATCCGGAGCTGCCCGTCAGCAACTTCCGCACGCTCGCCGAAGTGCGCTCGTCCGGCCTCGAGTCACGGCGCGTGACGACGTCGTTGATTGGGATGTTCGGATTGCTGGCGCTGGTCATCACCGCGGCTGGCATCGCCGGCGTAGTGGCGTTCTCGGTCAATCAGCGGACGCAGGAATTCGGCATCCGAATGGCGCTCGGCGCGCCGCGGACGGGCGTGCTCGGCATGGTCGTGCGGCAGGGGCTCGCGCTCGTCTCCATCGGCCTGGTGATCGGCATGGCGGGCGCCATCCTGCTCACGCGACTGCTGACGACGCTGTTGTTCGAGATCGAGCCGACCGACGCGCTGACGTTCCTGGCGGTGTCGACTGTCCTGCTGATGGTCGCCGTGGTCGCCTGCCTCATGCCGGCGAGGCGCGCAGCGTCAGTGGATCCGATCGTGGCGCTCAGGGCGCTCTAACGGGTGACCGACCGGTATGCGGGATCCGGGATGCGGGATCCGATGACAACGAACTTTTCGCGCGTCCGGAAACCGCGTCCCGCGTACCGGATCCCGACCTCGATTTATTTCGCTCTCCACCCCAACGTGACGAACTGCACGTCGACCTGTCCGCGCTTTGGGTACGAGGGCGACCTTCTCGAGATTCGGCGTCGGCGTCGTAACGCGAGGCGATGGCCTTCGTTTCGTCGGCGATCTGCGTGTCCATGTCGTCGAGCGCCTTCTTGACCGCGTCGACGTTCTGTTGCGCGAGCCGGACGTCCTCGTATTCCTTGGCGCTTCGACCGATCCCTCGTGCCGCGGTCGTCGCCCGTCCGATCGTTCCGGCGCTGATCGCCTTCCGTCCGAAGAGCGCGCCGATGACGGTCGCGCCAATCGACACGGCTGTCTGGACGCCCGAGCTCGTGACCTGCTGCTGCTCGCGCGTGACGCTCTGTTCCGCCTTGCGCAGCTTCTCTTCCAGCGCGGCCCGCTTCGCCGCGAACTTCTGACGGATCTGCTCGACGGCGGCATCCCGCGCCTCGCGCTGCGCGGTCTGGACGCGAATGCGGAAGTCGCGCTCCGACTCGCCCGGCTTCGACGTGAGCTGCAGGGCGGCATGGCGCCAGAGCTCGAGGCGTTGAGCCGACGCCACCCAGGAGGTAAAGGCCTTCTGCCACGCCGGGTAGTTCTTCGCGGTCGCGGCGGCCTTGGGCAGGCTGGCGAAGCCGACGCCTGCGTCAGGACTTGTCGCGAGCGCGGACGGCGCGACATCGAGGACGTCGGCGGTCGACCAATCCACGGTCACGTGCCCCATCGCCGATAGGCGCCGCGGCCACGACGTCTCTCGTCTCGTCGATGCCGAGTTTCGCGTCGGCGTAGCCAACGCGCGCGGCACCCAGCAGGACGGGCTCGTACGTGTCGCCCGAAGCGGCGCCGGGCACGAACAGCTGCTTGACCTCCGGCGGCAGGACCGGCGGCGCACCCGCGGTGGGGACGGCCTCCCTGCCCGGCTTCGGCGCAGGCGCCGTGGCGGCGGAGCTGACGGCGGCTTTCGCGCCAGCGCGCGATGGTTCGTCCGTCTTGCGGCGCGGATCCATCAGCGTACGAATCTGATCGCGGGACAGCGGCCCGCGCAGGTACGACATCGACCATCGCGTCTGGAACGTGCGCGGCGCCTCCTCGTGGATGTCGTGAAGAAGGAACACACGCTTGCCGAGCGCCGACAGCGTCCGGTCGGCCATCGCGCGATCGAAGGACCCCGATGCAGCGCCTTCGATGCCGTCGAGCACCCGGGCCTTGTCGCGCTCCGTCTGCAGACGCCCCAGGAACCACGTGCCCGCGTTCGCCAGGCCCTTGTAGTCCAGATCGACCGTGTTCTGCGTCGCCGAGCAGGACACCGACGCCAAACGCGCGGGCCTGTTTCATCAGCGTCAGCAGCGGCGCCTTCGACGGCGGATTCGCCACCGGTGGAAAATAGCCCGCGATCTCGTCCATGTAGATGATGGCGCGCAGGCTCGTCGTGCCGCTCTGAGTGCGCATCCAGGCCACGACCTGATTCAGGAGGAGCGTGACCACGAACATCCGCTCGGCATCGCCGAGATGGGCGATGGACACGACGGAGATGCGTGGTTTGCCGGCCGCGCCATACAGAAGTGACGCGGCGTCGAGGGGTTCTCCCTGCAGCCATTGGTCGAATCCGGGGGCGGCCATCAGCGTGTTGATCTGCATGGCCAGCGCGAAGCGCTCCTTCGCGGGATAGAACGATTCGAGATCGATCACGCCCACGCGCTGGAAGGGTGGACTCTGGATGAGCTGAATCAGCGTCGGCAGATCCAGGTCCTTCCCGTCGTGCCAGACGCTGGCGAGCAGCGTCGACAGGAACGTATGCTCGCGTCCCCGTGGATCGGCGTCGGCGCCCGTCAGCGTCAGGACGCTGGTGGCCGTGACGGCTGCGCGCTCCGACAACGCTTCGGTGTCCTCGCGGACGGACGCCGCGGGCGCGGCGAAGGAGCTGAGGATCGAGAGCGGTAGCCCGGCACGGCTGCCGGGCGTGTAGATCCCGAACTCGGCCGACGCCTTCAACCGTTCGATCCGCGCCCCGTCTTCTCCCCACTCGGCCAGCCCTGTCTTCCACTGCTCCGCCTGCGCCGCGGCGAACGCGTCTGGGGTCATGCCCGCACGGCGCGCTTCGTCCTCGTCGATCCAGGGCCGGAAGTCTTCGGGCGCGAGCTTCGGAAACGTCAGCAGCAGGTTGCCGAGGTCGCCCTTCGGATCGATCGCGATGACGGGTACGCCGTCGATGGCAGCCTCTTCGATGAGCGAAATGCACAGGCCGGTCTTGCCGCTGCCGGTCATGCCGATGCAGACACCGTGCGTCACGAGGTCCCGCGAGTCGTAGAGGATGGGCGCGCCACCCGCCTTTCCGGCCGCATCGCTCTCGCGACCGAGGTAGAAGACGCCAAGCTTTTCAAAGTCCTGCATGGGAATCGTGGTCCTTCGTCCACAGGTCGGTGGGGACCGACAGCAGCCAGTATCGCCGGCGGAGCTCGATCACCAGCGGCGTGTAGTCCTGCTTGAGGATGCGTCCGGCAAGAAGCTCGGCGCGCAACCGCCGAATCTCGTACCGATAGAGGTCGCTGAGGGCGTCGCGGAGCTGTCGCGGCGGTGTGGTCGCCAGCGGGCTCAAGCCGTGCGCGCGCAGTTGATCGAGAATCCGTTCGTCGTAGGTGAAGGTCTCGTTCACCCCGTCTTTATCTTAGTGCGCGCCGACTTCCTCGCGCGGTTTTTGTGCGCCTCTGCTACTATGCCGACACACCGATCACGGCTGGACGCGGCCCGCGGGCCCGCCGCCCCAGACGGTCCGAGACCCACTACATCGAGGAGCGTTTATGGCTGATGAGCGAGATACGGGATCGACAGGCGACGACGCGTTGACGAGAGCGGCGGAAGTGGTGGGAGGCGCCCTGGGGACCGCGGTAGGGAGTGCGCAGCAAGCGACGACGACCGCCGCCCGGCTCGGATCGCAGGCCGCGAGCACCGCAGCCTCGACGGCCGCATCGGCGGTCAGCGCGGTGGAAACCGCGGCGGTCAAGACGGCAGTGGTGCGCCGGGTGGTCCAGCGCAAAGCCCGTCGCGCGGTTCGGCGCGTCAAGCGTCAGGTCAAGGTCACTGCCCGCCGCGCCAAGAGAGTGGTCGGACGTACCAAGCGCCGGACGGTGAAGGCGGCCCGCAGGATCAAGCGCGTCACCGCGCGCAAGGCGACTGCTGCCCGCAAGACCGCTGGTCGCAAAACCGCCGCCCGGAAGACCGCCAAGAAACGCCGCTAAGCCGCTCAGGCGATCAAGGCCGAACGCTGAAGGACGTGCGCCTTCAGCGTTCCACCTTCGACCCTCGGACGCTCGACCTCCCTACTTCCCATTTCCCCTCTCCACGCCGGCCAGATAGATGCCGTTGAAGAGGAACTTGAACGTGCCGTGCGGCTGGCCGCGGAAGGTAATCTCGGGCGTGAAGAGGAACAGCCGACCCTTGCCGACCGGCGCGTCGATGCCCACCACACCGCCAGCGAGGTAGCCCTGGCCGTACGCCCATCCGCTTCTGAGGGGCGTCGTCGAATCAAACCAGGCAACCGGACGGACGCCCTTGAGGGACGCGTCGGGCTGAAGCGTATAGACGGGGTTGTTGTCGAAGAACACGTCCACGTGATCCGCCAGGCCGTCGGTGACGGGGTTCCCAGGGTCGATGGCGACCTTGAGGATCGATCCAGGCACGTAGTATTTCTCACGCGGCAGCGGCCGCGGGACGCCGCCGGCCGTGCGCTCGACCAGATGATTCTCGATCGGCAGCCCCAGCAGGCGCCCGAGTCCGGCGGAGCGGCCGACGGCGACGATCGTTCCGCCGTCCTCGAGGAACTTCTTCAGTTGCGGCACCGTGGCCGCCGCCGTAATCGAGCCGAGCTGATCGCGGAACTCCGCCGGAACGTCCGCGGCAGGAATGCCGGATCCACCGCCCCGGCCCTCGCCGGTCGGCACGAGGTCGCTCGGAAAGATCAGCACGTCGAACTTGCTCGAGAGGTTCCCCGCGTCGAGCGTCTTTGGAAAGACGACCTCGAACGGGAACTCGAACTGCTCCAGCAGGAAGCGCGTCCAGCCAGACGGCATGGACCCGCCGTATCGATCCGCCAGGCCGATACGCAGCCTCTTCAGCGTCCGGGTCTGACCGCTCGGCGCGGCGGCCACGCCCTCGAAGCTGACCCCAAGATCCGCGGCCAGCTTGTCCACCGCGGCGCGCGTTGACGGGCGGTTCGCGATGAAGAACGCACCCTGGCCCGGCCCGGCGATCACCGACGACACCTCTTCACCCGCCGCCAGCAGCCGGTTGACCGCGGTGAACGCGTCGTTCGACGCGTGCGTCAGCAGATATCCGGCCGTGCCGCTGGTGACCTTTCCGAGTGCCGGCTTCTGCAGCTCGGTGACACGCTGGAACGGCCCGCTGAAGTCGTCGAGGACCCGATCGAAGCTGACGCCCATCTGGAAGGCGAGCGTCCACCCGGCGTTGTCGTACGGCGGCGTCGGCGCTCCTCCCGGATACGGCACATCGTCTGGATGATCCTGCGGCTCGAACATGTCCATCACGTGCGGCCGGAACGCCTGCGCGGTCTTGACGATGTAGGAGCCGGCCGGGTAGTTCTTGCCGCCAACGGTGAACGCCGCGGTCGCCCGCTCGATCGTGATGCCGTTCTTGGCGAGCGTGTTGATGAACTTCACCGCGGTTGGAAAGTCCGGCTGATCGGAGGGCAGGATGAAGCCGCGCGGATCGCGATGGGCGGGGTCGCGCAGCAGCTTCACGAACTGATCGCGTGTCCCGGCGCGTTCGTATTCCTCGTCGGCCGCTGACGCATTGCCCCGGCCGCCGCGGCCGCCGCCCGCTTCACCAGCAATGGCCGCTTCAGCGGCCAGCACCTCGCGTGGCGTCGTCGTCCAGCTGTCGCGATTGCCCCGCTCGATCGAATTCTTTCCCATCCGGTAGATGTTGAAGAGAAAGTTTTCCTTCTCGCGCGACGCGACGTCGAGCACCGCGCGGTTGGCGGTGATCGAGTAGTCGATCGACTGACGGAAGTGCCAGACCTGCGGCTCGATCGGGTAGTACAGGTTGGAATCGGGCAACTGCTTCGACGCGATGAACGGAATCGTCATCGGCGTCGGGCTGCCGATCGTCTCGGTGAGGAGACCGATCATGTTGTGGAAGTAGGCCGTCGTGCGGAGCCCGCCGTTCCACCACGTCGAATAGAGCTGTCCCTTGCGCGAGGTGACGCCGGGCTTGTTCTCGGTGACCATCCGTGAATTGATGGCCGCGCCGAGCAGGTCGATCTCGATCGGGACCTGCGGGTCGAAGTTGAAGTTGAACGGATCGCGAAACGGCGGCGCGAACATCACCGTGCCCTCGGGCCCGGTCTGATGATGGTTGTACATGATTTGCGGGTACCACTCGCGGTACATCACGCGGTTCATGTTCGTCGACTCGGCCAGGTTCGACATGTAGAGATCGCGGTTGTCGTCGTGACCGGCGTACTTGTTGTACAGGCGCGGCACTCCAGCGAGCGATCGCTTCATCGGATCCTTCTCGCGCATGTACCAGTTCGACACGAGCTCCATTCCGTCAGGGTTCGCGTGCACGCACAGGAGGATCACGTCGTTCAGGAACCGCTCGGTCTCGGCATCCGTCCGGCTGACCATCTGGTAGACCATCTCGATCAGCTGATGCGCGCCGAGCACCTCGGTCGCGTGCAGGCCGCCGTCGATCCAGACGACCGCCTTGCCGTCCCTCGCGAGCTGGCGGGCCTGATCGTCGGTGAGTCCTTCCGCGTGCGCGAGGCGGGCCGCAATGGTCTTGTAGGCGTCCAGCTTCTTCAGGTTCTCGGGCGACGAGATGATCGCCATGAGCTGCGGCCGTCCCTCGGACGTCTTGCCGATCTCGACGATCTTCATCCGGTTCGATTCTTTTTCGAGCTTGTGCCAGTACTCGGCGAGCTGCGTGTAATTGGCGAGCTGGTAATCGTCCCCGATGGAAAATCCGAAGAACTGCTTCGGACTGGTGACGGTCGTCTCTGCGGCTGGCACCGTCGCGAGCGCCGTCACGAGGGCAACGGCAAGCGTCAGCGTCCGGTATCGTCGTACGAACATGTGGCCTCCCCGTGGAGGCCACAACGATATCAAGAATTGGTAAGTTGGTAATTTTGTAATTTGGTAATCTCGTAATCCGATTACCCGATTACCCGATTACCCGATTACCCGATTACCCGATTACCGAACGATTCAGTGGATTGGCGTTCCGCGCGGCGCCGGGCCGGACTCAGGCAGCGCGCCCGCGAACGACGTGGTGTCCTCGTAGATCGTGCCGTCCGCATTCGAGCCGTAGAAGTGGGGGTTGCCCACCGGGTCGACCGAATCCGCAATCGAGACGTATCCCGGCGCGGTCATGCCCGACGACAGGCCGTTGCAGGTGGCCGGCGCACCCGCCAGCACGCTGCCCGAGAGGCTGAAGTTGTAGCCGCTCTTCACAAAGGTCGCGCCGGTCGTCAGCTCCGGTGGCAGAAAGGCCTGGAACGAAGACGGCGGTTTGATGCCGAGCGTCGTCAGGTCCGCCGCGTAGAAGCCCGAGCCGCATGTGACGGCGAAACTGAGTTGCGCGCTGTTGATCACGCGCATCGTGCCGACCGCTGAGGCCGACTGCGCCACGCCGCGCGCGCGCATCAACCCCGGAATCGCCAGCGTCGACAACAGGCCGATGATCGAGCAGACGAACAACAGGTCGATGAGCGTAAACCCCGATTCGCTTTTGAGCGAGCCCGCTTTGTATCCAGCCATCGGTCAACTTCTCGACACTTTTCGACAGTCTGCCATTTTTCGACCGTCTAAAAAGTGTCCCGAAGCCCTCCTGCCGATGCCGTCCGGTCCGGATCGACATCTTGTAAGTTGTTGCGTTTATATAGCTTATCGACCAGATCAACCAGCCGACGCCAGAGGAGATTGCAAGCGGCGGGCCGGATGGGCTAAGCGGGGATCGGGCGGCCGGATCGGCCGCCGTCAGCGCGTCAACTTGCGGTATTTGATGCGGTGCGGCTGGTCGGCTTCGACGCCGATCCGCCGGTGCCGATCGGCTTCGTAGTCCTGGTAGTTGCCCTCGAACCACACCACGCGGCTGTCGCCCTCGAACGCGAGCATGTGCGTCGCGATGCGATCGAGGAACCACCGATCGTGGCTGATGACGACGGCGCAGCCGGCAAAGGAGAGCAGCGCCCCGCGCATGGCAGATTTCATCGGCCTCGCGAGATCTTGAATCGGATCGTCGGCGACCTGGCCGAACGTGTCGCTGGTCCGATGAAGTTTCGCCTCATCCTGCAACCAATGGATAGCCATCATCGACGTGATCGACCAATGGGATCGTGATCCCAGGGGGCCAGCCTGATCGAGCAGAACGTACCGCCGGATCCGGTCGACATCGACAGCGCGAGAAAGCGTCTGCGGACTTAAGGGTGCTCCTGCTCGATTAGGCGAGCGATGTCGCCGACAGACCTGTCTATCATCCGACCCGTGCGTTTCGTCATAACGCTTTCCTGTCGAACGCGACAGTATAATTCGGTGAAATCGATGTCTTTGCCTGCCGGCGCGCAGCTCGGCAGTTTCGAGATTGTTCACTTGCTTGGCGCGGGTGGCATGGGGGAGGTATATCTCGCGCGCGATCGACAGCTGAATCGCAGCGTCGCGGTGAAGGTGCTACTTGCCGAGGTCAACACGGAACCCCACCGGCTTGCGCGGTTCGAGCAGGAAGCCCGCGCCGCCTCGACGCTGAGTCATCCGAACATCTGCCACATCTACCACCTGGGCGAGACGCCAGATCGCCAGCGCTATATCGCGATGGAGTACGTGGATGGCGAGACGCTGGCGCAGCGACTGATCGGCCCTCGATTGGCACTGCGCCGACGTACTCGACATCGCCATTCAGATCGCGGCGGCCCTGACGGCGGCACATGCCGCTGGCATCGTTCATCGCGACATCAAACCCGAGAACGTGATGATTCGCCCGGATCGGCTCGTCAAAGTACTCGACTTTGGGTTGGCGAAGCTTATGCCGTCGGCGATGGCGTCCGCGCCGCATGGTTCGACGGCGATCGGTGGCCACCAGCGGACCCGGATCGCTGGTCGGCACGACCGACTACATGTCGCCAGAGCAGGCGCGTGGCCACGAAGTCGATGCGCGCACGGATATCTGGGCGCTCGGCGTCGTCCTCTACGAGATGGTCGCGGGACGGGCGCCGTTCACCGGCACGAGCCGCAGCGACGTGCTGGTGGCGATTCTCGACCGCGAGCCGGCGCCGCTGGCGCGCTTCAGTCCGCAGGTTCCGGCCGAGCTCCAGCGCATTGTCGGCAAAGCGCTGCGCAAGAATCCCGGGCAGCGGTATCAGGTAATGAAGGACCTGCTGCTGGATCTCGAGGCGCTCCGCGACGAGGTCGTGTCGACCGACCGGAGCCGAGCATCCGTGGAGGGTTGGACCGCGTCATCGACTGGGGATGTGACGCGTCCGGTCTCGACCCGAAAGTACGGTGTGAGCCGCCGCCATGTGCGCACTCTCATCACGGTCGCGTCAGCGGCAGTGATCCTGCTGGCGCTGACTGGTGCCGCGTGGTGGGCGAGCCGTTCTCGCGTCGGGCCGATCGCGGAGTCCGCCGGTCGCTCGAACCACCCATATACGCGACTCACGTGGGGTGCCGGTCTGCAGACGGATCCTGCGTTCTCACCCGACGGCAAGTTCATCGCATATGCCTCCGATCGATCTGGCACCTTCAACATATGGGTGCAGGCGCTTTCGGGAAGCAGCGAGCCCGTGCACGTAACGAATTCGTCCGCCGATGACACGCAACCTGCGTGGTCGCCGGACGGCACGACGCTCGTGTTTCGGTCCGAGCGTGGCAGCGGCGGGCTGTTCCTGGTGCCAGCATTCGGGGGAGCCGAGCGACAACTGACGTCATTCGGTTCTCATCCGATGTGGTCAGCCGATGGATCGGAGATCCTGTTTTTTGCGGGTCGCTATACGTTGTATCGCAAGTCGGGTGACTATCTGAGGCTCCATGCCGTGGCTCTGGACGGTGAGCCCCCGCGCGAGATCCTCCGGGACTTTCTCCGCGACGGGCGGTGGATCTGGGCGGCGAGTCATCCGGATGGCCGCATCTCCGTCATGGGATGGCACCGCACGCGTGGACACGGATTCTTCACCGTCTCGAGGAATGGAGATCAGGTGACCACCTCGAAGAGAGTGCCACTCGGGACTGATCCCGAAGCGACACCGTTCCTGTTTCAGTGGAGTGCGGCTGGCACCATGCTGTACGTCGAAGCTGCCTTGAAGGAGACGCACAGCCTCTGGCGCGTGAAGGTCGATCCCGCGACACTCGACTGGCTCTCAGCGGAACGGCTCACGACGCCCTCCGGACGCGATATCGCGCCAACTCTGTCGCGCGACGGGACACGAATTGCCTTCAGCCAGCAGAACGAGGCATCTCGCCTGGTGGCGTTTCCACTCGAGATGGTCGCGAGTCGCCCTCGGGTCGTCGGAGAAGGCAGACAGCTGACGGAAGAGGGCGCCGTGGCCTCCACGCCGTCTTTGTCGCCCGACGGCTCGAAGCTGGCGCTATGAGCTCTCGCGTCCAGGGATCGATCGGTCAGAGGTGTGGGTCACGGATATCGATGGGGGGGGACGCGAGCTCATAGCGACCAACGCCAGAAATCCCGTCTGGTCACGAGATGGAACGCGAGTCGCGTACAGGTATGTCCGCGGAGACAGAGACACGTTCCCCTTTGAGGAAGCGGCCGCCTACCGTCGTTTGGGAGGCACGGAGCGATTCCTCACTCCATGGAACTCCAGATTCGCCTTTGTACCGAGCGATTGGACCCCTGACAGCAACGCGGTGCTCGGTGTGTTTCTGTTACGTGAATTAGGAAATCCGCCAACGTCGGTTGCTCTGTGGCCGACCTCGAATCCCAGAGCGGAGCAGCCGGAACGCATTCTCCTCTCGTCACCGGCCGGTGCCCAGACTCTGGAACCCGACGTTCTCTCCCGACGCGCGTTGGATTCTCTTTACTGTGCATCGGCGCGGTCAGAACAACGTTGAGAAATCTCTGGAGCTCGTTGTCGCGCGGGCCGGGACGCCTCCCGAACAATGGGTCCGTATCGCCCCGGACCACGAATGGCCCGACTAGCCGCGGTGGGGATCCGACGGTAAGACGATCTTTTTCATTTCGAAGGGACCGACCTCGCATCTTAATCTGTGGGCAGCTCAATTCGATCCCGAACGAGGCCAGCCGATTGGCGAGCCGTTCGCACTGACTCACTTTGATTCATCAAAGATGGCGATCTCGCCATACATGGACTACTCGTACTTGGCGACGTCGCCGCGGCGCGCGGTACTGCCGATGCTGACCGTCAGCGGCAGCGTCTGGATGCTCGAGAATGTCGATCGCTGAACGATCCCACTCGTTCCAATAGCAATGGCCCCCGTATTGCGAGGATCATCGATTGACGGCTGTTCCTTTGGCCTTGGCGTTTGCCTACGGCGCCGAAAGAGGCCGTGAAGGCGAAACAGCTGAAGCTCAGAAACCCAAGCCGAGGCGCCTATCGGTTTCCAAGGCTTCGGCGAGACGCTGGCTTCCATACCGAGCAGACGATGCGGGCCAACTGGTTTGCAGGAAGCTCTGGCCTGTTGCCCAGACGTGTTCAGCAGCGGCGAGGCCGGCTTCCATGAGCTTGCCGCAGGGCGCCCCTTCGCTCTCTTAATCTGTAGGTTTGAAGGTTCGACGCGGCCGTCCTGGAGTGCGTGTCAAGCATCGACGATTTACCGGAAGTTCTCGATCAGCATCAGATCGGCTCCGTTGCTGACATCGCGAGTGTAAAGAACTCGCGTGCCGTCGGGAGATACCCCAAGTGTAACAACAGGTATGCTTTGCGTCGGCTTCTCGAGCTGCCCAAGCAATCGCTGCTTGCCAGTCGCGGGATTGAGCAAATACACAGGGGGATCTGAGCGCGGTTCGCATCCCGCGTAGTAGATGCCTCTCGAACCCGCGGCGAACGCCGCCGAGAGCGCGCACTTGACGAGTTGTCGGGCACTGCCGCCTTCGAGCGGTGCCTCCATGAGCGCCCCGGATTCTGTCTGATATAAGAAATGCGAGCCGTCGAACACCTCCACCCCAAACTGTGTTTTCCCGTCGTGGGTCAGCTGCTCCTTGACACCGTCCGACAGACGCGTGCGCCAGACGTCGCTATGGTTTGACTGTTGAAGCCAGTAGTAGATCCATTGCCCATCGTGAGACCAGGAGGGCCCGCGCTGACTGCCGGGATCCGTGGTGACCTGCCGCGGTGTTCCACCGTCGGGATCGATGAGCCAGATGTGAAACCGCCCGTCCTCGTCCAGAGAGTCGAATGCGATCTGTTGGCCATGTGGCGACCAGATTCCCGAGCACGCGCTACGACCTATACCGCGAGTGAGTTGCCGAGCGCCCGAGCCATCGGCCGATGCAATCCAAAGCTCGAACGACTCGCCAGACCGATTTGAACAGAAGACAATCTGGCGGCCGTCGGGCGAGAAGCGCGCCAGAAAATCGTCGAATGACGATGCCGCGACAGGTTGTGGCGGGTGGCCCCACGCCATCTCGTACACATCGAAGTTAAGGAAAGACCGTGAAAAGACAAGACGGTCCATCGCTGACGTGGTCGCCGGCTCGGACGCCCGTACGCCGGCCACTTCGATTCGCACCGGCTGATCGTGCCCAGCGACATCGACGCTCCAGAGATAGGTAAGACCCGGAACGGCTTGGGCGTCATAAATGATTGACTGACCGTTCCGACTCCAGGTCAGCCCGAAAATCGCCGCCCCTTGCGATGTCAGCCGGCGGGCCTGACCCACGGGTGTGAAGGCGGTGTCCAGGTCGAGCACGTACACGTCGCAGGCTGAATTAACAGAGGCAATACACGACGCATACGCCAGTCGACGTCCGTCCCGTGAGAATGCGGGGGCCTGAGCCGTTACCACGTTCGGCGTCGTCAACCGACGCGGCGTACCGCCGGCGACGGGCAAGAGGTACAGTCCCGCCGGCTGCTGTCTGGCGAGCCTGTTGGCTGATTCCAGCCACGATGAAGCGGCCATCCGGCGACCAATCGAATTGCCCCGAGGCGAACCGAAAATCACTGATCTTGGAATCAGTCCCCCCCATCGCTGAGATCAGCCGTAGCTGGCACCCAACGTCGCCCGGTCCTCGGGACTGATCTGCTGCGGCTGGTTGGCATCGTTTGAATGCGATGTATCGCCCATCAGGCGACCACCGAGGAAAGACGTCCTGAAGTGGATCAGTGGTGAGCCGACGCATCTCCGACGACCCCACGAACTTCAGGTAGACATCCCAGTTGTCGTTTTTCTCGCCCGACCAGGCGAATGCGACCTGATTGCCATCCGGCGAGAGTGCCGGCTCCCGCTCGAAACCAGGGAAGCTCGTGAGCGGCACGACTCGCGGCGGCGGTGCGTCGGTTCTATGTGGGGATCTCAGCAGCCAAGTCAGTGCGGCGAGGACGCTCACAACTCCGATGAACGCTGTGATCATGACCCCGCGATACTGACGGGAGGTTGGCACCGCGGCCGCAGAACCGGACTCCGAGTCTTCCTTGATCTCTTGCAACGCGACCCTCACATCGCCGATGTGCTGGAAGCGCCGCTCCGGGTCTTTGCGCAAACAGCGCGAAATCAGCTTTTGCAGGTCGCCGGGAGTATTCGGCACAATCTCGCCGAGTGGCTTTGGTTGCGCGCGAACAACAGCAGCCAACGTCTCTGCGGTACTCGCGCCCACAAAGGCGCAGTCGCCGGTCAGCATCTCGTAGAGCATCGCACCGAAGCTGAAGATGTCACTTCGCGCATCCACCCGCTCACCCAATGCCTGCTCTGGGGCCATGTAGGCAGGCGTACCCGCGATCTTGCCCGGGGCACTGACCGCGCCAGCGGCGGTTAGGGTCTCGGCGGGATCGGCGTCGCGGCTCGACATCCGGTGGAACTGGCTTGCGGCGTCGGTTTCGTCGGCAGCGCGTTCGTCGCCCATCAGTTTGGCGAGGCCGAAATCAAGTACCTTCACACCGCCGTCAGTCCCGACCATGACGTTGGCAGGTTTCAGGTCGCGATGAATGATGCCGTGCACATGCGCTGCGGCCAGCGCATCAGCAATCGGAATTGCTATACGCAGGAACTCATTCAGCCGCATTCCGTGGTGAGGGATAAGCGTGTCGAGACTCTTGCCCCGCACATACTCCATCACGATGAAGTCGATGCCGTTGGCGGATTCGATCTCGTATATGGTGATGATGTGCGGATGATTGAGGGCCGAGACGGCCTGTGCTTCCTGGACGAACCGGCGGCGACGACGCTCGTCGCCTACGCGGTCTGGGGGTAGCACTTTGATCGCTACATCGCGGTTTAGGCGTAGATCGCGGGCGCGATACACCTCGCCCATGCCCCCAGCGCCGATGAGAGCGAGTACCTTGGTACGGCCCGAGCGTCGAACCCGGCTGTAGAGCCACGTAATCGGCGGCATTATACGGGGCGATCCTATCGGCAGGTAGCGTGACAATTCTGGGACAATCGCCAGCGGTCTCCCGTCACTTGGCTCTCACGAAGCGTTCTTGCCCGTACGAGGACGTCTCGCGACTCGGTCGCAGGAAGAGAAACAGATCGAAATCCGTGCTCAGGTCGTCCTCACTGACGGGTTCGGTCGACGAGAACGTCACAAGAGTGCCCGATCCGTCGATCGCAGGGGCTACGCTGGGCGTCCACCATTCCCGAGCGGGCGAACCGCTGATGCGGGTGACGCAGCGCGTGGTGCGGTCAAACAGGTACACGTCGGGCAGGAGATTCGTGTCGGGCACCGGGCGTGGACATCCGGGTCCGGACCCCAGGTTCGATGCCGTCGACTCAAAGACCACGTACCGGCCATCGGCCGAGATTGCGGGCCGGAGGCTGGCCGCGTTGGCCGCCCGCCCCGTCGATGTGGCGCTCACGAGCGTAATCGACGCGCCTGCGACATCGTAGATGTACACGTCACTGTCCTGGTTGCGATCGTGTGGCGCGAGATTAGTGGCCTCGGACACGAAGACGACGTAGCGACGGTCGGCGCTCAGAGCCGGCGAGTAGCTCGCGCCGTCGGAAGGTCTCTCACCGATACCCCGACTGACAAGGGTCGTCAGGCCGCGACCGACGTCCCGCAGGTACACATCGGTGACGTCGTTCGTGTCTTCCGGAGCGAGCCGAGCCGTCGAGGCAAATGCGATCAGTTCGCCGTCACTGCTCACGCTAGGGGAGTGACTGGCGCCGATCGGCGGCTGCACGCCCCGGCTATCCACGCTGATGCGGATGATCGTCGAGTCGTCGAGGCGCCAGAGGTAGATGTCAGACTGCTCGCCGTTCGCGTCTGCTGCCGTCGCCAGGTTAGTCGCGTGGGACATGAACACGACTGTGAGACCGTTCTCACTCACGACCGGTTCGCCGCTGTCCCCGTTTGGCGGCTCGCCGCGCGGGCTTTGGGGTGTACGCACGACGCCGTTCTGGCGATTTCGCACGATGACGTGCCGCCCCGTCACCGGCTGATTGCCGAATGGCGGGTAAAGAGTCTCAAACGTGATGACTCGTCCGTCCGGGCTGAGACTGGGAGCTCGGCTGTCCACACCCAGCGGTGTGCGGTCAGGGTTGATGCTTTCCTGCGTGATCAGCCCGGTTGATCGGTCGAGCACGTACACCTGGCAGCAGTATCCTTGCGATGACTCGGGATTCCCCGAGACGAAGGCAATCAGTCGTCCGTCGGGGCTGAGCGCCGCCGGCCTTATTGTGCCAATCTCGTCGAGACGGATTCGCTGGGTCGCGACATGACGGGCGCCGCGAGCCGCGATCTGGTCAGCCATCATCGCACCGCCACCGAGTGCAACGAGTCCCATTGCGGCGCAGACAGTAAGCATTGACGAGAGGCGACGGGCCCCGCTTTGTCCCTACCACGGTCTCATCGCCTCACGAGCGACCAACCGCCCCACCGACCGCGCGCGTGCCGTCTCGTATGCCCCCTCCCCATCCACGACACCGTCGAGCCCCTGACGTGCCAGCCGAGCGAGATCCGTGCCATCAACCTGCTCCAGCACGTGCTCCAGTTCGTGGGCGATGAGCTCGACATACAACGCGGGTTCGCGCAGTTCGATCTGTACCGCCGCGTTAAGGCCGCCGTGGTCGCGCTCCACACGCGATCGCGCTCGCCCGTATCGCACTCCAATGTCGAGCTCGATTCGGACAATGACCTCCTGGTGCTCAGCGAGACGCGCGCACTGCCGGCGGAACGTGGGAGACCGACGGTACATCGATGTCACAAGCGGTCGGACGACCTCGGGCACCATGAGATTGGTGGGTATCGGCCATTCGCGCGATGGAGCGGGCACTCCCCTTGACGATAGACGGAGCGCCTCCGTGTGAGGGTCGCGGTCGAAGGGCTGGGCGGCCGCTGGTCCCGACGTTATCGCGCCCAGTAGTAGAATCTCCGCAGCCCGACGCCACACGATCGCCAAGACCGCCGTGTTCCATCTAGCTCGCATTCCCTGCCTCCCACCGTGTTCCGGTCGGGAGAAGGATGCCTGTTGCATCCGTGGAAGTCCTTGGACCAACCTGAGATTTTCCTGTGATGAACGGAGATGCCGGCGAACCCAGGCGAGACCGAACGGCTGGTGACGAAATGGAATATCGAGGGAGGGACGTCTAACCTGAGCTCTCGTCGACGTCGTGGCGGCGGATGTCGGCCGACTCGGTAACCTTCGGCTGCCGGACGAGTTGAAACGTGAACGTCGCCGAACCCAGCCGCACAATGTCTCCTTCGGCCAGTGCACGGGGCGCTGTCACCTGCTCGTCGTTGAGCCACGTACCGTTCTTGCTTCCGAGGTCCTCGAGCGTGACCGAGTCTCCAACCGTGATGCGGGCATGACGTCTCGAGATCGTCGGCGATTCGATCTCAATCACGTCGTCGAGTCCTCGACCGACGATGTTCTCTCCTGCGTGGAGTGCCGCGCGTGTTGACTCCCCGACCAGCCACGCCGCCGGGTGCTCTGGCCGCGCCGGCGCCAATGGCGCGTCGCTAGCGACAACATCTCCGGCAAGGCTATAGCCGATGCCATGAACTGTCCGAATCCAGGATTGTCCAAATCCCTCGTGGTCAATCACCTGCCGGATTTCGTGGATCAGCGCCTGAAGGCTGGATTCTGCGACGAAGGTGTCGGGCCACAATCGAGCATGGATCTGCTCCTTCGAGACAGCATTCGGCCGGTGCTCGAGGAGGAGCAGCAGTAAGTCAAACGCCTTTCGCGTCAAATGCAGCGAGCGTGTGGCGATCGAGATGCTGCGAGCATCGGCATCGACACACACGCTGCCTAATATGTATTTCACTGCCAATCACGCGCGCTTCACGTCATGGCCTCGAGCGCGGGAGAGCCGAACCTTCGGTCGCTGAAGGGTAGCAGAAACAGATCAGACGTCGCGAACAGGCTCCTGACGTGAAAGCGTTCCTCCGGGCCGCGCGACCGCGACCTGCTCTAGCGGGTCAGCTTGCGGTATTTGATGCGGTGCGGCTGGTCGGCCTCGACGCCGAGCCGCCGGTGCCGATCGGCTTCGTAGTCCTGATAGTTGCCCTCGAACCACACCACGCGGCTGTCGCCCTCGAACGCGAGCATGTGCGTCGCGATGCGATCGAGGAACCACCGATCGTGGCTGATGACGACGGCGCAGCCGGCAAAGGAGAGCAGCGCCTCTTCGAGCGCGCGCAGCGTATCGACGTCGAGATCGTTGGTCGGCTCGTCGAGCAGCAGCAGGTTGGCGCCACCCTTCAACAGCTTGGCCAGGTGCACACGATTGCGCTCGCCGCCCGACAGCTCTCCGACCTTCCGCTGCTGATCGCGCCCCTTGAAGTTGAACCACGAGACGTACGCGCGCGACGCAATCGTGCGTTTCCCGAGCTCCACGTCGTCGCGCCCGCCGGAGATTTCTTCCCACACCGACTTCTGCGGCGCGAGGGCGTCGCGGCTCTGGTCGACGTGTCCAATCTTGACCGTCTCGCCGAGCCGCAGCGTTCCGCCGTCCGGCTCCTCGCGTCCGGTGATCATGCGAAACAGCGTCGTCTTGCCCGCGCCGTTCGGACCGATCACGCCGACGATGCCGCCGCGCGGCAACGTGAAGGTCATGTCGTCCATCAGCAGCAGGTCGCCGTAGCCCTTTCGCACGCCGCGCGCTTCGACGACAATGTCGCCGAGCCGCGGCCCCGGCGGGATGTAGATTTCGACCTGATCGATCTTCTGAGCGGTTTCCTGCTGCAGGAGATCTTCGTACGCGTTGAGACGGGCCTTCCCCTTGGCCTGCCGCGCGCGGGGAGACATGCGGATCCAGTCCAGCTCGCGTTCCAGGGTGCGCTGTCGGCGAGTCTCCTGCTTTTCTTCGATCGCCAGCCGCTTCTGCTTCTGATCGAGCCAGGAGGAGTAGTTACCTTCCCAGGGAATCCCGGAGCCGCGATCGAGCTCGAGGATCCAGCCGGCCACGTTATCGAGGAAGTACCGATCGTGCGTAACAGCGACAACCGTGCCCGGATAGTCCTTGAGGAAGCGCTCGAGCCATGCGACCGACTCGGCGTCGAGGTGGTTGGTCGGCTCGTCGAGGAGCAGCAGATCCGGCGACTTCAGCAGCAGGCGGCACAACGCGACCCGCCGCCGCTCGCCGCCCGACAGCGTGCTGACGTCGGCGTCGCCCGGAGGAAGACGTAACGCGTCCATCGCCAGCTCGAGGCGCGAATCGAGATCCCACGCGTTGGCCGCCTCGATGCGATCCTGGACCTTGGCCTGCTCCTCGAGGATCTTGTCCATCTCCTCGGGCGAGAGCTCCTCGGCGAACTTCGCGTTGATCTCGTCGTAGCGCGTCAGCAGCGCGCGAATGTCGGCCACGCCCTCTTCGACGTTCCCGCGCACGTCCTTCGAGGCATTCAGACGCGGTTCCTGCGGCAGGAAGCCGATGCTGATGCCGTCGGCCGGGAACGCTTCGCCGATGAACTCGGTGTCGTCGCCGGCCATGACCCGGAGCAGCGAGCTCTTGCCCGCACCGTTCATACCGAGCACGCCAATCTTCGCGCCGGGCAGAAACGACAGCCAGATGTCCTTGAGGACGACGTGGTCGGGAGGGTGAACCTTCCCGAGCCCTTTCATGGTGTAGATGAACTGCATGATTGCTACGGCTGACGAAATGTGAATTCATCAAGACAGTTCGGGGTTCGGGGTGTCGAGGTTCGAGGTTCGACGACTGGAAACTGGTAACTGATAACTGACAACTGAACGGCAAACTCGCATTCCATGCCCAACGTCCTCATCAGCGGCGGCACGGGCTATATCGGACGACGGCTGGTCCCGGCGCTGCTGACGCGCGGTCACGAGGTGCGGGTTCTCGCGCGGCGCGAGTCGCTCTCGCGCGTGCCGTCGGGCGCGACGGCGATTCCGGGCAACGCGCTGAATGCGGCCGACGTGCTAGCGGCGCTGTCGCCTGACACCACGCTCGTGCACCTCGTGGGCACGCCCCACCCGAGCCCATCGAAAGCGGCCGAGTTTCAAGCGGTCGACCTTCCTGCGGCGCTGGCGTCGATCGCCGCCGCGGCGGCAAGGCGGATCCCACACCTCGTCTATGTCAGCGTCGCGCATCCGGCGCCGGTCATGGAGGCGTACATCGCGTCGCGCGTCGCGGCCGAATCGGCCATCGCCCGTGCCGGCCTGACCGCAACGGTGCTGCGTCCCTGGTACGTGCTGGGCCCCGGTCATCGCTGGCCGATCGTGCTGCATGCCCGTGTATGGCGCTCCTCCGGCTGTTCCCCGCGACGCGTGCGAGCGCGCAGCGCCTCGGCCTGGTGACGATCGATCAGATGGTCGCTGCGCTTGTGCGGGGGTGGAAAACCCACCGCCAGCCGGTATCGTGCGCGTGGTGGAGGTCCGGGAAATCAGGGGCGGATGACGGCGATGACAGATGGCAGGAGACAGACAGGTCAAGGTCGAAGGTAGAAGTAGGAGCTATCTGACCCCGCGGATGGCGCGCAGGCCCTTGCGCCAGAAGAAGACGGCCACTAGCGCAATCGCAGTACCGATAGCGACTTCCGACCAGATCACACCGCCCGCCCAGGCGGTTCGCGCGACGAACCGGTCGTGCCTGTCGAGGGTATAGCCGATGAATCCGGCGACGAGATACAGCGCCGACGCTGCCGTCATGCTGAAGGCCATCCAGAGCGGGCTCCGCGCCCGGCCGCCCGACATGCACCTGCTAGAACCACCACCACAACGCCACGGCGGCGATGATGACGACAATCGGAATCAGCCGATCCATTCGCTACGCTCCGGCAACTGGAACTGATCACAGCGCGTTGTTCGGACGGAGCGTCGACGGAATCTTCACGGCCGCCGGCTCCGGCGTGAAGTCCTCACCCGGGTTGATGAAGCGGTCCGCCTCGAACGCGTACTGCTTGTCGTACAGGGTCCGGTAGCGTCCACCCAGCGCGAGCAGCTCCTGGTGCGTGCCGCGCTCGACGATCTCCCCGTGTTCCAGGACCAGAATCTGATCGGCGCTGCGGATCGTCGACAACCGGTGCGCGATCACGAACGTCGTCCGGCCCTGCCGCAGGGACCTGAGGCCGTCCTGGATGAACGCCTCGCTCTCGCTGTCGAGGCTCGAGGTCGCCTCGTCGAGCACCAATACGCGCGGGTCCGCGAGGATCGCGCGCGCGATGGCGACGCGCTGGCGCTGGCCGCCTGACAGCTTCACGCCCCGCTCGCCCACCACCGTGTCGTACTTCTTCTCGAACGCCTCGATGAACTCGTCGGCGTGGGCCACGCGGCTGACGTGCTGGATCTCCTCGGCGGTCGCATCCGGCCGGCCGTAGCGGATGTTGTCGGCAATCGTGCCATCGAACAGGAAATTGTCCTGCAGCACGACGCCGAGCTGCGAGCGATAGTCGCGGAGCCGGATCGACGCGAGGTCGCGGCCGTCCACGAGACACGCGCCCTTCCTTCGGCCGGTTGAACGCCATCACGAGGCTGATGAGCGTGCTCTTGCCGGACCCGCTCGATCCCACGAGCGCCGTCGTCGTCCCGGCGCCCGCGCGGAAGGTGACGTGTTTCAGGACCGGCACGCCGGCGTTGTACTCGAAGCTGACGTCTTCGAACGCGACTTCACCGTCGATCACGTCGATCGGCTCGCGCGTCGCGTCCTCCTGATCCTCGGTCGCCATCTGCATCAGCTCACGAATACGATCGAGGCCGGCGAAGGCTTCGCTGATCTGCGTCCCGATCGATGCGATCTGCACGACTGGCGCCGCCATCAGGCCCGTGAAGAAGATGTAGGTGATGAACTCGCCGAGCGTCATGCGGCCGTCCAGGATGGCGCGGCCGCCGATCAGGATCATCGTCACGCCAATCACGCCGACGATCACGGTCGAGAACGCCGTGATGGCCGACACGCCGGTGATCGACCTCGCGATGTTGCGGTACAGCCGGTGCACCCCTTTGGTGAACACCAGCTCCTCGCGCTTCTCCGCCGTGTAGGTCTTGACGATGCGGATGCCGCCGAGGGTTTCGTTCAACCGACCCGTGACTTCTGCGTTGATCTTGCCGCGCTCGCGGAACAGCGGCCGAAGCCGGTTGAACGCCAGCGCCATCCCGCCGCCGAACGCGGCCAGGAGCGACAGCGTGACGAGCGTGAGCCACCAGTTCAGGTAGAACAGGTACGCGAGCGCCGCGATGGCGGTGACGATGCTGCCGGTGAGCTGGACGAGCCCGGTGCCGACGAGGTTTCGAATGCCTTCCGCGTCGGACATGATCCGCGAGATCAGCACGCCCGACTGCGTCGAATCGAAGTACCCGACCGGCAGTCGCGCGACGTGCGCCTCGACGCGGCGCCGCATGTCGGTGATGGCGCGCTGCGCCGCAACGCCGAGCACCTGCGAGAGGGAGTAGGACGTGATCGCCTGGACGACGGTGGCAGCGCCGGCCGCGAAGGCCAGCGGCGCAAGCAGGTCGGCGCGGTGCTTCCCGACGACATCGTCGATCAGCGACTTGGAGGTCCAGGGCAGGACGAGGCCCGCGAGGCGATTCACGAGCATCAGCCGCAGGCCGAGCGACAGCCGGCCGCGGCGCGCCCAGATCAGCGACCGCGCTTCCTGCCACGCGTTCGAGAGGTTGACCTTCTTCTTCTCCGCGGGCTTGTCGCTAGGCGTGGCGCGAAGCGCCTGAGCGGATCGACCGGCGCTCTCGCGCCCGCCTCGCGCTCCGTGGCCTCGCATCGGCATCATCTTAAGTAGGACGCTGACGTTCGTGCGGTTGTCCCCGGTGTATCGTTGACCGCGGTCGGTATCCGCGATCCGGTATGAGGAATCCGGGAGCCGGTCCTACGCCCACATCTGGCACTCCGCATACCGCCTCCCGCATACCGCATTCCGTCTGCCCTCAGAATTGTACCCTCAGTTCCCCGACCACCTGACGCTTGAGGATGTCGCCGAAGACATGCTGCAGCGCATTCTCGTTGAACAGGTTGATGACCTTCACCGAGGTCGTCAAGCGGTTGTGTGCCCAGCGCACGCCCGCGCCGCCGTTGACGAGCGTATACGGATCAGTCGTGCCGTGATAGCGATCGTCCAGCACGTCCTGCCAGTACGCGCCACCGGCGTGCGTGATCGTGAGATCCCCGATGTAGCGATCCCGGCTGAAGTTGAACCCGATGTTGAACCGGTTCGTCGGCGGAAGGTTGACTTCGGACAGATCGAAGTTGACGTCCGGCTTGCCCTGATAGGAATAGTTCGCGAAGGCGGTCACATGCGACGTCACCGGCGAGGTCACGCCAAGCTCCAATCCGCGCTGAATGGTCCGGCCGAAGTTCAAGTAGGTGAATTCCGCCGGGAGACCAGTGGGAAGAAACGGCGGCCCGAGCGTGAACGGCGGCAGGGGCCATCCGGGCGGAGGATTCGTCGGGCCGTACCGCTTGCTCAGGTCCTCGGTGAAGAGGATGTCGTTCCCAATCCGGTTCACGTAGACCGCCGCGGTCACCACCGCCTTGCCGTTCGCGACGACCCCCGTGTATCCAACCTCGAACGCGTCCATCGACGTTTCCTGCAGATGCGGGTTCCCCACAGACCGGACCGGAAGCGGATAAATCTGCCCCTTGAGCGCTGGGTTGAGCGGTGCGAACGGCGACAGATCGATCGGCTCCGCGATGAACACGTCGAGGAAATTGTTGACCACCGACGGCGATCGATAGGCGCGGTTGTACGACACCCGCAGCGTCTGATCCTCGTGCGGCTTGATCATGAACGTCACGCGGGGCGAGAAGACGAAGCTGTCGAGGTAGTCGAACCGATCCACGCGCGCGCCCGCGACGAGGCGATACCTGTTCGACAGGAAGATCTCGTCCTGAATGTAGCCGCCGCCTTCGGTACGGTTCTGCGCAGCGGGCGCGAGCGACAGGTCGAACGTGTTGAAGCGAAGGTTGCCGCCGTAGGTCACGACGTGCTTCTGCTGAAACGTCTGGACGTTCGACGCCTCGAAGTCGTACGTGCGCGTCCTGAACGTGAAGACAATCGGGTTGCCCTGCAGATCGCGCGTCAGCAGGTTGTCGGCGTCGCCGTTGAGGATGTTCGAGAAGAAACCTGCCCGAAAGCCCTGCCGGGTGTAGTTCGCCTTGACGTAGCCCATCGCCGAGCCGTTGTTGATGTTGAACGGCCCGATGCCGGATTCCATGATCCCCTTGGTGCCGGCCACTCCACCCGAGAACGACAGTTTCGCGCCGTTCTCGTAGTCGTAGTCGACCCGCGCGTCGAACTTCGGCTGTGACGTCCCCTGGTTGTTGAACGGCGGATACGGATTCTTCGGTCCCTTGCAGACCTCGGGAATGTCGCACGGGATGGTTCCTGTGGGCCGCGGCATCGCGTCCTGCGTGTAGCCGCCGGCCGACAGTTTATAGGCCCAGCGATCGTTGACCGCCTGCGCGTAGGTGCCGCTGATGTAGAAGACCGTCCCCGCGCTCTCCGCGCTGTCGTTCGTCGAGCGATCGAAGCCGCCCACGCCCATCGTGAAGGCCGCCCCCTGCATCTCGCGCGGCGACTTGGTGATCACGTTGACGACACCGTACAGCGCGTTGGCACCCCAGACGGCCGACGCCGGTCCGCTGATGACCTCGACCTGCTTCACCTCGTTCAGGTTGACCGGCAGGAAATCCCACATCACGAAGCCGAAAAAATCCTGATACAGGCTGCGGCCGTCCAGCAGCGCCAGCTGGCCCGTCGCCAGCGTGCTGGTTGCCCCGCGAGCCGTCACGTTGATGTCGCGCGCGGACACCTGCGTGATGTTCACGCCAGGCACCGCTCGCAGCAGCTCCGCGAAGTTCTGCGTGGGCGCGCTCTGAATCGTCTGCGAATTGATCACCGTCATCGTCGCAGGCGCGTTGATCAACTTTTCCTCGGTCTTCGACGCGGTCACCACGACGACTTCTTCGTACTTCTGAGGTTGGTCAGGATTCTGTTCCGGCGTCTGTTCTGCGGGCGGCTGCGCGGCAGGCTGCGTCGCCGGCGGCGGCGCGGGCTGCTGTTGCGGCTGCTGCGCGAAGACGGCGGATGCGCTCGCCAGCGTCAGCAGGACCGCGAACGGAAGTCGGCTGGCAGACCTCATATGAATGCTCCTCGGGCGCCTGGACCGTCGGGCGCCAAGTCACTGTAGGGCCAGTGGATAGGCTTAGCGGTATACCACAACAGGCGCCCGGGCCCAAGCGCGACGGGCCGGGCGGCGTGCATATAGACTGGAGGGCCGGACCGGTCGATGATGACGCCTCAGACGATCCCTGCGGACGAGTGGGCCACCTGGCCCGACGAGCGCCTGCTCGACCTGCGCGTGTCCCAGCTCGGCGTGTCCATCGAGGGAAGCGCCGTTGAGCCCCGGCTCGCCGAGCTCGACCAGGAGCTTCAGGCGCGCGGCCTGACGGCGTTTCGCCCGCACTACTGGCTGTCGGACGAATGGTTCACGCCAGACGGCGTCCCGGGCATCGCCGTCCCCTTCTACCTCGCGCACCCGCGACTCGAGAAACTCGAGCGCGCGCAGATGCTCGAAGTGGAAGGTGGGACGCCCGAGTGGTGCATGCAGATTCTGCGGCACGAGGCCGGGCACGCCATCGACAACGCTTACAAGCTGCGGCTGCGACGGCGGCGTCAGCAGGTCTTCGGCCCGTCGTACCGCGCCTACCCCGAGTACTACACGCCGAAACCGTACAGCAAGAGCTTCGTGCTTCATCTCGACAGCTGGTACGCGCAGAGCCATCCCGACGAAGACTTCGCCGAGACGTTCGCCGTGTGGCTGAACCCGCAGTCGGACTGGCGCGCGCGCTATGCGGACTGGCCGGCGTTGAAGAAGCTCGAGTACATGGACACGCTGATGGGCGAACTGGCGGCCAAGCCGATGCTGGTGCGTACGCACCGCAAGGTCGATCCGCTCCCGTCAATCCGCAAGACGCTGCGGGCGCACTACGAGCGAAAGCGGCGGCACTACGGGCTCTTGCACCCGGACTTCTACGATCGCGATCTGCGTCGCCTGTTCTCCGATCGGCCCGAGTACGCGGGCAACATGAAAGCCCCGCGCTTCATCGCGCGGGTACGCAAGGACGTCCGGCGCATGGTCGCCAGCTGGACCGGCGAGTACCAGTACACGATCGATCAGGTGATCGAGGCGATGGCCAAGCGCGCCAACGAGCTGAACCTCCGCCTGACGGGTCCCGAAGACCGCGCCCACCTCGACTTCATCGTCCTGCTGACCGTGCAGACGATGAACTACCTGCACAGCGGACGGCATCGCGTGGCGTTGTAGGCGGATCGGGGTCGGGATGCGGGGTCCGAGCAGCAGGATGCCGCGTCCGTCCCGCGTCCGCATCCGTCCTCGTCCCGCATCCGTCATACCGTCATCGATCATCCGTCATCCTCCATCCATCCACGAGCGCCTCGAGCGATTGATCGCGCAGGCGCGCGTACGCACGGCGGTCGGCCCGCGCGCGGTCGATCGCCCAGGCCTGGAGCAGTACCCGGATGTGCTCGGGAGCCTGCTGCGCGACGAAGACGTGTTCGACGGTGTCGCCGGACCGATGGATCACGATCTGAAGCGGGCTGGGATGGTCGGTCGCGAACTGGCGTCCCCATGCGGCGAGGTCGGCAGCGATGTCGCCGAGCGAGTCGCGCGGCTCCGTGCCGACGATCACCAGCGTCGCGGCCGACGCACGCGCGCCAACGAACGCGGCCATCGACCATCGCGTCAGCTCGATCCACTCGGCGCTGCGCTGCTCGCGATCCGGCGCGCTCGACCAGTACCACGCAAGGCCGGTCTCGAACATGGCTTCGACGCGTTCGCGCGGGTCGTCGCCGAACAGCGACAGCTCGTACGCGATCGGACCGTTCTCGCGCAGATAGCACACCACGCCGCCCGGGTGGGACCGGCGACGGAAGCGATCGAGCAGCGACGCCACGAACCGAGCTTACCACTCGGATAGAATTGCCCCATGTCGATCCGTCGTCGCGTGTCCCGCCTGCTGATCGTGTCTGCGTTCATGCTCGCCGCGTCGGCCACGACGTCCGCGCAGTTTCCACCGCCGGCCGTCGATACCAGAGCGACCGTCACGCCGGAGTGGCTCACGCCCTATCGCGATGCCGCGTCACGGCTGATCGGCGCGGCCCTCGAGTCCGACGCGGCATGGCAACGCCTGGCCTACATCAGCGACACGTTCGGCAATCGGCTGAGCGGATCGCGGAACCTCGAAGCGACGATCCGCTGGGCGGTCGACGAGATGAAGAAGGATGGTCTCGAGAACGTGCGCGCCGAGCCGGTGATGGTGCCGCATTGGGTTCGCGGCCACGAGAGCCTGGAGATCGTCGGCGACACGCCGCAATCGCTCGTCATGCTGGGGCTCGGCAACAGCGTCGGCACGCCGCCGTCCGGCGTCGAAGGGGATCTTCTCGTTGTCCACAACTTCGAGGAGCTCGACACGCTTCGCGATCGCGTCAAGGGACGGATCGTCCTGTTCAACGTGCCGTTCACGACCTACGGAGACACGGTCCGCTACCGGATGTCCGGCCCGTCACGTGCCGCGGCGCTTGGCGCGGTCGCGATGCTCATTCGTGCGGTCGGTCCGGCCGGCCTTCGCACGCCCCACACGGGCGCGTTGCAGTACGCCGACGGGCAGCCGCGAATTCCTGCCGCCGCGGTGACGACCGAGGATGCGGCGCGGCTGCAGCGCATGAGCGATCGAGGAACGACGGTGCGCCTGAAGCTCGTCATGGAGGCGCACTTCCTGCCCGACGCCGAGTCGGCCAACGTCGTCGGCGAGCTGCGCGGCCGCGAGCTGCCGGACGAAGTGGTCGTCATCGGCGGCCACATCGACTCGTGGGACGTCGGGACCGGATCGACCGACGATGGTGGCGGGTGCGTGGTGATGTGGGAGGCGCTGCGCCTGATGAAGCAGTTGAATCTGCGGCCGCGCCGGACGGTCCGTGTGGTGCTGTGGACCAACGAGGAGAACGGCGGCCGTGGAGGTCTCGGCTATCGCGATCGTCACCTGGCCGAGCTGCCGGGCCACGTGATGATGATGGAATCCGACTCCGGCGTCTTCCGTCCACGGGGCTTCGGCTTCACCGGCAGCGACGCGGCGCGCGCGCGCCTGCGCGACATCGCCACGCTGCTCGCGGGGATCAACGTCGACGCCATCGGTCCTGCCGGCGGCGGCGCCGACATCGGCCCGAGCGTGCAGCAATCGAACATTCCCAGCGCTCTCGCTCGAGTCGGAGGGGAACTACTTCCTGATCCATCACACGCCGGCCGACACCATCGACAAGATCGACCCCATCGACATGGCGCGCGCGACGGCGGCGGTCGCGGTCATGACCTATGTGGTGGCGGAGATGGACGAGCGGCTGCGTTAGGGGCCGCGCGCTGGGGTCAGATCTCGATTTTCCAACGCCGAGCCAGCGGCCGGGCGGCCGTGGGGTCAGATCTCGATTTTCTATTGTGGGTGGGCGGATCGACGATTTCCTTAGCAAATTGAGTAGAAAATCGAGATCAGACCCGGCGCTCCTTGGCGTGCGCTACGGCTTCACGGTATAGACGAGGTAGTCGGCCCGCTTCAGGTCCGCGTTGGTCGGATTCACGGCATCGATATCGTCAACAGGCAGGATCGAGACGACCAGGATGCGACGTCCGGGCAGCCGGCGCGTGGCGCTCTGCGCCGCACCCTCGCTGAAATCGCTGTGAAACGAACCGTTGAAGTGAACGACGGTCGTCGGCTGGCCGGCGGCTTTCCGGACCGCCGCCGCAATCGACTCCCCCATCGTCTCGTCCTTGACGCACTGCGCGAGAAAGTAGCGATCGTTGCGGGCGCGCGCGTCCGGCGGCGAGCGGCGTGGTGTTGGAACCCGTGTGGTCGGTCATCGCCTCGAGAAAGCGATCGTAGTAGTCCCCGGTCGTGGGACATTCCAGGTCGGCGGCCGCGAGACGCCTGTCCGTTCCAATCGTATCCAGGACGCCAAGGCCGTTCTTTGAGACGTCGGCCGCGATCCTCCGCGGCACGTTCGAGGCGACGACGGGAATGTGATGCTCCCGGGCAAACTCGAGCGACGCGCGGTAGTCGGTCGCGTACCGCGGCCAGGGACGCGCGGACGCCTGGAACTGCGACTCGGTGGATGATCCCGACAGGTAATCATCGAGCGCCTGTTGCACGTCGCGCTCGAACATCTCCATGCCCAGGACCAACGGCCGCCGGCGACGCGTCAACCCCTCGAGCACCGCGAGCTCGAGCCGATGCGTGCTGCCGTTGTCGTGCTCCTCGCCGACGAACACCACCTCCGCTGTGCCGGCGTCCGCCAGCATTTGTTCGAAATCACTGAAGGCCTTCCGATGGGTGTCGAACACACGCTGCGGCACGTAGGCTGACACCGGGGCAGGCGATTGCGGCAGGGCTGGCTGAAGGACCGACAAGAACACGACGAACAGGGGGATCACCCGCCGATTCTTCTTGCTGGCCGAACCGAAGTCAACTCGTGTGCGCCCGCGCACACAATGGGGTCAGATCTCGATTTTCTAATTTCGAGAATCGAAATTAGAAAATCGAGATCTGACCCCTTCCCCCCTCCCCGGCCGGCCGCGCTCCGCTCGCCAGTTTCGCGAGCTGACGATCCTGGAGGCCGCTCAGCGTCAACTGACCGACGATCGAGCCGATCAGCGCCATCAGCATGTCCCACTGCGTATCCCACGGATCGCCTTGCGTGCCGAGAAAGTCCGTCGCTGCCGCACCTCCGATCAGCGCCGACCACCACTCGACGAACTCGTAACAGGCGCTGATCGCCAGGCAGATGCAGCTGACGATGAAGAACAGCCAGCCGCCGGGACGAAGCGCCGTGCGGCGGAGGAGGATCTCGCGCGCGATGAGCGCCGGGACGAAACCCTGCGCAAAGTGGCCGATCCGATCGTAATGGTTCCGCGCGAACCCAAACGCCTCCTGGATCCAGAAGCCAAGCGGCACGCGCGCATAGGTGTAGTGACCGCCGAGCATCAGGATCAGCGCGTGGACGAAGATCAGCGTGTAGACGAGCGGCGTCAACGGAAAGCGCCGTGCCGTGACGATCAGGACGGGCACGGCCAGGAAGATCGGGAAGACCTCCATGACCCACGTGCCGGCCTCGTACGGATGGATTGCCGACACCGCGAGCGCGACACCGCCGATTGCCAGGAGCGCGAGCGGATAGGTCGGGCGCATGGACCGAGATTGTAGTCGAGGACGGGCGCCCGCCACGATGACACCACGCACGAAGTGGTCTTCGTGGCCTTGGCGTTCGTGATCAGTGACGTCTCCGTTTCACTCAGCGAACGGTTCCCGCAGCTCCACCGGCGCCGATTTCCGACGGACCTTCAGGTTCAACATCTCGACGACCACCGAGAACCCCATCGCAAAGTAGATGTAGCCCTTCGGAATGTGCTGGTCGAAGCCTTCGAGCAGCAGCGACAGGCCAATCAGCAGCAGAAAGCTGAGGGCCAGGATCTTGACCGTCGGGTGACGGTGCACGAAGTCGCTGATCGGCGTGGACGACACCATCATGATCAGGACCGCGACGATGACGGCCGCGACCATCACCGAGAGCTCGTCGACCATGCCGACTGCCGTGATCACGGAGTCGAGCGAGAAGACGATGTCGAGCATCGTGATCTGGATCAGGACGCCCGTGAACGAGACGCGCACGCGCGCGGATCCCTCGCCAGCCTCACCCTCCAGGCGGGCGTGGATCTCGTGCGTGCTCTTGGCGAGCAGAAACAGACCGCCCGCGATGAGGATCAGATCGCGGCCCGACAGCTCGTGACCGAGCACGCGTGAAGAGCGGGGCCGTGAGCCGCACGATCCACGCGAGCGAGAACAGCAGCAGAATGCGCGTGCCCATGGCCAGCAGCAAGCCAAGCCGCCGCGCCGACGCCTGCTGCTTGCCGGGCAGCCTGCCGGCCAGGATTGAAATGAAGATGATGTTGTCGACGCCGAGGACGATTTCGAGGAACGTGAGCGTCGCGAAGGCAATCCAGGTCTGCGGATCGGTCAACCAGGTGATCATCGTCGTCGGATCTCCACACGGAGCTCGGCAAACCCGCCGAGCTCGAAATATTCGACCTTCAGCCGATGCCGGCCCGCGGCGAGCGCGGTCACATCGATCGCTGATTCATGCGGCGTCCAGTGATCGATGACGCGCTCGTCGTCGATCCACACCCGGATGCCATCGTCGGAAATCGTTCGCAGTTCGTAGCGACCGGCCGGCAGGTCCACGGTGCCGTCCGCGATGACGGCGACGCGGTCGGCCGGTACGCCATCAGCGATGCTTCGCCCGGAAATGAAATCGAGCCGGTCGAGCCGATCCTCCTTCACGGGCGACCCTGCCAGCACACGCAGGAAGGCGTCAGCATGTGTGGTTGGGTGCCGAACGCTCGTCGAACGCGTAGTAGCGCACGCGCCAGTCGACGGGCATGAACCACCGCGAGTACCCGAACGTGTATGGGGATCCCGCGGGCGTCACGTCGCCCCGCGGGCTCGTGACCGCGCCGCCACGATACGTCAGCCGCACGTCCCAGTCGACCGGACCCTTCATTGGCGTCGCGGCCGGTGGGACCTTGGCCGACGAGGGCGTGACAATCAGCTCACCCGGGATGCGGCCGGCGGTGGGAGCGACGGTTGCCGCCGCGAACCGAGGCGACCTGCCACTCGCCCGGCGGACCGAGCACGCGCAGCTTCAACGGGGATACGTCGGACCGCCCCGCCGGCCAGAGCTTCGGCGACTTCCAGTCGAACGGACCCCACTCGTCGACGACGATGGCGTCGCGTCCCCGCCGCTCGGCTGTCGGGAATCTTCGCGTCCATGCCGCCGGGCAGCGGCGTCGGCAGCGTGGCGTCGAGCGTCGGCCGCGAACGCACGGGCACGGCGACCTCGTCGCCGATGCCGATGTTCCGGGTATCGCCCGAGAGCGCCGCGACCGACCCGACACCCTCGAACGCGTTCGTCAGAACGCGCAGGTTCTGCGTGTCGGCAATCTTCAGCGCAACCGAATTGTGCTTGAACGAGTTGCCCGAGACGACGTAGTCGCGGCTGCGGGTATCGCGGCGCTTGGGATATTCCCAGTCCGGATCCTGAGTGGCGTTCTTCCAGAGATGAATCGCCGTCTCGTCGCCGTCGAAGATGTTCTCGGTGATCCGATTGTCCTGACCATGCTCGATCGCGATGGCTTCCCCATTGCGCGCGAAGCGATTGGCGGCAATCCAGGAATCGAAGCTGTAGCCGCCCCACAGCCCATGCCAGCAGTCCTCGATGCGATTGCCGTAGAAGACATTGCGGCTGAACGTCGCCTCGATCCCGTTGGCGGGAGCAAAACTGAAATCGTTGTCGTACACGATGTTGTCGTTCGCGCCGCCCTGGCCCGTGTCCATCGTGGACTGGCCTGCCCACAGGAAGAGGCCGTCGCCGCCGTGCGTGACGGAGTTGAAGGCGACGACGTTGCGGCTGCTCTGCTCGTAGATCAGGATGCCGGCCGAGTCCTGTCCACGGTTATAGAACGTGTCGCTGTAGCCGCGAACGCACCAATCCACCCGGTTGTGCGCAATCGTGTTGCCGCTGGCGCGATAGAGCCCGATCCCGATCCCCGAGAGAAACGAGAACGTGTTGTTCCAGATTTTCGCGCCAGTCGAGCGGGCCAGCATCAGGCCGTTCTGCCCCTGCACGACGCTGGTGTGGTCGATCTCCGCCTCGTCGGAATCGGCGAGGTAGATGCCCGCGCCCCCGCCCAGCCACTCGTCCTTCTCGTTGTGGTGATAGGACAGCCAGTCGACGAGGCTCTCGTGCTCGACGAGGCTGTACAGACGCGACTTCCAGTTGTAGCCGAGATCCGAACCGGTGATGTGGACGCGCGGCGAGTGCCTCACCAGCACGCCCACCTTGTAGCCGCGAGCGGTCAGGTTGCGGATCGTGACGTGTTCGCCGCCGTCCACGAGGACGGCCACGCCGGTGAACGAATCCGGGTCCGCTCCGGCGTGGGCGCCGCGAAGGACGGCGCCGGAAAAGTCGATCGTCACGTTCGACGCCCGAATCGTGATCGCCGGATGGTCGAGGTCGGCGGAGGGCAGCAGATGGTCGCCTGCCGCGATGACGGCGCTCTCCGTCAGGATGGTCCCCGCCGCTGGCGACAGCCTGGCCTGCGCTGCCGCTTCCCGCGGTCCACTGGCGTCGGGCGACCCGACCAGGGCGGCCAGGGACAGGACGAGACCGACGAACGCCACTCTCCGCCACATGCGCTTTCTATATTATTCTGGCGATCCCCGGTCATTGATCATTCGTCCTGCTCTATGAGAACGGAGGCCGTATGAGCGTCGCCAGTGGAACTCTCGTCCCGGAGACCCTTGCTGGACAAGCTGCCGCCAGCGAGCGGCGGGCTACGACCGCGACAATCGCTTCTGTCAGGAAGATTTCGACGAACTGAAGGCGGCCGGCTATCTGAAGATGGCCGTGCCACGTGAATTGGGCGGACACGGCTTCACGCTCGCCGAGGTCGCGCGCGAGACGCGGCGGCTGGCCGGGTACGCGCCCGCCACCGCGTTGTGCATCAACATGCACAACTACTGGGTCGGCGACGCGGCCGATCTGTGGCGCGCCGGCGACAAGTCGTGCGAATGGATCCTTCGAGACGCGGCCGCGGGGGAAGTGTTCGCGGCCGGGCATGCCGAGAGCGGCAACGAAACGTCCATTCTCATGTCGATCACGAAGGCCGAAAAGGTGCCCGGCGGCTATCGGTTCACCGGTCGAAAATCATTCGGCAGTCTCTCACCCGGTGTGGACGAGGCTCGGCCTGCACGGCATGGACACGAGCGACCCGGCGAACCCGAAGGTCGTCCACGGATTTCTGACGCGCGACAGCGCCGGGTTCACGATCAAGGAGACGTGGGACACGCTCGGCATGCGCGCGACCCGCAGCGACGATACCGTCCTCGAAGGCGCGACGATTCCCGACAAGTACATCGCACGCATCGTCCCGGCGGGCTTCACCGGCGCCGACAATTTCGTGCTCGGCATCTTCGCCTGGGCCCTCATCAATTTCGGCAACGTCTACTACGGGCTGGCGCAGCGCGTCCTGGAGCTGACGGTCGGGCACGTGAAGTCCAAGGGATCGCTCGGCCTGACGCGCTCGATGGCGTACCACCCGCACGTGCAGCATCAGGTCGCCGAGATGGTGATGGAGCTCGAAGCCATTGGCGCGCAGCTCGAGACCGTCGCGCGCGACTGGTCGACGGGCGTGGATCATGGGATGGCGTGGCCAATCAAGATCGTGGCCGCCAAATGCCGCGCGGTCGAAGGCGCCTGGAAGGTCGTGGACACCGCGCTCGATGTCTCGGGCGGATTCGGGATGTTCAAGAAGAGCGAACTCGAACGCCTGTTCCGCGACGCCCGCGCCGGCCGCTTCCATCCGGCCAACACCTCGCTCTCGCGCGAGGTCATTGGCAAGATGGCGCTCGGGGATCAATCCGGACGAGATGCCGCGCTGGGGGTAGGCGAAATGCAGAATGCAGAATGCAGAATGCGGAAATTCTCGCGTTGCATTCTGCACTCTTCTGCATTCTGCATTAGGCATTTCGCATTTTAGACGCCGAAGGCGTCGACGTCCCACTTCAGCCCCAGTTCGTCCGGCGGCGCCATGTAGCCGACGAGCGCGGAGGCCGCCACGACCGCCGGGCTGGCGAGGTAGCCTTCGCCGCCCAGGCCCATGCGGTTCTGCCAATTGCGATTGAACGAGGTGATCGCGCGCTGGCCGCGCGTCAGCGCGTCCGGGCCCTGGCCGAAACACGGCCCGCACCACGACTGGCGAATCTCGCCGCCCACCGACCGGAACACCGACGCAATCGATTCGCCGCCGAGCCGCGCGTCGGGCGCTTCGATCTGCCGGCCCACGCCGCCTGATCCCGGAAAGATCGTGAGCTCGCGCTCGGCTTTTCGCGCGCCGGCTTCGCGCGCCGCCCGGATCACGAGCGCCGCCTGCAGCAGATCGTCGTAGCTGCCGTTCGTGCAGGATCCAATCAGCGCCTTGTCGAACGTGATGTGCTCGCGCGCGACCTCCGTCGCCGCGAACGCGTTGCCGGGACTGAACGGCTTCGCGATCATGGGAACGACGTCCGAGAGGCTGATCGCTTCGTCGATCTGCGTAGGACGCCTCGACGCCCGGGCTGACAGGCGGATACGGCCGCCGGGTGATCCCTTTCCGCGTGTACCACTCGTCGGTGATCGCGTCGGGCGCGAAGATGCCGTTCAGCGCTTCCGCCTCGGCCATCATGTTTGCGATCGTGTTGCGGTACGCGATGGGGAGCTGTCGATCCGCGTCGACGAGCTCCACCGACATCCCCTGCGACTGTTCGGCCCCCCACCGGCGGAGCAGCTCCAGCACGATGTCCTTGCCGCTCACCCAGGGCTGCAGGCGGCCGCGAAACGTCACGCGCCGCGCTTTCGCCAGCGTGAAATAGATGTATCCCGTCGCCCACCCGAACCCGAGCGTCGTCGATCCGACGCCAATGCCGACCGCGCCGTATGCGCCGTATGCGCGGCTGTGCGAGTCGGCGCCCGGGATGAACTGGCCGGGCATCACGAGCCCCTGTTCGGGAAAATAGAAATGGAAGATGCCGTCGCCAGGGGTGGCGTAGTACCGGCTTCTCCAGCCCCTGCTGGCGCGCAAACTCCCGACCGATGCTCGTCTGCTTGTCGTCGATGGCGTTGCCGGTGAAGACGAAGTGGTCGTTGGCAATCGCCGCCTGGCGCGGATAGATCGCGCCGCCGGTGATCTGGTTGAAGGTGTGGATGGCAAACGGCGCCGTGCCGTCCGACGCCGGCAGCAGGTCGGCATACACGCGCAGCGTCGTGCCCGGCTTCAGATCCTCGGGCTTCAGATCCTTGTCCACGCGATGCGCCCAGATGATCTGCTCGGTCGTCGTCATGCGACGGGCCGCGGCCTCGTCCGGCCAGTCGATCGCGGGCGCGGTTTCCACCGCGCGGCGGAGCTCACGGCGGCCGACGGCAAAGATCCCGCCGCCTCGGCGGATCTCCTCTTCCTTTGGCGAGAGCGGCACAGGCTCGTACGTCTTGTCCTGCGTGACGTTGGTGAGTTGACGCGTGGAGGGATCGAACGTCAGCTCGTCGCCGTCCTTCGCGTCGGCGACCGCCTCAGGACTCTGAACAACATGGAGGCCGAGATTGAAGGCGTTGCGGCGAAAGATGTCGCCCATGTTGTGGCCGCACACGACAACCAGCTGCAGCCCGGCTTCCTCCGCCACGCCCTTGAGCCCGGCCGGGCTCATCTCACGAGACGACCCGATGGCGAAGCGATCGCCGGCGATGACGAACGTCTCGCCGCGGTGCACGCGCTCGCGGAAGTCCGGCATCAGATACCGGAAGGAGCCTGCCTTCCATCGCTCGTCCAGCGTCTCCAGGCTCTCCGAGACACAGTCGGTCGCCGGCGTGATCTGATCGGTGTCGATCGCATCGAGCTTCTTCGGCACCGGGCTCTTCGGATCCCAGAAAATCAGCGCCTCGACCCCGGATGAGGCGCGCGTCCATGGCCGCCGATTCGGGACGATCCTCGGCAGATTCCAGCGAGCCACCTGGCCTGAACCGGGCGGGCGCAATCGTATGCATATCCTCAGCCCATGCTATCAAAGCCTGTCAGGTGCCGGTGGGCTCGTCGGGGTCTCTCGAGTCGTCACTCGGTGGATGCCGATCGGGGTTCCCACCCCGCACACGAGACGACCGGCAGCGGCGGGTAGCGCGGGAATCGCGGGTCCGTGCGCGAGCGCTCGCACAGATAGAACCGCGACTCGCGGCTGCTGACGATCGTCGTCGAGTGGCGGCATGTGAGGCACAACCCGACGCGTCGGATCGCATCCTTCGCATCGGCAATCACGGCATCGTTCGTGGCATCATTGATACATGTTCACGTCGGAAGCAACCACCCGCGGCGTGCGCGTCTACGTCGAGGCCGAATACGCGCCGCAGCGGTCGCAACCGTTGCAGAGCCAATGGTTCTTCGTCTACACGATCACGATATCCAATGAAGGGCTCGACACGGTGCAGTTACTGACCCGCCACTGGGTGATCACCGATGGCACCGGCCGGGTGGAAGAAGTGCGCGGACCAGGGGTCGTCGGCAAGCAGCCCGTGCTCGCGCCGGGCGAATCCTTTACCTACAGCTCCGGCTGTCCGCTGTCGTCGCCGTTCGGCGTCATGGAAGGGACCTATCAGATGGTCGCGGACGGCGGCGACCAGTTCGACGTGAAGATCGCGCCGTTCACCCTCAGCGAGCCGTATACGGTGCACTGACGACGACGGGCTGATCGATTCGCGAGGCGCGCGTCAGCGCGCTCGCCGCGAGATAGAGAATCCCACCACCCAGCAGGGTCGCCGAAAAACCCCAGTTCATCGCAATGAAGACCGCCAGCGTGGCGCCGAGAACCGACAGCGCGCCGTTGATGCCCCATGCCCACGCGATGAGCGACGGACGTTCCACGGCCAGCAGTCGCACGCCGGCCGGCAGCGGGATGCCCATCAACATGCCCGCCGGAAGCATCAGCAGCATCGCCGTGGCGAGCCGTAGCGGAAGTGGCCAGCCAATCGCAAAGGCAATCACGGCCGGGAGCACGGTCGCCCACAGGACGGCGACCGCAGCGATCGCCATGCACGCCAGTCGCGGCGGTTCGGCGCACGCCCGCGTCCGTGACGTGTCGGCTCAACAGGCTGCCGATTCCGGTGCCGAGCAACAGCGAAAGAAGCGTGACCGTCAGCGAGTAGACAGGGTGGCCGAGCAGCAGCACGAAGCGCTGCAGCAGCGCCACCTCGATGAGCATGAAGCCTGCACCGAGACAGGCAAAATACGCCAGCGGCCGGCTCCATCCGGGTGCGAGCGCCGCTCGATTGGTGATCGCCAGCGGCCCGACGATAAAGGCGAGGATCAGTGCGAACGAGATGACGAGCAGCACCAGCAGGGCGGTCAGACCGCCCGTGCCCCACGAGCCGATTTGGGGCGGAGGCTCGACCGGGTGTCCCAGCAGCCGCAGGCCGGCGGCGATGAAGCGCTGCGATCGCAGCCTGTTGGTGTGAAAGAAGAAGGGGCGATCGTCGGTCGTCGGCGAGACATCGAAGGGATAGTCTCGGTAGAAGGCCTGGCGATCGGGCGCGAGGATCAAGCGCGCATAGTCGTCGCGCACATCCCCCATAGGCTCGGCCGTCGTCCCGGGCAGGTACAGAATCGAGAACTTCAGGTCCCGTGCGGCCGCTGCGAGGCGCTCGCGGTCAGCGGCATCGAACGGCGTCTTCTTCAGCAGGAACGTCGCAACGCCCTCGTTCTGAATGACCGCGAGGTGGTCCGCGGCGCTCAACCCGTGACGCGCGCACGCCTCCTGGGCCAGCGAGACCAGCCGCAGACCGTCGAAGACCCATCGGGAGATGCTGAGCACTCCCCGATCCGTCAGGTGATCGAGGTAGTCGTCGAACGCCTCCACCGTGTAGAGCGAGTTCTCGGTCAGCGTGTAGGCGCCTGCCGCTGTCGCCGCCCAGGTGTCGACCAACGAGGCCTGAATCACGTCGTACTTGTCGGGCGATCGCCGCACGAAGCTGCGACCATCTTCGACGTGGATGTGGACGGCCGGATGATCGTAGACCCCACCGGAGTACTCTCGGAAGGCGCCTCGCATGACGTCGTTCGCGATGATCGGGTTGATCTCGACGCCATCGACCGAGGAGGCCCCGAACACGAGCGCCGACAGAAGGTCGCGCCCTCCGCCCGGCCCGATCACGAGCGCCCGCAGTGGCGACGAGGGGGTGCGCCCCGGCTCTCCGTAGAGACGGTATCCAAGCGATGTCAGCTCGTATTGCAGGTACTCAACGTCACGCAGGTCGCCGCCAAAGTGCAGGATCTGTGTCGCGGCCGCCGAGTCGATGTCCATCAGGTGTGTATCGGGCAGCGGTCCCGTATACCGCTTGCTCAGCGACCAGGCGCCGTACGGCTGAGCGTACACGCCGATGCGCGAGAACGAGTTCCATTTGCTGAAGAGCACGGCGTGATGTTCGTGTCCCTTCGTGACGCTCACGCGTAAATGGCTCGAGCGGCGATCGCGCGGCAATCACCACCACCACAGCGAGTACTCCCACGATCGTCGCCAGGCGCCCGCGATGTTCCGGTCCGGCGAACAGCACCGCCGCCGCGGCCGCCATGAGCCCCGCCGCGACGATGGCGCCGGGCGCACCCAGCCGGTTGAGCGCAGGCAGCAACAGGAGACACGCCCCCGCGGCACCGAGCAGGTCGGCCGCGTACACCCGGTTGACGCTGGCGCTGAGGCGGGCGATCGCGATGGACACGACGGCGCCGCCGGCGAAGAACGGCAGCGCCGCCAGCAAGTACGTGGTGGAGATCAACGCGATGTTGGCAGGCGTCGAGTTGGAATCCGACGCGCACGCGGACCAGCGCCGCCAGCGCGATCAGCGTCAGCGCGGCGAACGCCAGCGCATGGCTGGTCAGTAACCGGACCGTGGAGCGGGCCGCCAGCCGATCCCGGAACAGGAACACGTAGACACCGCTGGCGCTCAAGCCGAAGAGCGCGATCGAGATCGCCATGAAGGCGAAGTGGTAGTACATCGTGACCGAGAAGATCCGGGTGAGCGACAGCTCGGTCATGAGCAGCGAGCCCGACGTCAGCGCGACGCCGAACAGCACGCGAGGGGTGGGCGATTCAGATGGCATCACGCAGACACGATCAGGAAAACGGTGCCGGCTCGGCCTTCAACGCCGCATCGAGCAAGGCGCAGATAGCGGCGGCGGGGAATCTCGACGGCGCCGAACTGCGCGAGATGCTCCGTCATCCACTGCGTATCGAGCAGGACGTATCCGCGCTCGCGCAGCCGCTCGACGAGCGCGACGAGCGCCACCTTCGACGCGTCGGTCGCGTGGTGGAACATCGACTCGCCGAAGAACGCGCCCCCCAACGCCACGCCGTACAGGCCGCCCACCAGCTCGTCGTCCTGCCACGTCTCGACCGAGTGGGCCAGCCCCCGCTCGTGCAGCGCGCAGTAGCTCTCCAGGATCTCCTCGTCGATCCACGTCCCTTCCTCGTCCTGCCGCGCCGCGCACGCGCGGATCACGGCTGGAAAGTCCGTGTCGACGCGGATCGCAAAGCGTCCCTGCCGGACGAGACGAGACAACCGGCGGGAGGCATGGAAGCCTTCGAGCGGGATGATGCCGCGCGGGTCCGGCGAATACCACCGGATCTCGCCAGGCTCGACCGCCATGGGAAACCAGCCGCTGGAATAGGCAGACACGAGGAGATCGACGGAGATCACGGCGACGACCCGACACTCAGCGGCCGAGCCCGTGCGGGCTACAGCGGAATCCATTCAGGGGGAGGTTGAACCGTGGGGAACGGCGTCGGGCCGGGATCCGGCCGGCCACTGCCTTCGAGACGGCTGATCGCGCGAACGACCATGTCGTGGTTGCACTCGATCTGGCACGACAAACGTGCGCCAATCACGCCCTTCGCGGCCAGCACCGTCCGCTCGGCCACGGTCGTCCGATCCGGCTCGCCCGCGATGAATTCCACCCGGCACGTCGTACAGCGCGCGTTCCCGCCGCACGCATGGAGCACGTCGACGTGCGCATCCTGTTCAATCGCGAGCACGAGGCGCTTGCCCAGCTCGACGTCCACGGTCCGATATCCTTCCACCGTCAGTTTCGGCATCGCGCCATGATATGCGAGTCGACGGTCGATAGTCGACGGTCGCTGGTCGATCGTCGTCTGACTATCGATTGTCGACCCTCGCCTACCGACTACAGGCTTCAGATCACGAATAGTGCTTCTTGATCGTCGGGATCAGATATTCGCTGAACGCGCGGTCGAAATCGTAGCGGGGTGAGAAATTCCAGTCGCGCCGCGCGGCGGAGTCGTCGACGTCGAGCGGCCAGGAGTCGACGATGCGCTGACGCTTCTGGTCGGTCTCCCACGTGAGGCGCGCGGCGGGAAACGCGCGCGCGACCACGTCACGGATTTCCTCGGCGGACGGGCTGAACGCGCCAACGTTGTAGGCGGTCCGTCCGAGCCGATCGCGGGGCGCTGACGCGAGCGTGAGCAGCGCCTCGACGCCATCGGGCATGGCCATGAACGGAATCCGCGTGTCGGGCCGGACGAAGCACGCGTACGGCGCGTTGCGCGCGGCGGCGTGGATCATCTCCGGCGCGTAATCCGACGTCCCACCCGACGGCATCGTCATCCCGGAAATCAGCCCGGGAAATCGCACGCAGCGGAAGTCGACCCGTCGGCTCATCGGCTCCGCGGCGAGCTGCTTGTAGTGGCGGGCGTAGTAGGTGCCGAGGAGCTCGCAATACAACTTGTTGCACCCGTACATCGTCGTCGGATGCAGGTACTCGTCCTCGCCGACGCGGCCGGCCCGCTGCTTGGTTTCGAGATCCGGCAACCCGTACGCCGCAATCGACGAAGGATAGAGAAAGACGACGGGTCGGCCGTGGGACTCCGCCTCGTGCTGCGCGAACTCGAGCAACCCGAGCGTGCCTTCGACGTTGACCTGATGCGCCGAGACCGGCGTGAACTCGGCGCGCGTCGAGAGCAGCGCGGCCAGGTGGAAGATCAGATCGACCTCGAATTCGGCCATCAGACGTTCCAGGACGGCGTGGTCGAGGATCGACCCGATCACTTCGCGGTCGACCTTGCGGGCGATGGTGTCGTCGAGCCGCGCCACGTCGATCGTCACGATGGCGCGGTCGCCGGCGCTCGGCGAGGCGATCGATCAGGCCGTGGCCAATCTCGCCGCCAGCGCCGGTGATGAGCACAACAGGCTTTCGCACCCGCGAATTATACTGAACGAATGGCGACTCACTGAGAGCCGCCATCGAGCGGATTGGGGACTTGTTATCTCGCGGTGATCTCTCGATCGTCAGATGTCAGCTGTCAGCTGTCAGATCTGCCCTTTCATCCGCCATCCCCTAAAACCTCGTCGTGAGCATCGACGCGACAATCGCGAGAGCCGTGGCAGCCAGGCAGACTACGGCGCCCACCAGATGATCCATGCGCTCGGGCTTGAGCGGATCGAGCCAGAGACCGGCGAGGTAGCCGCCGAGGAAGCCGCCGGCGTGCGCCGCGTTGTCCACGCCGCGCAGGAACAGTCCCATCACGAACAGCGTCACGGCGTATCCCATCGCTTCCGATCTCACCATGCTGCTGCCGCCGCGTTTTCCGTAATAGACCAGCGCGCCGAGCAGCCCGAAGATGGGCGCGGACGCGCCGATCGTCAGGCCTCCCCCGCCAATGAATGGAATCGGCAAGTACGCGCCCATGAAGGAGCTGAGCAGAAATCCAGTCGCGCACGACACGGTGTAGATGATCACCATCCGCCCGGCGCCGTAGATGTCGGCAACGGCCGGACCGATCTGCCGGACCCACATCATGTTGAACAGGATGTGGAGGGCGCCGCCGTGCAGCCAGCCGGCGCTCAGGATGGTCCACCAGCGGCCGTAGCCGAAAACAGGATAGGCGCCGCTGGCGCCGAACATCAGGAGCGCTCCGCTGCTCGGTCCAAGGATCGAGAAGATCGATCCTGAGAACAGGCTCTGCCCCTGGAGAACCGTCACGAGCAGCGTCGCCGCATAAAGGGCCGCGCACCCATAGACGACCAGCGAGACGAACCCCAGGTCGTTGCCGAATCGCCGAAGGATAGGCCCGAAGCCCCAGAGACCGGGATTGCGGCGACCGCACGTGTAACATTTGTCGTCGTTCACGCCGACGAGCGATCCGCACGACGCACATACGACCGACCCGGTTCGCTGCCTGAACATCGAACCAGTTTAATGGATTTGGTAATTGGGTAATTTGGTAATTTGGTAATTGGTAAATTGAACGGGTGGTTTGATGATTTTGAATCACCAGATCACCAGATTCACCGATTACTCGATTACCAAATTCATGAGAGTTCTCGTTACCGGCGGCACCGGCTATCTTGGCGCCGCCATCGTCACGGCGTTACGTGAAGCGGGCCACGAGCCGGTCGTGTTCGCGCGACGCCCGCATCCGGACGCGCGCTTCGATCGCGGGAGATATTCGTGACACACGCGCCGTCACGCGCGCGGCTGAGACGGCCGACGCGATCTGTCATCTGGCCGCGCTGGTGGCCGTGTGGCGGCGCGATCCGTCCGAATTCGACGCCATCAACGTCGGCGGCTTGCAGTCGGTGCTCGCCGCAGCGCGCGCGCTGCAGACGCCGCGCGTGGTCTACACCTCGTCGTTCCTGGCGCTTCCGCCAGCCGACAGCCCGCATCCGGTGACGGCCAATCATTACCAGCGCACGAAGGTGGCGGCGCGAGATGTGGCGCGACGCGCGGCAGCCGATGGGCTGCCGGTCGTCGTCGCTCTATCCGGGCGTCGTGTACGGACCCGGACCCGCGACCGAGGGCAATCTCGTCGGGCGGCTGATGCGCGACCATCTCGAAGGTCGTCTCCCCGGCGTGATCGGCGGCGAGCGTCGCTGGTCGTTTGCATACGTGGACGATGTGGCGAGGGCGCATGTGGTGGCGCTGACGCGAGCCGACCCGCGACGCGACTACGTCGTCGGCGGCGAGAACGCTCCGCAGCGTGCGATCTTCGATTACCTCGCCCGGGTGCGGCGTCTGCCGTTGCCGAGGCGAATACCCTACCCCGTCGCCACTGCCGCCGCGTTCGTCGAAGAAGCGCGCGCCGCGATCTTTCATCGCGAGCCGCTCCTCACGCGCGGCGTCGTCGAAATTTTCAGGCACGACTGGTCTCTGGAGAGCGAAATGGCACGCGCCGAGCTGGGTCTGACGATCACGCCCCTCGACACCGGGCTCGAACGGACGCTCGCGTCGCTGAGCTGATCCGGTTCTCTTCTTGCAACCCAATACGCCAGTCCTACAATCAAGCCGTCACCATCATGACCTGCCCCTTCTGCGGCGTCGATACCGACGCGCCGCACGAAAGCCAGGAAGCGTGTATCGGCGCGCTGAATGGCGAGATTCAGCGCATGCGCGCGCTGCTGGAGCGGCTCCGGCCGCCGGCCGACTCGTCGTCTGGCGCCACGGTCGACGAGCCCGTCCCACCCCGACATCGTTCCTCGTGAACGTTTTGCCGGCGCCTGTCGCGTTGTGATACACGCTGTGCAGAGCTCCGGGCTGCCCGGCACCTAACCGCCGAGCGCAACTCCCGTCTAATCATCTGGATGCCGCAAACGGACGCCGCCGCCGTCGCGCTGGCCCGCGATGGAGATAGCGAAGCTTTCCGGGCGCTTGTCGAGCGTCACAGCCGTGCCGTCTATCGACTCGCGCACCGGATGACCGGCAGCCCGCAGGACGCCGAGGACGTGGTCCAGGAGACGTTCCTGCGCGCATACAAACAACTGGGCCGTTTCGAGTCGCGGGCCAACTTCGGGACGTGGCTCCATCGCATCGCCGTGAATTGCTCGATTGATCTCATACGTTCGCGGCGTCACCAGGAAACGGGTCACGACTGCCGCGGATCTCGAACACTACGAGGCGGCGGCGGACGACCGGGTCGATCCATCGCCTGAACGCCTGATGCTGAGCACCGAAGTACAGGAACGCGTCGGCGCCGCGATGGACTCGCTGACGCACATGGAGCGCGCGGCGTTCGTCCTGCGGCACTTCGAGGGGCAGTCGATCGACGAGATCAGCCGGACGCTCGGGTTGAAGGCGAATGCGGCCAAGCACAGTGTGTTCCGCGCCGTGCGGAAGATGCGGCTCGCGCTCGAGCCGTTCGTCGAAGGGTAAGGCCATCATCATGACGCATCTGACAGACGACGAGCTCGTGCTGCACTACTACGGCGAGATGGAGAGCGCCGACGAGCACCGCGCGGAATCGCACCTCTCGACGTGCGGCGCGTGCCAGCAGACCTACACGCGCCTCCAGCGCGTGATGGCGTTCGTGGACAGCGCGCCCGCGGTCGATGCGCCGCCGGGATTCGAGCGGACCGCCTGGGCGCGGCTCCAACCCGCGCTGCCCGCCCGGCGGAGTCGATGGCTGCTGGGATTCGAGCCGACGTTCGGACGGCTCGCGTGGGTCGGCGCGCTGGTCGTCGTGATCGCCGCCTCTTTCGTTGCCGGACGCCTGCTGCCATCCGGCACGCCGAGCCGTGGTCTCCGCGCCGACGCGCCGACGGCGGTTCCGGCGGTGGCGAACGCGGACCAGGTGCGGGAGCGGATTCTGCTCGTGGACCTTGGCGATCACCTCGATCGATCGCAGATGGTCCTCGTCGAGATGGTGAGCGCCGACACGCGCGGCGACGTGAACATCTCTACTGAGCAGGCGCGCGCGCAGCAGCTCGTCGCCGCCAACCGGTTGTATCGGCAGACAGCGTTGAAGACCGGCGACACGGCGATGGCGTCCCTGCTCGACGAGCTCGAGCGGACGCTCGTCGACATCGCGGCCAGCCCCTCGACGCTTGTCGCAGGACGATCTGGATCAGGTCCGCCGCCGCATCGAGTCGAAAGGATTGCTGTTCAAGGTACGCGTAGTTTCATCGGACGTGCGCGATCGGCAGAAAGCCGACATTCAAGGGCGGACGGGCCAGCGGCCGCTCGACACCACCAAGAGCTGAGAGACGACCATGACGATCACGAGACTGAAGTTGACCATCACGATGGCGGGCGCGCTGGCGCTTGCCGTCCCGGCCGCGGCGCAGGTTGCGCCGCCCATCGAAGCGTTCGCGACGCCGAGCTGGCCCAGGCGGATGCCGAACGCGGGAGAGAGCTTGCCGAGCGCGCACAGGAGCAGCGGGATCGCGAGCGCGAGCAGAAAGAGCGCGAGCGCGACCAGGAAACGTCGGCGTACGACCGCGGCCAGCAGGCCCTCGACCAATCCCGCTGGGATCGCGCCGTCAGCGCCTTCGATCGCGTCGCGAGCATGAAGGGACCGAAAGCGGACGCGGCACTCTACTGGAAGGCGTACGCGCAGAACAAGCAGGGCCTCCGCACGGAAGCGCTCGGGACGATTGCGGAACTGAACAAGTCGTATCCCAAGAGCCGCTACCTGCAGGACGCGAAGGCGCTGGAGGTCGAAGTGCGCCGCGACGCCGGTCAACCGGTGCGACCCGAGAACGAGAGCGACGAGGAGATGAAGCTGCTCGTCCTGAACGGCCTGCAGAATTCGGCGCCTGACGAAGCCATCCCGATGCTCATGAAGTTCATTCAGGGATCCAGCTCGCCCAAGCTGAAGGAACGCGCGCTGTTCGTGCTTGCGCAGAGCAACTCGCCGAAGGCACGCGAGATCCTCGTGGGCCTCGCGAAGGGCAACTCGAATCCCGACCTCCAGATGAAGGCGATCCAGTATCTCGGCATCCACGGCGGACCGGAGAGCCGCGCCGCGCTGGCCGACGTCTATGCCAGCACCTCCGACGTCGACGTCAAGCGCCGCATCCTGCGGGCGTTCATGGTGGCGGGCGAGAAGGACCGTCTGCTGGCAGCCGCGCAGACCGAACAGAACGCCGACCTTCGCATGGAAGCCGTCCGCCAGCTTGGCGTCATGGGCGCGCACGACGAGCTGTGGACGCTCTATCAGAAGGAAACCAGCGTCGACGTGAAGAAGCAGATCCTGCAGGCGATGTTCATCGGCGGCAACGCCAGCCGGCTCATCGACCTGGCCAAGACGGAGCAGAATCCCGAGCTGCGGCGGGTCGCCGTACGCAACCTCGGGTTGATTGGATCGAAGCGCACGGGCGACGCGCTCGTCGAGATCTACGCCGCCGACAAGGACCCCGAGATCAAGAAGTCGGCGATCAACGCGCTGTTCATCCAGAACAACGCGGAAGCGCTCGTCGCCATCGCGCGGAAAGAGCAGGACGTGACCATGAAGAAGGAAATCGTCCAGAAGCTGTCCGTGATGCAGGGCTCGAAGGTCGCCACCGATTACCTGCTGGAACTCCTCAACAAGTAGGAGGTGTCATGACGCGCACGATGATGTTCGCGGCGACGTTGACGGCCTGTGTCGCGACGTCTGCCATTCGCCCAGCAGCCTCGCGTCACGAACGGACGCGTCGCACCACAGGCGGTCGGCGCCAGCCTCGAGGCGACCGTTCGCCAGCTCGTCGCCGCGCAGGCCGAGCCAGGATGGATCGGCTACGCGGTCCCCGTCGTCAGCGGCGATCGCATCGCCTGCTGCGGCCGCGGCGACGGCATGTGGATCAGCGACGGCGCGTCGTTCACGAACGGTCGATGGAACGGCTGCGGCCTCGAAGGCGACCACGCCGGCGGATCGCAGACGACCGCCGCGTCGACACCGACCGGTCCGATTCATCTCGAGGGGCCGGACCAGGTCATGGTGCTGTACCGCGTCGAAGAGAAGGCCGTGCAGAAGATTCGGATCTTCTCGCCCGACTGCGAGCTCGACGCGGGCGGACGGACCATCCACTGGCTCGACGGGGTGAAGGGTGCGGACTCGGTCGCCCTGCTCGCCAGCTACGTCGCGCGTGACGAACAGAAACGGGATCGGTTGAGCGATTCGGCCATCACCGCGATCGCCCTGCACAAGGACAGCGCGGCGGATGCGGCGCTCGAGCGGTTCGCCGAGCGCGAACCAGCCGGAGTTCGTGCGCAAGAAGGTGACGTTCTGGCTGGGCACGACTCGTGGACGGCGAGGCTTCGAGGTCGTGCTGAGCATGGCGAAGAACGATCCGAGCGACGAGGTCCGCAAGAGTGCGATGTTCGCGCTCTCGCAGAGCCGCGAGCCGGAAGCGTTGTCGTCGCTGATTCAGTTCGCGCGCCAGGACGCGAGCCCGAAGGTGCGTGGCGACGCGCTCTTCTGGCTGTCACAGAAGGCCGGCCAGCGCGCGGCATCCGAGATCACGGCGGCGATCGAGCGCGATCCCGACACCGACGTGAAGAAGCGAGCCGTGTTCGCGCTCAGCCAGTTGCCGAAGGACGAAGGCGTGCCGCTGCTGATTCAGGTGGCGAAGGACAACAAGAATCCCGCCGTCCGCAAGCAGGCGATCTTCTGGCTCGGCCAGTCGCAGGACCCCAGGGCGCTGGACTTCTTCGCCCAGGTGTTGGGCAAATGAGTTGATTTGGTAATTTGGTAATTTGGTAATTTGGTGATTGGCCTGGAATTGGGATTTGGTGATTGCAGATTACCAAATTACCAAATGCACCAAATCACCAGATTCGCTAGTGCACCCCATGGCTCGTCGTGAGCGTCGACGGGTCGGCGCCCAGGCGGCGGATGGCGGTTTCCCACATGGACGAGGGCTCGACGTCGAAGATCAGATCGAGATCGATATCGCCCATCAGCCACGCGGACTGCGCGAGCTCCTCGTCGAGCTGTCCTGGACCCCAGCCGGCGTAGCCCGCGAGGACGCGCGCGCGGGGCGCCGGCCGCGCTTCGAGCACCTGCCGCAGCAGCGCGGGCGAGGTTGACAGGTACAGCCCGTCACGAATCGTCTTGAATTCCGTGTCGGGCTCGTGGCCCAGCAGCATCCATCCCCGCTGCGGTTCGACGGGACCGCCAATCCATAGGCGCAGGTCGTTGCCGGCGGCGATCGGCGGATCGAGCCGCACCATCGTCGTCGCCGGCATCTCGGTCGGACGGTTGATCACCAGGCCGAACGCGCCGTCCGGCGTGTAGTCGCACAGCAGCACCACGGTGCGCGCGAAATTCGGGTCCTGCAGCTGGGGCATCGACAGCAGCAGCGCAGGACGAAACGGCTCGGACATTGTCACTCCAGCTCCGCGGCCACCCGTTTCAGTTCCCCGACGAAGCGCCGCAGGTCCGCGCGCCGCGTCTCTTCATCGGGCGCCCGAAGAATCGACGAGGGGTGGACGGTCGCCATCACGCGCGGAGCGAGCGTTGATGGCACGAACGTCCCACGATGCTGCGACACCTTGAACGCGCGGCCCAGCAGCGCCTGCGCCGCCGTCGCGCCGAGGCACACGATGACGTGCGGCCTGGTCAGGGCGATCTCGGTCTCGAGCCAGGGCCGGCACGCGCCAATTTCGGCGGCGTTCGGCTTCTTGTGGATCCGCCGCTTGCCTCGAGGCTCCCACTTGAAGTGTTTCACAACATTGGTCAGGTACACACGGGCTCGGTCGATCCCGGCTTCGGCGAGCGCACGGTCGAGCAGCTTGCCCGCGGGACCGACGAAAGGGTGGCCTGCCAGATCTTCGGCATCGCCGGGCTGCTCGCCAACCATCATGAGCGTCGGCCGGGCGGGACCTTCGCCGAACACCGTCTGCGTGCCGGTCTTGTAGAGACGGCATGCGCGACAGGTCCGCGCCGTCATCCGGAGTGCTTTCAGCGTGGGCCGAGGAGGGATTTGGTCAGGAACGCGAGGGCCATCGCCGCCGGCATCGTCTTTCTTAGCCACGGCGGTCCAGTGCCCATGCGACGTGCTCCGCCACGAGCGGATCGCTGGTGGACGGCTCGTGTGTTTCCTTCAGCGCCGTGAGCGCCTCCTCGTCCCCGGTCGCGCCCGCGCAGACGGCGACATTGCGACGCAGGCGCTTGACGCCCGGCGCGCGTCATCGCGCTCTTCTTCAGCGCTCGCGCGGAGCTCCGGATCCGGCGTTCGCCACAGCTGCGCCAGCGACGGCCGATCGAACGCGAGACGAGGCAGCCATGCCGAGTCTGCTTTCGTGTCGACGGCCGGCTCGGCAGGTTCCAGGGACACACCTCCTGACAGATGTCGCAGCCGTAGGCGTGCGCGCCAACCGAGTCGCGTGCCGCTTCTGGAATCGCGCCGCGCACCTCGATGGTCAGATACGACAGGCAGCGTGTGGCGTCGAGCACCTGCGGACCCGACGAGCGCGCCGGTCGGGCACGCGTCGAGGCACAGCCGGCAGGACCCGCACTGGTCGAGCGCCGGGCGATCGGGCTCGAGCGGAAGGCTGCAGATGATCTCCGACAGGAAGAACCAGGATCCGAGCTCGGCATTGATCACACACGTATTGCGACCAATCCATCCGAGGCCCGCGTACTGCGCGTACACGCGCTCCTGCACCGGCCCGGTATCGACGTAGGCGCGCAACTCGATCTGACCGTCGCTGCGCGCGCGCATCCACTCGACGAGCGCATCCATGCGCCGCTGAATGACGTCGTGATAGTCGTCGCCCCAGGCATAGCGGGCGATCAACGCCGTCGAGGGAGACGCAATCTCTGTGGAGTACGGACGATCGACGTTGTAGACCGTCCCGAGGACGATGACCGACTGCGCGCCGGGCATCACGGCGCGCACGTCCGCGCGGCGCTCCGCCGTTCGATGCAGGTAGGCCATCTCGCCGGCATAGCCCCTGGCCAGCCATTGCTGATAGAACGCCAGCTCGGGATGTGCATCCACCGGCGCGATGCCGCACAAGTCGAAGCCGAGCTCGACCGCGCGCTGCTTCACGTCGTCGGAGGTCACGAATTGATTATAGGTTCGGGGTTCGGAGTTGGGGTTCGGGGTTCGGGGTCAGGTTCGGGGTTCGAGGTCGCGGTAGGTTCAGGGTTCGAGGTTAGGTCGCGTTCGACGTTCTTGGTCAGGTTCGTGTTCCAGGCTCGCGGAATCGCGAACTCGCGAACCCGACGCCGAACCACCGAACCCGCCGAACCCGGAACCCGAACCGACCCTGAACCCCGAACTCCGAGGCGGACCTCGGACCCTCGATCCTCGAATCCAACCTCGCTAGCTCTCAGAACTCGTACCGAATCCCAATCCGCATCTGACGCGGCGTTTCGAGCTGCGACAGGTTGAAGCGGCTCGGGTCGCCGAGATCAGGGTTGATCGCCTTGAACGTCGTCTCCGTGTTCGGGTCGTAGTCCAGGGGGATCTGCCGGTTGAACAAGTTGAAGATGTCGGCCAGCACGACGATGTGCTGACGGTCGCTCAGCTTCAATTTATAGTCGGCGTGGATGCTCGTGTCGTATTCCGTTGGCGTTCGCGTCAGGAATCCGTCGATGGTCTGCATGCCGGCGCCGCGGATCGTCACGGGAATTTCGCCCGGGCTGGCGTAGACCGGATTGGCCGCCAGAGCGCGTCAACGGCTTCCCTGAGGTCGCCAGGAAGCCAAGGCCGAGGTTCAGGCCCATGTCGAACGAGTAGTTCCCGAAGACCTTGACCTGGTGCGGGCGATCGAGCGGGAGCGGCCCCTGGCCGAGCGCGCCGAGGTATCGCACGTCGCCGCTGTAGCCGAACTGCGGGACGCCGATCGCCGTGTAGCTGGGATCGTTGGTTGGAAAGTCGAACAGCGACGTGATGCCCGGATCCGACTGCCCGTTGTCGTCGCGGAAGAATCCCTCGTAGGTCCCGCGCAGCCGCGAGTACCGATACGACGCCTGCAGCGCCCACCGGTTCGCGAATCGCTTGTCGGCGGTCACCTCGACGGCGTTGTAGCGTGTGGATCGGCGCTTCGAACGACGCGCCGAGATCTCCCAGCACCGGCGTGTTCGGACCGGGATTGGTCAGCAGGTAGTTGACCGTCTGCGTCCCCGGCACCCCGAGATCGAACGCGACGATCGGATACGGCTGCACATCTTCCAGCACCCTGGGGATGTCGCGGTGCACGTAGTGGACGCCGACGTTCAGCCCCGGCGCGGCCTCGTACTCGACGCCGCCGATCACCTCGTTGATGTACATCGCCTTGACGTTCGGATCGATCTGGTCGGGCGTCACACCCTGCTGCAGGAAGTGCGATGTCGTGTCGGCCGCCAGCGTGCCGTCCGGAATCGGCTGCGTCAGCTGTGCGTCGAAGTAGTCGGCGCGGCTGATCGCCGGCGTCCGGCGACAGCGCGCGCGCCGCCAGATCGTTCGGCATCCGGGTGAAGTACCAGCCCCAGCTGCCGAAGACCTTCATCTTGTCCTTGCCGGTGGGATCCCACGTCGCGCCAATCCGCGGCGCCCACTCGTTGCCGAACGAGACGTCGGCGAGCGTGCCGGTGAGGTGCTGATGCTCGTAGCGCAGACCCGGGATTGATCGTCAGGTTCGACCGGATCTTCCAGGTGTCCTGCACGAAGAGCGCGTCGTAGTTCTGCGACGTGTCGGCGCACGTTGCGCGTGTTGGCGCGCACGACGCGATAGATCTTGCCGTAGGTCGGGTCCGGCAGGATTTCGATCTCCGCGCCGGTTGCCGTCATCGTTCCGTCCGGCAGCGTGAAGGTCGGACCTGTCCGGTTGATCGTGTTGATGTAGTCGAGGTGCTCGGCGTCGATGCCGTAGCGGATCTGGTGACGCCCGATCAGGTTGGTCGCCTTCGCGCCGTACTGCCAGTTGGTGCTCTGGTTGCCCACCTCGTAGAAGCCGATGCCGCCTGACGGCTGATGCGGCGTCACGGTATCGTCGGTCACCGACCACTGATCCACCGACGGGATCTCGACGATGTTGTTCGCCGCGCGCGCGAACGATCCCTCGATGAGCCAGCTCTTGTTGATCGCGCCTTCGTAGCGGACGGTCTGGTTGTTCCCGCCGTACTGATCGAGCGTGCTGTAGGCGGCCGTGTCCGGGTTGAGGAGCGCCGTGTACCGCTGCGGACCGAGGTCGCCATGCGCCGGATCGCCGAAGAACGACACATCCACGCGTTGGGTCGGTGTCGGCCTGCCACGTGGCCTTGGCCGCGTAGGGCACGATGCGCCGATCCTGGGCCACCGATCCGAGACTCTGGAGCGGGAAGCCGTTCGGCGCGATGTAGTCGGTGCGATTGCGTCTGTCCGTCCACCGCGCCGAAGAAGAACAGCTTGTTCGGCACGATCGGACCGCCGACCTCTCCGCCCGAGTCGTCCTCCCGCGTGCCGGTGATGTTCACGGTGCCGTTGGTGGTCTGGACCTGGCGTGCGCGACGCCTCGAAGCTGTCCGGACGGAAGTAGCCGAACAGGCTGCCCGTGAGGCGATTGCTGCCGCTCTTGGTCACGACGTTGACGACGCCGCCGGTGGCCTGACCGTACTCTGCTTCGTACCCGCCGGTCTTCACCTGCGCGGACTTGATGAAGTCGAACGGCAGGCCGTTGCCGAGCGAGCCGAACACGATCGAGTACGAGCCGAGCGCGCCGTACCCGCCGTTGGTGATGTTGACGCCGTCAACCACGTAGCTGTTCTCGAGTCCGGAGCCGCCGGCGATCGAGGGATTGGCCTGCCCCACCTGACCGCCGCTGCTGACGCCTGGCGCCAGGTAGAGCGAGTCGCTGAAGCGCCGTCCAACCGGAATGCGGCTGAGAAGCTCGCTGTCGAGCGTCGCGCCGGTCGTGGTTGACGTCGTGTCGATGACGGGTGTTTCCGCCGAGACCTGCACGGTCTCCGTCAGCTCACCAACCGTCATGGGAAGCGTGAGATCGATCGCCTGTCCGACCCGCAGCTGGATGTCCTTGCGATCAACCTGACGAAAGCCGGAGAGCTCGACTTTGATCTCGTATTGACCCGGTGTGAGATACGGCGCGAAGAATCGGCCGTCCGCATCGGTCGTGAAGGTGCGATCGCCTTGCGGTGAGACGACGGTCACCGTGGCGCCCGGAACCGGCAGGTTCTGCGAATCCACCACCCGGCCGCTGATCGAGCCGGTCGTCGTCTGCTGCGCGGCGAGCCCTGGCGCTGCCAACAGCACCAGCAGCAACGCCAACATGTACTGATAACGCATCGTGCTTCCTTTCCCCCTGTTGTTGCGCGGGCACACCCATCCGTCTTCGCGAAGAAGACAGACGAGGGCCGTACACGAAACACTTGTGAGCCGGCCGGCTGGAGCTCTGGCGTGGATCGGCGGGATGCCGAGGCACAGGCTTCGCAGGTCGAGCCACTCCTCCCTCGGCTGATGACGTGATCGCAATGGGCATACCACGCGCGATCAGGCGGGATCACGCGGCAAACGTTCGAGTGCGTCGAGGTTGAGGTGCCGGCGGACCGGAAGGAGCGTGGCGGTTCTGTTGATGCGTGGCGTTCTGCGGAGGCTGTGCTATCGGACTATCGGCTGCGGGCCGGGAATAGGGCCTGGGGGCTCGTGTCCGAAGCCCTGGCCCATGGCGCCAGCCTTCAGCCCGACCGGCCTGTTCACTTGACCAGCTGCCGGAGCACGTACGGAAGGATGCCGCCGTTGCGATACGCGACGAGCTCTTCGGGCGTGTCGATTCGCGCGGTCGCCGTGAATTCCCGGGAGCTGCCGTCGGCCGCGGTCGCCACGACGCGAATGTCTCCGCTCGGCGTCAAGCCTTCACCAATACCGAGCACCTGGTACTGCTCACGCCCCGACAACTTCAGCGAGGCGACGTTCTGCCCGTCCTTGAACTGCAGCGGCAGCACGCCCATGTTGACGAGATTGCTGCGGTGAATCCGCTCGAAGCTCTCGGCGAGCACGGCTTTCACGCCAAGCAGCAGCGTCCCCTTCGCCGCCCAGTCGCGCGACGATCCGGAACCGTATTCCTTGCCGGCAATGACCAGCAGGGGCACGCCGCTCGCGCGATACTTCACCGACGCGTCGTAAATCGTCATGACCTCGTCGGACGGCAGGAGCATCGTCCATCCGCCTTCGGTTCCCGGCGCGAGCTGATTGCGCAGCCTGATGTTCGCGAACGTGCCGCGCATCATCACTTCGTGGTTGCCACGTCTGGCGCCGTACGAGTTGAAGTCGCGCTGCGGGACGCCGTGCGCGAGGAGATACTTCCCCGCCGGACTGTCGGCGGGAATCGATCCGGCCGGCGAGATGTGATCCGTCGTCACGCTGTCGCCCAGCAGCGCCAGCACCCGGGCGTCGTGAATGTCGGTTGGAAGAGTCGGCTCGAGCGTCACGCCGTCGAAGAAGGGTGGATTGCGGATGTAGGTGGAATCCGGCTCCCAGTTGAAACGCACGCCCTCGCGGAACCGGCAGCGTGCGCCACCGATCGTCCCCTTCGAAGACGTGGGCGTACTTGTCGCGGAACATCTCCTGCCGGACGGACTTCAGCATCGTCTCCTGGATCTCGCGCTCGGCCGGCCAGAGATCCCTGAGGTGCACGGGCTGCCCCTTCGAATCCGTACCGATCGGCTCGCACGTGAGATCGATCTGCATCTTCCCGGCGAGCGCATACGCGACCACCAGCGGGGGCGATGCGAGGTAGTTCGCACGCACCTGCGACTGGATCCGTCCCTCGAAGTTTCGATTGCCCGAGAGCACCGACGCCACCACGAGGTTCCGATCCTTGACGATGGAGGACACGGGCTCGGGCAGCGGACCGCTGTTGCCGATGCACGTCGTGCAGCCGTAGCCCACGAGATTGAAGCCGAGCTCCGCGAGATATTCGAGCAGGCCCGCCGCCCGGAGGTACTCGGTGACGACCATCGAGCCCGGCGCGAGGCTCGTCTTCACCCACGGCTTGACCTTCAGGCCGCGCTGCACGGCGTTGCGCGCCACGAGCCCGGCGCCAATCATCACGCTCGGATTCGACGTGTTCGTGCAGCTGGTGATCGCGGCGACGACGATCGCGCCGTGATCGAGCGCCTCCATCCCAGGCGCGACGCCGGTTTCCTGCTCCGCCACCGCCGACGGCCGTCGCGACCGGATGCGGCCGGGTCTCGGCGGGACGGGTCGTCTCGCCAGGCTTCGACTCCGGCGTCACCTTGCTCTTGCGCTCGGCGAGCATGACTTCCAGCGCCTGCTGGAACTTCACCTTCGCTTGCCCGAGCGACACGCGGTCCTGCGGCCGCTTGGGCCCGGCGAGGCTCGGTTCGACCGTGGACAAATCGAGCTCCACCGTCTGGGTGTAGATCGGATCGGGAGAAGAGGACGTCCGGAACAGTCCCTGCTCCTTCGCGTACGCTTCGACCAGCCGGACGCGCGATTCGTCGCGGGCCGACAACCGCAGATAGTCGAGCGTCATCTCGTCGATGGGGCAAATCGCGATCGTCGCGCCATACTCTGGCGACATGTTCCCCAGCGTCGCGCGATCGGCGATGGTCAGGAACTCGAGGCCGGGCCCATAGAACTCGACGAACTTGCCGACGACTCCAACCTTGCGCAGCCGTTCGGTGATCGTCAGCACGAGGTCCGTGGCCGTGGCGCCTTCAGGCAGACGGTTCGTCAGGCGGAAGCCGACGACCTCCGGAATCAGCATGGAGATCGGCTGACCGAGCATGGCCGCTTCGGCCTCGATGCCGCCCACGCCCCAGCCGACGACGCCGAGACCGTTGACCATGGTGGTGTGCGAGTCCGTACCGACCAGCGTGTCTGGATACGCGAGCTGCTGCCCGCCGTCCAGCTCGTTGAACACCACGCGCGCCAGGTATTCGAGGTTCACCTGGTGCACGATGCCCGTGTCGGGCGGGACGACGCGGAAGTTGTCGAACGCCGTCTGACCCCACCGGAGCAGCGCGTAGCGTTCCTTGTTGCGCGAGAACTCGAGCTGCGCGTTCAACTCGAAGGCGTTGCGCTCGGCGAAGTGATCGACCTGCACCGAATGATCGATCACCAGCTCCACCGGCTGGAGCGGGTTGACGCGCTTCGGATCGCCGCCCAGCCGCGCGACGCCGTCACGCATGGCGGCCAGATCGACAACGGCAGGGACGCCGGTGAAGTCCTGCAGCAGCACCCGCGCGGGCATGAACGCGATCTCCTGCTGCGCCTTCGACGTGACATCCCACTGCGCCAGCGTCTGGATGTCGTCGCGGTCGACGAAACGTCCATCTTCGCGTCTGAGCAGGTTCTCGAGCAGGATCTTGAGCGAGAACGGCAGCCGCGAGAACCCGGCGAAACCGGCTTTTTCGAGCGCCGGAAGGCTGTAGATCTGGTAGGTGTCGGTCCCCACCCGGAGGGGCACACGCGTCTGGAACGAATTCTGTGAAGCCATCTCCTGATCATCCCTTAGGCGGGCGTTCGCGTTCAAGCCGCGCGAGGAAATCCCGCACGACAACGCCGGGATCGCGACGCTCCGCGTCGACAGCATAGTTGAGACGGCGCATGTCGTCGATCGAGATCCGCCCGGCAAGCCCTTCGAGCGCCGCGCGCACCTCGGGATACCGCAGGAGCGTCGAACGGCGGGCGACGGGCGCCGCGTCGTACGGCGGGAAGTAGTGACGGTCGTCGCGAAGCATCACCAGATCGTAGGCGGCAATCAGTCCGCTCGTGGCGTCGCCCGCAATCAGGTCCACCTGATGCCCGGCCAGGGCGCGGTAAATCAACGACAGGTCCATCGCGCGCGGCGGCGTCGCGAAGCGCAGGCCGTAGTGCGCCGCCAGGCCCGGATAGCCGTCGCGCCGCTGCAGGAACTCGTAGCCGAACCCCGCGCGCCACGTCGAAGCAAATCGGCACCGCATCGTCGATCGTTTTCAGCCCGTACCGGCGGGCATCCTCTCCACGCACGAGGATGGCGAACGTGTTCTCGAACCCCAGCGGCGGCAGGAGCGCCAGCCCGACTTCGGCGTATCGATCCCGCACCCGAGCGAACACGCGCGTCGGATCGGTTTCCACCGGGTTCTTGAAGACGGCGGTATCGGCCGTGCCGGTGTACTCGACGTAGACGTCGATGTCGCCGCGAGCGCACGGCGCGATCGCAGATGAACGTGCCGCCCAGGTTGAGCCGGCGTTCGACTGGAACGTGGGCGTGACCCTCGATGGTCTGCGCCAGGATCTCGCCAAGGACGATCTGCTCCGTGAAGTTCTTGGACCCGACCCGCACGCCGCCCTGGCGCGCGCGCGTGGCCGCGCTCAGCCGCGGCGGCCAGCAGAATCAGGGAGACGACCGCCGCAAGGACCGACACGATCGTCCGTCGTCGGCGGCGCCGCGAGAAGCTGCGCTCCGCCCAGAGCAACGTGCCGTCGACGGCGAGCGCCAGCACCGCGGCCGGCACGGCTCCGGCGAGAATCACCGTGGGATCGACCATCGAGAGCCCGCGAAAGATGTACTCGCCGAGCCCGCCGGCCCCGACAGCCGCCGCAATCGTCGCGGTCCCCACGCCAATCACCGAAGCCACGCGGACGCCCGCCACAATCGACGGAAGCGCAAGCGGCAACTGCACCTGCCAGAGGATCTGACGCTCCGTCATCCCCAGCGCCGTCGCGGCCTCGACGACGACACGGTCCACGCTGCGGATGCCGGAGACGGTCGTTCTGATGATCGGCAGGAGCGCGTAGAGGATCAGCACGAAGATCGCGACGCGCGCGCCGAGGCCGCCGACGAGCGGGAGCGGCAGCAGGAAGCCGAACATCGCCAGGCTCGGGATCGTCTGCACGACGTTCGCGAGCCAGACGATCGGCGCGCCCGCACGCGGACGCCGGGCGGCCAGGATCCCCACGGGCACGCCGATCGCAATCGCGGCAAGCGTCGACGCTCCGACGAGCAGCACGTGCTGCGCGAGCAGGCCGGCGAATTCCTGACGATGGCTGGCCAGGAAGGTGAAGAGGTTCACGCGCGGGAACCTGCCAGCGCCCCGGCCTCGAACAACGGCTCGAGGAGCGGACGGACGCGTGGATCGGTGGACTTCGCGAGCTCGCGAGGCGCGGCGATTTGCGCCAGTATGCCGTCGGCGAGCACGCCCACGCGCGACGCGAGCGCGAACGCTTCGCCCATGTCGTGCGTGACGATGACGACCGTCTTGCGCACTTCCGCCTGAATCCGGCGGAACTCACGATGCAGCTCCGCGCGCGTGACGGGATCGAGCGCGCCGAACGGCTCGTCCATCAGGAGAAACGGCGGATCGGCTGCGAGCGCGCGCGCGACGCCGACCCGTTGTCGCTGCCCGCCGGAGAGCTCGTCGGGCCAGCGTCCTCGGTACGTGCCGGGTCGAGTCCGACCAGCGTCAGCACGGCGTCGATGCGGCTCGAGATCCGCGCGGCATCCCAACCGAGAAGGCGCGGCACGATCGCGACGTTGTCGCCAACCGGCATGTGCGGGAAGAGACCGACTTCCTGGAGGACGTAGCCGATGCGTCGTCGCAGCGTGAAGGGATCCCACTGACGGGTCTCGCGGCCTTCGACGAGCACGTCGCCGCGATCGGGGCGCAGAAGGCCGTTGATGAGTTTCAGGAGCGTGCTCTTGCCGGCGCCGCTGCGTCCGACGAGCGCGATGGTCTCTCCCGTCGCGATGGACAGGTCAACGCCGCGGAGGACGGATCCGGCTGCGCCGCGCGCCAGGTGCACGTCACGAAGCGCGATCGCCGGATCGGGCGCAGGGTCCATCTGCCGGCGACTCTATCGCAGCAGTACGGCGTTTGCCAGTTGGACACGCGTCGCGTGCGTGTGGGCAGGCCTGAAGGGCGCGCGCTACGCGGTCGCGATAGTCGTAACGCAGGCCTTCAGGCCTGCCGGCAGATTCAGAACAGATACGCCAGACCCGCAGAGAACGTCGGCACGAGCCGACGGGTGTCGCTCATCTCGAGATCGACGCTGCCGTTTCTGACGGCGAGCCGCCCCTCCAACCGAAGCCCCAGCCGCTGGCCGCCCGACCCGAACCAATAGTGGAAGCCGCCGCCCCCGTGAATCTGGCTGCCCGTGGTGACGTTCTCGTTGCCGTCGTCCAGCTGGCGCAGATAGCCGCCACCGCCCGCGAGGAACAGCCCCGCGTGGCCGTTCGAGAACGTGGCGAAATGATAGAGCAGCGTGCCATCGATCACGTACTGCGTCAGCTGCTCTTCCGCGACGGTGTCGGGCGCCATCTCGAAGTCGTTGCTGAGGCTCAGGCGCAGCGTCGGCTTCGTGACCTGCACGCCCCCTTCGACCGACCATCTGGGCGCGAGGTACACACCCAGCCGCGCCTCGACGCCGGCGGCCGGACGGAGCTGCCCGTCCCCTTGAAACAGCGTGAGCGGCGTGGACTTGACCTGCGGGTTCGACGTTTCGAGCGCCTGCGACGTCCCCGCGTCGTAGCCGCCGCTCAGGACGACCGCGCCGGTAATCTCCACCGATCCGGCATGCGGCACGTCGCGATGAACAACCTGGGCCATCGCCGGCGACGCCATGCGCGGCAATGAACCCGAGCGACAACGCGATCGAGAGCCGCCTCACTTCGCCACCACCTTCACCTCGACGTTGTTGGCGGTGCCCCCTTCGGGCACGACGACCAGACGCGTGGAGAAGGCAGGCTTGAAATCGACGTCCACGCCGGATGTCGAGTCGAAGAAGCTGTCGATATCCGCATCGTCGAGCGGCTCGACACGAATCACCTGAATTCCGGGATCGAGCCCCGCGATCACGAAGCTGCCGGTATCGTCGAGCGTGAAGCCTCCGACCAGCTTTCCGGTGGACGGGCTGAAGGCGATCACATGGGCGCCGAAGATCCCGTCGCCGTTCTTCGTGACGCGTCCGCTGATGCTGCCGGCGGTGTGACGGAAGGTGTCGTTCCCGTACAGGTCCGACAATCCCGCGATGTCGTCCGCGCGCAGCGTGCGCTCGTTCACGCTCCCGGCCGAGAAGGCGACCGGGAACATGACGGCTTCGGCAGCGAGGACCAATCGATTGCCGCCCATCAGTTGCGTCTCGCCGAGCGCGGAGTGACCGAGCCCGTGCAGATGGCCAATCTCGTGCAGCGCTATCGATTCGACGTCGTACGCGCCGGGGTCGCCGCCGGACGCGACCGACCACGCGAATCCGGAGTTCAGGAAGATGTCCGACTCGACAATCTGTCCGGTCACCACGTCGAGCGTGAACGAGGTCGATCCCAGCACGCGATCGAGATCGGGACGATTGGCAAATCCAATCACGCTCATGTTGTCGTCGTCGAGCGGCGAGGCCTGGGTGAAGCCCGCGAACTGGGACGACATCGCCGTGTTCGGCACCGCCTCCCACGTCGCGAAGGCGCGGCCCACCGCGTCGCGGAACTGCTGCGCCGAGACGCCGGGCACATCGTGATTGCTCACGAAATACCGGATGGGAAAGCTGTCCCACTTCAGGGAGACCACCTTGCCGCCGACGGTGGTTCCGAGCTTCAGATACGCGTGCGCGTGAGCGCCGCTCAGCAGCAGCACGACGACGAGCGACGAGCGTCGCGCGCTTCATCGATCGCCGCCCTGGCCGCGCTCGCGCCAGCATCTGTCGGACGAGCGCCCTGAAGTCGTCGATGGGCACCGGCCGGCGCGAGACGTCGCCGCGCATGACTCGTTCATCCACGCCGGGCTTCGCAACGACCGCCGGCGGCGTCACGAGCCGCCGACCGGAGGACGCGTCGGAGACGACTCGAAAGAGTCCCTGGCTCAGGCCGACGATGAACGGGTAGGACGGCCCATTCGATTTCAAGAACACGACGACCTCGTCCCCCGCCTGAAACGTGGGCGCCCCGACGAACACCGTGCGATAGCGGCCCAATTGACCACCAGGGCACCTTGAACGTCAGGCGCGTGCCCATGTCGCCTTTGAGGTAGTCGCCGGCCTGGACGGTGACGAATGTCTCGACCGCGCGGCGTCCGTCAACCCACTCGGAGCGAACATCGACGACGGTTCCGTGGACGATGACCGGCGATGAGGTGACGAGCTCGCGAAACTCGATCGGCGCCAGGACCGTGGCGCTCGCGGGAGCGCACAGAAACGAAATGAGACAGGAAAGGCTCAGAAGGATGCGACGCATCCTCGAAGTGTATACGTGATCGACGGGCCCGTCCTACCGGCGGGCCAGCTTGCGATGGGCGGCGGGCAGCGGATCGGGCGGCGGGATCGTCACCGCGTCGAGGAAGCGCTCGACGGCGTACGTCGTGATTTGACCGCACGGTCCGACGAAGCTGGTGTCGCACGCATGCGTCGCCCACGGCAGCTTCACGTACAGATGCTTCACGCCGGCCTGCTGCAGACGATCGTCGAGACGGGCGCTCTGATCCGCCGGGACCTGTTCGTCGAGAAGCCCATGAATGAGGAGTGTCGGTGGCGAGGTCGCGCTCACGAAGTTGATCGGCGACGCGTCGAAGTACGCCTGTTCGACGCGCGTGGGCGATCCACCCATGAAGGTGTCCAATCTGGCACGCGTGTCGCGGCTCCATGACGACGCGGGATGCTCGTACGCGACACGCAAATCGGTCTGGCCGTACAGCGAGATGACACCGCGGATCGACGGCTCTCCTGACGTATACGCCGCCAGCAGCGCGAGCTGTCCGCCTTCCGACGCGGCCGAGCAGCACCAGCCTCGCCGGATCGATCCCGAGCTCCGTCGCGTGCGTCTTCATATACGCGATCGCCGCATACACGTCGTCGCGCTGGGCCGGAAAATGCCAGCGGGGCGCCGAGCGATAGTTGATCGCGGCCACCACGTAGTCGCGGCTCGCCAGGTACGCATTGAGCGCCCGGTAGTCCATGCTGTCGCCGCTCTGCCACTCGCCGCCGTGCACGACGATCACGGCCGGAATCGGATTGTGCACGTACGCCGGACGAAAGAGATCGAGCGACAGCTTCTGGTTCTCGCGCTCGGCGAACACGTGCTGCTCGTAGCGAACGGGCGCGAGCGACACCGACGTGAGGAGCTCGGTCCAGACGAGCGGCGCGCGGCGCGGATCCTGGGCGGCCGGCACGCGGACGCGGCGTTCCGCACCGAAGCGCGCGTCGAACGCGGACGGCAGCTTGTCGCCTTCTTCCTGCGCACGATACGCCGGCAGGATCAGCAGCGGGATAGCGGCGAGGCTCAGCATCCCGCCGATGCGGCCGGGACGTGTCCGCGATTTCGTCGGGATGGCAGGCAGCAACGCCAGCAGCGCGATGCAGTAGCCGAACTCGGTCGCGGCAAACCCGACGCTCCACAGCGTGCGGTTTGGCATTGGCAGGGTTGTCGTCGCTGCCAGCGAGAGCAGCGCGATGCCCATGAACAGTCGAAGCCAGTCAGTCATCAGCGGTCCGGTCGGTCAGCCGAAACCAGGCACACGAGGGAGGGGCGAAACGCAGCCCTACTGGCAAGGGGGATGCCAGTGCGGAACCTCAATGAAAACGCACATGCGTGGGCGCGTCGGACGTTGGCCGCACACGGGAATGTCATCGCGCGCGCAATCGTGGTGTTAGCGACGCCCGCGGGCTGCGGCGATGACCGCTTCGGCCGCACGACGGCTGGCACCGTCGCCTCCCAGCCTCTGTCTGACCTCCATGAGATCCGCTCGTACGTTCGCGGCATACGCGGGGTCCGTCAGCACGCGCAACGCGTTGGTGGCGGCGGCGGCTGGTGTGAAGGCCTCCTGAATCAGCTCGGGCACGACGCGCCGGCCCGCGATGAGATTCGCCATCGCGTACGTCTGCACGCGCACGAACGGTTTGCCGAGACGGTACGTCAGCGGCGCCAACCGATACACGACAACCATCGGGCAGTTGTGAAGCGCCGCCTGCACGGTGGCGGTGCCCGACGCGACGAGCGCCACGTCCGCTGCCGCGAGGACGTCGTCGGACGCACTCTCGAGAACGACCGGCGGCGTCGCGCGTGCGGACCACTGCGACAAGGGCTCGAACAACTCGTTGTGAAGGTGCGGCGCACGTGCGACGAGGAATTGTACGGACGGCACACGCTCGGCGATGAGCGCCGCGCGTTCGAACCAGATCCGGAAGCAGCGCGCGCAGTTCGTTGCCGCGGCTCCCGGGAAACAGCGCCACGACCGGGCGGTCCGGGTCGAGGCCGTTCGCCCGAAGAAACTGCGTCCCGCGTCGCACGCGGCGGGGCTCATCTCGACGAGCGGATGCCCGACGAACGTGACGGGCACGCCGGCCTTCTCGTAGAACGGCACCTCGAAGGGAAAGATCACCAGCATGCGATCGACGAGCCGCCTGATGCTCTTGATCCGCGCGCTCCGCCACGCCCAGAGCTGCGGGCTGATGTAGTACACGATCGGCACGCCGAGCTTGTGAACGGCCCGCGCGAGAATCAGATTGAAGTCCGGAAAATCAATCGGAACGAAGACGTCCGGTCGCTCCGACCTTCGCCGTACGAACGAGCTGCCGGTAGAGACGCCACGATCGCGGAAGGATACGAAGCGCCTCGGTGAGGCCCGTCACGGACAGCCCGCTGAAGTCGCCGACGAGCTCCGCGCCCGCAGCCCGCAGCCGCTCTCCTCCGAAGCCGATGATCCGGACGTCCGGCTCGAGCCGCCGCAGCTCGGTTGCCAGCGCCGCGGCGTACAGATCCCCGGAGGGTTCGCCGCACGAGATCATCACCCGCAGGCGCTCTGACACCGTCGCGATCAGCTCGGCCTGACGAACAGGGACGCCTGAAGGGGAATGTTGAAGCGGATGTTCTCGACGGTGCGCTCGATCAGCGGCGCGCCAGGCCGCTCCACGACGGTCTTGAACGCCACCTGCACGCCGTTGACGGCGCGGTAGTCGGAGTAGCGCTCCTGGACGACGCCGGCGCCGTCGGGCGCCGCGTACTGCTCGCGCACGATGAGGCCGCTCGCGCGATCGACGAAGAGCGTCACGGGCATCATCCCATCGCCGCCGACCGCAACGGCCGCCAGCGACGCGTCGTCTGAATGAACGTCGCTGAGCGTCAGCTTGCCTGCCGCGGCGCGCAGGAGCAGCGGCACGACGTCGCGCTGGATGCTCGCATGGATCTCGTCGCGAACGGAGACCGGCGCTTCGCGCGCCCCCTGCGCATCCTGAATCCAGTAGCGGCCGTCGGCGTAGACCTGGACGATGCGCCGGCCGTCGGCGTCCGCCTCGACACGATACCGATCGGGATACTGAATCAGCGTAACAGTCGAAATCGTGCCCGTCGCCTGACGGTCGGTTACACGCGTCGTGGCTTCGGCACGGAGCGACTGAATCTGCTGCAGCCGGTCGAGGCCGCCCTTCGCCGCAATGGCCTTGCGCAATCACCGACTGCTGACCGTCAGTCTGTGATGATGTCGCCGGGCGTAACGGCGTGGCCGTCTGCGGTACGCGATACGCGATCGGCTTGACGGCGCCGACGGGGGCGGACGTCTTGCGGCGCAGATCGACGGCCGAGAGGTCGAGCTCCGCGAGCGGGATCCGCTCGAAGTGATCGAAGCCCGCGCCCGGAAGCTGATTGACGAACGACGACGCGTCGCCGACAAGGACGATGGTCAGGCGATCCGGATGCAGATATTCGCGCGCGACGCGCTGCACGTCGTCCACCGTCACGGCATCGACGCGCTCGCGATATGTCTGCAGCTCGTTCAGGTTCAGGCCGTAGAAAACCGCGTTCAGCACCTGGAGCGCGATCTGGCTGGGTGTCTCGATGGTCAGCGGAAACGAGCCGGTCAGATACTCCTGCGCCCCCTCGAGCTCGCGCTCGTTGACGCGATCGCGAATCAGCCGCCAGAACTCGTCCACCATCAGCCGCAGCGTCTCGCCGGTTGTCTGCGAACGCGTGTTCGTCTCGGCAACGATGTCGCCGGTCTCCTTCAGGCCGTTCATGTCGGCAGACGCGCCGTACGTGAGGCCGCGCTCGGTGCGAAGCACGCGATGCAGCCGGTTGGCCCCTTCCCCGCCGAGCACTTTGACGGCGAGGTCCAGCGCCATGTAGTCGCTGTGCTTGCGCGCGATGCCGATGTTGCCGACGCGGATCTCGGTCTGCACGGCCCCCGGCCGATCGATGATGACGAGACGCCGTGTTGGCGGCGGAGGCTCGGGCGTCTTCGACGCTTCGGATCCAGCGCGTCCCCACGTGCCAAACGCACGCTCGGCGCCCGCGAAGGCTTCGTCCGCCGTGACGTCGCCGACGATCGCGAGGATCGCGTTGTTGGCGCCGAACCATTTCTTGTGGAACGCCAGCAGATCCTCGCGGCGGATCGCGGCAATCGTGCCCGGCGTGCCGGTCTGCGGCTTGCCGTACGGATGGAACCCGTACACGAGCCGATCGAAGACCATGTTGGCCAGGTACTCTGGATCGTCGTAGCTGACCCTCAGGCCCGAAAGCAGCTGCTGGCGCTGCCGCTCGATTTCCTCTTTCGCAAACGCCGGATGCTGCGCCAGCTCCGACACCAGGTCGAGTCCAACGTTCAGGCTGTCCTTCATGACGACGGCCTGAACGAAGCTCAAGTCGGCGCTCGCGCCCGTTCCCAACGCCCCGCCGATGGAATCAATCGCGTCGGCGATCTGCTCCGCCGACCGGCTCGTGGTCCCCTGATCCAGCAGCGTGGCCGCGAGGGACGCGACGCCGGGCCGATCCTCGGGATCCTGAGCGGAGCCGGCGCGCACGAGCAGGCGCAGGCTCACCGCAGGCTGCTCGTGATGCGAGACCGCGATCACCTCGAGACCGTTCGGGAGCGTACGAACCGCATACGGCGGGAACTTGACGTCGTGCGCCTCGAGCGGATGCGGCGGTCTTTCCGAGGGCCAGTTCTTCGTCTGGGCCGAGACCGGCAGCCGCCAGGCAGCACCGTCGCGGCGAGCAGCAGGGCTGCCCGCGTCATCGCGGCGCCTCCGGCTGCGGACCGCTCGCCTTGGGCATGATCGTCAACACGAGCCGGTTCTCCGGGGTGAAGTACGTCTTCGCCACGCGCTGGACGTCCGCGGCCGTGAGGTTCTGGAAGATATCGAATTCGCCATCGGCGGTCTTGATGTCGTTGTGAATGATCACCGCGTGGCCCAGGACCTCCGCTTTGCTCTGATCCGACTCGCGCTGCAGGATGTAGTCGCGCGCGAACTGATTCTTGGCCTGCTGCAGCTCGGCGCTCGAGACCGGCTCCGTCCGCAGCTTGTCGAGCTCGGCGATGAGGGCCTTCTCGGCCTCTTCGGGCGTGTGCCCCGGCTGCACGATCGCGACCGCGAAGAACAGGTTCGGGTCCTCGATGATGTTGCCGCCGCCGAAGGCCGCGAGCGCGATGCCGGTCTCGTACACCAGCTTGCGGTAGATCCGCGAGCTCTGCCCGTCCGACAGGATCTTCGACGCGACGTGCAGCGGATAGGAATCCGGGTTGCCGTCGTACGTGATGTGGTAGGCGACGACCACGGCCGGCAGCGGCCACGCCTCTTCCAGGTGCACGCGCCGCTCCTTCGTCTGCGGCGGCTCCTTGGGAATGTCCCGCGGCACCGGACGCTCGGACTTCGGCACGCGCCCGAGGTACTGCGTGACGAGCGACAGCGCTTCCTTCGGATCGAAGTCTCCGACGATGACTGCGGTCGCGTTGTTCGGCACGTAATACGTCCGGAAGAAGTCGCGGACGTCGTCGATGGAGGCCGCCTCGAGATCCTCCATGCTGCCGATCACGGGATGCTTGTAGGGATGAACGGTGAACGCCTGGTCGCTGATGATCTCCTGCAGCCGGCCGTACGGCTGGTTCTCGACGCGCATCCGCCGCTCTTCCTTGACGACCTCGCGCTCGGTCCGGAACGTCTTGTCCTCGATACGCAGCGACGCCATGCGATCGGCTTCGAGCCAGAGCACGAGCGGCAGGTACTGCGACGGCACCGTCTCCCAGAACACCGTCGCGTCTTCGGTCGTATACGCGTTGCTCTGTCCGCCCACGCTCGAGATGTACGACGGATGCCCTTCGGGCTCGACGTTCTTCGATCCCTTGAACATCATGTGCTCGAACAGGTGCGCGAAGCCGGTACGTCCCGGGCGTTCGTTCTTCGAGCCCACGTGATACCAGATCTGCAGGTGGACGATCGGCGTGGAATGATCCTCGAGGAAGACCACGTTCAACCCGTTGGGCAGCGTGGTCATCGTGTAGTCGAGCCGCGGCGGCCGCACGGCCGCATCGGTTGGAGACCAGGCGCAGAGAACCACAGCGAGAACGGCCGCGACGCTCGAACGCCGCGGGCGCGCATGAACAAGCATGAGAGATCGATTATGACATGCCGCCCGGGCGCGGCCCTTGAGGGTCGGAAATCGCCGCGAGCCGCCGATCGATCTCGTCGAGACGCTTCTGCAGCTCGCCCACGAGCTTCTTGAGCTCCGGCAGCCGCCGGAACACGGCGGACGCCTTCAGCCAATCGCGGTTGTCGATCGCCGGGTAGCCGGAGATGAACGCGCCGGCCTCTACAGAGTTCGGGATGCCCGATTGCGCCGTCGCGATCACGCCCGTGCCAAGCGTGAGATGTCCCGCGACACCGACCTGCCCCGCCAGCGTCACGCGATCCTCGACGACGGTGCTGCCGGCGATGCCGACCTGTGCCGCCAGCAGCACGTCGCGACCGATCTTCACGCCGTGCGCGATCTGGACGAGATTGTCGATCTTGCTGCCGGCGCCGATGCGCGTCTCGCCGACGGCCGGGCGATCGATCGTCGAATTCGCCCCCACCTCCACGTCGTCCTCGATGACGACGTCGCCGATCTGCGGGATCTTGTGATGCGTGCCGTCGGGACGATGCGCGAAGCCGAACCCGTCGCTGCCGATCACTGCGCCGTCCTGGATGACGACGCGGTTGCCGATCTGCACGCGCTCGCGAATCGACACACGCGCGTGGAGCACGCAGTCGTCGCCGACCCTGGCGCCCGCGCCGATCGTCACGTGCGGATACACGATCGCTCGAGCGCCAACCGACGCGCCGTCGCCGATGCTGACGAAGGCCGCAATCGACGCATCGGCGGCGATCGAGGCGGACGGCGCGACATCGGCGAGTCGATGGACGCCAGCCGGGGGTGTGTGTCGCGGCGCGAAGATTTCAACCGCGTTCGCGAAGGCGAGATACGGATTCGGGCTGCGAAGGACGGCGCATGGCGCACCGGCGGCCGAGTCGCCGGCGATGACCGCGGTCGCACGCGTCTCGCGCAGCTGCGAGCGCGTACTTGGGATTGGCGAAGAAGGTGAGATCGCCGGGACCTGCGCGCTCGATCCCCGCCACGCGGGTCACCTCGAGATCGCCGTTGCCCTCGAGGCGACACCCGAGGCGCTCTGCCAGCTCTGTGAGCGTCAAATGTTGGGCAGTATAAAACCGAACGCCGCAGGCCCAAAGCCCGCGCCCGCGCGCGTCACGGCGTCGCGGTGCGCTGGAAGAAGCTGGCCAGGTGCTCGAGCTGCAGCGTGGCGGCCACCGCATCCACGCGCGCCGCGCGCGCCTCGGGCGCCACCGCCACCATTGCCCGAAGCGCCGAGAGCGGCGCGCTCGCCTCCGGGTGCCACTGCACCTTCGCGAGACCCTGCCGGGCCCCGCGCACGGACAGGAAGTGCCCGACGATGCGGAAGGCGAAGTAGTACGCGACGAGATTGGGCCCGGGAAGCAGCATCAGCGCCGCCGACGCGATCAGCCCGAGGCTGTCGATCACAAGCCAGAATCGATGGCGCTCGAAGTCGCGGCGGAGGGAACGACGGAGGATCTCGATCGCCTGCGTCGGCGCGAAGATCGTCTGGATAGATCAGCCCCGCCTCGACCCGGCCGCGAAGCTGCCACAGCAGCCGCTGCTCGGCGATCGATTCCGAGACCCAGCGGAGCGTGCGTGCCTTGATGGCGCGACATGAACCCGGCCGGCGGCGCATCGGTCGACGGACCGCGGCGGCGCTCGCGCTCGGCTTCGGCGAGCATCTCCCGGAACCAGTGCACGAGGCGCCGGAAGACTCCAGACGGAGGCTCGTCGGCGGCGAAGGACCTCGTCCGGCTCCTCGCAATAGAGCTCGTACCGATCGGCGCCCACCGGCACCAGGAAGACATCCATCGTGGACCTGTTCGCTACGATAGCACCCGGCGACCCTCTACGCTTGACACCCCGTACCGACGTTCCTAACATCCCGGCATGCCGCTCGTCGCTGGCGCTCGCCCTCGTGCTCGGCCTCCAGACGCCGGCACCCATCACGCTCATGATTCGCGTGTTCGACGGCGCCGAGGACGTGACCGCCGGAGTCGCGTATCAATATCTTCAAGGCCGGAGATCGACAGGCGGCCCTGGCCGAGTCCCGCGCGCGACGGGTCGTCGAGACGTCGGTTGCGCAAGGCATGTACGACGCGCAGATCATCCGCGAGCGCGAGGGGCGCGTGCTCAACATCCGCTGGGCGGAGCGGCTGATCGTGATGCCCTACCCCGACGAGGCCGGCCGGCACCTCGAGGTGATCAATTTTCAAAACGGATTCGGTGCGCTGGAAGTTCGCGGCCACGATCCCGGCGATCCGGACGTGGCGATCTTTTCGGCCGGCAGCCACGACCAGGAGGCCGCCAAACGCGTCGGCGGGACCGGCTACGCGCTCTTCGTCGTCCGCGCGGGACGCTACGATCTGCGCGTGCAGCAGGGCGGACGAACGACGTGGCACCCCGATATCGACGTGCCCGCCGATCGCACCCGTCTGTGGATTGAGCCGCAATGAGCGCGGCTCCTCGTAGCCCAGACCGTCTGCGCGTCGCACACGCCGCCGCCTGTCGTAGCGCAGGCCTTCGGCGCGCTGCAGACGCAGCCAGCGTCTCGCAGCGCGGCCTTCAGGCCTGCGAACGGCCCAACAGCCGCCGTGTAAGGCTACGGCGATGTTTGAGAACCCCGTCGAAGCTCAGCAGAGACCGATCGGTAGCGCGTGACCTACACGCGACGACCTGTGAGCAAACGCAGAACGATCACGACCAGCGCGACGACCAGCAGGATGTGAATCAATCCACCTGCAACATGCAACGAAAACCCGAGCAACCAGAGAATCAGCAGAACTACGACAATCGTCCAGAGCATGAACCCTCCTCGCGTGCTCGAGATTGCAAGCGGAGTGCCACGGCTATGCATCCATGTCACCGGTCCTGACGGACCCTGAGATCGTCCGGCGGCTCCTCCTCGCGGCAGCGGTCGGCGGAGTGATCGGCGCGGAGCGCGAGCTGCATCGCAAGAGCGCCGGCTTCCGGACGAACATCCTCATTGGGCATGGGATCGGCGGTCTTCACGATGATGTCGATCGCGATCGTCCAGGACCGCGGCGATCCGGGCCGGATCGCCGCCCAGATCGTCACGGGCATTGGCTTCCTCGGAGCGGGAGCGATCCTGCGGAATCGGAGCGGCGTGCACGGCCTCACGACCGCAGCCACCGTCTGGGTCAATGCCGCGCTCGGCGTGGCGGCCGGCGCCGGCGAATATCACCTCGCGATGATCGGTGGCGATCGTGACGCTTGCGGTCCTGCTGATCCTGCAGCCCGTCGAACGAGCCGTCGAGCGCCGGCTGCGGCCGGAGGACGTGGACCGAGGACCGACGCGAGATGACGCTGACAGCTGACAGCTGATAGCTGACCGCTGATAGCTGAGCGCCTCCGTTCACGGCACCTGTCGAATCGGTCTCGGCGATCGTGGCGGCGCCGTGGCCGGCAGCGCCGGCTTTCCGGCTTGAATCCAGGCGCTGGCGATGACGGACGCCGCGCCGGTGATCGCGCCTCCGATCCGCCGCTCCAGAATCGGCTGCGCGCCGCGCGAAAAACTTCGCAAAGTACTCGTCGTCGTAGGCCGTCCGGCCAGCTGCCGCGGCGCGGTCCGCCGCCAGCAGCGTCGTCCACCTGCCGGAAGCTGTCGGTCAGCGCCGCGAACGTGAAGTCGCGCACGTTCTCGACGGTCGTTATGGGTTCCGGCGTCACGTGCAGCCGGTCCTGATACCGTTCGAAGAGCTCCGCCTCGAAGCGCGAGTGGACGCCCTGCTGTCCCGTGAGCTGCCCGTCGTAGTTCAGCGCGGCGTGAAACGGCTGAAACGCATCGCCGATGTAGTGCGTGATGACGGCCGAGAAGAGCTTGATGTCGTCACGCGCGAACGGCGTCGTCTGCTTGAAGGCGTCGCGGAGACGATCCGCGATTTCATGCGTGCGCCACGGCAGCACGCCGTTCTTGAGGACCACGTCCTTGCCGAACTTGGCAACCGCCGCGTCGTAGTCGTGCGGCAACGCCGTGAACGGCGGCGGGCCGTACGCGTCCATGTCCAGGAAATGCCTGGGCGGCTCCTCGACGAATCCCATCGTGCGATACGTGTCGGGATCGATCGCGTGTTCGACGACCGTCGTGCGGTACTGCTCGAAGAACGGCCGGATCTCCGGCGGCAGGAGCGTGATCGCGCGGTCCATGATGAACTTGTGCGCGGTGAAGCCCCACGCGTCCGCGGGCGTCGAGGATCCGGCTGTCAGAACGAGCGCGGCAAGCGCGGCTCCAATCAGCTCGGGCGAGTCGAGAATCAGGACGCATTGAGCATTGAACATTCAACATTGAACATTCTACGATCGACCCGTGCCACGACTCGGTGCCCATCTGTCGATCGCGGGCGGACTGCCGCGCGCGGTTGACCGGGCGGCGGCCAGCGGGTGTGACGCCCTGCAGATCTTCACGAAGTCGGCCGGCCAGTGGCGCGCGCGGGAACTGCCGGACGAGGAGATCGCGCTGTTCCGGCGGCGTGTACAGGAAACCGGGATCCATCCCGTCGTCGCGCACAACAGCTACTTGATCAATGTGGCCGCTGCCGATGGTGCGCTGCGCCGGAAGTCGATCGACGCGCTTCGAGAAGAGCTCGATCGCGCGGAGATGCTCGGCCTCGATGGGCTGGTCATGCATCCTGGATCGTTCACGACGGGAACGGAAGCGGACGGGCTGCGCCTCATTGCCGAAGGCCTCGCGGAGGTTCTGGCGTCACGGCCCGACGGACGCACGCTTCTTCTGCTCGAGCACACGGCGGGACAGGGCACGAACCTCGGTCACCGGTTCGAACACCTCGCGGCCATCATCGACATGCTGGGCGGCTCGCCGCGCGTCGGCGTATGCCTCGACACGTGCCATCTGCTGACCGCGGGATACGACATCTGCTCGGAAGCGGGCTACCGGGAGACGTTCCGGGCGTTCGGCGCGATCGTCGGCTTCTCGCGATTGAAGGCGTTTCATCTGAACGACTCCAAGAAGCCGTGCGGCAGCCGCGTGGATCGGCACGAGCACATCGGCAAAGGCTGCCTCGGGCTCGAGCCGTTCAGGCGGATCCTCACCGATCGGCGGTTTCGCGGGCTGCCGATGCTGCTCGAGACGCCCAAGCTGGACACCGCAGAGAGCCGGCGCCGCAGCGACGTCGATCCGCTCGACCGCCGCAACCTGGCGATCCTGCGACGGCTGATGCGTCAGCCGAAGACGTCGGCCTCGAAGCGATAGACGCGGGCGCCGTGCCGCCACGCATCCTCGGCGAGGCCCGCCTTGCGGCAGGTCTGCGCCAGGAGCTCATCGCGCGTCCATCCCCACTCCGGGGCCACCTGCGGCAGCAGCAGACCGCGATGCGTCCCGCGCTCGACGACGAGGCCGTGCCGGCCAACGATGATGGCGTCGGGATCCAACGGATCGATCGGTTCGAGGGGCCCGAGCACCGACACTTCGACGTCGAGATCTGCGAGCTCCGGGACGGCGACGGGTGCGAACCGGGGATCTTCGCGCGCCGCGCTCGCCGCACATCGCGCCACCTCCTCTGCCAGCGGCTGCCGGCACTCGAGGGTCCCGAGGCAGCCGCGGAGATGGCCGTGGCGTTTCAACGTCACGAATGCGCCGCGTTGCCTCGGGCAGATCGATCTCCGCCGTCGCCGGTGGCGGACCGCCGGTCACCTCTGCGTGGACCGCCGCGCGCGCGACCTCGAGAACGGCGTGCCGCTGGGCGTCAGTGAGCATCGAGAAAATCCCCGCACGCGCCGGCCAGATACCCCACGACCCCACTGTTGTCGCCCGACACGTCTCCCGAATGCGCGTACTTCAGCACGCGCGCGGCCTTGGCCCCGCGCGCCTTGGCGGCCATCATGACCGCGATGATCGCGCCGCCACCGCACGCCACGTAGCGGCCGCGCTCTCCTTCCGGGTACTGCTCGAAAAGCGCCGAGCAGCCGGTCCGTGTCGAATGCCGCCACACAATCCTGCACGCGCTTGTCGAGACGTGCTGCCGTGTCCGCGTCGAAATAGTGCGACAGGTCGCTGCTCGCGACGAGCAGCAGCCGCCTCGTCGTCGAGACGTGCGCCAGGGCCGCGGCGAGCTGCTCGATCGTGTCGGCGCGTCTGGTAGCCGATGAGCAACGGCACGATGGCCAGATCCGGCAGCACGCCGCTTGAGGAACGGCAGCTGCATTTCGAGCGAGTGCTCGCGGCTGTGAGCGGTGGGAAGCGGACGAATCACGCTGGACGGCGAGATCAGTTCGGCGGCGAGGGCTTCGTCGATGATCGCGGGACCAAGCGGACACTCGAATGCACCGGACGGATAGAGCGCGACGCCGTCGAACGCGACGAAGTGCGAGGGTCCGACGAGGAGCGCCGCATCGTAGGGGCCCGCCGAGGCTGCCGCGCGGTAGGCGTGCGCCGCAACGGGACCGGAGAACATGATCCCCGCGTGGGGCACGATGATCGCGTCGATGCGGCCCGACGGAACGACGCCAACGGCGCCGAGATACTGATCCACCTCGCGTGCGAGCGCTCCCGCCGTCCCCGGATACCACGTGCCGGCAACCGCCGCCGTCCTGTTCATTGGTGTACCATCCGTCGCATGTCCGACAGCCTGACACGCGCCGACATCGAGCGCATCGCCGCGCTCGCGCGCCTCGATCTCTCCGCAGTCAGAGGTCTCGCGCTTTGCGGAGCAGCTCGCCAGCATTCTGGCGTACGCGGAGCAGCTCCAGCAGATCGATACCTCCGGCGTGCCGCCGACGGCGCACATCGCCGTCCCAGCGGCACTGGCGCCACTCAGAGCCGACGAGGAGCAGCCGTCGCTCGACCGCGACCTCATCCTCACGCAGGCGCCGGACGCCGACCGCGCGCGCGGTCTCGTGAAGGTACCACGGGTCCTGGGCTCATGAGGGGCGCGTACGGCGTCGCGGAGATTCGGGCGGCCGTCGCGGATGGCCGGGTGTCGGCGGTCGATCTCTGCCGTCAGGCGCTGCAGCGCGATTGCGGCGCACGATTCGCACCTCCACGCGTTCCACACGGTTATCTCCGTCGCGGGCTGAAGGACGCGCCGCGATCGCGGATCGCGAGCGCACGCATCCCGACAAGCCGCTCCTCGGCGTGCCGATCGGCATCAAGGACAACCTTTGTCTCGCCGGCGTCAAGACCACGGCGGGATCGCGCGTGCTGCGCGAATACATCCCGCCGTACGACGCCACCGTCGTGCGACGCCTCGAACAGGCCGGCGCCGTCATCGTCGGCAAGACCAACTGCGACGAGTTCGCCATGGGGTCGTCCACGGAACACTCGGCATTCGGCCCGACGCGCAACCCGTGGGCGCTCGATCGCATCCCGGGAGGGTCGTCGGGCGGCTCGGCAGCCGCGGTCGCCGCGGGCCTGGTGCCGATTGCGCTCGGTTCCGACACCGGCGGCTCCATCCGCCAGCCGGCAGCGCTCTGCGGAGTCATCGGCCTGAAGCCGACCTACGGCCGGGTGTCTCGCTACGGCCTCATCGCCTTCGCATCGTCGCTCGATCAGATCGGCCCGTTCGCGCGGTCGGCGCGCGATGCCGCGGTGCTGCTCAACGTGATCGCCGGAGCGGATCCGCTCGACGCGACGACGGCGGCGATTCCGGTGCCCGATTACGCCGCGGCGCTGACCGGCGACGTCCGTGGCGTCCGGATCGGTGTTCCGCGTCACCTGCTCGAGCACGGCGTCGATGCCGCGGTGCTGACGGCGTTCGAAAAAGGGCTCGCCGAGCTGTCGGCCGCAGGCGCGAAGATCAGCGACGTCCAGCTCCCGCATGCCGCGATGGGGATTCCCGTCTACTACCTGGTCGCGCCGGCCGAAGCGAGCTCCAACCTCGCGCGCTTCGACGGCGTCCGCTACGGGTCGCGCGTGGCGGCCGCATCAGTGCGCGAGATGTACGACCGCACGCGCGGCGACGGGTTCGGCGCCGAGGTCAAGCGGCGAATCATGATCGGCACGTACGTCCTCAGTGCCGGGTACTACGACGCCTACTATCTCAAGGCTCAGCAGATCCGGACGCTGATTCGTCGCGACTACGACGAGGCGTTCGCGTCCGTGGATGCCGTGGCCTTCCCGACCACGCCGAGCCCGGCGTTCCGGCTCGGCGAGCGCACTGACGATCCGCTGCAGATGTACCTGTCGGATGTCTTCACCGTCGGCGCGCCGCTCGCGGGCCTGCCCGCCATCAGCATTCCGTGCGGGCTGACGCCCGAGCGCCTGCCGGTCGGCCTGCAGTTGACGACGAGAGCGTTCGACGAAGCGACGCTCCTGCGCGCCGCCGACGCCATCGAGCGACGCGCGGCGTGGTGGAACGAGCGACCGCCGGTCTTCGCCGCGTGATCACCCCATGATCGACGTCGCGCTCGAGCGCGTTCCCGACGATCCCTGGCGCGTGGACACGCGCGGCATGCTGCTGTCGGGTCGCGCGGACGTGAGCTTCGCGCCGGAGCCGGAATCCGCCGCAGATGGATTCGTCGTGTCGATACCGGATGCCGCGCTGGTGTCGATTGTCGGCCGGCCGCCGCGTCCACTCATCATCGACGTCGTGCGGGCACTCGACGGGCTCGTCACCGTCCTCTGTCAGCCCGGCGATGCGCGGCACGCCGCGGGCGCGCTGGCCGGATGGAAGCGCACGATGGCGCTGCTGCATACGCTGCCGGCTCGCCCCGAGTGGGATGCCGGCATCGACGAGGACACGCGCATCTTCTCCGCCGCCGATGCGCCGCCGCTTGCGCACGTGCCGGGCCGCCTGCGGCGGGAACTCGTGAACGCGCTTCGGGGACGCACGGCCGCGCGATTCGTTCCCGGCGAGCTGCCCGACCGGGACATTCCGCCTCCGCTCGAGCCCACACCGATGGCCGCGGCCTGGGCCGGCCACTTTCCCGTGTCGTTCTGCTATCCGGCGCTCAGAACGGAGCGGTGGTGGGATATCTCGATCGAGACGCTCGAGGATCATCGCCGTCACGGTTACGGAGGACGCGCCGTGCGAGCGATGACGCGCCACATGTGGCAAACGGGACGATCGCCCGGTCTGGGGCTCGACGATCGACAACGAGGCGTCGTTGACGCTCGCGCGGAGTCTGGGGTTTCAGGAAGTTGGACGGCTCGTCGTGTTCATCAAGGACACGACGGCCTGACCGGGTGCGTTGCCAGCAACCAGCTAGGCGATCACCGGCCGGCGATTCGCCCGCACCAGCAGCCACGCGAGCATGCCGACGACCAGGAACGGCATCAGCGGCACCAGCATCGAGAAGCCGACGATCAGGAAGAGCACGAGGCCGACGACCAGCAGGATCGGTCCGAGGACGGTGAACAGCACGCCGGCGACGAGCCACTTGATCAGCAGGAGCGGCAGCAGAACGAGCCGGATCGCCAGCTTCACCACGGTGAGCAGGACGACGACCCCGGCGAAGAGCACGGTGGCGATAATCCCGAGCCCAATCAGTGCGAGCATCGGCAGCCTCCTGGTGGTCCCTAAAGGCGAATTACGCCGCGGCGCGCGGAGAAGTTCCCAACTGGGCAGGCTGAGGTCCCTGGACCCGACGAGCGTTCCTAACGGATGAGGCCTTTGACCGCTTCGGGCAGCGTGTAGTGGATGGCGCCGATGCGGACTTCTTCCATCGCGAGGCGCTCGAGCTTGTGCGGACCGGCCGGCGAGGCGTTCGATACGCGGCAGCGCGCCGCGACGAAGCTGTTTCGCGCGCTGCGCCGCGACGTCAACGAAGAGAAAGCGACTGGTGATTGGCGCGGCGGGCTCCTGCGCAGGCGCCTCGGCGGCGTCGTGCGGATCGATAGCGTCGGACATGGCCCGAGAAGCGTACATGAAAATGCCGCGGAGCGCGAGCCGCGGCAGCGGGTGGAGCACTGCTCGGTACGCCGGGATCCGGTAGGCGGGATGCGTGATCCGGAATCGGGTCGCGGACGCGGAAACCGGGATTCGCGCATCCCGGATCCCCGCGGTCCGCCTCCCGGATCCCGGCTTACGCTGTGACTTCGATCTGCTTCGGCTTCGCGTCCTCGCGCTGAGGCATGCGAATCGTGAGCACGCCATCCTTGTAGTTGGCGCTGATGCGACCGCCGTCCACAGTCCGCGGCAACGCGAACGATCGCACGAAGCGTGCCGTACTGACGCTCGAGCCGATGCACGGTCCCGCCCGTTCGCTGCTCCACCTTCCGCTCACCCTTCACGCTCAGCACGTTGTTGTCGAACGTGATGCTGATGTCTTCCCGGTTGATCTCGGGGAGCTCCGCCTTGATGACGTACTCGTGGCTGTCGGTCTCATACACGTCCACGGCAGGCACCCAGGAGCGGTGCGCCGGCAGGTCGAAGAAATCGCCGAACATACGGTTCAGCCGATCGATTTCCATCGTTGCCAAGTCCCGAGCTGGATTCCACCGAACAAGAGTCATTGCGACGTCCTCCTTCTTCCTTCCTTATTCCTTACTTCGAGGCCTTCTTCACTTTTCTCTCAAGGGCTCCGATCCCCAGTTCTCCGGGAATCCCGAGCACTAGAGCGATTGTACCAATTTATGAGCTACTGTCAAGCATGTTATATGATTATGTAACACTCATATTCTTGCCGAGGCTCGCTCGCCGCTCGAAATGCTAGAATCCGCCAGTGGCGCGTATCCACTTCGAACCACAGGATCTTCCAGAGGATGTCCGGCGGCTGTTCGAGGCCGTCTGGCGCGAGGCGGAGCCTGTCGAATGCGTCCGGCGCCGTCGAATGCTCACCTCCCGTCGACGTGCTGGAAACCGCGACCGGCGTGGAGATACTGATGGATCTGCCTGGCGTACCGGCCGCGACCGTGCGCGTGGTCTTTTCACGCGGCGTGCTCCTCGTCGCCGGGCACAAGCCGCCACCCAACTGCGCGCACCGGCTCGAGGCGGCGTTCCATGTCGCCGAACGCGCGTTTGGCCGGTTCGCGCGGATCGTCCGCCTCGACGGATCCTTCGACGCGGAGCGGGCCGTCGCGACGCTGAGCACCGGCGAGTTGCGCGTCTCCGTGCCGCGCATCGACGATCGCCGCGGTCGCGAAATCCGAATCCCCGTCCGCGCGTAGTCATGCGCATCCTCTTCATCGGCGACATCTTCGGCCGGCCGGGGCGGGAGATCGCGCGACAGGCCGTGCCGGCATTGATCGAACGCGAGTCGCTCGATTTCGTCGTCGCCAACGTCGAGAACGCCGCCGCCGGCTTCGGCATCACCGGCGACATCGCCGAGACGATCCTCAAGTACGGCGTCGACGTCATGACGACGGGGAATCATGTCTGGGACAAGAAGGAAGTCCTGGATTACTTCCCGGGACATCCGAAGCTGCTGCGGCCGGCGAACTTTCCGTCGGGCGCGCCGGGGCACGGCCGGTATCTGGGACAGACGCGCACGGGCGAACCTGTCGGCGTCGTGAACGTGATGGGACGGATCTTCATGCAGCCGCTCGACGATCCGTTCGCGGTGGTCCTCGAGGAGATCGAGGCCCTTCGCGCGAAGACGCGCGTCATCATCGTCGACTTCCACGCGGAAGCCACGTCGGAGAAGATCGCGATGGGCTGGCATCTCGATGGCCGCGTGACCGCCGTGCTCGGCACGCACACGCACGTGCAGACGGCTGACGAACGGATCCTGCCGAAAGGCACCGCGTGCCTGACCGACGCCGGGATGACCGGGCCGCACGACTCGATCATCGGCGTCAGTATCGACGCGGCGCTCGGCCGCTTCCTCAGCGGGCTGCCGACGAAATTCGAGCCCGCCGGGGGCGCGGGGCGGCTCAACGCGGTCATCATCACCGCCGATCAGGCGACCGGGCGTGCGACGGCGATCGAGCGGCTCAATCTGTCGGCCGCCGAGGTCGACGCCCTCGCGGCCGGCGCGACAATCCGGAGCTGAACGGGAGCACGATCAAAGCGTGGCGGATCTGTTTTCGATTCCGTTCGAGGACGAAGACCCGGAGCGCGAGGTCACCGCGACCCCGGCGCGTCCGGAGCGGCGCGTCTGCACGGTCGCCGAGCTGACGGCCGCGATCCGCCGGATGCTCGAAACGGGCATCGGCGATGTCTGGGTCGAAGGCGAGCTGTCGAACTGCCGCGTGTGGAACACCGGGCACGTCTACTTCACGCTCAAGGACGACACCGCACAGGTGAAGGCGGTGATGTTCCGCACCGCCCTGCGATACCTGCGGTTCAAGCCGGAGGACGGCCTTCACGTCATCGCCCGCGGGCGGATCAGCGTCTACGAGCCCAAGGGCGAGTATCAGCTCGTCTGCGAGCACATGGAGCCGCACGGTGTCGGCGCGCGCCAGCTCGCGTTCGAGCAGTTGAAGAGGCGCCTCCAGGCCGAAGGGCTCTTCGATGCGCAACGCAAGCGTCCGCTTCCCGCCCTTCCGCGCCGCATCGGCATTGTCACGTCCCTCGACGGCGCGGCCATTCGCGACATCGTGAAGGTGCTGCGGCGGCGCGCGCCGCGCGCCAACCTGCTGATCACGTCCGGCACGCGTGCAGGGAGACGGAGCCGCGGACGAAGTGGCCCGCGCGCTGGCCGCGCTGTGTCGCGTCGATGGCGTGGACGTGATCATCGTCGGGCGCGGCGGCGGGTCGGTCGAAGACTTGTGGGCCTTCAACGAGGAACGCGTCGCCCGCGCGATTGCCGCGGCGCCTGTGCCAATCGTGTCGGCGGTCGGCCACGAAGTCGATGTGACGATCGCGGACTTCGTCGCGGACGTGCGCGCGCCAACGCCGTCAGCGGCCGCGGAGATGGTGGTCGCGGCGCACGAGGAGTTCTGCAGCCGGATCGATCGGCTGACCGGCCGCCTGCAGGCCGCGGTGCGGAGTGGTCTGCAGCGGCGCCAGACCGCCGTGCATCTGCTGGTGAGCCGGCGTGGGCTTGCGGCGTTCACCGCTCGATTGGCGATGCGTGGGCGCCACGCGACGGAGGCCACGCACCAACTGACGGGTGCGATGCGAAAGGTCGTCGCGGGCAGGAGGCGCGGATTCGCGTCGCTCGCCCAGCGCCTCGAGGCGCACGATCTTCCGCGACGGCTGGCATCGATCCACGGCCGCCTGACGGGGGTGCAGGCGCGAATGGAAGCGGCCGCCGATCGGCGACGCCATCGCGCCGACGCCGAGTTTCGCGCGCTGGCGGCCCGGCTCGAAAGCCTCAGTCCGCTGGCGGTGCTCGCGCGCGGGTATGCGGTCTGCTGGACCGACGACCGATCGGCCATCATCCGCAGCGCAGACGCCGTCAGCGAGGGGGATGCCGTGCACTTGACGCTCTCCCGCGGCGAGCTCGACTGCCGGGTGGAGAAACGACTCGTGAACGCAGAGGCTCCAGACGTCGATCCGCAGACCTGACGGGATCGTTTTCGAAAGAGCGAGATGGATCCAACAATCAAGGACTTCGAGTCGGCGATCGCCGAGCTCGAATCGATCGTCAAAACGCTGGAGCAGGGCGACCTCGCGCTCGAGAAGTCGCTCGCGCTGTTCGAGCGCGGCGTCCAGCTCTCGCGCTTCTGCCATTCGAAGCTGGAAGAGGCGGAACACCGCATCGAGATTCTGAACGACCGTGGAGAAGTCCGGCCGGCTCCAGCGGCGCTGGGCCTGGGGGCCGACGACGAGGGCGACCGTCACCGGTGAGCGCCTCGTCGGATCTCCACGCGTGGCTCGACGCGCGGCGGGTCGAGGTCGAACGGGCGCTCGACGCGGCACTGCCAGCGTCTCCCGCGTGCCCTGCGCCGTTGGCAGACGCGATGCGCTACAGCCTGCTGGCCGGCGGCAAGCGCCTTCGGCCGATGCTGGCGCTTGCAGCGGCTGAAGCCACCGATCCCGATCATCTGGAACGCGCACGCACGGCAGCGATGCCGGCCGCGTGCGCCCTCGAGCTGATTCACACCTACTCGCTCGTCCACGACGATCTGCCGGCCATGGACGACGACACGTTGCGGCGAGGCCGACCGACCAACCACGTCGTCTACGGCGAAGGCCTGGCGATTCTCGCCGGTGACGGACTGCTCACGGAAGCGTTCGTGCATCTCGCGCGCGAACCACGGGAGGTACCGGGCATTCCGCCGACCGTCCTGAGCGAACGAAAGCTTCGTGCGGTGGGGATTGTTGCGGAGGCCGCGGGCGCGTGCGGAATGGTTGGCGGCCAGGCTATCGATCTCTGCGGCCGCCGGCGCCGGCGCGTCGTTCGATGCGGAGGGGCTGCGCGGCATGCACGCGCGAAAGACCGGCGCGCTCATCCGCGCGGCGGCGGCGTCGGGCGCGGTGATGGCCGGAGCGACCGGCGATCAGCTCGGGGCCATCGAGGCGTTCGCCAGAGAGCTCGGTCTGGCCTTCCAGATCGTCGACGACATTCTCGACGTCGAGGGCGCAGCGGCCAGTCTCGGCAAAACCGCCGGCAAGGACGCGGCGGCTGGCAAACCCACCTACCCTGCGCTCTACGGCGTGCGCGGAATCGCGTGCGCTGGCGGCAGCGAGCGTGGACCGCGGGTTGGCCGCGCTGCACGCCGCGGGCATCGGCGGCCAGCTGCCCGCGATCGCCGACTGGGTGTTGACCCGAACGACGTGAAACGCGCTACGACTCGATTCGCTGGTCGTCGAGCGCGGGCTGGCCGGATCGCGCGAGCGCGCACGCGCGCTGATCCTCGCGGGTCAGGTGCAGGTAGACGGTCAGATCGTGTCCAAGGCGGGGACCGCCGTGGGAGTCGAGAGCGAGCTGCGCCTCCTGCAGCCGGATCATCCGTATGTCGGGCGGGGCGGTCTCAAGCTGGCGCATGCGCTGGAGGCCTTCGCGATCGATCCGACGGGCGTATCAGGCGCTCGATGTCGGCGCCTCGACCGGTGGATTCACGGATGTTCTGCTTCAACGCGGAGCGGGACTCGTGGTGGCGCTCGACGTCGGTCACGGTCAGCTCGACTGGAAGATTCGAAACGATCCGCGCGTGGTCGTCCTCGAGCGGCTGAACGCGCGGACGCTGACCGCGGAACAGCTTCCTGCGACGGCCCGCACCTTCGATCTCATCACCGTTGACGTGTCGTTCATCTCACTGCGTCAAGTCCTGCCCGCGCTGACGCCGCTGCTTGCGTCCGGGCGCGCACCTGGTCCTGCTCGTGAAGCCTCAGTTCGAAGCCGGCCGCGCCGAAGTCGGAAAAGGCGGGCTCGTACGCGACCCGATCGTTCACGCGCGGGTCATCGAGGAGGTCGCCGACGCGGCAAGTAAGCTAGGATTGACGCGCGCCGGCGACACGCCGTCGCCGATCGCTGGCGCCGAGGGAAACCGCGAGTTCTTCCTGCACCTCCGCCGCACCGAGAACCTGACGACCGAGAACCTGAGAACTGCCTGAAGAAACGTGAGCACTCGAGAACCTGTCTCCCGTGTCGGATTGGTGGCGAAGCGTCGACTCGACGCCGCCGCCGGTGTCCTCGCCGAGCTGGCGGGCTGGCTGGAGGCGCGCAACGTACGGGCGGTGTTCGAGACCGAAACCGCGTCGCTCGCCGGTCTCCCGTCCGGACGGCCGACGAGCACGCGCGACGAGCTGCCTCGCGAGTGTGACGTCATCGTCGTGCTGGGCGGGGACGGCACGTTCATCGGCATGGCCGGCCGGATCGCGCGCGCGGACGTCGACGTGCCGATCCTCGGCGTGAATTTCGGCAGCCTCGGCTTCCTGACGGAGATCACGCTGCCGGAGTTGTATCCCGCACTCGAGGCCGTGCTCGCCGGCACGGCGGTGATCGAGGAACGCGCGATGCTGCGAGCGTCGACCACGCGCGACGGTCAGGTGTTCGAGGACCATATCGTCCTCAACGACATCGTCATCACGAAAGGAGCGCTCTCGCGCATCGTCGAGATGGCGGTCGCCGTCGGCCGCGATCCCGTCACGCGCGTGCGCGCGGACGGCCTGATCGTCGCCACGCCGACCGGATCGACAGCGTACAACCTCGCCGCCGGCGGACCGATCGTTCACCCCGCCGTGGATGCGATGCTGCTCACGCCAATCGCTCCACACACGCTGACCAACCGCCCCATCGTGATCCCAGCCTCGTCCGAGGTGCACGTGCGGCCGATCATGGAATCGAACGACGAGGTCTTCGTGACGTTCGACGGCCAGGCCGGCTTCCCGCTGCGCGCGGCCGACACCGTGACCATCACGCGCGCCCCACGTCCGCTCCGGGTCGTGAAGTCCGCCGCGCGAACGTACTTCCATCTGCTGCGAAGCAAATTGAAATGGGGCGGGGCGGCTACTTAAGGCAAAAGGTAAAATGCAGAAGGCAACAAGTGTACTACCTTCTACCTTCTGCCTTTTACCGCTTCCTCTGTCTCTGCTCCCTGAAGTACTTCACCTGGTACTGCTGGACGTTGCGGTTGTGCTCGTCGAGCGTCGTCGCGAAGGCGTGCGATCCGTCGTTGCGGCTGACGAAGTACAGGTACGGCACGTCCTGCGGCGCCGCGGCTGCGGCGAGCGAGGCGTGGCCCGGCGACGCAATCGGTCCTGGCGGCAGCCCGGCGTAGCGATACGTGTTGTAGGGCGAGTCGAACTGCAAGTCGGCCCGCGTCAGGTTGCCGGTGTAGCGGCCCACGCGTTCCAGCGCATAGATGACCGTCGGATCGCACTGCAGCCCCATCCCGACTGCAAGACGGTTGGAGTAGACCGCTGCGATGATCGGCCGCTCGTCCGGCCGGCCGGTTTCTTTTTCGACGATCGATGCCAGCGTCACGAGCTGCCGGACCCCGAGGCCGCGGGCGGTGGCCTGCTGTCGAATCTCCGGCGTCAGCGCTTTCTCGAATTCCTGGACCATCCTCGCAACGAGCTGATCGGCGGTTGCCTTCCGCGGCAGCGTGTACGTGTCTGGGAAGAGGTAGCCTTCGAGGTCGCGCGCATCCGGATCGAGGGCGCTCACGAGCGCTGCGTTCTGGGCGGCCTTCACGAACGCCTGGGCCGTCCCGAATCCGCGCGACTCGAACACGGCGCCCATCTGTTTGATCGTCAGGCCTTCGGGGAACGTGATCGGCTGAACGAACACGTCGCCGTGGGCGATTTTCTCAATCGCCTGTCGCGCGCTGACGGGATGATCGAACCGATACTCCCCCGCCTGCAGCCGTCGTCCGTCCCCTGTCAGCCAGAGTGCGAGCCGGAACGTCGTGCGACTGCGAACGACGCCCGATTCGACGAGGCGGCGGCCGATCGCGGCGGGTCCGGCACCCTGTGGAATCTCGACGAACTGCTCTGGCGCGTCGTAACCCTTGTACGGCCGGTCGACGCCCGAGTAGAACCAGAGGCCCGCGCCTGCCGACGCGAGCAGCATGACGAGGACGACGGCCGCGAGTCGCTTCATGCGAGGTCGTCGTCGGAAGCGGCGGCGACGGGTCGGTGGCTGTCGAGATAGTCCTGGAGGATGAGCGCTGCGGCAACGGCGTCGACACTGCGTTTCCGTCGGCGCCAGTCGCGTTCGCGGCGCGCGAGGAGCTCGTCGGCTTCGGAGCTGGTCAGCCGTTCGTCCTGGAGCACGATGGGCACGTCAACGGTTGCGGTGATGATCGAAGCGAACTGCCGGACCTGGCCGGTGAGCGTCGTCGCCTCTCCGTTGAGGCGCCGCGGCAGGCCGATGACGATGGTGGAGAGCCCGTCCTCTTCCGCGCGGAGCCGACGGGCTTCATCCACGAGCTGCTGTGCGGCGCGGCTCACACTACCCGCATTCATGACCGTCTTCCAGGGTGACGCGAGCAGACCCGTGGGGTCAGACAGCGCAAGCCCAATCCGTCGCTCGCCATAATCGACGCCAAGCGCCCGCACACCACGAGAGTACCACACCGTCCGGCGGGCTCAATCGGCCCGCACGACACGCTATAATCGACCGATTCCATGAAACAGTTCGCACGCGCGAGCGCCATGGCCGTCGCGCTCGCGGCCACGTTCCTTCTTGCCTGTTCGAGCGGCGCACGGCGCGGGCCATCGAAGTACTCCCAGAAGCTCGTCATCCTGGGTTTCGACGGAATGGATCCGCATCTGGTCGAGCGATGGATGTCCGAGGGCAAGCTGCCGAACCTCGCGAAGCTCGCGCATCAGGGCGGCTTCTATCCACTCGGCACCACACACTCGCCTGAGTCCCCTACGGCGTGGGCCTCGTTCGCCACCGGGGTGAACGCGGGCAAGCACAACATCTACGACTTCCTGGTCCGCGACACGTCCACCTACCTTCCCGACCTCGGGATGGTGAAGCGCACGCCGCCGAAGTTCCTGTTCAACTACTTTCCGATCTCGAAGCCCAAGCTCGAATCGACGCGCGGCGGAACCTCGTTCTGGGTCCTGGGCGGACGCGCCGGTGTGCGATCCGACATCCTGACGGTGCCGGTCACCTTTCCTCCGGAAGAAGTCCCCGACGGTGAGCTGTTGTCGGGCCTTCCGCTGCCCGATATCCGGGGCACGATGGGCACGTTCTCCTACTACGCGACCGATCTGAGCCGCTACGAGGAGGGGAACACCGAGATGGGCGGCATCCTCAAGCATCTCGTCTTCGAGGGGGACACCGCGACGACCGAGCTCGAAGGTCCGCCCAGCCCGATTGTCCGGCAGCAGCTCGAGGCCGTTCGCACGCGCGGGCCCGCCTTGAGCGACAGCGATCGCACGCTGATCGCGGAGCTGCAGGCCACGCAGGACGTGCGGCTGCCGATGACGATCCACTGGGATCGGTCGGCAAAGACCGCGACGATCGACATCGACGGCCAGACGATTCCGCTCAAGCAGGGCGAGTGGACGAAATGGATCGATCTGACCTTCAAGGTCAACATGATCGTGCGGGTGCACGGCATGGTGCAGATGCTGCTGATGAACGCCGGGAGCGAGCTGCAGCTGTACGTGTCGCCCGTCAACTTCAAGCCGGACTCACCGCCGGTGCCGATGTCGTGGCCCGCGTCGTTCTCGTCGGATCTCGCGAAGCAGCTCGGCGCCTATCGCACGCTTGGATGGGCCGAAGCGACGTGGCCGCTCAACGAAGGGCGCATGGACGAAAAGACGTTCATGGACGACCTGATGGTGGCCTTCGACGACCGCGCGCGCGTGATCCTCAATCGGCTCGACGCCAGGGACTGGGATCTGCTCGTCGGCGTGATCGAGTCCACCGACCGCGTGCAGCACATGATGTGGCGGCTGATCGATCCGCAGCATCCGATGTACGACGCGGCACTCGCCGCGACGTACGGCGACTCGATCGAGCGAGTGTACCGGAAGGCGGACGACTTCGTCGGCGAGGTCGTCAAGCGCGTCGGTCCCGGCGTGCCCGTCATGATCGTGTCCGACCACGGGTTCCATACGTGGCGGAAGTCGGTCAACCTCGATACGTGGCTCGTACAGCAGGGCTACCTGGTGCTCAATGGGCAGACGCCGGGCGACAAGAAGCTCTCGGATCTCTTCGGCGGCGGCACGTTCTGGGAAAACGTGGACTGGAGCCGGACGCGCGCGTACGCGATGGGCATCGGGCAAATCTACTTCAACCTGCGCGGCCGCGAGTCGCAGGGCATCGTGAGCCCCGGCGCCGAGGCCACGCAGCTCGCCAACGAGCTCGCGGCCAAGCTCCTCACGTTGAAGGACCCCGACGATGGCACGCCCATCATCCGCGCGGTCTACAAACGAGACGACATCTACACGGGCCCGTACCATCCAGAACGCCGCGGAGCTGCAGGTCGGCATGAGCGACGGCTATCGCGTGTCCTGGCAGACGACGCTCGGCGGATCGCCGCAGGGGATCGTCTATCCCAACGCGCGCAAGTGGAGCGCCGATCACGGCGGCTACGATTTCGCCGAGACATCCGGCGTGCTGATCTCGAGCCGGGCGGTGGGCACCAAGACGCCGCGCATCATCGACATCGCTCCCACGGTGCTGAAGTATTTCGGGCTCTCGATTCCCAGTGATATCGATGGCAAACCGCTCTACTGAGGCCACGATGACGGACTCCAGCACGATGCTCACGAGGATACGAAGGACACGAAGCCCATTTTTTCTTCTTCGTGATCTTCGTAGCTTCGTGATCGTCGTGTTCGGGCCGTTGCCCGTCGTTGCGGTGCTGATGCTCCCCGCATCGCTTGCCGCGCAGGCGCCCGAGCAGGATCGTGCGCAAGCGGAAGCGCTGTCGAAGCGCGCGGGGGAACGCCTCGCGGCGCTTCAGAAGGAATCTGAAGCGCTGGTGAAGCAGGAGCAGACGCTGCTCGTCGAGCTGCGCAAACTCGAAGTGGACCGGCAGATCAAGGTCGAAGCGCTGGCGGCCATCGAGCGCGAAGCGGCGAGCGTGCAGCAGCAGCTCACACGCGCGACGCAGCGAGCGCAGGCGCTGCAGTCGGACGCCGAGCGTCAGGCGCCGGATCTCGAGCGACGCCTGGTCCAGTTGTACAAGATGGGTCGCGTGGGCTACTGGCGCATGCTGCTCGACGTCAGCGATCTCCGGGACCTGGGGCGGGCGTATCGAACGGCCTCGGCCCTCAACCGCATCGATCGCGACCGCGTGGAGGAGCATCGGCGGACGCTCGAGGCGCTCGGGCAGGAGCGTGCGGTCCTCGAGAAGCGTTCCCGGGAGCTGCAGGGTCTGCAGGCGCGCGGACGTGAGGCGCGAGCGGCCGTGGACCGCGCCGTCGCCGCCCATACCGCGCTGGTGGCGTCGATCGACGCGCGCCGCGATTTGAACGCGCGACTCACCGGCGAGCTCGAAGAGGCGCAGCAGCGTCTGCAGTCGTCCATCGCGCAGATGTCGGCGGGCAAGACCGTGCCCGCTGTCGGATTGCCGCTCGGTCCCTTCCGCGGTGCGCTGCCGTGGCCGGCCGACGGTGTGCTCAGCCAGCGCTTCGGCCGCGTGCAGCGCAACGGGATCGACATGCAGCGGAACGGCATCGAGATCTCGCTCTCCGAGGGCAAGCCGGTCCACCCCGTTCACGAAGGCACCGTCGCGTTCGCCGACCAGTTCGGCGGCTACGCCAACCTCGTCATCGTCGATCACGGCGACCGCGATTATTCGCTCTACGGGCACCTCAACAGCCTCTCGGTCCACAAGGGGGACCGGGTGGATGCCTCGTCGGTGGTCGGCCTGACGGGTCGCAATCCGGCGGGCAACCCATCCTTGTACTTCGAGCTTCGAATCGACGGGAAAGCGGTGGATCCCTTACAATGGCTCAAACGGCCCTGAGGCCGCCCGTCGCGGCACTGCAGTAACCATGACTACCCGAACCCGCCTGTCCGTCCTGCTGATTTCAACGCCCGTGCTCGCCTTCATCGTGGTCGGCGGCCTGCTGGGCAAGGCGTCGACGGGCGATGCGGAATTCCAGCACCTCCGGGTCTTCCAGGACGTCGTCTCGCTGATCCTCAACAACTATGTCGAGGAGGCGAAGGTCGATCGGGTGATGGAAGGGGCGATGCGTGGTCTGGCCGACGGCCTGGATCCCGACAGCGCCTATCTGACGCCTGCCGATCTGAAGGCGCTCGAAGCGTCCGGCTGCGCCTCGACGACCGCTGCGCTGTGGCGGCACACCGGCGGGTGATGTCGGTATCGAGCTGACGCGTCAGTACTATTTGCGGGTGATTGCCGCCCGCGACGGCTCCCCAGCCGCCAAAGCCGGCCTGCACACCGGCGACTACGTGCGCGCGATTGACGGCAAGCCAGCGCGCGACCTCTCGGTCTTCGAAGGCACGCGTCTCCTCCGCGGCGCGCCAGGGACTCGAGTGCAGCTCACGGTCATTCGAGGGAATGCCGCCGAGCCCCGGCAGATCGATCTCGTGCGGGAAACCACGCCGGGCGCCCTCGTGTCGGGCCGTATGATTCCGCCCGATGTCGGTTACATCCGCATCGCCGCCTTCGGCACTGGCGTCGCCGATCGTCTGAAGGCTCAGGCCGACGAGCTCGCCAAGAGCGGCGCCACCTCATTGATCGTGGACGTCCGTCATACGGCGGAGGGACCGTTCGAGAGCGGCCTGGATGCCGCGCGGATCTTCGTGCCGTCCGGAACGCTGGCGATCAAGACGGGACGCGACGAGAAGACATCGCGCGAAACGGTGGCGGCCGCCAAGGGGGACGGTGCCGTCAAGTTGCCGGTCACCCTGCTCGTCACGACGGGCACGTCGGGTGCGGCGGAGTTGTTTGCTGCCGCGCTGGACGGGAACAAGCGCGCCGACCTGATCGGCGAGCGCACGCTGGGACGCGCCGGCATTCAAAAGCTCGTGCGGCTGCCCGACGGCCGTGGCCTGTGGCTCACCTACGCCCGCTACCTCACGCCGACCGGCGAGGTCATCCAGGGCAAAGGGCTGTCGCCTGACATGGAGGTCGACGAGCCCGAGGCCGACTTCGGCGACGCGCCGCCCGCCAAGGATCCGATCCTCGACGCCGCCCTCGATCGGATTCACAAAAAGGCCGCCGCGTAATTGACTCCGCTTTTCCGCCTTTGCTACACTGATCGTTCCGGCAAGGCCTGTGTTTTCAAGACATAGGCGCGTAGCTCAGTGGTTAGAGCGCCTGCTTGACACGCAGGAGGTCAGTGGTTCGACTCCACCCGCGCCTACCAGACTGAATTCAGACGTGCTAAGGGTGCTGATGGTGCTAACGTGCTAAAGGTGCTGGTGCTGATGGTGCTGGAGGGTGCTAATGGTGCGCGGGTGCGGGGGCTGCCTGCGGCGGCACCTTTGACACCAGCACCCGTAGCACCATGAGCACTGGCACCCTTTGCACCGTCAGCACCCTGAGCACTAGCACCCTTAGCACGGTTAGCACCTGTTAGCACCCTTAGCACGACACGATTTCATGAACGATGTCTCGGTCACACTTCCTGACGGGTCGGTCCGCCAGGTGCCCGCCGGTAGCACGCCTGCCGACGTTGCGGCCGTGATCTCTCCGCGCCTCGCCAAAGCGGCGATTGCGGCCATCGTCGACGGGCAGCCGACGGATCTGACGCGTCCGCTGACGAAGGACGCGCGTGTCGAGATCCTGACGGACAAGGGGCCGGACGCGCTGCACGTCTATCGGCACAGCACGGCGCACCTCCTCGCGGCCGCGGTGACCAACCTCTTTCCGTCGGCACAGTGCGGCATCGGTCCGGCCACCGACGAGGGCTTCTTCTACGACTTCGTCGTGGACCGGCCGTTCGTGCCGGAGGATCTCGACGCCATCGAGAAGAAGATGAAGGCGCTGGCGGCCGAGGATCTGCCGTTCGAGCGCCAGATGTGGCCGCGCGAGGAGGCGATTCGCTTCTTCACGGATCGGGCGAGCCGCTCAAGGTTCAACTGATCGAGGAGAAGACCGCCGGTCAGCCGGACGTGTCCTGCTACACGATCAAGGATCGGGACACGTTCGTCGACTTCTGCGTCGGGCCGCACGTGCCGTCCACGGGACGCCTCAAGGCGTTCAAGCTGTTGAACACGTCGAACGCGTATTGGAAGGGCGACGCGCAGAACCAGCCGATGCAGCGGATCTACGGGACCGCCTTCCTCTCCGACAAGGAACTGCAGGCGCACCTGCAGCGGATCGAGGAAGCGAAGAAGCGGGACCACCGCAGGCTGGGACGTGATCTCGGCCTGTTCATCGGCCACCCGTGGGCGCCGGGCGCGACGTTCTGGCTCGGCAAGGGCACGACGCTCTACAACACGCTCGCCGACTACATGCGCAGCGTGCTGTTCCCGGCCGGCTACCAGGAAGTGAAGACGCCGATCATCTACAACAAGGCGTTGTGGGAGACGTCGGGTCACTGGTCGTTCTACCGCGAGAACATGTTCCTCGTGCAGTCGTCGGACAACGAGGAGATGGCGCTGAAGTCGATGAACTGCCCTGGGCATTTCCTCGTCTTCGCCAGCGAGATGCGCAGCTACCGCGATCTGCCGCTGCGCTTCCACGAGCAGACGCCGCTCCATCGCAACGAGGCGTCGGGCGTGCTGTCCGGCCTCACGCGCGTCCGTCAGTTCTCGCAGGACGATGCGCATTGCTTCGTGATGGAGTCGCAGATCGCCGACGAAGTCGAGCAGCTGCTGCGGCTGGTGCGGCGGGTCTACGGCGACTTCGGGCTGCCCTACACGGTGAAGCTGGCGACGCGGCCCGAGAAGTTCCTCGGGGCGGTCGAGACATGGGATCACGCCGAAGCCTCGCTGCGCAAGGCGTTGGACGCGGCGAACCAGCCGTACACCGTCAACGAAGGGGACGGCGCATTCTACGGGCCGAAGCTCGATTTCGAGATCACCGATGCGATCGGCCGGCAGTGGCAGTGCGCCACGATCCAGCTCGATTACCAGATGCCGGAGCGGTTCGATCTGAAGTACATCGGCGCCGATAATACCGAGCATCGCCCCGTGGTCATCCATCGGGCGATCTTCGGAAGCTTCGAGCGGTTCATCGCCATCCTGATCGAGCACTACGCGGGAGCGTTTCCGCTGTGGCTCGCGCCGGTCCAGGTGCGTGTGCTGCCGATCGCAGACCGCCACGCGGACTACGCCCGGTCGGTGCGCGACGCGCTCGCGGCGGCGGGCCTGCGGGTGGAGCTCGACGAGCGTCAGGAGAAGATCGGCTTTAAGATCCGGGAAGCCCAGGTGCAGAAGATTCCGTACATGCTGGTCACCGGCGATCGGGAAGTGGCCGAGCGCACCGTGTCGGTCCGCAGCCGCAGCGGCGGGGACCAGGGCGCGCGCACGGTCGACGAGCTGATTCGCCAGGCACAGGCGGAGATTGCCGCCAAGGGCGAGCCCGAGGGTCTGGCGGCGGCCAGCTAGCGCCGTCCCCGGATTGGACACGCTGCCGAGGCGCGCACGGCGCGCCTGCGAGGAGCGGCGCGGGGCGAAGGGGTCCCCGCAAGCGACGAGCCGGGGTGTGGTGCGGAGCCCCACGTAAAGAGGAGGTTGTTATCGCATTCGATCGCAGTCCGCGGCGTGATGATCGCACGCGGGTCAACGAACGCATCCGGGTCCGGGAAGTCCGGGTCATCGACGAAAACGGCGAGCAGCTCGGCATCATGCCGCCACCGCAGGCGCTCACAATCGCGCGCCAAAAGGGTCTCGACCTCGTCGAGATTGCGGCCACGGCCAATCCGCCGGTCTGTCGAATCATGGATTTCGGGCGCTACCAGTACCAGGAGCAGAAGCGCGCGCGGTCCGCTCGGAAGCACCAGAAGGTGATCGAGGTCAAAGAGATCAAGTTCCGCCCGAAGGTCGACGAGCACGACTACCAGTTCAAGAAGAAGCACATCGAGCGCTTCCTCTCGGACGGCGACAAGGTGAAGGCCACGATCTTCTTTCGAGGCCGCGAGATGGCGCACCCGGAAATCGGGCGCCGCATTCTCGAGCGCCTGATCGAAGAACTGGCGGAGGTCGCCATCGCGGAGACGGCGCCGCGCCAGGAAGGAAACCAGATGCACACGATCCTGTCGCAACGGGCCGTGGGCAAGCGGCCGCCATCGAAGCCGCGCGAAACCGAGAGCAACGCGTAATCATCATGCCAAAGCTAAAGAGTCATCGCGGAGCCGCCAAGCGATTCAAGAAGACGGCGACCGGCAAGTTCGTGCGGAGCAAGGCCTTCAAGCAGCACATCCTGACGAGCAAGACACGCAGCCGGAAACGCCACCTGAAAGGCACCGTCGTCGTGTCGCCCGCCGATCAGGCCAAGCTGCGGACTGATGTTGCCGGATTAGATGGCGGATGCCGTCGGGATGCGATGACAGATCACGGATGACGGGATGCCAGCAGACTCAACGTAAGATCCGACGATCCGACCATCCGACATCCGACACCGACATCCGGATATCTGACACTGGCGTTCAAGGTGAGGGAGTTCGGTTCATGCCACGCGTAAAAAGAGGAAATGTTCGTCGCGCCAAGCGCAAGAAGCTGCTCAGCCGCGCAAAAGGCTTCTATCAGACCAAGAGCAAGCTGTATCGCAGCGCCAAGGAATCCGTCGACACGGCGCTCAAGTACGCCTTCTCCGGCCGCCGACGCAAGAAGCGCGATTTCCGGCGCCTCTGGGTGCTGCGCATCAATGCCGCCGCACGCGAGCACGGTCTGACGTACGGACAGTTCATCAACGGCCTCAAGAAAGCGGGCAATACGCTCGACCGCAAGAGCCTCGCGGAGTTGGCGGTCTCGTCCCCCGCGTCGTTCGCGCGGCTCGTCAAGACGGCCGCCGACGCGCGAGCGAAACCGGCCGCGAGGGCCTAGAACAGGTTCTCGAGTTCTCAGGTTCTCAGGTTCTTTTTCTCGAGAACCTCGAGAACCTGAGAACGCGAGAACCGGTTCATGGACATCCCCTCCCTCACCCGTCAATTCGACAGCGAGCTCGCGGCGGTCTCGGACGAGCCGGGCATCCGTGCGCTGCGCGACAAGTACCTCGCGCGCAAGGGCGGGCTGGTGTCGAATCTCATGAAGGAGGTCGCGTCGGCGCCGCCGGATTGCCGGCCCGCGCTCGGACGCGAGGCGAACGATCTCAAGCTCCGCATCCAGGACATCATCGCCTCGAAGCTCGAGGAGCTTGGACGGAAGCGCCCGGCCGTCGAGGCCGTCGACGTCACGCTGCCCGGACGCGAGCCGCTGCTCGGCCATCGACATCCGCTCACGGTCCTGCGCGATCGGCTCGAGTCCATCTTCCTCCGGCTCGGGTTTCTGATCGTCGAGGGGCCGGAGCTCGAAGACGATTACCACAACTTCGAAGCGCTCAACATGCCGGCGGATCATCCCGCGCGCGACATGCAGGACACGATGTACCTCTCGTCGCCGATCCCGGCTCCCGGCCGCCTCGCCGCGACGCTCCTGCGGACGCACACGTCGGGCATGCAGGTCCGCTACATGGAAAAGCATCAGCCCCCGGTCCGGCTGATCGCGCCGGGCCGCGTCTATCGTCGCGACAATCTCGACCTGACGCACACGCCGATGTTCACGCAGGTCGAAGCGCTCGTCGTGGGTGACGATGTGACGCTGGCGGACCTGAAGGGCACGCTCGTGACGTTCGCGCGCGAGCTGTTCGGGCCGGACCGCAGCACGCGCTTCCGTCCGAGCTTCTTCCCGTACACGGAGCCGAGCGCCGAGCTCGACATCAGCTGCGCCGCGTGCGGCGGCAGCGGCTGCGCGATGTGCAAGAAGACCGGCTGGGTCGAGGTGCTCGGCAGCGGCATGGTGCACCCGGCGGTCTTCGAAGCGGTCGGCTACGATCCCGAGCGCTACACGGGCTTCGCCTTCGGCGTCGGCATCGAGCGGCTCGCGCTGCTCAAGTGGGGCGTCGAGGATATCCGCCTGTTCTACGAGAACGACCTCCGGTTCCTGGAGCAGTTCCCCCTGTGAGGGTTCCCGTATCAATGGCTGCGCGAGCTCGTGCCGGTGTCAGACGAGGTCGAGGCGGTCGCAACGACGCTCGGCCTGCGCGGCTTCGAGGTGGCCTCGGTCGAACCCGACCCTCCGGTGATCGACTTCGAGATCACGGCCAACCGGCCGGATTGCCTCAGCATCATCGGCCTGGCGCGTGAAGCGGCGGCGGCGTACGGCCTGCCGCTGCAGCTCCCGGATCGGACCGTTCCTGCGGCGCAAGACGCGGAGCCGCTCGACGTCGCGATCGAGGACGCGGACGCCTGCCCGCGCTACTGCGCGCAGATGTTCTCCGTCCGCCTTGGCGGCTCGCCCGACTGGCTGCGTCAGCGGCTGGAGGCCGCCGGCCTCCGCAGCATCAACAACATCGTCGACGTCACGAACTACGTGATGATCGAGATGGGACAGCCGACGCATGCGTTCGATCTCGATCGGCTGGCCGGCCGTGCGCTGCGCATCCGCGCGGCGCGGGCGGGCGAACGGATACGGACGCTCGACGGCGTCGATCGTGCGCTCGAAGCGGGGATGCTGGTCATCGCCGATGCCGACCGGCCGCAGGCCATCGGCGGCGTGATGGGCGGGGCGGCGTCCGAAATCAGCGCCGCGACGAAGACGATGGTGCTGGAGAGCGCGTTCTTCAGACCGTCGTCCGTTCGCAGGACGAGCCGGCGGCTCGGGCTCAAGACCGAGGCGTCTTCGCGGTTCGAGCGCGGCGCCGACATCGACGCGCGCACCCGCGGCGATCGCGCGAATTGCCGCGCTCCTTCATCAGATTGGCGCCGCCGAGCCGCTGGGCCCGTTGGTCGATCGGTATCCGGCGCCGCGGGAGCGGCGCACGCTCGAGTTGCGATCGTCACGCGTTCGGCGACTGCTTGGCGTCTCCGTCCCGGACGCTGACGTTCCGACGATCCTCGAGCCATTGGGATTCGATGTGCACGTCGCACGCGCTGCCAGGCCATCCCAGGAGGATGCCGGCACCGTGTGGACGGTCGGCGTACCGACGTTTCGCGTCGACGTGCTGCGCGAGGTGGACCTGATCGAGGAGATCGCGCGTCATGACGGCTACCGCGGCCTGCCGCCGACGTTCCCGGCGTTGCGAGTGCCGCAGCCGGAGCCGGATGCGAGAACGCTGCGCGATCGCACGGTGCGACACGTGCTCACCGCGTGCGGCCTGTCGGAGGCGATGACCTTCGCGTTCATCGAGAAGCAGGCGGCCGAGCCCTTCGCGAACGGCGCGGCGCTGGTCGGTGTCCGCAATCCGTTGTCGGAGAAGTACGACACCCTGCGTCCCTCGCTCCTGCCGGGGCTCGTTGACGCCGCGTCGCACAACAGGCGGCGCGAGCGGCGCGACATCCGGCTGTTCGAGACGGGCACGCGCTTTTCGCCAGCAGGGGAGGTTCGCGCGGTTGCCGGCGTGTGGTGCGGCAGCGCCACCGCGCCGCATTGGTCCGGCGGTGCGCGACATGGTGGACTTCTTCGACATCAAGGGTGTCGTGGACGCGCTGTGCCGGACGCTCGGCGTCACGGTCGACGTTCGCTCCGGCCGCGCTCCCCTACTTCGTCGACGGACGGACGGCGGTGGTGCAGGCGCCCGAGGTCGTGGGGCATCTCGGCCAGCTCGACCCGGCCATTCTCGACGCGCGCGGTATTCCCGGTGACGAAGCGCTCTATGCGTTCGAGCTCGACCTCGACGCGATCGCGGCGCGGCAGACCGGCGACGATCTGCGCGCCGAATCGCTCCCGCGCTTCCCGTCGGTGGTGCGCGACCTGTCGATCCTCGTCGATAGCGCCTTGCCTGCGGCGACGGTTCGTGGCACTATCCGTTCGGCGGCTCCCCAGACGCTCGTGCAGGTCGTCGAGTTCGATCGGTATCGCGGCAAAGGGGTGCCCGACGGGCGAGTCAGCCTGTCGCTCCGTCTGACGTTCCGCTCCGCGGATCGCACGCTGACGGACGAAGAGGTCGACGACGCGATGGTGCGGATTGTCGCGGCGCTGGCGTCACAGCACGGCGCCGAACGCCGCTAGACCGAGCGTCGACCGGCTGAGCCGAGCAACCGAAGGATTCGAAGAGGCACGCATGGCGAAGGCGGCGGTAGCAACACAGGGAGTGGGGTTCGAGGCGATCGATCGGCTCGAGGAGAAGGTCAAGCTGCTGATCGGCGTGATCGAGCGTCTGCGCAGCGACAACGCACGCGCGACAGAGGAAATCACGCGGCTTCGGGGCGACATCGACGCCGCGCGCACGCGCGTGGCCGAGGCCGAAGGCGCCGGCGCCGAGCTGGTGGCGTTGCGCGACGAACGCGAACAGATTCGCAGCCGCGTCGACGACATGCTCAAGCAGATCGAAGCGTTGAACCTGTAACAGGTTCTCGGTTCCAGGTTCGCGGGTTCTCGGGTTCGAAGTTCGTGGTTCTGGTTCTCAGGCTCTCAGGTTCCAGTTCAAGAAGGCCTGGAGCCGGAGAACCCGCGACGAACCTGGAACCTCGAACCTGGAACCGTGAACCTGAGAACCTGAGAACCTGGAACCAGAACCTGAGAACCCGAGAACCCCAGAACCTAGAACCCGACATGGATCAGTCGACCCGCGTCGTCCACGTCGACGTCAACGGCCAGCGGTATGCGATCCGCAGCCACCTCGATACCGCGTACATCGCGGAGCTGGCCGCGTTCGTCGACGCGAAGATGCGGCTGGCGTCACGCGAGTCGCCGGCCGGCGATTCGCTGAAGATCGCGGTGCTGGCGGCGCTCAATATTGCCGATGAATGCTTCCGCGCGCGGGACGAAGACGCGGCCAGGCGCGCGTCGCTGACCACCCGTGCCAAAGAGCTCGAGCGGATGCTCGATCTGGCGCTGGCCGAGAACCAGGGCGACGAAGCGGCGGGCGCAACTCCTCTTGCCCAGATCGGCAGATCATTCTAAGATCGATCTTCGGAGTTCGAGTTCCCTGCTTTGCGCGTGATGGTTTCGGAGGCTCGTTTGAGCCAACGTTACATCTAAGAGAATCGCGACGCCGCGCCGTGTGCATGCCTCTGCGAGAGGAAGCCTGACGCGCGGCTTGAACAGCGGTTCCACCTGCTTTGCGCAGGTTCATCCGACCTCCCCACACGGCAAAGCGGGGCCCTATCTGCCGTTCCACCCGACTAGACGCCGGCCCGACCTGTCGCGGCCGCCTTCGCGCCGCGGGCGCTTCGGCGGGCCCCGCCGAAGCTTCAGGAGCAGAGGCGGGCGCGCTCGGCCGCGGCCGTCAGGATATAGCGATGGGCACAGCCGCCGTCTCCGTCATTCTCGCCGCCTTCGTCGCCGCGCTCTCGCTCGCCGCCATGGCGTGGTGGATCGGCAGCCGCCGGCAGCTCGCCGACGAGATCGTGGCGCGCGCCGAAGCGCAGGCAAGTCAGCTCCAGCAGCAGGCACAACGCGACGCCGAAGGTATCCGCAAGGAAGCGCAGCTCGAGGCGCGCGAGAAATCGCACGACCTGATGGCGCAGGCCGAGCGCCAGGCGCGCGATCGGCGCCAGGAAATCGCGGGCCTCGAGCAGGGCCTCGCCGACAAGACGCGCGCGCTCGCCGATCGCCTGACGGCAACCGACAAGCTCGAACAGGAGCTGCGCGCACGCGAGCGATCGATCGCGGACCAGCAGCAGCGCGCGGCGGCCGCCGCCACGCGCAGCGAACAGCTCCTCGCGGATCGACAGCGTGAGCTGCAGCGCGTCGCCAGCCTGACGGCCGACGAGGCACGCGACCTGCTCCTGAAGCAGATCGAGGCGGACGCGCGGCGCGATGCCGCGAACCTCGTGAAGCGGCTCGAAGCGGAGGCGCGGGAGACGGCGGGTCTGCGCGCCCAGCAGATCATCACCGATGCCATTCAGCGCAGCGCCGCGGAACACGCCATCGAAACGACGGTCTCCGTCGTGGACCTCCCCAGCGACGACATGAAGGGACGGATCATCGGCCGCGAAGGACGGAACATTCGCGCGCTCGAGACCGCCACCGGCGTCGAGCTGATCGTGGACGACACGCCAGGCGCAATCATCCTCTCCTCCTTCGACCCGTTCCGGCGCGAGGTCGCGCGCCAGGCGATCGAACGGCTGATCGCTGATGGACGAATTCATCCCGCGCGAATCGAGGAAGTCGTCGAGAAGGTGAAGGCGGAGATGGAGGAGACGGTCAGGCGCGAAGGAGAAGCCGCCGCGTTCGAGCTGGGCCTCTACGATCTCCACCCCGACGTCCTGCGGCTGATGGGCCGTCTCAAGTTCCGCACCAGCTACGGGCAGAACGTCCTGAACCATTCGCGCGAGGTGGCGTTCCTGGCCGGCATCATGGCCAAGGAGATCGGGCTCAACGGCCACGTCGCCGCGCGCGCGGCGTTCCTCCACGACATCGGCAAGGCCATCGACCGCGATCTGCAGGGCACGCACCTCGAGCTGGGGCTCGACTTCCTGCGCAAGCACGGCGAGAGCGAGCCGGTGCTCCAGGCCGTCGCGGCGCATCACATGGACATCGACTGGCCGTCGCTCGAGGCGATGATCGTCCAGGCCGCCGACGCGATCTCGGCGGCCCGCCCGGGCGCGCGCCGCGACATCCTCGAGTCGTACGTCAAGCGCCTGGAAAAGCTCGAGAACATCGCCGACTCCTTCCAGGGCGTCTCCAAGGCGTTCGCGCTCCAGGCCGGCCGCGAGATCCGCATCGTCGTCGAAAGCGACCGCGTGTCGGACGAAGAAACGGTCTGGCTCTCCAAGGACATCGCCCGGCGGATCGAGAACGAGCTCGAGTACCCGGGTCAGATCAAAGTCACCGTCATCCGTGAGACCCGCGCCGTTGAATACGCGCGGTAGCGCGACGGTCGCCGACCTCGGCGAGCGTCGCATCATTGCCGAGATCCTCGCTCGTGTGCCCCCGGCCACCGGGATGGCTGCACGTCGGCATCGGTGACGATGCCGCGGTGGCGGCACCGGAGCGCGGGGCGCTCGAGGTGCTGACGACGGACGCCCTGGTCGAAGGAGTCCACTTCGATCGCCGCTTCAGCTCCGCCTCCGACATCGGCTGGAAGGCGCTTGCCGTCAATCTGTCGGACATCGCGGCCATGGGCGCCACGCCGCGCATGGCGCTGCTCTCGCTGGCGCTGCCGCGCGACCTGTCTGCCGATGACCTCGACGCACTGGTCGACGGGTTTCTGGAGATCGCCCGGGCGCATCAGGTCACGCTCGCGGGCGGCAACATCACGGAATCGCCGGGGCCGGTGATGGTGGATGTCACGCTGACCGGCACCGTCCGTCCGCGGAGAGTGCTGACGCGCGGCGGAGGCGCGCCCCGGTGACGAGTTGTATGTGACCGGCAGCCCCGGGGGGGCTGCGGCGGGCCTCGCGTGGCTGCGACAGATCGCGAGTCCCGATCAGCTTCCCGATGATCCCGACCTGGCGGCGTGCGTGATTCGCTACCGGCATCCGGATCCGAGGACGCGCGTCGGTGCGCTGCTCGGCCGCAATCGCGCCGCGAACGCGTGCATCGACCTCAGCGACGGATTGGCGGACGGTATCGCGCGGATTGCCGAGGCCAGCGGAACCGGCGCCTTGATTGACGCGTCGGCCATTCCGGTCCCGCCCGCCGCGCGCCGGTGGTTCGAACAGGCCGGCAGCGATCCGATTGGCGCGGCCCTCTCGGGCGGCGACGACTACGAACTGCTGTTCGCCGTGCCGCGTCGCGCACGCGGGCGCCTGGCCACGGTCCGGCGCCAGGCGCGGGGCGTGCCAATCACACGCATCGGCGAGCTGACCAGAGAACCGGGCGTCCGGCTCCAACGTAACCACTCACTCGAGCCGCTGCCCTCGGGCTTTGCTCACTTCTGAAACCGAATGCGGACCTCGCCCGACCTCCGCCGCTGGGTGGACCACCTCCTCCACACGCACGACACGCCGCAACGGACGGCCGCGGCGTATGCGTTAGGCGTCTTCTTCGGGTTCTCGCCGCTCCTCGGGCTCCACACGGTGCTCGGACTGGTCTGCGCGTTCACGCTCAACCTCAATCGAGTCGCCGTCCTGCTCGGGATCTACTCGAACCTGCCGTGGATTCTTCCGGCGTACTACTCGCTGGTGACGATGGCAGGCGCAGGGCTGCTGGGAGTGAAAGTCCCGCCGGGACTGATGCGCGAGCTGACGGCCGCGCTGTCCGACGCGTCATGGGCGGACTTCCGGCGGCTCGCCCACGCCCTCACCCCCCTCTTCAAGGCCTTCGCCCTGGGGTCCACGCTGGGGGCGATTCTGCTCGCCTTGGTCGCGTACTACGTCGCGCTGGCCATGATCACGGCCCACCGCCGTCGACTCGCTCACCAGCAAAGTCAGGAAAATCAATAAGTTATCGGTCACGTCGCCAGGGCGACCCGGCTTTGACTGGAGGCGGGAGGCCCGCTATATTGGAGGCGCCTCCCCGGCCCGACAGGTGATCCGATCCATGCTGATCTCGCGATCCATCGGGCGCAAAGCCATCGTCACGACGACAGCAGCCGTCGGGTTCCTGCTGCTGTACGAGGCCACGGTGATGGACTCGCGCTACGTGCGCCAGGCCTTCGAGTCTGATCCGGCGCCGGAAGCCGCCGCCGGGGCACGGCTCCAGTTCGAGGCGACCGCCTACTGCAAGGGCACGACGACGGCGTCCGGGGTGAACGTCCGTACGGGCATCGCCGCAGCGGACCCCGGGATCCTGCCCGTCGGATCGGTGGTCCAGATCGACGGCCTCGCAAAGCAGTACAACGGCATCTACACCGTGATGGACACCGGCCCCTCCGTGCAGGGACGCCACGTCGATCTCTACCTGTGGAGCTGCAATGAGGCGCTCGCGTTCGGCCGGCGTGAGATGGTGGTGACGGTCCTGCGCCTCGGCTGGAATCCGCGCGCCAGCACGTCGAACCTGATCGACCGCCTGTTCCGTCGCCGCGCGGGCGCTCAGGAGGCGGGCCCGCCTCCACCGCTCCCCTCGCGGCCGATCAAGCTTCAGTAGGGGCGACCCTCGCCTCCTGATCCTTGTACTGCAGCTGATACAGCTTGAAGTAGATGCCGCGCTTCGCCAGCAGCTCCTGGTGCGTGCCGGCTTCGCGCAGCTGTCCGCGGTGCAGGACCAGGATCTTGTCCATGTCCTGAATCGTCGAGAGCCTGTGCGCGATGGCGATCGTGGTCCGGCCGGCCATCAGGACGTGCAGCGCGTCGCGGATCAGGATCTCGGTTTCGGTGTCCACGCTGGACGTGGCTTCGTCGAGGACGAGGATGCGCGGCTCGAACGCGAGCGCCCTCGCGAACGACAGCAACTGTTTCTGACCCACGGACAGCGTGGCGCCTCGCTCCGCGACCGGCGCGGCGTAGCGGAGCGGCAGGCGCTCGATGAACGAGTCGGCGTGCACGGCCGCCGCCGCGCGTCGGACCGCCTCGTCGGAGATCGACGCCGCACCCAACCGGATGTTGTCGGCAATCGTGCCCGTGAAGAGGTGCACGTCCTGCAGCACGAGGCTGAAGAGCCCGCGCAGATCGGCGAGCGGCACCTGGCGGACGTCCACACCGTCCACGCGAATGGCCCCGCGCGACACGTCGTAGAACCGCAACAGCAGATTGATCAGCGTGGACTTGCCTGCTCCGGTTGCGCCGACGATGCCGACGCGCTCTCCAGGCCGCACCTCGAAGGACACGTCGCGCAGGACGAAGTCCTCTTCGCCGCTCTCCGTCAGGCCATACGCGAACCAGACGCGGTCGAAGACGATGTGGCCGTCTCCGCGCTCCGCGCTTCGGCGCCCAAGGCCGCTCTCTCGCTCCGCGTCTGGCACCAGTGACGGACTCTGAATCGTCACGGGTTCGTCGAGCAGCTTGAAGATGCGCTCCGACGAGGCCATCGCCGCCTGCAGGATGTTGAACTTCTCGGACATGTCGGAGATCGGCCGGAAGAACCGCTGCGAGTAGAGGAGGAATGCCACGAGCGACCCGAGCGTCAGGCCGCCTTGCAGCACCCACTGTCCGCCGAACCAGATCGTCAGCGCGGTTGCCAGAGCCGCCGACGAGCTCGATGGCCGGGTAGAACACCGCGTAGTAGAAGATCGACTCGACGTTGGCCCGCCGGTGCTCCTCGTTGATCCCGTCGAACCGCTTGAACGCGCGCGCCTCCCTGCGGAACAGCTGCACGGTCGACATGCCCGTGATGTGCTCCTGGAGGTACGCGTTGATGCGGGCAATCCACATCCGCACCGTCCGGTACGACTCGCGCACGTTCCGGCGGAACCACTGGGTCACCACGACGATCAGCGGCAGCACGGCGAACGTGACCAGCGCGAGCCGCCAGTTCATCGACAACAGCACGATCATGATCCCGGCGAGCGTGAACACGTCGCCGAAGATGGAGACGACGCCGGATGTGAAGAGATCGTTGATGACGTCGACGTCGGTCGTCACGCGCGTCATCAGGCGGCCGACGGGATTGCGGTCGTAGAAGCGCAGATCGAGCCGCTGCAGGTGCTCGTAGATCCGCGTCCGCATGTCGAACATGATGCGCTGGCCCGTCAGCTGGAGCAGCCAGGTCTGCGTGAACTCGAGGCAGAACGACCCGAGGATGATCAGCAGGTACAGCAGCGCGATGCGGTTGAGGCCCGCGAGATCGCCGCTCGGGATGTAGCGGTCGATCGCCAGCTTCATCAGGTACGGCTGCGCAAGCTGGAGCATCGAGGCGCCGATGATGGCCGCCAATGCCAGCGCAGCGTTGCCGCGATACGGCCGCAGATACTCGAGCAGCCGGCGCATCAACCGCGCATCGTAGGCCTTTCCCAGGACGTCGTCGTCGTGGTGCATGAGAAATAGCTGTCAGCTGACAGCTGTCAGCTGGCTTGCAACTCCTCCTCGAGCAGTTGTTTGCGATACAGGGCGGCGTACAGACCGCCGTGCGCCACGAGCGTGTCGTGACGGCCACGCTCGGCGATGCGGCCGTTCTCGAGGACGAAAATCTGATCGGCGTCACGGACGGTCGAAATGCGATGCGACACGAGGATCGACGTCCGCTGCTGCATGACACCGCGGAGCCTCGACAGGATTTCTTCTTCGGTGTACGTGTCCACAGCCGACAGCGCATCGTCCAGGATCAGGATCTGCGGGTCGATCATGACCGCGCGCGCCAGCGCGGTCCGCTGTTTCTGGCCGCCGGACAGCGTGATGCCGCGCTCCCCCACCGTCGTCTCGTAGCCGCGCGGGAATTCCTCGACGTCCTTGTCGAGACGAGCCACCGATGCGGCGTTTCGGATCGCCTCCGCCAGTCCCGGTGCGTCGGGCGGCGCGCCGAAGGCGACGTTGCCGCCGATCGTCTCTGAGAAGAGGAACGGCTCCTGCGGCACGAACCCGATGGCACCGCGCAGCCGATCGAGCGGGATCTCCCGAACGTCCACGCCGCCGATGAAGACCGTCCCACGCGGCGGGTCGTACAGTCGCGGCAGCACATTGATCAGCGTCGATTTACCCGATCCCGTTCCGCCCACGAACGCCACCGTCTGGCCGGCTTCGATTCGCAGGCTGACGCCGTCGAGCACCGGATGGTCGCCGGTCGGATACTGGAACGTGAGGTTGCGGATCTCGATGTCGCCGTCAAGCGCGGCGGCACGTCCGGCCGGCGTGACATCGGCGTCGCTGACCGTCGGCGTTTGATCGAGGACGTCGAGCATCCGTTTCCAGGACGCGAACCCGCGCTGGAGGATGTTCGTGACCCAGCCGAATGCGATCATCGGCCAGCTCAACATGACGAGATACCCGTTGAACGCCACGAACTCGCCGAGCGTGATGTGGCCGCGAATTACGTCGCGGCTGCCGAGCCACAGGACGAGCAGCGAGCCGAGCCCCAGGAACAGCGTCATGCTCGGATAAAACGCGCCCTGCAGCCGAATCAGCACGCGATTCCTGCGCAGGTACTCTTCGTTCGACGCGCGAAACCGGTCGAGCTCGTGCGCCTCCTGCCGGTACGCCCGCACGACGCGGACGCCCGACAAGGCTTCCTGCACGACCGCGCTCACGTCCGACAGCTGCGCCTGAATGGCCTCGAACCGCTTGTGGATCGCGCTGCCGAAGTACCGGACGGAGAGCGACACGAACGGCAGCGGAATCAGCGCAATCAGCGTCAGGCGAACATCGATCGTCAGCATGAGCACGATCGCCACGACGAACACGAGGACGGTGTTGGCCGAGTACATGATGGCCGGGCCGATCATCATGCGGACCGCGTTGAGGTCGTTCGTCGCGCGAGACATCAGATCGCCCGTGCGATGGACGTGATAGTAGCCGAGCGGCAGCTGCTCGAGACGACGGAAGAAGTCGTTGCGGATGTCGTACTCGATGTCGCGGGAGGCGCCGATGATGATGCGGCGCATCAGGAACAGGAAGAGGCCCCGGACGAGCGAGATGCCGAGCAGAAGCCCCGCGTACGACGCGAGCTTCCCGCGCGTGACGCCGGCGTTGAGGTCGTCGATGGCGTACTTCAGCACCCACGGCGACAGCAGTTGAAACGTCGTCGTCGCAAGGACGCACGCCATCCCGATCACGAACGCGCCACGATAGCGGTTGACGTACGGCAGCAGCCGCCGGGCAGCAGAACCCATGAACGTTCAAGAATACAGGATGACGGACGACGGATGACGGATGACAGCTATCAGAGGTCAGCTATCAGCCGTCAGCCGTCAGCTGTCAGCTGTCAGCTGTCAGCTGTCGAGGACGGAAATGCTGAGGCCTGTCGGGATTGATGAAAAAGCGCGGCGCCCGCAAGCGAGCCCCGAGCGGAGCTAAAAAGGGCACCCGGTTCCCCCCAGAATCCGAGCGCCCCCCACCCCACTCCGGGGTCAGACCCCAATCGGATGCTTGGGAATGAGGCGGGGAGGCTAGCCGACGCCGACGCCAGCGATCTGGCCGCGCATGAGCGCGTCCTTCATCAACTGGCTGCCGCAATCGAGGTGTTGTTCCATCCGGAGGCGCGCGCGCTCGGCGTCCCGCGCGGCAATCGCGTCGACGATCGCGAGGTGCGCCTCGGTCGCGCCTTCCTGGAACGGTCCGAAATTGACGCCCAGCGACATGAAACGGTCGACCTGGGCCAGACACCGCTCGATGAGTTCCAGCGCGAGCGTGTTCCGCGCGCACGCGGCAATCGCCAGATGGAACTGGACGTTCGCGTTCTCCGACACGCGGTAGTCCTGGGGAGTCGCGATCGGCATCGCCGCCAGTTCACGAAGCCGCTCCACGTCCCCATCGGTCGCGCGCTCGGCGGCTCGGGCCGCCGCCGCTCCTTCGAGCAGACGGCGCACGTCGAAGGTGTCGTGAATCTGTTGAACCGTGACCCGGCCGACGAAATAGCCATGCCCGACCACGCGGTCGAGATACCCCTCCTGCCAGAGGCGCGCGAGCCCCTCTCGAATCGGCGTGCGGCTCATCCCATGCTCCGACGCCAGGCCCACTTCAGAAAGTGGCGTCCCGGGCCGATATCTTCCTTCGACGATGCCGGTTTTGAGACTGCGATACGCGCGCTCGACATGCGGGGCGGTCGCCACGGGACGCGCGGGACGAGGACGGGCTTTCATGATGACCACTTTTTTTGTCGGGGGCTCCGCGGAGCGGCAGTATACCGATCGTATCCAAAACGACGCAAGCGTCGTGTGCTATTCTGACTCTGCCTCTCCCAGCAGGCTCTCCTCAGACACGATTTCAGCAACCCTTCCGGGGCGGGAACCACCCATGCGCATGCGTACGCTCGTGACGATCTTCTGTATTGGCGCCAGCCTGATGGCGTCGCCGGCCCTCGCGCAATACGGCGCGCACCCAGTCGCAGACCCGGCCACGGGCGAGAAGTATCACGTCGAGGTCACCGGATCCCTCTGGAACCCGTCGCCCGACCTGGTCATTTCCAGCGAATCGCTCGGGATTGCCGGCGACGAGATCGACCTCGTCAAGGACCTCGGCATCGCGAAGACGACGTTCAAGCAGGTGAAAGTCGTGCTGCGGCCGGCGACGAAGCACAAGTTCCGCTTCGAGTACACGCCGATTACCTACGAGGCCGAGAAGACGATCCAGCGAACCTTCGTCTTCAATGGCATACGCTACTCCATCGGCCTGCCGGTGACCTCGGAGATCAAGTGGAAGGCCTACCGCTTCACGTACGAGTGGGACTTCCTCTATCGCGACCGCGGGTTCCTGGGCATGCTGCTCGAGACGAAATACACCGACATCAACGCATCGCTGACCGCCAGCTTCGCGGGCATCTCCGACACGGAGTTCACGCACGCGCGCGCGCCGATTCCGTCGATCGGCATCATCGGCCGCGTGTATCCCGCGCCCAATATCTCGATCACCGGCGAGTTCAGCGGGTTCAGCTACCACTCGGACGCCGTGCTCCAGGCGCAGGACTACGGCGGGAAATACTACGACTTCGATCTGTACGGGACGGTGAATTTCACGGACCACATCGGCGCGCAGGCCGGGTACCGCTCGTTCGACGTCTTCTACAAGGTGAAGCAGGACAACGGGACCATGAAGCTCCACGGCCTCTACTTCGCAGCGGTCGGGAGGTTCTAAGGGCGCCGCCTATCGGCGGGGTTTCTTCTTGGTCGTGGCCTTCGCCGGCGGCGCCTTCTTCTTCGCTGGCGCAGCCTTCTTCGACGCGCTCGTCGACGCCTTCACGACGGGACGAGCCTGCGCGCCGCCCTCTCCGTAGAGCCGCCGGTAGTCCTCGGCGGTTCCGAGGATGCGCTTCACGTAGTTCTGCGTCTCGGGAAATGGAATGTCGTCGATGAACTCGTCTTCGTCGAGGCCCGGACGCTCCGCTTTCCAGCGAACAACGCGGCTCTCGCCCGCGTTGTAGCTCGCCAGCGCGTAGTAGGTCCCACCGAACTGCTCGACGAGCCGCGAGAAGTACAGCGTTCCCAGCCGCAGGTTGATATCCGCGTTGGTCAGCATCGTCGTGCGGAAGCGGCGGATGCCGACGGCCTGCGCGAGCCGACGACCGGTCGAGGGCACGATCTGCATCAGCCCCCACGCATTCGCGGCCGAGTGGGCCTCGGGATCGAACGTGGATTCCTGCGCGATGAGTGCCGCCGTGACGTAGGGATCGAGATCGTGCGCCGCGGACAGGCGGCGGATCGAGTCCCAGTAGGTCAGCGGAAAGATCACCTGCAGAATCTCCGGCGGCAGGCCTTCGCCGCCCGCGGCCAGGTGCTGAGGATACGCACGCCGCATCGCGTTGATGGCGCGGCGGAGATCCCCCTTCTCGCGATACACCCACGCCATCGTCGCTTCGATCACAGGAGAGGTGCCCCACGCGCGCTGCGCATATCGCAGCTCGCTCAGCGCATCGTCGTACAGGCCGATCGCGAGCAGCTTCCGGATGAGGGGGGCGCTCGGCGGCAGCTCGGGAGAGGGCGCAGGATCCTGCGCGCTGCTGAGGCTTGCCCGCACCGCGTGTGCCTCGGGCGGCCGCGTTCGAGAGTGCCGCCTGCTGCAGCGCGAGCTGCTTGCGCGCGAGCCTGCCGTAATACGAGTTCATGTAGTCGGCGTACACGAGGCGCATCCGCGACTCCGCGGTCGCGCGCTCCCCCAGCCGACCGTGCGCGCGCGCCGCCCAATACAAATATGACGGGCGATAGTCCGAGCGTGGGAAGCTGGTGGCAGCGCCCTCGAAGACGCGAACGGTCTCCGCGTAGTTGCCGGTCTTGTACGCCCACCAGCCGTACTTCCACGCCGTCCGCTGCGCGTGCTGGCCACCCGGAAACCGCTCGAAGCACTCCTTGAACGCCTGCGCGGCGAGCTCGTCCTCGTTCGAGACGATGTAGTACGTGCCGAGGTTGTTGAGCGCGTCCTCCGACCACGTGCTGTCGGGAAAATCGTTGACGAGCGCGCGCGTGAGCGACACGTACTGATCCTGATCGCCGAGCTCTCGAATCGCGCTCAGGTGGAAGAAGCGCGCTTCAGCCCGTCGCGATGCGTGATCGAGATACGGCGTCAGCGCGTCTCGGGTGCGCGGCATAGCGCTTCAGGAAGAAGTCGCTCTCGGCGATGCGGAGATCGGCCAGCTCCCGATCGTCGCCACCGACCTGGCCTCTGATGTCCTGAAACGCGCTGCGCGCATCCGCGTATCGACGCGCGCCATAGAGAATCTGCGCACGGCCGAAGTCCGGCTTGTAGCTGCTGTGAACGATCTGGTCCTGCAGGCTCTCCAGCTCCGCGGTCACGCCCGTCGCCGCATCGCTCAGTGGAAACTCGTAGTAGACGCGCAGGAACGCGTTCGCGGCGCGCCGCTTGTCCCCTGCCGCGAGCGCGGAGCGCCCGAGATGTGCCAGCACGTCGTCGGGCGCCAGCGGCTTGAGCGTTGACGCGCGCTCGTACAAGTCGGCGGCCGCCCGATGATTGCCGACCAGCTCGTTCGCGTCGGCCTTGCCCAGGACGGCGCCGACGGAGAGATACCCCTCCGGCGCGAGCGCGATCACGTTGTCGAAGGCCTGCTGGGCCTCCGCGCCTCGCGACAAGCGGAGGTTCGCGACCCCTTCATAGAACAGCGCGTACTGCTGCAGCGGACCGGCGGCCGATGCGCGGCGCAGCGCCGAGAGCGTCAACCCATAGTCGCCGGCTGCGTACGCCTTCGCCGCGGCGCCAAGCGGCGAGTCTTTCCCGGCGGCGCGCTCTTTTGCTGACGGTACGAGCCAGTAGTCGTCGAGGTCTCGAGGGACGGCGGGGTGCTGCGTGGCCTGAAGGGCCTGGGGAGCAATCGGCTCCTGCCGTGGAGGGTCTGGGTTCTGGGCCGCTGGCGCGGCCTGTGGCCCGGTGCCGGGGGACTGACCCGAGAGCGGCCACGGGCACAGCACAATCGCCCCGGCGACGATGAGTCGAGCGCTCCGCGCGTGCCAGGGCATTACGCGTTGCCGAGCAGCGCCGGGTCGCCGTCGGCCAGCGTTTGCACCAGCTCCTGCTGGAAGTACTGACCACGAGCCCCGACGACCGGCGGCACGCGCTCTTCGTAGAGTCGGCGCGCGCGATCGATCTCCGGACGCAGCCGCGACAGCAGATCGCGACGTTCGCGTCCCGTGCGGACGGCCGCCTCGTTGTACAACTTGATTTCCGAGACCAGCAGCCGCGCATACCGGCGCGCGCCCTGTTCGTCGGGTTCCCCGTTTCCCGAGCGCGGGACGCCCAGCGCCTGGGCGGTGCGGAGCGCGGTCACGAGCGCCACGACGGCCGACGCATGCCGCGCGAGCGTCGCCACGATGTCGCGCCACGCGGGCGATGGCACCGTCCCGGTCGCGTTGACGGTGTCCGCGTAGAGCACGCCAACGGCGCGGCCATCGACCGTGATTGGCACCGCGAGCGCGCTGGCGTCAGCCGGCATGGCGGCGAAGGTCGGCGCCGGCTGTCCAGCACCGGACGCGATCGGATCGCCGGTCTGGGCCGCCTTGGCGAGCATGCCCGTGCCCGCGATCGACGCGTCGAAGGGCTGCGATTCGAGCTGCGGGAATCCGACCGTCCGCCACGATCGCAGGCGGTCGCCGTTCACGAGAAAGACGACAGCCCGCGACGCCACCGCGCCGGCAGCGCGGAGGAGCGAATCCAACGCGTCCGTCAACGTCTGCGCGGACTCGATCGACTGCATCGCGGTGGTGAGCTGCTCCAGGCTGACGACCGCGGGCCGATCGGCAACCGGTGCCGGCCGCGCCGCGTGCTCGCGCTCGGCCGCTTCGGTCGCCTCGCGGCGCGCACGTGCGATCTCTTCGTCGGCCTGACGACGAATGTCGGCGAGCTCGGTTGCGCGCTCCGTCGGCAGCCTGATCCTTGAGCGCCTGCAGACGGCTGGCACTTTCGCGCTGTTCCTGCTCGCGCTCCGACGACATCCGGCGCCGCTCGGCCTCGAGCTCCGCCTCGCCTCTGCGGCGTTCGTCTTGTACCGCATCGATGCGCTGACGCAGGCTTTCGATTTCAGCCGCGCTGCGCAAACGTTCCGATTCGAGTTCGGATTGCACGCTGCCGTGCGCGGTCTCCAGCTCGGCGTGCGCGAGACGGACGGCCTCGAGATGGGAATGCGCGCCGTCGCGGTCGCCAACGAGCGCCTGCACACGCTGGGTCACCGACGCCATCTCGGCCTGCAGCCGCTGCCGCTCCGCTTCCATGTCCCCGGCAGCCGTGGAATGACGTTCGCGCTCCGCGTTCAGCTGCTGGTCCCACTCCTGCCGTGCACCCGCAATTGCGGCGGCCGCCTGTTGCGCCGCTTCCGCGCGCGCCGCAGAGACCTCGGACTGAAGCTTGCCGTTCCATTCGTGCTCGAGATCCGCGCGAAGCCTTGCCGTCTCCTGATCCAGCTTCGCGGCCCACTGCTGCTCGACCTCCGATCGGGCGTTCAGCACTTCCGCCGCCAGACGCTGTTCGGCGTCCGCGCGCAGCGTCGCGGTTTCCTGTTCGAGCTTCGCGGCCCACTGCTGCTCGACCTCCGATCGCGCCCTCTCCACTTCCGCCGCGAGCCGCTCCTCGGCGTCGCGCGCAGCGTCGCGGTTTCCTGTTCCAGCTTCGCGGCCCACTGCTGCTCGACCTCCGATCGCGTCCTCTCCACTTCCGCCGCGAGCTGTCGATCGGCGTCCGCACGAAGCGTCGCGGTGGCCTGCTCCAGTTTCGCGGTCCAGTCCTGCTCGACCTCGGATCGCGCTTTCAGGACTTCCGCCGCAAGACGCTGCTCGGCATCGGCCCGAAGGGCGCCGAGATCGTGCTGAAGCTTCGCGGCCCACTCCTGGTCGGCTTCCGCGCGGGCTGCGAGCATGCCGGACGCGAGGCGCTTGTCCGATTCGCTCTTGAGCAGCGACGTCTCGTGGTCGAGCCTGGCCGCCCATTCACGATCGGCCTCGGCCCGCGCCTTCGTCAACTCGGCCACGAGACGATGATCGGCTTCGCTCCGAAGCGTCGTGATTTCGATCTCGAGGCGGGCCGCCCACTCGGCCTTGACCGCTTCGAGCCGCGCCGTCATGGCCTGGTCGGCCTCGGCAGCAATCTCGTAGCGGGCGTTCGAGAGGGCTTCTTCGTATTGATTGGAGAGCGACGCCAGGTGCGCATCGAGCGCACTGCGGAGCTGCTCGTGGAAGGAATCCAACGGTCCCGATGGCTGAGCGGGCATCCCAACAGCATTATCGGGGTCTGGATCGGTCTAGTCAAGACCGCAAACTCAAGTAGGCCAGTGGTTTGACCTCTTTTCGTTCAGGTCGTACAATGAAAGGGTGTCACCGGCCGGCCAAACCCGGCCGTTCATGTGGGGGCGAATCAGCTTCGACGGAGGTACTGTTCCGTAGGATGCGTGCCGAGGACCATCACCCTCGTAAAAAGATGGAAACAACCTAACTGCGGATACGCAGCTCGCTCTCGCAGCGTAAAACCCTGTGAGCGTCCGTCCTCAGCAGCCTGCGGCTGGGGAACGGATGTCATTTCAGCAGGCTGGCTGACGCTGGCCGTCCCGGACGGCGTTGGCGAGATTTTTCGGGGCTGGCGTCCGGCGGTTCTGGCCGTTTCTTCACGCCGGGTGCGACACATTAGAAGCGGATACGCATCGTAGATTCCTGCGGGGATGTATTTTCGGACCCGGGTGCAACTCCCGGCGCCTCCAATTCTTCACTTCGCTCGGATGGGGCCCCTCGACATCCCCATCCTCGCTGCGCGCTCGCGGTCGGCTTCGCAGACTCCCCTCCGGCGCTCGCTTGCTACTGAACTTCGCTCGGATGGGGCGACAGATCGCTGACGCTCGGCACGTGGCAGCAGATCATGCCGCTCGAATTCGACACTGGCGGGCGATCCCGCGAAGTGGTGGTGCAGGTGATGGCTGCTGATGTCGGCTACTGCTGGTTCAGGGTCTTCAACAAGGCCTCGGCGGCGACCATATCGAAGGCCCGGTGGCCTTCGGTGATTGACGCGCACGTTGGCTCGAGAACCGCCCGAGCCTCGGCGATGCGCCCGGCGCCGACAAGGAAGCTCGCGTAGGCGCGAGCGGACCGAAGCTCCAGCCACCGCGCACCCTGCGTGTGCGCGATCTCCAGACCGTGCCGATGGGATTGTTCGGCCGCGTCCGCGCGGCCGCGCGCTGAAAACACTTCCGCCTGGAGGCGCGCGTGTTCGGCGTCGTAGGAATGCTGGACGGTGTCGCGCGCACACTGCGCGGACTCGTCGAGCGCACGCTGTGCGTCGTCGAGCTTTCCGACCCGTAAGAGCGAGCCGGCATAGAGCACGAGATAGTAGGGTCTGAGCAGCGCCGATCGCGTGATGGTGTGGGCTTGAAGTGACTCCCCCATCTGCGCGACGCCTCGGTCGACTTGACCCATCTCCACGAGCGCACGATCGCGAAACGGCGTGGCCCACTGCAGTTCTTGGGCTATGCCGCGTGCCGAACAGATGTCTTCGAGCTGCTGGTAGGCGCGGAGCACCTCTGGAGCATCCCGCCGCGCGACATGGACGAAGATCTCGAACAGCAGCGCGAACGCCACGACCTGCGGGTGTTCGAGCGCCCGACCTTCCGCGACCGCCTGTTGTGCGTGCCTGAGGCCCTGATCCGGAAAGCCGCGGAGCGTGAGCGTGCGAGATAACTCACACCGGCAGAAGATGCCCGGGTCGATGCCGATCTCCCACACGCGCGGATTGTGAAACGTCGGATCGTACAGCTCCAGCCCGCGGGTCAGATGCTCGTGGCCGCTCTCCAATTCGCCCAGGTGAAACTCCGCGGCCCCCAGGGACCATTCGCCGATCATCTGGAGGTGCGGATCGCCGATGCGCTGGAACAGCGCGTTCATCTCCAGCGCAATATCTCGCGCCGTCGTGATGTCGCCGGCGACGATGTTGTGAGCGGAGAGTCCGATGAGGACGGGAATCACACGCCGCGGATCGTTGACTTTCGCACAGAGCTGATGCGCACGCGCATACGCCTGGCCGACAGCTGGCACCGCATAACCCTGGCTCGTCTTGATCGCGAGGCCATAGGTCATCTGGAGATCGAGTTCAACGGCCGCGCGTTCTGGCGTGTCGGCCTCTTCTTCGAGCAGCGCGAGGCCGCGTTGCGCAAGCCGTGCGGTATCGCCATGCGCATACAGCTTTGCCGCGGCGAGCGCCGCCTTGTTGAAATACTCGGCGGCGCGAAGATTGTCGCGCGCGGTCTCGAAAAGGATCGCGATGTCCGCGGCGCCGTCGCAGATGCCGCAGGCGCGGGCGACGAGCCGTTCCGCAATCGTGCGGCTCAGCGCGACGCGACGAGTGGCGCGAACCGATTCCGCGAACGCCTGGTGATACACGTGATGCGCGAACCGGTAGCGCAGCGTCAGCTGGCGGTTTGCGGCCTCGGCCTCCTCGATGAAGCGGACCAACGCATGTTCCCGCTCGAGGCGTTCGAGTGCATTCTCGACGTCTTCTTCGTCGAGTTGAAGTGCCGACGAAAGGACCGCCGAGTCGAAATCACTGCCCTGGATGGCCGCGGCTCCGAGAAGGCGGCGATCGGCATCCTCGAGGGCGTCCATCTTGCGCTGGATCAGGCTGCGGACCGACTCCGGGAACGCATGCTCCAGCGCGGTCAGATCCCCGGCCATCGCCCACGTGCCGTTCTGCTGACGGAGGATCTGACGCTGCCGCAGATCGCGGAGCAGGTCCGCCATGAAGAGCGGATTCCCCTCGGTTCGCCGCGCGATCACCTTGGCGAATCCTTCGGGAAACGTGTGTTCCGGAAACTGCGCCGCCACGTAGCGCTCGACCGCCGCGTCGTCGAGCAGCGCAGGCACCATGACCCGGCATTCGCCGTGTCCGACGAGCTCCTGGGTGAGCGGCAGAAACGGGTGACGCGTCAGAGCCAGCGCCGACTGCCGGCACGTCGCGATGATCATGACGCGCATGCCGTTCAACCGTCGTGCGACGTAGCCGATGAGATCGGTCGTCGACGGATCGGCCCAGTGCACGTCGTCGAACCAGAGCACCACCGGATTGAGGCGCCCGAGTTCTTCGAGCAGCGCGCAGATTTCGAACTTGAGACGCTCCTGCGAGCCCCCGAGCGGTGTCGGCTGCGAGGCGGGCGGCCGACGAGTCGTTCGGCGCCGGCGGCATGATCTGCGCGTACCAACTCGGCGCGAGCGCTCGAATCACGCGCGACAGACTTCCGAGCTGCTCGTTGCGCTGCAGGCTGTCGAGCGCTTCGAGTACGGGCAAGTAGGCCTCGCTTCCAGCCAGCCGCTCCGAGCATCGTCCGCGCCCGATGCGGACCGCTTCGCCGCTCTCCTCGAGGTGCCGGACGAATGTTTCGATGAGTGTCGTCTTCCCGACGCCGGATTCGCCGGAGACAACGACCAGTCGTCCGCGTCCTCGCTGGGCCTGATCGAATTCCTCGAGGAGAACATCGAGCTCCTGCTCGCGCCCGACGATGTTCGCGTTGGTGGCGGGTTTGCCCGGCGCAACCGTGACGCTCGCGAGTGCCGTCGCGACCGTCGAATCGTGCGCCAGATTCAGCCGGTACATGACTTCGCTTGCACCAGGCCGCAGCCGGGGATCCTTCTGGAGCGATTCGAGAATCAACTGGTCGATCGCGCGCGGCAATTCGGGATTCAGCCGAATCGGCGGCTCCGGATTGTCCCGCAGGACAGCGTGCAGCGTGCCCATCTGTGAGCCGGCCGCGAACGGATGACGGCCTGTAACCAGCTCATACAGCAGCACGCCCAACGCAAAGACGTCCGCCTCGGGGTTGACCGCTTCGCCGCGCGCCTGCTCGGGCGCCATGTAGCGCGACCGTGCCGAGAATCATCCCGGCCTCGGTGACGGGGCCGGTCACACCGGTCATGCCTGCGCGCACGGCATCGGCTCGAAGACGCGCCAACCCGAAGTCGAGCAGCTTGATGTATCCGTCTGGCCGGACCATCACGTTGTCCGGCTTGATGTCGCGATGGACGATCTGCGCCGCGTGTGCGACCGCGAGGGCTTCGGCAATCTGCCGCGCCATCGCCAGCGCGCGGCCGAGCGGCAATCCCTGTCCCGCCACCACGCGCAAGGTGGATCCCTCGACGAGCTCCATCGCGATGTAGCGATCGTCGCCAACGACACCCGTCTCGTAGATCGTGACGATGTTCGGGTGATTCAGCGAGGAGGCGAGCGTGGCCTCGCGCAGCAGGCGATCGAGCGCGTCGTCGTCGTGCACGAGCGCACGGCGAATTACCTTGAGCGCGACGTCGCGTGCGAGCCGGCGGTCGGCGGCACGATAGACCTCGCCCATTCCGCCCGCACCCAGCTGAGACACCACCTCGTACGGACCGACCCGTGACCCCGGGGCAAATGACATGGGAAACAATAATTATAGCGGCCGAATGAGGAGAGCGCGAGCCACGCGCGCGTCACTTCGGCTGTTCGAGCGCGGCTCTCAGCCGCGATGCGGAAGATGGAGAACCTGCCGGCGTACGCGGTGGGCTGCGGCCGAACGGGGAAGAGCTGCTGGAACTGCGCGAGCTCTCATCTCGAAGTGCGACGACGTCGTCGCCGGGATCGAGGCGGACAAGTTCGAGCAGCTCGATTCGCGAACTCGTCAATATGCGCTCAGCCAGCATCTCCGCGGCATCGCGGTTGTCCTCGACGATCAGCACTTCGCTGTCGCCTCGACAGGCAACCGAAACCACCACCCAGTGTGCGTCCGTACACCTCTAAGTTCTTCGAGGATTTGGGCGGGACGTACCACACTGCTAAACCGACGTCTCGATGAGCGACGGGGGATTTCGCGTGGAGCGTGTTCACTCAGCGCGCAAGGCCCGTACGGGGTCAATCGAGGCTGCGCGCAGCGCCGGGATGAAGCCCGCAATCGCAGCAGCAGACACCAGCACGGCGATGGCGATGGTCATGACCGGCACACTCACGCTGGTGATCTCATAGAGCTGCGATTTCACGTACCGCACGCAGAAGATCGCCACCGGGACGCCAATCGCCAGGCCGGTGACGGCCTGCAGCATGGCGCCGCGCACGACCGTTCCGATGACGCGGGTGCGCGCGGCTCCCAAAGCCATGCGTATGCCGATCTCCGGCGTGCGGCGGACCACTGTGTGGGCTGTGACGCCATACAGACCGATGGCGGCGAGGAGAAGGGCCAGCAGGCCGAACAGAGACGTGAGGCGCGCGATCAGCCGCTCCTCGATGAACCGATCGTCAATCTGCTGCTGGAATGTCTGGAACTTGACGATGGTGAGGTTGGGATTGATGCTCGCCAGTGTGTCGCCGATGATCTTTTCGAAGCCGGGGATGGAATGGGCGGCCTGAATCACCATGGCTCCGGCATACATGGATTGATCCTTTTCGAGAGGATTGTCGGGGCCTGGAATGCCGGCAGGCTGTGTGAGCGGCAGAAAGTACATGGCGTGGTTCTTCCAGTAGACGGTGGTGTAGGTGGTGTCTTCCACCACGCCAACGATTTCATGCGCCCCATCCTGAGGGGTCTTGACCGGACCGGAAAAGCCAAAGCGATGGCCGATCGGATTGCGTTTGCCGAAAAACTGCTTGACGAACTCCTGATTGACGACGGCTACGGGCGCCGCATGCAGCGTGTCTTGCGGCGTGAAGCCGCGACCCATGACGACACGCGTGCCGACGGAATCGAAGTACTCAGGGCTGCCTTTCACCCAGGAAGCACCTTTATTCAGGTCCGGCTCGCCCTGAACTTTGACGCCAGATCCCCAGTTGTTCTCCTCCATTGGCGTGTACGTGGCGAGGCCGACTTTGAGAACGCCAGGAATGGCGTGGAAGCGGTCTTCAATGGCTTGGTAGAGCGGTTCAACCTCTGTGTTCTTGTAACCGGCCGCCTGTGGATTGATGTGGACGACGTAGCGGTTCGTTGCATCCAGCTTCATGTCGACGTTCTCGGCTTTGTTGAGGCTCTGCGCGAAAAGGCCCGCAGCCACGAGCAGCACAAGGGAAAGCGCCGCCTGCAGGACAACGAGTGCGCGCTGTAGGAGCGAGGCTCCGAGGGCGGTCGTGCGAGCGTTGGCGCGCAGAACCTCGGCGGGCTGCGTCCGCGCCGCCATCATCGCTGGAGCCAGACCAAAGAGGACGCCGGTCGCGAGCGACAGCACGAAGGCAAACCCGATGACGAGAGGCGACGGCGCTGCGTTGATCGGCATGTTGTGCTGGCCAGGAAAGGCGAGCGCCAGCAGCGCGTGCGCTCCGAGATACGAGACGGCAAGGCCGAGCAGGCCGCCGATACTCGAAAGAAGCACACTTTCCGTCAGCAACTGGCGCACGATGCGGCTGCGCTGCGCGCCGAGCGCCGAACGAATGGACAGTTCAGCCTTGCGGCTCACGCCGCGCACTAACAGGAGGTTGGCAATATTGGCGCAGGCGACGAGAAGGACGAGCGCGGCGATCCATTGCAGCAGCTTCAGGTGATCCTTATACCCGTTCTGCATGTTCTGGATGCCTCCGCCTCCGGGTGTAAGGACAACGTGGGTGCGAGGAAGAACCTTCTGTGCGCGTGGATCGGTAAATGTCTTGAGGGGCGCAAACTGTTGCTTGAGCAGCGCGCTCGCCTTGGCCTGAACGGCGGTAACGACGGTTCCCGGCCTTACGCGACCGATGATGTAGGCCCACTGAACGTCGGGATCATTGAAGTACGGCGCGCCGATGACAGGGTCCATCGAATTCATGGGAAGGAAGTACTTGGGCGGATTGGTATCGATGCGGTCCCCATAGAAACCCTTGGGAGCCACGCCGATGATGGTGGCCGGCTTGGCATTGATGTAGAACGCGCTCCCGACCACGCTCGGATCCCCTGCGTAGTCCTGTTCCCATGTGTCGTAGCTCATCACAACAGTAAGGGGCGCGCCTTTCTGGTCGTCGGCATCTGACAGGAGGCGGCCCGCTGCCGGCGAGAGCCCGAACACGCGGAAGTAGTTGCCGGAAACGAACGTCCCCATCACGGACTTCGCAACGGTCTGCGCTCCGGCGCGACGGACGGTAAGAGGCCGCCAGGCGTAGCCGGACTCCATTGCGGCGAGCTCTTCGAACTCCGGCAGGCTCTTCTTGAACATGTAGTAGGTGTCTGTGGAGAAGAGCGAGTAATCACCGTCGTCGTGCCATCCGCCATTGACGCAGCAGTCATTCTTGTCCCCAATTCGCACAAGGGCGTTGGGGTCCACGACCGGCAGGTTATGCAGCAATATGGCGTTGACCAAGGTGAAGATGGCCGAGTTGGCGCCGATGCCCAGCGCCAGCGTCAGCAAGGCGGTGATCGTGTAGCCCGGAGTCTTGCGCAACTGGCGGAACGCATAACCCAGATCCTGCAGGAGAACTCTCATCGCTTCATCTCCACAGACGTCAGCTTGCACCGACAGAAAGGCAAAAATATCCTCGAGCTGCTCCGCTTCCAGCTCCGCAGACACCCTCCGCACATCATCTTGGGCTTGTGCAACACTGGCCGCTTATCAGGACGCCTTGGGACCACGCCGAAGATCGCACTCCTCGCACTGATTCCGAGCATAAGCGTGAGGGTCTCGACGACAGCGATTCCGGGCGACCGGCGAGGCAACCGGACGGCATAACGGAGATCCTGGGCGAGACTGCGCACTTGCGTTGGACGGAGAAAGGACTGTCCGGGTTGGTGGGTGCATGCTTCGTGGCCTCGGGAACCGATTCCCGGCGCCTCCACAATGTCTCCACAAATCGGGCGGATTTCGGGGTAACCGAGAGGACCCGAGGGGAATTAATGAAGACGTCGAAAGGGCCGCCTATCAGCAGTTTGACCAGAAAAGCACGCGATCTCGCGGATTATTGGAAGCTCTGCTGAGTGGTTGCAACTCCCGGCGCCTCCACCAACTTATTTCAACTGATTCAATCAGTTGGCGCGCCGTTCCCGGCGCCTCCAACCATCCCGGTGCGTTGTTTATGGACGCGCACGGAAGGTCCGACACTCCTGGCGCCTCCACTAGGCCCACGAATTCTCCGCAGAAAACCGACTGATGGAAACGTCAGCGCGAGATTGTACGGCCCCCCGCCCACAGCGTGTCTTGGTTCAGTTGCAGGCGTTCGTGCACGACGCCGCCGAACACCATCGCCCCCAGACGGCCATTGCCGACCGGAAGGGCCCTCACCCACTCGGCGGTTCCTGCGTGGCGGCTCTGGTGCGGCGCATCGCGCGGCAGGAGTGGATGATCCGAGGCAGGCGCGCGATACCACAGGCTCAACGGCGACGCGGGCGGCGGCGCGTCGCCCGACAGCTTCGGCGAGGCCGGCGTTTGCGTGACCGCTACCAGCGCACTCGCGCCGAGCGCTGCGGCAATTCTCACTTCGCGTTGCTCAGCGTCTCGACCACCGCGGTGAACGCTGGCTTGGGCTGTCGCTGACGGTCCCAGAGCAAAGGGAAGTTCATGCGTCCGCGATTCAGCCACGAATCGGCGTCGCTCAATCCCCAGAAGGTGACGCGGGTCACCGCGTCACGATGCTTGAGGAACACACCGAACACGTCGGCATACCGCTTCGCCAGCTGCTGCTGCACGGCGTCGGGCAAGCCGTTCGCGTACGGGTTGGCTTCGGCCGGGTCGGCGCCGCGAGGCGTGTTCGGCAGCAGGTTGATATCGAGCTCGCTGTACATCACCTTGAGCCCGGTCGCGTGCAGCTCGACGAGTGCGGTGTCGATTTCGTCGATGCTCGGCGTGTCGAGCCGCCAATGAGCCTGGTTGCCGATGCCGTCGATGCGCAGCTTCCGCGCCTGCAGGTCCTTCACCAGCTTGACGACCCCCGCACGCTTCGCGGGCTTCTCGAGATTGAAGTCGTTGTAATAGAGCTCGGCGTCGGGGTCGGCGTCGTGCGCGAACTCGAACGCTTTCGCGACGTAGTCGTCGCCGATCCCGACCTGCCAGGGCGACTTGCGCATCGAGCCGTCCTCGTCGATCGCTTCGTTGACGACGTCCCAGCCGTGAATCTTCCCCTTGTAGCGCCCGACGACCGTGTGAATGTGATCCCGCATGCGCGCGAGCAGCGTGTCGCGATCCGCCGGCTTGGCGTCCGCGCCCTGAAACACCCATGCACCGGTCTGCGAGTGCCAGACAAGATTGTGTCCGATCACCTGCATGTGGTGATCGACACCGAACTGGACGTAGTGATCCGCGGCGTCGAACGCAAAGCGATCGGCGGCCGGCTGCGTCGGCTGGAACTTGAGGGCGTTCTCGGGGCTGATCTGGTTGAACTGCTTGGTGATGATGTCAACGGCGGCCGTGTCGGTTCCCTCGAACTGGCGGTTGTTGATGGCGACGCCAATCACGATCCCCTTCGGCATCAGGTCCTTCAGCGCGACGTCCTGGTGCGCCGCCGAAACCAGAAGAACGAAGCCGGCGGCAGCGACAAGCCATCTCATGCCGCGGCATTATAGCCGCGGCGCACGTCGTGTTGCGCATTGCGCAACAGTCTCCGTGGACTTTCGCGCCGCGCTGCGCTGCTGCGGCTAGGACACCGCCATGGACGGTTTGACGGGATGTCAGCTCGCGAGCGAGGCGGTGATCGCGCGGGCTGTCTTCCTGACTTCGGCCGCCACGCGGGCGACGCCGCGCGTGTGAAGCCGCGTCAGCGGCGACGAGATGCCGACGGACGCGACGATCTCGCCCTGCGGATCGCGGATCGGCGCGGCCACGCACCGGACTTCCTCGAGGTATTCCCCCTCGTCGAGCGCGAAGCCATCGACCCGCACCTGCCCGCACACGAGGGCCAGGCGCGTGACCGACCGCACGGTGGTCCGCGTGTAGGCCCTCAGCGGCGCACGTCCCAGCAGCTCGCGCAACGCCGGCAAATCGCAGTCGGCAAGGAGCGCCTTCCCGTGAGCGGTGCAGTGCAGCGGCGCGAATTCGCCGGTCTGCCCCGCCACCGACACGATCTGCCCGGCCGGAATGTGGTGGTCGATGAAAAACACTTCCACGCCCTCGCGGACGGCGAAGTGCGACGTCTCGCCGAGCGTCGCCGATAACTCCTGGAGGTAGTGGTGGAAGAACGTGCCAAGCACGGTGCGTCCGTAACGGCGCGACAGCCGCCACGCGGACGGACCGAGGATGTAGTCCTTGCTTCCCTTCGGGTTGGCCAGGAACCGGCGCTGCCGCAGCGTGTTCGCGAGGCGGAAAACACTGCTGCGATCGATGCCGATGAGACCGGTCAGCTGTTTGAGCGGCACCGGCGCCGGTGAGGCCGCGACCGCTTCGAGGATCGCGAGGCCGCGGTCGAGGCTTTGGATGGCCGGGGTGTCGTGCGGAGTGTGACGCCTCATGTTCGGCGATTCGTCTCGTGCCGTTGTGAGCATACCTCACGTGACGCCCGGCCGATCCCCGGCCAGGAGTTTTGTGATTGTCTGCCGGCGCGATCGATGCTAACGTCCGCCCCGATCCGAGGGGGCTTTACGCAACGTCTGTTTCGTTATCTGCAACGGCGTCGGTCGCAACCGCACATGTTGCGCGACGTTCTGAATTGAAGACATCCATTTCGTTCGGGAGGCAGAGACGATGACGCGAGTGCTCGTTGCCGCTGGCTTACTGACGGCGCTCAGCGCGCAGCCGGGATGGGCTCAGAGTGCCGACGACTGTGTCCCATCGGCGCTGAACATCCCTGAAGCGAAGTACCCCTGCGTCTACCCGGCGCTGCCGGCCGCGGCCCCGGCGGTCCGCTTGGCCGCCCTACGTACACGGAAATGATGCTCAGCGACCTCGTGCCGCTAGTCGAACGCACCTATCGCGTGCGCCCCGGCAAGGAGAATCGCGCCATGGCGGGGTTGTCCATGGGTGGCGCGCAGACGTTTGCGACGACGCTGACGAACCTGGACAAGTTCGCTTACATCGGCGGCTTTAGCGGCAACTGCGGCGGCTTCGGCCGCGGCAGCGATGCGCCGGACTTGAAGACGATCTGCGGCGGCGCGTTCGCCGATCCGGCAACGTTCAACAGCAAGATCAAAATGCTCTTCCTCAGCGTCGGCTCGGTGGAAGGCCCCGGCACGAAGGCGTTCAGTGACGCGCTGAACCAGGCCGGCGTGCACACCGTCTACTTCGAATCGCCGGGCACGGCGCACGAGTGGCTAAGTTGGCGGCGGGCGTTCAACGACTTCGCACCGCGCCTGTTCAAATGAGACGCGACCGTCGCGATTTTCTCGCCGGCCTCGGCAGGACCTCTGCGCTGCTCGCGGCGGCGCCGTGGCTGCAGTCCATCGGCTATGCACAGGCCGCCCGCGGTCCGGCCCGTGTCGCCATTCGCCGGTCGCCAGATCGAGCCGATTTCGATCGACGCCTCCTGGGCTCGTTCCTCGAGCATCTGGGCCGGGCGATTTACACCGGTATCTACGAACCCGGGTCACGTCTCTCGGATGCCAAGGGCTTTCGCACGGACGTCGCGCGCGAAATCAAAGAACTCGGCGTGCCCATCGTTCGCTATCCCGGCGGCAACTTCATCTCGGGATACAACTGGCTCGACGGCGTCGGGCCGAAAGCGCAGCGTCCGACTGTGCTCGACCGGGCCTGGAACTCGACGGAGACCAACCAGTTCGGCACCAACGATTTCATCGAGTGGTGCCGGCTGACCGGCGCAGAACCTCTGCTCGGGCTCAACTTCGGCACGGGCTCGGCCGAAATGGCCGTGGCCTACGTCGAGTACCTGCAATCTCGAGCGCGGCACGAAGTGGAGCGAACTACGGCGCGCGCATGGTTATGAACAACCACACAACGTTCGCTACTGGTGTCTCGGCAACGAAATGGACGGCCCGTGGCAGATCGGTCAGCTGCAGTCGCGCGAGTACGGCCGGAAGGCCCGCGACGTCGCGAAACAAATGCGGGTTCTCACGCCCGACCTGCGGCTGATCGCCTGCGGGTCGAGCGGGACCGCGATGCCGACGTATCTCACCTGGGACCGTGAAGTCCTGGAGGAATGCTACGACCAGGTCGACGGCATTTCGCTGCACGCCTACTACGGCAATACGCCGGCGACGAGCGGGAACAGCTCGGCGCGCTACCTGGCGATGAACCTCGACATGGATCGGCACATCCACGAGATCGCCGCGGTCTGCGACTACGTCCAGGGCCTGCAGAAATCGAGCAAGCGCCTGTGGCTGTCGTTCGACGAGTGGAACGTCTGGTATCGCGCGCGTGACGGCCAGGCGACCGACGGCCGCCGCGCCATCGCGCCGCATCTACTCGAAGAGGTCTACAACCTCGAGGACGCGCTGCTCGTCGGCGGCTTCCTGAACACGCTCCTTCGGAACTCGGATCGGGTACATGTCGCCTGCCTCGCCCAGCTCGTCAATGTCATCGCGCCGCTCGTGGCGCACGAGAGCGGCGTGCTGCGCCAGAGCACGTACTATCCCTACGCGTGGGCACTTCACCACGCGCGAGGACGCGTCCTCGATCTCCGGATCGAGTCCGAGACATATCCGATCAAGGCGGCCGGCCTGCAGGCCGACTTCGCCCGCAACGCCGATGTCCCGTTCCTCGACGTCGTGGCGACCTTGGACGAGGCGAACGGCCAGGCGTGCGTGCTGATGCTGAACCGCGACATCGATGCGGCGCGTCAGGTCACGCTGGAGTGGGAAGATGTCACGCCGACCCGCGTCCTCGGCTGCGACACGATCACCGGGCCCGACCTGAAGGCGTTCAACACGATCGATCAGCCGAACCGCGTCGCGCCGCAGCCCCTCACTCCGCCGGCGCCGGGCAGCCGCATGACCTTCGAGCTGCCGGCGCGGTCCTACACGGTCGCCCGGCTGGCCGTCAGCCTCCGCTAACAACCGCAATGAACGAGATGCCCGAAGGAGAGTGGATGTCCAAATCATCACGCTCGAGTGGCTCCGCGCTGAACCGCCGCGAGCTGCTGCGTCTCTCTACCGCGGTCGGAGTCGGGGCCGTGATGCCCACCTATGGTGCGTTCGCCGACGTCAAGGGGGGACAGGCAGCCGTTGCCCCGGGTACATGCAGCACGCCCCGTTCGGCCGTCGCGACGACGCAGTACGGCAAGGTACGCGGCTACGTCGAGGACGGCGTGCTGACGTTCAAGGGCGTGCCGTACGGCGCCCCGACGGGCGGAGAGAACCGGTGGCTGCCGGCAAAGCCTCCCAAGCCGTGGGAGGGCGAGTATGCCGCATTGATCTATGGCGCCAATTGTCCTCAGCGTCTGCACGACTGGGTGAGCGAGCAGACGTTCCTCTTCCAGTGGACGGACGGCTGGCAGAGCGAGGACATGCTCAAGGTGAACATCTGGACGCCAAGCCTCACTGGCAAGCGTCCGGTCATGTTCTACATCCACGGCGGCGGGTTCTCGTTCGGCTCGGCGTACGAGCTGGCATCGCAGGACGGCGGGCAGTTGGCGCGTCATCACGACGTCGTCTCCGTGACCGTCAACCACCGGCTCAACGCGCTCGGCTTCCTCGACGTCTCGGAGCTCGGCGGCCCGGCATACGCCGATTCGGCCAACGTCGGCATGACCGACCTGGTGGCGGCGCTCCAGTGGGTGCGCGACAACATCGCGAACTTCGGCGGCGACCCGGACCGCGTGATGATCTACGGCCAGTCGGGCGGCGGCTCGAAGGTCACGACGCTGCTCGGCATGCCGGCGGCGCAGGGGCTCATCCACCGGGCGTCAGCACAATCCGGAGGTGGCGGCAATCCCCCGAGCCTCGAACAATCCCGGGAACTCTCCAGACGGATCTTTGCGGAGCTCGGCGTCCGGGACATCGCCGGGCTGCAGAAGGTGGAGTGGGCCAGGCTGAACGAGGTCGGCAACTCGGTGATCGCGAAGATGAACCCGCCGGCTGCGAGTGGACCTATCCCCGCTCCCGGCACGCCACCTCGCGTCGGATGGGGCCCGACCGTCGACGGCCGGGTCGTCACGATGCGCGCCTTCTTCGAGGGCGCGCCCGAGATCTCGAAGCAGGTGCCGATGCTGATCGGCTCGGTGAGCGAAGAGGGCAACCGCATGTCGTCGCGACCCACCGAGTCGGAGTGGCTGGCTACGCTGACCAAGAGTTATGGCGACACGAAGGCGGCGGCGATCGCGGCGGCACTGAAGAAGGCGTACCCGCACAAGAGCATCCGAACGCTGTCCTACATGTGCAGTGGCGTCGGGTTGAACGGCCTCAGCATGCGCAACAACGTCACCCGCATGGCGACGATGAAGCACGGGTCGCAGGGCGCGCCGGTGTTCACCTGGTATTTCACCTGGCAGTCACCGATGCTCGAGGACGCCGGCGCGTGGCACACGTCCGAGCTCGCCTTCTGCTTCGACAACACCGCGCGGTGCGCGCAAGGGACGGGTAACGGTCCGGAGGCGCAGGCGCTGGCCAGACGGATGGCGACAGCCTGGGCGAACTTCGCGCGTACGGGTAATCCCAGCCAACCGGGTCTTCCGTGGACGCCCTTCACTCCCGATGGATGCCCGACGATGGTCTTCGACGCGACGTGTCGCACCGTCAACGATCCGGAAGCAGAGGCCCGGAAGATTCTACTGAGCTGACTGACGAAGGAGCCGAACATGCTGAGACCCTCTGCCGCTGCAGTTCTATTGGGTGCAGCCATCGCGCTCGTCTCCGGCAGCGTCCTGCCCGCGCAATCGCGCATCAAGGTCGTGCTCGTGACGGGACAGAGCAATCAGTATCACAACTGGGAAGTCAGCAGTCCGATCGTCAAGCGCCTGCTAGAAGACAGCGGGCGCTTTGCCGTCACAGTGGCGACGACGCCCCCCAAGGGCGCGGCGCCGAATCAGGACATGTCGAGTTTCGCGCCGAAGTTTTCCGACTTCCAGGCCGTCGTGCTCGACTACGAAGGTTTCGAGTTCGCGCCGCCCGTGAAGCAGGCCTTCGTCGACTATGTGAAGAACGGTGGCGGGCTCGTGGTGCTGCACGCGGCGGACAACGCGTTTCCCGGCTGGGCGGAGTACAACGAGATGATCGGGGTCGGCGGCTGGGGAGGATTCACGCCCGGCTACGCGAGTCGCACCCAGGCAGCTGGCCCGAAGATCCGCTGGCGCGATGGCAAGATGGTGCTCGACAACGACACGCCCGGCACCGCACAGCATCCCGCTCCGTACGATTACCTCATGACGGTTCGCGCGCCGGATCACCCGATCATGAAGGGTCTCCCGCCGGCCTGGATACACGCCAGCGACGAACTCTACAGCAATCTCCGCGGTCCCGCGAAGAACGTGACGGTTCTCGCGACAGCGACGGCGCCGACGTCTATGCCGAACGGCACTGGCGAGAACGAGCCCATCGTCATGGCCATCGCCTACGGCAAGGGGCGTGTGTTTCACGACACGCTCGGCCACGTGGGAGCGAAGCAGAAGGAACCTATCGTGCCGATGCAGTCCGTGGACTATATCGTCCTGCTGCAACGCGGCACCGAATGGGCCGCGACAGGCGCGGTGACGATTCCCGTGCCGCGCGACTTTCCGACCGCCGACAAGACGTCGCTCAGGTAAGCGCGAAGCGAAGAAGGAGCCGGTTCTCATGAATCTTCGTCGTCTTCCTCATTCGCTGCGCCGGCCTCCCCGCCTCGGTCTCTTCGGCCTGCTCAGCCTGTCGGCGAGCGTGCTCGTCTCTGGTCAGGGCCGCGCTGGTGCGCCGGCGCCGCCGTCGGCGGCCAGTCCTCCGCGGATCGCGCTTGCGGAGCGTATCGCCCACACCGATCCGACGCGCTACCGATCGTCGCCCGCGGTGCATGGCGGCGCGGGCAAGTTGGACTTCTTCGCGCTGTTCAACCCCGACGCCATCGACGCGAACCTGCAGTTCCTCCACCGCGGCGTCATCGAGGCGAAATCAGGAATCGGACAACACTTCCACAACTACTGCGAGGAGATGTTCGTCATCCTCGACGGCGAGGCGCAGTTCACCGTCGACGGACGCACGTCGACCCTGAAAGGTCCGGCCGGCGCGCCCGCGCGGATGGGACACGCGCACGCGATTTACAACGCGACCGACACGCCGGTGCAGTGGCTGAACATCAACGTTGCGTCGTTCCACGGCATCTACGACACCTTCGATCTCGGTGACACCCGCGTCGGCGCGCCGCTCGACCCGGTGCCGCAGTTCATCAGCATGCAGCTCGATCCGTCGCAGGCGCAGCCGATCGCCAATTTCCAGGGCGGCACGGGGACCGTGCAGTATCGCCGCGCCCTGGGTCCGTCGATCTTCTCCACGACCTGGGCCTACGTCGATCACCTGCTGCTGCCCGCCGGCACGTCAGTCGGCCCCGGCTCGGAGGCGGGCATCGGCGGCTTCTACTACGTGATGAACGGCGAAGGCACGGCCACGATCGGCAACGAGACCGCGCCGATCAAGAGCGGCGACGCCATCCCGGTGCGCGTGGGAGAAACCAAGGCCTTCGCCAACGCCGGCGCGACGCCGCTCGAATTCCTCGTCGTCGGCGTCGCGCGTGACATGAACAAGAAGAACGACCTTCTGGCGACGCCGCCGCAGCGTCTCGGCGGTCCAGATCGCGGAAGAGGTCTCTAGAGTGCCAACGTGATGGGCGCCCTTTCTTCATCGGCGCGGGTTGCTGGGCCCTGGTCGATCGCGGGCAGTCCGTCTTCGCCGAGGCGTAAACACGTTCACCAAGGAGACTGGCGTGGAACGACGTGGAATCCTGAAGACCCTGCTCGGCATCGTGGCCGGAGTGTGGGGTGCGCAATTCGCCGCGCCCGGGCGCGCCGGCGCGCAAACGAAGCACATCCGGCTCTACGTGGAGATGGACGTCGCGCCCGCGCGTGAGCGCGAGATGCTCGACCTCTTTCACAACCAGTTCGTTCCAGAAGCGGTCAAGCACGAAGGCTACATCCGCGTGAAGATGCTCAAGCGCCGGGCGGTGATCCAGGGCAGCGTTCCACCTGCGCACAATTATCGCTTCGAGCTCGAGTTCGAGAGCGAGGAACTGCGGCAGAAATGGATCGCATCGGCAGCCCACCAGCGCGTGTGGCCGCCGGTCGAGAAGACGATGACCACGACCAAGGATTATCCGGTCGTGCTCTACGACGAGGTGTAGCGGTGGCGCTGAAACACGGCTCATACGCGCTTGCCGTTGCCGCGGTGCTTACCGCGGCGCCCGGCGGTGTCGGCAAGATCGAGCGTCTCGACCCGGCGCTCGACGCACTCGTCGCGCCAGGTACCGACATCGAGAAGGTCGCCGGGGGCTTCAAGTTCACCGAAGGTCCGCTCTGGCGGCCCGACGGCACGCTCTGGTTCAGCGACGTGCAGGGCAACGTCGTCCGCTCGGTGACGCCGGCCGGCCAGGTCAAGGTAGTCATCCAGAACTCGGGAGGACTGTCGAATGCGCCGCCCGACGCTTTCATCGGCTCCAACGGCATGGCTCAGGCACCGGACGGATCGGTCTGGATGGTGCAGCACGGCGCGCGGCAGATCGTGCGCGTCGCGCCCGATCGCACGCTGACGCCGGTCGTGTCACGGTTCGAAGGCAAGCGCTTCAACAGCCCGAACGACCTGGTGTTCGCGAAGGACGGCGCGCTGTACTTCACCGATCCGCCCTACGGCCTCGCCAAGCAGGATGACGATCCGGCCAAGGAGCTCGCGTTCAACGGCGTCTATCGCTTCGCGAACGGCCGCGTGCAGGCGGTCGTCCGCGATCTCAATCGCCCCAATGGCCTGGCATTCTCACCCGATGGCAGGATTCTCTACGTGAACAACTCGGACCCGACGAAAAACGTCGTCATGCGCTACGACGTCGCGGCGGACGGCACGCTCGCGAACGGGCGCGTGTTTGCGAACCTCACGAGCAAGATCGACGGCTTGGCGGACGGGATGAAAGTCGATGCGAAGGGGAACCTGTACACGACCGGTCCCGGCGGCGTCTGGGTACTGTCACCGGCCGGCACGCATCTCGGCACGATTGCACCGCCGGAGACACCCGCCAACTGTGGCTGGGGCGACGATGGCAAAACGCTGTACATGACGGCGGTGACTGGAATCTATAGGGTCAGAACGCTGGTGGGCCAGAAATGAATCGCCGGAAGTTTCTCGAATCCGTCGCAGCCATGGGCGCGGTTGCCGGCGTCGGCCGCAGCGTCTTCGCCCGGGACCTGCGTGACGACGCGACGGGCGACTCCCGCCTGCCCGACGGCACGGCATACGCCGCATGGGAACTGCCGCTGACGTTCTCGAAGACGTATTACGTCGACAACGGCGATGCGCAGGCCGACGACAGCGGTCCTGGCACGAAGGCGCGCCCCTTCCGCACCATCAACAGAGCGGCCCAGTTGCTGCAGCCCGGCGAGCGCGTGGTGATCGCGTCGGGCGTCTATCGTGAATGCGTGCGCCCGGCCCGCGGCGGGACGAGTGCCGCGCAGATGATCAGTTACGAAGCCGCTCCCGGAGCCAAGGCGATCATCAAGGGTTCCGAGGTGCTGAAGGACGGCTGGGTCGAACAGCCCATTCCGACAGGCGGACCCGGAGCGCAGGGGGCTCCGTCGTCACCGGTCACCGCATGGCGCCACGAATTCACCAGCGCGATGTTTCCCGATGCCTATCAGCCCTTCGCGCTGCCTAGCATCATGGGCAGCTGGTCGTGGCTCGACCCGCGCGTCGTCGACATGGGGCCGTTTCTGCGCCGGCGTGGACTGGTGTTCGTCGACGGCAAGCCGCTGGAGCCGGTGGAACAACAGCGCGAACTGGCGGCGCCGCATCTGCAGCCTTTCCCCGACTTCACTGTTCCGGCCCAGCCGCAAAACGGACTGCCGCCGCGCCGCCGCGGCGGACCGATCATGCAGGAGGTCGGCGGCTCTCCGGATGCGCGCTACTGGGTTGAGACATCTGGACAGGCCATTCAGATCCGCCTTGCCTCAGGAACGCCGGCCGACCACGTCATCGAAGTGACCACCCGTCAAGCAGCGTTCGTTCCCGCGCAGAGCGGCGCGGGCTTCATCCGCATCAAGGGGCTGACGTTTCAGCACGCGGCCAACGCGTATCCCTTTCCGCAGTTCGGCATGATCTCCTGTGCCGGCGGCGACCACTGGATCATCGAAGACAACACGATCGAATGGGCGAACGGTGGCGGCTTGTCGGTCGGCCGGGACGCCAACAGCGGCGCGTCGCGGCAGGCCGGCGCCTCGCACATCCTGCGCCGGAACACGATCCGCTATTGCGGCGTGGAAGGCATCGGCGGCATGGGGACGAGCAACACGCTCATCGAAGAGAACCTCATCGAGTGGTGTGGCTGGGCCGACGCGGAACGCGGCTGGGAGGCCGCCGGCGCCAAGTTCCACAACGCCCGCAATCTGCTCTTCCGCCGCAATGTGGTGCGCCACATGCGGCACGCCAACGCGATCTGGCTCGACGTCGGCAATGCCAACTGCCGCCTCACCCGGAACGTGTTTGCCGATGTCGTGTCGGTCAGCGCTGCCGTACACATGGAGATGACCATTGAAACGAACCAGATTGACAACAACGTGATCTGGGACATCAAGAACGCCGAGCCGGGAACACCGGGTCAGCGAGGTTGTGCAGGATCGGGGATCTTCGACAATGCCACCGACAAGCTGATCGTCGCGCAGAACCTGATCGGCCGCTGCGACAATTCCGCGCTCTTTGCGATCACGCGACCCGATCGCCGGGGAAGCGGCACGGGGATGGGCAACGTCATCTCGAACAATATCTTCGCGAAGTGCGACAAATCGGCCCTCGTGTTTCTAAATCCTGGCAACCAGGCCGATGGCAATGTCTACGTCGGCATGCCTGCTCAGTTCCAGGGCTACGGCGAAGGCGACGCGAAGCAATATGTTGACCTCGAGGCGTGGCGCCACGCGCACGGCTGGGACAGCAACTCGGTGGTGGCCGATGCGCAAATCGATTTCGACCCCGATACGCTGCAACTGACGATTGCGTTCCGCCAGCCGCTGCCCCGGGTCAGTGCGGTCAATCACATCGAGACTGACATCCTAGGCAAGGGCACGGGAGCGGCAAGGGTTCCTGGCCCCCTCGCAAATCCTGGCGCGAATCGGGAATGGAAGATTGATCCGCGCTCGGAGGCCTGAACCTCGAGGCGCTTGCTGCCACGGCACCGGGAACGGGGTTCCCGTAGGCCGCAGCGCGAAGGTGGACGGCTCGCTCGCAGCGGCAAGCCATCATCGGCGCGCCGTTCTCTGCCCCTCCACTATTCCTCGACGGCCTGGCCGTCACGCAAGGAACCGCCGCGCCGCCTCGCTCGTCTCATGCAGACGGGGTTGGTGTTGACAGTCGACACCAAGGCTTCATAGTGTCGATTGGCTACATCTTGACTCGCACACCCGATTTGTTGCCTGGCACGCTCGACCTGCTGATCCTGCGCACGCTCCAGACCGAGCCCCTGCACGGTTGGGCCGTCTCCGAGCGCATCCAGCAGATTTCCCAGGACGTCCTGCAGATCAACCAGGGCTCGCTCTATCCCGCGTTGCACCGCCTCGAGCACCAGGGCTGGATCGAGTCCGAGTGGAAGGTGTCGGAGCTGGGCCGTCGCGCCAAGTATTACCAGCTCACCGCGTCGGGCCGCCGTCAGCTCGCGGTCGAAGCGCGCGAGTGGGAGCGCATGGCCAACGCCATCGGCCGCGTGATGAAGCTCGCATGACGTTCCACGACCTGAAACTGAGGCTGCGCGCGCTGCTCAGGCCGAGTCGCGTCGAGCAGGAGCTCCACGAGGAGCTCGCCTTCCACGTCGAACGCGAGGCCCGCAAGCTGATCGACGACGGCATGACGCGGTCAGAGGCGCGCCGACGCGCGCAGTCGCACTTCGGATCGACGGCGCTGGCGGCTGCCGGCGCCTCCAGCGCATCGGGGTAATGGAAGCGCACAGCCAGTTAGGCAAACACGGCAATGAAACCGAGGGCCGAGGCGAGAAGTGCCAGCCCACCCACCTGGATACTCGAATCGCTCCGGCGGGCGCCCATTTGTGCTCCTGGCTGGATAGACAATGTGTTTGGAGGGCGACTATGACAGAGTTCGCGCGTCCCCGGACGGGTCGTCGTCGAGGCTGAGCAGGATCGACGGCGATACATACAGAGTCCATCCGGCGGAACGGAGGTCGAACGATCCGCCAGTGCGACCGACCCGGTACTCGAGCACCGGTCGCGCCCGATCAGAAGGCGGTGACGCAGAGGCCCCACTACCGGGAGCCGAGCGGGCACGCAGCAAGAGAGTCGTGCCGTCTCACGCGCGGCCGGCGCTCGGCTGACTTCGTGCGAGATGCTGGTGCACGGATCCAACCGCGACCGAGCCCTCGCCCACCGCTTCGGCGACCCGCTTGATCGAGCCGTGGCGCACGTCACCCACGGCGAACACGCCAGGCATGCTGGTTTCGAAGGGTAGGGGTGGCCGGTCGGTCGCCCACGTATCGAGCGGCAGGTCGCGACCCGTGAGCACGAAGCCATGATCGTCGCGGCGGATCGACGGGCCGAGCCAGTCTGTGCGCGCTTCAGCTCCAATCATCACGAACACGGCGGTTGACGGGATGGTTTCACGTCGGCCCTCCGCATTGTCGAGATCGAGCGAGGCGAGGTGGCCCTCTCCGTGGCCTTCGGCGATACGACTTCCCAGTCGCACGTCGATGTTCGGGGTCACCTGAATCTGACGCACGAGATAATCGGACATCCCCGCTTGGAGCGCCGCGCCGCGCACGATCAGCGTGACATGGCTCGCGAACTGCGACAGGTGGATGGCCGCCTGCCCAGCGGAGTTGGCACCCCCGACCACGCACACCCGTTCGCCTGCGAGAGCGGAGCCTACGCTCCCGGCGGCCCCGTAGAACAGACCCGCGCCGGTCCACCGATCGAGCGATGGAACGCCGAGTCTCCTGTACTCGACGCCTGACGCAAGGATCACCGCACGCCCGAGCACCTCATCTCCACCAGACAATGTGACCGCGTTCAGGCCATTCCGTGACGCGAGTCCGGTCGCGCGATGGGTGAAGACGAATTCGGCGCCGAACAGCAGCGCCTGCTCCCACGCGCGGAACACGAGGTCGCCCCCACTGATGCCGCGCGGGAATCCCAGGTAGTTGCGGATCATGGAGCTGGTCCCGGCCTGCCCGCCGATGGCGCGATCCTCGACAACCATTGTGCGAAGCCCCTCGGACGCTCCGTACAAGGCGGCGGCCAAACCCGCCGGCCCGGCTCCCACGATGACCAGGTCGTGGACCTCTGGCGAAGGTCGCGTGTTCACGCCAAGCGCGTGCGCGATGTCGCGGGTGGTGGGCTGGTGGACCACGGAGCCGTCGTGGAGGATCGCCGCCGGCAATCGCGCCACGTCGACGCGATGTAGGGCGATCAGCTCACGTCCACGCTCGGAGTCCGCCGGGTAGAAACCATAGGGGATCGTGTTGCGAGACATCGTCTCGCGGAGCTCATGGCTGCGCGGCGACCATTGTTCGCCCACGATGCGCAACACCTCATGATGAGCACCATGGAGGCGAGTCCACGTGCTGAGCGCCTCCTGGACTCGCAGGTAAAGCCATTCCTCGGGCGAGAAGCCTCCCTTCACGACCCAGAAGTCGATCCGGTTGAGCGCGGTAGCGCGCCGCAGGGCCGCGAGCGAGTCGAACGGGATGCGAGTGCCGTGCCGGTCCATCGCGACGAGCAGCACACGGCTCGCATCGGGATGGATCACATGAGCGCGCTCGAGAAACGTGATGCCGCCCTCGTCGCCGGTCAAGGCAAGATCCGCCGCGATCAGGGCGACGGGCACACCGTGGTTTTCAAGCTGCTCGAGCAGCGCGAGCCCCTCAGGTTCACTGCCCGCCGCGCGAACCTCGTAATCGGCTCCGAAGCGCCGCGTCAGCGCGGTGGCGATGCGTTCGCGAGCTTCAGCATCGGCGTCGACGAGGAACAACACAGGCAAGGCGCGTGGTTCGCGGCCTGATTCTGGTGCAGGTGACAACTCGTGCTTCCTCCGATGTCCACAAATGCGCTTGGCTGCGGCCGATTATCGCCAACCAAGCCGGAATACCAAATGAAATCACCATCGAGATGGAACGCCGCGCCTCGCCGACCCGCTTCCTCGCGGGACGCGACCCCTACCGACAAACCAACACCTGGGCGATTGATGGCCGCGGCGCTCATCGTTCGGCTGGTCTACCAACCATCCCGAGAGTACCCGCCAAGCACGCCTGTGTCGCATTCACGAATGAACATTCAGCGTTCAACACTGGGCACCAGTGATTAAAATGCGCCAGGGAGGACGAAAGGGGTGTGCGATGGACACGGACAAGGCGATCAAGCGTCGAGGGATCTTCGCGGCCGTAGGGGCGGTCGTCGCCGCGATGCTCACGAAACAGGCGACCGCGCCGGTCGAGGCCGCCTACAACCTGCAGGGCGACACCTCCAACAGCGCCAGCTCCACGACCAGCATCGGTCCCTTCACGATCCTCAGCAACGCGCCCGTCCTCCAGGTTGCCAACGGCTTCACCACAGGATTCACAGCCACGGCGGATGCGATACAGGCGGCAGCGGTCGCCAACAGCGCCGTCGCAGTACGCGGCCTTCACTTCGATGCGGGTGACGGTCTGTACGGCCACTCACCACATGGGGTGGGCGTGCGCGGACACTCGAGCGGCGGCTACGCAGTGGTCGGGAACCCTGGCACCGGCATCGGCGTGTACGCCGACACTGTCGGCACGAACCAGACCGCAATCTGGGGCGTCGGTTTCTCGAATGGCAGCGTCGGCGTGCGAGGCACGATTTCCAGCAGCCCCGCGGCCAACTCGATCGCGGTCTACGCCGAAAACGAATCGAGCGCCAGCGGGGGCTACGGCTGTTTCGGGTACAGCGCGAAAGGGCATGGCGTCGTAGGCGCCACGGGCTCGGCGAACGTGGCGGCGGTTGCCGGCAGCACCAACGGCGTATCGGGCGCGTACGCTGGCATCTTCTACGGTCCCTTCGTCGTGGTCGGCGGCCCCAAGAGCGCGGCCGTCCGGATGCAGGACGGCACGCACCGGCTGCTCTACTGCGAGGAGGCCTCCGAATCGTGGTTCGCCGATTACGGCGAGGCAGAACTGATGAACGGGATCGCCGAGGTTCGGATCGATCCGGAGTTCGCTCTCGTCGCCGACCTCAGCGCATATCACGTGTTCCTGACCGCGCACGGCGATTTCCAGATGCACATCAGCGAACGGCGTCCCGATCGATTCACCGTGCAGCAGACAACGGGGACGGGAAGCGAGGAGGCGTGCGGAACGTTCGGCTGGCGGCTGGTGGCGAAGCGGAAGGACATCACGGCGCCGAGGCTGGCAAAGGTCACCTTGCCGCCCGAGCCGCAACGTCCGAACCGGCCCGCTCCGCCGCCGCCAGGGCTGTAATGCTGAAGGCAGGCTTTAACATTCAACATTTAGCATTTTGCATTCAGGTCATCAGCCTGCTAGGGATAGGGGAGTAGCGATAACGGATTCGACAACCGAATCAGCCGCTCTCGTCGTCGCTCGGCGTCCAGGTTCAAGGCGCGCGCCTTGAGCAGGTCGTCGAGCGCGATGATGCCGAGGAGCTTCAGCGATCTGCGCTCCACGACCGGGAATCGCGTAAGCCCCGTTTCGGCCATGCGATGAACGATCAGCCGCAGCGGCTCGTCAGGGAACGCCACCGTCGGTTTGTTCCGCGTGATCGCCGCGAGCTGCGCGACGACATCCGTCGGCGATTCGTCCGCGAGCTTCTGCAGCTCGACGCGCGGCACCACGCCGAGCAGACGGCCGCCGTCGTCGATGACCGGATAGAGACGCTGCGGACCCTTGACGCGGATCGACGCGCAGCGCTTTCAGAAGTCCAGAGAACGCCGAGTCCGGCTCCAGCGCTTCGACCGTCGTGGTCATCACCTCCCGCGCGAAGAGAATCTCGAGCGGATCGACCGCGTACTCACGGCTCAGGTGATAGCCGCGCCGCGCGACCTTCTCGGTCAGGATCGATCGGCGCAGGACCAGGACGGTGAAACCGTGCGCGATCGACACCGCCACGAGCAGCGGCAGCATCATGTTCACGTCGTGCGTGAGCTCGAGCGCGAACACCACGCCGGTGAACGGCGACCGCATCGTCCCGCCGAGAATCGCGCCCATGCTCACCAGCGGCCAGAAGCCGATCCCTTCGGCGGGAAGGATCCACGACTCGACGCCGCCGAGCGCGCCGCCAATCATCAGGAGCGGCGCGAGCACGCCGCCTGACGTGCCCGAGCCGAGCGAGAACGACCAGATGATGGACTTGACGATGAGCACGCCGACGATCACCCGGCCCGCCACGTCGCCCTGCAGCAGATCGCCGATCACGTCGTAGCCCACGCCCAGCGCCTGCGGAAAAATGTAGCCGCCGAGGCCAATCACCAGGCCGCCGATCGCCGGCCACCACATCCAGTGAATCGGCAGGTGTTGAAATCCATCCTCCGCCGCGTACACCGCGAGCGTGAGCAGCGCGGACAGTCCGCCGGCGAGCAGACCTGCCACGACGCAGCCGGCCAGACCTTCCGGTCCGATGAACACGGGATGCGCGGGAACGACGAACAGCGGTCCCAGGCCGATGATGTAGCGCCGCACGGCCGCGCCCGTCGCGCTCGCGAGCGCCACCGGCACCATGCTGCGCGGCTTCCATTCGAACAGCAGCAGCTCGACGGCGAGCAGCACCGCCGACACCGGCGCGGCGAATGTCGCCGACATGCCGGCCGCCGCGCCCGCGACCAGCAGCGTCTTGCGCTCGGCGCTGGTCAGGTGGAGAAACTGCGCGATCAGCGATCCGAACGCGCCGCCCGTCATGATGATCGGACCCTCGGCGCCGAACGGTCCGCCCGATCCGATCGAGATCGCCGACGACAGCGGCTTGAGGATGGCCACCTTCGGCTCCACGCGGCTGCCGTTGATCAGAATGGCCTCGATCGCTTCGGGGATGCCGTGACCGCGGATCCGCTCCGAGCCGTAGCGCGCCATGAAACCGATGATGAGCGCGCCGATGACCGGGACCACGATCACGAACGGCCCGAGGTGATGGCCGACCGGTGCGATCAGCGTCGTGTCCCATCGCTGGAAGAAGAACAGGTTGGTGAAGAGCCCGATCAGCGCCAGCAGGCCTTTCGCCACGTACGCGCTCACCGCGCCGATCCCGATCGCGACCAGGCTGATCGCAATCATGCGCGGGGTCGTCGTGAAGTCGCCCAGCGCCGACAGATCGCCGTTCTGCCTACTCGCCACCACTGCCACCCTCCACCCCATGCCCATCGTCGAAAAACATCGGCGCGCGCCCGTGCGTGGCCGCGACGCCGCGCGCGAGCTCGGCGAGCCCCTCGGCCAGCAGCCGCCGCCGATACGCGGGCATCGCTTCGATCGCCGCGATCAGCCGGTCCTGCGCCGCATCGGGCGCTTTCGCCGCGACAGCCTGCCCGCGCGGCGTAAGCGTCAGCTCCACGCGACGTCCGTCGGCCGCCGCCCGCGCTCGCTGGACGAACCGCCGCGAGACCAGGCGGGACACGACGGTGGACACCGAGCTTTGATGGGTGTGCGTGCGCTCGGCCAGCTCGTTGAGCGACAGCCCGGGACTCTCGGAGAGCTTCTGCAGGACGAACAGCTGGGCCCCGCTCAGGCCGACCTGGCGTTCGGCGCGACGCGCCGACTCACGCAGCGCCTGAAAGATCCACCTGACGGAGTCGAGCACTTCGCGCGTGCAGGCGACCGACTGTGATGTATTGGCCCCCATACATCACAGCATAGCACGACAGGCTGCTGAAAAACGCAGGCCTGAATGCAAAATGTCAAATGTTGAATGCAAAAACACTCAATGTTTTCAACATTGAGCATGGGGTATTGACCGGTGCTTTTTCAGCAACCTTCTACAAGGCCTGCGTAATTGGTGGGCTGTTGGCGACGGGCCGCGTGGGGCCCGCGGCCTGAAAGACGATCCGTGTATTCCGCGTGTTCCGCGGCCTGAAAGATGATCCGTGTATTCCGCGTGTTCCGCGGCCTGAAAGATGATCCGTGTATTCCGCGTGTTCCGTGGCCTGAAGACGATCCGTGTATTCCGCGTGTTCCGTGGCCTGAAAGATGAACCGCTCCGCGTCCGTCGGCGTGGTCCGCGGCCTGAAAGATGATCCGCGTATTCTGCGTCTTCCGCGGCCCCTGATCTCCGCGTTCGTCCGCGTCTTCCGCGGCCCCGCGGCCCGCGGCCCGCTCAGCGCGCCGCAGCCGCCAGCGTCTTCCGCTTCGCCGCAATCACCGACATGAGCTTCTCGTACAGACTTGGCGAACTTGTCGATGCCCTCGGCTTCCAGCGTGCGGTTGACGTCCGCGTAGTCGATGCCGCCCTTGGCCAGCGCCTCCATCACGCGTCGCGCGGGTCCGGCGATGTCACCCTCCAGCGCGCGCACGACCTTGCCGTGATCCTCGAACAACTGCAGCGTCTCGGGCGGGACCGTCGAGATCGTGTCGGGGCCGATCAGCGACTCGACGTACAGCACGTCGGAGTACTTCGGGTTCTTCGTGCCGGTGCTCGCCCAGAGCAGTCGCTGCGTGCGGGCGCCCTTGGCTTCGAGCGCGCGCCAGCGCGGGCTCTGGACGATCTCGAGATACTTCGCGTACGCGAGCCGCGCGCTCGCGACGGCCACCGTGCCGCGCAGCTCGCTGAGCGCGCCGCCCTTCGCCTCGATCCGCTTGTCGACCTCGGTGTCGACGCGGCTGACGAAGACGGACGCGACGGACGCGACCCTGTCGATCGGCAGCCCGGCCTCTACGCGCGCTTCGAGCGCGCGCAGGTACGCGTTGGCGACCGCCTCGTAGTGCTCCACCGAAAACAGCAGCGTGATGTTGATGTTGATCCCGTCGCGGAGGCACTGCTCGATCGCGGGCCAGCCCTCGCGCGTGCCCGGAATCTTGATCATCACGTTCGGACGATCGACGGCTTTCCACAGCCGACGAGCCTCGGCGATCGATCCGTTGGTGTCGCGCGCCAGCAGCGGCGAGACCTCGAGCGACACGAACCCGTCCTTGCCGCCCGTCGAGTCGTAGACCGGACGGAACACGTCGGTCGCTTCCTGCACGTCCTTGACGGCAATCGTCTCGAAGATCTCGGCATCGCTCTTCGACGACGACGCGAGCTCGCTGAGTTGGGCGTCGTAGTCGGCGGTGGTGCCAATCGCGTGCTCGAAGATCGTCGGGTTCGACGTCATCCCGCGCAGCCCTTTGTCGATCAGCGCCTTGAGCTCGCCCGAACGCGTCATGCCCCGAGACAGATAGTCCAGCCAGACGCTCTGCTCCAGCTCCAACAGTTCCTGCATTTTCGATTTCGCCATCGTGGATCTCCAGCTCGAGGGACCGCCAGCGGTGATTCCGTCTCCCAACAGGGTATCGCATCGAGCGCGGGACGTCAGCACAGGATACCGGGCTGGTGGCGCAGGCGGGATCGTGACGGACCTGTATCGCGGGGGACCCGGCAGCCGCCTCAGGGCCGCTGCCGGGCTGAGAACGCTACGGAATGCGAAGGACCTGACCCGGCTTGATCTTGTCCGGATCGCTCAACACGTCCTTGTTCGCGTCGAAGATCTTCATGTACGCGCCGGCGTTGCCGAGCTGTTCCTTGGCGATCTTGCTGAGCGTGTCGCCGGACTTCACGGTGTACGACCGCGCGGCGGCTCCGCTCGTCCCCACGGCCGCGGGCACCGGGGCATTCACCTGGATGTCGGCGACCACTTCTTTCTGCCAGTCGGGAATGGTCTTGATCGCATTCCAGATCTCGTTCTTCTCCGCCTCTGATGCGACCGTTCCCTTGAAGTACAGCTTACCGTCCTTCTCGTCGGCGCTCCCTTGCAGCTTGCCCTTGCACACCTGAATCGCGTAAGCGTACTTGTCTCGCAGTCCCATATTGCACCTCCATCGCCCGGCGCGACTAATCGTCGAGCACGAACGTCACCATCATGTTCACCTGGTATTCAATAATCTTGCCTTCGTTGCACCGCACGTGCTGCTCCTTGACCCAGGCGCTTCGCACGTGGCGCAACGTCTGGCCCGCTCGCTGCAGCCCCTGTTGAATCGCATCCTCGAAGCTCTTCGCGGACGTCGCGCTGATCTCGGACACCTTCGCCACTGACATGCTGCCTCCTTCGTGTCGCGCGCCGATCGCTCAGCGCTGGCCGAAGAACTTCCCGATCATTCCGGTCACATCGTCCACCATCGACCCGTCGCGATTGCTGTCGAGCAACGGTCCCAACAACGACGCCAGGCCGCCACCCGTCGTCGGTACCCCTGCCGGCGAGGCTTGCCTGGAGTGCCGCGCGACGGCGCCCATCAACATCGTGGCCGCAATCGGCAGCAGCCGCTTGATCACGTCCGGGCTCAGACCAGTCTGCGCAGCCGCGTTGGCCGCCAGGCCGCGGCTGACGTCTTTGCTCCCGAGGAGATGGCCGAGGATGCCGTTGCCATCCGTGACCGTCGAGGGATCGGCAAGGAGCGACGGATCGTCGAGATAGCTCTGATGCTGTCCCGTCGCCAGCGCCTGCGACAGCCGCGTGAGGCCGTCGGGAGTCTGCATGTTGTGTTGAAGTCCGGCGGCAAGCGCCGGAATCACGGCCGAGAGCGCGGCGGCCGTCTGATCGTCGCCGAGTCCGAGTTGCGATCCGAGGCGGCGCACGGTCGCACCGTCCTGCGCGTTGATAATGGTGTCCAGGATGTTCATGTCGCGCTCTCCTTTTCCAGGACGTCGAACTTTTCACTTTAGCCCGGTCATGTGGAATAGGCCAGACATCTTCGCCGCAATTCGATCCGTCTCGACCGTAACGATCGCGTATGACTCAGCCATGCCCATCTCGAACAACGAGCAGCGCCTGCGGCCGCAAGCGAGGGCCGGAGGGAACCGCCGCGAAAGCGGCGGCCCGAGCGCGCAGCGAGGTGGGGAAACTAAAGGGGCCCCACCGAGCGAAGTATGAAAATTGAAGAGTACGGATTGATTGGAGACACGCAGACAGCCGCGCTCGTCGGCTTCGATGGATCGATCGACTGGTTGTGCCTGCCCAGATTCGATTCGCCTGCGTGCTTCGCCGCTCTGCTCGGCGATCGTTCGCACGGTCGATGGCTGATCGCTCCGGTCGAGGAAACGCGGTCGCGCGCGCGGCGGTATCGCAATCATTCGCTCGTGCTCGAAACGGACTTCACCACGGACACGGGCACCGTTCGAGTGATCGACTGCATGCCACCCCGTCAACGCGAGCCCGATCTGGTCCGGATCGTCGAAGGCATCGACGGCGAGGTCCGGATGCAGATGGAGCTGGTGATCCGCTTCGACTACGGATCGATCGTGCCGTGGGTGCGGAAGGAGAACGGCGCGCTCCGCGCGATTGGCGGTCCGGACGCGTTGTCGCTGTGGACGCCTGTCGAGACACGCGGCGTCGATTTGACGACGCGCGCGGAGTTCACGGTGAAGAAGGGCGAACGCGTCCCCTTCGTCATCGTCTGGCATCCGTCGCACGAGATGCCCGAGGGCATCGAGCCGTTCGCGGCGCTCGACGATACATGCGCCTGGTGGAAGGAGTGGTCGGATCGGTGCGCGTACGACGGCAAGTGGCGGAGACGAAGTCATGCAGTCATTGATTGTTCTGAAAGCGCTGACGTTCGCGCCGACCGGCGGGATCGTGGCCGCGCCGACGACGTCTCTGCCCGAGGCGATTGGCGGCGTCCGCAACTGGGACTATCGCTACTGCTGGCTGCGCGACGCGACGTTCACGCTGTACGCGCTCAAGACCGGCGGCCATACCGAGGAATCGATCGCGTGGCGCAACTGGCTGCTCCGCGCGGTCGCGGGCGATGCGGCGGCGCTGCAGATCATGTACGGACCGGCCGGCGAACGACGGCTCGTCGAGTTGGAGTTGCCGTGGCTGCCAGGCTACGAGGGATCGAAACCCGTGCGTGTCGGGAACGCCGCATCAAATCAGCTGCAGCTCGATGTCTACGGCGAGGTGATGGACGCGTTGCTGCTGGCGCCGCGCTGCGGTGCCGAGCCCGACCGCGGCATCGTGGGCGTTGCAGCTCGAGTTGATGAAGGGGCTCGAGCGGCTCTGGGAAGAGCCGGACGAAGGGATCTGGGAGGTGCGCGGGCCGCGACGTCACTTCACACATTCGAAAGTGATGGCCTGGGTCGCCTTCGACAGGGCGATCGCGATGGCCGAGCGCTATCACGGGCCGAAGGACGCTCCGATCGATCGATGGCGCGCGCTGCGCGCACGCATTCACGAACAGGTGTGCTCGAAGGCCTTCGATCCGAAGCGCAACACCTTCACCCAGTACTACGGCGCGTCGCACCTCGACGCGAGCCTGCTGATGCTGCCGCTCGTCGGCTTTCTGCCGGCTCGCGATCCACGCATGCTCGGCACCGTCCGGGCGATCGAGGAGGACCTGCTGCGCGACGGCTTCCTGCAGCGGTATCCGGCGGATCCGAGCCTCGAGCGTGTCGATGGGCTCCCGGCAGGCGAGGGCACGTTCCTCCCCTGCACGTTCTGGCTCGTGGACAACTACGAGTTGCAGGGCCGCGACCGCGAAGCGCACGAGGTGTTCGAGCGTCTGCTCGCGGTGCGCAACGATCTGGGCCTGCTGTCGGAGGAGTA
>CAWAZT010000021.1:0-158532 GCA_963786615.1 uncultured Acidobacteriota bacterium
ACAGCGCCAGTAAGCAAAGAGTTATTGCATGGAAGCGGCAGCTTTTGTGACAGGAACGGCAGGCTAGAGGCCATCGCATAAACCTGACGATGGTTGCCACGGTGCGAGCGAGCACCGCGAGCGAGCCACACGAACGGGGCGCGCCGACGCAGCGGCGCGCGAGAGCCCGCGTACGCCAAAAGCTCCGGCGAGGTCTCGCCGTAGCGCTTCGCGCGAAGGCGGAAAGCCCCTTCGATAAGACTAGAGCTTATAGTGCTCGCGATAATCGCGAGGTGTGCGTCCGAATTGCCGCCGGAATTCGCGAGAAAAGTGGCTCTGATCCGCAAAGCCGCAGGTCAAGGCGATTTCGGCCAACGATTCATCCGTGTACATCAGGGCGCGACTTGCAAGGCGCAACCGAAGCTTTCGCAGGAATCTTTGCGGGGTGAAATGGAAGGCAGCACGGAACTGCCGCTCGAACGCGCGGAGCGACATGTTCGAAATGGACGCGAGGTCCCGATTGGTGATCTCCTTATGGAAATGGGCGCGCATGTGAGCCAGGGCCGGCCCGAAGCCGGGGGCGGTTGCTTCAAGGCTGGTCGCGGGTCCCGCGGTGCGAGTAATCCCGGCCGTGCCAACGATTGCGCCCTTCGCATCGACGACGGGGATCTTGTCGGTAATGTTCCAGACCGTCGTACCCTGCGACTCTCCGACTCGCTCGAGCCGATTGACTATGCGGTGGCCGGCGAGAACTTGTTCATCATCGTGTCGGAATTGGTCGGCCAGGAACGCCGGGGATAGATCATAGTCAGTCCTGCCCTGAATATTCTCGACGGCGGCGAACTCCTGTCCGCCCGGGTGATCGAGAGCGTATTGAATGAGGAAGGCTCGATTGACCCAAAGATAACGGCCCTGTCGATCCTTCACCCACGCCAGGACGTCGGGAAGAAAATCCAACAGTTCGGCGAAATGAGATGGGATCTTGGTGGAGGTCATCTTCCTTTCCGAGGGGCTTCGCCCCTCGAGCTCCCCCACACGCTCGCTCGCGGGGGCCCCACTATCCCCGCTCCGCTCGCGTGAGCTCACTCGCGCGCTCGTTCGCCGAGTCTGCGGCACCGGTCTTGAAGCCACTTCTATCGCGACAACAGCCACCGCAGGATGTTGTCGATCATCGTCGGCAGAGGCGGCGCTGAGTAGACTCGATCGCCGTGACCGAAGTTGACGTACACCATCCGGTATTTGGTGTTGATCCATGCGACGGGGATGTCCCCGCCGTTCAGCGTATTCTTGACGCCGAGCGGAAAGTTCGAGCCGTCCAGCGTCAGGAGGACCTTGACGTCGGGGTTGGCGCGAGGGCTCGGCGTCCACGAGTACCACTCGTTGATTGGCGCGACGAATGTCCCCGGCACGCCTTTCAGGATTGGGTGCGCCAGGTCATCGGCGTTCACGCGGGCCGGCATGGACGGCCAGTTGCTGGCGCTGAACCTCCCGCCCCCCATGAACTCGGTGAACCACGGCCACGCGTTGGTGCCGAACCCGGAGACGTGGAATCCGAGCCAGCCGCCTCCGCCCCCCACGTACCGCTCGAACGCCAGGCGCTGCGCCGCCGTGTGCGGCATGTCGTTCAGCCAGATCACGACCCGTACATCCCGTAGATTGTCGTCGTTCAGCGCGTCCCAATCGCTCGTCGCGGCAAACGCGTAGCCGCCTGCCTCCGCGGCGACGCCGAACGCACGCATCGCCTGCTGTGCGAACACGAGGTGATCGAGCTCGCCGCCGGGCGTGAAAAACGCCAGCACCTTCGGACGTGCGGCGTGGGGTTGCTGCGCGACAAGGAAAGGCGGCGTAAGAAGGGTTGCTGCAACGCAGCCGATCACCAGTATCATTTGCCGCATTACTAGAACCTATCTCATAACCTGCCGGCGCCGAGAACAGCGGGAGGGCCGCGAGCGGGCCACGCGACCGGAGCGAGCCGTCGCAGCGGCGAGCGAGGGCGCGTGTAGGGGAGTCCGAGGGGCGAAGCCCTTCGGTGACTAATGACGCGACATATTACCTCGCGACGACCGGCCATCGCACTGGCCGCGCTCCTCAGTCTGGCCATCGCGGTCAGCGCGGAGGTCGGCGTTACCGACGGACCCAAGGGCGTGGTCGTCAACACGCGCACCGGCAAAGCGTATGCGGCGTTTCCCGATCTTGGCATCGTCAAGATCGTCACCGGCGTGGCGGGGCCGGTGGTCACGCTCAAGACCGGCGCCAACGTCAAGAATCTCACCATCGATCCGCGCAGCGGCCGGGTGTACACGATGAACCGCGGGCCCGGGACCATTTCGGTCATCGATCCTGACACCGACGCGATCATCGACACGCTCAAGGCCGATCGCGGCAGTCTGACGGCGCTCAATCCGCGTCACGAACAAGCTGTACGTGTCGGCCAGCACGGGCACGGATCCGTCCGTCATCGATCTCGCGACGAAGTCTTCGACGACTATCCACGCTGGCACGGAAGGCAACGCGCTGTCGGTCAACGTCAAGGCGAACAAGATCTACTTCGTCGGCTACGAGGACAACTTCCTGACCGTCGTGGATGGCCTGACCCATGAGCCTGCGCGGATCGACGTCCCTGGTTTTCATCAGTGGGACTCAGCCTTCAACGAGACGAACGGACTCCTCTATCTGCCGACACCGAACAACAACGCGATCACGGTCATCGACACGCGGACGGGCGTTGTCTCGATGGTGGGGACCGGCAGCGTGCCGATGGCGGCGGCCGTCAATGAAGTCACGGACCGCATCTACGTCGTGAACTACGCAAGCAGCGACGTCACCGTCATTGACGGCGCGTCGAACCGGCCGATCGCCACGGTTAAAGTCGGGTTGTGGCCGCAGCAGATCGCGATCAACACCGAGACGAACATGATTTATGTCGTCAACACACACGCGAACAGCGTGTCCGTGATCGACGGCCGCACGAATACAGTCGCGGCGACGGTGCCCACAGACAAGGGGCCGTGGGCCGTGGCGGTCAACCCGGTGAGCAACACGATTTACGTCGCCAACCGCCTGAGCGACAAGGTCACCGTGATCGATGGCCGCACGAACAGGGCCGTGCAGCGGTAACCTGCGGCCCTCGAGGAGCGGGCTCTCCTACTTCGCTCGGCAGCGTGAATAGAACGTCGCGCCGGTCCGGTGTTGTCGCCCGCCCACAAGCGCCCGCCATCTGATTTCCGATGGCTCCGACTGGGCCATCGCGCCCAATGCCCCTCCAGGCGAAACAGCGCGGCCGTCGCCACCGATTTCGTCAACGCTGGTTTCTTGGGAGCGCGATGCTGTCCTGGTCGACACTCCCATCACGTTGAGCAGTCAACGTCGTCCCAAGACCAGACTCAGCGGCCATTTCGATCGGCGAGTCGCGAGATTACGCAGGAACGTAGGCCAACCTGATCACATCCTCGCCAATCCGATCATTAGTCAAAAGGCGGAGCGGCGGCCGGGGCCCGGCGAAATATGGCTTGCCGTGACCAAGCACGACGGGGTGCAGGTAGATGCGATACTCATCGATCAGGCCAAGTTCGGTCAGGCTTTGCGCCAAGTCCGGGCCAGCCACTTCGATCTCCCCGTCGCGCGCGGCCTTCAGCTCGCGGATCGCGCCCTCAAGATCATCCTCAACAAGCCTGGCGTTGGGGCCGACCGACGTCAACGAGCGCGAGACGACCCATTTCGGCTGGTTCCGCCACGCCGCCGCGAAGGCGTGTTCCGCTGCATCCCATTCAGGATGATCGTCGTCCCAGTAACGCATGACCTCATACATTTGGCGACCGTAGACACTGCCCGCCTGCCCCTGCGCCTCCTCGATGAAGTGGCGGAAGAGCGTGGGGCCTGGCGCAAACGCCATATGGTCGACGTAGCCGTCCAGGGACTGGTTCATTCCGAACACGAGCCTGGCCATACCACTTCCTTTGCTCACGCGGCACATCCGCGCAGGTTCTGATTGCGTTATGTAATCGGTTGTACGCTAGATCGACCGATTTCATATCGCAATTGGACCTGACCGAAGCAGCCATCGCTCTGGTGCCCTTGCTGGCACATATGCCTGCGTGGACCTCCTGACCCATCGCGGGCATCCGGGCGGGCGTGGCACCAAAACCTGACGAGTGTCGAGAAATCCGCGATTTCCTAACCTTCAGGGCGGGCGCGACTTTTGCGTTGAAGACGAAATCTAAGAGAGGCACCTTCGAAGGTCTGTCCATGAGATCAAACCATGCGAGTCTCGGCACGCGAATCACCGCCGCGCTCTGCGCCGCGCTCCTCACCCCGTTAAACGTCGTCTCTTCCGCGTTGCCGCGTCCACAGGCCGCGACGAGCACGACGCCATCGGCGGCGAAAATCCCCAATGACCAGCTCGACTCGCTGGTGGCCCCGATCGCTCTCTATCCGGATCCGCTCCTGGCTCAGACGCTTGCCGCCTCGACGTACCCTCTCGAAATCATCCAACTGCAACAGTGGATGACCAGACACCCCGAACTGAAGGGCGAGGCGCTCGCCGCCGCCGTCGAGAAGGAGAATTGGGATCCGGCCGTTCAAGGGCTCGCCGGGCTGCCCGACGTCGTCAAGCGCCTGGGCGAGGACATCAAGTGGACGACCGACCTCGGCAATGCCTTCCTCGCGCAACAAAGCGATGTGATGGACGCCGTGCAGCGGATGCGAAGGAAGGCCTCCGATGCGGGAAACCTGAAGACCACCGAGCAGCAGACGGTCACGACTCAGGTTGTCCAGACCAGGGAAGTCATCGTGATCCAGCAAGCCAGTCCGCAGGTGATTTACGTCCCGGCCTACAACCCCGTCGTCGTCTACGGACCTCCAATTTATCCCTATCCGCCTATCTACTACCCGCCCGTGGGCTACTACGCTGCGGGTGTCGCGATTGGGTTCGGCGTGGGTGTCGCGATGGGCGCGTTCTGGGGCGGCGGCTGGGGCTACGGGCCGCGATGGGGCTACGGCAGCGTCCACATCAACGTGAATAACCGGTACGTGAACCACTACAACCGCTACAACAGCCACAACCGGTACGGCGGCAACTGGAATCACAATCCGGCCCATCGCGGCGGCGCGCCGTACGCGGATCGCACCACGGCGAACCGCTTTGGCGGCACGGCGCGGGGCGATTCCGTGGCGACGCGACAGGCGACGGCCCGGCAGAATCCGGGCGCGTCTGGGCGGACACAGCCTGCCACCGGCGCCAATCGGAACGGAACCGCCGGGGCGAATCGGAGCGGGAGCGCCGGTGAGAATCGTGCCCGTCCGTCCCCCGGTACGAGCAGCGCGGGCGCAAACCGCGGCACCGCAAGCGCGGGCGCAGACCGCGGCACCGCGAGCGCGGGCGCAGACCGCGGCACCGCGAGCGCGGGCGCAAACCGCGGCACCGCGAGCGCGGGCGGCAGTGATCGCGTCGGCAATCGCAGTATCCCGAGCAGCCAGGGTTCCTCCAGTCGAAGCGGCAACGCCTTCGGCGGCGCCTCGAGCAGCCGCCCGAGCAGCAGCGCCGCCCGCAGCAGCAGCCAGCGCGGGTCGGCCAGCGTAGGCGCGTCGCGCGCACGCTCTGGCGGCGGGCGACGGAGGTAACCGGCCATGACGAATCCACGGATGACCTCGACCTCAGCCGGATCAATATCAATAGAGACGACGCGGCGCCTCGCCGTGACGACGCTCATCCTCAGCCTGTGCGGTGCGCCAGTGGCGTTTTCACAGACGGCGTCGACGCCGAAACCGGCGGCGAAGCCGGCGACCTCGGCAGTGCCTCCGCCCGGCGCAACGGCGTTCCCGACTGCGCAGGCGGCCGCGAATGCGCTCATCCAGGCCGCGTCGACCTTCGACGAACCGGCGATCGCCGCGATGTTCGGTCCAGGCGGCAAGGATCTCGTGAGCACCGAAGACCCTGTTCGCGACAAGTCCTACGCCCTCGCGTTTGCCTCGCTCGCGCAGGAGGGGCACACGGTCGTCGTGAGTCCGACACATCCCGGCCGGGCCACGCTGCAGGTAGGCCGGGAACACTGGCCACTGCCCGTGCCGCTCGTGCAGATCGCCGGCAAGTGGTATTTCGACGCCAGGGCCGGACGCGACGAGGTCCTCTTCCGCCGCGTCGGCGCCAATGAGCTCGACGCGATCGAAGTGTGTCGCGGCTTCGTCGAGGCGCAGAAGGATTATGCCCTCGCCCTGCACGATGACTCACGCACCCACCAGTACGCGCAGCGAATCATCAGCAGGCCCGGCAAGCAGGATGGCCTGTATTGGAGGAACGCCGACGGCACCGACGGCGGCCCGATCAGCGAAGCCGTGGCCAGGGCGATCGAAGAAGGCTACGCCGTGGAAACAGCGTCCGCGTATCACGGCTACATCTTTCACGTCTTGACGGGCCAGGGGCCCGCCGCGCCGCTGGGCGAGCTCGACTACGTGATCGGGGACGCCATGATTGGCGGGTTTGCGCTCATCGCGACGCCAGCGGAATACGCCGTGACCGGCGTACAGACATTCATCGTCGATTACGACGGCATCGTCTATCAAAAAGATCTCGGGCCGGACTCGGTGGCCCTCGCCAAACAGATCACCCGCTACAACCCCGACAAGACGTGGACACGCACGAACGACGCGTGGGCGAAGTGAGCGTTTCGGTGCCGACACGCACGTACATCCTGGGTCGCTTGGAACACCTCTGGTGTGCCGTGGGTCCTCCGGCGGGCCGTGGCCTCGCCACCTGCTACTCTCGGGCTGCGAGCACATTCGCGGGCCACTGCGTAGAGAAACGACAGCAATGACGCGACTGATCGCCAAACCGGCCACTCAACGGCGGACAGAACTGAGACGCGAGCGGTCATTTCTTCACCGGACAGCAGCTAGCCGCCCAAACCACCGCCTCGGCCCCGCCGATGCGCTGCCAACGTCGACGTCGCATGGGGCCTCGCCAAAGTTCGACGGATCCTGGGAACAATCGGCGGAGTTCGTCCGGGAAAACCGGATACGGAGGGCCGCTGTGACGTGCGGGATCGTATTCGATCACGACCAGCAGGATCGGCGCGCCGGGTGTCAGCCGCGTTTTGAGATGGTCGGCGTAGCTCACCCTGCGTGACGGACATACTGCGACCAGCGCGCCTCGATCGACGGCAGCGTCGTAGGTGTCGTTGAGATCGAAAAAGTCTCCCTGAAGAATGGTGACGCCGGATCCATGCCACTTCACGAACGGTCCATAGGCGGCTTGGTCAGGTAGGACACCGAGATCGACAAAAAACTCTCGGCAGGGTATTGGAGAGATCTCCACACCGACTGGGATGTATCCGTGCGATCCGAGCCATGCGAGATCACCTGACTTACCGGACATCGGAACGAGGACCCGGCTCCTGGGTGCGACTTCCAAGGACGGCCAATGCATCTCGAGTATGTTGTCCGGTCGTCCTGCCCGCGGTGCGACGATGCCCGAGGCCCAAGCGTCGTGCCAGAAATCGAAGTCATCCATGGCGCTGCTCTCGAGACATTGTCAATCGATAGCCAACGTCACGGAGGAATCATGAGCGTCCGTATCACCCTTACCGACGATGTGTTCCCTCCTTCGCGCGACTTTATTGACTTTCTGCAACAGTGGATCTCGAATGAACCCTTCGATGGGACGAGCTGGGGGGAGTACGGTCAGGAGCGGGTGAGGATGCTCGGACGGAGTACTTCTCGTCATGACGTCCTCCAGAAAGCAGAAAAGCTCATCGACGGCGACGACGGCATGCAGTATGTCTCGCGCGCCTACGAATTGTTTGTCGCTTTGCTTATCGGAGACATCGCTCCGTTGCGAGCCGTTCAGGATAGATTCCGTTTCTTTCTGGTCGTCGGCATTCCGCGCAGCGGAGGCAAGTACCTGACGAAGCAGCTTTTTCGCGCGCTGGGACATGACCCGAAGGCGGTGCCGGAGGTCTTGGGCCATGACGCATTCCCCGACGCCGGACCGTGGCGATTCAGCAAGTCGGGTAACGGTTGGATGAGCAGTCTGCAGACAATGGCCGAGTATCTCACGATGGTCGAGATATTCTTCGGTGACCGGAATCCGCGTGGCGGGACCATAGTTGTGCCGAAGAAGATGATGAAGGCCCCTTATGCGGCCGGCCTGTTTCACACGGCGCTCGGCGTGTCCACTGAGGCAATCGTCACCGTTCGGCATCCGGTGCCGTCCTGTATCTCCACGTACGAAGCAGGTGGCGGATTTCCTCCCGACGGGCGCTTTGCCTCTCGTGGGAACGTCGAGAAGTTCTGCGCCAGAGAACTGGGCGACCTCGGGTTCACCCCCGCGGAAATGGAAACCATGGACTACTTCGGCGCCTATCTGCGGTACTGGGAGAACTATCATGTACGGCTGGCGATGAGCATCCCGACCATAGCGCGCACGTGCGAAGTGGTGGCGTACGGCGCGGAACGCTACACGCAGCGGGCGCGGCAATTCGCTGAACGCTTCGGTGCTGTCGGGTCCTCGATCGAACCATTTCATGTTCAGGATCGACGCTCTGTGCACCCCGATTGGATGGAAAGAGCCGAGCCGTCGCTGCGCCGGGTCAGCGAGCAGTGGGAGCGACTCGGACTCGAGTTTCCCATCGCCGACGTCAACGCCGCCTGGTGAGTGTTCGTTACGAAGCGACGCGGAGAAGTCGCTGTTCGACAAGCGTAGCGGCAATTGCGATCCGCTCTTCGTCGGTCAGATCGCCCGGCAGCTCGCGGACATAAAATGCTCCGGTCGTCGCGATGAAGGTGACTGCTTCGCGTGCGATGGAATCAACCGAGAACCGGACAGTACCGCCTTCGTCGACGAGCGACACCCGCTCTGCGTCCTCAGAAACAACCAGGCGGTGCGTTTTGTCACTGATGAGTCGACGAGCGAGCGTGATACTCCGTTCGTCCTTCCAGCACTCGGGAAGTTCCTGCCCGAATACTTCCCGGTACCGCGCAGCAAACGACCGGAATGTCGACCTTTCCGACTGGTGATCCGAGGGCAATTCCGGTGCGTTGCCTGGACGATGGTGGGCGAACCCGCCGAGGTGCCGATCGCAGAAGTTCCCGTACTCGCGAGTGAAGAGCACAAATTGATGCCAAACCTCGTCCACACGCGTCGAATACATCTGCCATGAAATATGAGGATCGAGCCGCGTGAGCACGAGGTATCTCTTTACCTCGGTGAAGAGCATCTCACCCTCGACGGCGCTGGCGACGATGTGATCCTTGATCAGTTTTTCGATGAGAAATGGAGCATCGCAGGCCAGTGCACCGCGAAAATCGTCCAGTTCGTCGTGAGGCGAACGGGCCGCCGGAGTGGTTTCTACGCTCACTCCACCGCTCCGGACTGACAGACACTCGTGCAGCTTGAGCATGGGCTGCACGACGCACAAACATCATCTGCGCGCAATCTCGCTGCGGGCACGCTCATGCGGAGTCGCCCCCGTACGACGTCGACGTATTTGGCCGCGTCCGAGGATGGAGCGTTCGCCGAGGCTTGGTCGATGGCCGCCCGTTGGCGCCGCAGCGTGCGAACCGGTACCGTGACGACGGTATCGCCGTGGAACACGACCTCGGCGTCGCTCTTCACCCAGACGATTGTGCCATTGTGCGGCAGCACAGTCGTCGGCGCGGGCGCCGTCTCAACAATGTCATCCAGACCGATGTCAATGAAGACGTTCAGAAATCCAAGCGTCGGGTAAAGCCGTATTGTTCCTTCCTTCTTGGAAGGGCCGACGTAGCCCCGAAGCACGATTGCGTCGACACCGTGCGAGAGAAGGCGCGCCAACAGCGGATTGATCTCAATATCACGTCCGGATTGCTTTGCAGGGGACATCGTGTCTCCATTCCCGCGTTACCAGCGGCCGATTTCCGCGGTCAGTCTAGGTCGGCACTGGCTACGAAACGCGATTCAGTAAGACGGGCCGCCGATGCTGCCGATGCGAAGCTCGACAGGTCTGCGTCAAAAAGGTTTCAGCATGCTGGGTATCCCGCAGCACGCTCGAAATCGTGGGGAGCCTTCCCGTACGGTGTCAATCATCGCAGGTGCGTGGGAGGTCGTCAACCTCGTGCCTGCTGAAATGTATGGTCCGGCCCTGATCCCGTATTCGTCGGAGATCCTGAATCAGCGCATCCGGGCTCGGGGCGCGTCCGAGAAACGACGCGAGCACTTCACGGGTCGGCCTCTCGAGTCCGAATCGCAGCAGTTGCTCCGACACCCACCCATACCAGCCGGCGTCACCCGCTGCGAAGGGTCCCCTGATCTGGACGATGCGCGATCGGAGGTCCGCGGTGACGGCAGCGCCGAGCCCGTAGTTCACCATGTACCCCGGCGCATCGACCAGCTGACCACGCACCGCCCACCACGACCACTCGGGGTGAGGAACGACATGCAAGTACCTCGAGGTGAGGTCGGTCCACACCGCATTGGGGTTTCCGGCCGGATCGCGGAGCATGCGGATTTCGAAAAGTCCCCATGCCACGTCGAGAACAATCGCGTTGTACTTGGCGCGAATCGATGCGCTGCCTGGTGCCTCGATCCCCAGGTACTTCCGCTGCCACACCGGCTCGTAGAGCTCGAGGGCCGGCACGTCTCCCCATGCTTCAGTAAAGACATCGCTGTCGGGCCAGTCCTCGAAGGCCGGCCGAGTTCGGATTGAGGCGATGTGAATCCCGTGGCCGGTCTCGTGGAGCAGCTCCCCCAGGTTGTCGAAGCCACCCTCGCGGTATGTTGCCGATACACGGGCCACGGCCGGATTCCAGACGCCACCGGCGGTGAAGCCGCGGAACAGAAACGACGTGTACGCCACCGGATCTTTCCCAGGACGCGGCGTCAGATCGTAGTGGACGCGCAGCGCTAACGGGTCGGCACCCAGATCGCGGTAGTAGCGGTCGTTGATCTCGCGCATGCGTGCGGGCGGGATCGACGGCGACAGCAACCGGCTCGGCTCGCCGCCAAGGTATCGGAAATCCCACGGCTCGACGGGATCGGTCGGAGTCGCCTCTCGCCAGGCGTCCAGAATCGCGACGAGCCAGTGCTCGGTCGCGGTTGCGTCGATGCCGAGGCCGCTCGCGGCTCCGTGGAGCGCGCTATCCCCCTTTGCAGGCTCCGAAGCGGCGAGCGCGACGAGGCGTCGGTAGGGACTCGCGGCATCACCCTCGCCATTCACCGCGCGCCAGAGCGGTTCCATGGCCAGGAACAGCTTCTTGCGCCTCCCGGGCTCCGGGATCCTCGCGAGCTCTCCCAGGGCACTCAGTCGATCGAGTGTTCGGCCTTCGAACTGGATGCGACCGGCGGCGTCCGCAAAGCATGCGACGAGCGTTCGCTTCAATTTCGCGAGCGACAGTGCACTTGCGCGCACGCCCTCGCAGGGTGAAGGTCCTTGCGGTGCGGTCGTCGTTGCGCTGGTCTCGAGCGGGGGGAGATCGCGCTCCAATGCGCGGCGCATGGCTTCTGCCGCCCGCCGATCCTCCGGACCGAGAGATACAGGGGATAGCGCGCCGAGTCTCGCCGTCACGACGCCTCGACGTTCCGAATACAGGCGGTGCCACTCGGCCAGAGTGCGGTGGCCTTCCGCTCCAGGAAGCTGCGATTCCAGCGCGTCGATGGCATCTTTCGCTTCGCGGAGGCCTGCGTAGGCCGTCTCTACCACGTCAATCGAAGGAGCCGGTGACCCGCTATGTAAGGCAGCTATGCATGCGGAGGAGAGTAACGCGGCGCCACACCCAAGGACCTGCAGGTGCCGCGCGAATTGCCTTCGCCGCTTGCGCTGAGGGAGTGCCTGACTCCGGCAGCGTGCGCGATCGAGCGGGCGCTGCCGAGCCGGACTGGTCGTCGAAAGTGAAGGCTGCGCCGTCAATGCACGGTGACGTTGATGACGTCGAGACGTAGGATCTGTCCGTCGAGGGGTGAATCGACGACGCCCTTGATGATCTGTCGGCGGTCGGGCAGTCCTGGCTTGCCGTTGTCGATCTGCCGATCGTTCCCATCGACGACTCGAACGACCACGGCGCTGCCGCCCGCCACGGGTATCGTCGCCTCGAAGTCTTCCGCGTAGATCGTATGTGAGACTTTCGGATAGTGATTGAGCCAGTACGTCTGCCTGGGAATCGAGACGTCGATGTGCCAGGCGGACCACTCTCGCGCTCCTACCGTGCCGCCCACCCTGAAGTACGGATGCGCCGGATCTGGCATCTCGCCGCCCTCAATCGTCGTGGGCTCGAAGAGTCCCCGAACCCTGAGACGGACGTCGTATATCACGCCGGGATTGCCGCCGAACGTGAACAGCTTCTCGACTCGTTGCTTGTGAAGGCAGGTATCCGGTTGGGGCGCGTAGTCTCCGGTACACGGATCGTGCAGAACGAGTTCGTGGAACCCTGCGGCTGCTGATCTGAGGTCGTCTCCGGATTGGATCTCCGCAGAACGCAGGTGGCTGCGCATCGCGCCGCTGGCCAGAACGATCACCGCCGTCAATGTCGGCAACCATATGCCAGCCGACCGGGGTGGGAAACGGGTCATGGGCACCTTCGTCTCTGCGTGGTCCGAGACTCTACCATCGCCGCGCCGGAGTCAAGCTCGCGTGCAGCCTAGGAATACTCCGATCTGGCCGCCCGGGAATTCGCCCTCAGGCTGATTTCGTTTTCGCCCGTACACTCAGCGGCCGGCGTCGGCGATAGTGGCCGCGATCGTCAAGCCCTGGCTGCGTGGCAGATAGCCGAGTGATGGGCCGAGATGCTTGAAACGAACCCTGGCACTCCCTCGTGATCAAAGCAGCCCGTCGCATACGTGCAAATGGTGAGGATCGGGAGTGAACGAGTCAGTTCATCCCAGAGTCGCTCGAGTTCAACTGCTGCTTCAGGTGTTCCTCGGCGGCAAAGCACGACGGACATCTCGCCGACGAGCGTGAGGTGCGAGCGTGGCCCGGCGGCCGAAGCTCTTCGGGCGCTCTCAAGCGCGGCGACCATCTCGGCGATCGAGTCAAGGTGGGGACGACCGGCTCGCATGACCCGTGTCGCTGCTTCCTCAGCATCGAAGACCAGGTAGCGGCCTTGCTTCCCTACGTCGGCGAGATTCCATCCTCGCTCTTTCATCCGGACGGCGAGGGCGTCACGATTCGATGCGATCAAGACGGTGGCGACGGTGTCGCCTCGATGGAGCGCGCTGCTCAGCACGGCCGCGACTCCGTCGAGGCCGGAACTGCCATCGCCAGAAAACTGAACGGCGTGTGTATCCGAGCCGGTGATCACCAGAGGCGTCAGCGACGGAAGATACCGCCGTCCGGCGAGGGCGTGATGCAGTGCCGGGGTCAGATCCGAGGAGGCGAGCGTCTTCAGCACGTAGCCCATCGCTCCACATCGGATGGCCTTGCTGACGAAGTCGTCGTCCTGATGCATCGTCAGGAACACAATCTTGGCCCGCGTTCCAAATCGTGTGAGTTCCTCGGCCGTTTGAAATCCGTTGAGACCTGGCATCGAGATATCGAGAACGACGACATCGGGGTCGAGACGGGGCACAGCGTCCAGAGCTTTGCGGCCGTCGGTCACCGTGGCCACAACTTCGAATTCTGTCGCCAGCGTTCTCGAGATGGCCTTCAGGATCCCAGCGTCGTCGTCCGCCAGGAGAACTCTCGGTCGGCCAACGTCAGCCTGCATCATGACGTGGGGACCGTTCCGCCGTCGATAACGTACTCGGTTCCGGTGACGGCTCCCGCTCTCGGCGATACCACGAACGCGATGAGCTCGGCCACCTCCCGCGGCTTCGCGGGACGTCCGAGCGGGATGCCACCTAGCGACCGCATGATGATCTGTTTGCCGCCTTCGTAGTCAGTTCCGGCATCGGCGGCGAGACGCTCGGCAAGTGCCACGGCCGCTTCGGTCTCGACCCAGCCCGGTGAGACCCGCATGACGCGAATGCCTTTTGGCGTCACCTCCTTCGACAGGGCCTTGCTGTACGTCGCCAGCGCGGCCTTCGCCGCCGCGTATGCGATCGTCGACTCGGGAAGCGGCAGCACGTGCTGGATCGACGTGACATGAACGATGACGCCATCCCCCCGCGCGAGCATCGACGGCAGCAGCTCCCGATCGAGCCTAACGGCGGGCATGAGGTTGAGATCGATCTCCTTCTCCCACTCGTGGTCGTCAAGTGCGGCGAACCCGCCGGCCGGCGCCTGCGAGCCGCCGAGGACATTGACGACAATGTCGATGCCGTCGAGGTGGTTGAGAGCGCCTTGCGCCACATGGGCGCAGCCCGCGGCCGTCGTGATGTCCGCTGCGATGTAGTGCACGCTGGCAAGGGAGTCGCGCGGAATCGAGCGGGCCGTGGTCACTACTTTCGCTCCGTTCTCAGAGAGCACCTCGACGACCGCGGCGCCGACCCCTTTTGTCCCCGCCGTCACGAGCGCGCGCCGACCGGTGAGCTCGAGATCGAAAATCACCCCGTGATCTCCAGCCTGGCAATTTTGTCACCCTCGAGCGTGAAGCGGTACCGCAGTTCTATGGGACTGCCTGGGAATTCGCCGGTGACCCGTGTGATGACGGTCACGTCTGCCCCCGAGCAGTCTACCGCGAGTGGCTCGCTTGTATAGTGATACTTCGCCGTGGCCTCGGTCTTCCAGCGCCCGATGGCTTGTCGGCCGTGGTGCTCGCGACGCTCGTCGACGACAACGGCGTCCTCGATGAAAGACGAAGCCACGCCACCGCCGTCAGCCGCGAAATACGCCGCGACGGGGGCTGGCAACTCGATGGGCGTGTCAGTGTTCGTTGGCATAAGAGTACTAGATACCGGGACGGATGAAGCCGCAAGAGCGCACGCGAAAGTGAGGGACGCACCCGTGAGTAAGCGCGCACACACGCCCGCGTCGGCCGCCGCCGGGATCGAGGAGGCCATTCGAAAACTGTATGGTCGCTGGAAGCTCGTTATCCTCTTCCATCTCTTTGGCGGCAAGACGCTGCGCTTCTCTGACCTCCAGCGCGCGATTCCCGGCATCTCGCAGAAGATGCTGACCCAACAGCTTCGGCAGCTTGAGGGGGACGGCATCGTTACGCGCACTGTGCACGCTGAAGTCCCGCCGAAGGTCGACTATCACCTCACCGAGTGGGGACAGTCTCTCTGCCCGGCGCTCGACCGACTGTTAACGTGGGCCGAGCACCAACCTCACCGGGGCGCTGAACGCGGGCACCGCGATCGCGAGCTGATGCAGTAACGCCGAGCCCGTATTGCCCGTGGCACCCATTGCGGGCCTGGGCTGTGTGAGGCATGCTGCGCGAATCGGTTGCAGGCGCCGGCAAGGCGCTGGTCGGGAACCGGCCCTCAGAGGGAGACGGGGTTTATGAAGGCATCCGTCTTGTTTGGAGCTGGTTGGGAAGACGACTCGCTCGACGTGCTGTGGCGAGACGCCGGCCGTGCTTTCTGCAAGCTCCGGCGGGATGGCGCCCGTGGCGAGACCCACGCCTTCATACCCATCCCTTCCGGTTCCGAGCATCCCACCCTTGAGAGTGTCAATCGCCTCACGCACGAACACCGACTCCAGCCCTACCTGGATAGTGCCTGGGCGCTGCGGCCGCTGGAGCTGGTGCGCGAGCGCGGGCAGACGATGCTGGTTGTCGATTATAGAGGTGGCGAACCCCTCGATCGTCTCGTCCGGCAGCCAATGGAGATCGGACAGTTCCTACGGCTCGCCGTGGCCCTGTCCAGCGCCGTCGGCCAGCTCCACGGACGCGGTCTGATCCACAAGGACCTCAAGCCTGCTCATGTGATCGTCGACTCCGCAACGGGCGGTGTCCGGCTCACCGGATTTGGCATTGCATCGCGACTCCCGCGCGAGCGGCAATCGCCCGAACCCCCCGAGTTCATCGCGGGAACGCTCGCCTACATGGCGCCAGAGCAGACGGGACGAGTGAATCGCTCGATCGATTCCCGCAGCGACCTCTACTCACTCGGCGTCACGTTCTACGAGATGCTGACCGGCAGCCTTCCGTTCACGGCATCCGATCCGATGGAATGGGTGCACTGCCACATCGCTCGACAACCAGACATACCCGCCGAGCGACAGAGCAGTGTGCCAGCCCCGGTGTCCGCGATCACGATGAAGCTGCTCTCGAAGGCGGCGGAGGAGCGTTATCAGACCGCCGCGGGCGTCGAGAGCGACCTGCGGCGCTGCCTGTCGCAATGGGAGTCCGAGGGACGCATCGACGACTTCACGCCCGGCGCGCATGACACTCCGGATCGCCTCATGATCCCCGAGAAGCTGTACGGGCGGGACGGTGAGGTCGACACCCTGCTCGCCGCGTTCGATCGCGTCGTCGCGGGCGGCCGGCCGGAGCTGGTGCTGGTCTCCGGATACTCCGGCATCGGCAAGTCGGCGGTGGTGAACGAGCTCCACAAGCCGCTCGTCCCTCCCCGCGGCCTGTTTGCCTCCGGCAAGTTCGACCAGTACAAGCGCGACATCCCGTATGCCACGCTCGCGCAGGCGTTCCAAGGCCTGATTCGGCCGCTCCTCAGCAAGAACGACGCAGACCTGGGCAAATGGCGTGACGCGCTTCGGAAGGCCCTGGAGCCGGATGGGCAACTGATCGTCGATCTCGTCCCGGAACTGAAGCACGTCATCGGTGAACAGCCACCGGTGCCCGAGCTTCCACCGCAGGAGGCGCAGAGACGTTTCCAGCTGGTATTTCGGCGGTTCATCGGGGTCTTCGCGCGACCCGAGCATCCGCTGGCGCTCTTTCTCGACGATCTGCAATGGCTGGATGCGGCGACACTCAACCTGCTCGAAGATCTGTTGACCCGCAGCGATCTCCAGCACCTGCTGCTCATCGGCGCGTATCGGGACAACGAGGTCAGTGCGACGCACCCGCTGGTGCGCAAGCTCGATGCGATCCGCCAGGCCGGTGCGGCCGTGCAGGACATCGTGCTCACCCCGCTCGGGCGCGACGATCTGGGGCAACTCCTGGCGGACACCCTTCACGGCGAACCGGAACGCTCCGCGCCGCTGGCGGAACTGATTCACGAGAAGACGACGGGGAACCCATTCTTCGCGATTCAGTTCATCTCGACCCTGGCGGACGAGGGCCTGCTCACGTTCGACCTCGCCGAGGGGCATTGGGCCTGGGACCTTCGTCGCATTCACGCCAAGGACTTCACGGACAACGTCGTCGAGCTCATGGTCGGGAAGTTGAATCGCTTGCCGACTGGGACCCAGCACGCGCTCCAGCAGTTCGCCTGCATGGGCATCAGCGCGGAGTTCGAAATGCTGCGAATGGCGTATCCGGGCCCGGCCGCCGAGATGCACGACCATCTCTGGGAAGCCGTGCGGTCGGGCCTCATCTTCCGTGCGGACGATTCGTATCGATTCCTGCACGACCGTGTGCAGGAAGCCGCCTACTCGCTGATCCCGAAGGACCAGCGCGCTGAGGCTCACCTGCGCATCGGCATGCTGCTCGCCGCACACACACCCGAGGCGAAACGCGACGAAGCGATCTTCGAGATCGTCAATCAGCTCAATCGCGGCTCGCACCTGATCACGTCGGTCGAGGAGCGCGAGCGGGTCGTGGGCCTGAACCTGATCGCGGGCCGGCGCGCGAAGAGTGCGACCGCCTATGACGCCGCACTCAAATACCTCAGGGCCGGCAGCGCTCTCCTGACGGAGGACGCCTGGGAGCGTCACTACGAGCTCGTGTTCGCGATCGAGTATCTGATGGCCGAGTGCGAGCTGCTGACGACGGACATGCCGGCCGCCGATCTCCGGCTCTCGCGGCTGGCCGACCGCGTCAGGAGCCGCCATGACTACAGCGTCGTGACACGTCTGCGGATCATGCTGTACACGAACTGGGACAAGAGCGACCGCGGACTCGACGTCTTCCTGGAGTGGCTGCGCAGCGGCGGCACCGATTGGTCGAGGCATCCCACGCAAGAGGATGCGATGCGCGAGTTCGAACGGATCTGGACGCTGCTCGGCAATCGGCAAATCGAAGACCTCGTGGACTTGCCGCTGATCACGGACCCCGAGGTCCTGGACACGCTGGACGTCTTCTCGGAAGCTGTGACGCCGTCCTTCTTCGCCGACGAACACCTCTCGTCACTCGTGGTCTGCCGTCTGGTCAGTCTCAGCCTCGAACACGGCAACTGCGATGCGTCGTGCTACGGCTACGTCTTCCTGGCCTTCTTGGCCGGGCCGCGCTTCGGCAACTACAGAGACGGATATCGGTTCGGCCAGCTCGGTTACGACCTGGTCGAGAAACGCGGCCTGACCCGTTATCAGGCGCGAACCTACTTGTGCGTGGGCGCGCTCGTGATGCCGTGGACGAAACATCCGGCGAGCGGCCAGGACCTGGTGCGCCGGGCGTTCGACGCCTCGTATCGGGCCGGCGACCTGGCGTTTGCGGGTTACAGCTGCAACACATCGATCACGCTCAGCCTGGCGGTCGGAGCGCCGCTCGCGGAAGTCCAGGCAGAAGCCGAAAGCGGCCTGGCTTTCTCCCGCAAGGCCCAACTGGGTCTTGTGAATGGCATCCTCTGCGCCCAGCTTGGGCTGACACGGACGCTCCGCGGACTGACCGCGACCTTCGGTCGGCTGGATCACGAGGGATTTGACGAGCGTGACATCGAGCTTCATCTGACCAGCAACCGCAATCTGGGGCTTGTCGAGGTGCTCTATTGGGTCCGCAAGCTGCAGGCACGCGTCCTTGCCGGGGACCACTCGTCCGCGGTCGGCGCCGCGATGAACGCGCAACGCCTCCTGTCGAACGCGGCGGCCAACTTCGAAACCGCCGAATTTCACCTGTACGGTGCGCTCGCGCATGCAGCCGCCTGGGAGTTCGCCTCTGGGGATCAGAGGGAGCAACACTTCGAGGCTCTGGTCGATCACCACAAGCAGCTCGAAGAGTGGGCCCAGCACAATCCTGTCACTTTCGAGAACCGTGCCGCGATAGCTGGCGCGGAAATCGCCAGGATCGAAGGCCGCGTGCTCGACGCTCAATATCTTTATGAGAAAGCCGCTCGTTCGGCGCACAGCCACGGCTTTGTCCACAACGAGGCGATCGCCAGCGAGCGGGCCGGGTGCTTTTACGCGGCGCTCGGCTTCGAGAAAATTGGGACGGGCTACCTGCGGGAGGCCCGCTCCTGTTATCGCCGCTGGGGAGCGGATGCCAAGGTTCGACAACTCGAGCAGCTCTATCCGCAGATCGGAGCCGAAGAATCGATCTCCGATGCGACCCCGACGATCCAGACACCAGTCGAGCATCTCGATCTGGCGACTGTGATCAAGGTGTCCGAAGCGGTATCAGGTGAGATCGTCCTGGAGAAGCTGCTCGACACTCTGATGCGGACGGCCATCGAGCACGCGGGCGCCGATCGCGGTCTCCTGATCCTTCCCCAAGGGGAGGACTGTCGCATCGAGGCGGAGGCGACCACCAGCAGCGATCACGTGAACGTCGTCCTGCGGCAGGCGAGCGTGACCGCCGCGGATCTCCCGGGTTCGGTGTTTCAGTATGTCCTGCGGACCAAGGAGAGCGTGCTCCTGCAGGATGCGTCCGGCCAGAACATCTTCGCGACGGACGAGTACATTCGCGAGCAGCACCCTCGTTCTGTGCTCTGCCTGCCTCTGCTCAAGCAGACGAGACTGCTCGGGGTGCTGTACCTCGAAAACCGTCTCACGCCGCACGCGTTCACGCCCGCGCGCATGGCCGTCCTCAAGTTGCTGGCCTCGGGGGCGGCGATGTCCATGGAGAACACGCGTCTCTACAGCAACCTCCAGGAGCGCGAGGCGCGCATCAGCGCGCTGAAGGATCAGCTCTATCGGGAAAACCTGGCCCTGCGCGACGAGGTCGACCGGGTCTCGATGTTCGAGGAAATCGTCGGTTCATCCAGGACGTTGAAGGCCGCACTGTCGCGCATTGCCAAGGTGGCGCCGACCGACTCCACCGTGTTCATCTCCGGAGAGACGGGCACGGGCAAGGAACTCATCGCCCGCGCCGTCCACAAACGATCGCGGAGATCCGGACGCGCGTTCGTCAGCGTGAACTGTGCCGCTCTGGCACCGACGCTGATCTCCTCGGAACTGTTTGGTCATGAGAAAGGCGCCTTCACCGGTGCCCTGCAGCGGCGACTCGGCCGCTTCGAGATGGCCGACGGCGGCACCATCTTCCTGGATGAAGTGGGTGAACTCCCGCTCGACACGCAAGTGGCACTCCTGAGAGTGTTGCAGGAGCGCGAGTTCGAGCGGGTCGGAGGGGCGCAGACGGTCCGCGTCGACGTTCGAGTCATCACCGCCACCAACCGTGATCTGACCGCAGCCGTGGCCGATGGAAGTTTTCGCCAGGATCTGTTCTATCGCCTCAATGTCTTTCCCATCGAAGTGCCGCCGCTCCGAGAACGGGCGGACGACATTTTGGTCCTCGTCGAGTACTTCGTAAAACGCTACGCCACTCGGGCGGGAAAGCGTTTCAACTCGATCGACAAGAAGACGCTGGAGTTGTTGCAGCACTACGACTGGCCAGGCAATATCCGTGAGCTGCAGAACGTGATCGAGCGGTCCGTGATTGTGAGCTCGGGCGAGGTCTTTGCCGTCGACCCGGCCTGGCTGTCGACGCAATCGGTGCAACCGCGGCCTCGGGTCGCCGCGCCGGCGCGGCTGCCAGGCGAGGCCCGCAGCGAGCGGGAGATCATCGAAGCGGCCCTCGCCGCGTGCCGGGGCCGGGTCGCCGGAGGCTCGGGGGCGGCGGCGCAGCTCGGCGTGCCCCCATCGACGCTTGACCATCGCATCAAGGCGTTAGGCATCAGCAAGACGCAGTTCAAGTTCCGCTGAAGCGCCGCCAAATCCGCCAGATTCACCACATTCACCGCCGTCACCACTTTCACCAGTCGATTTCGGACTAGATCCCTTTACTTTTCAATAACTTATGCGTGGCGAGCCGCTTGCCTTTGAGTCCTCTCGAACGCAGTCGCGAACTGGCTGCGAAGGAGGCAGTGATGACAACGACAAAGCTCGCAAACGTGAAGGAGTCAGCCGCGATTCGTCCGTTCCAGGTAAATGTCCCGGAGGCGGACCTAGCTCGACTTGCGCCGGCGCATCGTCGCGACCCGCTTGCCCGAGAAGGAAACCGTCGGCGACTTTACGCAGGGCGTGCCGCTCGCGACCGTGCAGAAGCTCGCGCGTTACTGGGCGACGGACTACGACTGGCGCAAGGTCGAAGCGCGCCTCAACGCCGTGCCGAATTTCATCACCGAGATCGACGGCCTCGACATCCACTTCATTCACGCGCGTTCGAAGCACGAGAATGCCTTGCCCGTCATCATCACGCACGGCTGGCCGGGCTCCATCGTCGAGCAGCTCAAGCTCATTGAGCCGCTGACCAATCCGACGGCGCATGGTGGAACCGCGGCCGACGCGTTCGACGTGGTGATTCCGAACATGCCGGGCTACGGCTTCTCGGGCAAGCCCACCGGCACCGGCTGGGGACCGGAGCGAATCGCGCGTGCCTGGGTCGTGCTGATGCAGCGCTTGGGATATACCAAATTCGTGGCGCAAGGCGGCGATTGGGGTGCCGTAGTCGTCGACATGATGGGAGTCCTGGCACCCCCGGAGTTGCTCGGCATTCACACCAACATGCCCGGCATCTTTCCAAACGAGATTGACGGGGCGGCCTTTTCCGGCGCGCCGGCGCCGGCGGGTCTCTCAGCCGATGAGAAACTCGCGTACGAGCGTCTGCAGTTCGTCTATCAAAAGGGAATCGGCTACGGGTTCCAGATGGGGCTGCGACCGCAGACGCTGTACGGAATCGCGGATTCGCCCGTCGGCTTGGCGGCGTACTTCCTCGATCACGACGCGCGCAGCTTGGAGCTGATCGCGCGCGTCTTCGACGGACAGTCGGAAGGCCTCACGCGCGACGACATTCTCGACAACATCACGCTCACCTGGCTGACGAACACGGGGATTTCTGGCGCCCGTCTCTACTGGGAATATTGGGGCAAGGGGTATTTCAATGCCAAAGGCGTCTCGATCCCGGTTGCCGTGAGCGTCTTCCCTGACGAACTTTATCCAGCCCCGCGGAGCTGGGCGGAGAAGGCGTATCCGAATCTCATCCACTACAACACGCTTCCCAAGGGCGGCCACTTCGCCGGCTGGGAGCAGCCGACGTTCCTATCCGAGGAAATGCGCGCGGGCTTCCGTTCGCTGCGCAAATAGTCGAGGCGGTGCGTGGTCGGAGTCGGGACGGCGTGGCATCACGTCGTCCTGGCATTCGTCTGAAGTCGAGGGCTAGGGATTCAGTTCATCAAGGCAAGTAGGCAGGGGACAGGTGCGCGTGCCGCATCATTCGTCACGCGTGCCGGTTCCAGCCGCTCGCGAGGGCGTCAGCTTTTCTGTAGCTTCCGCCGCCACTCGTCGACCTTCTCCGGCCGGCCCCAGTCCTGGTAGTGAGTGACGATCCACTCTCCCGCATGTTCCAGGCTGGACTTGCTCAGTGGAGGGATGGTGGCCTTCAGTCGGGTAAGCCCTTCGTATCCGGAGAGCAGCAGCGGTTCAGCCTCTGCAAACTTTCTCTGGCTGGAGAGGCTTGCGCCGAGCGTGCTCTCGATCTCGAATCGTGCCCAGAAATCGGGACGTGTCTTCAGGAAACCACGGAGCGCCTCCCGGAGCAGCGCTTCCGCCTGCGCGTAGTTGCCCTGGTCCCGGTACAGCCCTCCGAGGAGCCTCATCGTGTTCAGTGTGCTCAAGTGCTCCGGGCCGTTCACGCGACGCTGCCCTGCGAGGCTCGTCGTGTAGAGCGTTCTTGCCTCCGCGAGCTTGCCTCGGCGTTGGCGCACCTGTCCCAGAGTGGTCATCGTCGCCAACTGGTTGGGATGTTCGTCACCGATTACACGATGCTGGACCTCGACCACCTTTGTGAGAACCTGCTCTGCCTCCGCCTCCCGACCTAACTGGCGGTACAACACGGCGAGGTTGTTCATGCCGGTCAACGTCTCAGGGTGCTCGTCGCCGAGGACGCGTTTCTCGATCTCGACAAGGGTTGTGAACACCGGCTCCGCCTCCGCGTACTTGCCCTGGCTGTAGTAAACGGCTGCGAGGTTGTTCAGCGCACCCAGTACATTGGGATGTTCCTCGCCAAGTGTCCGCCGGCCCACGTCGATCATCCTGGTGAGCAGCGTCTCGGCCTGCGCTAGCTTGCCCAGATCGTTGTACAGCTTTGCCAGATTGAGCATGCTGGTCAGCGTTTCCGCATCCGCTTCGCCACGGACGCGTTTCTCGGTTTCCAGGACCTTGGTGAGAATCGGCTCGGCCTCGACGTACTTGCCTTGTTCATGGAGCACGAGTCCGTAGTTCGCCATCGTGATGAGTGTGTCGGTATGTTCCTCGCCCAGGACCCGTTGTCTGATCTTCAGGGTCCCGGCCAGTAATTGCTCGGCCTCGGCGTACTTGCCCTCCTCCCTGTACAACTGCCCGAGATTGTTGTCACCGGTCAGCGTATCGGGATGCTCTGCGCCCAGCACTGGGCGCCGGAGGTCCTTCGCACGGACGTAATGCTGTTCCGCCTCTGGCAATAATCCCAACTCACGGTAGGCGTTGCCGATCGTCAGGTGAATCGAGGCCCCTACCAGCGGTTGCGTGTCGAACTTGCCTTCGATGCTTTTCGCAGCGCGGTCGAGGGCTGTCCGGACCTTGAGGTCCGGATCGGGCTTGATATCGGCCCGAGACTGTGAGGTCGCGCCGGCCTGCGCGAGCAGGTCATTGAGGAGAAAATCGTTGATCGCCTTGGCAGTGGCCGCCTCTTTCCTGGCGATTTGCTCCGCGCGCGTGGCTCTCGCCGCTTGCCACGTGCTGGCGATGATTCCCGCGATCAGCACGATGAACACTGCCGCGATTCCCCAGACCAGCGCCTTGTGCCGGCGGGCGAACTTCTGCAACTGATACGCCGGTACTGGCCGGCCGGGCCGTGATCGGTTCGTCTTTCAGGTGCCGTCGAATGTCGCTCGAGAGATCTGCCGCCGAGGCAAATCGTCTCGTCTTGTCCTTCTCCAGCGCCTTGGCGACGATTGTCTCGATGTCGCCGCGATAGACTCGGCTGATCGAACTGAGCCGCGCCGGGTCTTCCTCGAGAATCGCTCGCGTGGCTTCGTGGAGCTGGCGTCCGATCCCGTAGGGCAGATGGTCGGCCAGCAGTTCGTACAGGATCACCCCGAGGGCGTACACATCACTGCGGACATCTACCTCGAGCGGGTCCGCCAACACCTGCTCGGGGCTCATGTAGGCGAGCGTTCCCACAAGCTGACCCACGTCTGTCTGGCGCGTCGCATACGCATCGCTGTCCGTCACACGCGCCACGCCGAAATCCAGAATCTTGGGCTGTCCGCTCTCATCTACCAGGATGTTGCCCGGTTTCAGATCCCGGTGGATGATGCCGCGCTGGTGCGCATGGTGCACCGCGTCGCAGACCTTGATCATCAGCTCCAGCCGGTCACGCGTGTTCGAGCGATGCGATGCGACATATGCGTGCAGCGAGTCACCCCGGATGAGCTCCATCGCAAAATAGGGCTGCGGCCCGGACCCGCCGTCGGCGGTTGCGGCCTCATAGATCTGCGGCAATCCCCGGATGCTGCAGTCTGCCGAGCGCCAGCGATTCCAGCTCGAACCGACGAAGGAGCTCCGTGCTGACCCAGCCAGGTTTGACGACCTTGAGCGCCACCGTTCGTCGAGGGTGCTGCTCTTCTGCCTCGTAGACGGTTCCCATCCCGCCTTCGCCTAGGATTCGAACGATGCGGTAGCGCCCTACCGTCGCAGGGTACCGACGCGCGTCAGCAGCGCTGATCCCTGAGCCTGCGAGCTCGCTGGCAGAGGAACCGAAGGTCATCGTCTGATCGGGTTCCGGAGAAGCTCCCGGAGTCCGGTTGGCGTCGTCTGTCATGTCCGCACCGCCTCGAGAGCCCTGGATCACAGGAGCGTGTGGTGTCCTGCGGCGCCGCGTGTCGCTGCGGCGGAGGGTCAGAAGAAAGGACGCCTAATTGTGCTCCGGCGAATCCTCACCGACAACAGTGGGATTTGAGCCGCCGAAAGCCAACCCGGAACCGCAGATGAGCTGGGGCGATTCACCTGCACCGGCCTGCACGTCGTCCATCGCCGCACGCGCGGAGCGAGTGGTCAGATGATGCCAGGGACGTATCGGGCTTCACGTCACGAGAGGTACTGCGCGTAGGCTGGATCCGCGCGGAGGAACAGAGGCTCCGGCCCGAACAGCAACCTTGATATGATCGCGGCTCGTCCTCCAAGGAGCGCCGACATGCCCTCCATCACCCTGACCGTGAACGGATCCGCGCGGCAGGTCCAGACCGCTGACAACACGCCGCTGCTCTATGTCCTTCGGAACGACCTGGGACTCACGGGTCCCCAGTTCGGCTGCGGCCTCGCGCAGTGCGGCGCGTGCTCCGTCCTGGTGGACGGCAAGGAAATGCGCTCCTGCGTGCTGGCGGCCGCTGACGCCGTTGGCAAACAGATCACCACCCTCGAAGGACTGCCCGCCCGCTGGGCGGGTCAGCGAAGGCTGCCCGATGCCGAGGCGCAACGCACGCTCCACCCGGTGCAGCAGGCGTGGATCGACGAACAGGTCCCGATGTGCGGCTTCTGTCAGAACGGCATGATGATCAAGGCGACGGAACTGCTCGAGGCCACGCCCGCCCCCACGGTCGATCAGATCAAGAACGCATTCATGAGTGGCCCGTCGCCGCATCTCTGCCGCTGCGGCACGTACTCCGCGATCCTCGACGCGGTGCAGCGCGCGGCCACCATCATGAAGGCCAGGTAGCCATGGACATCATCACCAACTCCCACGGCGCCACGCTCTCCCGACGGCAGTTCGTCAAGACCGGCGGCGCGCTCGTCGTCGGCTTCACCTTTGTCGGCTGCAGGATGTGGGAGCGCCCGGCGAAGGCGGCGGTCGCCAGGAACTCGCTCGACGCCGCGATCACCACGTCGTGGTTCGAGATCCGCGCCGACAACACCATTCTGATGCGGACCGGCAAGGTGGACTTCGGCCAGTCCACGGCGCACACCGCGTACAAGCAGATCGTCGCCGAGGAACTGAGCGTCCCCTTCGCCGCGATCACCACGGTCGTGATGGGCGACACGGACCGGACACCTGACGGCGGGTTCTCGGCCGGCTATCTCGAGTACGGCGGCGCGAATCTCAAGAAGGCCGCAGCCTATACCTATCAGGCCCTGCTCGATCTCGCGGCGACCACGCTGCGCGTGGACAAGCGTCAACTCTCGGTGAAGGACGGTGTCGTGTCCGGCGGCGGCAAGCGCATCTCGTACGGCGAGCTCGTGCAGGGCCAGCAGCTGAAGCTCGAGATTCCAGTGTCGGGAGATCTCACGAGCATGTTCGGCCTCACCGTGACGGGCGACCCGCCGACGAAGCCGGTCAGCGAGTACACGATCATCGGGAAGGACCACGCGAACACGGTCACTCCCGCGAAGGTTGCGGGCAAGGAAACGTGGGTGACCGACGTCCGCTTGCCGAACATGCTCCATGGCCGCATCGTGCATCCGAAGACGCTCGGCTCCACGCTGGTAGCCGCGGGCACGCTCGACAAGGCGAAGTACCCGACCGCGCAGGTCATCGTCAAAGGCAACCTGGTGGGCGTGGTCGCGCCGACGGAGTGGGAAGCGATCACCGCCGCGCAGAGCCTCGAGGAATCGACAAAGTGGACGGACTGGAAGGGCCTGCCCGGTCACGGGAAGGTACATGCCTGGCTGCGTGATCAGGCCGACTGGAAATCGACGCAGGTCGCCAAGGGCGACAAGAACAAGGGAGACGTCGCCGTGGCGTTCGGCCCGGCGGCCAGGTCATTCAGCGCGACCTACGAGCTCCCCTACATGAAGCACGCGCCGATCGGTCCGACGATCGCGATTGGCGACGCGCGGCCCGATGGCACCGTGTTCGTCCACACGCATAACCAGAATCCACAGGCACTGCGCGGCCAGATCGCGATGATGCTCGGCACGCCCGTGGACAACGTCGTGGTCCGGATCTATGCGGGCCCGGGACACTACGGCCGCTCGAACGGCGGCAATGCCGGAGCCGAGGACGAAGCGGTCATTCTGTCGAAGGCTGTCGGCCGGCCCGTACGCGTGCAGTGGATGCGGCACGACGACCTGATGTGGTCCACGCAATCGCCGGCGGCGTTCTCCGACATCCGTCTGGCCTGGGACAAATCAGGAAAGCTGACCGCCTACGACGCCCACCACTACATGCCGGCGATGCAGGACGACCGGCTCGTCGGCGCGGTGATCGCGGGTCTCCCGACGCAGCCGGCACCCGGTGTCAGCTCCGACCCCATCACCTCGACCACCACGTCCATCCAGGATCCGTGGCTCTACGATCAGGCGGCCGCCGTCAGCGAACTGGGGCACGGAACGTTCCAGGTGGGCCAGAAGGAATCGCCGCTCGGAATCGGGCTCCGCGATCACAGCATGCGGACGCCGGGACAGCTCCAGCAGAATTTCCCGCGTGAGCTCGCGTTCAGCGAAGCCGCCGCCCATGCCGGCGTGGATGCGATCGAGTTCCGTCTGAACCAGACGACCGACGCGCGCCTGATCGGCGTCCTCAAGGCCGTGCGCGACGCCTCGGGATGGCAGACACGTCGTTCGCCTGCGCCCGGCGCGCGCGCCACGGGGGCCGCGCCGGTGTCCGGTCAGGGCGTGTCCGTGATGCTGCGGTCCGACACCTACTGGGCGTGCGTGTGCCAGGTAACGGTCGCGCCGGGCACCGGCAAGGTCAAGGTGGACAAGTACACGATCGCGGTGGATCCGGGGATCGTGATTAACCCGCTGCAGCTGAAACGGCAGATCCAGGGCGGCGCGCTCATGGGGCTCAGCCACGCGCTCTACGAGGAGATGACGTTCGACGAGGGCGCGGTGACCAGCCGCGACTGGCTCAGTTATCCGGTCCTGACGATGGCCGATGTGCCGGAGATCAAGGTGGTCATCCTCAGTCACCCCGAGGTCGGCAAGTACGGCGGCGGCTCGGAAGCCGCCAACGCGCTCGCGGTCTCGGCGATTGCCGCGGCGTTCTTCGACGCCACCGGGAAACCCGCGCGACGGCTGCCGCTCAAGACCGCATACGTGCAGTCCGTGTTGAAGGGATAGAACCGTCCTTCTGATCAGAAGGTCGGAATGGCGATCTTCTCGCCTCGGGCGAGCGCTGACTGGTGAGCGCAGATACCGACCATCGTCCAGTTGACGGACGTCTCGGCGTCAGGCATCGGCGGCCTCTGACCGAGGCAGGCCATCAGAAAGCCGTGGACCAGGTGGGGATGCGAGCCGCCGTGTCCGCCGCCCTGGAGGAACGAGAGGTGGTCGGCATCCTGGATCGCGGCAGGCTGTGTGAACGCGCGAATCGACTCTGGCAGCAGGTGCGCATAATCCGGCACCTTCACCCGCTTCGGAATGTCGGCCTCATCGAGCGGTCGGTCGCGGGTGCTCTTCGTATGGACCACCGGGTCTTCGTGCTCCACCTGCTGCCACTCGAACGACTGCTTCGATCCGTAGACGTCGAAGCTCTCCCGGTATTGCCGCGCGGTGTTGAACAAGCTGCGCGTCACTTCGGCGCAGACATCCGAGTTGCGCAGCCTGAATGTCGCCGTTTCGATGGCGAAGGGGCTGCCGTACTTCGGAATCCGCGTGTCGTCAATGCGGCCAGATCCGTGGCAGACGACATGCTCGGCGTGTTTGTCCATGAGCGCCAGGCATGGGCTGATGCAGTGCGTGGCGTACAGCATCGGCGGAAACCCTTCCCAGTAGGCAGGCCAGCCTTCCATGTCCTGCTGATGACTGCCCCTGAGGAACTGGATGCGGCCAAGCTCGCCACGGTCGTACAGCTCCTTGACGAACAGGTACTCGCGGCTGTACACGACCGTCTCCATCATCATGTACACCTTTCCGCTTTCTCGCTGGCCCTCTACGATTTGACGGCACTCGTCGAGACTGGTCGCGGCCGGCACCGTGCTGGCCACGTGTTTACCGGCGCGCAGCGCGGCGATCGACTGCGGGGCGTGATCCGCGATAGGTGAGTTGATGTGGACCGCATCCACCTTCGGGTCCGCAAGCAATTGCGCGTAATCCGCATACCGCACTGCCACACCGAACCTGTCGCCGCAGGCATCGAGCTCCTTGCGGTCGCGACGACAGATCGCGTACATCTCGGCGCTCGGATGACGCTGGTAGATCGGAATGAACTCGGCGCCAAATCCGAGCCCGACAATCGCGACTCTCACCCTTCGGTCAGTGGCCATAGAGATGGGTCCTCGTCTGACTACGGGGCTGCTAAGGACCATGGCGCGCTCCGCAAAAAATCCATCCGGCCAGGTCCGGCCAAGTTTACCGCCAGTATCAAGAGGTGGGACGTACCTGTTCCGAGAATCAGGCGACGCAGATACCCGGTACGGCGACCTTCTCGAACAAATGTGGTGATGCCACGACACTGTCTGGGTACTGCACCAGCCGGCTCCGGAATTCCGGACGTCCGAACGCTGTTCTGAAGGCCTCGACCGACTCCCAGACCGCGTAGTTCAGGAACACGGGGCTCTCCCCGATCCCTCGGTGCAGCTGGGCGGATATGAAGCCTGGCTGCTGCTTGAAGTACGCCGCGTCGTCGGCCCACGCCGCGACCAGTGCGTCTCGGTCGTCGAGCGCGACGGTGAACTTGTTGATCAGCACGACCGATCCACCGTAGGGGTCTTGAAGCTGCTTCGCTAACGGCGCCGTCGCGTCCATCTCCTCGAATTTCATGGGCGTTCTCCTTTTCACGACAGGTTCAGTCAGGCGGTTGCTCAAGTTGTCGAGCAACCACCCCCCCAACATCTGCCAGCGGGCGCTCGTGAGTCCCAGGTCTCCGACGAGACGGTCACCTGCGGAAAGCAACCGACCGTTCACTCGAAAGACGAGGAGAACAATCTCGGTCAGGAGCTTGGCGTTGGGGCTGGCCGCGCTGCTGTCGCCCTTTGGCATCATGACAACCAGTTTCCAATATATGACAACTGGTTGTCAATAGCCTGTCTTCGTCGCCGGCTGCAAGCCGGAAGCGGCTCGACATCGTCCTCAGCGTCGCAGGCCCTTCAGCGGCTACCAGACCAGCGAACACCGACGGCTACCGAAGGCTTGTAGTACTCACGCTGGATCATGTACTGCCGGTCGCCTTGATAGAAGCCGAACACTTCGTTCGTCAAATTCAGGCCGTACATGACGAAGCTGACTTGGTGACCCACGTTGACGCTTCCCTGAGCATCGACTTGAAGGTGGGAATAGAAATAGAGATCTCCGAAGGGGCCCGCCAGTCCTCCTGGTGTCGCGTCCGTGTCGTCCGTTCCGTCCTGATACTGGTAGCTGTAGATGTTCGCCTGATTGTAGGAGAGGCCGACGCGAATCGACACACGCCCTCGGTCGTAGGTCGGGCTGATGTTCCAGGTGTTTGGCGCGTTGCGCAACAGCCGGGGGTGATCGGATCGTCCAACGAGTCCGCTGGCGCGGGAAGCCGCATACCCGTAGTTGGCCGAGATCCCGAGACCGCCGAGCAGGCCGGGCAGAGACGAAAGATGTTGCGTGTAGGCCGCTTCGAAGCCAGCTATCCAGGCGCTGCCCGCGTTGAACGGCTGTGAAACGGTGTAGGTGCCCACCGGAGCGATGGGAGTCGGCTGAAAGTTGTCGAGCACGCGGGTTGTGCTCACGATGGGGTCCGTGAGGTTCTTGTAAAAGAAGCCGCCCGACACCAGGCCAAAGGGGCTGAGGTAGTGCTCGAAGAGCACGTCGATGTTGTCCGCGATTTCGGCCTTCAGATTGGGATTGCCAAGCGAAGCCGTGTTCTTGATCGAGCCAGGACTGCCGGTGGTGGTAAACGTCACGGACTGGGCGATATCCTGCGGATCCGGGCGCGACAGCCCGCGGCTGTACGCCAGGCGGATGTTGGTATCTGGTGTAAACCCGTACCGAAGGGACACGCTCGGGAGAACGTCGAGATAGGCACCGTTCGCCCTGACGCTCAGCGTGTTCGCGGTGGTATCGAAACTGAGCGTCGAGAGGTCGGTGTGTTCAACGCGAACGCCAGCGATCAGGCGGGCATTCGTCGAGAAGTCGACGGTGTTCATGACGTAACCGGCAGACACCTTCTCGACGAGATCGTAGTTCCCGGGATCGACACCCTGGGTCGTTCTGAACTTGAAGGCGCCCGGGTTGGCGTTTGAGAATGCTAAGGCATCTTCATAAATCGGGTTCGGCCCCAGCGGATAGGCACCATCGTAGTAGCTGTTGTTCGAGAACTTGCTCGGAAACTGCGTCATCGGAATGGAGACCAGCGGATCCAGCCGATCGCTGTAGGTGTCATCGTACTTGTGAGCGCGGCGAAACTTTCCGCCGATCTCGATCGTCGATAGGTGGGAGCCCACATGATAGTCCTTTCCCGCCGACGCATCGAACGTCGTATTCACTTGCTGGCTATGTCCGTGATCGTTGGTGATCCGGCTCAGCGTCATGTTCGCTGGATTGTGGGCCTCCGTGTAACAGGCGGGAGTGAATTGCGGCCGATACACGTCGGTCGTCGCTGCGGGATCATATTGGCAGGCGCTGGTGTCGAGGGTTGAACCGAAGTTGGCCTGCCCGGGAGAGACGTTCGTATCCTCGGAACGAGACCCCGCCACGTCCCAGGCAAGCCAGGACGCGGCCAGCACATGCTTGCCTCCGACAGCGAGGTTTCCGATCTTGATGTCCGGGCGCCGAATCGAATTGTTGAAGGAGGGAGTGCCTCCGCACGGTCCCACCGTGACCCCTGCATCGTTTGTGTCGCAGCCGTTCGAACCGAGTAGTTGAACTCCTGGTGTGTTGTCGTTCAAGGAGTAAACCCACCGGGAGCCGTAGTTCTTGAAATCCGAAAACAGCCCGCGCACGTGGATGTTCGAGTTGTTACTGAGCTGGTAATCGGTGCTCCCTGTCACCCCCCAGCGGCTTCGGTAATACTGGTACTCACGGATATCGATGGACTGGAAATAGCGTTGCGTCGAACCGTCAGGCCGCGTGGCCACGTCGGCCACCGGTTCGATGTCGTCGATGCCGCGGCCATTCCAGTCGTAGGTGCCACCGAAGAGAAGACCGAAGCGCTTCTCAGAACCGAAACGTCGCCCGACAGTCGCGCTCGTCTCGGAGAGTCCTCGGCCGCCGACGATCGGCGTGTATCCACCCATTTGGCTGACGTTGATCATGGGGTGCTGCCCCGCGGTCTTGGTCACCAGATTGACCGAACCCCCGATGCCGTCTCCATCCATGTTGGCTTGCAGGGTCTTGTTGATGGCGACCGCCTCGACGATGTCGGCGGGAATCGCGTCGAACTTGATCTGCCGCACACCGGATTCCGGCGACGGAACATTGATGCCGTCGATCGTGGTGTTGGTGAGACGCGGCTCGGTGCCGCGGATCTGCACGTACTTGCCCTCACCTTCATCACGCTCCAGCGTGACGCTGGGCAAACGTCCCAACGCGTCGGCCATATTGGCGTTCGGCAGGCTGCGGATGACCTCAGACGGCAGCACCTGGACAATGTTGTCGGCGGTGCGCTGGATGTTGAACGGGCGTCATATAGGCGAAGCGTCCGCGAGCCGGCGTCACGCGTGTCGCGTGAGCTCGGAAATCTGACTCAATCGCGAACCGAGCCGAGTCGTCACTTCTGGTCCTTGATTCATGCCAGCCCCTCAGCCTTCCAGTACCGATCGATGCTATCGTGCGGGAATGGAACAACGACAACTAGGCCGCCTGGGGCCACGCGTCTCGGCCATTGGACTCGGGTGCATGAGCCTCGGCATTGCAGACATCTACACGAGCAGCGTCCGCGACGACGATGCCGCGGTTGCGCTGATCCAGCGCGCACTGGATCTGGGCGTCACGTTTCTTGATACCGCCGATATTTATGGTGATTCGGAGGTCAAGGTCGGCAAGGCCATCAGAGGCCGTCGCCGAGACGTGGTCCTGGCAACGAAGTTTGGCTTCGTCCAAAGCGAGATCGGCCAGGGAGAGCGCATAGATGGTCGCCAGGAGCACGTCCGGGAGGCGTGTGAACGCTCACTGCGCCGGCTCGAAGTGGACGACATCGACGTGTACTACCTTCACCGTGTCGACCCGAAGGTGCCCATCGAGGACACGGTAGGCGGGATGGCCGATCTGGTGCGGCAGGGAAAGGTCCGCCATCTGGGCTTGTCGGAGGTGTCGACGGAGACACTGCGGCGTGCGTATCGCGTGCATCCCATCGCTGCCGTGCAAACCGAATACTCGCTGTTCAGCCGCGATCCGGAGGACGACCTTCTCCCGACGCTCAGAGAGTTGGGCGTCGCGCTGGTCGCCTACAGTCCGCTTGGGCGTGGCTTTCTCGGGGGGCGCTTCCGGACCCTTGACGATCTCGCGCCAGACGACTGGCGTCGTCGCAATCCGCGGTTTCAGGGCGGTAACTTCGAGCGCAACGTGACGCTCGCCGATCGCGTACGCGATATGGCCGCGACGAAGGGCTGTACTCCCGCGCAATTCGCGCTCGCGTGGTTGCTGACGCGCGAAGACGTGCTCCCGATACCCGGCACGAGCAGTGTCGAACGACTGGCGGAAAACGTGGGCGCCGTCGGGGTCCACCTCACGCGTGATGAGCTCGACGAGATCGATCGCCGATCGCCGAAGGGCGCCGTGGCAGGCGAGCGGTACCATGCATCAGGCGCGGCACTGCTGAACGGCTAGTCAGCGTTTCAGGACGCATCATCAAGGACCCAGGGTCGAGCCGCGCGAGGCGTTCCCAATCCAGTCCGGAGTCAATCTCGACGATCTTCCCTGCCCGGAGGCGCATTCAGTGAGGACAGAACAGGCCAAATCGTAATCTCGCACTCCACAGTTCAAAATCTTGATCTGAGCGTCTCCTCGGCGAGACACCGCCCGGGACGACACCGAGATGACGCGCGGTCATGAAGGCGTCAAGGATACCTTCGTCTGATAGACATCCGCACACGAGTCTGGTCTCATGCGCTCGAGCGAGAGACGTTCGATCGCGTGACATTAATGGTGTTCGGCTATGGGAGGTGTTTATGTCACAGGCAAGATCAGGTGAGGGGGTCAAGAACGTCGTGCTGGTGCACGGGGGATTCGTAGACGGGTCCGGTTGGCAAGGCGTCTACGACCTTCTCACGAAGGACGGCTATAACGTGTCGATCGTCCAGAATCCGACTACCTCGCTGGCGGATGACGTCGCGGTCACGAAGCGCACCCTGGCCGCGCAGAACGGCCCGGCGATCCTCGTTGGCCATTCGTACGGCGGCGTCGTGATCACGGAAGCCGGCATCGATCCGAAGGTCGCGGGCCTTGTCTACATCGCGGCGTTCGCCCCGGACAAGGGCGAGTCCGTGTCCGCGTTGATCAAGAACGCGCCGCCCGGTGCGCCAGTGCCTCCGATCCTGCCGCCTCAGGACGGCTATCTGTTTCTCGATCGGACGCAGTTCCGAGCGTCGTTCGCCGCGGATGTCAGCGCTGATGTGGCGGCATTCATGGCGGATTCCCAAGTCCCGTGGGGGCTCGAGGCTCTCAATGATGCCGTGAGCGAGCCGGCGTGGAAGACGAAGCCGAGCTGGTATCTCGTATCCACGGAGGACAAGATGATTCCGCCCGACGCGCAACGCGCGATGTCCAAGCGCGCCGGTTCCACGGTTGCGGAGGTCAAGGGCAGCCACGCCGTCTATGTGTCCCAGCCGAAGGCCGTTGCCGCGATCATTGCGAAGGCGGCGAGCGGCGTCGCCTTGGCCACGCCGTAAAGGCACCCCACGACTTCGGCCGTCGTGGCGAGGTCACGTCCGGCAGGGCTCCTGCCGGATGTGACTTGCCCACGCCACGCCACGGGCACTCGGTCGGAAGCAGGACATCGCGAAAGTCGTTGAAACGATTGGATTCGTCAAGGGCACTCGATTAGGATGGGCGCCAGTCCGAGAGGAGTTGCGTTCATGCCTCGCCGGGTCACGTGTTGGGCGCTCGTTCTGTTGGCTGTTGCGTCCGCGCTCGTACACGCGGAAGGCGACAAGCACCTCTTCACGTTCGACGACTGGGTCGCGCTCCGCGCGGCCACGCCGACAGCCATTGCCCCGGATGGCAAGACCATTCTGTATCGCGTCGACTCTGGCGTCGCGAAGGGTCGAACGCGTCACGAATGGAGAACCATCAACGCCGACGGGACCGGCACACACGCGCTCGAGCTCCCGGACGACTTCACTGCGTCGGGATTCACCCGCGACGGGTCCCTGTATGGCGCGTACGAAGTCAACAAGGTTACGCAGCTTGGGGTCGTGCCCATCGCCTCGGGCGTCGCCGCGCGTACGCCCTCACGCGTCATCGTGCTGCCTCGCGGCCTCCACTCGGTGCAGATCTCTCCGGACGGCGCGCGCTTCGCGATGCTCGCCTCCCCAGGCGATCCGAACCCGCTCGACGAAGTCCGGACGGTGGTCGAGCCGGAGCGGACCAGCCTCTACGTCGTGAACGTTGACGGCACCAACGGCGCCTGGTGGTGTCCAGCGTTGACGCGAATCGCCGATGGTCCGATCGGTGGGGGTGCGCTGGCCTGGTCGCGCGATTCCGCGACCGTGGCGCTCGTTTCCCAGACGCCCAAGATCGGCTTCAAGGATCTCGTGTCGACGATCGACGTCTGCGGCCCGAACGGGTCGCGGCGCGCTGCCGAAGTCCCCAACACCGTCAGTGGCGTCGCATGGACGGACGGCGGGCGAACCCTCGCATTCCTCAGCACGACCACCAACGTGCTGACGGCGGACCACGTGTGGACGGTACCGGCGGCTGGCGGCGCGCCGGTCGATCGCACGCCCTCGCTGACCGGCTCCGCAACAAGCCTGACCGGCGATGCGGCCGGCCGTGTCTGGGTGATCGTCGCGCGCGGCGTGCAGAACGAGATCAACCGATTTGAGAACGGCGCCCTCACGACCGCGTATCGTTGGCCGGCCGGCAGCGTCGTCGGACTGCCCGTTTCGTCCGATATCGCGGGCACTCCGGATCAGATCGCTGTCGGCGTGGGCGACCCCGAGCACGGGACCAGCGTGGCAGTGCCGTCAGGGAATGGGCTCTCGCGCATTACGACCGAATCCGATGTCGTGACGGCGCGAATCGATTTCGGCGCCGTGCGCGTGGTGAAGTGGACGAGCAAGGAGGCCGTCGCGCTCGAGGGCATCGCGACGTTTCCGGCGGGCTATCACGAGGGCCGCCGCTATCCGTTTCTCGTGCTGCCGCACGGTGGCCCCGAAGCGAACGATCTGCTGGTACTCGACGCCTTCTCGCGCATCATCGCCGGGCTCGGGTATGTGGTGCTGCAGCCGCAGTACCCGTGGGTCCACAGGGTACGGTGCCGACTTCCTCCAGGCGATCTATCAGCACTTTGGCGATCGCGCGTTCCGCGACGTCGACAGCGCCACCGACTTTGCCGTGGCCCAGGGATGGGCCGATCCGGGGCGGCTGGCCATTTTCGGCTGGAGCGCCGGCGGCTTCATGACGTCCTGGACGATCACCCAGACCAATCGCTATCGCGCGGCCATCGAAGGGGCGGGCATCACGGATTGGGCCAGCTTCATGTGGACGAGCGATGTACAGCAGTGGGACTACGACGCGCGGTGGCCAGAGAAGGACCCGCAGGCGTTCGTGCAGTTCTCCGCCGTGGCGCAGGCGGAACGAGTCTCGACGCCGCTGCTGGTGCTGCACGGAGAGTCGGATCAGCGCGTTCCTCCGTATCAGGGACGCGAGCTATATGAAGCGCTTGCCGCGCACGGCAAGGTGGTGCGGATGGTGACGTACCCCGGCTCAGGCCACTTCCCCAGTCTCTGGGAACAGCGTCGCGATGTGTTTCGGGAGATTGCCGCATGGCTCAACACGCACAACCCGGCCGGGTCAGGTGGTTAGCCGCCAAGGTCTCTCGCATCCGAAACGCGACGATCAGCCCAGAAATGAACGTCAGTCCCGCAACGACCCACAGCGCACCGCTCAAGCCGAGGAGGTCGGCCGTCACGCCCGCGATCACCGCACCGATTGCGTACCCCAGATCGCGCCAGAAGCGATACACCCCGATCGCCGACGCGCGCCACGATGGCGCCGCGACGTCGCCGATGCCAGCGAGAAGCGTCGGATAGACCATCGCGGTACCAACACCAAGCAAGGCGGCACCCACTGCGAACCAGAAAAATGTGTCGGACGTTGCAATGACGGCGATGCCGGCCGCCTGCGTCCACATACCAGTTGCGATCAACCACTTCCGTCCGATACGGTCCGAGAGCGCGCCCGTCGCAAGTTGCCCGAGACCCCACGTGGCCGGGTAGATGGCTGCAAGCGCCGCCGTTCTCTCCAGGCTCATGCTCGCAGCCGCAAAGAACAATGGAAAGAGGCCCCATGCCATGCCGTCGTTGAGGTTGTTGACGAGCCCCGCCTGGCTGATGCTGGAGAGATTGCGATCTCCGATCGTGGTGCGCCAGAAGATTCCGCCCGACGTTTGAACGTCATCCGGTCCGCTGCGGAGACGCGACTCCAGGGTCACGTGTGATTGGGTCTCACGGACGAGAAGCAGGGACAGGCTCAAACCGAACATCACAAACAGCACGCCCAGGTAGAACGGCTCAGGTCGAAGCCCCTCGTGAGCCGCGATCCAGCCCGTCGCCAACGCCGCTCCCGCCACGGCGATGTACCCGGCGAACTCATTCAAGCCCATTGCGAGCCCTCGCCGCTCTGGTCCCACGAGGTCGATCTTCATGATCACTGTCGTCGACCATGTCAGCCCTTGGCTAACACCCAGAAACCCGTTCGCGACCAGCACCCAGGTCCACGTCGGCGCCCACATCAGCAGGAACGGCACGGGAACAGCCACAAGCCAGCCCGCGATCAGAATCTGCCTGCGCCCAATACGGTCCGCGAATCGTCCAGCAACGTAGTTCGTAACCGCCTTGGTCACGCCAAAGACGACGATGAAGGACAGGATGGCGGTCCGAGCCGCAAGCTGAAACTCCTGTTCCGCAAGAATCGGCAGGATGCTGCGCTCCATCCCGACCATCGCACCGACGAAGGCGTTGACGACGACGAGGACCGAGAACTGAATGACGTTCTCGCGGAGCCCCAGACGAACGGCCGGCGCCGCGCGGCGTCCTGCGCTCGTCGTCACGCGCTGGTCCGCCTGGCCTGTACGTTCGTTGGTTGTTTCGGCGAAGCAATCGAACCGGTCAGGTCTGCGTACGCTCGTGAACCTGGTCGACTCGAATACGCCAGGGAGCTCTGCTTCCAGCAGAGAACCGGCGATTCACCCAGTCCAGGCGACCCGACTGTACATCCGTTGGATTTCGTCGCGGAGGGTCCCGACGTCAAGATCAACTGGGCACGTCAGGGACATGGGTGACCTGAATAGATCACTTGAGTAGTGATGTCAAGAAGGCTCCGCGGGCCAGTACACGCGCTCGGCGAGCCGATTCCTTTCTGCTGGGCTTCGAATATGCCGTCGAGCCCACGAAATTTCTCCCGCAATCACCCTTCGATCTTGCCCTCAGGGGCGTTACTCTTTCCGGGTGCGCGCGTGAAGTAACGGTGTGTGCTTTTGCAGGAGGCTCGTCATGGCTGCTCCACGAAAGCGGACCACCATCCCCGGCAGCGAAAAGAAACCGCTTGCCCATGCCAGAGTAACCGGTGCTGTAGATCCGAACGAGCGAATCGAAGTCACCGTCATCCTTCGACTTCGCTCCGGCGCCGGTGCCCGCACGTCGAAGTCTGTGAGGAAGGCTCTGGAGCTGCCGGCGCGAAGGTCGTACCTCACGCGGGAGACGTTCGCGGCCGCGCGCGGCGCCGCCCCGGACGACGTGGAGAAAGTGGAGCGCTTCGCGCGTGAGCACAACCTCACCGTCGTGGAGGCGAGCCTCCCGAAGCGGAGCATCCGGCTGGCGGGCACGATCCAGGACCTGACGGCCGCGTTTCGGCCCAATCTGAAGAAAGCGAAGATCGGCGCCCGGACGATCCGGACGCGAACGGGCGGGCTCTCCGTGCCACGAGAGCTCGCACCGATCATCGTCGCCGTGCTGGGGTTCGACAATCGTCCCGCCGCTACACCCCACCTCCGATTCCTCGGTGCCGCGCCGACGGCAGGCCGTCCGAAAGCCCGAGCGAATAGAAAAACGGCCAGGTACAAGGCGACCAAGCGGGCCGTCGCGCACAACGCACCGGACGGCAGCTTTACGCCGGTCGAAATCGCAAAGTTGTACAACTTCCCGGCCGGACTCAACGGCAACGGTCAAGGCATCGCCATCGTCGAACTGAACGATTTCGATACCAATGGCGCGGGCGTGCCGCATCCGATTTCGACAGGGTTCACACTCCGCGACCTCAAGGCGTACTTCACGTCGCTGGGGTTGCCGACGCCGGAGGTGACGGCGGTCGGCGTCGCAAGTGACGGCGGTGTCGGCGCCAATCTGCCGGGTGTGGACCCGAATGCCGATGGGGAAGTCATGCTCGACATCGAGGTTGCCGGAGCGGTAGCCCCCAAGGCAAAGATCGCGGTGTACTTCGCATTGAACACCGACAACGGCTTCCTGGCGGCAGTCAACACTGCGCTGCACGACAGCGTCCGCAAGCCCTCGGTGATCTCCATCAGTTGGGGTTCAACCGAAGAGCTCAATACCCCGCAGGCGCTCAGGGCCTTCAATCTAGCTCTGGAGGATGCCGCGGCACTCGGGGTCACCGTCTGCTGCTCCTCGGGAGACGATGGTTCGTCAGACATCCGGAAACCAAGCGAGCGGGATGGAAAACCGCATGTCGATTTCCCTGCATCGAGTCCCTTTGCACTGGCGTGCGGCGGGACGATGCTCCTCGGCAGCGGCACTGCCATTGCGAGCGAGGTCGTGTGGAATCAGGGGAATGGCGGAACAGGCGGTGGGGTGAGCAATTTCTTCGCGCGCCCGCGATACCAGGCGAAAGCCAAGGTGCCGAAGTCACCCAAGGGCAAGGTCGGGCGCGGCGTGCCCGATGTGGCGGGCGACGCGGATCCGAACACCGGGTATCAGGTCAGGCTCGTCGGCGGCAAGAAAGAAGTCATCGGCGGCACGAGCGCCGTCTCACCGCTGTGGGCCGGATTGATCGCGCTCGTCAATCAGAAGCTTGCGAAGCTCGGAAAGCCTGCGGTAGGGTTCGTCAATCCCGTGCTCTTCAAGGTTGACCCAGCCTCCGGCGTGTTTCACGACATCGTGACGGGGACCAACGACATCGAGGGAATTGGGAAGTACAAGGCTCGCAAGGGCTGGGACGCCTGCACAGGGCTGGGTACGCCAGACGGCGCGAAGCTGCTCGGCGCTCTGGGTGGGTGACGGGAGCGACGCGCCACGCTCCGTCCGAACGACGCGTTGATTGTGTCCAGCACGAGCGGGGTCCTCTGCACCGTTTCTTTCGACTGCCGGCAGTTCGGGAGGTACCGATCATGTCAGCCACCGTACCAGACATGCTCCGTGGCAAATCCAACGTTTACTCCGTCGGGCCGGGCGACACGGTCTACGATGCCCTCCGCCTGATGGCCGACAAGAACATCGGCGCCGTCCTCGTTCGGTCGGATCAGAAAATCGACGGCATCTTCTCTGAGAGGGACTACGCGCGGAAGGTGATCCTTCTTGGCAAAACGTCCAAGGAGACGCTGGTCAGCGAGATCATGACGACTCGGGTCGTCTCGGTCGAGTCGGATTGGACAGCCGATCAGTGCATGGCGCTGATGACCGAAAAACGCATCCGACATCTGCCGGTCCTGGAACAGGGGCGGCTGATTGGGGTCATCTCGATCGGCGACGTCGTCCGGGCGGTCGTCGATGAGCAACAGTTCACCATCAACTCGCTCCAACGGTACATCACATCCTGACGCATCCAGATCCGGCAGTCGCTTGAACGGAAGCGCGCTCCGAGAAGCCAGGCCGCTCGCGTGGTAGCATCGGGCCCTCCGCGACTGGAGAACGACATGAAGAAGAAGGCACCCGCTCGGAAGACGGCTCGAAAGCCGGCCACGCGTGCGACACGAGGCAAAGCGGGGCGACGCCGACGGGTGGTCGCCCTTCCAGCAGTCGTCGATGTCAAGGGAGCCGAACGCCGCGAGGTTGGCCGTGTCCGCCTCGAGGTCGGGCGCGCCGGCGCTGCGCGCGTGAAGCGCATGATTTACCCGGTGGGATTCCGATGGTCAGTCGACATGAAACCTCTTGTCGGCACCGACTTCTGCATGCACGCGCACGTGGGTTTCCTGGTGCAGGGCGAGATTCACATCGAGTACCCGGACGGCTGCGTTGTCGAGCACAAGGCGCCCCAGATCGTCGCGATCGACCCAGGTCACGATGGCTGGGTCGTTGGGAACGAACCCGTCGTGTTGATCGAATTCGATTTCGAGCGCGACACTATCCGCCGCCTCGGGATGCCGGAGGCACATCGGCATCGTGTAGGCCGCGAGTTCCATTAACGCGACAGCCAGTGGGCGCATCGCTGAGTGTTCCGGACAAGCATCGAAAGTCAGCATGACCGAGTCGCTCGCGATAAGATCGCGGTGATGGACGCGATCGATTGGCTGCTCGATTCGGACCCGGCCATTCGCTGGCAGACGCTGCGCGATCTCACGGACGCCTCTCCGATGGCGGTCGCCGCGGAGCGTGCGCGCGTTGCGCGCGAAGGGCTCGGCGCCGAGATTCTCGCCCGCCAGGGCGCGGATGGCGCGTGGCACCGCGACGGACGAGCCCGACTGGTTGCCAACCCTCTTCACGATGCAGCTGTTGCGTGCGACCGGCGTCGACCCCGCCGATCCTGGCGTCGCCTCCGCGGTGGCGCGCGTCCAGGCCGGCTTCCGGTGGCACGAGTCGTTCGGCGCGAAGCCGTTCTTCGACGGCGAGGTGGAGCCGTGCATCAACGGCGGCGCGCTCGCGCTCGGCGCCTACTTCGGACGTCCGTCGGAGGACCTCGCCCGTCGGCTCGTCGGCGAACAGCTCGAGGACGGCGGGTGGAACTGCGACGCGCCGAAGAGCGTGCGCTCGTCGTACCACACCACAATCTGCGTGCTCGAGGGGCTGCTCGAGTACCGAGCGGGCCGTCGGGTCGTCGCCGGAGATCGCGGAGGCAAGAAAACGTGGCGAGGAGTATCTGCTCGAGCGCGGTCTCTTCCGGCGGCGCTCGACCGGCGAGGTCGCGCACCCATCGTTTCTGACGTTCGCCTTCCCGCCCCGCTACGAGTACGACGTCCTGCGCGCGCTCGACTACTTCAGGGCCGCCGGCGCGCCGACCCGATCCGCGCATCGACGAAGCCGTGCACGTCGTCAAGAGCAAGCAGCAGCCCGACGGCCGATGGCTCCTCGATCGCGCGCACGACGAGGCGCTCGCGCTTCCGCTCCCGTTCGGCGAGTCGGTGGGCGAGCCGAGCCGGTGGAATCACGCTCCGGGGGCTGCGCGTGCTTCGTTGGTACCAAAGCTGATGGAGATCGCCTATGAACCTGATGCGAGTGGCGCTGGCCGTGACGATCGTCACAGCCTGGGCCGCGCCGGCGGCCGCCGAGCGCTATGACGCCAAACAGAATGGCGACGTCGTCGACCTCGTGGACGCCGACGCACAGATGAACGTCTCGGTCGTCTGGAACATGTGCAACGCGTGGCGCATTCAGGTCAAGGGCAAGGACCTGGTGCGCACGTCGGCAACGCTGGCCGACTTCCAGGCCCGCCCCGGGTTCAACGGCATGCCGTTCCTCGCGCCGTTCGCCAACCGTCTCGACGAGACCGCCTTCTACGCGAACGGCAACAAGTACAACTTCGACCTCGAGCTCGGGAACGTGCGCGGGCCGATTCCTCAAACCGGGTACGTCAACGGCACGAAGGAGTGGCAGCTCGTCGAGGCCAAGGCCGATCAGCGGAGCGCGTGGGTGACGTGCCGGCTGGATTTCTACAAGAATCCTCGCTTCATGGCACAGTTCCCCTTCGCGCATACGATCACGATGACCTACCGCGTGTCGGACGGTGCGCTCGAGGTGCGGACGAGGCTGGACAACCTGAGCACCGATCCGATGCCGGTCGTGATCGGCTTCCATCCGATCTTCGAGCTGCCCGACGGCAACCGGAACGACTGGACGGTCTCGCTGGACGCGAAAACGCATTGGATCGAGATTCCGCAGCGGCTGCCGACAGGCGAGACCCAACCAATCGAGCACTTCTTCGGATCCGACCGGACGGCGATTCAGCTCAAGAAATACGCCCTGATCGACGACGTGTTCACCGATCTCGTTCGCGACGCGAGCGGCCGGGCGACGATGAGGCTGATGTACAACGGCAAGGAGCTCGACGCGATTCTCGGGCCGAAGTACAAGACCGTGCTGGCGTGGTCGCCGCCGCTGCCTGCTGGCGGCGCGGGTCGAGTGAATGGCGCCGGGCCGGGCGCGGGGCGCGGCGGTGCGCCGGCCACGTCACCCGCGCCGTCCGGTCCGTTTCCGGTCGATCCGGCGCAGGGCGTGAAGGTCGCGCCTCCCGCGGTTCCGCCAGCCGAAGGCGCGCCCGCGCCGACGAGCAAGGGGTTCATCGCCTTCGAGCCGATGGTGGCGATCACCAACGCGCTCAACCTGGCGCACAAGGGCGTCTACAAGGAGCTGCAGAGCATTCCGCCCGGCGGTTCGTGGGAAGAGAGCTTCTGGATCACGACGAAGGGCTATTGATCGGGAGAATGCTCAGCCCAGCGCCTGCCTCACGACCGCCCGAATCTTCTCCAGACCCTGTCTTCAGGTTCTCGTCGGCGCTCTTCGCCCAGTACTCCTTGTTGAACAGCTCGAGCGAAAAATAGCCACGGAACCCGTTGTCGCGCAGGTCGCGAAGGATCTCCTGGAACGGCGCCACGCCGTCCCCGGGATACACGCGGTTGCCGTCGTTCAACGTCGACGGATCGGCTGCCTGCGGATAGTCGTTGATGTGCATCACGTGAAGAGCGCCGCCGTTGATCTGCTTCAGGCTCGTGAACGGTGTTCCGCTCTTGTAGATGTGGAACACGTCGAGCAGCAGACTCGCGTCGGGTTGCCCGGCCGCGACCGTCACGTAGATGCCGTTCCTCAGCGGCCCGAGCACCGGATGCGTGCCCCACAACTCGAGCAGCGGTTGCACGCCCATCGACCGTCCCATCTCGAGAGCCTCGACATAGTATTTGGCGGCGTTGTCGAGGCTGACGGCGGCGCGGTTGTTGCCCGGCGGCGTCGCGATCCGCGTGCCGCCAATCTGCGCGACCTTGTCCATCTCGACTTTGATCCGTTCGAGCCCCGCGGCGCGCTGTGCCGCGTCGTCGTTGAGGAACGAGTTGAAGGCGATGACGTTTTCCACCGTGAGTCCGGCGTCGGCGATTCGCCGGCCGAGGTCTTTCAGATTGCCGCCAGCCTTGGTATAGGCGTCGAGCTCGGTCATCCATGGCTCGATCGCGTCGAAAGCCCGCCTTGCCCGCCGCCTCCACGACCCGGACGATGTCGAGGTTGTTGCCGCGGATGGTGCTGGTGTTGAGGCAGTAGCCGAAGGGTTCAGTGGGCGGACGCTGACGGCCCGTCGGCTGACGCGCAGGGGCTCCTGACTGCCACGCGCTGGCGCTCATGGCGCCGACGGACCCGACGACACTTCCAAGAACTTCCCGACGAGACCATTCCATGCTCTCTCCTGATGCGCTGACACGTGGCTCCGCGGGACCGCGGATATCGTAGCGCGCCGCTATTCAACGCCGCCGCCTTGGCTTTCACCGCGGCCCAGCGCGCCATGACGCGCTGCGCCTGCGCACGTGCGGACGCCGCTGACGCCACCTGCGCGGCCGTGGGCGCCACCTCCGCTGATTGCATCGACATGGCCGCGGCCTGCAATGCGTTGCTGACTGCTTCGAGCGACGGCGTGGCCGGCGCATTCCCGCGCCGGCGAACCGCCCGCAGGTTGCGCTGAAGGCTGGACGGCGCAAGCTCCTCGAGATCGCTCTTGACGGCGTCAGCGCCCGATCGCGAGCCGAGCGAGGCGGTCAGCTCCCGCGCCTCGTTGAACGCGCGATGCGCGGCAACGGCCTCCCGGTAGAGAGCGGTGCTGAGCGTGTTCAGCGTCGTGAGCGCGTCGGGCGCGATCTTGACTCGTGGATCGAGCCGGACAGTGATCGGCTGCGTCTTCGTCACACCGTCGACCTTCAGCCGCAGGGTGTAACGGCCCGGCGGCACCCACGGGACGTTGTAGTTCGGATACGTGCGCGCCGGCACGGCGCCGGTCGCTTCCTCGTCGCCGGCGGGAATCAGATCGGCAGGCGAGACCGGATCGAACTTCAAATCCCAACTGAAACGGTGCATGCCCGCGGTGGTTGCGATGATGAATTGCGGCGCCGGCCAGTAGAGCGGCAGGCCGCAGTACGCGGCCGTCGGCGTCTTCTTGCACACCTCGTCGTACGCGGCCATGTCCTTGCCCGGATCCGGATGGAACACCGGTTCCGTGCTCGAGTACGTGCGGACGACCTTGCCGGCCGCGTCGAGGATCTCGAGCGTGATCGGACCGCTGGCATCCTTCGCGAGGTAGTAGTCGATCAGCGCTCCCGGTGGCGCGCTCTCGCCGGCCGGAAGCTCCGGCGGCCACGGCGTCGGCTCGTTGGTGCCGAAGCGGATGCGGGTCGCCGTTTCCGGCTTGAAGAGATACGGCTCGTTCTTCGCGAGCGCCGCCTTCGCGGCTGCCACTTGGCGCAGCGGCGTCAGGTTGTCGAGAATCCAGAAACCGCGTCCATGCGTGCCCGCAATCAAATCCGCGCAGCCGCATTTCGCGTCGTCCTTCACCTGCAGATCGCGGACCGAGATCGCGGGCATGTTGTGGCGCAGCGACTGCCAGTGATCGCCATCGTCGAACGACACCCACACCTGCGTGTCGGTGCCGGCATAGAGCAGTCCGGGCTGACGAGGATCCTCGCGAATCGTGTTGGCGACGGCATCCGGCGCGATGCCGGTGTCGATCTCGGTCCACGTCTTGCCGCCATCATGCGTCCGGTAGAAGTGCGGCGCAATCTCGTCGAGACGCAGGGTGTTCGCGGCCGCGTACGCGACGAGCGGATCGTGATGTCCCGCTTCGATGTTGAAGATCCGCGTCCACGGCTTGATCGCGGATGGCGTGACGTTGGTCCACGTTGCGCCGCCGTCGCGCGTCATCTGGATGTTGCCGTCGTCGGTACCGGCCCAGAGGATCGCAAGCGACCGCGGGCTCGGGCTCAAGGCGGTGATGCTGCCCATTGGCGCGGGCTTCACGGTGCTCGCGTATTTGCCGGTGTTGGCGGGCACTTCCCATGTCTGGCGCGTCAGATCCGGCGAAATCCGCGACCACGAGTGACCGTGATCGATGCTCTTCCACACGACGTTCGACGCGTAGAACATCGTCGTCTCGTCGATCGGAGAAAAGTGCAGCGGCATCGTCCGCACGTTGCGGTTCATCGCGCCGCCGCCGGGCAGCGTGCCTGACGTGTCCGGCCCGACCTGCGTGGTCTGGCCCGTGCGACGGTCGTAGCGCGAGACGCCCGTCCGTGCGCTGCCGTACACGATGTCGGGATCGTGCGGGTCGGGGGCCGCCATGCCGTATTCCTGGATGATTGACGGGATGCCAGTCGTGGAACGTGATGCGGCCGTCGTCGGATCGGCTCTGGACGCACGCGCTGCCCGAGTCCTGTTGCCCCGAGCAGACGCGGTAGGGAAACGCGTTGTCGGCCGTGACGTGATACATCGCCCCGGTGTTCTGGTTGTACCAGTTGCTCCAGCTTCGTCCGCGATTTGCGGAGACCACCGCGCCCTGATCGGCGACGGCAAGAATGATCTGCGTGTCGTTGGGGTTGATCCAGATGCGCTGGTAGTCGTCGCCGCCGGGCGCGCCGCGGACGGCGCTCCACGTCAGGCCCCCGTCCATCGTGCGCCACATCACCGTCGACGCGGTATAGACGACCTGCGGATCCTTCGGATCGATGGTGACCGTCGGGCAGATCGCCGCCGCCGATGCGCACGAGCGGCCGCATGTCCTGCGTCAGACCCGCGGGTGCGCCGGGACTGCGAATCGCCTGGAACCAGTGCGCGCCGGCGTCGGTGGACTTGTAGAAGCCGATCGGTCCCTCGAGCGGTGCGATCGTGGCGTAAAGGATGTTCGAATCCGCTCGGGGCGATCGCGATGTTCGCCTGCAGAATAGCCGGCAGTCCGTCGCCAAGCTGCGTCCAGGTTCGTGCCGCCGTCCGTGGACTTGAAGATGCCCATGCCGGTGTTGCCGAACCCCTGGCCTTCGATGAAGCTTTGTTGCTGCGACCACAAGGTCGCGTAGAGGACGCTGGGGTTGCGCGGATCGATGAGCACCTCGTTGGCGCTCGTGTAGTCGTCCTTGAACAGCACCTTCTCGAACGTGCGTCCGCCGTCGGTCGAGCGAAACACTCCGCGCTCGGGATTCGGACCGTACGGGTGTCCGAGCGCGGCGACGAACACGCGGTCGGGATTGCCGGGATCGACGGCGATGGCCGCGATCATCTGACTGTCGCGCAATCCGAGCTGCTGCCACGTGCGCCCGTCGTCGGTGGACTTGTAGACGCCGTTGCCAATCGCCAGGTCAGGGCGGATGATCCCGGCGCCGGTGCCGACGTAGATGATGCTCGGGTTCGAGGGAGCGACGGCAATGGCGCCGATCGATCCGGTCGACTGATCGTCGAAGAGCGGCACCCAGTTGGCGCCGTAGTCCGTCGATCGCCAGACGCCGCCGTTGTCGAAGCCGGCGTAGAAGATGTTCGGGTGGTTCGGAACGCCTGCCAGCGCGCGGGCGCGTCCCGCACGCGTGGGGCCGATGTCGCGCCAGCGCATCTCCTGGAACGAGAGGTCCTGCGCGGCCGCGGCCGGGCGGCCGTGTCCCGACGAGGATGAAGAGAGCGGCAGCAAGAACGAGGCGATCGCGCATGCGCGCTATGGTAGCGCGCTCGACGCAAAAGATGAGCCAGTCCCGCCTGCATTCCGCGCCTGCGCGGACTTTTCTCTGGCAGGGACCAGATTCCTCGGGCCCATCCGCAAGGGTCGCCCGCTGAAAGGCGTCGGACTCCGCGGCATATCTCTTGCTCCTCGAACTCCGCGACATTCCGCTGCGGATCGAACATCCTCGATGGCTGGCGTCACCGGCGCTCTCGTCGTTCCTGCCGCGCTCGATCGCGCGCCTGCCTTCGCCTGGCTTCGGAACCCGCAGTTCGATTTGACGTTGATCGTCGTCACCGCCGGCTGGGCGCTCGGCGCCGGCGTCGCGATCGTGCTCGAGCCTGCCTGGTTCTGGCCGATTCTGTTCCTGGACGTGTGGATGCTCGGCTACACGCACGTCGTCTCGACGTTCACCCGTCTGGCGTTCGATCGCGACAGTTTCCTCCAGCATCGGCTCCTCGTTGTGCCGCTGCCGTTCATTGTCGCGGCGTGCACGATCGGCATTGCTGTGGTCGCCGGCCAGTGGCTCGTGGCGACGGTGTATCTGTACGCGCAGTGGTTTCACTACACGCGACAGAGTTACGGCATCTCCCGCATGTACCTGCGCAAGGCCGGGGCGATTCCGCAGAGGCGAGATGTCGTTCTCGACGGCGTGATCTACGCGTTGCCGTTGTGGGGCATCCTGTACCGCTCGTACCAGCAGCCCGCAAAGTTCCTGAGCCTCGATGTGCGCTGCATTCCAGTGCCGCGCATCGTCGTGCTGATCGTTGGAGCCGTGGCGGTCGCGAGCGTGCTGCTGTGGCTCGCGCGCGAGATTCGGGCATTCAGCCTGCGGCGCGCGGATCTGCCGCATACCGCCTACGTGCTCAGCCACATCGCGATCTTCGGTGCGGGATATCTGCTGATCGACGACATCAACACCGGCTGGCTCGTGCTGAACATCTGGCACAACCTGCAGTACGTCCTTATCGTGTGGATGTTCAACGTGAGCCGGTTCGGCAACGGCGTCGATCCGCGAAGGCGATTTCTCTCGACCATCAGCCAGCCGCGCAACGTCATTGCCTACACGCTCGTCTGCTGGGCGATCGGCACGGTGCTGTACTTCAACGTGAACCGGGCGCTGACGCTCGTCTCCGGCAGCATTCTCCCGCTCTCGCTGCTGGCGTACATGACCATCAACTTCCACCACTACGTCGTCGATGCCATCATCTGGCGTCGCCCCAGACGAGCGGCGCGGTGAATCCGATACGCGGCTGATGCCAGGTCTGCAGGTCGTTGACAGCGCGCCGACGAGGACGGAGGCTGTTCGACATCTCCTGGCCTCCAGCAATCGCGATGCTCATGACGGCGTTCTTGCTCTACGCCTACTACGACAAGACGTGGTATCCGCCTGACGAGGGGAACTACGCGACGGTCGCCGAGCGCGTGCTCAACGGAGAGGTCCTGAACCGGCAGGTGCAGGACATTCATCCCGGATACGTCACATTCGTCAATGCGGCGGCGCTGCGGATCTTCGGCCTCGATCTGCTCAGCCTGAGATACCCGCTGATATTGGCGTCGCTGGTGCAGGCCGCGGCCATCCTGCTCGTATTCCCTCCCGAGGCGCGGTGGCGGGCAGCGGTTGCCGCGGTGGGTGCGACGGCGCTCGGCGCCATTCAGTTCCTCAATCCGACGGCGCACTGGCCGTGTCTGGCGCTCACGATGGTTCTCGTCGCACTTCTCGCCAGAACCCGGCGATCCGTCGGGCAACTCGTCGCGGCGGGACTTCTGATCGGCACCATCGCGCTCTTCCGCCAGCTCACCGGCTTTTTCGTCGGCGCTCGGTGCGCTCACTTATCTCATTGCGAGCCTGCGGGACGCCGACGCCGCTGGCATCTGAGGCGATGCTGGCGCGAATCGTCCTGGCGACGATGATCGTGTCGTTGAGCGCCTACCTGATTCGAGCGACCGACGTGAGCGGCATCGCGCTGTTCGGGGTGTGGCCTGTCGCCCTGCTCGCGCGCCTGCTGTTCCGGCCGCAGCCAGCCAACCGGGCTGTCGTGGCTCTGATCGGGTGGATCGCGGTCGGCATTGCGCTGTCGGCGACACCGTTGGTCGTCGTATCACCTCGTGCACGGCTCTCTCGGCGGCTGGGCGAACGACGTCGGTCCGGCGGCGATCGCCCTCACACGCCTCGAGTTTTTTCAGGGAACCAACTTCGGCGCCGTCGTGGCGCAATCGCTGCGGCAGGTGTTCAGCGGCTCCGGCGTGCCGGCTGCCGTGAACGGGCTGTACTGGGTCGTGCTCTCGATCCTGGCCGTGATCAATGGGGTGCTCGTCCACCTCTTGTTGACGCGCTCGACAGCGATTGTGATCTCACCGCTTCCAGTGATGGCGGTGTTCTACGCGGTCGTCTCCGCTCATTTTCAGATTCCGTTGTACCTGTACTTTTCGGCCGGCCTCACGCTCTCGTCAATCCTGTGGATGGCTCCTGCCGTTTCGCCCGGAGCAGCACGCCTCTCGTCTGTGGGAGCGCTCGGACTTGCGTCGATTGCCGTGATCTTCCATGCCGGACAACCCACGTCCCGCAGCATCCACTCGGTTCTGCGCGGGGACCGATATCCCGCCCCGAAAGTCGTCCGGCCTGCCGCACTGCAGCCTGAACATCGATGCCGAGGAAGCGGGCACGTACCGGAAGGTCGTGGACGTGATCACGGCGCACACGAGGGAGGGCGAAAGTATTTTCGCCGTGCCGAGCAACGCCGAGCTGTACTTTCTTACCCAGCGGCGTAATCCCTTCCGCTTTTACAACACGGCCCTCGGCGTGCGCACCGATGCCGATCTCGAGCAGGTGCGGCAGGTGATTCGCGATCGGCCGCCGCGTGTCGTGACGTTCAATCCGCGCGACAAGTACAACACGCCACGCTCCCGTCAGATCCTGGAGGAGGTGCGCGCGCATTACGTGCTCGTGGGCCGCGTCGATCCGTTCGAGGTCTACGTGCTGCCATGACCAATACCTTGTCTCGATCGTGATGCCGGCGCACAACGAACAGGATGCGCTGCCGCGAGTCGTTCCGGAGGTCATTCGTGCCACTGCCGGCTACCACCTCGAAGTGCTGATCGTCGACGACGGGAGCACGGATGGAACGTGGAAGCAGATCCAGGCATTGCGGCAGGTCTATCCGGAAGTACAAGGGCTTCGCTTCACGCGGAATTTCGGCCACCAGGCAGCCATCCTGGCGGGCCTCGTCTCGGCGCGTGGAGAGGCGGTCATTGTCATGGATAGCGACGGGCAGCATCCGCCGGCGCTTATCGCCACGTTTCTCGATAGGTGGCGGGCGGGTCACCAGGTCGTCCAGGCCATCCGCGCGCCTGATCGGACCTGGTCGTTCAAAGCGCTCGCATCGCGGCTCTTCTATCGTCTCCTGCACGTGTTGTCGGGCGTCGACGTGCCCACGGGCTCAGCGGACTTCCGGCTGCTCGGCCGACCGGTCGTCGATGCCGTTCTTCAGAGCGCCGGGCCGCTGCTCTTCCTGCGGGGCCTCGTGCCTTACCTGGGATACGACGCGGCGTTCGTCCCGTTCACGGCTCCGCCGCGCGTGGCGGGCCGCACGAGCTACACGTGGCGGAGAATGGTCAGTCTCTCGCTCGATGGTCTCATGGGCTTTTCGATCGTGCCGCTGCGCATGGCCATCGCGCTCGGTCTGTTGATCTCGTTCGTCTCGTTCCTCTATCTTGCCTACAGCGTCGTTATCTGGTTCACGGCCCGCGGCGTGGTGCCCGGCTGGGCGTCCACGGTGGGCATGCTGTCGCTGCTCGGGGGAATTCAGCTGTTGACGATCGGCGTCATCGGCGAGTACCTCGGACGGTTGTTTCTTTCGAACTTGAACCGGCCAGCGTTCGTCATCAGCGAACGGACTCGACCGATCCGCGAACGGGTTTCTGCCGGTCTGCCGTGACGTCCCGCGCGCACTTCTACGACACGATTGCCGAGGATTTCGACCGGCTGATGAATCCATACGATCTTCAGCGCCGGCTGGAGGTCGTCTTCGACGTGCTGCTCCGCAATCGCGCCCTTCAGGGGAAGCAGCTCCTCGACGTCGGCTGCGGCACGGGACCGTTTTCAGTGGCCGCTCGAGAGCGAGGCGCACGCGTCGTGAGCCTCGACCTTGGAATGACGCTGCTGATCCGCGCCCGCGCCAAGGGTGCAGCGCGTGTTGTTGCTGGGAACGCCGCGCTGCTTCCGTTTCCAGCCAGCTCGTTCGATATCGTCCTGTCGTCGGAATGCATCGAGCACACCGAGGAACCCGAGCGCGCGCTGGCTGAAATGCTCCGCGTGCTGCGGCCCGGCGGGGTGCTCGTCGTCACGTGCCCGAACCGCGTCTGGCGCTGGTCGCTGGTGGTTGCCAACCTGTTCGACCTGCGTCCCTATCACGGCCTGGAGAACTGGCCTGGATGGCGCATGCTGCGCCGCTGGGTGCGGACTCACGGTGGGGAAACGGTCCAGCAGATCGGCCTGCACATGTTCCCGTTCGTGCTGCCGTTCACTCACCCGATCCTACGTGTCCTCGATCGGCTTGGTGGCGCACTCGGACCGGTTTACGTGAACCAGGCTCTGAGCGCAATCAAGACGACACCGAGTTCGAAGAGGTGAGTCCGGCTGCAATTTCATGAGTCTCGCGTGGGGCCGATGTCGCGCCAACGCATTTCCTGAAACGAGAGAGGTCCTGAGCGGCGGCTGGCGGACGTGTACCGACGAGGATGAAGAACGCGGCTGCAAGAACGAGGCGATCGCGCATGCGCGCTATGGTAGCGCGCTCGACCTCGCAGTGAAACCGGTTGAGCTGTTCACGCGACAGGAACCGTGATCAATACTATTCGTGCAAGAGATTCACCTTCGTCCTTGTCGCGTAATCGAGCACGTAAGCGACCGGAGGCCTATTCCCGTCGTCGGTCGGTTTCCCTTCACCTCGGCCCCAGTTTCAATCGCTCGCCGATACGGCTGCGGACCGTGGTCGCCGTGTAGCTTTCGAGGACCTTGATGTAGTTGCCTCGCACGAACGCGCTCGAGTCCATGACCGATTGCTGGCTCATCGAGCCCCGCATCTGGCTCACAGAGGTATACCCCTTCTGCTCCATCCACGTCGTCATGTCAGCGAGGAGACGCGCGAAAAACGGCGGGCCCTGCTGCAGCAGGGCAGCCGTGCTCATCACGACGTCCGCGCCGGCCATGAGGTACTTGATGGCTTCGACGGCACTGTGCACCCCGGTGGTCGCCGCAAGCGAGGCCGACACGCGACCGTACAGCAGCGAGATCCACAGCAGCGGCAACCGAATCTCGTCGGGCCTGCTCAATGCGAGTGAGGGGACAACGGTCCGCGTCTCGATGTCGAAGTCGGGCTGATAAAAGCGATTGAACAGCACGAGCGCGTCGGCCCCGGCTTCCTCCAGCTGACAGGCCATGTCCGCGAACGAGCTGAAATACGGCCCGACCTTGATGGCTACGGGGATCGAGACGTTGGCCTTCACCGACGACAGCACATCCAGGTACTGCTGCTCGACTTCGGCGCCCGATTTGAATGTCTCAGTTGGAATGTAGTACACGTTCAGCTCGATGCCGCTCGCGCCGGCGTCCTGCATCTGTCTCGCAAACGTCACCCACCCGCGCTCGGTCACGCCGTTCAAGCTTGCGATAATCGGAATGTCGACAGCTTCTGTGGCTTTGCGGATCAGGTCCAGGTACTGCTGGGGCCCGACGTCGTAGTCCCGAATCTCAGGAAAGTACGACAGGGCTTCGCTGGAGCTCGCGGTGCCCAGCCTCATGAAGTGCTCGAGCGCGGCCGAATCATGGGTGATCTGCTCTTCGAACAGCGAGAACATGACAACGGCCGCCGCGCCGTTGTCTTCGAGGCGGCGGATGCCGTCGAGGCTTTCTGACAGCGGAGACGCCGAAGCTACGAGCGGGTTCTTGAGCCTCAGGCCCATGTAACGAGTGGTCATGTTCATCGTGCGTCTCCAGGTGCTTACCGCGTCGTACTGGCCGTTACGGATGCGGCCTCCGGCGCGGGTACGTGACTACCAGCCTCGCCCTGGCCGCGTCGCGCTGTTGCCGGCCACCGGTCGGCGAGGTTTGAGTAGACGCGCCAGCGCTGATGGATGTCTTCCTGCGCCAGGCCGAGCAGGCGCTTCGCCTCACCCGGGTTCGTGTAGGAGAGCATCTTGTAGCGGATCTCGTTGTAGGCGTACGTCTTCAGCGCGATCGACGGGGGCTGCGAATCGAGCACGAACTCCTGCCTCTCGCGGGTCGGCGCAGCGGGCTTGAAGCGATACAGCGGCCAGTGCCCGCACTCGACCGCCAACTTCTGCTGCCGCATGCCGAAGCGCATGTTGATGCCATGGGCGATGCAGTGGCTATACGCAATGATGAGCGACGGCCCGTCGTATGCCTCGGCTTCCAGAAACGCATCCATCGTCTGCTGCGCTGAAGCGCCCATGGCAATCTGGGCAACGTAAACGTTCCCGTACGCCACCGCCATCAGACCGAGATCCTTCTTCGGGGACTGCTTTCCGCCCGCCGCAAACTTGGCCACGCCAGCGCGAGGAGTCGACTTCGAGGCCTGTCCGCCCGTGTTCGAATACACTTCGGTGTCGAGTACCAGAACGTTGACGTTACGTCCCGACGCCAGCACGTGGTCAAGGCCGCCGTAGCCGATGTCGTAGGCCCAGCCATCGCCACCGACAATCCACACGCTCTTCCGCACCAGGTGCTTCGTGATCGTGCGCAACCGCCGGGCTGTTGGATCGGCCATGGATTCGAGCAACTGCTCGAGCGCGCCTACGCGATCCCGCTGTGCATCGACCTCCTCCCGGGTGACCTGGCGTGCGTCGAGCACGTCCCGAACGCGTGCCTGGCCGAGCTGCGGCGCCAGTCGGGTGAGCAGTTGTTCCGCCTCCTCGCGTTGCTTGTCGAGTGACAGCCGGAAGCCGAGCCCGAACTCCGCATTGTCTTCGAAGAGCGAGTTGGCCCAGGCGGGCCCGCGACCCTGTTTGTTGACCGACCAGGGGGTCGTGGGCAAATTGCCGCCGTAGATAGACGAACACCCGGTTGCATTGGCCACGAGCAGACGGTCGCCGAACAGTTGCGTGAGGAGCCGCAAGTAGGGTGTTTCGCCACAGCCGGCGCACGCGCCCGAGAACTCGAAGAGAGGTGTCAAGTACTGCGCGCCCCGCACCAGCTTCGCGTCCACGCCCGCAGGCTTGTTGTCGGGGAGCATGTCGAAGAACTCGAGGTTCTTCCGTTCGCGCTCGAGGATCGGCGCCTTCGCCTCCATGTTGATGGCGCGGATGCCTGCCGCTTCGGGACTCCGCACAGGGCATGCCTCGACGCAGAGCTCGCACCCGGTGCAGTCCTCCACGGCCACCTGCAGCGTGTAGCGCAGATTGGGAACCCCACGGCCGGCAAGGGGCGCGGAGGCGAAACCTTCGGGCGCGTTCGCCAGCCACGGATCGTCGTAATAGCGCGCGCGAATCGTCGCGTGCGGGCACACCATCGCGCAGTTTCCGCACTGGATGCACAACTCCGGCTTCCAGACGGGTACGATGTCAGAGATGTTGCGCTTTTCCCAACGGGCCGTGGCGGTCGGGTAGGTCCCGTCCGCTGGGAGTGCGCTGACTGGCAACTCGTTGCCGCGCCCAGCGATCATCATGGCCGTGACCTGTCTGACGAAATCGGGCGCGTGCGCAGGCACGAGCGTAATCGGCTCGCGCGTGCTCGTCGCGGCGGCCGGCAGCACGACTTCATACAGGTTCTCGAGCGTGCGATCGACGGCGGCGAAATTGCTCTCGACCAGTTCCTTCCCTTTGCGCGCGTACGTCGCCTGGATGGCGTCCTTGATTCGCGCGATCGCTTCGTCGCGCGGCAACACGCCGGAAATCGCGAAGAAGCAGGTCTGCATGATGGTGTTGATCCGACCGGGCATGCCCGCTTCGATGGCCACGCGATCGGCGTCGATCACATAGAGCCGGATGTGTTTGCGGACCAGGTCCGCCTGCATCGTTCGTGGCAGCTCGTCCCAGACCTCGGCCGGAGCGAAGGGACTGTTGAGCAGGAACACCGCACCGTCGGCCGCCTCGTCGAGCATGTCGATGCGCTCGACAAACTGGAATTGATGGCAGGCGATGAACTGGGCCCGCTGGACGAGGTACGTCGATCGGATCGGGTGCGGCCCGAAACGGAGGTGTGACGTGGTGCGTGACCCCGATTTCTTCGAGTCGTATACGAAGAAGCCCTGCGCGTAGCCCGGGGTTTGCTCGCCGATGATCTTGATCGAGTTCTTGTTGGCTCCAACCGTGCCGTCGGCACCCAGACCGTAGAAGATACAGCCGACCACGTCATCTGCCTCGGTGATAAACCCGCGGTCGTACTCGAGGCTGGTGTTCGAGACGTCGTCTGTGATGCCGATCGTGAAGTGGTTCTTCGGCGATGCTGACGCGAGATTCTCGAAGACCGCTCTGACCATCGCCGGCGTGAACTCCTTCGACGCGAGCCCGTAGCGGCCCCCAACGATCCGTGGCATGGCGCGGCCGGCGCTGGTCATCGCCTCGGCAAATGCCGTGACCACGTCCTGATAGAGGGGCTCGCCGCACGCACCTGGTTCCTTGCTTCGGTCGAGCACGGCGATCGCTTTGACGGTGCGGGGGACGGCGTCCAGCAGATGACTCACCGGGAACGGCCGGAACAGGTGGACCTGCACGACGCCCAGCTTCGCGCCGCGGCCATTCAGATAGTCGAGGGTCTCCCGCACGGTCTCGACGCCAGAGCCCATGAGCACGATCACATGCTCGGCGTCGGCGGCGCCGAAGTACTCGAACAGCCGGTACTGGCGACCGGACAGGCGTGCGAATCGATCCATCGCGGTCTGGACGACCGATGGGACCGCCGTATAGAAGGGGTTCGCGGTCTCGCGCCCCTGAAAGTAGACGTCGGGGTCTTGTGCGACGCCACGCAGCACGGGGCGGTCCGGATCCAGCGCTCGCGTGCGATGCGCGAACACCAGCTCTTCATCGATCATGGTCCTCACGTCGTCGTCGGAGAGGACCTGGATTTTGCTGACCTCGTGCGACGTGCGAAAGCCATCGAAGAAGTGCACGAACGGAATGCGCGACGCCAGTGTGGCGTGCTGCGCGATAAGGGCCAGGTCGTGCGCTTCTTGCACGGAGCTGGAGCAGAGCATCGCCCAGCCGGTCATCCGGGCGGCCATGACGTCGGAGTGATCGCCGAAGATCGAGAGCGCTTGCGTCGCAATGGCGCGGGCGGCCACGTGAAAGACCGTCGGCGTCAGTTCGCCGGCGATCTTGAACATGTTGGGGATCATCAACAGCAGGCCTTGCGACGCTGTGAACGTGGTGGTGAGGGCCCCGGTCTGCAGCGCGCCGTGGACCGCGCCAGCGGCCCCACCTTCGCTCTGCATCTCGACGACGTGCGGCACCGTTCCCCAGATGTTCGTCCTGCCTTCAGACGCCCATTGGTCCGCGAGCTCACCCATAGTCGATGACGGCGTGATGGGGTAGATGGCGCAGATTTCGTTCGTGCGATAGGCGATCGAGGCGGCGGCCTCGTTACCATCCAGAGTTTTGACGCTGGTCGCCATGACACCCTTCCTGTGTTCGCACCGAGACCGACCTACACGGCGGTGGCGATCGTCGCGAGTGGCTCCGGGATCATCGTGATCGCACCGCATGGGCACTGGTCGTAACAGATCGCGCAGCCGGTGCACTTGTCCAAGTCGTATTCGTACCGCCGGCCGGGACCCAGCTTGATGACCGCCTGTTCGGGGCACGCCGAGTAGCACCCGTCGCACTCGAAGCAATTGCCGCACGATAGGCAGCGCTGGGCCTCGTAGCGCGCCGCAGTCGGATCGAGCCCGGCGACCACCTCGTCGAACGTGTGTCGCCGTCTGTCGAGGTCAATCGTGCTCTGGCCGCGCCGTTTCGCCTCGCTGTGATACCAGAGCCGCAGCATGTCGAACGTTGCGATTTCGTGCTTCGTCTGCTTCGACCGCGCCTCCCCATGGAGCCAGGCGTCGATGTACCGCGCCGCGTTCTTTCCGTGACCAACGGCGGTTGTGACCGTGCGCGCGTCCGGCACCATATCGCCGCCTGCGAACACGCCGGGGCAGCCAGTCTGCATGTCGCGCCCCACGACCACGGTCCCGTCGCCTGTGAACGCGATGCCGGGGACGTTCTTCAAGAATGTCGTGTCGGTGTCTTGCCCGAGGGCGAGAATCAGCGAATCGGCTTCGAGCGTCTCGAACTGGCCGGTCGGCACCGGAAGGCGATTTTCGTCGAGTCGCATCACCTCGACGGTAAGCGTCGTGCCGTCGATCTCCTTGATCGTGCGCAGCCAGTGGATCTTGACGCCTTCCTCAATCGCTTCGTCCGCCTCGAAGTCGTGGGCCGGCATCTGCTCGCGCGTGCGGCGATAGATGATGAGCGGCTCCGCCCCGAGCCTCGCAGCGGTCCGAGCTGCATCCATTGCCGTATTGCCGCCGCCGTAGACCGCGACACGCCGACCAAGCCGGGGGTTTTCGCCACCCGTCTCGACTTGCTTCAGGAACTGCAGCGCGTCGTAAACCTTACCGGCATCCCGCGCCGGAATCTCCTGACGCTTGCTGAGGTGTGCGCCGACGGCGAGGAAGATCGCATCGAAGCGCCCTTCGGTCTTCTCAGACAGAAGATCGGTGACTTTGTGGTTCAGGACGATCTCGACGCCGATTCTGCGGATGCGTTCGATCTCGCCGTCCAACACTGTCCGTGGCAGGCGGTACTTGGGGATGCCGAAGTGCATCATGCCGCCTGCCATCGGTCCCGCCTCGTGGATGACAACCTCGTGTCCGCGGAGTGCCATGTGCCAGGCGGCTGAGAGACCGCTCGGTCCAGCGCCAACGACGAGCACCCGTTGGTGCGATGGCGGTTCATCGGGTGCGACGGTCCATTCCTGTGTGAGCGCCATGTCTCCCAGGAACCGCTCGACCGCATGAATGCTGACCGCTTCGTCGACGTCCTTGCGGTTGCACGCGTCCTCGCACGGGTGATAGCAGACACGGCCATGAACTGCAGGCATCGGATTGTCGCGGACGAGGATGTCCCAGGCCTCGCGGTTGTGACCAGCTTGCGCCTCGGCGAGCCAGGACTGGACGTTTTCGCCGGCCGGGCAGGCATGGTTGCACGGCGGCAGGCGATCCACGTAAACCGGACGCATCGTACGCGGTGGCGACAATGGGACTCCTTATCGCAGAGCGGAGAGCAACGGGCAAGCCATCGCCCACTTCGTGGCAATAGGTGCCCGCACGGCGCCTCTCCTTCGGGCTCCGTTGGTTTCCAGTGCGGGGATTCTCCCACTCATAGGGAGAAATCCCGCAGCGAGCAAAGTCCGGATCGCCTGGTTGCCTGCGCCGCACGCTGAGATCGCGATGGATCTCGGCGTTGGAAACAAGGAAGTCCGCTGGCACCGCGGTTGCTGTTGTCTTTCTGGACGTCCGAAAGAACGCGTGACAACCGACGGAGGCCACCGCCAGTACCACGCACCGTTTATCGCGGTTTCATACCAAGGGAGTTGACTTATGAGGACACTCCTGGACAAAAGGAACGAAGAGAAGGGGATCGCACCTCGCGAGCCCTTCGAATTGCCGTTTTGGGGGAACCCCTTCCCCTTCATGCGTCGTCTGACCGAGGAAATCGATCGGGCCTTCGCGACCAAGCCCGGCTTCCTGGGGCTGACCGAGCGCCATCTGGGTGGCTGGTCGCCCGATATCGAAATCTTCGAGCACGACAACACGCTGTTCGTGCGCGCTGACCTTCCCGGCCTGACGAAAGAGAACGTGAAGGTCCAAGTGGTCCACGACGAGCTCACGATCGAGGGAGAGCGCAAGCTCGAGAAGGAGGGAACGACGGAGGGTGTCTATCGCACCGAACGCAACTATGGAGCATTCTATCGTCGCATCCCGCTTCCCGAGTACGTGAAAGCCGAAGCGGCGCAGGCGACGTTCAAGAACGGGGTCCTCGAAGTGGCGATCCCGACGATTCCGGTCCCTGAGGTGAAGAAACGCACCCTCGAGATTCAAGGCTGAGGCGCTTTCTCAGCACGCATCGGACGCTTAGTCCGACAATGTTCGATGGTGACGTTACGAGAGGGATGGCTGCCTAACGCAGCCATCCCTCTCGTTTTTTGAGGCCAACGTTCTTCAGCACATCGCAGGAGACGTTGGTTCGGCTGGAGACTGCGCGAACCCGGCGACAGTTTCCGGCGTGCTCCACAGGGACTCGTCCGCGTTGGGGGATGGTTCTACCGGCATGGGCGAATCAGGCGACGCAGCACTTCAATCAGCACTTCCGGCAGCTGATCCGGGCGCCGCAACACGGTGAACCCCGCGCGGCCGAAGATTCTCGGCGCGTAGCGTGGAGCTTCACGATCCACGGTCAAACAGAACACGTCGACGTTCTGCATCCGCGCTTCAGCGACGGCCTGCCGTGCGTCCTCGATGCCGTACGGGCCTTCATAGGCGTCGACGTCGTTGGGCTTTCCGTCGGACAGGATCAACAGCAGCCGGCGTTCGGTGAACTGACCGCCGAGCGCAGCGGTCGCGTGTCGGATGGCGGCTCCGATTCGCGTGTAGCCGTCCGGTTCCAGTGCAGCGATCCGGAGTCGTACTCGGTCGCCGGCGGGATCGGTGAAATGCTTCATCGGAACAATCGACACGTGTTCGGGGCTCTCACCGGCGAACGCGAAGATTGCATACCGATCACCGAGCGCGGCCAGCGCCTCGCACACCACGAGCAGCGCATCTTTTTCGACGTCCACGATCCGCTGGTGCCCCGAGACCCAGCTGTCCGTCGAGGCGCTGACATCCACGAGTAGCGCGACGCTCAGTTCGCGGCGCCCCGGACGCACGTCCAGGTACAGGCGGTCCTCCCCGACAACGCCGGCGCGAAAGTCGGCCGCCGCGTTGACGTATTCCGCGATGTCGAGTTCGGGGCCCTCAGCCTGACGCCCAATCCGGATGCGGCGCGGACGAAGCCGCTCGAAGCGCGTGCGCACGCGCCACACGAGTCTGCGATGACGTGCGAGTGCTCCCTGGACCCAGTGTCGATCTCCGAGCAGCGGCGCGGCCTCGCGAACGATCGCGCCCGGCTGACGATACGTGGCCGACCGGTAGTCCCATTCGGGATAGGAAACGGCGCCCTGCACGATCTCAGCGACTGCTTCGCGCGGTGCTCGCGGCAGTTCGTCGCCGGCGCGGAGGACCTCCTTCGTCTGACCCGGCGTCCGCACCACACGGGCCTCCGGCAGTTCCGAGAGCGAATCGCCCAAAGCCTCAGGATCGGTTTCATCAGCGCGGTCCGTCGGCCGCTGGAGACCGAACGGATCTTCGACGCTCTCCTGCGGCTCGTCGGGACGTATCACCCAGGTGCCGGTGCCGCTATCATCCTCGTCTTCCGCGGCCTCGCGGATGCGAGGGCGGCGTCGCATTTCCGCGACACGGCGGGGCGGCGCGCGTTCCGCATTCGGCGTGTCTCTGTCGTACGACGTAGCGCCGGCAAGACCCGGGGCGACGCGGAAAGCGCGGCCCCAGTACCACACGCTCGGCATGCCGCGATACCCGTCTCGACCCGTGTGTGCCGTCTTCCGCGCCCACTCGAGCGCCTCCGCGGAGGTGGCGAACAGCGGCACATGCTCGACCGGCTCTTGCGGATCGTGCGCGAGAAACGCGCGCACACAGCTTTCAATCGCACGGACGCGATCGTCGCGGCTGGACGCTCCGGCTCTCTGCGTCAGCGCCTCCAGACGCGCAGCGCGAAGCGTGGGAACGAGTCCGGCCGCGTTCTGAGCGATCCAGTCGTCAACGGCTGCCGCTTCCGCGATCAGGAACCAGTCGCGGACCTCGTTGTCTTCGATCCCCAGGGCGAGCGACGTACCGCCGCGGATCAAACGGACCGCCTGCTCAACGGCGAGCAACAGGTACTTCTGCAACGAGTCCTCGATTCCGTCCGGCGCATCGAGCGCGTGGGGAAGGAAGATGCGGACGCCGTCTGTCCCAGCAACCGCGTGAATGCGGGATTCAGCGCCGCGACCGGCGAGACGCGCCAGCCAACTCACCGGCGGGGGCGGTTCGGCCACGCTCACGTAGATGGGCGATTCGAACAGAGCGTTCAGGAAGAGCTCGAGACGCACCCGAACATCGGCAAGGCGCAGCACGCGCTCGGGAGGCGCCGGCGCATAGCGGCGCCAGACATCGCGCGCGAGCCGCGACGCGATGTACGCACCGTCGATGATGAGATCCTCGGGTTCGGCCATTCGGAGGCGCGCGAATTCACCAATTCGGCCAACTTACCAACTACATGGTCGCATTCACGAGGTCATGCATGGCCGCCAACAGGTCAGGATCGTCGGTCAACGGTCCGAGCAGCGCCGTTGCGCATGCCGTCCGCGTCGGAATGCCGCTGGCGATCAGTCGGGCGGCGGCGATAATGAGACGCGTGCTGGGTACCTCTGCGAGTCCGCGGTCGCCAAGCTGCCGCAACCGCCTCGTGAGCGTGACGAGCATCGTCGCCGTGGGCGGATCCACGTTGCCCTCGTGCGAGACGATCGCCGATTCCAGTTCTGCCGGCGGAAACGCAAACTCGAGCGCCACGAACCGCTGCCGCGTGCTCGGCTTCAGATCCTTGAGCCCGTGCTGGTAGCCGGGGTTGTACGACACGACGAGCTGAAAATTTGGATCCGCTTCCAGTACCTCCCCCGCCTTGTCGAGAGGCAGAATCCGTCGATCGTCTGTCAGCGGATGAATGACCACGACGGTGTCGGTTCGCGCCTCGATGATTTCGTCGAGGTAGCAAATCGCGCCAAGCCTCGCGGCCAGCGTGAGCGGACCATCCAGCCACACGGTGTCGCCGCCCCGAATCAGGTATCGTCCGGTCAGATCGCTGGCCGAGAGATCGTCGTGGCACGCGACCGTGACGAGCGGCCGTCCGAGGCGCCAGGCCATGTGTTCGACGAAACGCGTCTTCCCGCAGCCGGTCGGCCCCTTCAGCATGACGGCGAGGCGGCGCGCGTGGCAGGTTTCGAACACCGCGATTTCATCGGCGACGGGCAGGTAGTACGGGGCATCGCGCGCGGGATACCTCAGACCGGCATGCTGATCCGCCGACGGCCAGCGCTCCATCCGCAGGCTGTCCGGCGCGCAGGCGCGTGGAGTCAGTCATCGTGACGGGACGGGCTGCGCCGAAATTACCGGCAACGGTTGTCGCTTCGACGGAGCCACGAAGAAGAAGTCCCACAAGAACAGCGCCACGCCGGCCGTGAAGAGCATCCCAGTCGCCAGCAGCATCAGAAAATGCACCTGGATCTTTGATTGCGTCTCCAGATAGCCGAATCCGAGAATGCGCTCGAGATACGTCTGCGCGATGCCCGCCGCCGCAAACGCCATCGTCATCCCGAACATGCCGCCCACCTGCAGCCAGAACGCCCAGAGGCCGACCTTTGATTCGCGCTCGGACTCCTCATGTCCCGTCATCGCCGGCAGCGCGTAGGTGATCACGGCGAGCACGATCATCACGTATGCGCCGAAGAACGCGGCGTGGCCGTGCATCGGTGTGATAAGCGTGCCGTGCGTCCACTTGTTCACTGTGGGCCACGTGTGCGCGAGCCCGAGCAGCCCGGCGCCCAAAGCGGAGAAGATCGCGCTGCCGAGCGTCCAATGGAGTGCCAGCGTGTTCGGATGCGACACGCCTGACCGACGGATGGCGGAGTACGCATAAGCTGACATCGCCAGGAACACGAGCGGCTCGAGCGCGGAGAAGACGCCGCCAATCGGCAGCCAGGTACCTGAGGCACGCCGACGAAGTAATAATGGTGAGCCGTGCCGAGCAGACCCGAGATGAACGTCAGGCCGACGATCACGTAGAGCCACTTCTCCATGACCTCGCGATCGATGCCCGAGAGCCTGATCAGGAGATACGCGAGAAGTGCTCCCTGGATCATCTCCCACACGCCCTCGACCCACAGGTGGACGGTCCACCAGCGGTAGAAGATCGCAATGGTGTAGTTCCTGAACTCGAAGAGCGACGGCAGATACAACAGGGCAGTCATCACGAGGCCGGCCATCAGCACGCTTTCCGTCGTGGTCAGGCGCTTCGCCTTCCAGATCGTCATCCCCAGGTTGTAGAGGAACATCAGCATGACGACGACAATCGCGAGCTTGACGGGCAGCGGCTGTTCGAGAAGCTTGTTGCCCGCGGTCCAGTGGAACAGGTAGCCGACGACGGCGGTCACCCCGCCGACCGTCCACAGTCCAAGCGCCCCGTACGCGAGCTTCGGGCTGTGCAGCTCCGTGCGCGATTCTTCGGGCACGAGCCAGTACGCCGCCCCCATGAAACCTGTCAGCACCCACACGATCAACAAGTTCGTGTGAATTTCCTTGGAGACGTCGAACGGCAGCCAGGCCTTGATCGGATCCGGACCAAGGTACTTCACGGCCGACAGCAGACCGAAGGCCATCTGCAGGCCATAGAACAGCAAGGCGACGACGAAGTAGGGATAGGCGACGGCTTGCGTGCGGTAGCGCATGAGGCGATTCCTCTTTACTTGAGCGTCGCGATATACGCGACGAGATGGTCGATGTCCTCCGGCTTCAGCATGTCCTGATAGATGGCCGGCATGATCGACTGGCCGCCCGCAGAGAACGTCGCGCCGGGCACCACATATGCGCTCGGACGAAGAATGGATTCGCGAATGTAGTCTTCCGGCGATTTTGCTGAGCCTGCGTAAGCGGGATTCTTCAGGATATCGGCGGCGCGAGTGCCAATTCCCGCCAGAGACGGTCCCACGATCTGCAGCCCTGGCTGCGTCGAATGGCAACTGAAGCAGCCGGGAGGCGTCCGCCGGAAGAGTGCCTCACCAAGCGCGATCGGATCAGTGGATGCAGCGGCTGGCCCGTGTGTGCCGAGCGCGATCCCCTGCGGCGTGGCCGCGCTCACAAGAATGGGTCGCGGCGGCCAGTTGTTGTTGTCGATGTTGGAGATCCATGTGAGAAAGGCGATGACGTCGCCAATCTCCTCATCCGACAGGTTCGGGTTCGGCATCAGCCGGCCGTGCTGTTCTTCGGAATAAAAGCGCGCCGGGTCCTTCAGGAACTGTCGGAGGTAGGGTTCTCCACGGAGTTGGGCGATCTTCGTCAAGTCTGGTGCGTAGTACGCACCCTCGCCAAGCAGCGTGTGGCAGTTGATGCAGTCCTTGCGATGCCACACGTGCTTGCCGGCCACAACCTGCGAGGTGAGAGCGTCCTCGTGTGTCAACCGGCCGAACTGCCTGTGGCTGTCGATCGTGAGGGCGATGAAGACGAGGGCGAACAGCGTCGTGCCCCCAACGAAGAACATCCGGGTCTGTCGCTTGGTCATATCCCCTCGACACGACTGGTGGTTGCACGGTTGTGAGACGCTCTGCCGCGCGCGACGCGCGGGCAGACCGACGGCCGCGGTCGTCAGACGTGAATGCGCGAGAAGTTGGTGACGCCGATCCAGGCCGCATACACAAACGCGGCGAGCATCACGATGAAAACCACTACGCAGAGAACCCGCGTGAGACCTGCTCCGACCACCCATGATTGAGCCATGTCAGCCACTCCTCGCGTCATTTCTGCGATTCGGCGTGCCCGGTCTGGAGCGTTGCGATCTCGAATAGGTATCACGTTTGATTGGCCGTTGGCCAATCAGATTGTCGCGGTCGCGCGAGCCGTGCTGCCTAAGGGGGTGGAGGCTGTCCCGCGGCCTCCTTGGGGTCGCGCAACATGATCAGCAGCATGCGGGCCGCCTCCGGCGCATCGACGGCATGTGGAACGTTCGCGGGCATGCGAACGATCGTACCTGGGCTCGCCGTCACCGGTGTTCCGCCAATCGTCAGCGTCAAGCTGCCGTCGAGGGTTACCACCAGGGCTTCGAAAGGAGAGGTGTGTTCCGTGAGCCCCTGGCCGGCATCGAACGCGAACAAAGTGATGTTGCCGCCGCCGTTGCGAGCGAGCACGCGGCTGGCAATTCCCCGCTCGGTCGGCGTGATGAGAGACCGCAGCGTCAATGCCTCGGCTGGTGGGATCGTCGAATTGGCAGGCATCGGACGCACCTCCTGTCCACGATAGCTCCGACGTCGCGCCAGCGCATTTCCTGGAACGAGAGGTCCTGGGCGGCGGCCGGCGGACGTGTACCGAGGATGAAGAGAGCGGCAGCAAGAACGAGGCGGTCGCGCATCCCGCGCGACGCGCGAGCGTTCTATCAATCGCAGCGTGATATGAGCGATTACTTCGGCGTGGACCTATGTGCGCCGGTCGCCAGTGCCGTTGCCGCGAGCTGGCCCTGCCTCGCGTAGTCGATTGACTCTGCGAGAACCCGCGCCGTTTCCTGCGGCGCATGAAATCCCATCGAGTTCTCCGCCGCCACGAAATCCAGGCGCCATTGCGCCTTCCGGTGGAGCGCGTACACCGGCGCAAGCTGCGCGTCGCTGGCGCCGCTCTTCTTCGCGGTCGCTACCGCATCCAGCATGTCGGTCAGTGCCGTCGCCGAACGTTGCAGCAGCAGGTAGGTGCGATCCTGGATCGCCTCGACCCGCGCGCGAATCTCGGTCTCCGAGTAGGGGTGGCAGACCTGGCAGGCCCGAGCTGTATTGAGCAGCGGCGTGCGGACCCAGTGGTCCGACACCTTCATCGCGCCCTCGCGTTTGTACGGCATATGGCAGTCGGCGCACGCGACCCCGCTGCGCGCGTGAATCCCCTGGCTCCACGTCTCGAACTCGGGATGCTGCGCTTTGATCACGCTGGCTCCGGTCTCGCCATGGGTCCAGTCATAGAAGATGTGGCCGTCGGGGAACTTGTATTGATCGTAGTACGCCTCGATCTGCTCGACTCTCAGACCGTCGTTCCACGGGTAGAACAGTGTGGTCTTCGGGCCGCAGTAGTACTCCACGTGGCACTGGCCGCACACGAAGGACCGCATCTCCTGCCGCGACGCATCGACGTTCGGATCGTAGGGCGTGGATCGGCTGCCGTGACGCCAGCGTTCGATGCTCTCGAGGTGGGGCGTCGGGGCCGAGCCTGACGCCAGCGCCTGGATGCCGCGGATGAACGCGGGTCGCGTCACCCGCAGTTCCATGCTCTTCGGATCGTGACAGTCCACGCAGCTCACCGGATGCGCCCCGTCCTCGTGCTGGAACGTCGTTGTCGTTCTGCCGGCCACGGGGTTCGATGAGCCGGTCTTCACGACCTCGGCGTGCGCATCGGCGTAGGGGAGCTTTCCCAGTGCTTCGAAGCCCTTGAAGACATCTCCATTACCGATGCGCCGGTAGGTCGGAATGATCGAGGTATGGCACTGCAGGCACGAGCCCGGCTGGGGCCGCTCGGTGACCCGCCTCGTCTGCTCCTGATCCTGGAGCATGTAGGCATGGCCGCGCCGGTCGCGGTAGTCGATCGCGAAAGCGTAGCCGGCAAACATGCGCGTGAGCCAGGGATTGGTTTTCGCCTTCTGGTCCGGCAGCGTTTCCGATCCTCCGAACCGCGTCTGCGAAGAATCGGCGGTGCGCTTGTAGTCGTCGTACTCACGCGCCCAGTTCACGCCCCAGACGGCCGGGTCCGTCGTGTCTTCGTTGACCTCCACCAGCCGGACATAAGGGTTCTTCGCTTCCTGCTTGCGCTGGAAGATCGATGTGATCAGCGCGGCAAGCAGGAACGCGACCACCGCACAGGCGCCGGCGACGACGGCAACGAGTTTCAGGTTGCGGCCCTGACCCGCCTGCGAGTCGCTCATGTTCCGCCTCGAGTCACGATCGGGCCCCGTGCCCGACGCCGCGATGGCAGTGGACGCACGTCACGGCATCCTCCCGCGTCGTGCTGCCTTGCACGATGTCGTGCACGAAATCGCCGTGACACCGCAGACAGTTCTCCTGCAGCGTTCGCGCGTTGCGCGGCGTGATCATGATCGGATCATGGAAGTCCATGAACGTGAAGCCCTTCGAATGCCGATATCCATTGTCGGCCTTCGCCAGGTACTTGGGAATGAGCGCGTGAGGCAGATGGCAATCCACACAGCGCGCGACCGCGTGGTGCGGACCATGCGTCCACGACGCGTACTGCTCGTTCATCACGTGGCAGTTCTTGCAGGCGCGCGGATCGGGCGAGAAATAGCTGAGTCCTTCGCCGTAGTGGAACGTGAATGCACCCACACCGGCGACGGTCCCGGTCAGCACGGCGACAAGAACCGCGGGCTTCCCGAGCAGGAACACAGCGCGGCCACTATACTCCAATCATGTCGGCTATCATCTGACGACAGAAAACTGAAGACCACTCGCGACCCGGTCGACGCGCGGCGACTCTTCTGCGACGCGCTCGACTGATCGCCTCGCACTGGAGTGTTCCTGATGGTCGCTCGCCGGTCCCGCCCGAACCGCACGCTTCCTGTACTGGGCCTCGCGCTCGTCGTCGCGGCGACGCTGCCGTCGTGCGGCCGCGGCACTGACACACCCCCGGCCAGCAATCCGGCGGCTGCCGACTCAGCGGCACCAGCGCCGCCTGCACCGGCCCCGCCGCCGCGCAAGCTCACCTGGAGTGGGAAGGTCGACATGACGCTCTGGTCGCCGGCCCGTGTGAAGGCCTACCAGGCCGCGCTGCTTGTGGAAACGCCGCCCACGCTCGCCATCCTGCGCATCCCGCGGCTCAAGCTCGAGGTGCCGGTCCACGACGGCACCGACCGACGCCGTGCTCGACCTCGCGGCCGGTCGGATCGAGGAGACAGCGCTACCCGGGACGCCGGGCAACGTCGGCATCGCCGCCCACCGAGACGGTTTTTTCCGGGTGCTGAAGGACATCAAGGAAGGTGACGCGCTGGTGCTGGACACGCCCGTCGCGACCGAGCAATACCGAGTCGAGTGGATTCGGATCACGACCCCCGACGACGTCAGTGTCATCGACCCGACGCCCGGTCCCGCGGTGACGCTCGTCGGCTGCTATCCGTTCTATCACGTGGGCCCAGCCCCGCAGCGGTTCATCGTGCGCGCGGTGCCCACAGCGGGATCGCCCGCCGGCAGTTGACCATCGGGCCTACATGTCGGCCCTCAGGAAGACCGCGAAGTAGCGTTCGGCAGCATGCTCCGAATCTTCGACCGCAAGTGGAGAGAGGCCAAGATGGTGGCGCGCGGCTTCCAGTCCGCGGGTCATCCCATCCTCGCGCAGATCGTTCCGATTCGCCGCTGCAACCTGGCGTGCACCTACTGCAACGAGTACGACAAATACTCGCCTCCAGTGGCACTGGCGGCACTGCGCGAGCGCATCGACCACCTGGCGCGGCTGCGCACGGCGAACATCGAGATCAGCGGCGGCGAGCCGCTGCTGCACCCCGAACTCGACGCGCTCATCCGGCACATCCGCGGAACCGGCGCGCTGGCTGGACTGATCACCAACGGCTACTTGCTCAACGAGAAGCGCATCGAGCGCTTCAACAACGCCGGGCTGGATCACCTGCAGATCAGCATCGACAACGTGACGCCTGACGACACGTCGACCAAGAGCCTTAAGGTGCTCGACGCGAAACTGCAGATGTTGGCGAAGCACGCCGCGTTCAGCGTCAACATCAACTCTGTGCTCGGTGGCGACTTGAGTAACCCCGAAGACGCCCTGACGATCGCCAGGCGGGCGATCGAACTGCGTCTTACAACGACGGTCGGCCTGATCCACGACGGTCATGGCCGCCTGATACCGCTGACGCCGGAGCAGCTGCGCGTCTACAGCGAGATCACTTCGCTGGCTGCGCCGTTCTATACGGTACAGAACCAGAATGATTTCCAGCGGAACCTCGCGTTCGGGCGCCCGAACGACTGGCAGTGCGGCGCCGGCGGCCGTTATCTCTACATCTGCGAGGACGGCCTCGTGCATTGGTGCTCACAGCAGCGCGGGTATCCAGGCGTTCCCCTGGCCGAGTACACCGCCGCGGATGTGCTGCGCGAGAGCACGAGCGAGAAGAGCTGTGCGCCGCTCTGCACCGTGTCGTGCGTGCACCGCGTGGCTCTGCTCGACCGCATTCGCACGCAGCCGATCGCGGCCCTCGATGAGATGATGCCGGCCAGCGGCAGGGGAGCCGCCAGCGTGCGCGTGCTCCGCTGGATGTTCGTAACCGGCTCGCACCACGACCGCTTCCGCGCCGTCGCCGCGCGCCTGCTCGGCTCGCGCTCGTAGCGTGCGCATGGCGAGTTGTGAAACCCTGAGCGTTTTCTCAGCACAATCGCGAATTCGCCACCGACCCGTCAAGGATCGCTTGAGACGCGCCGTCCACACCCCGGGTTGCTGAGCGTGCTGTGTTCTGCGGAACTACACCGCTCGCGAAACCACGAATCCGAGGAGCGCCAGAGCCGCGCCTCCCAACGCGTCGGCCGCATAGTGGTATCTCCCCACGACGCTCGCGATTGCGATGCCGACCGCCAGCAACCCGAGCGGGAGGCCGACAAACGGAAGGCATGCGCAGACTGCGAGCGCGGTCGCCAGCGAGGCGGCGACATGCCCGCTCGGAAACGTGTTCAGCTGAATGCTTGCGAGGCCGAGCACGCGCAAGTTGACGCGCCTGACAAACCCGGACGACCGCATGGGCGCACCTTCGATCGCACGCGGCGGTCGCGTGGGCAGCCATGGAAGCACGCCGTAACACCCGAACACCGCCAGGAGTACCGCGGTCCAAAACCTGTCCGACTCCTCGCGCAAACCGGCGACGTACAAGCAGGCGAAGCCGATGGGAACCATCGGATAACAGAACAGATACGCGAGCTCGAGCAGCTCGATCACAGGACGCGGCGCGTGCTCGCTGATCGTGGTCACGTCGTCGGTGCCGAGCCAGCGACGGTCGAGTGTCAGTAGTTTGAGTTCAAATACCTCGTTCGTGCTGGTCACGAGGAGAGCCGGAAGCCAGTAGCCGAGCAGGAGGTATATCAGCGGCATCCAATCTCGCCACACAGTTGCCGACGTACCGAACGACGCGAACGTGAGAACGGCGATCACGACTGCGATCGCCGTGCCGATGGCGCGGCGGCGCTGCTGCCTAGCTATGCGAGGCACGACTGCGGCAGCGCCAGCCAAATAGGCAAAATACGCAACGGTGATCCATTCCGACGCGCGGAGTCCCATGCGAATACGAGCCTCAGCGCTGCGATGCCCGTACTGTGCGCTGCACCGGACGGGCGTTGAAGTGAATGCGCTCGTCGAACCGCGCCATGTCGTCGTCCGAGACCATCACCGGATCCTTCATCACAATCCAGTGCACCCCTTCGGTACATGGCGGCGTGGTGAGAGAGCCCACGTATTGGAAGTGAGCGTCCGACTTTGGTAAGAAGTCCCTCGGGTTGAAGGGCGTATCGAGCGCATGCTTGGTATTCACATCGTCCGGAAGGTTATGGAGGATCGACGCCAGCGATCCGCTGCTCGACCCGCGCTTCAGAAACACACCGATCACGGCATTCGATCCGTCGGCGCTCGCGTGTACCAGGTGCAGCTCCATGTCGAAGCCCCGCCCGTCCACGCGGTGTTCGCTCACGGAGTGAAAGTGGAACTGCACCAGCTCGTAGATGACTCCGCCCAGCGTCAAGGTGTTCCTGCCTTCGGTCTCCACCTCGATGGTGTGTCCGTTGTTGAGGATCTCGCCCGTGGTGTGCCCGTATTCGATGGAAAGTTTGCGCGGTTCCAGAGGATACGGCGACCTGAAATCGACGGGAGACTGGATCTTTCCGTTCCCGCACGTGGACCAGTCAGGAGTCAGCTCGCTCCAGAGCGTGGGCCCCCCCGCGCCGGAGTAACCGAAGGTCTGCGCAGAAACGGCGCGCGATGCCACCGCAATTCCGACCACCACTGCGAGCACCTTGACAGCTCTGAATACCATCTGGCCTCCTCCCGCAGTTCCCCTCCTGTGTGCGGTGAAGCCGCTCGAGCATTCTCTATGCCAGGGGTCAACGCAACGGAAGGGGAGAGAACGAGCTTTCGGGGCTCGCGCGTGCGAAAGAGATAGAGCGCCCGTCATGAACCGCCTCCGAAGGGCCGTCGTGCCCACGGCAGGGCGGAGCATCAGGATCGGTCTCTGGTACCTAAGCTCAGCGGCTTCTGATGCCCGCCCCACGCCACTCAGGTCGACTATCATCTGACCACTGAAAATGAAAAACATGCCTCGCCTACTACTTCGTTGCGCGGTTGCCGTCGCTCTCCTCGTCGTCGGCATCGCCGCGGGTCTCGCGGGCAGCGTCCCCCTATTCGCCCGGCCGCAGACGGGGCGTGCCGCGCCGGCGCCCGCGTTCGCCGCCGTCGAGCCGATCGACACGCACGTCCACGCGTTCAAGGCCGACGCCGCACTCACCGATCTCCTGACGCGCCTGCACCTGCGCGTCTTGAACATCCTCCTTATCGACGATCGCGACCCCTTCGCCAAGCGCATGGAACCGCAATGGAGCGACGCGCTGGCGGTCCACCGCGCGACCGCAGGCCGGGCCGCCATCTGCACGACCATCGACCCGTATGACTTCGAAGACGCCGGCTTCGCCGCGCGCGTGAACGCCCGGCTGAACGCGGACTTCGAGCAGGGCGCGATCGCGGTAAAGCTCTACAAGACGATCGGAATGGAGATCAAGACGAAGGCGGGCAAGTACCTGTTGCCCGACGATCCGGTCTTCGGACCGGTGCTCGACAACATCGTGGCCCATCACAAGACCGTCGTCGCCCACTTCGCCGAGCCGGATTCGTGTTGGCGGCCGCTCGATCCCGCGAGCCCGGACTACAGCTATTACAAGCAGCACCCGGAGGAGCACGCGTATCGCCACCCGGAGTGGCCGACCAAGCCGACGATCCTCGCGGCGCGCGATCACCTGCTGCAGCTGCACCCCACATTGCGCGTCGTAGGTGCGCATCTCGGCAGCATGGAAGTGGACGTGGACCAGATTGCCGAACGCTTCGACCGCTATCCCAACTTCGCGGTCGACACCGCCGCTCGGATCCCGTACCTGATGCGCCAGTCGCCCGAGAAGGTCCGCGCGTTCCTGATTAAGTACCAGGACCGCGTGCTCTACGGCACGGACCTCGGGATCACGCCCGACGACAAGGCCGAGACGGCGTTGGAGGAGTGGGCGACCACGTACGCGCGCGACTGGAAGTACTTCGCGACTGGCGAGGACGTCCGCTACGAGGGAGGAACGACGCGGGGATTGGACCTGCCTGCGGCGGTCGTCCGCAAGCTGTATCACGACAACGCCGTGCGGTGGATCCCGGGCATCGACTAGTCCGCGTCGGCGATCGCGATCCCTGACCGACTACTCGGTCCGCAGCGCCTCCAGCGGCGAAATCAGGCTCGCCCGTACTCCGGGCACGACCGAGGCGAGCAGCGTCGAGCCGGCCAGCGCCACCGCGGCAATCATCGTGACCGGCAGGATGTCCGGGTTCGTGCCGTACAACTGATGCCGGAGCAATCGCCCGACAGCAAACGTCAGCGGCAGCCCGATCGCAAGTCCGGACAACATCAGTCCGAAGGCACCGCGGAGCACCAGCTGCATGACGTGCAGGCGATGCGCTCCCAGCGCAACGCGGATGCCGATCTCGCTCGTGCGGCGGGCGGCGTTGTAGGCGGTCACGCCATAGAGCCCGATCGACGAGAGAACGAGCGAGAGCACCCCAAAGAAGGACGTCAACCGGGCAATGAGCCGCGGCTGCGTGAACTGACTCGACACCTGCTCGCGCAGCGTACGAATCGACGTGATCGGCAGGGCCGGATCCACCGACGCGACCGCCTGGTGAATGGCCGCGGCGGGAACGGTGACCCCGGGCCTGGGCAGGATCATGATGTCGCGGAGGAACAGCGCGCCGAGGTTCGTCTGCGCGTATTCAGCTTGGGCTTCGGGCAGGAAGAACACCGGCAGGCTGGGTTGATCCAGCGCGCTCGCCACATAGCGGGCGTCCTTGACGATGCCGATTATGTCGAATTCGCGGTCGGCGCTCGGCATGCGGCCGAAGTGCTTGCCAATCGGATCCTCGTTGCCGAAAAACTTGCGCGCGAACGCCTCACTGACAACTGCGACCTTGCGTGATGATGCCGTGTCTCGATCGGAGATGCCGCGTCCTCTGACGATCGGCGTGCCAATGACGTCGAAGTAAGACGGCGTCACGCGATCCCACGCCGACGAGTTGTCGTCCCTTGGCCCTGGCGCCGCGTGGCCATCGACCCAGACGCTCGAGCCCCAGCCGCCCGTGAGCGGCGAGTACAAGCAGAGCGCGACGGAAGAGACGCCAGGGATGCCGGCGATCGCGTCGTGCAGGCGTTGGTAAAGCGTCGAAAGTTGCGCCGGCCGGTAGCCCGCGAGTCTCGGGTTCATCGTCGCCACGAGGGGTCGATCCTGCTCGAATCCAAACGGCTGATGCTCGAGACGCTGCAGCGCAGTCGTCAGGAGTCCGGCCGCCGACAGGAGGATCAGCGACAGCGCCGCCTGAAGCACGACGAGTGTCTGCTGCGGCCGCGACCCCGCGCGCGTGGCCGAACGGCCCGAACCGCGGAGCGCTTCAATCGGATCGACCCGTGCCGCCATCCATGCCGGAGCGATGCCGAAGGCGAGACCCGTCGCGCACGACGTGACGAAGGCAAACACCAGCACCGGCATCGAGGGTGACGCATCGATCGGGCTGCCGCCGCCGGAACCTGGCATCGCCGGAAACGCCAGCCACAGGATCAGCCGAGTCCCGCCAAATGCGATTGCCAGGCCTGCCAGGCCGCCGGCGAGCGATAGCAGGAGGCTTTCGATCAGCGGCTGTCGCACAACCTGCGACACACGTGCGCCCAGCGCCATACTCAACGAAATCTGCCGGCGCCGCTCCATGCCTCGCACGAGCATGAGATTGGCTACGTTCGCGCACACGATCAGCAACACGAAGCCGGTGACCGCCATCAGGATCAGCAGCCATTCGCGATATTGCTCGCGCAGGCTGGGGATGCCCGCACCGCCAGGACTCAGGAACAACGTCTGCTCGGGAAAGACCGCCCGCTCGTTGGCGCTCATCTCTTCCCAATGGGCCCGCAGCCATTGCTTGAGTCCAGACCGCATCGTCGCCTCGATCGTCGCAGGCGCGACGCCCGGCTGCACCCGGCCGATCAACTCGAGCCAGTGCGTGTTGTACTTCCGCAGATCGTCGTCGCTTTGAACAATCGGTTCGGTGTTGAGCGGCAGAAAGAAGTCGGGCGCCGTGCTCCGCAGGGTATCGCCAAAGAACCCGGCCGGTGTGATGCCGACGATGGTGAAGGGTTTGTCGTTGAAGGTGAAGATGGCCCCGATGAGGGACGGGTCGGCACCGTACCGCTGCCAGATACGGTCGCTCATCACCGCCACCGGTGGCGCCCCCGGTTCGTCATCCGCGGCGGTGAAGAGGCGTCCCGCAGCGGGCCTGATTCCAAACATCGCGAAGTAGTTGCCGGAGACGAACTCGCCCCGATAGCCTTGCGCAACCTCCGACCCACTGACACGACGGACGCCGAACTGCAGTTGCGCCGACGGAAACGCCGCCAGGTCGGCAAAGCCGGCGGTGTGATCTCTGAGATACGTGTAGAGGTCGTACGAGACCAACGAGAACTCTTTGTCCTGGCTGTAGCCGGCCATGTAGCAGCAGCGGCTTTCCCGGCCAAGGCGGTACAGCTCCTCGGGATGGGGGACCGGGAGCGGCGCCAACAGCACCGCATGGACCAGCGTGAAGATCGACGTAGTGGCGCCAATTCCGAGTGCCAGTGTCAGGATGGTGGCGACGGTGAACGTCGGCGCGAGCCGGAGGTGCCGGAGAGCATGACGCGCATCCTGCAGGGCGCGGCCGACGGATGCGAAGCTCCGCTGCTCCCGGTAGCGTTCCTTCATCGCTTCGACGGCGCCAAACTTCAGGGCCGCCTGCCGCCGTGCCTCGACTGGCGGGAGGCCGGCGCGTACGTTGTCAGCCGTCTGCAGCGCGATATGCTCGTCAATCTCCTCGCGTAACCGCGCCTCGTCACGGCGCGCGGTGGCCCCAGCGGTGAGGCGCCGGAGGCATCGCCGCAGCGCTCTCATTGCAGATCGTCCGCTTTCACGGCGAAGAACCGCCCGATAATCGCCGCCGTCTGCTCCCAGCCTTGGGTCGCGGTCCGCAAGTGCTTGTGGCCGTCACGCGTGAGCCGATAGAAACGCGCACGCCGATTGTTCTCCGAGTTGCCCCATTCGGACGCGATCGATCCCTCCTGCTCCAGTTTCAGCAGGACCGGATACAGGGTGCCCTGATTGACCGTCAGGAGGTCTCCGCTGATCTGTTCAATCCGCCGCGCAATCCCGTAGCCGTGCAGCGGTCCCAGCACATGCAGTGTCTTGAGGACCATCAGCGCGAGCGTGCCCTGAAGAACGTCGGCTTTCTCTCTCACGTGTCTATTGGGATTCCCACAGGAGCATCCCACAACTCCTTTGGGAAAGCAACAGGTCTCGCCGGACGGAGCGTGCCTTTCGATGGCTTGGACCGCGCGGATGAGCCAGATGCGGAGATCCTCCAGGGCAGCATCGCCCGTCGATCGTGACCCTTCCCTGAGCGCTCGCTGTCGCCATCCGGCGACGAATCGCCCGTTACAAAACCGACATACGTGCGCGGAGCTCTGCCAGCATCTCAGCCGAACTCGCGCGTTCCCAGCAAAAACCCCTTCAAAACCTGTCTGATGACGGCCATCGCTACTGGCACTTCTTTTGCCTTCGTGACACCATGGGGCGGGCGGACAATAGAAGAGGTTGCAACGACAGAAGACGTTGCAGCCGATAAAGAGGTCAGAGCCGCAAGGGACGGCGAACATATGGATACGAAGGTCAAGACATTGGCGTGCCTCTTCTTCAGCAAACGCGGCGAACTTGCCGTGCGGTTGATCGAGCCGCCCGTTCCCGAGGAGTACAAGACACCCGAGGTGCCGCCCGGGATGCTGCACGCCGTGCGCGTGCTCGGGCTCTCCGAGAACATCCGGGTCTTCAAGCGGACCGTGGAAGGCGCGATACCCGTCTATCAGGAAGTCTAGGCCCCGCGCGCGTCTAGGCTGCGAGCCGGCCGGCACGTCCGAGTCATGACCGAACGCCCGTCATGACCGTGCGCCGGATTTCGTCACCGGCGCTTGGGGGCGGCTTTCGAACCGCCCTACTTGCCTGTTACCGCCGTCGTCGTCGCCGGCGTGTGCTTGAGAAAGCGGTCCGCCCACGGGATGAAGTACTTCCAGTTGGGCCCGTCGGTATGGCCGCCGTCGTGTTGGCGCCAGGCGAGCTGCCCGTCCAGCAAGCCGACGTTGACCGGCGGCATCTTCTCGGTCTTGTAGTCGTCCGATCGGCCGAGGTCTTTGTCGCCAAGCAGCCGGAACACCGGCTGCGCGGCGATGACCGCCAGGAAGCTGCCCTGCTGATCCAGCCACTTCGCGTCACCCTTGTCGGGCACGCCGTAGCTGACGAAGGTGAGCCGCGGGGCGCAGAGTGCAATCAGCTCGTGCGCGTCCACGGGAAGGTCGCCTGCCGTCTTGCTGCCGAAGGTTGAGTCTGACGCGCCGTACTTCAGGAAGTTGCCCGCCATCCAGTGATACTCGCCCGCGCCGGTGAGGTTCTCGACCGCTTCACCAAAGTTCCGGCGGTGCAGCTTGGCGCCGCCTTCCCCGGACGATCCGATCAGCACGACGGCGAAGCGCCTATCGTAGGCCATCGTCACCAGTGCGGCCTTGCCGTATCGGGAGACGCCCTCGATGCCGACCTTTTTCGCATCGACGGCCTTGTCGGTCTCGAGGTAGTCGAGACCGCGGCTGGCGCCCCACGCCCATGCGCGCAGCGCACCCCAGTCATCCGGCTTTCGCGCCTGGCCGAGGTTGACGAGACCGATGATGCCCCGGGTCAGACCCGCGCCGTTGTCGGCCTGGACGCTGCCCGGATTGATCGAGGCGTAGCCCCACCCGTCTGCAATCAGCTGCTCGGTCGCGGGAGGATCAGCGCTCGCGGGCGGGATGAACCCGCCCGGGCCACCTCGCCCCGTGACGGCGGGTGGCGGATCACCGGGCAGCGCTCGTCCGCCGCCGAACATCATCATCACCGGGACCGAAGCAGTGGAATCCTTCGGCGTGACGAGCGTCATCTGGATATCGACGTCGATCGCGGGATAGGTCGCGTTGTCGACGTGGCCGATAAGGAGCTTGCCTACGACCGCGTGTCCGCCGACCATCGCATCGGCGGTTCGAGTCACGGTCCACGTGACGGCGGGGACCTTCTTCGGGACGCGCCCGAGCACCTCGCGATCGAACTCCTCGACGATTTCCTCCCGCCGCGCTGCCCACATCGCCGCGGTCGTGACGATAGTGCCGTTCGTCATCTTGAGAACATTGGGGAGGTCCGGGTACGGATTGGCGGTCGCCTCGTCGTAGTTCGCGTGATTCGGGGCGGATTCGTTGCCGTTCGGGCCCGGGCGCAGCGCCTTGATGCCGAGCTGGTCCATCATGTCCTGATGGTCCTGCTGCGCGGTCCACGTCTTCGGCGGCGCGAGGCCCGCTGGAACTTTCGACGCATCGAAGGGCGCACCCGTCGGGGCCTGTGCGCCGGTACTCGGTTGCTGCGCTGACACGCCGCAAAGTGCGGCCAGCCATCCTGCGACGAGGAATCCGCCGGCGAGTGCCCACCTACGTCGTGCGATCGCGATTGCTGTGCTCATTGGCCGGAATTCTACTGCGATCCGTCCGGCATTCACGCCTGTCGCAGACGAAAGGGCCCGCAGACGGCGGCTGCGGAAGGAATGTTCGAGGATTCGATCGCCGTGCCGTGACGTCGTAGAATCGGCGCCGATCTAGATGCGCTCAGTGCTCGCTGTTCTGGCTGGATACCTGACGTTTGCCGTGAGTGGAGGCGTACTCTTTGCCGTCACCGGCGCGGATCCGCACGTCGCGCCGACACCGCTCTTCGCGATCGGCGCAATCGTCTACGGCATGGTCTTCGCCGCGCTCGGCGGCTGTGTGGCAGCGATGGTGTCGCGAGACGCGTCCGATAAACACGCCTGTTTCGTTGCGGCCATCATCGCCGGCTTCGCCATCGTGTCGCTTGCCGTTTCCTACCCGCGCGGATCCGTGTGGTCCCAGCTCGCGGCGATCCTGCTGATGGCTCCATCGGCGGTCATCGGGTCCGTCCTGAGGCGGCGGCTCGGCAGGGCAGTTGTCTTGGAGGATCGGAATCGACCTGAGTAGCGGAAAGAGTTCGCCATCGAACTCATTCACACGGGACACCCCTCCGACCACGCTCGAATCCTGTTCAGAATCGGCGCTGTCACGGCGGCCTCGCCATCGCGAACGGCCGACGAGAGTCCCCGACGAGGTGACCAGAGCGTGCCCGTCTTGAACATTCGCGGCTGAATCCATGCCGTCGTGGGGGCGTTGGCAGGAGTCCGTCTCACCCATCGGCAGTCCGAGACGATCACGTGTGTCGCGCCGATCGCGGAGCTCTGTGCGAATCCGACAGGCACCGCATCACTGATGCCGCCGTCGGTCAGATCCAGCAGGTCCGTCCCGGACGCGACCGAAATCGGCGGGAAGAGCACCGGGATTGACGCACTCGCGCGCACCGCATCGCTCAGGCTCAGGCCGTCGTCGGATCCGGTGCAGCAGTAGTGCGGCCCACCGCGCCGGAGGTCGTGACAGACGATCCCCAGGCGCTGCACACCGTGATGGAGTCGATCGAAGCTTGCGCCCTCCAGCTGTCGGAGGCGGGAAGGAATCACGCCGCACCATCGCTCGAGGCGATCCCTGAACCGATCGCCGAGGTGGACGGTCAGGCTGTGCGTCAGGAGGTGCCGGCCACGAAACGCGGCGGCGTCGTGAATAAGGTCGTCGATGTCCAGCCCGACGGCGGCGTAATACGCGGCAATCACGGCGCCGGCGCTGACGCCGACGATCGCGTCGATCTGAACGCCCTGTTGAACCAGCCGTCGCAGGACGCCAACATGAGCGGCGCCGCGCAGGCCGCCAGCGCTCAGAACGAGCCCGATGCGAACTGGTCTGTGCACGCTGCAACCTCTGCAGCTGTCGGGTCGAGTCGAGAATCAGATCAATGGTACGCCAACTGATCATGCGCCGCTGGCTGGCGGATGTCGGCGGTGGACCCGATCACTCCTGGCGAAGCGCGACGATTGGATCGACGCCGGCGGCTCGACGCGCCGGCACCAGCGACGCCCCAAGACCCACGAACGTGACAACCGATGCGGCGGCGGTGTAGAACAGCCAGTCTGTTCCAGGCGATCCATACAGAAGATGCGAGACGACGCGCGAGGTCGCGATCGCCAGCAGGACGCCGATCGCGGCTCCGGGCAGCACGACGGCCAGGCCTTCGCGAACGATCGATCCGACGAGCCGCGCACGCGCGGCGCCCAGCGCGACCCGGATGCCAATCTCCCTCGTCCGTCGGGACACCGCGAATGCAAGCGCGCCGTACAAGCCAATCGCCGTCAGGAGCATCGCGAGCGAGGCCGCGTAGCCGACGAAGAGCGCCGCTACGCGAACCGGCCTTGTGAGGCCGGCGATCCGAACGGGCAGCGTGATTGTCTCGGCAATCGGCACACCCGGATCGACGCGATGTACCTCGCGCGTGAGCTCGGGCAGAAGAACCGCAGGATCGCCTGCCGTGCGAACCGCGATTCTCGAATCGATCTGACCGGGATTCTGCCAGTATGGCGCAAAAATCCAGGGTTCGGCGGGCTCGTTCCGGCTCTTGATCGACACGTCGGTGACGACACCGACGACCTCGCGCGGTGTGTGGTCGATGATGACCGTCGAGCCGATCCATCGCCCCTCAGTCCACAGCCGTCTGGCCAATGTTTCGTTGACGATGGCAACCGGTGGCGATTGTGTCGTGTCGCGATCGTCGAACTCTCGACCCAGGACGATCGGCGTTTGCAGGGTCGCGAAATACGCCGGCCCGATCTCGTTGTACCCGACCACGACGTGCTGACCGTCGGGCCATCCCGGCAGAGCCGCGTTTGCCGCACCGCCACCCAGAATCGATCCGATCCCGACCATCGTGACGGACTCGACCGACGGTAGCCCGCGCAACTGCTGAATCACCTGCCGCTGGAAGCGTTGCGCGCGTTCGGGCGTGTACTTCACCAGGCGGGGTCGCACGCGCATCAGCGCAACGTGCGACGTCTCGTAATTGCGGCCGGTCAGAACCGCGCGCGCGCTCGACGCAAGAAGCGCCGCCGTCGCGATCATCGCCACGGCAATTGCGGCCTGCGCGGCAAGCAGCCATCGGCCGGTGGACCATCGGACGGACGTTGACCGCAACGACGCAGGCCGTACACTCGGACGCCGTACCGCTCGGATGGCCGGCGCAACGCTGAACAGCACGCCAGCGATGACGGCGGCGACCATCGTGGCGAGGATGATGGCCGACGATTGACTGAAGTCGTAGTACAGCGGGTGCCCCTCGTCGTCCATCGAGAACAACATGCGTGCGAGTGCGGCGATGAAGATGCGCGACAGCACGAGACCACCGACGCCGCCGATGAGCGACAGCAGCAGTGATTCCGTGAGCACCTGCCGGATGATCCGGAGAGCACCAGCGCCAAGCGACACGCGGATCCCGAATTCGGCCTCGCGCGTCGCTGTTTGCGCGCTGAGCAAACCGGCAAGATTGGCACAGCAGACAATGAGGAGGACGGCAGCCACGGCCGCGAGCACGGCAACCAGGCGCGGCTCCTGGTCGTCTTCGGACATGCCGCGCGGCTGCCGGACTGCGACGCCGCTGTTCCGGCCGATTGGCGCGTGCATCCACGCCGGCGGCATGATCGTGGGGAATTCAGCCGCTGCATCGGACACGGTTCGTCCTGGGGCGAGCCGCCCGATCATCGAGAGCGTCGTGCAATCGGCGGCAAGCGCGTCGTTGCACCACCGATAACCGGCACGCAACATCATCGTCGGGATATAGACGTCGACTGGCAAGGGTGTCATGGCGACCGGGCGCGGTGGCGCGATCCCGACGATCGTGAACGCCACGCCGTTGATCGTCATCGTCGATCCGAGCGCTGTGGGCGCAGTGTCGAACCACGACCGCCAGAAGTCGTGTCCGATGACGACCACGCGGTCGCGATCGGGAACGCGATCTTCATCAGGGCGAAAGAATCGACCGAGAGCGGGCTGCAGACCGAGGAGCGGAAAGTAGTTTGCCGATACGACGGCGCCATTCACCTCTCTCGCATTACCGCCGACTGTAGCAAACAGCGGTGCCGTCGAATAGTGCGCGGCGAGGCCGCTGACGGTCGTGGCGCGATCGCGGAACGCGACATAGTCGGGATACGACACGGCTCCGTCACCTCGCCCACGGCCGCGTATCGCGCCGACGACAACCAGCGTCTCCGCGTGGTCCACCGCCGGGGGGCGCCACAGGAGCGTATCGGCCAGGCAGGCGACGGTCGCGATCGCCGCGGTCGCGAGTGCGATCGTCGCGACCGCCGTGCCGGAAAACATCGGCGTTCGCTGCATCGTACGGATTCCGTACCGCACGTCCTGGACCACCGTGTCGACGAGCGCGATGCCGCGTGCATTGCGGCAGTCCTCCGTGATCTGCGCCATCCCGCCGAAGTCGAGCCGCGCGCGGCGAGCCGCATCGGCGGGCGCGAGCCCCGACGCGATGTGCTTCTCGGTCTCGCGCTCGAGATGGAAGCGCAGTTCGTCGGCGAGCTCCCGTTCGACGGTTCGACGCCGGACGAGCGCGCGGATCCGGAGAAAGATGTCGGTCAGCACGTCCGGCGTCCTAGCTGTGATCCAGCAGCAGGTTGATCGCGGCCGTCAGCGAGCGCCAGGCATCGGCCTGTTCTTCGAGCTGCCGGCGTCCCTTTTTCGTCAGCTCGTAGTACTTCGCGCGCCGGTTGTTGGCCGACACGTCCCAATCGGCCCTGATCCAGCCGCGACGCTCCAGGCGATGGAGCGCGGGATAGAGCGAACCCTGATTGACCTTGAGCGCACCGTTCGAGATCTGCTGAATCCGCTCGGAGACCGCCCAGCCATGCTGCGGCTCGAGCGCGACCGCTTTGAGAATCAGCAGATCCAGCGTCCCCTGCGGCAGATCCATCGTCTCTCCCCTTCCGCTTCGACAAGAGTATAGGCGAGCTCGTGTCGAAGTGCAAGGGGAGGAGTCCACTGACCAGTTGACAGACAACACGTAAACCCGTGGTCTCCCAACACATGGCGCCAGACCGCAGTGATGTGCTCTATGGCAGCCTCGGGCTGATGGTGCTCAAGACGCTCGAAGCGCTCGGCCCCCTGCATGGCTACCGCATCGCGCGGCGCATCGAGCAGATCAGCGGCAATCAGCTCGCGCTCAACCAGGGCACGCTCTATCCCGCGCTCGTGAAGCTGGAGCAGATGAACTGGATCAGCTCGGCGTGGGCCGAGTCCGAGAGCGGCCGCCGCGTCAAGATCTACTCGCTGACGCGCGCGGGGCGGAAGCAGCTTCAGCAGGAAGCCGCGCAATGGCAGCGTGCGACCGGCATCGTCAATCGGTTCTTCAGGATCTCCGAGGACGCGTCGTGACCGCGCTGCGGAGGTGCCTCAGCCGGCTCGCCGCCCTCGCGCGGTGCCTATTCCCAGCGCGAGCGTCGCAATGGCAACCACCGTGACGCCGGGTTCCTTGATCAATCGCCGCAGCGCGTACCGCACCAATGGAGCTACGTGACGCGGCGGGGTTGGATCGGCGCGATCCGCCAGCGCATGTACGCGACGAACGTGGCCATCGCCAGCAGCACGACCGTGGTGGCGGCCGAGCTCACTTCACCTCGCGTCAGGTGATAGACGCTGGCGCTGATCATTACGATCATGATGCCAGCCGCCGCGCTGGGCACAAGCCACGGCTGAATGCGTGTGAGACCAGGGAGCGTCAGTCCCACCGCCGCCAGCACTTCGGCGACTCCGAGGAAGATCTGAAACCACCGCGGGAGCGAGGCATTCATCTGCTCCGCTATCTCCGCCGGTGGAGATAGCATGAGCCACCCGTGCCCTAAGAACGCCAGGGCAAGCAACACCTGCAGCACCCACAACAGAATATTCATGCAGCGTCCTCCTCCTCGACTCCTCGAGTGCCCTCCAAGATAACTTGTGCGACGCCGGCAGGATGCTTCACGTGGCCGATTTGATCGGCCGGGCAGCCAGCAGCCCGACCAGGACCAACGTCACCACGATCTGCGCGAAGATCACCGTCACGAGCAGCATCGGCCGTCCGGCGAGGTATTCTTCGGGGCCCGGAACGGCCGGCGACAGGAACGACAGGTTGGCGAGGTTCCCGAGGCTGATGAGCGCGAGGAGGCCGCGGCCGCCTCGATAGACATACCAACAGACGATCCCGTAGAGGAATTCGACGACGAAGGCGGCGAGCGGAGCGGCTGCGTACAGGCCAAGGCCCAGCTTCGGGGCCGCCGAGCCTGGCCAGAGCGCGATGTCGTGGGCATGCGTCGCCAGATCGAGGATCAGGTGCGACACGATGCCGAGGCCGACCGCGCGGCCCAACGCGGGCCGACCGAACCCTGCCTCGATGATCAGCCACGCCACGATCGCCGCGCCGGCGCCGGTTGCCACCGAGTGCGAGTAGGGCATGTATGCGAGATGCACATCAGCCACGCTCCGCACGGTCGCTTCCGTTGTCGTTCGTTCGATGCCGAGGTAGTTGAAGCCGACCCAGGCCAGCTCCATGGCCTGCACCGACACGAGGATCGGCGCGAGCGGTACTGACGGATACCGGCGTTTGATCAGCAGTGCGGTCGCGGCATGGTCGACAGCAAACATGGGCAACGCACGGACAGCAAATGCGTCAGGCCCGGCGCGTCACCTGATCGCGTCGAAAGCAACCGAGCGCGTGATCGTTGACGATGCCGACGGCCTGCATCCAGGCGTACACGATCGTGGGGCCGACGAACTTGAACCCGCGCCGCTTCAGCTCTTTCGAGATCGTTTCGGAGAGCGCGGTCTGCGTCGGGAACGATCGTCCATTTCCCGTCACCACGTGCCCGTCGCTGAACGCCCAGCAGAAGTCGGCGAAGTTCTCGCCGCGGTCGGACATCTCGCAGAAGGCTCGCGCACCTGCGACCGTGGCCTCGATCTTGGCGCGCGCCCGGATGAGGCCAGGATTCTTCATGAGCCGATTCACGTCGCGCGCGCTGAACTGCGCCACCGCCTTCGGCTCGAAGCGCGCAAAGGCCTGCCGAAACGCGTCTCGCTTACGCAGCACGATCGCCCAGGAGAGGCCGGCCTGAAACCCCTCCAGCATCAACATTTCCCACAGCGCCCGCGGGTCGCGTTCAGGCACGCCCCATTCTTCGTCATGGTACGCCTGCATCATCGGATCATCGCCGGCCCACGAGCAACGGCTGCGTACTGCTGACATGGAAGTGCCTGCATTCAGGCTGCTGCGAGGCGGAGGAGAAACACCGCTACCTCGGTCCCGCAGCACCGATCATGCAGGGATTCTAATCGAAGGCGAACGAGTCGGGATTCAGCAACCCATTCGACTGTCACATCCGTCTAAGCCAGTCATGAACACGCTGTTCCGCGAGCTTCGCTATGCCTTTCGGCAATTCTGGGTCGCGCGGGTCTTCACAGCGACCGCCATCCTGACGCTCGCGCTGGGCATCGGCGGCACCACGGCCATTTTCACGCTGATTCACGCCGTCATGCTGCGCTCGCTCCCGGTGAGCGATCCCACGCGTCTCTACCGGGTTGGCGACGGGACAGCCTGCTGCGTGATGGGCGGCCCGCAGGATCGCTGGGGGATGTTCTCGTTCCCGCTGTTCGAGCGGTTGAAGGCCGAGCTGCCCGAGTTCGAGGAGGTCACGGCGTTTCAGGCTGGCGCTGTGCGCCTCAGCGTAAGGACGGGCTCCGAGACGGCGGCACGACCGTTGCGCACGGAATACGTCACCGGGAACTACTTCGCGACGCTCGGCATCAACGCCTTTGGCGGCCGCGTCTTGACCGTCGACGACGACCGGCCTGCGGCGACCCCGGTCGTGGTCCTCAGCTATCACGTGTGGCAGGGGACGTACGGCGGCGATCGTTCCCTCATCGGCGCTCCGCTCTTCGTCGAAGGGCACCCGTTCACCGTCGTCGGCATCGCTCCGCCGGCGTTCTTTGGCGAAACACTTCGACCCGACCCGCCCGATGTCTGGATTCCCCTGCAGCAGGAGCCTTTGATCAACGGCGACACGTCGATTCTTCGCCAGCCGATCTCCGCCTGGCTGCGCGTGATCGGCCGCTTGCGGGCCGGCGCTACGACGGACGGGATGAGCGCGCGGATGACCGGCGTCCTCCGCCAGTGGATGCAATCCGACTCGGCGTATCCAGCGGACTGGTTGCCCGGGATCACCCAGGGGCTGCCCAACCAGATCATTACCGTCGTGCCCGCGGGCGCGGGTGTCGGGAGCATGAAGGAACAGTACGCCCGCAGCCTCCAGATTCTGCTCGGCGTGTGCGGGCTGGTCCTGTTGATCGCGTGCGCGAACGTCGCGAACCTGCTGCTTGCCCGGGGGATTGCGCGGCGCGGTCAGACCGCGATACGCCTTGCGATGGGCGCCTCGCGCCGCCAAATCGTCACGCAAGCGCTGATCGAGAGCGTCCTTCTCGCCATCGGCGGCGCCATCGCCGGATTAATCGTCGCCGTCGGGGCCGCGCGATTGTTGCTGTCGCTCGCATTTGCCGGCGCCACATTCCTGCCCATCGATATTCGCCCCGCGCCGGTGGTGCTGGCGTTCGCCAGCGGCCTGGCGCTCATCACCGGCATCATCTTCGGGGCCGCTCCCGCGTGGCTCGCAACGCGCACCGATCCGATCGACGCGCTGCGCGGCGCGGGCCGCGGCACCAGCGATCACTCCTCGTTTGCGAGACGCGCGCTGCTCGTCGTGCAAGCAACCTTATCGGTCGTCCTCGTTGCGGGATCGACGATGCTCGCCCGGAGCCTGGGCAATCTCGAGCGACAGGACTTCGGCTACCAGCTGGAGAACCGTGTCCTGGTGAGCATCAACCGGCCGCCGTCAGACTACACACCCGAACGGCTCGCGGCGCTCTATCAAAACATTGCCGAGCAACTCGATCGACTCCCTGGCGTGCACGGCTCGGGGCTCGCGCTCTACAATCCGCTCACCGACAACTGGGGCGAGGGCATCGTTGTCGCGGGTCATCCGCGGCCTGAGCCCGGACAGGCTTCCGACGCAGCATGGGATCGCGTCAGCGCGAGCTATCTCCAGCATCTGGGAACGACGCTCGTGCGTGGACGTCATTTCACGGCAGCCGACAACGAGACCGCAGCTCACGTCGCCGTCGTCAACGAAGCCTTCGTCCGGCGATTTTTCAAGCGCGGGGAGGACCCGCTCGATCAGCACTTCGGCCTCGATGACCCGAAGAATGCCGGCACGTATCGGATCGTGGGCATCGTGCGCGACGCGAAGTTCGCGGGCTACGGGCTGGATCAGCCGGCGCAGCCGATGTTCTACGTGTCCCTCGCGCAGACCGTGGCCTATTCGGATCCGGATATGAAGCGCCTCGAGACGCAATCCCACTTCGTGCGCGGGCTGCTGCTGGTGACAGCATCGAGGCCAGGCATGCTCGAACCGCAGGTCAGGCAGGTGCTGGCAGCAGTGGATCCAAACCTGACGGTGACCAGCGTGCGGACGCTCCAGGAGCAGGTCGATCGCACGTTCGATCAACAGCGCGCAGTTGCGGGTCTCGCAGGAGTGTTTGGCGTCGTTGCCCTGCTGCTGGCCGCGATCGGTCTGTACGGGGTGACGGCCTATTCGGTGGCGCAACGGACCAACGAGATCGGCGTCCGGATGGCGCTCGGGGCAGATCGTCGTCGAGTAATAGCGCTCGTGCTGCAGAGTGCCTTTCGACGCGTTGTCGCGGGCCTGATCCTCGGGCTCCCGCTTGCGATCGGCGCAGGGCAACTGCTGGCCGCACAGCTCTACGGGGTACGGTTCTGGGATCCTTTCGCGCTCGGCGTGGCGGCAGTGGCTCTCGGCACATGCGCCTTCATCGCGGCCGTCATTCCGGCGGCGCGCGCGGCGTCGATCTCGCCGATGCACGCGCTGCGCGCCAAGTAGCGACCGCACCCGACACGGAACGTCAGTCGTTCACGATGAAATCGAAATGGTGCACGTCTTCCTTCGTGCCGAGTGATTCATAGAGCCGGATCGCAGGCACGTCGCCCTGGTCGGCCTGCACGTAGATCACGTATGCGCCCCGCGCCCTCGCGATACGTTTCAGCGCGCCAATCAGCCCTCTGGCGACACCCTTTCGGCGGTGCTGTTCCGCAACAGCCAGATCGTAGATGTAGATCTCGCGGCGCTCACGCTCGAATTTCTCCAGCTCGTAGGCCGCAAGACCGCCGATGACGTCGCCGCCGCTCCGCGCGACGATCGCGATGAAGTACGGCCTGGCGAGCAGCGACCGCAGGTAGTCGTCGCGCGGCACCGCTCCCTGGTACGTCTCCACATCGTCGAAGGCCTGCCCGAAGACACGCAGCAGATCCTTCAGTACACCTGTGTCGGATGATGTAAGCGGCTTGAATTCGTACTCCAACAGATCGGTCTCCGCTGCCGATCACCACGAGAAACGGAAGATGCTCGCCGTTGACCGGCTTGGATCGGGATGTTTCTGGTCGTCGGTCTTGTAGCGGCTCGGGATCGACGCCCAGTCGGTGTAGATGTTCCCGCCAACGTAAAAGCGCGGCTGGGTCGTGGCCGGCTGCTCCACCGACAGTTGTGACGTGGGCTGCGGGTTCGAGAACAGCGTATATGCATGCTGGGGCTGCAGAGGACCCGGTCGATCGCTTTGCGGCACGAATTCCGGGATACCGTCGCCGTCGACGTCCGCGCGAATCCACGCGACGTGCAACAGACGATGGTAGGTGTGGTCGGCAATCATTCCGCGCAGCTGGGCATTGAAGCGGCTGACGATCGATTCGGCATCCGGCCGCGTGCGCCTGATGGCCAGATGCAGCTCGCGCGTCACCAGCGCCATCGTTCCCAGCTGCAGTTTCGACTGCGCTTCCTTGGGATAGTTGTTGACCAGGTACTGGACGACGAGCTCGTCCATCAACGCGTAGTCGACGCTGCCACCAAGGAGCAGGCCCAGGCTGTCTTCCTCGCTGCGTGACCGCACGAAGGTCGCCGTCGTCTCGTCGATCGCGTTTCCGTACGAATAGCCGCCAACGATCGCAATCCGCTTGCCTTTGAGGGCGGTGAGCGCGGGCGCCGATACGTCACTGCCTTTTCGCCCGATGAGGACCAGTCGGTTCTCGAGATACGGCTGAGAGAAGAGCAGCGCGCGGTCCCGCTCGGGATCTCGCCAGGCTGCGGGGCTGCCATCGAAGTCCCCTTCGAGCAGATCGGGCGTGAACTGCGCGGCATCGACGATGGTCGTCTTGGTGGTGATCCCGAGACGGCCAAAGGCCGCCTCGACCAGATCGAGCGCAAACCGCGGCTGTCCAGGTTGGTTCGTGAAAGGCGGCCAGACCGTGGACACGAGCCGCAGCTGGCTGCTCTGCGCGAAGACGATGAACGAGGCTGTGGCGATCGCCAGCGCGACCGTTGTCCTGGCCGCCACTCGGGAGAAGGTTCGCCAGTCGAAGGAAGAACGCATAGGAACAGGTCCTCCGACTCCAAGAGTATCCGAAACGTGACTGGTGCGCGACCGGGCGCTGGAACGTGAACTCGGTGCGATCAGTGAGCCGCTGAAGTAATGAGGCATGCTCGTCAGCCGTCCCAAGGTCCGAGAGTCTTCGGTACACTTATCGCGTGGACACCAGACGATCGACGTTCTGCGAGCGGCTCGGCCTGGAGCTGCCAATCATTCAGGCGCCCATGGCCGGGGTGCAGGCGGGCGCGCTGGCCGTCGCGGTCTCCAACGCCGGCGGGCTCGGCTCACTGCCGTGCGCGCTGCTCGACCGTGACGCCATCCGAGCGGAGCTGTCGATCGTCACCGCGGGAACATCGAAGCCCTGCAACGTGAACTTCTTCTGTCATGCGTCGCCCGCACCTGATGCCGCGCGCGAAGCCGCGTGGCGGCGCAGCCTTGCGCCGTACTATTCGGAGCTTGGTGTCGATCCGGAGACAATCCCGACGGGACCGTCCCGCGCGCCGTTCAACGACGAGGCCGCCGACATCCTGAGCGAATTCCGTCCCGCCGTCGTGAGCTTTCACTTCGGTCTGCCGCCCGCCGCCCTTCTGGCGCGCGTGCGGCGCTGGCGTCCGACGATCATCTCGTCTGCCACGACGGTCGACGAGGCGCGGTGGCTCGACGCCCACGGCGTGGACGCGATCGTCGCGCAGGGGCTCGAGGCGGGAGGTCATCGAGGGATGTTCCTGTCGGACGATCTGACCACACAGATCGGCACGTTTGCGCTGCTGCCGCAAATCATCCGCGCGGTGCGCGTGCCCGTGATCGCCGCTGGTGGCATCGCAACCGCCGACGGCGTGGCCGCGGCGCTGCGTCTCGGCGCCGCCGCCGTGCAGATCGGCACCTCGTACCTGCTGTGCGACGAAGCCACGACGAGTGTGCTTCACCGGGCAGCGCTCAAATCGGACGCGACACAACACACGGCGCTCACGAACATCTTCACCGGGCGTCCCGCGCGGGCGATCGTCAATCGCCTCGTCGCGGAGATCGGGCCGATCGCGCCGGGCGCACCACCCTTTCCGCTGGCCGCATCGGCAGTCGCGCCGCTGCGGGCGAAAGCCGAGCGCCTCGGGGTCGACGGATTCTCGCCGCTGTGGGCAGGGCAGAACGCGACAGGTTGTTGGCCAGGTCCTGCTGCTGACCTGACTAAGGCCCTCGCCGCCGACGTGGTCGCAGGTTCCTAGTCTCTCGTCCTTACTCCGAGTCCCTAGTCCCCGCATCCAGAGATCTGTGGCCTGCGTGCTGTGGCTAGCGTTTGGTCGACTTGCGCGGTCCGGCGGCGAGCGACAGCACTGCCGCCGCGAGCTCGGTGGGCTGAACTGGCTTTGACAGGTGCATCTGAAAGCCGGCCTTGAGTGACCGCGTGCGATCGACGCTTCTCGCATAGGCGGTCAACGCGGCGATCGGAATCCGGCCCTGGCGGTCGGCCGGTCGCTGCCGGATGCGCTTGACCAGCTGGTATCCATCGACCTCCGGCATGCCGATGTCGAGGATGGCGACATCGAACACCCTGGTGTCGAGCGCGGCCAGCGCCTCGTCGGCGCTCGACGCGCTGAAGACGGTCGCACCCGCAAACGCGAGCGCGTCCTTCGCCATCTGCAACGCATCCACGTCATCGTCCACGAGCAGGACGCGAATGCCGGCGAGGTTGGCCATGTTGAGGTCGGTCGAGGGAAGCGAGTCGGTCGTGGGGTGCACCCGGTCCGGCCCTTCCGCCTGTGCCTCGTGAACGATCATCAGCGGGAGCTCCACTCGAATGGTCGTCCCCTGACCGATGCCCGGGCTCATCGCTTCGATGCGTCCGCCGTGCGCCTCGATTAAGTGACGGCTGATCGCCAGCCCAAGGCCGAGCCCGCTGTGCGCGCGGGTGAACGTGCCGTCCGCCTGTTTGAATCGCTGAAACAGATGCGGGAGGAATTCGGGCGCGATGCCTTCGCCGGTGTCGCTCACGGTGATCTCGACGTGCGAGTTCACCCGTTGCAACCGGACCTGCACGCGCCCGCCGCGGGGTGTGAACTTGACGGCGTTCGAGAGGAGGTTCCACACGACCTGCTGCAGCCGCTGCGCGTCGCCCGCCACAGGTACGCCCGGGCGATCGATGGCCGGCTGGAGCCGCACGCCCTTGGCGGCAGCCGCCGGCGCGACCGTTTCGAGCGCGTCCTGGATCACAGCGCTGAGATCGACGGGACGGACATCGAGGCGCAGCTTGCCCGTGATGATCCGCGAGACGTCGAGCACGTCGCCGACGAGTTGCTCCTGCAGCTTGGCATTTCGCTCGATCGTCTCGAGCACCGACGGGAGACGGTCCGGTTCGATCACGCCGCCGCGCAGCATTTGCGTGTAGCCCAAGACCGCGTTGAGCGGGGTGCGCAGCTCGTGCGAGAGCGTAGCCAGAAACTCGTCCTTGAGCCTGTTGGCCGTTTCCGCCTCGTGCTTCGCGATGGCGAGCGCTGTTACGTCGTGCGCGACGACGACGATGCTGTCGACGCGACCCTCTTCGTTGAAGACAGGCTGGTAGACGAAGTCGAAGTAGATATCCTCCACGTCGCCGCGCGGCCCGCGGTTCAACCTCACGTGCATCGACTGACCGATGTATGGCTCGCCGCTCAGACGCACGCTGTCGAGCAGCTCGTAGATGCCCTGGCCAGCCAGTTCCGGCAGCGCCTCGCGAATCGGTTTCCCGATCAGATCGCGGCCGCCGACGACCTCGACGTAATGCCCGTTGGTCAGCTCGTAGACGTGATCCGGTCCGCGCAGCACCGCAATCGCGACGGGGGCGTGCGTGAACAGGCTGACCATACGCTGTGCGTGCCGCCGCTCGATCGTTCGCGCGCGCGATTTGAGCAGCTGCGCATCGACGCGCGCCAGCAGGTCCCGCGCCGAGAAGGGCTTCACCAGATAGTCGTCGGCCGACGCAGCCAGCCCCTCGAGACGCGCCTCTTCACCCGCCCGTGCCGACAACATCACCACCGGAATGGCTGCCAGCTCCGGGTCGGCGCGAAGCTCCTTGAGCAGTCCGAAGCCGTCGAGCTCCGGCATCATCACGTCGGTGACGATGACGTCCGGCCGGTGTGCACGCGCGGCGGCCAGCGCCTCTCTCCCGTTGCTGACGGCGTCCACGGTCCATCGCTGCGACAGCAGCCGTCGTGCGTAGTCCCGCATATCCGTATTGTCGTCAGCGAGCAGCACGTGCCCGACGTCGAGTAGCGGCGCGGCGGATAATGCGGCGTCGCGGGACATGTTCGCGGTCTCCGACGCCGGCATCTGTGGACCCTGGATCCATCGCAGCGCTTCTTCAGTGTAGGCATTGGCCGCCGGGAGCGCCGGCGCGCTCGCCGCCACGGCGATCTGTTCGGCAGGCAAATGGCTCCTGCCGATGGGAATCGAGACCGTGAATCGAGTGCCGCGACCCACCTGGCTTTCGACGCCCAGCTCGCCGCCGTGCAGCTTGACGAGCTCGTGCACCAGCGCGAGGCCGATGCCCGATCCCTCGTGACTGCGCCCGTGCAGCCCCTCCACGCGATGGAACCGCTCGAACACACGCGGCAGCTCAGGCTCGGGAATACCCGTCCCCGTATCGTCAATGGCAAGGAGCGCCCGCCCATCCCGAGCGGTCACCGAGACGACGACGCTGCCGTGGAGCGTGAACTTGAACGCGTTCGACAACAGGTTCAGGACGATCTTTTCCCACATGTCGCGATCGACGTAGACCGGCACGGGGATCGGCTCGCACCTGACCTGAAAATCGAGCCCGACACGCTCCATGGCCGATCGAAACGTGCTGGCCAGATCCGTCGTGAACGTGCAGAGATCGACCGGCTCGAATTGCGCACGGACACGGCCGGCTTCGATCCGGGAAAAGTCCAGGAGCGTGTTGACCAGCTTGAGCAGCCGCAGCCCGTTGCGGCGCACCAGCTCGAGGCGTTCCTGTTGCGACGGCGGCAGCGGATGCTCGTGATCGGCGAGGCTATCCTCGACCGGCCCCAGCATCAGCGTGAGCGGCGTGCGGAACTCATGACTCACGTTGCTGAAAAATGTCGTCTTGGCGCGGTCGATCACCGCGAGCGCTTCGACGCGGCGGCGTTCCTGTTCGTAGGCGTGCGCGTTTGCCAACCCCGCCGCCAGCTGGCCCACCAGCAGCGCGACGAAGCTCCTATACGAGTCGTCGACGATCCTGAACGGGTTGAGCGCCGCTACGAACATCCCGGCGGGCCGCTTTTGCGCCTGCTGGGCGATGGGCACGACGAGCGCGCGTGTTGGAGGCTTGTCCCACGCGCCTGTCGGAAGATTCGGAAACCGGCCGGCGAGCTCGACGACGACACCGTCCGGATCGGTCAGGGCCTCCCGCACGGGCCACGCGGCATCGGGCCCACCGACGACGATCTCGTTGACCGCTGCGGGATGATTCGGCGCGATGCTCGTACCGCACACCAGCCGTGCGCGGTCACCAGACTCGTCGAAGAGATACGTCAGCGTGAACGGCAGATCGCGTGGATCCGCATCGAGCGTCTTTCGAACGGCGGCGAACAGCTCGTGCTCCGTGTTGGTGCCAGCGACGCTGGCGGCGGTGTCCCGGAGCAGGGCCATCCGGCGCTGGGCGATCACCCGCTCGGTCTGCTCGGTGACCACGCAGAGCAGGCCGCTGACGACGCCACGATCGTCGGTGACGGGGCTGTAAGAGAAGGTGTGGTACGTTTCTTCTGAATACCCGCTCCGTTGGAGGAACAGCCGCAGGTCTTCGTCCCACGTCGCCTCCCCGGTCTGCAGCACCCGCTCGATCCGCGGCCCGATCTCCGGCCAGATCTCGGCCCATACCTCACGGGAGGGCCGGCCGAGCGCCCAGGGATGCTTGGCGCCGAGCGTCATGGCGCCGTAGGCATCGTTGTAGAAGAACGTCAGCTCAGTGCCCCATCCCATCCACATGGCGAACCGGGACGTCAAGAGCACGCGCACGATCGTCCGCAGGCTCTGTGGCCAGGTGCCTATCGCCCCCAGAGACGTCGTAGACCACTCCTTGGCACGCATGAGGCCGGCCATCTCGCTTCGTCCGGGGAACAGGTCGTCTCTGAGAGGGGAGGAGGCCATATGTGCGCGGCGGCATTCTACCGCCTGGACAGGCTTGCGCGATGCGTGCCAGGCCGGCAATGGCCCCGAACGTCCCTGAAGCCCGGCGGTACAATCCATTTCGATGACCTTCGGACACTCGATGCTGGAGCACTGGCCGCTCGACCCCGCCTGCCTCTATCTCAATCACGGTACCGTGGGCGTGACACCGCGTCGCGTGCTGCTCAGGCAGCAGGCGCTTCGCGACGAGATGGAGCGTCAGCCTTCCCGGTTCATGCTGCGCGAGTTGAACGCCGCGCAACCGATGCCATGGCGCGCCGCGTCGCGACTACGGGAAGCCAGCGATCAGGTCGCGGCCTTCGTCGGGGCGCAACCAGACGACCTGGTCTTCGTCTCCAACGTGACAACCGGACTGAACGCCGTCATGGGATCCATCCCGCTTGGACCAGGTGACGAACTGGTGATGACCGATCTGGCGTACGGGGCAGTCGCGTTCGCGGCCGCCGCGGTCTGCGAGCGCACCGGCGCGACCCTCCGGACGGTTCACCTCGAGTACCCCGTCCGTACGAGCGCCGACGTCGTCGAGCCAATCGCCCGGGCACTCACGGGCCGCACGAAGCTCGTGGTGGTTGATCACGTCACAGCCCAGACCGCGCTCGTGCTGCCTGTGGCTGAGATCGCCGCGGCGTGCCGCACGAAGGGAGTTCCCGTGCTCGTCGACGGCGCGCACGTGCCCGGCGCGCGGGTGCTCGACATCCCGTCACTGGGCGTCGACTGGTATGCCGCCAACCTCCACAAGTGGGCCCATGCGCCGCGCGGGTGCGGCATCCTCTGGGCGGCACCGGAGAGGCAATCGATCCTCCGCTCGCCGATCGTGTCGTGGGGACACAAGAAGGGTTTCCGTGCCGAGTTCGAGCAGACCGCGACCACCGATCCGACCAGCTTCCTCGCGGCACCCGAGGGGATTGCGTTGCTGCGCGAATGGAACCTCGACGCGTGCGTGGAATACATGCACGACCTGGCCGTCGAGGCCGCGCGCATCCTGACCGACCGCTGGCGGACGACGTTCGAGATCCCCTGCGACATGGTCGGCACGATGGTCACGGTGCCGTTGCCGCGGGACCTCGGCGACACCGATGACGACGCGACGCGCCTGCGGCTCGCGCTGCTCGTCGACGATCGGATCGAAGTTCAGCTCCACGCCTGGCGCGGGCGGCTCTGGACGAGAGTGTCGGCGCAGGTCTATAACGATCGATCCGACATGGAGCGTCTCGCGGAAGCGGTTGCGCGCCGCGTGTAACGCCGCGACGGCGGCGTCACCGTCCCGGCTCGCGCTTGGGCATCTCCTATAATCGCTGTCATGAGACAGCGGGGCCTTCTGTTCGCGATCGCGATGGCGGTCGTCGCCGCGGCGTCATTGCATCGTGTGGCCCTGGCTCAGAAGGCATCGCCACGAACGACGGCCGACCTGTCCGCGGCCAAGCCCGGACGTGATCCCGCGCAACCGATCGACGCCGACTACACCCGCCGGATTCTCGAGGACACCACGGAGAAGTTCTTCCTCTCTCCGCTGGTCGACTATCTGCCCGCCTCGACGACCGTCCCGACGCCGAAGGCCGTATTGGGTGACATCGCGGGCGCGAAGGGCAACCTGCCGTACTCGAAGCAGGTGTACCGAGTACATGCATCTGCTCGCCAAATCAGCTCCCGGGCGCGTCAAGGTCTTCAGCATCGGGACGACGGAGGAGGGCCGCGAGATGATTGCCGTCGCGGTGGCGTCGGACCAGATCATCGCGCAGATCGAGGAGAACACGCGACGCCTCGCGAGGCTTGGGGACCCCCGCACGATCAAGATGGACGACGCGGAGGCGGCGAGGATCGTGCCGGACACCGTGCCCGTTTACTACATCACGGGAACGATTCACTCGCCGGAGGCGGGTGCGCCCACCGCGCTGATGGAGATGGCGTATCGCCTCGTGGTGGACGACAGCGCGTACATCCGGAACATCCGCGAGAACGTCCTGACGCTCATCACGCCGATCGTCGAGGTGGACGGACGCGATCGCATGGTCGATCTGTACAACTGGTCGAAGAAGAATCCGAACCGCCAGGTGCCGCCGCTGCTGTACTGGGGCAAGTACGTGGCGCACGACAACAATCGCGACGCGATGGGCGTCACCTTGAAGCTGACCGAGAACGTGCTGAACACGGTCGTGGGTTGGCACGTGACCGTCCTGCACGATCTCCACGAATCGGCGCCGTACCTGTACGACAACACCGTGCTGGCCGGCGCGTACAACGCGTGGATCGATCCGCTGCTGACCAACGAGTGGCACATGATCGGCTGGAACAACGTGCAGGAAATGACGCGGATGGGCATGCCCGGCGTGTATGCCGTCGGCACGTGGGACAACTGGTCGCCCGGCTACCTGTTCTTCCTGGCCGCCACGCACAACGGAATCTGCCGGCTGTACGAAACCTTCGGCAACGGCGGCAGCGCCGATACGCGCGAGCGGACGGTCACGCCCGACCAGACGTCGCGAACGTGGTACCGCCAGAATCCGCCGCTGCCGCGGGTGATGTGGTCGTTGCGGAACAACAACAACTACATTCAGACCGGCCTGCTGGTCTCGTTGAGCTATGTCGCGAACAACCGCCGGCAGCTCATCGACAACTTCTACGAGAAGAGCAAGCGCTCGATTCTAAAGGCCCGGACCGAGGGACCCGCGGCATGGGTCCTGCCCGCAGACGACCCAAGCCTCGGGCGCCAGGCGGATCTGCTCGGCGTCCTGCAGAAGCAGCACGTCGAGATCTCGCGCGCAACCGCGCCGTTCAAGGTGACCGTGCCCAAGGCCCTGCCGCGCGAGTTTCCGGCCGGCAGCTACGTCATTCGGATGGATCAACCTTTCTCGCGGGCGGCCGATGCCATGCTCGACTACCAGTACTGGAGTCCGGCCGAGACGGTCACGCCCTACGACGACACGGGCTGGACGTTTCCTGAGGGCTTCGGCGTGCAAGCCGCCCGCATCGTCGATCCTGCGGGTACTCGACGTGCCGATGGAACGAGTGAGCGGCCCGATTCGGGCGCCCGGCGGAGCCGTCGGAACGGGTGCGCTGTTTGCGATCAACAACAACGCCGACAACCAGCTGGCGACACTCCGGTATCAATTGAAGGATGCCGACATCCAAGCGGTCGAGGAACCGTTCGACACGGAGGGCCGCCACTTCAACCGCGGGACGTTCCTCGTTCGAGCGGTGCCAGGGCCGACGCTCGATACGATCGCGAAAGAACTCGGCCTGAAGGCGTACGCGCTGGCGTCGGCGCCCGCGAGCAAGACGCATCCGGTGCGTGCGGCCCGCGTCGCGATCATCCATACCTGGACGAGCACGCAGACCGAAGGCTGGTGGCGGATTGCGTTCGATCAGCTGCGCATCCCGTACGACTACATCAGCCCGCAGGATATTGCGAAGACACCGGACCTGAGTGCCCGCTGGGACGTCCTGATCTTTCCGCCAGGCGGCGGGAACGCGCTCGGGCTGATCGAGGGCCTGCCGATGTGGGGCCGCGACCCGGTGCCGTGGAAGGCCTCACCCGACACACCGAACCTCGGCACGCTCGCACAGACCGACGACATCCGCCCGGGATTGACCTGGCAGGGGCTCATCACGCTGCAGAACTTCGTGAAGCAGGGCGGCGTGTTCGTTGCCGCAACGAACTCCACCGAACTGCCCCTGTCGTACGGGCTCACACGCGGGGTCAGCACGAACCCGATCCCCGCGAGCACGACGGTCAAGAACTCGCTGCTGCGCACGCGGCTGGCGGACGCGACCAGTCCGATCGCGTACGGCGTGGCGGACAACCTCGCGGTCTTCAGCAACGACGGCCAGAGTTTCAGCGTGAACGTCGACGGCGGTGGACGAGGGCGTGGCGCCGGACGCGCGCAGCCGCCCGCACGCACGACGGGGACGGGACGGCCGGATGATCAGGAGGTCATCCAAGGCCGGCCGGTCTACGAACCGCACCTGCCGCCCGAGAGCAGCGATCAGGAACAGAACCGCGGGCCGGCGCCGCCCATGCCGGCCGAGTGGCGTCCCCGCACGATTCTTCGCTTTGCCGCGCAGGCGCAGTTGCTCGTGTCCGGGCTGCTCAACGGCGGCGGCGAGATCGCAGAGCGCGCCAATCTCGTGCAGGTGCCCGTGGAGAAGGGTCAGGTCGTGCTGTTCTCGTTCAACCCGATGTACCGCGGCGAGACCGAGGGCAGCTATGCGTTCGTCCTGAACACGATCCTGCATTTCGACAGCCTGAACGTCGGCCGTCCGACCACCTCGCGGTAGGCGCGCTTGGTATCAAGCCTCCCGAGATCGCCGCTCATCCGCGGAGGCTGGCAGGCGGCACGGCCCCGAACGTTCCACCGACGACTTCGACGAACGTTCGTTCTTCGCGAAGGATGAGACGCTTCTCCTGGGCCATCGCGAAATTTTCACGCCCTTTCGCGTGCGCCTTCAGCCGCGCGCGATATGCCTCATACGCCGCAAGGCTGCCGAAGGCGATCAAGCCCCACGCGATGTCGTTCGTCCCCTCGTGCGGCAGAAAGTAGCCGACGAGATGGCCGCCGCAGTCGGGGATGATCTCCCCCCAGTTCCGCGCGTATTCGGCAAAAGCCTCGCGTTGAAACGGATCGATTTGATACCGGATCACACACATCAGAGTCATGGTGATTCGCAGTGTGCCGGTTGCCGGACACTAACGATTCGTTTACCATCAAATCATGGATGTCGAGGATCCTGACGCGGCCGTCGCTCCCATTGCCTCGGCGATCGGCGAGCCCGCGCGCGCGCGGATGCTGTACGGCCTCATGGACGGTCGTGCCCGCACGAGCACCGAGCTCGCGATTCTCGCGAACGTGACGCCGTCTACGGCCAGCGTGCACCTGCTGCGGCTCAAGACGCTGCGTCTCGTGAAGGTCTTCGCGCAGGGGAAGCATCGCTACTACAGCCTGGAGCGTGCAGAGGTTGCCGCGGCCCTCGAGGCCTTGAGCCTGCTCGCTGGCGACGTTCGGCCAGGTGTTGCGGTCAACACGCCGCACGCGCTGCGCACCGCACGAACATGTTACGACCACCTCGCCGGTGCGCTCGGCGTGAAAATCTACGATCGCCTCAGCGCGCTGGGCTGGCTCACCGTACCGCAGGCCGACGCGTCCTGTGATCTCACGCCGCGCGGCCGTGCCGGATTCGAATCGCTGGGCGTGGACGTGGACGCCGCGCGTGCCTTACGTCGACGCTTCGCATTCGCGTGCGTGGACTGGAGCGAGCGGTGCCCGCATCTTGCCGGCGCGCTGGGCGGGGCGATCCTTCGCCGCGCATTGCAGCAGAAGTGGCTGGTGCAGGATCTGGACAGTCGCGTTGTGCGGCTCACGCCGGCTGGTAGACGGCAGCTCGCATCGCGCCTTGGCGTCGAGTTGCACGACGAGCGACCGACTCGTTCTCGAACGGTTCACGGAAAGCCGACCTCGATCGCTCGTCCCGCCTGAGGCGTCAGGGACGCGGATCGGAGCGATGCCGGTGTTTCCGACGGAACAGCTCGGGGGTCATCCCATACCACCGCTTGAACGCGCGGTGGAAGGGCGCCGGCTCCGAATAACCCACGAGATACGCGACCTCGCAAATCGCGAGCGCCTGCTCGCGCAGAAAACGTCCCGCGGCCTCCTTCCGTGCTTCGTCGAGCAGCTGTTGAAACGACACGCCCTCAGCGGCAAGCCGTCGTTGAAGCGTTCGCCCCGACATCCCGAGCTGACGAGCGAGCGCGCCGATCCGCACGTCCCCGGTGATCATGGATGGCGACAAGGCGCGCCGGACGTCGAGCGCCACGCCGCCCCTTGGCGACCGCTCCGCAAGGATCGCTTCGGCGTGCGATTCCAGCATGTGGCGCAGGATAGGATCCCGCCGGCGAAGCGGCAGGCGCCAGGCGTCGGGTGGGACCGCCAGGCCATTCCACGACGATGCGGGACGAACGCTACAGCCGAGCGCACGTTCGAATGCAGGAACGTCGTCGGGCGTGTGCCGAAACGAGATGCTCGTCACGGCGAATCGTCCGTCGGTCTCGTGACGGAGGTGCAGGACCATCAGCGCGGCGAGAAACTCAAGGCTGAACGGCGCCGCGCCGTCTGCCATGAGGAGGCGAACGTCCCCCCCTTCGTCGCGCACCTGGAGATCGATCGGATTGCCGACGAGGCGCTGGTATCGCGCAAGCTGCTGGACGCCCGAGCCGACGGTGTCGGACGTGACCACGAGATAGTCGAGGAGCGGATACGCACCGAGCGGCGTCATCCGCGCGACCTCGAGCCCGATGTTCGGCGTGAACCGCTGCAGCTGCGCGCCCGTGATGAGCATTCCCAGCGCCTCGCACGGAATCCGCGCATCCACATCGTTGAGATCTGAATCGCGAAGGCGGGCCGATGTGAGCAGGGAGGCGACGTCGTACCCGAGCCGGCCGAGCGTGTCCACGAAGACCTTGACGTCGCGTGCCGGCATGCTCCAGAGGTGCGCGCCGTCCTTGACCGGCTTCGTGACGCGTTGGGTCAATGAATTGGCGTGTGCGGCCATGGAATGCACCTGTGCGCCCGGTCATCATTGTGGCACTTCCGAGGGCCTTGAGACAGGAGGTGCCCCTTGGCGCAAGCGGCTGCACTCGTCTGGCTGTTCCTTGGCGCGGTATCCATCACGCTGTTCACGCGGCTTGCCGTTGCGCCGGCCGCATGGCTGGCGCTGACGGTCCTCCTCCATGCGTCACGGTCGATGCCGCTGTACGGGATCGCGTTCGTCTGGCTCGCGGTGTACGCCGCACTCGTAATTGGCCTTCGTGGCACGCTGCCCGTGACTGGCCCCGCGTACTACGCGATCGTCGCCTTCAACTGCACGGTGTTCGTGTTGCCGTTCGCCATCGACCGCCTCGTTGTTACGCGCATGACCTCCGCGGGATGGACGCTGGCGTTTCCGATGGCGTTCGTTGCGGCAGAGTTCCTGCGCGCGCGCTTTTCTCCCGCCGCAACGTGGGGATCGATTGCCTACACGCAATACGGAAACCTTGCGTTGATGCAGGTGGCCGCGTTCGTCGGGATCTACGGAATCACGTTCCTCGTTGCGTGGTTCGCTTCGACGATCGAATGGGCCGGGAGCCGCGGTTTCGAGTGGAGTGTCGTACGCACACCGGTTCTGATCCTGATCGGAGTTCTTGGAACGGTTGTCCTAGGCGGCAGCCTTCGGTTGAGGACGGCGCCGACGGACCGGCCGTCGATGCGCATGGCCACGCTGAATCGGCCGACCGACCTGTTCGCTCCAGGCGAGATGACGCGCATTGCCGAAGGACGTCTGTCGGCGGACGAACGAACGCGGATGGCCGGCAAGCTGGCGCGGCTCCATGACTGGTTTCTGAACGGCAGTCGGCGGGAAGCGCGAGCGGGCGCGCGGCTCATCGCCTGGCCGGAGCAGAACCTGCTGGTCTTCGCCGAGGACGAAGCGGCGTTCATCGAACGCGCGAGGCGTCTGGCAGCCGACGAGCACGTTTACCTCGCCATGGGGCTGGGCACGGTGCACCTCCAGGAGTCCTTGCCGTTCGAGAACAAGGCCGTCCTGATCGATCCCAAGGGCACGATTCTCGTGTCGTACCTGAAGACCCACCCGGTGGCCGGCTGGGAAGCCGGCATCATGAAGCGCGGCGACGGGCGGTTGCCGGTCGTTGCGACCGAGGTGGGCCGCCTGGCCACGGCGATCTGTTTCGATGCGGACTTCCCCGAGTTCGTTCGTCAGGCGGGTCAAGGTGAGGCGGACGTCCTCATCGTGCCGGCCAACGAATGGAAGGCCATCAAGAGCGTCCACGCGCAGATGGCTGCCTTCCGCGCGATCGAAAACGGCGCCTCGCTCCTGCGCCCGGCGGCATCCGGAATCTCCAGCGCGGTCGATCCGTGGGGTCGGGTGTTGGGCGTCGCAGACGCTTTTGCGCCCGGTGATGGAACGCTCACCGTACAGGTCCCGATGACAGGTGTCCGAACACTCTATGCGCGGATTGGCGATCTGTTCGCGTGGCTGTGCGTCGCCGGGCTCGTGGGGAGCCTGGGCCTGACGATCATGGACCGGTCTGCAGCAAAATAGCCCGGTGACCGGGACACCGCGCTTCAGCCCCGTCCTCGTGACGGACCTCTACGCGCTCACGATGCTCCAGGCCTACTTCGAGGAGCAGATGAGCGGCACCGCAACGTTCAGCCTGTTCGTCCGACGCTTGCCCGAACGACGGAATTTCCTTCTGGCCTGCGGTCTCGACGACGTGCTGACGTTTCTGGAGACGCTGCGCTTCGATCAGCCGGCGCTCGGGTACCTCGCGTCGCTCGATCGCTTTTCGGATGGATTCCTGCGGTACCTGGAGAGCCTGCGCTTCACGGGCGACGTGTGTGCGGTCCCGGAAGGCACGCCGGTCTTCGCGAACGAGCCAATTCTCGAAATCGACGCGCCGCTCGGCGAGGCACAACTCGTCGAGACGCTCGTGATGAACCAGGTCCACGTGCAGACGGTGCTCGCCTCGAAGGCGGTGCGTGTCGTCGAGGCCGCGCAGGGGCGGCCCGTCGTGGACTTCGGACTGCGCCGGATGCACGGCATCGACGCGGGGATCAAAGCCGTGCGGGCGTACCACATCGCCGGCGTGGATGCGACGTCCAACGTGGCTGGCGGTCAGGCGTACGGCGTTGGTCTCGCCGGCACGATGGCGCACAGCTACGTACAGGCGCACGACGATGAATACGACGCCTTTCGCGCGTTCGCCCGTCTCTATCCGGACACGACGCTGCTCGTCGATACGTACGACACGCTCGTGGGCGTCCGCAAGGTGATCGATCTCGCGCGCGAGCTGGGGACGAATTTCCGCGTCCGCGCCGTGCGTCTCGATTCAGGAAATCTGGAGGACCTCGCCGTCGCGGCGCGCGCCATGCTCGACGATGCCGGACTCCACCGGGTGCAGATCTTCGCGAGCGGCGGGCTCAACGAGGACGAGATCGCCCGGCTGGTGACGGCTGCCGCGCCGATCGAGGCTTTCGGCGTCGGCTCCGACATGGCCGTGTCGCGCGACGCGCCGGGTCTCGACATCGTGTACAAGCTCGTCGAGTACGCCGGCCGGCCACGCCTCAAGCTGTCATCCGGCAAGGCCGTGCTGCCGGGCCGGAAGCAGATCTTTCGCGTGGAAGAAGACGGCCTGGCCGCTCATGATGTCCTGGGTCTTCGCGACGAATCGCCCCTGGGACGTCCTTTACTGCAGCGTGTGATGGTCGGCGGACGGCGCAGCGTGGACGGCCGGGTGACGCTCGACGCGGCACGGTCGCGGTCTGCGCGGGAGCTGGATCGCCTGCCCGCCCGCATCCGTGGGCTGAACCCGTCCGATCCTCCGTACACCGTCGAGGTCAGCGCCGCACTGGCGCACGAGCGCGACGTTCTCCGCTCCGCCCGCTCGTAGTGCAAACCGTCTATTGACCGACACGCTTGGCCGTCGGAGAATCGCCGCCACAAAAACAGGCGGTCACCTGTTTCACTCCGGTAGGTCGTGAGGATATGGATGCGGCGATTGATGTGCGTGCTGGCGCTCTCTGCGCTCGGTACGCCGGCGGTTGTCTTCGCGCAGGCACAACGGCCGCCTGGACCGCCGCGAACGGAAGGCGCGGGCCAGCAGGGGCTGACGCTCGGTTCGCTCGACGTGTCGGTCGCGTGGCGTAACCGCGTCGAGCTCTGGACCTGGTTCGACAGTCCGGTCGGCAACAACGACTACGCGTTCGACGACTCCCTCCTTCGCGTCGGCGTCGGCCAGACGAGAAAACCGTTCGACTGGCGGGTCGAGGTCGCCCAACCCACGTACTTCAGCGTGCCCGACAACGCGGTGGCGCCCCCGCCGCAGGGCGCATTGGGATTGGGCGGCAGCTACTACGGTGCGAACGAGCTGCACAGCAACCAGGGCACGCTCTTCTTGAAGCAGGCCTTCCTGCAATTCAAGCAGCTGGGAAAGTCCACGTTGAAGGTCGGACGATTCGAGTTCTTCGACGGGACCGAGGCGAAGATTCCGGATGCCACCGTCGCGGGGCTGGTACAGTCACGTGTCGCGCATCGACTGCTCTCGAACGAAGCGTTTCCCGCGGCGCAGCGCAGCGTGGACGGCGCGCTGTTCTCGTGGAGCACCGGCGCGAACACCGTCAGCGGGTTCGGCGCGCGACCGACCGCAGGCGGCGTGCACCTCGACGGGTGGAAGGAGCTCGACATCGAGGTCTATTACGGCGCCTACAACCGTGCGGTGAAGGCCAGCAACGGCGCCGGATCGTTCCGGGCGTTCACGGTTGGCTACGTCGATCATCGTGACGACGTCGTGAAGCCGGACAATCGTCCAACCGCGATTCGCGCCGCCGATCGCGAGACGATCTCGCTCGCAACCGTCGGCGCCGATTACGTCCACGTCTTGGACGGCGGCAAGTCCGGCAAGTTCGACATGCTGGGGTGGGTAGCGGCGCAGACCGGATCGTGGGGGAAGTTGTCGCAGCGCGCGAGCGCCGCGTTCGGCGAATTCGGGTGGCAGCCGCCGGAGCCGACCCTCAAGCCCTGGCTGCGCGCCGGCTACCGGTATTCGAGCGGCGACGACAACCCGCAGGACGGCCGCAACGGCACCTTCTATCAGGCCCTGGGTGCCACGCGTCAGTACGCGAGGTTCCCGTTCTACAACATGATGAACCTGAAGGACGCCTACGGCCTGTTCGCGATCCGTCCGAGCCCGAAGGCCACGATTCGCAGTGAGGTGCACAGTCTCCGGCTCGCCAATCGCGCGGACCTCTGGTACGGAGGCGGAGGGCCCGGTCAGTCGGACGCGTTCGGTTACGCGGGGCGTCCGAGCTTCGGCCACGACGGGCTCGCAACCTTCTGGGATCTGAGCGCCGACACGCAGCCGACTCCCCATCTGGGCGTCAATCTGTACTATGGCCACGCGGCCGGCCACGACGTGATCAAGGGCAGCTTTCCGAACGATCCCAGCGGTCACTTCGGTTACGTCGAGACGGTCGTCAGGTTCTGATGGAGCTCGACAGGGAGCGCGCTATGAACGCGGTACGGATCGGTATTACAGTGTTCATCCTGGCTCTCCTCACCATCGTCACGCTGGGGTGGATGTGGACGAGCAGCCATCAGCCGCCGCCGCTGCGGACCGCGAGCCATGTTGTGCTGGCGATCGCGGCGCTGGCGGGGATTTTCGCGCTGACGAAGATCTGGCGCACGATGGATCACAGCGTCAAGTGAACTCGGTCCCAGAAATCGATGTCGCGATAGAGAGGATGTAGCGTCATGAGCACGGCCACCGCGGGAGCCGTCGGCGTCAACTCGCACGGGACCTTCATGGAACGCGTCGACACGGACTGGCACGAGCCGGCGCTGCGCCTGTTCATGGTCATCGTGCTCGCGCACTGGGTCGAGCATCTGCTTCAGGGCCTGCAGATCTATCTGCTCGGGTGGCCGGTGCCGGAAGCGCGCGGAGCGCTCGGGCTGCTCTTTCCGTGGCTCATCAAGTCCGAAGCGCTTCACTATGGCTACGCGGTGGTGATGCTCATCGGCCTGTGGACGCTGCGCGGCGGCTTCACCGGCAAGGTCGATCACTTCTGGTGGATGCTCGCGTTCTGGATCCAGTTCTTCCACCACATCGAGCATGCCATTCTGCAGACGCAGGCGATCATCGGTCACAACCTGATGGGCCGTCCGGTGCCTACCAGCCTCGTGCAGCTCTGGGTCCCGCGCGTCGAGCTGCATCTGTTCTACAACACCATCGTCTTCATCCCGATGGTGATTGCGATGTACTACCATCTGTTTCCGCCCGCCGCGGAGAAGAGCAGGCCGCAATGCGCGTGCGCGGCGCATGCCGCGGGGTGGTCCGCCGCGGCGTGAGCCATCGCCGCCGGCCGGCTCCTGGCGAGTGCTCGGGCTCGTGCCGTTGGCGGTCGGCCTCGCCGGCTGCGGACGAAGGGATCACGCCGGTCCACCACTGGAGGTGCAGTGGTCCCTTCGCCCGCAGCCGGCTGATTGTCGGCCCCGCAACCTTGACGGTGATCACTTCGCGATCAGACGGGCGCTCCTGTGCAGAGGCGCCAAGGGTGAGCCTCGAAGGACACATGTCGCACCCGGGCATGGCGCCCGTGCTGGCGGACGCCGTCGAGCGGACGGCCGGCGTGTACGAGGTGTCGTTCGCATTTCCCATGCAAGGTGACTGGGTGCTGCTGGTCTCCGCGGCGCGTCGCAGACGGCGCACGGATCGAGCGCCGAATCGACGTCGCCAACGTCCGGCCGTCCGGGTGACACGCGATGGCCCGCCACGAGCCGTCGATTCCTGAAATCGATATCCTTCGCTGGCCGATTGTCGGCCCGTTGTTGCGCTGGCGGCGGCTGCGCACGGCCACGCAACTCGTGCTGCTGCTCGTGGCGATCGCGATCGTGGTGCACGGGTTCGCCGGTCCCCAGCTGGCGCCGAAGAACCTCGCGACGGTTCTGACGTGGATCCACTATCGGGGTCTGCTCATCGGCGTGCTGCTGGCGGCCGGCAACGCGTTCTGCGGCGCCTGTCCGATGATCCTGGTGCGCGACGTCGGCCGCCGTTTCCACCGGCCCACCCGCCATTGGCCGCGGTGGCTCGGGCAGAAGTGGGTTGCGCTGGTGCTCTTCGTCGGCGTGCTCTTCATCTACGAGCTGTTCGACCTCTGGGCGCTGCCGGCGGCAACCGCGTGGCTCATCGTCGGCTATTTCGCGGCGGCCGTGCTCGTCGATCTGACGTTCTCCGGCGCGGCCTTCTGCAAGCACGTCTGCCCGGTCGGTCAGTTCAACTTCGCGGTGTCCACGCTGTCGCCGCTGGAGCTCGGCGTGCGCGAGCCGGCGGTGTGCCACAGCTGCGCCACGGTCGATTGCATCAAGGGCCGGCGCGACAAGGCCGTGCCGGCCAGGATCCTTCAGCGAGGCTGCGAGCTCGCGTTGTTTCTGCCGTCGAAGGTCGGCAACCTCGACTGCACGTTCTGTCTCGACTGCGTGCAGGCGTGTCCGCACGACAACGTCACGATTGGCTTCCGCGTGCCGGGCGAGGAGCTGACCGACGATCGCCTGCGGTCGTCGATCGGCAGGCTCTCGCGTCGAGCGGATCTGGCGGCGCTGGCGGTGATCTTCACGTTCGGCGCGCTGCTCAACGCGTTCGCGATGGTGGGCCCGGTCTACTCCGCCGAACAATGGATCGCGCGGGAATTGCGCACCACGTCGGAAGCGCCGGTCCTCGGGCTCATCTTCGTCGCAGGGCTCGTGGTCCTGCCGCTGGCGCTCTGCAGCGGCGCAGGCTTCGCAACGCGGCGTCTCACCCGATCGTCGATGCGGGTGAAGGACATCGCGGTCCGCTACGCCTACGCGTTGATTCCCTTCGGCACCGGCGTCTGGCTCGCGCACTACGGCTTTCACTTCCTGACCGGTCTGCTGACGATCGTGCCGGTGGTCCAGAGTGCCGCGATCGACGCCGCCGGTCGCGCGCTTCTTGGAGAGCCGAGCTGGCGCTGGGTCGGCATGCGGCCCGGTTCCGTGTTCCCGCTGCAGATCGGCGTCGGTGCTGCTTGGTCTGCTTGGCTCGCTCGTCATTACGCACCGGATTGCCGAGCGCGAATCGCCCGGAACGGCGGCGCGCGCCGCGGCCCCGTGGAGCGTGCTGATCCTGGGGCTTGCCGTGCTCGCGTTGTGGATTCTCGCCCAGCCGATGGAGATGAGAGGAACGGGACTCGGCGGATGACGCGGCGCGTGTCATTCGGCACGGTCCTGACGGTTGCCATGCTGTTCTCGCGAACGGCCGTCGTCCGCGCGCACAGCGGTCCGCCGTATCCCATCCTGTCGAATCGGATCGTGGGTGCCTACGACATCTCGATCTGGAGCGATCCGGATTCGACCGATGACACGACGGCGGCGGGGAAGTTCTGGGTCGTGCTCGAGCCGTCCGGTCGTGGCGGATCGATTCCGTCCGCCACGCGCGCGGACGTGACCATCCGCCCGCTCGACCGCCCGGGTCAGGCCCGGACAGGACAGGCGAACCCCGTTGACGGGTCCGCCTCGCGGCAGTTCGTCGCGCTGCTCTTGGATCACGAGGGCCCGTTCGCCGTCCAGGTCCACGTGGACGGACCGCTGGGCCGTGCGGACGTGGAGACGAAAGTGGACGCGACCTACGATCTCCGACCGGCGCCGCTCCTGCTGGTGGTCTACATCTTCCCGTTCGTGGCGATCGGCGCGCTCTGGGTGAAGGTGCTGATGCGTCGCCGGCGAGCCGGAGCGCCTCCGCCATGACACTGCCGTACAATGCCCGGATGCAACGCCCTATCGAACGCGTCGTCGATCTGCTCGACCCGCGCGTCAACCAACTGTACAACGTGGACCTGGCCGAGGCGCGGCGCCGCGTGCGGAGCGGCGATCCGGCGGCCGTTCGATCGATCGACGGTTCGTTCGCGCTCGTCACGATCGACGGGATCACCGTCAGGATGGCGCGGTCGCTCGATCGGCCGATGCGGTATTTCCTTGCGAAGCGGCACGAGGGTCCGGCGCTGCTCGTCGCGGATCGCATCGACGTCCTGCAGCGCACGCTCGAAGAGGCCGGTCTCGAGGCGCAGTTTCACCCCAGCTACACCCGCATGGTGCCGGCCCACCACATCGTCGAGCTGGCGCTCGTGGGCTGTCCCGATCCGGATCCTACCTACACGCGCTTCTTTACGCCGGCGCGCGGGACGTGCCCGCCCGATCTCGACGAGATCGGCAGGCGCTACATCGGTGCGCTGGCCGACGAGATTGCGAAGTGGCTGACAGACGTCGATCGGAACGGCCGCGCGGAGCCGATCGGCGTGAGCTTTTCCGGCGGCATCGACAGCGGGTCGGTGTTCCTCGTGACGTATCACACGATGCTGCGGCTCGGCATGACGCCCGCGCGGCTCAAGGCGTTCGTGCTGGATCTGGGCGGCGGGCCGGACGTCGAGCAGGCGCATCAGTTTCTGAACGCCGTCGGGCTGTCGATGTTCCTCGAGGAGATCGGCGGGCGTCCGCAGGACCTGAGCGTCGAACAGACGCTGCGCGTGCTGGAAGACTACAAGTCGCTCGACGTCGAATGCGCGGCAATGGGCCTGCTCTTGTGTGAGGGCATTCGCGCGCGCTATCCGGACTGGCGATACCTCGTCGACGGCGATGGCGGCGACGAGAACCTGAAGGACTATCCGATCGAAGAGAACCCGGAGCTCACGATCCGCAGCGTCGTCGACAACGTGATGCTGTATCAGGAAGGGTGGGGCGTCGGCCGCATCAAGCACTCGCTCACCTACAGCGGCGGTCTGAGCCGCAGCTATGTGCGGACGTATGCGCCGGCCGCCAGGCACGGGTTCGCCGGTTTCAGTCCCTACACGCGGCCGAACGTGATCGAGGTCGCCGAAGCCATTCCGTTCGCCGAGCTCACGCGGTACGACGTGCCGGCGCTCTATGCGCTGAAGGGCGACATCGTCCGGCGCGGGGTCAAGGCCGTCACGGGGATCGACATGCCCGTCTTCCCCAAGCGCCGGTTCCAGCATGGCGCGACACCGATCGACACGATGCGGCAGCGGCTCGGCCGATCGGAGCGCGACTACCGTCAGGCGTTCGAGCGGATGTATGCCTGAGCCTGACGCCTACCCGGCGTCCGCATCCGGGCGCGATCGATTCATTGTCGAACGCCGTGGTCCCAGGCCCCACACGATCCCTGGCGGCATCAGGGCGTGCTCGTCGAGGACGAACGGACCGCGGACGGCACCGCAACGCGCGATGGCAACCGTGTTCCTGACGGGACGCGAGTGCCCGTGGCGGTGCGCGATGTGCGACCTGTGGAAATACACCACCGTCACCGACTCGCCTGCCGGCGCGATCGCCGCCCAGGTCGCGGCCGCGCGCACGATCGTGCAAGACCGGCGCGTGCCGGTCAGCGGGATGAAGTTGTACAACGCCGGCAGCTTCTTCGATCCCCGTGCCGTTCCGGACACCGACTACGACGGCGTGGCGGCGGCGCTCGCCGGCCTCTCGCAGGTGATCGTCGAATCGCATCCGGCGCTCATCGGTCCCCGGGTCGACCGATTGCTCGGATCGCTGGCTCGCCGGAGATCGTTGCGACGGACCCGCGATCCAGCTCGAAGTCGCGATGGGGCTCGAGACGGCGCATCCCGCAGCGCTCGATCGCCTGAACAAGCGTTTCACGCTCGAACAGTTCGAACGAGCCGCGCGATCGCTCGAGGAGCGAGGAGTGGCGCTGCGTGTCTTCCTGCTCATCGCGCCGCCATTCGTCGCGGCGCACGAGCAGGACGCATGGCTGCTGGCGTCCGTCGACGCGGCCCTGGCCTGCGGCGCGGGCGTCATCTCGCTGGTTCCAACGCGGTCGGGCAACGGCGCGATGGAGGCCCTGGCGGCGATGGGCTCCTTCACCACTCCCGATCTGGACGAGATCGAGCGCAGCTTCGCGCTGGCGCTGACCCATGCGACGGGTCGCGGTCGTGTCTTCGTGGATCTCTGGGACCTCGACCGCTTTGCTGATTGTCCGCACTGCCTGGCGCAGCGACGCGATCGCCTGAAGACGATGAACCTGGAGCAGCGTGTTCTGCCGGCGCCCGCGTGTCCGTCGGGCCGTCACGCAGTGCTTCAATGACGCTCACGCCTGACGCACACATCGACGCCGACGTCGCGATCGTCGGATCCGGATTCGGCGGATCGCTGGCGGCGCTCGCGCTGCTCAAGAGAGGGCAGCGCGTCGTGCTCGTCGAGCGAGGGCGTCACCCGCGATTTGCCATCGGCGAGTCCTCCACGCCGCTGGCCAACCTCCTGCTCGAGGAGCTCGCGGACCGGTACGACCTGCCGCGCGTCCGGGCGTTTGCGAAGTGGGGGCCGTGGCAGCGCGCACGACCGGACGTGGCGTGCGGCCTCAAGCGGGGGTTCACGTTCTTCTTTCACGAGCCCGGATCCGCGTTCACCGACACGGCCGCGCGCGAGCGGCAGTTGCTCGTCGCCGCCAGCCCGCACGACGAGATTGCCGACACGCATTGGTACCGCCCGGACTTCGACCACGCGCTCGTGCAGGAGGCGCAGCAGGAAGGCGCCATCTACCTGGACATGACCCGGCTCGAGTCCATTCGCCAGGAGGGCGGACACACGATCCTCGAAGGAGTGCGAAACGCTCAACCCGTCCGGATCACGGCGGGATTCGTCATCGACGCCACCGGTCCGCGCGGGTTCCTGCATCATGCGCTGCAGCTGCCGGAGGCGACGCGTCGATGGCTGCCGCCGACGCAGGGACTCTTCACGCACTTCGAAGGCGTCGAGCGCTGGGATCGGCGTGCGTCCCGCTGCCGAGGCCCCGCCCTATCCGATCGACGATGCGGCGGTTCACCATGTGTTTCCCGGCGGGTGGATCTGGGTGCTGCGCTTCAACAACGGCATCACGAGCGCGGGCGCCGCGTTGACGGATTCAGCGGCCGCTGCGATCGGCGCAGCTGACGGTGCGCCGGCATGGGATCGCCTGCTCGAGATGCTCCCATCCGTCTCGGATCAGTTCCGGACGTCACGCCCGATCGCTGCCGTTCATCCACTCGCCTCGCCTGGCGTTCCGCAGCGCACGCGCAGCAGGGCCGGGCTGGGCGTTGCTGCCGTCCGCCGCGGGCGTGATCGATCCGCTCCTCTCGACCGGCTTTCCACTGACGTTGCTGGGCATCGCTGCGGCTGATCGATCTGCTGGAGCGCACGTCGCCTGGAGCCGAACGTGACGCGTTGCTTCAGACCTACGAGGAGACAACGCTCGCCGAGCTGGACGCGACGGAGCGTCTCGTCGCGGCGCTGTACGCCACGATGACGGATCCTCCGCTGTTCAAGAGGCTGAGCCTTCTGTATTTCGCCGCGGCCAGCTTCAGCGAAGCGGCGCGCAGGCTCGGTCGCCCCGACCTGGCGCCCGGGTTCCTGCTCCGCGCACATCCGATCGTTCGGGCCGGAGCTCGAGGCGTGTGCTGCGCTCGCTGCGTCGGCGCCGCACGGGCCGGCGCGTCAGGCGCTCGAGGCGCGAATCGATCGCGCCATCGAACCGTTCGACACGGCCGGCCTGCTCGATCGCCGTCGTCGCGACTGGTATCCCGTCCTCGCGGCGGATCTTCTGGCCTCCGCGTCCAAGCTGGAGGCCACGGAAGACGACATCGTCCGGCTTCTCGAACGCACGGGAATGATTCCGGCAGGTTCTCTCGTAGCGCAGGCGGTACTCGGAACCATGTGGCAGGCCTTCAGGCCTGCGTGCCATCGCCCATAACGCAACCGACAGGAGTGTGTATGAGCGAACGTGAAGTGATTGCGAACCAGGCGAAGATTCTCCGGAACCAGATGAGGCTGCTCGCGAACCAGCAGAAGCTCGATCGGGTGCTCGAGAACCAGAAGGAGATCAAGGCCAACCAGGCGAGCATCATCGCCAACCAGCGGAAGCTCGATCAGGTGCTTCGCAACCAGAAGCGAATCGAAGGGAACCAGACGAAGATCCTGGCCAACCAGCGGAGGATTCTGGCGCGGTGACGATAGCGTCACGACCAGGACCAAGCACCGACACGTCTTCGGTGTCTTTGTGAGCTAGGGTCTTCGTCTAGACGTCCGGCACGCCTTCGTCGAGGCCGATCTCGATCAGATTCGCGATGGGCCCTACGATGAAGAGCGCATAGAACGGTGCGTAGACGAACTGCATCAGACGGAACACCGCTTCGAGGACCGCGATGAGGAACGCAACGAGGCACTGCGCCCATTTCGGTCCCACCGTGGTCTTCGGGTCGGTGATCATGAAGAAGATGAAGAGCTGATACATCGGTCCGGTGATGGGCGCAACCTCGCTCAACACCGGATGCCCCGTCATCCAGGCCCGCACGCACGGCAAGCACCAGAAACGACGCGACGTAGGTCAGCGTGATGTGCAGGCGATGCACCATCCGCAGGATGATCGCGCCGAACACCCATACGAACACCATCGGCAGCAGGTTGTTGCCCCACTGCACGCTCAGGCCGGCAACGGTATCGGCCGCCAGCAGGAGCATCGCGACGATGCCGAAGTTGGTGGGGTTCCAGATGTGCCGGTCGCCGATCCGCAGAACGTACTTCGAGGTGATGGAGATCGCCGCGCAGAGCGCGTACGGCCAGAACGCCGGTGAGCGGACGAGAATGCCGACGCTGATCCCCGATACGTACGCGCTCGCAAGGTGCGGCCACTTGCCATACAACGCGCGAACGGCGACCAGCTCCACGGCAATCGCCGTCGCGATCGCCAGGAACGTGCGGGACCAGCTCTCGAGAAAGCCGAACGAGATCTGCCCGGCAATCAGCACGCAGGTGATGAGCGTGGGCGCGAGGTAGCGCGGATCGAATCGAAGCCGTCGAGGCGCGCCCGGCGGCGCCGGCACCGCGCTGGGCATCGTCATGCGGGTTCCTCGACTTTGTGAACGCGGTTGGCCTCGGGATGCGGCAGCACCTGCGTCTTGCCCGATGGCCATCGCACCACCGCCTTTTCGACGCTCGCGCCGCTGCCGAGCCCGAAGTGCAGGCGCCGCTGGTTCTGCGCGCAGAATCCGGATCCGCCGGAGACCTCCTGGACCTGCTGCTGGCCACTCCAGAACACGGTGACCTCCGCGCCGATCGCGCCGCGATTGCTGCACCCGCTGGTGGCAACGCCCGATCGGCAGGCTCCCTCGAGGTCGAACCCGATCCAGTCGCGGCCCAGGCGCGACCTCGTTGCGATAGAGCAGGAGCGGCCCGCGCTGATTCGCGACGACGACATCCAGGACGCCGCGATTCGACAGGTCGGCCACCGCGATCGACCGTCCGTCGTAGCGGTCGGTCACGCCGACCATCTGCGCGACGTCGAGAAAGTGTCCGGCGCCGTCACTGATCCAGACCTTCTTCTGCTGGTAGCCGCCAAGGCTCCGGTCTCCCATGGCCGGCCAGTTCTTCGCGTCGGAGATCACGATCTGGTTGCCGCCGGCAACCTTCGAGTAATCGTACCAGTAGCTGTCCGTCCGCGAGGCGGAGACGTAGCCGTTGACCACGTACAGGTCGAGGAAGCCGTCGTTGTTGAGATCGGCGAACTGCGCACCGAAGCTCCAGCCGCCGAGGTCGACGCCCATCGACCGCGCGAGGTTCTCGTACTTCGGGATCGTATTCGTCGTCGTGGTCGTCGGCACCCACAGGTTGTTGCCCTGCAGCAGGATGCCTTCCTCGGAGATGTTCGACACGTAGATCGCGAACCGGCCCTGATTGAGCACGTCGCCCACCGACGCGTTCATCCCGCTCTTGGGCGCGAAGCCCACGCCCGCCTCGCGTCCGACTTCGCGAAACGTGCCGTGATCGTTCGCGAAGTACTCGGAGACGCCGTAGTCGTTCGCGACGAAGAGGTCCGGATAGCCGGTACCGCGGAGATCCGCCGCCACGGCCGCGAGCGCCCAGCGCCGCGACGCGAGCCCGACGCGCTCGCTGACCTCCTCGAATCGGCCGGAGCCCAGATTGTGAAGCAGGTACTTGCGTCCGCCGTTGTTCGCGTACTCGAAGCTCTCCGGCATCATGTGCGTATCGGCGAGCTTCCAGAGGTTGATCGACTCCGGGTAATACCCGCCGACGAACAGATCGAGCAGCCCGTCGCGATCGTAGTCGAGCCACACGGCCGTGTTGACGTTGGCCCACTGCGGCAGACCCGCAAGCTCCGTCACGCGCGTGAAGCCCTGGCCGTGATCATTGTGAAAGAGATCCGGACGGCCCCACCGGTACAGGAACAGATCGTCGAACCCGTCGTTGTCGTAGTCGCCCCACACGGCGCCCATCGACACCCCCGTGTCGGCATGGTTGACGTCGGCGACGCCCATCCGCTCGGCGACGTCCTCGAACGTGCCGTCGCCACGATTCCGGAACAGTTTGTTCCTCGAGCCTTCCTTGCTGTCGGTGACGTACAGGTCGGGCAGTCCATCGCGGTCAACGTCGACGACGGAGACGGCAGCCCCCATCGACGCGACCTGCGGCATGATGTGCGCGAGCTTGGGGTCGAGCGTCGGACCCTGGTGCACGAAGTCCAGCCCGGCCGCCTTTGCCGACTCCGTCAGGCGGAAGCCGTACTGCTTCAGCGGATTCGCGTTCGCGGAGGACGGGCCGGCGCTGGTGGGCCGCCCGAACTTGCGGATCAGGAAGGGCGTGAGCAGCAGGACGGCGAAGACGATGACGAGCACAGCACGGACGGATCGGTTCATTGTTTGCCTGGGACGTGCAGCGCCTCGCGGGCCCCTTCGGATGTCACGTACCGCGTATGGTACTCGCTGAAGTCGGCCGCGTGCTGGCGGTAGACGGGATCGTCCTCCAGCCGTCGCGGCGCCGTGTCGTAGTCGTCCGGTCCGATGGGTGGGCAGCGGCAGCACGGTCCGTGAGAAGGTCGTATTGTAGTCGCCATCCTTCACCCAGCCGTCGGCGACGACGATGAAGTCGCGCACGAGGCCGCGGCCTGGCGCGGGCGCCTCCGGGAAGCGCAGCCGCAGCTCGTCGCCGGCGTTCATGATCACGTAGCGATCGTCGACGGTCCTCAACAGATCGCGCACATCCCCGAAGCGTGTGTAGAAGCCTTCGAGATCGAGCCAGCGCGCGCGCGGTGCCTGCCAGCCTGTAGCGTGGCCGCTCGGGTACGAGTGGCGTCGCCTGTTCGGTGACCGAGTAGCCGCGGTACGAGAGGTCGGCGCTCGCGAGCTCGAGACGTGTCGTGTGAACGGTGGCGTCGGGGCGTCCGACCGCCCAGCCAAGCCTGTCCCAGAAGATCTCGAGATTCGTGGCGAGGCGCAGGCGTCGCGGGCCGGTTGAGCCGAAGACGCCGGCCAGATCCACGAGGACCGTCTTGTCCTTGCCGGCCGGAAAGCCGAGACCCGTGCGAACGTCGTGGAAGCGGCCCGCCGCGTCGGCGACCTGCAGCGAGAGCCCGTGCGGCGCGTCGTGGACGCCCTGGCTGATCGCGACGTTGATCGAGCTGTCGGTCGGGTGAATCCACCCTTGTGCGACGAGCCAGAGAGGGCCGGTGCGCGGCGCGGCCTCGGGCACGTCCATCTCGACGAAGTGCGCGCGCGTGATTCCCTGATAGGCGCCGCGGCCGGCGAAATCCACGAAGCGTGAGTCGGACGCCGCCGCCAGATCGGACACATCGACCCCGTCGTCGCCGCGAACCGTCGCGAACCGCTGCACCGGACCGGTCGCGATCGCCTCGAGCGTCGGCGGCGGCACCGCGAACCGCTCGTCGACGAAGACTTCGGTTCCTTCATCGTGATCGACGACGAGCAGCGACGCGAGATCGAAGAAGTGCGTCTCCCACAACTCTGCGGTGATGCGCAGATCGTAGGATCCGTCCCGTGGCGCGAGCTGATCGCCGCGGACCTTGACCCAGTCTTCGGTCATCAGCGTGTCGGCCGTCGATTGGGCGTTGATGCGCAGGCCCAGCGGCGACCGCCACAGCAAGTCGGTCACGAACGACATCTCGCGTCCGTTCCATGCGAAGAGCCACGGGCAGGACCCTTTCAGTCGCTGCGTCGCCTTCACCACCTGATCGGCTGCGGTGTTGAACTCCGCCTGCAGCACGCCGTTCGGCCAGGTGATCCGCACGACGTCGGCCCCGGTTGCGTCGCCGAGACCGAAGTGCACCACCGGTGACGAGATGACCTGTCTCTGGAGATGCAGGCCCGAGCGCAGCTCGATCTCGCCGCCGATGCCAAACGAGTTGATCCGTTGATCTCCGGTTGCCGTCGCGGCGCGCGGGCGCAGCGACTGCCAGCGATAGGTCTTCGCGCCTGTGCTCGACGCGCGGACCGGTCGACCGTTTGGATCGACGCCGATCAGCGCCAGCCTGCCGTTGCCGTCGAGATCCGCCGCGGCCTCTACGCCGGCCGGGACCGTCGCCTTCAGTGCTGTGAAGGAGCCATCGGCGCCGCCGAGGAGGATACGTGTCGCCGTGGGGCCGGCAACGATGAGATCGGCCGCGCCGTTGTTGTCGAGGTCGGCGGTCAGGAGACGTGCGGCGCCGGGCGCGAGCCCGGACGGCGGATCGATCCGTGTCACGCCGGTTACCGTCCACGATCCGTTGCGAGCGTTCCGCGACGCGCGGGTAATGGCGCCGTCGCGCGCGAGCACGAGGAGATCGAACGGCGACTCGCCGCGCGACTCCACGATCGCAATGGCCACGGCCTCACCGTACGTCGAGGGCAGCGTTTCCGGCGCGAAAGCTGCCGCCGCGCAAGCTGATGAAAACGTGCACGACGCCCGACTGGTCCAGGAATACGGCGTCGGGAACGCCCTCACCGTCCATGTCGGCCCATACGAATCCGCGCGCTCCGTTGATGCCGGGAAACGAGATCGCGCGGCGTGAACGTTCCGTCGCCGTTGTTGCGGAGGACTACCGGTCCGCCGTCACGCGGCGCCAGCACGAGATCGAGATCGCCGTCGGTGTCGATGTCGGCCGGCCAGAGGCCAGAGGCTGGCGCGCGAAGGAGCGCCGGCGGCAGCTTCGCCGAGGCCGTGACGTCGGTGAAGCGGCTCGCATCCGTCTGTCGCAGCAGGCAGAGACCGCCCGGACCCGCAACCGCGAGATCCGTGCGGAAGTCGTAGTTCAGATCGGCGGCGACGACGGCGTCGGGCGTTGGTGCGTGCCGGGCCTCTCAGCGCAGGGCACGCCATGTCACCCGACCCGCCGGCGAGGCGAACGCCAGCTGCGCCAGCGACGCCGACAACCGGATTGCCATCGCCGGTCAGCGAGACGGCTCCAATCCACACGGCGCCGGCCGTCAGTTCCGGAATCGGCGTCAGCGCGAACGTCAGCGCGTCGTCGGCCGGTGCAGGCGACGGGTCCGGATTCTTCAGGCGCACGAAGCGCATCAGCGGCTGGCCGACTTCCGCGCGCGGCGTGCTGACCTCGGCAAGCGCCGCCCGGTACGCCGGCTCGCGCAGGAGAACGTTCTTCAGGAACGCGACCCGCGTGGCCGCCGATCGCGGGTTGGCGGCGGCCGCCGTCAGCAGCGCCTTCAGTTGCTCCTGTGCCTCGGGCGACCACGTACGGGACGCGGCCGTCAGCGGCGCAAGCGCCGCGTCGAGCGCTGCCTTGTCTCCGCGCTTCGCCGCGATCCGTACGTATTCGAGACGCGCGGCCAGGTTGTCGCTGCGCGCGACGAGCTGCTCGAGCACGCGTTGCGCGGCGGCGTCGTTCTCGGGACCGCCTTCGCGTTCGGTATCCAGCGCCAGCGCGTAGGCGGCCTGGCGATCGCTCGGATCCAGCGCGAGCGCCCGCTGCCAGTGCGCGACGGCCTCCGGCAGATTGCCGCGTCGGCTCTCCGCGAGTGCCTGCAGCTTCTGAATCTCGGCGATGTCGGGCGCGAGAGACGCGGCACGCGCGAGCTGCTGGGCGCCCTGGTCGAGCTCCTGCTGCCGCAAGAGCAGCAATCCGAGGTCTGCCCATCCTGCCGGCTCCTGCGGGACCAGCGCAACCACGCGATCGAGCTTTTCGCGCGCGAGCACTTCCTGCGAGGTCTGCATCGCCGACAGCCGACGTAGAACGCCGTCACCGCTTCGCGGTAGACCTCCGGCGACGGCTCCGACGCCCGACGCGACGAGCAGGCCGTGGCGAGCGCCGCGAGAAGCAATATCAGGATCGAAAATCGATTGGGCATCCCGTCGAAATCCACGCGGTGGCTGATCGTAACAGGTCCACAACGGCGTCGAGCAGAGCGTTTTTCGCTGTTTGTTCGTTCTCCCGGCGGAGGTGATGTTGGCGAGGCGTGCCGGAACTATCGATTGGCTTTCGAGCGCTCGACTGATATAGACCTTTCCAGAAAAATGCGGCCGCACGTTACGGCAGACCTTTTGGCAATCCGGCGCCTATGACGACACCGACGACGGCTCCAATTGAAGGAGTCCGGCCCCTGACCCGCTGGCTTCCCGTCGCCGGCGGCGTTCTGATGAATCTGGCGCTCGGGTCCTTGTATGCCTGGAGCGTGTTCGTACTCCCGCTGGAAAAGGAGTTCGGCTGGAGGCGCGCGCAGACATCGTGGGTGTTCACGATTGCCATCGTGAGCTTCGCGCTGTCCTTTGTTGTCGCGGGGAGGCTGCAGGATCGGCGCGGACCACGCATTTGCGCCGCAATCGGTGGAGTCCTCGTCAGCGCCGGCTTTGTCCTGTCGAGCGGGACCACGTCGCTCATTGGCTTCTATTCGACCTTCGGCGTCCTCGTGGGAATTGGAAATGGCTTTGGATACTCGGCTCCAACGCCAGTCGGATCGAAATGGTTCCCGGACAAGCGCGGCCTCGTGATCGGCCTCATGGTGGGAGGATACGGCGCGGGCTCGGCGATCATCGGCCCAGTGGCGACGTCGTTGATGACGCACCTCGGATGGCGGCCGACATTCCAGATCCTGGGTCTCGTCTTCTTTGCGATGACGATGACCGCCACGGCTTTGCTGAGGAACCCCCCGCCTGGCTATACGCCGCCGGGTCCTCCGTCCGCCAAAACGACGGCGCGCGCAACGTCGGACGTGCCAACCGCGACCATGCTGTCGCAGCCCACATTCTATTTACTGTGGATTGGGTATCGTCTCGGGACAACAGCCGGTTTGATGATCGTCAGCCAGCTGGTACCTTTCGCTCGCTCGGCCGGCATCAGTACCGTTGCGGCGACGTACGCGATCAGTATCGGGGCAATCGGCAATGCAGGGGGAAGAATCCTGTCGGGATGGCTGTCGGACACGTTCGGCCGCCTGGCCACTCTCCGGTCGGTGATTCTGTTGTCGGCCATCGTGACGCCGCTGCTGTTCGTGTTCCGTCAGCAGCCGGTGCTGTTCTACGTCCTCGTGCTGGCGGTGTACTGGTGCTATGGGACACAGCTCTCCGTGTTTGCATCGACGACGGCTGATTTCTTCGGGACGAAATACCTCGGCATGAATTACGGCGTGCTGTTCACCGCGTGGGGCGTCGCGGGCATTCTCGGTCCGTTCATTGCCGCCCGCGCGTTCGATCGCTTCGGTGAGTACAGTTACGCGTTCTTCGGTGCGTCCGGGTTCGCCTTGCTTGCCCTCGTCGCTCTGTCCTTCGCTCGACCACCCTCGCAAACGAACACCCAGCCCGCCTGATCCTCCCTCAACTATTCCGAAGCGCGCGACGTCTTATCAGCGATTCGCGGCAGCCAGTCGGCAGGCCTGCAGGCTGCTGAAACAACGCAGCCTGAATGCAAAGTGTCAAACGTTGAATCTGAAAACATTCAACAGTTTTCAACATTGAGCATTTGGCATTGGATATTGACCGGCCCTGCCCGAACCACTCAAGGAGACGTATGGAAAGCTTCTGGCAGGACGTGCGGCATGGCGTGCGGGTGCTGGCGAAGACGCGGGGGCTGACAACCATCGCGATCGTGACGCTGGCGCTGGGGATTGGTGCGAACACGGCGATCTTCAGCGTCGTCAACGCGGTGCTCCTGCGGCCGCTGCCGTATGCCGAGCCCGCAAACCTCGTCCGGGTGGCCGAGCAGGTGCGGGCGGCGGGGCCTGGCGGCGGACGCGGCGGCGGAGGCCCACGCGGTGCGTTCGTCACGGGCGATACGTTCCAGGCCTGGCGCGAGTCGACGCAGACGCTCGACGGGCTGGCGGCCTATGCGCCGCGGTCCTTCACGCTGACCGGGCTTGGCGATCCGATCCGCCTGCGCGGCGCGGCGGTGTCCGCGTCCATGTTCTCGATGCTCGGCATCTCGCCCCGGAAGGGACGTCTGTTCAATCCTGGAAGAGGAGAAGCCAGGCGCCGACCAGGTCGCGCTCCTCAGCGACAGCGCCTGGACACGCCGCTTCGGGCGAACCGCCGACATCGTCGGCAAAGCCATCGTGCTCGACGATAAGCAATACACCATCATCGGCGTGCTGCCGGCGGCCTTCTATTTTCCCGATCGCGACACGGAGATCTGGTCGCCGATGACGCTGTCCAATGAACCCCAGCGTCCTGGTCAGCGTTTGATCGTGGCGTTCGGTGCGATCGGGCGGCTCAAGCGCGGCGTCGCGCTGCCGAAAGCGGAAGCCGAAGGAGCCGCGGTCGCGCAGCGCGTGCAGCCGCCTCCGCCGCCAGGCGTTCGCGCGGGCGATCTGCCTCCCTCGGGCATGCGTCTGGTTCCGCTTCAAGAGGAGATGGTCGCCAACGTCCGGCCCGCCTTGCTCGTGCTCGTGGCCGCCGTCGGATTCGTGCTGCTCATCGCGTGCGCGAACATCGCCAACCTGCTCCTCGCGCGCGGCGCCGCACGGCAGCGAGAGCTGGCCGTCCGGACCGCACTCGGCGCGCAGCGCGGACGTCTGCTGCGTCAACTGCTGATCGAGAGCGTCATGCTCGGCGGTGATCGGCGGCACCGTTGGCGTCCTGCTCGCATACGGCCTCCAACGCGTGCTCCCGGCGCTCTCGCCTGGCAATATTCCGCGGATCGACGAAGCCACCGTGGACGGACGCGTGCTGGCGTTTGCGTCGATGCTGTCGGTCGCGACAGGGCTGTTGTTCGGCCTCGCGCCGGCGCTGCAGGGATCGCGCGTCAATGTCCTGACGACGCTCAACGAGGCGGGCGTTCAGCGAATGGGCGGCTTTCGGTTTCTCAAGGGCAATCGCCTGCGCAGCCTTCTCGTCGTCGCCGAAGTGGCCCTGTCGATCGTGCTCCTCGCCGGGGCCGGCCTCCTCGTTCGCAGCTTCTTGCGTCTGATTGACACGAACCCCGGCTACGACCCGGCCAACGTGATCACCGCGCAGATCAGTCTGCCTCCAACCAAGTACGGTACGCCGGCGACGCAGCGGGCGTTCTACGATCAACTGCTGGCGCGCGTGGGCGCTGGCTCCGGCGTGAAGGCCGTTGGCACGACGAACCTGTTGCCGCTGCTGCCGGGGAACATGATTCTCAGCTTTGGTATCGAAGGGCAGCCGGAGCCCGCCGACCCGCAGAGCATGCCGCGCGCCAGCGTGCGGATCGTGAGCGCCGGATACGGCGAGGCCATGGGTCTGAGGCTCGTTGCCGGACGGCTGCTGTCACCCCAGGACACCGCGACGACGACGCCGGTGGTTGTCGTGAGCGAGTCGACCGCGCGTCAGTTCTTCTCCGGCGGCCGGGCGGTCGGGAGCCGCGTCCAGATGTTCGATCCCGCAGCCGCCGAGATCGTCGGGATCGTCGGCGACGTCCGTCACAACGGCCTCGATGCCGAACCGCAACCCGAGATCTACATCCCGTTCACGCAGGTGCCCGAGGGCGTCCGCTTCGGCCGGGCAGGGGCGACGTCGCTTGTCGTCCGCGCCGCGAGCGATCCGCTGGCGCTCGTGCCGTTCCTCCGCCAGGCGCTGCTCGACGTCGATCACGACATCCCGCTCGACAACGTGATGACGATGGAGGCGCGCGTGTCGGCGTCGGTCGCGGCTCCGCGCTTCTACGCGATGCTGCTCGGGCTCTTTGCGGCGCTGGCGTTGGGGCTCGCGGCCGTGGGCCTCTACGGCGTGCTGTCCTACAACGTCTCGCAGCGTCATCGGGAAATCGGCGTGCGCATGGCGCTCGGCGCGGAGCGAGGCGACATCCTGCGCCTCGTGGTGCGGCAGGGTCTGGTGCTCGCGCTCGTCGGCGTGGCGATCGGGGTGGCCGGGGCGTACGGCGTCACGCGCTTCCTCAAGGCGCTGCTCTTCGGCATCACCCCCACGGACCCGGCGACCTACGCCGGGATTTGCGTGCTGCTGCTGGCGGTGGCGTTTGCGGCGTGCTGGGTGCCGGCGCGCCGCGCGACGCGTGTCGATCCGATGGCGGCGCTGCGGTACGAGTGAGCACTCCGGAGGCTCCCGCCTGAACGGATCTGGTCCCGCGTCCAGATGGGCCGAAACACTAGTCGACGTCGTGAACGCCGATAGTGTGGAGCGGGAGGGGCGATGGGCAGGGTAGTGGTCTGTCTGACATGTCTCGCGCTTGGCCAGGCCGCTGGTGCGCCGGTCAAGACCATTGAGGATGGTGTGCTCGACAAGATGGTGTTGTATGTCGAGACCCTCGACAATCCCACCTCCGTCCCGGTCGTCATGCGTCCGTTCGACGCCTCGATGGCCGATCTCGGCACCGGGAACAAGGGCGGCAAGGCGACACGCCAGGAAGAAGCCCGGACAATGCAGAGCGAAGGCCCGCGTGTGCTCGCAGAGCGGTTCGCGACGGCTTTGCAGAACAGCGGGCCTTTCAAATCCGTGCGCGTCTTGAAGGTCGACGAGGACGTGCCCGACGGAGCAATTCTTGTCGAAGGGAAATTTGTGACCCTTGATCCGGGCAGTCGCGCGAAGCGCTCTTCGCGGGGTTCGGGGCAGGCAAGTCGTCCGTCAAGGTCGTCGGATCCGTCAAGGACTCGACGGGACGAACCTTGGCGACCTTCGAGCAGCGACGTATCGGCGCCATGGGCCTCGGCGGTGGTGATTCGCTCGGCAAGCTAATGAGCGATTCCCGCAGTATCGGCGAGGACATCGCCAAGTTTCTTGGTCGATGGGGGCGGGGCGACAGCCTGGACTGACGCCTGCCAATCACGGATTCGTTGCCTGCCTCCAGCCCTCCCAGCCAGCGAACTCTTAATTCTTTAATTGACAAATCGGCACGGCCGCGCGTATAGTCGCCGGCGTCATCTCTTAAGTATTTAAGAGTACATCGCAATGGCGCGCAAATCCTCCCCCGCCCTCACCGACGCTGAAGCCCGCGTGATGGCGGTCGTCTGGCGGGAGCAGACCGTGACGGTCGGTGACGTCGTGCGTCGCGCTCAAGAAACACCACGCGGTCACCTACAGCACGGTCCAGACCATTCTGCGCATTCTGGAAACCAAGGGCTACGTCGCGCACGACAAGGTCGCCCGCGCGTTCGTCTACCGTCCCGTCGTCGACGAGCGGCAGGCCCGCCGCCGCGCACTGAGGCACTTGACGCGGCGACTGTTCAACAACTCGCCGAGCCTCCTCGTCCTGAACGTGCTGGACGACGAGCAGATCGATGCGTCGGAGTTGAAGCGGCTCAAGAAGTTGATCGAGGACGCGTAGTCAGCAAAGGAGCTCCGCGTGGACCACGTGTTGAACTGGCTCTGGCAGGGTTCGGCCATCGCGCTTGCGACGTTCGCGGCACTGCGGCTGCTCGACCGGTCCCGTGCGCCGTTTCGCTATGTCCTCTGTGGCATCGCGCTGCTGGCCGTCCTGGCGCTGCCGGTCGTGTCGCTGCTCTGGAACCGGACGCCGGCCTGGGAGGCGATCGCCGATACGCCCATGCCGACCACGCCGGTCCTGGCCATCCCGATTGCGTGGTGGACGTCGGGGGCGGTGATTGCTGGTCTCTGGGCGCTCTGGTGCCTTATCTGCGTGGGCCGCGTGATCGCATCGTCGGTCGCGGTCCGGCGGGCACGACGCCAGTCGCGGCCATTTCCAGCGGCGCTGGAATCGCGCCTGACGTTCTGGAACGAGGTGCGTGGCCGCGGGCGCCGGACGCGCCTGGTCGTGTCGAGCGGCGTACCGGCGGCCGCAGTCCTCGGCTGGGGATCGCCCGTGATTGCCGTGGCCCCCGCGTTCGTCCGGCGGCTGGGCGACGAGGAGATCGATCGCGCGGTGATTCACGAGTGGGCGCACGTGCAGCGGTACGACGATCTCTTGAATCTCCTGCAGATCGCGCGTGCTGGCAGTGGCCGGATGGCACCCGGCGGTCTGGTGGCTCGAGCGTCAGCTCCGGATCGAGCGGGAGGTGGCGTGCGACGAGATGGCCGTGTCGCTGACCGGCAATCCCAAACGCTACGCGGCCAGCCTCACCGCCATGGCGACGCTGCTGCCGGTTCGACATCACCCGGCGTCGGCGGTCGGAGTGTTTTCGTCGCCCACGCTGAGGACACGCATCCTGCGGATTCTGTCGACGAATACGCTGGCGACCGCGAAGTGGTCCGCGACCCGCGTCGTCGTGGTCGTCGTCGGGCTCGCCGTATTCGCGCTCGGTCTCACGCGTGTGCGGCTCGTCGCGCGCGCGATGCCGCAACAGGCGGAGGTCGTCGTTCAACCGCTGCATCGTCGCGTCCGCCGGACGCAGTCGGCCGGCTCGGTCGCGGCTCCCGTGCCGTATCCTGACGTCGATCGAGGACGCCGGGCCGCCGACGCCCAGCCGGGCGCGAGCCGTCCGCGACCAAAACCAGTTCCCCAGCTGCCCCTCGTCGCCGTTGACCCCGGATCCCTTGCCACGCTCCCCGCACCCGCGCATGACGAGCCCGTGAAATCCGTGAAAGAGGAGCGGCCGCCGGACCCGCCGGCAGTCGCCGTTCCGCCGGTTCATCCGCCCACGTCGTCCAGCACCAAAGCGCCCACTGACGCTTCTGAGCCGCCATGGACATCGGCGGCCGACGCAGGCGTCGCCATCGGTCGTGGCTCTCAGAAAGCCGGAGTCGCCACGGCGTCCTTCTTCAGCCGGTTGGGCAGGAAGATCGCCGGCTCTTTTTGACGGAAAGGCCCCCACATGCGCGTCCACCTCGTGAATCCAAGCGACGTGTCGTTCGGCACCGCCGTGATTACGCCGCGATGGCTGTATGTTCTCGCGGCGGCGACCCCCCTGGAGTACGGCACCCCCTCGATCATCGACGAGACCCTCGAGTCGTTTGATGTCGATCGAATCGCCAGCGGCGACGTCGTCGGAATTGGTATTCACACCGCTAACGCGCTTCGCGGATACGCCATCGGGCAAATCGCGCGCGGCAAAGGCGCCTTCGTCGTCTTCGGCGGCATTCACGCCACGCTGTTTCCGGACGAAGTTCGCACGCACGGCGCGGCGCATGCGGTGGTCACCGGTGACGGCGATCATGTCTGGCGTCTCGTGCTCTCCGATTGCGCGCAGGGGGCGCCGAAGAGCCAGTACCGACGGCGGCCGGATCGAGGGCGAGTCGTTCTCGTCAGCGCGCTGGGACCTCCTGCCGGACGGTCGCTACATGTGGGGCTCCGTCCAGACGGTGCGTGGCTGTCCGAAGCACTGCTCGTTCTGCTCGGTCTGGCGCACCGACGGTCAGAAGCCGCGCCAGCGCCAGGTCGCCGCTGTCATTCGCGAGGTCGTCGCGCTGCGCCGCAAGGGATTCCGGTTCGTCCTTCTCGCGGACGACAACTTCTATCCCGTGACGCTAGCCGATCTGGCGGCCGCGGATCGCCGGAGCGACAAGACACAGCTCGCGTGGCTCACCGCTCTCAGGCAGGAGCGATTCGACCTGATGGCGCAGCTCGAACGGCTGCCCGAGGACATGGTGTTCTACACGCAGATCACCATGGAAGCCGCCGAGGATCCGGAGTTTCTCGCCGCGATGCGGCGCGCGCGGATTCGTGGCGCGCTCGTCGGCGTCGAGTCCGTGACACCCGAGGGTCTGAAGGCGGTGTTCAAGAACTTCAACGACGCGGGCGAGGCGCTCGTGACGCGGCTGCAGGCCTTCAAGGCGAACGGCGTTCACGTGCTGGGGTCGTTCATCTTCGGACTCCCGACCGATACGCCAACCACGTTCGACGCGACCGCCGATCTCGCGCAACGCGCCGGCGTGTCGGTCGCGCAGTTCGTGATGCTGACGCCGTTTCCCGGCACGGTTGATTTCGCCAAGTGGGAGCGCGAATCGGCGAACGGTCCGGTCGTGGACGGCATTCCCCTGACCCGCTACTGGCTGATTCCATCGGCCCGGCGGCCGAAGGTCTACGCGCCGCATCCACTGATGTCGGCGGCGGAGATTCGGGAGCGGACGCAGGGCGTCTGGGATCGGTTCTATTCGCTGTCCGCCATCTGGCAGCGCTCGGACTGCGTGAAGTCCATGAAGTCGCGGCTGGCCTTCGTGCTGATCTCGAAGCTCTATCGCCAGATGTACGCAAACACCGGCATTGCGACGGACAGCGCACGCCATGCGCGCTCGGCTCGCAGGGCCCGCGTGCTCGCAAAGGCTGTGCGCAAGCTGTTCGTGGCCGCGCCAATGCCCCATCTCGACGAGCCGTCAGGATTGATGGAGGCGCGCGAGACCAATCCGCTCGCCGTCCGCGCGGTGTCATGACGAGGCCATGTACGTGCCGCGCGCACTGCCATCGCCGCTGACCGTCACGCTGCTCCTCGCTGGCGCCGCGATGCCATTCGCGGCCCCTGTCTCGGACGTCGCTGTCGACGACGTCCGTTCGTACGTGAAGACCTCGTTCAATGTGACAGAGGCCGATCTCGCCCGCGTCGACCGCACACACGTGGTGACGCGGACCCTCCCGGCGAACGATCCCCGGGAAATCGGGACGCTCGGCGTCGTCCGGCTCCCGATTGAACCGGGGGCATACGTCGAGCGCATTGCCGACATCACCCGCTTCAAGAAGGACGAGGCCGTCCTGCAGATCGGGGTGTTCGGCAGCACGCCGGCGCTGCAGGACATCGCGTCCCTCACGCTCGATGACGCCGATATCCGCAACCTTCGGGACTGCCAGGTCGGACACTGCGGATTGCGGCTATCCGCCGACGCGATCGCGAGGTACCAGGCGATCGACTGGCGGCGGCCGGACGCCTCGCAGCGCGCGAACGCCCTGATGCGGCAGATGCTCGTCGATCATGTCGCTGAGTATCGGCGACGTGGCGACGCGGCTTCGATGCAATACGCCGATAAACCGGAACCACTGAACCTTGGGCGTGAGTTCGCCGCGTTGTCGGTTTCGGGACCCGGCGGGTGTGAGCAGTTTCCCGATCTGCGGCGGCACTTGCTCGAGTATCCGGCCGACCGGACACCCGAGACCGTCGACGTGATCTACTGGTCGAAGGAACGGGTCGGCCGTCGAACCGTCGTCAGCGTGACCCATCTGGTCACGGCGCGGATCACCGGCGAAACCCCGGTGGACTACGTCATCGCGTCAAAGCAGATCTACGCGAGCCACTACTTCGATGCGTCGCTCGGACTGACGGTGCTCCTGCGCGATCGATCCGGTCCGCCCGAATTGACGTATCTGGTGTACATCAACCGGTCCCGTGTCGATATTTTCGGAGGCGTCTTCGGCGGCGTCGCGCGCGCGATTGTCAGCTCGAGGGCGCGATCTGTCGTCTCTGATGTCCTCGTCAAGCTGCAGCACACGTTCGAAGGGAATGGGAGATGAGCCGCGTCACGCGCCGCTGGCCTGCGCGCTCGCGGCGTGCTGCCGCGTGACCCGCACGAGGATGACGCAGAGCACGAGCGCCGGGATGCCGAGCAGGCCGGCGCCGATGAAGAACAGGGCGTAGCCCTCGAGCAGTGTCCGGCCGCTGGCGAGGGATTCGACCATCACGCCCGAGAATCCCTTGGCGAACTTGCCCACATACGTGTATGCCGAGCTGAGAAGCGCGTACTGCGTCGCCGTGTAGCCGAGGCTGGTCAGGCTCGACATGTAGGTGACCAGCGCGACCCCGGCGAAGGCGGCGCCGAAATTGTCGAACGCCATCACGCTGCCGAACACGCGCAGGTCGGGACCGGTGGAGGCGAGCAGCGCGAACGCGGCGGTCCCGAGGCTTTGAAGAATCAGCCCGAAGATGAGCGTCCGGACGTACCCGTAGCGAACGGCGCTCAGGCCGCCCGCCGTTATGCCGAGCAGCGACCCGACGAGCCCGATCGATCCGCGCACGGCGCCGACGGCATCCTTCGTGAGCCCCAGGTCGTGGTAGTACGGATTGGCCATCGGGCCCATGACGAACTCGGGCAGCCGGTACAGGCTGATCATCGCGAGCATCAGCAGCGCGAGCCAGCCGTGCACGCGAAAGAACTCGGCGAACGGGCCGACGATCGCATCCGTGAACCCGCGGATGGTTCCGAGCCCGGTCGACTTGGCTTCGCCGGCGCGGAGCGGTGCGCGGCGGCTCGATCGCCACGAGGCTCGCGCAGATACCGACGCCCATCAGCACGGCCATCATCGAGTACGAAATCGACCAGCCCAGGTGGTTGGCCGAGATCAGAATCAACGCATCGGTGACGAGTAGCGCCGCGCGGTAGCCGAGCTGGTACGCGGCCGAGAGCAGCCCGAGCTCGTCGGAGTCGCTCGCGGCCTCGATCCGCCACGCGTCTACGACAATGTCCTGCGTGGCCGACGCGAACGCGACGATGAGCGCGAGCACGCCCGCGGCCGCGAGGCCGTGCGTGGGTCCGCGGGCCGACAGGCCGAGGAGGCCGAGCGCGACGACGACCTGGCTCAGGAGCATCCAGCTCCGCCGGCGCCCGAAGCGGGCGAAGATCGGTGCGTCGAGCCGATCAGCGATCGGTGCCCAGAGGAACTTGACCGAATACGCCAGCCCGACCCACGAGAGAAATCCGATCGCCTGGAGGGTGGTCCCTTCGTCGCGCAGCCAGTAGCCGAGCGTGTTGCCCGTCAGCAGGAACGGCAGGCCTGACGAGAACCCCAGCATCAGCATGACCGCGACTTTGGGTTGACCGAGCGAGGCGATGACGCCCCGCGTGCGGCCGCTGGGAGATCTCATGTGTGCTCGAGACGACGTATGGGATACACGAAGTTACGGGTGACTGATTGCCTTGGCGAACGCTGATGCAATTGCCAGGTACCCGATGGCATTGGGATGCACGTCGGGTCCGCGCGGCGCCGGCGCACTCATCCAGGTCCACGCCAGGGCGATACCGATGTTGACGACATTCACCGATTGCGCGTTGCTGCGGAACGTGGCGGCCACGTCCGCGAACTCGACGTCCAGTGCGTCGTACACCTGCTCCAACGCCTGGTTGAACGCCGTCGTCGCCTGAAGAGAGGCGGCGGCGAGCGCTCGTCCAGCCGGACCGAAGACCGCGGCCGCGAGCAGCGGGTCGTAGTAGTTCATGCCGACGAGCAGCACGCCAGGCGCGTAGGCGCGCAGGGTTGCCAGGATAGTCGCCAGATCGGTCGCGGCGGTCTGTGTGGCGTTCAGGACGCACGCCGGGTCGATCGGCCTATCGAGCCTCAGACACCCCAGGAGATTGTCCCCGCCGATGTCGAGCGTGATGAGCGCCACCCGATGCGGATGAGACTGAAGAAATGCGATGGCCTGCCGCAATTGGCTGCCCGCCCGATACGAGCAGGGAGATTGGAGACCGGAGATCATCGAGCTGCTCGTTTCGCCCGAGCACCCGAGCTTGACGAGTTGCAGACCGGGCAGCCTCGCCCGGTACAGCGCATGCAAGTCATCCGCGTAACCCTGCGCCGTTGGCTTGTAGAGACCGTTGGCATCGGGCTGAATTCCAACCGCAAGAGAATCGCCAAGGGCGAGGTAATAGGGGCGGTCCTGGGCCCATGCGTGCGGCGCATTCACCAGGACCACCGCCAGAACAAGCCACGTCAATCGAATCCGCATGGCAGACCTCTCTCAGGAAGTAGGCGATATATGCCGACGCGCGAGGCACGTAGTCTACTTCACGGCCGCGGCTCGAGCCTGTGATACCCTCGGGACCCGCCATGGCCGCACGCACGTCAACGGAAGGACCGCCTACAGCCGCCGCCGGGTCGGGCGCTCCTTTTTCATCGCTCGTCCGGATCGATGTCAGTGCGCAGTCGCACCCCGGTCACCACCGTCCCAACAATGAGGATCAGTTTTTCGTTACGAGGCTCAGTCGCACGCTTCAAACGCTCATCACCAGCCTTCCGGCCGGAGATATCCCGGCACGCACCGAGGAAGTCAACTATCTGATGATCGTTGCGGACGGTATGGGCGGCCACGCCGCGGGCGAGGTCGCGAGCCGGATGGCGATCTCGGCGCTGATCAGCCTCGCACTCGACGTGCCCGACTGGATCTTCAAGGTTGATGAAGAGCATGTGCGCGAGATCGAGCGGCGGTCCCGCCAGCGCGTGCAGGAAGTCGGCGCGATGCTCGTCGAGCGAGGCCAGCGTGACGCGGCATTGCGCGGGATGGGAACGACGCTGACAGCTGTTCGGAGCCTGGGCCGCGACCTGCTGATCACCCATGTGGGCGACTCGCGGGCCTACCTGCTGCGGGCAGGAGGTCTGCATCGTCTCACCCGAGACCATACGTATGCGCAATTGCTCGTGGACACTGGCCAGCTCGCGCCCGGCGACGTCAGCAACTCGCGCTATCGTCACGTCCTGATGAACGCGCTTGGCGGATCCAGCCAGGAGGTCCAGGTAGACGCCGATCGGCTGCAGCTCGAGGACGGCGATCGCCTGCTGCTCTGCAGCGATGGCCTGACTGACCTTGTCGACGACGGGACGATTGCGGAGATCCTGCGGGATGCGACCCGGTCGAGCGATGCATGTGAGCGGCTCGTCCAGCGGGCGCTCGACAATGGCGGGCAGGACAACGTGACCGTGATCGTGGCCGCGTACCGATTTCCTGAAGAACCTGCCAAACCCGACGAGCCGCTGCCGCCGAAGTGATCGCGCTCGCGATCACTCCATCCGGAGCGCGCGTATCGGCGAGATGGACGCGGCGCGGCCGGCCGGGATGATCGCGGCAAAGAACGCGCACACCGTCAACGAAACCGCCGCAAGCGACAAGGCCACGGGATCCCAGAACGACACGCCATAGAGCTGCGCGGAGATGAGGCGCCCGGCGCCCACCGCAAGCGGCAGGCCGAGCAACAGCCCGAACAGCACGCGGCGGAAAGCGCCGCGCAGCACGAGATCCATCACCTTCGCCCGATCGGCCCCCAACGCCATGCGGATGCCGATCTCGTTCGTGCGCTGCGCCACGGTGTAGGCGGTGACCCCGTAGAGGCCCACGGCCGCCAGCAGCAGGGCGACGAGGCCGAACAGGCCGGCGAGGGTCGCCACCGAGCGTTCCTGGTCGAAGGACTGTTCGACCTGTTGCTGCATCGTCCGGACACTGTTAATCGTCAGGTTCGGATCGACTTCGGCGATCGCACGCGTCAGGAGCGGCTCGAGCACTCCAGGCGTCGCGTTGGTCACCAGCATCATGCCGCCGATGAAGTGCGACCCTGTCTCGATGCGCCGCATCAGCTCGTTCTTGTAATCGACGGTTTGCGCGAGCGGCACGTAGAACATCGGGCGCGCCGGCCTGTTCAATCCCCAGCCGGCAAACTTCGCGTCGCGGACGATGCCGACGATCCGGAACGTGTTGACGTTCTCCGGCAAGTCGAGGCCGAAGTGCTGATCGAGCGGATCCTCGTCGCTCTTGAAGAACCGCTTGACGAACGCCTCGTTGACGATGGCGACCAGATCGCCGTGCTCGTTGTCGGCGGCCGTGAAGGTGCGTCCGCGCACCATCTGGATGCCGAAGTTCTGAAGGTAGTTGGCGCTGACGCGATCCCACGAGGCGCCGCCGTCCTCGCTCATCTTCGGGGCCGGATGTCCGGCGACGAGAATCAACTCGCCCCAGTTGTTGGTGAGCGGGTTGTAGAGCGCGAGCCCCGATCCCTGCACGCCCGGCAGCCGATTCAGACGCTCCTCGAGCTGACGATAGACAGCGCCGAGCTGCTCCAGGCTGTAGGTCGCTGGTGGACTGTTCAGCGCGACGACGACGCGACCCTGCACCTGATATCCGAAATCCTGGTGCTCCAGCTTGTTGAGGCTCCGCGCGAGCATCGTCGCGCCCGCGACCAGCACCACCGACAGCGTGGCCTGCACAATCAGGAGCGCCTTGCGCGTGAACGACGAGTGATCACTGGTGCTGCGTCCCGCGCCTCTGAGCGCGTCAACGGGATCCGTTCGCGTGGCGAACCAGGCCGGCGCCGCGCCGAAGATGATCCCCGTGAGGAGCGCTACGCCAAACGTAAAGCCCAGGACCATCAATGACGGCTGGGTGCTGATCGGCAGGAAGTGCGCGCTGCGGAACGCGAGGGCCAGCAATAGTCGCACGGCACCGGCGGCCACCAGCAGGCCTGCGGCGCCGCCGACGAGCGCCAGCAGGACGCTCTCCACGAGCGCCTGTGCCACAATCTGCCGCCGCGACGCGCCAATCGCCAGACGTACCGCGGTCTGGCTGCGGCGCGCGACGGCGCGCGCGAGCATGAGGTTGGCGACGTTGGCGCACGCAATCAGCAGCACGAGACCGCAGACGCCGAGCAGGATCTGGAGGCTGCGGCCGTACTCTTCTTTCATCTCGCCGACGCCCGCGCCCGCGGGGACCACGTTGATGATCTGCTTCGGCAGGAGCCGGATGATGTCGGGCATCCAGTTCGCGGGATAGCCCGAATCGGTCTTCATCCACTGCCGCAGAACTCCGGTAAGCCGGGGCGCCATGCCGTCGACCGTGGCGCCAGGCTTGAGCCGGCCAATGACGCGAAGCCACGCGGACACCGATTGACGCAGCAGCGCGCCGCTGCCGTCGATCAATGGCTCCTGCTGAATCGGAATCCACATGTCGGGAGGATCGCCGCGGAGCGTGTCGCCGAAGAATCCCGGCGGCGCGATGCCGATAACCGTGAACGGGTGGCCTTCGATGACGAAGGTGGATCCGACGACTGCCGGGTCGCCGGCGTATGCGCTTTGCCAGATGTGATGGCTCAGGACGGCGACCGGCGTCGACGACGGCTTGTCGTCTTCGGGCGTCAGCACGCGTCCGCCCAGCGCGCCCACGCCGAGCGTCGAGAAGTAGTTGCCGGTGACGAACTCGGATCGCAACGGCCTGGCCGCGCTGTCGACACCCTGCCGCCGCACGCCCAACCGCGAGCCGCCGGCCTGAAACGCGGCGAGCTCCTCGAACTCCGGCGTCTCGGCTTTCAGGCGCTCGTAGAGCGGATACGAGTACATGCCCCAGCGATCCTGCGGTCCACCCTCCACACAGCAGTCGTCGCCATCGCCGATGCGATACAAGAGGTCGGGATTGGCCACCGGCAGCGATCGCAGCATGACGGCGTGGATCAGCGTGAAGATGGCCGTCGTGCCGCCGATGCCAAGGGCCAGCGTCAGGACGGCGGCGATCGTAAAGACCGGCGCCCGGCGGAGCTGACGAGCTGCATAGCGAACGCTGCGGACGATGTCTGTCATGCGCACTCCTTGGACGATCTGGAGGCGAAATTCGTTTGCCTCGGCTCTTCGGATAGGATGCCGCGACGCGCAGGTCCATGCATACGCACGGTCAGAAGATACTCGGAGCTCAGCTTCACTCGCGCATGGTCCCGCGATCGCCGCACGAGCCGCACCGTACGGCTACGCCCCTGGAGCTGTTGTTCGATCTCGTATTCGTCGTCGCGATCGCACAGGCGGCCGCCGGGCTGCACCATGCCGTCGCCAGCGCGCACGCGCTGTCGGGCCTGGTCGGCTACCTGATGGTCTTCTTCGCCATCTGGTGGGCCTGGATGAACTTCACCTGGTTCGCCTCCGCCTACGACTGCGACGATGTCCCCTATCGCCTCGCCGTGTTCGTCCAGATTGCCGGCGCGCTCGTCTTCGCGGCCGGCGTGCCCGCGATGCTCGAGAGCCACGCGCCGAATGTCGCGACCGTCGGCGGATATGTCGTCATGCGGCTCGCGCTCGTAGGGCAGTGGCTTCGCGCGGCTGCCGCCGATCCCGACCACCGCAGAACCGCGCTTCGATACGCGTTCGGCGTATCGGCGCTGCAGGTCGCGTGGGTCGCGATGTTGTTCGTGCCCTACCCATGGTTCCTGCAGACTTTCGGGGCGCTTGCGGTCCTCGAGCTGCTGGTTCCCGTCTGGGCCGAGCGCGCACGCATGACGACGTGGCATCCACACCACATCGCTGAGCGCTACGGTCTGTTCACGTTGATCGTGCTCGGCGAGTCGATCCTCGCCGCGACCATGGCGATTCAGGCGGCATTGGGCTCAGGGCAGGCGCTCGCCGAACTGGTCCCGATCATCGTTGGGGGACTGCTGATCGTCTACGTGATGTGGTGGGTGTATTTCGACTCGCCCGCTCAGGATCTCCTCACCAGTTTTCCGCGCGCCGTGGTCTGGGGATACGGACACTATCTCGTGTTTGCGTCGGCCGCGGCCGTGGGCGCCGGGCTCAGCGTGACGGTCGCCCAGGCCACGCACGAAACGCGCATCAGCGACGTCGCGGCCGGCTACGCGGTTGCGTGGCCCGTCGTCATTTTTCTGATGTCCCTCTGGTTTCTCCATGACCGGCCCGAGTACCGGCGGACGCGGGCCTTTGCCCCTGTCGTTGCGGCTCTGGTGCTGGTCACGCCGCTGTCCGGTCACGCCGTGCCGCTGATCGGAACGATTCTGGCGCTGATGGTGGCGGTGAAGTTCGTAGTGATGCGCTTGTGACGAGCGCATATACTTCATGTCACCTTCAGGCGGCCACGAACCACGGCCGGTCGATGAGCATGAACCTCCGCCACCTCATCATTTCCACGATTGGTCTGACGGCCCTGGCTACCCTCGAGCTCTGCTCAGACCACACAGAAACTGAAACGGATGAGCCTTCTGGACCTGTTCAAGAAGGTCGACGGGTGATCTGGCGGACACGATGACTCGTTCTCTGATGGGGGCGGCGGTTGTCGTAGCGATCCTCCAGCTGGCGCAAGGGCCGAGGACCGCGGCGCCGTCGCCGGATCGTCTGACCAACCAGCTCCAGGCGGCGTTCGTGTCGAAGGTTGCCGCAGTTCGTGGAATGGCCCGCGCCGGTGCTCGAGGGGCGCAGCACGATCGATGTGTGCGTCGGGCCTCCCGATCCCTTCGGATCGGACCTCAACGAGCTCGTCACGGGCGAAGCCGTCAACGGCAAGCCGATCGTCGCCCGTCAGGTGCGCAAGGAGCACGAGATCGACGAGTGCCAGGTGCTGTTCCTTCCGCGCCGATCCGGCAGCGGTCAGCATCCGCTGCTGCGCCGGGCTTCCACCCGCCCGATTCTCACCGTCAGCGACGACCCGTCGTTCCTCGACGACGGCGGCATCATCCAGCTGCGCGTCGTCGAGGGCCGGATCCGGTTCGACGTCGATGTCGCGGCGGCACTGCGTGTGGGCCTTCGCATCAGCTCGCAGCTTCTGCAGCTCGCGGCCACCGTGCGCGGAGGCGAGTCGTGAGACGCTGGTTCGAGTCGCTGCCGCTCGATCGGAAGCTGATCACGATGATGCTTGCCGTGAGCACCGCTGCGGTCGTTGTTGCCGTCGTCGGGCTCGTCGCCTTCGACATCGGGCGATACCGGGCGGCGGCTGCCGAGGATGCGCACGCGCTGGCCCAGGTGATCGCCGAGAACGCCTGCGGCGGCGGTCGTCTTCAACGACGCCGAGGCCGCCGGAAAGATCCTGACGAGCATGCGCGTGCGTCCCGTCGTGTCGTGCGCCTGCATCTACAGAGTCGACGATTCCTTGCTCGCGTCGTACCAGCGGACGCTCGACACGGACTGCCCGCCGCAGCCGGCGAGCCGACGCAGCTGGCGCGTCGTGACCAGCCGGGTGCGCGGTCGTCAGAAACGGCAGCCTGGTCGGCACGGTCTTCGTGGAGCGCACGCTCTCTGATCTGGGATCGACCGTGGTGATCACCGCCGCGGCGGGCGTGCTGGCGTTGCTGTTCGCCGGCGTGATGGCGCTCGTCGTCGCCCAGCGGCTGCAGGGCGTGATCTCGAGGCCGATCGTCGAGCTCGCGCACGCCGCGCGCGCGATCGGGCGTGACGCGCGATACGAAATGCCGCCGATTCCTGCCGCCGCGGACGAAACGGGCGAGCTCGTGCGCGCGTTCGGCGACATGGTGGAGAAGCTCGTCTCGTCCAACAAGGCCCTGCAGGCCGAGGTGGAGGAGCGGCGCCGCATGCAGGCCGAGCGCGAAGGTCTCCTCGCCCGCGAGCGGGAGGCCAGCCGGCTGAAGGACGAATTTCTCGCGGCCGTCTCGCACGAGCTCAGGACGCCGCTCAACGCCATCCTCGGGTGGACGCAGATCCTGTCGAGCACGACGCCGGACGACAAGACGATCGCGAAGGCGGTGGCCAGCCTGTCGAGGAACGCGCAAGCGCAGAACCGCGTGATCCAGGATCTGCTGGACGTGTCGAAGATCATCACGGGCAAGCTGCAGCTCGATCTCCAGGCCGTGGATCTGCGATCGGTGGTCGAATCGTCGATGGAGGTGATCGCGCCGATTGCGACGGCGAAGCACATTCACCTCGACGCCGATCTTCCGAAGGTGGCGTGCATGGTCCACGCGGACTACGACCGCTCGCGGCAGATCGTCTGGAACCTGCTGTCGAATGCCGTGAAGTTCACGCCGCCCGGCGGCAGCGTCACGCTCCGCCTGAGCATCGCGCCGGAGTCGTATGCGATCGCGGTGAGCGACACGGGCATCGGCATCCCCGCGGCGTTCCTGCCGCACGTCTTCGAGCGCTTTCGCCAGGCCGACGGCACCACGACTCGCGAGCACGGCGGTCTGGGTCTGGGTCTCGCGATCGTCAAGGAGCTGACCGAGCTCCAGGGCGGGTCGGTCGGCGTCACGAGCGCAGGCCGCGACGCCGGAGCGACGTTTACCGTCACGTTCCCCCAGCTCGCGCGTGCGACTCGAACGATGGCGGAGGGCACCAGGCTCGATCCGCACGTCCGCCTCGACGGCATCAGCGTGCTGGCCGTCGACGACAATCCTGATGCGCTCGAAATCGTCACCGTGGCGCTGACCGACGCGGGCGCGACCGTGCGCACGGCCGCGTCGGGCGCAGAAGCCATTGACCTCTGGCGACGCGCGACGTCCGACATCGTGCTCTGTGACCTCGCCATGCCACAGATGGACGGATTCGACGTCCTGCAGCAGATTCGTCAGCTCGACGCCGCGCCTGGCCGGACGACGCCCGTGATTGCTGTGAGCGCGTACGCCTCGGACGAGTATCGCGACCAGTGTTTGCACGCCGGGTTCCAGGCGCATCTCGCAAAGCCTACCAGGCCAGTGGATTTGATCCGCGCGATCGCGGCAGCGCTGGCGAAGGCGTGATCGGCGCTCAGCTCGCAGGCTTCAGGTCGCCGAGCAGCGTGGGGATGAGCTCGGAGACCGTTGGATGGATGGGCATGGCGTGCTGAAGCACGTCGTACGGCACGTCGGCATTCATCACGTCGATGACGCCATGAATGGCTTCGTCTCCGCCGGTTCCCAGGATGGCGGCGCCGAGAATCTTTCGCGTGGTCGCGTCCACGACCACCTTCATGAACCCCTGCGTTTCGTCTTTCTCGACCGCGCGGCTCACCCGGCTCATCGGACGCGTCGCGATCAGCAGCGGACCGCCCGGTCGCGCGCGCTTGCGACTCCGTGATGCCGACGCGGCCTAGCGGCGGATCGATGTAGAGCGCGTAGGCTGGTATCCGTTGCCGCAATTCGCGGTGCTCGCCGTCGAGGAGGTTGGCGGCAACGATCTCGTAGTCGTTGTACGCCGTGTGCGTGAAGGCGCCGCGGCCGTTGCAGTCGCCGAGCGCCCAGATCCCGGGTACGTTGGTGGCCAGGGTTTCGTCGACGACGATGTAGCCGTGCGCGTCGGTTTTCACACCCGCCTTGTCCAGGCCCAGGTCGTCGGTGTTCGGTCGTCGTCCGACGGCCAGCAGGACATGCAATCCAATCGCTTCGGGAGGTCCCTCCAGGCAGTCCACCCCGACCGCGACACCTTGATCGTGCGGGGCGAGGCTGATGCACGTGGCCGACGTGCGAACGCCGATCCCTTCGCGCTCCAGGATCTCACGGACCGCGACCGAGACATCCTCGTCCTCGCGCGCCGATGAGACGCGGCCCCTTCTCCACAACCGTCACCGTCGCGCCAAACCGTCGGTACATCTGCGCGAACTCGAGGCCGACATACGATCCGCCTACGACGACGAGATGGCTCGGGAGCTGGTCGAGTGCCAGCATCGTCGTGTTGGTCAGAAAAGGCACGCGATCCACGCCGGGCATGTCGGGAACGATCGCGCGTCCGCCGACATTGATGAAAATGCGCGGCGCCGTGAGCTGCTCGTCGCGGACGCGGAGGATCGTCGACGACTCGAACCGCGCGTGTTCGTGGAACACCGTGCAGCCGGGCAGGCTGCGCAGCCCGCGCTCGACGCCCGCGCGGCCGTTCGACGACACGGCGTCGGCGCGTGCCTTGACTTTCTTCATGTCGATCCGCGGTGGTTCGGTCAACACGACACCGAAGTCCGCGCCGCGCCTGGCGAGATGCGCCGCATAGGCGCTCGCGACGAGCGTCTTGGTCGGCGTGCAGCCCGTGTTGACGCACGTGCCGCCGAACAGCTTGCGCTCGACGAACGCGACCGTCATGCCCGCTTTCGTCAGCCGGCGGGCCAGTCGACGGACCCGCCTGGCCTGCGCCAATGATGATCGCATCGAAGGACTTCATGGCAGCATCGCCACGATCAGCAGCCCTCCGCCGATCGCTATGACGTCCTCGATGATGGCTGCGGGATGATCGTTTCCGAAGGCCGCCGCGAGACGCCCACGAACCGCGCGACCGCCGAGCGTACCGATCACCGCGCCAACGATGCCGGCCGTTGCACCAGCGATCAGCGAACCACCCGACGCGCCGATTGCCCCGCCGCAGAGCGCACCCACCACCAGGCGCGTTCCGAACTGCACGGGGACCGTGCGGCTCGGAGTCGAAGGCAGCTGGTCGGTCACCAGCTCACCGAGCGCCAGCACGCCGAAGATCCACGGCGTGAACGCGTAGCCGAGAAACGCGAGGCTCGTCGAGCCGAGCGACAAGCGCCCGAATCGTGCCGCCCAGCTCACGACCGCGGGCGCCGTCATCGCCCGAAGGCCGGCGACGACGCCGATGAGCAGCGGAAGGACCACGGACGTCGTGAGAGAACCGTTCATGCGACGCGACTATATCAAGATGGAGCTGCGCGAGCGGCTAGACCGTCTCTGCCGCCGCCGCGTCGGCCACGACGAGCGCGTGGCGATGGCTGACGCGGCCCGCAGGGATCGACTCGTCCCCGTCCAGCAGACGCCGCAGCATCTCCGCCTTGTCGGCTCCCGTGACGATCCACAGGATCCGCCGCGCGCGATTGATCGCCGGATAGGTCAGCGTGATCCGTCGCCTGCCCTGATAGATTCCGGTGACCGCGACATCGGCATCGGTGACCGTGAGCACCGGATCACCGGGAACGAGCGATGCCGTATGACCGTCGGGTCCGAGACCGAGATGCACGAGGTCGAGGACGGCCGGCAATCCGGCCAGCTGCTGCAGCGTGGCCGCGTACTCACCGGCCGCCATCGCAGGATCAGCCAGATTCACGGGCATCTCGTGAATCCGTGGACCGGAGGACCCGCCACCGTCCATGACGCTCTCCTGCAAGTGCGTCAGGTTTCTGTCGGGATCTCCGTCAGGCGCGATTCGCTCGTCCACCTGCAACACATGAACGTGCGGCCACGGGAGATCCATCGAGCGCAGCAGGCGCAGCATCGTCCACGGCGTGCGGCCGCCGCTGACCGCGACGAGATAGCGGCCCCGCACGTCAATCGCCGCCGCCGCATCGTCCGCAATGATCGCGGCGCCTCGCCGCGCGACGGACTCTGGCGTGTCGAGCACTTCGATGTCCATAGGCCGCAGGCCTTGCTGGCCTGACAGGCTGCTGTTCGATGTCAGGCCTGCTCTCACCTCACGTCGATTATCGCTTCAGCTTCCGGTACCGGCGGATCAGGGCGTTGGTGGAGCCATCGTGCTGGAGCTTCGGCTCGTCCCGACCCTCGAGCTCCGGGACGATCCGCTGCGCCAGCACCTTGCCAAGCTCCACGCCCCACTGGTCGAAGGAATCGATTCCCCAGATCACGCCTTGCGTGAACACCGCGTGCTCGTAGAGCGCGACGAGCGTTCCGAGCGCCGCAGGCGTCAGCCGTTCGAGCAGCATCGTCGTCGACGGTCGATTGCCCTCGAATACACGGTGTGGAACGAGCCAGTCTGGCGTGCCCTCGGCTTTCACCTCGTCACGGGTCTTGCCGAAGGCGAGCGCTTCTGCCTGGGCGAAGACGTTCGCCAGCAGCAGGTCGTGATGCCGGCCAAGCGGATTGAGCGTCTGAACGAAGGCGATGAAGTCGCACGGGATCAATCTCGTCCCCTGGTGGATCAACTGGTAGAACGAGTGCTGACCGTTGGTGCCGGGCTCGCCCCAGTAGACCGGTCCCGTCTGGTACGTCGTCTCGACGCCGTCGAGCGTGACGTGCTTTCCGTTGCTCTCCATCGTCAACTGCTGGAGATACGCGGGAAAGCGCTTCAGGTACTGCTCGTAAGGCAGCACGGCCACGGTTTCCGCGGCGAGGAAATTCGTGTTCCAGATCCCCAGAAGGCCCATCAACACCGGCAGGTTGCGCTCGAACGGAGCGGTGCGGAAGTGCTCGTCCATCTGGTGGAACCCGCCGAGCATCTCGCGAAATCGATCCGGGCCGATGGCGAGCATCGTCGAGAGGCCAATAGCCGAGTCCATGGAATACCGGCCGCCGACCCAGTCCCAGAACTCGAACATGTTCGCGGTGTCGATCCCGAACTTCGCGACCTCCGCGGTGTTGGTCGAGACGGCAACGAAATGCCTGGCGATGGATTTCTCGTCGCCACCAAGTCCCGCGAGCAGCCACGCGCGAGCCGTGGCGGCGTTGGTCATCGTTTCGAGCGTCGTGAAGGTCTTGGACGACACGATGAACAGTGTTTCGGACGGATCCAGATCGATGACGGCCTCGGCGAAGTCGGTGCCGTCGACGTTGGAGACGAATCGGAACGTCAGGGCGCGGTCGCTGTAGTGCTTCAGCGCTTCGTACGCCATGACCGGCCCGAGGTCCGAACCGCCGATTCCGATGTTGACGACATTGCGAATCCGCTTGCCGGTGTGGCCGAGCCACACGCCCGTCCGGACGCGCGTGGAAAAGTCACTCATGCGATCGAGGACCGCATGCACGTCCTCCGTCACGTTGTGCCCATCGACGACGAACGGCATGTTGCGCGGCGCCCGCAGGGCCACGTGAAGCACCGGTCGATTCTCGGTGACGTTGATCCGATCGCCGCGGAACATGGCGTCGATGCGGCCGCGGAGATCGGACTGGTCGGCGAGACGGCAGAGCAGTGCGATCGTGTCGTCGGTCACCCGCTGCTTCGAGTAATCGAAATAGATGCCCGCGGCTTCGGCCGTCAGTCGCTCGCCGCGTGTCTTGTCCGATGCGAACAGCTGGCGCAGGTGCATGCCACGCTGCCGTTCGGCATGCGCCAGGAGCTCAGCCCACGCCGGCCGCTCGGTAAGTGAACGCGTCACGGTTTTCTTTCTGCGGATCCGAGTGCGCTGAGCACGATGTCCTGAGCCTCGGCGACGATCGTCGTTGAGATGCGAGGTGTCCTTGAAGCTCTCCGCGTAGATCTTGTAGAGATCCTCCGTGCCCGACGGGCGGGCGGCGAACCACCCGCTCGCTGCGGTCACCTTCAACCCGCCGATCGGCGCGTTGTTGCCGGGCGCCGTGGTCAGCTTCGCCAGGATTGGTTCTCCGGCAAGGCTCGACGCTGATACCGCGTCGGGCGAGAGCTTCAGCAGGCGCGCTTTCTGGTCTGGCGTCGCGGGCGCGTCGATGCGGACGTAGTATGGCGTCCCGTGCTCGACGGTCAGCTCCTGATAGTGCTGGCCGGGATCCTTGCCGGTTCTGGCCGTGATCTCAGCCGCGAGCAGATCCATGATCGGTCCGTCCTTGTCGGTCGACCAGACTGTGCCGTCCAGGCGCAGGAAGCTCGCGCCGGCGCTCTCCTCGCCGCCGAAACAGCACGATCCGTCGAAGAACCCCTGCGAGAACCACTTGAATCCGACGGGCACTTCGAACAGCGGGCGTCCCAGCGCGTGCACGACCCTGTCGATCAGGCCGCTGCTGACGACGGTCTTGCCAACGGCCGATGTCGTCTTCCATCTGGGCCGATGGGTGAGCAGATACCGGATCGCGACCGCGAGGTAGTGATTCGGGTTCATGAGGCCGACCGACGGCGTCACGATCCCGTGACGATCGGCGTCCGGGTCGTTCGCAAACGCGACGCGATACTTGTCCTTGAGCGCCACGAGTCGAGCCATCGCGTACGGGCTCGAGCAATCCATCCGGATCTTGCCATCGTGATCGACCGTCATGAACGCGAAGGTCGGATCGAGGCGCGGGTTCACGACGGCGATGTTCAGGCCGTAGACGTCGTTGATCGGCTGCCAGTACGGGAGCGACGCACCACCGAGCGGATCCACTCCCAGCGTGAGGCCGCTGGATCGAATCGCCTCCATGTCCACGACGTTCGCCAGATCGCGGACGTAAGGCAGCACCAGATCTTCCTGATGCGTGGTCGCGGCCGACAACGCCAACGCCGACGACACCCGTTTGACCCCGTCGTTGCCGTTCTTGAGCAAGGCGTTGGCCCGGTCCTCGATCCAGCGCGTCACGTCCGTACCGGCCGGTCCGCCTTCGAGCGGGTTGTACTTGAAGCCGCCGTCTTCGGGAGGATTGTGCGACGGCGTGATGACGATGCCGTCGGCGAAGTGGTCGGCGCGGCCGCGATTGTAGACGAGGATCGCGCGAGAGATGACCGGCGTCGGCGTCACGCCGTTGTCGCGCTGAATGATCACGTCCACGCCGTTGGCCGCCAGCACTTCGAGGGCGCTGGTCTGCGCCGGTCCCGACAGCGCATGCGTGTCTTTCCCCAGATACAGCGGTCCGTCCGTGCCGTGTGCCCCCCGGTAGTCGCAAATCGCCTGCGTGATCGCCAGGACGTGCGCCTCGGTGAATGTGCCCGTCAGCGACGTCCCGCGATGGCCGCTCGTGCCGAATCGCACGAGCTGATTCGGGTCGCCAGGATCAGGACGTCGTTCGTAGTAGTCGCGCTCGAGCTTCGCCAGATCGACCAGCACCTCGCGCGGCGCGGGCTTTCCAGCCAACGGAGAGACGGCAGCGGGCGCGGCGGGGTTGACGATGTCGGTCATGATGGCGACGTTGAGGTTACGACAGCACTAACGCCAAGACCACCAGTACACCAAGAACGTCTAGTTTAGTCCCAGTGTTCTTGGTGGCCTTACTGATCTCAGTGACTCCGTACGTGGGTTGTCTCACAGCTTGCGCCCGTAGTACACGTGGCTCACGAGCTCGCCGTCGATCAGCGCGACGTCGGGGAGACGGCCCCAGAGCTCGAACCCGCATCTGGTCATCAGCCTGATACTCGCCACGTTACGTTCGAGGAGAATGCCAAAGAGGACGCGCTTGCCGCTTGCGCGCCGCCTCCGCCACCGCATGACGGACGAGCGCGGTCCCCACGCCGCGCCGCTGCGCATCGCGGCCGACATAATACGAGATCTCCGCGGTGCCGAGCAGCGCGCCACGGCGCGAACGATAGGCGCTCAGAGAGCACCATCCCCGCACCCGACCGTCCTGCACGAGTACCCATATCGGAAAGTCGATCGGATCGTGCTCGTCGAACCACGCTCTTCGCGACTCGACCGTCACCGGCGAGAGATCGGCGGTCGCGAACCGCTGAGCAACCGCCTCGTTGTAGATCGCGACGATGCCCGGCAGATCGTCCAATGACGCGACGCGAATCTCCGCGTTCCCGAACGGCTCGGTCACCTCGTCCTCCACCGATCCCTCTCCGACCTCGACCACGCGCACGTATCGCCCAGCTTGCGCGGCTCGTGGCCAGATCCTATCCTCTATCGTTCCAGCCGTTGCACGCCGCGCTCGCGGCGGTGCCACCATCCACGCTCTCAGATTTTTTCAGGAGGACGAATCGATATGTACTGGCAGCGAACACTCGCGACGATTCTCGTCATGGTTGCGACGGCCACCTACGCCAGGGCCGAACAGACGATCGTGTTTTTTCGGCATGGAGAAAAGCCGTCGGGAGGGTACGGTCAGCTCACGTGTCAAGGGCTCAATCGCGCGCTGGCGCTGCCGGATGTGCTGACGAACAAGTTCGGACGAGCGGACTTCCTGTACGCGCCGAACCCCGCGGTGAAGATGTCGGATCCGGCGGGCAGCTTCTACTACGTGCGCCCGCTCGCCACGATCGAACCCACGGCGGTCCGAAACGGCCTGTCAATCAACACGCACTACGGGTTCAACGAGATCTCAGCGCTGCAGTCGTTGCTGATTCAACCGTCGAAGGCCGACACGACGATCTTCGTCGCGTGGGAGCATGCCTATCTCGTGAAGCTGGTGCAGAGCATCATGAACAAGTACGGCGGCGGCGCGGCCGTGCCGGCGTGGGTCACTGGCGACTACGACAGCCTCTACATCGTCACGCTCGATTACGCGGGTGGCACGATTCACGCGCGGTTCGCGCGCGAGGCCGAGGGGTTGAACAATCTGCCCACGACATGCCCATAGGGGCTTCGCTGTCGGGCAGAGGGCGAGGCCGAGGCGCTTCGCATTGGTCGCAGCGCGGCCCTTTAGGGCTGCTGTCTGACACGGAGCAGGCCTGAAGGCCTGCGCTACGACTCAGCCGGCCTGAAGGCTCTACGACTCAGCGGCACTACGACCCCTCACTCTCGGCAATTACGCGCCGAGCGGATCTCCGCGACACGGGCGAAGAAGACATCGGTCCACTCGTTCAGCACGGCATCGTCCGCGCCGCTGCTGCTGCCGTGGCGGAGGCGATCGATCTGCTTTTTGTCCATGATCTGGAACCGCGCCGCCGAGAAGATCGCTTTGACTCGATCGCGATCCAGCCGCTCGAGCCGCTGCAGCAGCAGCGTCCTGCGCGGCCTTCATGACCGTCGGGTCACCTTTGAGCGGGTATCTCAGCTCGCATCGGGCAGCGTTGGCGAAGATTCGCTGACCCTGCCAGTCGCTGAAGTCGCCGCGCGAGTTGCCGAACGTGCCGGGCTTTCCGAAGGTCGATCCCAGATCCTGCACGAGGATCACCGGGTGCGTGCAGATTCGTGGATGCTCGCTTCCGGCCTTCCACTCGGCGCAGGCCAGCCGGTTCTGTGAGTCGAGCCCGTTGTGGTAGCTGACGATTCCAAGCGCCAGTCGATACGCGTCGAACGCGATCTTCTGCTCCCGCGTCCAGCCGTTCGCGTAGAGCGCGTTCGCATCCGCCCACGACCACGTCTCGTCGTCGCCAGGATCGATCGGCTCCATCGGCAGCAGCCGTTCGATGGCGACGACGTTGAAGGCGACGGGCTTGTCGTGGATGGACGCGCGGTTCTCTTTCAGGTTGTTCTTGAACGGATCCGATCCGCAGCCGATGCAGTTTGCCGTTCGCGCGGAATACATGTGATCGGCGGCAAAACCCAGCGCCCAGAGGATGCGGGCGGCCGCGACCTCCGTGAAGACCTCGTTGTCGCGCGCGCTGTTGTTCGGATACGGCGGCATCAGGTACTTGACCTTGAACTGATCCGCTTTGATCTCCTGCGCGTTGGCGGAATCGTTCTTCGCGAAGAGCGCGCTGCGCTCTTCGCCGCCAGGACCCTTGCGGACCACGACCTTCACATCGTCCACCGGGATCTTCTGTCCGGTCCGGTCGTAGAACGCGCCGGTGCCGTCCAACTGCCAGCAGAGAAACTTCGGCGTCTGTCCCCGGTCGCGCAGGAACGCAAAGTGCGGACGGAAATAGCAGGTGACCGTATCTGTTGGCGTGAAGTACGCGAAGCGCGATCCCGAAGGATTCGCCGCGTCGAACTCGGGGCCCTTCGCGACCTGCTCGACCGTCAGCGTTGGCTGTTCGAGCATCGGGCTGCTCTCCCGTACGCACGGCAGCTTCTGGCCTGTGCTCATTCGATCGGGAACAACGCACTCATCAGCCGCACGAGCGATCGCGGGCGTGAGCAGAGCGATGGCAAGCGCGACGATGGACCTGGAGATCATTGGGGTGCCTCCGCGAACTGCGGCAGGGTAGCACAGGGCACCGAGGACCGAGGCTCGAGGACCGGCCAGACGAGGGACTAGGGACTAGGGACTAGGGTGTGCTGTTCCGCATTAGTGTTGACACATTCAGTCGTCTGACCGCAGAGACGACAGGAGGGCCAGTCGGCCTATCCTTCCACGAGTTTCTCTTGGCGGGGAAACGTGGAAAGGAGTCGACCGATGACCCTCGAGGACAGCATACACAGTCAGCGGTTGCGCGTGTTGCGCGACGCCGAGCGGCTGGGCAATGTCAGTGAAGCGTGCCGACGGCATGGGATGTCGCGGACGCTGTTCTATCGGCTGCGGCAGCGGCTGGAGGAGTACGGACCGGATGGCGTGCATCCGAAGCGGCGCCAGGCGCGTCGCGGGCGGCCGCCGGCCGTGCCGGTGCAGACGGAGCGGCGCGTGATCGCCGTCGCGTTGGCGTGGCCGACGTGCGGGCCGCAGTGGTACAGCGACCAGCTCGCCCGCGAGGGCGTGCGCGATCGCGCCGGTGACGATCTGGCGGTTGTTGCGCCGGCAGCAGCTTGGGGACCCGCGGGCGCGCCTGGCGGTGCTGGAGCAGTGCAGCGCGGCGACGACGGGCCTGCTGACGGAGCGCACGGCGAAGCCGACCCGCCACGTCGAGGCGGCCGAGCCCGGGCGATCTGCTGTCGCTCGACACGTTCTATGTCGGCAAGCTGAAAGGCGTCGGCAAGGTGTGGCAAATCACCGGCTGTGACGCCGCCTCGTCGTTCGCGTGGGCGCGCGCTGGTGCTCGGCGAGGTGACGGCGGCGGCGGTCCTCGGCGTTCCTGCGCGAGGTCGTGCGCCCGACGTATCGGCAGGCCGGCTGGCGGCTGCGCCGCGTGCTCACGGACAACGGCAAGGAATTCAAGGGCGCCTTCGCCGCCGGCTGCGAGCGGCTGCGGCATCCGCGTCACGCGCACGAAGCCGCGACACGCGTGGACGAACGGGTTCGTCGAACGCCTGCAGAAGACGATCCTGCACGAGCATTGGCGCATCGCCTTTCGGCGGCAGTACTTCACGGGCCGCCGGATCGCTGCAAGGCGTCGCTCGATCGCTTTCTGCAGTTCTACAACCACGAGCGGACGCATCGCGGGTATCGCCTCAATGGCCGCACCCCGGCCACCGTCTTCAACGGCGCGGTGGCAGCATGAACCCGTGGAGGAAAGTGTCAACACCTTTGCGAAACTGGACAGACTAGGGACCCAGAATCTGACGCAGGTGATGCTGCAGGTGGACGACGTAGTCACGCATCAGGAAGGCGAGGGTGGCGGGCTCGTCGGGTGGGAGAGGCTGAAATCCGATCTGCTGCAGGTTGTGACGCGCACGGGCACGATCGAGGTCGGCGGCGGGTGTCTCGCGCATGACCGATGCGACCTGATGATTGTACGCGCACCAGACCTGTACGAGCTCGGCCCACGTTCGATCCTGGTAGCGCTGCACGCGCACCCACGCGTCCTGATCGTATCCGTCGAAGACCAGGTCGTCCTGCAACTGCGCACGCACGAACCGCGCCTGATTGTTGACGGCGGAGTCGATGAGGTGCCCAAGGATCTCTTTCCGCGACCATTTGCCCGGCGCCGGCCGCACGCCAGCCTCATCGTCGGGAAGCGACATCATCCGCGACGTCCCTTCGTCCACCACCTGCAGCAACGTCGTCACGAAGTCGCGGGCCATGCGTCCGCGAGCAGTGTATCTCGACTGCCTGTGCTGTCTGTGGCGCTATGTGGTCGTGGCTTCGGGGCTCTACATGGACGACAGCGTCTTCACCGGATCCACGCGGGTGGCGCGACGTGCCGGCAGGTAGCAGGCGACGAGCGCCGTACCGAGCAGCAGGCCGGCGGCGCCGATCAGGATCGCGGGATCTGCTGGTGAGGTGCCGTACAAGAGGCCGCGCACCGACCGACCGGCAATCCAGGCGGTATCGAGACCGATGAACGTGCCGAGCGCGGCGATGCGGACGCCCTGCCCGAGCACCAGCCACAGGATGCTGCGCGGCGTCGCGCCCAGCGCGACGCGGGTGCCGATCTCGCGCATGCGCTGCTTGACGGAGTACGACATGACGCCATAAATGCCCACCGCCGCCAGCGCGAGCGCCGTCACCGCGAACAGACCAAGCAGCCACAGCGCCAGTCGCGTGAGCTGGACCGATTCGCGCGCCACGCTGTCGAACGTCCGGATCTCGCGAAGCACGACTGACGGTTCGATGGATTGGAGGGCGGCGCGAAGCGGCGCGACGAGGTCGAGCGGAGGCCCCGACGAACGCACGAACAGCGTCGTGGCATTCTGGGGCTCCTGCTCCATCGGGAAGTACATGTCTGCGCGGGGCTCCTCGGTCAGCGTCGCGCGCCGGATGTCGCCGACGACGCCGACGATCTCGGCGGTGACCAATCCTGCTTTCACGGTGTGGCCGACGGCCGTCTCGCCGTCGAAGATACTTGCGCTGGATGGCTTCGCTGACGATCACCACCGGCTGGCTGGAGGGGCTGTCCTGGCCGGAGAAGAGGCGTCCGGCGCGGAGCGGAATCTGCAGCGCGCGGAAGTATCCGCCGCTGGCGCTCTGCCAGCCTACTTCGGGCGGTCGCTCGCCGGCCGTCACCGGGCGTTCCGGTCGCTCGAAGCCGACAGTCCAGTTGTTGCCGGTGAGGGGCGTCACGGCGGCGACGCCGGCAGCTTCGACGCCCGGCAGATGCCCGATTGCCTCGAACGCGCGACGATAGAACGCCTGGCGGGCCTCGACAGGTTCGTAGCGATCGGCCGGCACCTCGATGTCGAGCGTCAGCACGTGCGCGGTCTTGAACCCGGGATCCACGGCCAGCAGGTTCGCAAAGCTGCGAAGCACCAGACCGGCGCCCGTGAGCAACACGATCGCCAGCGCAATCTCGACGACAACGAGCGTCGAGGTCGCGCGCCGCGCAGCGGCTGCCGGACGTGACGCGTCCGGGTGAGACCAGCGACTCCAGCATCCGATCGATCCGAATGCCAAACGCCGAGAACAGGCTGAACGTGACCGCCGTCAGCAGGACGAGGCCGCCAGTGAAGACGAGCACTCTGCCGTCGAGGCTGACGTTGGCAAGCTGCGGCAGGTTCAGCGAGGCCGGGACCAGGCTCGCGAGTGCCGGGATCGTCCACCGGGCGAAGAGCACGGCGGCCGCGCCCGACACGGACGCCAGGACGAGGCTCTCCACGAGAAGCTGGACGACGAGCCGGCGGCGGCCGGCGCCGAGCGCGACCCGTATCGCCATTTCCTGACGGCGTCCGAGCGAACGCGCGACGAGCAGGCTGGCCACGTTGGCGCACGCCATGAGCAGCACCAGCCCGACCGCCGCGAGAAGCATCAACAGCGCGGGCTTCGTGTCGCCGACGAGCGCCTCACGCAGCGGCAGCGCGAAGTACTCGGATCCCTGGTTCTGCGTCGGGTATTCCTGTTCCATCTGGCGCGAGAGGGCCGTCAGGTCCGCGCGCGCCCGCTCGAGCGACACGTCGGGTTTCAGCCGCGCGGCCGCGAACGTCCAGTCGGATTTGCGTTGGGCCGGCGCGCGGAGCGGCACCGTCATCGGCAGGATGACGTCCGTCTGCGCGTTCACGGGAAAGCGGAATCCGCGCGGCGCGATGCCAACGATCTGCCTCGTGGTCGATCCGATCTTGATGGCCCGGCCAATCACCGAGGGGTCGCCGGCGAAGCGCGTCTGCCACGCGTCGAACCCGAGGATGGCGACAGGAGCGGTGCCTGTCGGTCGCGTCGACGCTCCCGAAGCCGCGACCGAGCGCCGGGTAGAAGCGCAGCGTCTCGAGCAGCTCCGACGCTCGCAACCAATGCTGCGGCATCGAAGGGTTCTGGCTTGGCGAAGATGACCACGCGATCGCGGCCGTACCCTGCAAGAGATTCGAAGGACCGTTGACGCGCGCGAAGGTCGACGAAATCTCCGATGGCGATGAACTCCTTGGTCAGGCCGGTCCGTCGATCCCGGTGCTCGAGCAGCACGAGTCGGTCCGGCTCCGGATAGGGCAGCGGACGCAGGAGCACGGCGTTCACGACCGCGAATACCGCCACGTTTGCCCCCACGCCGAGCGTCAACGTCAACACAGCGACGGCGGTGAACCCGACCTCTCGCCTGAGCAACCGAAACGCGTGACGAACGTCGAGCAGCAGCATGGCGAGCACCTCGGCTGGCGCGAGCCGCCAGCAGTCCAGGAAGAGCAAGACGACAGCGGCAGCGGCCAGCAGCTCGACGTCCGGCGTGCAGCGACTGCACTTCGAGATCGCGCAGCGACGGTTCGAACAGATCGCGGCGCACAGCAGGTGGAAGCATCGCCGCGAGCACACGTACCCAAGCGGACCTAGGCATCGGACCAGCGCTCCCGCGCGCCCTGACCGCCGATCGCGGTGTAGAAGTCGCGCGCGTCCGTCCACAGCTTCGTGCCGGCCGGTCGCAGCCTGTAGCGTCGCTCGGTGACCGCCTGGTCCCCGATCGTGACCTGCTCGTACCAGCCGTCGACCAGGCCGTCCCGTTCGAGCCTCGCCATCAGCTGGTAGAACGCCGCCGCCGTGCGCCGGACGCCATGCGCGGCCAGACCGTCCCGGACGGCGCGCCCGGGCTGCTCTCCCTCGCGCAGCAGGCCCAGCACGAGAAACTGCAGATGGGTCAGTCGTGGGAGGCGCCGCTTCATCGACATAAGGTCACCTTATGCACGATGGCTTAGACGGCGGATCGGCCCGGGAGGTTCAGGCGTCATTCAGCGTTGAACATCGCATGCAGGCCGCGCGGCGGAGACCTCCTCAACGCGGCGGCGCGGCGCTGGCCACGACGGTCTGCCACGGGATGGCGTCGTAGTGCATGCCGAACGCGCGCTCGACGACGAGATGCTCGCGCCCGACAGCATGCACGGCCTCCGCGACCTGCTGCGGCAGGAAGACGCGCGTCCCGCGGATCGTGAAGAGGTCGCTCGTATAGAGCAGCCGATGCTCCGGGAAATACGCCATCATCTGCCGCTCGCCGCTGGCAGTGCGATACGGAATCAGCTCCATGCGATTGGGTCCGGAGCCCAGAGTGGTCCTGCTCGACACGATCTCGAGCACGGGCATCTTCGGCGTTTTCGCGAGCGCATCGGGGAAGGTGGTGTACTTGGCCGCAAACAGACGCGAGAGGATGGGGACGTTCAGGTCCAGCGCGTAGATCGGAATGCCTCGCGCGACGTACTCGCGCATCCCGCCGATGTGCGGCCATGCGTCCGACGTGGTGACGACCGCGGCGATCGGCGCGCCGGCGAAGCGGGCCCGCGCATCATCGACGACCTTCGCGGAGTAGCTCGACGTCATCGGCCCTTCGACGATCACGACACCATCCGGCTGACGGACTTCGACGATGTCCCAACTTCCAGGAACCTGGACGACGCCAGGGGCCAGCTCTGTCGCCGGACGCTGCGGTGAACCCAGCGGCGCGTCGGTCAGACGACGCCGGTTCGCGATGGCGGACTGCCGGAGATCGTCCGGTATCGCGAAATCGACCGCGCTCAGTGACGGATTCACCGTCACGCGCGTGATCTCGATCGTGCCGTCGGTCTGACCGTCCGTTGCGAAGTCCCACAGCCTCGGGTATCGGAGGCCGCCCGGTTCGAGCGTCCAGATCCCAAACGTCACCCGCTGCGTGACGTCGCCCCAACCCGCCCAATAAACTTCATACGGCCGGGCTCTCGTGATCTCGACCGCCTTCGGCAGCAGGCTCGGCACGTTCAGGAAGAGCTTCACGCGCGCAGTGCCGACCGTGAACCCAACGACATGGTGCGCATAGCCGTCCAACTGCATGTCCGCTTCGGTATGGACGTCCGGAGCGTCGAGCGCAGAGAGGACGATCCGCTCGGGCCCCAGGTTGACCGGGAGCGTCGCGAGGTCCCACGGCGTGGGAGCCGGTTGCAGGCGGTCGTCTGCCCGCCGGAAGCCGACACCGCTCACGACGAGCAGCGTCGCGTCCGGATCCCACTCTTTGTTGTTCACCCAATCAGACGTGTTGTATCCCCGAACCCGTCCTGTCCGGCGCACCGCATCGGCTGCGAAATTGCGTGTGTCGGTGAAGTCCGCGAAGGTGAGCGCCCACGGCCCCTCGGGCCGCTCGGACTGCTCGCGCTGGTGCCAGACCGACATGCCGCTCAGCTCGACGGCCGTCGTCGACCGCAGCGCGGCCTCGCCGCCCAGCGCCTCCGCCGCCTGGTGGAGCAGCGCAACCGCCTGGTCTCGGGGCATTGGGCGACTGCCTGGAAGCCGGCTAAAGACGCCACGGCAATCGCACAAACCGTTCTTCCCACCATTCGTCCCTTTCAGAAGTTCACAACAGTTATCGCTCTATCTTCGTCCAATTCCCCTGAAGCTCCGGATTGGGGTCAGACCCCAATCCGAATTGCCGACAAGGATGCCGAGGAGGATGACGATGTCTCAGACGATGGTCCGAGCAATTGGCGTGACGGCCTGTGTGCTGTTCCTGGCGAATTCAGCGATGGCACAGGCCAAGCCGTCGGCACCGACCGCCAAGAAGGGGTCCGTGTACGACGTGCAGTTCGCCTTTGGCGACACAACCTATAGCGGCAAGATGACCCTCGCGATCGTGAAGGGCACGGTCTCGGGCTCGATGGCGATCGACACGCCGACGACGGTCACCGGCGAGGTTGCCGGGACGCTCAGCAACTCGAAACTGGCCCTCGACTATCCCTACTCGATGGCGGGCGAACGACCCTGCACAGGCCGCGTCGTCGTGCAGGCGACGATGGATGCCAAGGACGGTGGAGCTCAGGGGACGGCGCATTCGAGCGGATGCGGCGACCCGGTGGACGGCACGTTTACGCTCAAACGCGCCGCGGCGAAATAGGCGACTCGCCTCGGGAGCGTCGCAACGAACTCACGCTAGAGCAGCCCTTCAAAGCTGCCGGACGGTTAGCAACGGAAGTGAGGGACCGGTGAGCAACCTGATGCGCGACATTCGGTATGGGGTGCGGCTGCTGCGGAGGAACGCCGGGTTCACCGCCGTTGCAGTGCTGGCGCTTGCGGTAGGCATTGGCGCCAACACCGCGATCTTCAGCGTCGTGTATGCCACCCTGCTCGCGCCGCTGCCCTATCCGGAGCCGGATCGCATCGTGATGGTGTGGTCGAGGATCCAGGGCTTCCGCAACTCGACCGCGACGGCCGATTATCTCGACTGGAAGGCCCAGAGCAAAGCGTTTCAAAGCCTCAATGCCTGGAGTGGCCGTTCGGTGAACCTCGCCACCGGTGAGCGGCCGGAGCAGGTGCAGGCGTCGACGATCACGCCAGGCTGGTCCACGACGATAGGCTTCACGATGCTGCTCGGACGTGACTTCACCGCGGAAGAGGGCACGCCCGGCAAGGACCAGGTCGTCATCCTGAGCCACCAGTTGTGGAAGGAACGGTTCGGCGCCGACCGGGACATCATCGGCCGACCGATCCGGCTCGATGGCAAACCTTACACGGTCGTCGGCGTCATTGCTCCCGGTCCCGCCGACCGGGTGCAGAACAAGCTCTATCTCCCGCTCGCGTTCACGCCCGAACAGATCAATCACGACTTCCACTATCTGCTCGTCCTCGGCCGTTTGAAGCGTGGCGTCACGCTGGCGCAGGCGAATGCCGACATGGACGCCGTCACGCGGCACATCGCCGAAGCCAATCCCGACGTCGAACAAGGGCTGGAGCGCGAGCGTCGAGCCGCTGCAGAACAACTTCCTGAGCAAGGAGACGATCCGCGGGCTCTGGCTGCTCCTCGGGGCGGTCGCCTTCGTGCTGCTGATCGCGTGCGCCAACGTGGCCAACCTGCTGCTCGCGCGCGGCACCGCGCGTCAGCGGGAGATCGCGGTGCGGGTCTCGCTCGGCGCGGCGCCGGGACAGGTGTTCCGCCAGTTGCTGACCGAGAGCCTCGTGCTCGCGGGCATCGGCGGCGCGATCGGCGTCGCGCTCGCGTGGGTGTTGTTGCAGGCCATCGTGGCCGCGATGCCGCCTTATACGCTGCCATCCGAGGCAGACGTCCGCTTGAACGTGCCGGTCATGCTCTTCACGCTCGGGATCTCGATGGCCTGCGGCGCGCTGTTCGGCTGTGCGCCCGCGTGGCAGGCGATGCGTGCGAACACCAACGAAACGCTGAAGGAAGGTGGACGCTCCATCGGCGCCGGCCGGCACTGGATGCGCCGCGCGCTGGTCGTCGTGGAGTTCGCGCTGGCGCTCACGCTGCTCGCCGGAGGCGGCCTGGCCATCCACAGCCTGATCAAGCTGGCGAACGTCGATCTCGGTTTCAAGAGCGATCATCTGCTGACGTTCTCGCTGCCCGTTCCGCAGGGCCGCTTGAGCGGCAACGACGCCGTCAACATGTTCTACCGTCAGTTGCTGGAGAAACTGGACGCGGTGCCGGGCATCACCGCCGCGTCGGTCTCGACCGGCATGCCCGTGAACGGCACGGGCTTCGGCATGCCGTTCATCATCGCGGGCAAACCCGTTGACGATCCGTCGAAGAGGCCAGGCGCCGGGTTCAACATGGTGACGCCCGACTACTACAAGACCTTCGGCATTCGCATGGCCGTCGGGCGATCCTTCACCGATCAGGACAGGGACGGTTCGGTGCGGGTGGCCATCGTGAACGACGCGTTCGTGAAGAAGTATCTCCAGGGCGTCGATCCGTTGTCGCAACGGCTCGTCATCGAGCAGCTGATTCCGGGCGTCACGAAGCTGGGACCCGCGGTCGAGTGGCAGATCGTCGGCGTCTACAACAGCGTGCGGAACGGCGGACCGAAAGACGACGGCTTTCCGGAAATCGACGTGCCGTTCTGGCAGAGCCCGTGGCCCGGGTCATCGATTGCGGTGCGGACCGCGGGCGATCCAGCCAGCGTGCAGCAGAGTCTCGCGGCGGTCATTCGATCCGTAGATCCCGATCTGCCGATGGCCGACGTCAAGACCATGGATCAACTCGTGCACGAATCATTGGCCGGCGATCGGTTCAGCACCGCGCTGTTCGGCTCGTTCGCGGGCGTGGCGCTCCTGCTCGCTGCCGTCGGCATCTACGGCGTGATGTCGTTCGTCGTGTCGCAGCGGACGCACGAGATCGGCCTGCGGATGGCGCTCGGCGCCGGGCGGGCGCGTGTGCTCTGGCAGATCCTGCGCGAAGGGATCGGCACGGCGCTCGTCGGGATCGTCATCGGCTCGTTCGGAGCGTACTGGGTCGGACGCGCGATGCAGGGCATGGTCTTCGGCGTCGGCACCATCGATCCCGTCGCCTTCACCGTCGTTGCCCTCACGCTGCTTACGTCGTCGCTGGTGGCCTGCCTCGTCCCCGCGCGCCGCGCGGCGTCGGTCGATCCGATGACGGCACTCCGCCAGGAGTAGGGGTCGCACGTACGCAGGCCTTCAGGCCTGCCTACGTCCAGCGGGCGCGACGCCAATTCAACGGCGTAGACTACGCGCATGCGCATCCGGGTCTTCGCTCTCTTTGTTCTTGCCTTCACAACAGCGATTCCGGTCCGGACACAACCGGCCGTTGCGAAGCCAATGCTCGTGCGCGCAGGTCGCCTGCTCGACGTGCGGTCGGCTGCATATCGCACGGATCAGGGAATCTGGATCGATGGCGGCAAGATCCGGCAAGTCGGGGCGTTCGATGCCGTCAAGGCGGCGGCGCCGAGCGACGTCACCGTGGTCGTTCTGAGCCAATACACGGTACTGCCCGGCCTGATCGATTGCCATGCGCATCTGCTGGCGGCGATGGATCCGGAGAGCAGGCCATCCGACAGCCTCCTGCTGACGCTGTCGCGCGATTCCCCGACGAAGCGGGCGCTCCTCGGCGCCGCGATGGCCCGCGAACTGCTCGACGCAGGGTTCACGACCGTGCGCAACGTCGGTCACTCGGGGATCGACGGCGACGTGTCGCTGCGTGACGCTATTCGTGCCGGATGGGTCACCGGGCCGCGCGTCGTCGCGGCCGGCCGGAAGATCACGCCCTACGGCGGTCAGGCGCTCCCCGCGGCGGCAAGCGTCGCGCAAACGCTCATCGATCAGGAATATCTGACCGCGAGCAATCCTGACGAGGGCCGCCGCGCCGTGCTCGAAAACCTGCGGATCGGCGCCGACATGATCAAGGTCGTGGCCGACGACGACGCGCGGTCGATCGACGAGGCGACGATGACGGCGATCGTCGAGCAGGCGCATCGCGCCTCCGTCAAGGTCGCCGCACACGCGACCAGCAAGGCTGGCATCCAGGTCGCCATAGCCGCGCGCGTGGATTCGATCGAGCACGGCGACGAAGGCACCGACGATCAGTTCCGCGCGATGCACGACAAAGGGATCGTGCTCGTCCCCACGTTGTGGCCGCGAGAAATCCTTCCGATTCCGCGCGCCATGCGTGCGAGGCCCGACATCGACGTGCTCGTGAATGGCTGGGTCACCGAACAGCGCGCGAAACTGGATCGCGCGCGCAAAGCGGGCGTGAAGATCGCGTTCGGATCCGACATGTGGTACGGCTACCCGGACAAGACGCGTGGTCAGGCGACGCGTCTCGTGCTCGAGTCGCTGGCGTCCTTCGGCGTGAGCCCGGCGGATGCCTTGCGGATGGCCACCGTCGATGCCGCCGACCTTCTCGGGTTGACCGGCGCGATCGGAGAGGTCCAACCCGGCGCGTCCGCCGATCTCGTTGCGGTCGAGGGCGATCCCCTGGCGGACCTGCACGCGCTCGATCAGGTCAGGTTCGTGATGCGGGCGGCGTCGTGGCCCGGCAGTAGCGGATAGCGGCTATACTGCGGACGCAATCCGGGAAAGCCGAAATCTGCTGCTGCGCGGCTTCGACGATGCCTCCGGGTTCGGGAGATCAGCTCGGTCACTATCGCTTGGATCGACTGCTTCGTTCAGGCGGGATGGGAGACGTGTATCTGGCGCATGATCTCCTGCTCGAGCGTCAGGTCGCCATCAAGTTCGTTTCGAATCAGAAGAC
>CAWAZT010000022.1:0-38873 GCA_963786615.1 uncultured Acidobacteriota bacterium
CCGAGATCGAGGCGATTCTGCTTGGCCATCCTCACGTCGCCGACGCCGCGGTCGTGCCGCTGCCGAACGAGGACGCGGGCGAAGTCCCGAAAGCGTTCGTCGTGCTCCGAGGGAGGCTCACACCTGAAGAGATCATCGCCTACGTCAGCGCGCGAGTGGCGCCGTACAAGAAAGTGCGCGCGGTCGAAATCGTCGATCAGATTCCAAAGTCGCCGTCCGGAAAGATCCTGCGGCGCCTGCTGGTCGAGCGCGAAACCGCGCGCGCGTGACGGCGCGCCTCATCGCTGAATGTGAAAGTTCGTCGGTGGTGATGGCGGCACGAGCGGCGAGAAGGTCACCGGTCCGGTCTGGTAGTACTGCCACGCTTTCCATCGAAAGAAGCCACCGTCATCGTCGGCCGCATAGGGCGTCACGAGGGTTGGCGTGCTGCCCCGCATGACCTGTGCCGGCGCGGTGCCTGCCGGCGCCGCCTCGGATGCGAGTGTGTTGCCGCTGATGGGCGCCGGATTCGTCACGCCGTCGTTGAGGGCGTTGCAGGCACACGTGGTGCCGCCGGCACCGCCGCCGAACAGGAAGGCCACGACGCCGGCGTCACGATACGCGGTCAGGTGCATGCGGCCGGGCTCGTCGAGCAGCCACTCCGGACGATTGTCCTGATAGTGACCGTTCGTGTTGTTCTGCGCCCGCATCCGGGTGTTGCCCAGCGGAATCTGCCACATCACAATGCGCTTGGACGTCGCCGCGGAAAAGCCGTTGAGAAACCTGACGTTTCTGCGGAAGTCCTCGGCATCCCACCAGGAGTGTCCGCTGTCGCCGTACACGTACTGGTAATACCCCGAATCGCGATCGCTGAATTCCGCGAAGGCGATGTCGAACGTGGCCGCCAGCGACGTGTAGAAGGTGGCGGCGCGGCCGGCCAGCATGTCCACGGTGGTGTCGGACGGATTCGACAGCGCGATGTCGACGCGGGTGCCCCACACGCTGATGTGATACCCGAGCAGCACGTTCGGCGCGTACGTGTCTCGAAGCTTGACGATCGCCCGCGCGAAGCCGGAGACGTTGCTCGGAAGACCCGCCAGTTCCGGCAGCCCCGTCTCCGATACTTTCGCCGCGACGGTCTTCGCATCATCACCTGTTGACCGCTGCTCCATATAGCCCCAGAAGTCCGGCTCCACGTGGAGGACGACTTTCTGCGACGGAAACGCGCCGGCTTTCTGGAAGAACAGCTTCACGTCGTTGAAGTACGCCGTCATCGTGGCGGTGTTGTTCAGATTCGCGAAGTTCGCGTCGCTCTCGCTTCCGCCGCCAGGTGTGGACTGAAGGAGCATGTAATACGTGAAGACGGGGATGATGCCGTTGGCCGCGGAATCCTGGATGTAGAACTTCGCGAAGTCGGCGTTGGTGTTCCACGTCGCCCAGCCGCTGCCCGTGTTGGCGCCGCCCGCCAGATACTGATAGCGGAACCCGAACGGCGCGGTCGCCTTCATCGCGGCGGCCCCCCCGGGACTGTCGGCCATGCCGAGCTCGAGCCGGTTCGGCCATCCGGCGGGCAGTGGAGCGAGCGTCTGCGCGGTGGGTCTGGCGAACAGGCAGACGACGAGGAGGAGTACGGCAGCCAGCGTACGGGTCTTCATGGGACTCCAGTCGGGGCCAGCTGCAGGGAGCCCACTCAGGATACCGCAACCACCGGGCGGCGCGCCAAGCGGGCTAAAATCGGATGCCATGCCGGACCCCATGCCAGTCATCGTCGGCGTGCCGCGATCGGGAACGACCCTGCTCCGCATGATGGTCGATGCGCACGCGGAAGTGGCGATTCCGCCGGAAACGGGATTCCTTCCGGCGCTTGCCGCCCTCGACCCGGCGGTGGACGCGCGCGAGGCTGCCTGGCAGATCATGACGGGCTTTCACACGTGGGCCGACTTCGGACTCGATCCCGGCACCCTGCGCGCGGCGCTTCGCGAAGGGTCGGGAAGCGGGGCCGACTGCGCCCGTGCGTTCTATCGTGTCTACGCCCGCCGATTTGCCAAGCCGCGGTGGGGCGACAAGACGCCGACCTACGGCGACGCGATGGATCGCATCGCTGCGCTGCTTCCCGAGGCGCGATTCGTTCACATCATCAGGGATGGACGCGACGTGGTGGCGTCGGTCCGCGGGCTCTGGTTCCGCCCAGGCGAGACCGTCGAGGCCTGCGCCCGGGACTGGGCGGCGCGGCTCACGCAGACGCGAGCGTCGGGCGCACACCTACGGTTCTATCTCGAGATCCGCTACGAACACCTCGTCAGATCCCCCGAGCGCACGCTTCGCGAGGTATGCGATTTCCTCGAATTGCCGTTCGATCCGCGGATGCTGGCGTTTCATCAGGGCGCCGCCGCGCGGCTGGACGAGCATCAGGCGCGCTATGACGCCGCCGGCCGCGTGATCGCCTCGAGGGCGGAGCGCCTCCACAATCAGCGCCTCGTGATGGAACCGCCGCGCGCGGATCGCATCGGGCGTTGGAAGACGGAGCTGACCGCCGACCAGTGCGCGCGCGTCGAAGCGGTCGCCGGCGACGTGGCTCGATGCTCTCGGCTACGAGAGGGCCTCGCAGGCGCGTGTGATACACTCGCCTCCATTCCGAGTGTCGATCTCGCACGATGCCTGATCAAGCCGAGCTGCTGCTGAACCCTTCCGCGTCCTGGATTCTGGTCTTCGGTCACCCCGGTCACGAACTCCGCGCCTACCATCTGCTGGAACGGGTGCGTCCGAGCGTGCTCGTCCTCACCGACGGCTCCGGATCGACGCCCGAGCCCCGCGTGAAGGAGTCGCTCGCCTTGCTAGCGGACGCAGGCGCGCGTCCTGCCGGCAGGTTCGGCCCGCTGACCGACCGCGAGGCCTATGCCGCGCTGATGGCTGCTGACGCGGAACCTTTTCTCGCCCAGCTCAATTGGCTCGTCGATACGCTCCTGACCGACGGCGCGCAGGCGGTGGTGATCGACGCGGCGGAGGGTTACAACCCCGTTCACGACGTGTGTCACTGGATCGGGTCGCGCCGCAGTCGATCGCGCGCGGCAGTTCGGCATCGAGGTCACGCTCTTCGAGCTGGACCTGATCGCGCATCCCGACCCGCCCGGTGACGGACTGCGCCTGCGGCTGGACGATGAGGCGTTCGCGCGAAAGATGAACGCCGCCGCACGCTACGCCGCGCTGAAGGCGGAAGCGCAGGCGGCATTCGATCGCTATGGACAGGACGCGTTTCGTGTCGAGTTCCTGCGTCACGTCATCGAACGGCCGCCGCCGCCTGCAGCGTGGATTCCTTACTACGAGGAGGTCGGCGAAGCCCGGGTCCGCACGGGAACCTACACGTCGGTTCTCCGGTACGGAACCCACGTCAGGCCCGTGATCGAACGGCTCCTCGAATCGGTCCGGCCGGCTCAGTATGCGACCGATCTCCGTACTCCTGACGAATAATGCCCTCGGCCCGCGTGGCGGGTCGGAGACCTACATCAGAGACGTAGCGCTCGCACTGCTGAAGCGCGGCCATCGTCCTGTCGCCTTCAGCCTCGTCCTCGGCGATATCGCCGCCGAGCTGCGCCGTGCGACCGTGCCCGTCATCGACGATCTGTCGCGTCTCGCGCAGGCCCCAGACGTCATTCACGGACATCATCACTTCGAAACCCTGATCGCGACGCTCACCTTTCCCGAGACACCCGTCGTGAACTTCTGTCATGGCTGGGTGCCCTGGGAAGAGATGCCGCTGCATCATCCGGCGGTGCGACGCTACGTCGCGGTCGACGAAGTGTGCGTCGATCGTCTCGTCCGCGAGGAAGGCATCGACGCAGGCCGGGTCGAACTGCTCTTGAACTTCGTGGACCTCGATCGCTTTCGCCTGCGAGCGCCGCTCCCGGCGCGACCCGCGCGCGCCCTGGTTCTTGGCAATGCGGCGAGGCAGGAGGGCTACGTGCGGGCCATTGCGACGGCGTGCCAGGCAACGGGTGTCGCCCTTGACGTCGTCGGATTGTCCGCGGGCAACTCGTCGAGCACTCCGGAAACACTGCTGGCCGGCTACGACCTCGTGTTCGCAAAGGGCCGAAGCGCGCTCGAGGCGCTCGCCGTGGGCTGTGCGACCGTGCTGGCCGACGCCGCCGGTGCCGGTCCCCTCGTGACGCCGGAGAACTACGACAGCTGAGACCGCGCAACTTCGGGATTCGTGCGTTGACAGAGGGGCATGACCCTGCGTGGTACGGCCGACAGATCGCCGGCTATCGTGCCGACGCCACCGCCGCGCTCACAGCCCGCGTACGCGCTGAGGCCGGGATGGACGGCGCGATCGATCGTCTGCTGGACATCTACTCTGCCGCGATCGCAGCGCCCCCGGACCCGGCGATCGGTCCCTGGCGGCAGCCGCGCATTGCTGCCGGATCGCGGTCCCGCTCAAGCAGTCGTACGGCGTGGCGCAGCAGCTCGAGTCCGTGGCTCGCCAACTCTCCCAGGCCCAGGCGGAGAACGCCGTCCAGTCCACCGATCTGGTGGCCGCTCGAGGCCAGGTCCAGGAGCTTCAACGTCACATGGCCGCGTTCAAGGCACTGCCAACGCTGCGCCTTCGCGATGCGGTGCTCAAGGCGCCGGTGGTTGGACGGGTGGTTCAGGCGGGCGCGCGCGGTCTCTCGAAGATGCTGGGGAACTGAGGGCGCTGTGGCGCAGAGCGAACGCCGCGTGCGGCGTCCGCCCTCCCTGTCGATCTCTCGTTACTGAAGGGTCACGGCCACCGTTGGCGCGCACACCGCCACGACGCCGCCAACATTGCCGGCCTTGCGGTTATTGCCCGCTGACGCCAGCGTGCCGCCGCCGCAGCCGAAGCCGGTCAGGTTGTTGTAGATGCTGCTGTTCGACAGGCGAACAGTACCCGTGCCGTCGGCCTGCACGGCGACGTTGTTGGTGCTGATCATCGTGTCCTCGACGCTGATCGTGCTGTTCGAGAGGGCGTGAATCGCGAAGGACCGGTTGTTCGTGAACGACGATCGGTTGATCGTCGTGTTGCCGGCCTCCGTCTGGATGCCCGTGGCAAACCCGAACACTCTGACGTCGTCCAGGACGAGCGCTTTGCCTGCCAGGAATCGAATCCCGATCAGCCCGTTGGTGAAACCGTTGATTTGAATGTTGTGCAGCGTCACGACGTCGTTGACGCCGGCGTTGATATTGATGCCGTTCGTCGTTGAGCCGAGAATGCTTGCGTTCTCGCCAACGCCGCTGATCGTGATCGATTTCGTGATCGTGACCGTGCCGAAGCCACCCGGATCCAGCACGGAAATCTCGCCGCCCGCCGCGGTCTTCGAGATCGCGCCCGCGAAGGTCTTGCACGGCGCCGTGCGGCTGCACGGGTTGGCGTCGTCACCGACACCGGAGACCCAGGTCCGCGAGGCCTGAGCGGACGCCAGCGAGACGCCGAGGAACGTGCACGCGACGAAGGCGAGCGTGGTGCGAGCGAAACGAATCTGCATATGCCTCCTGAAGAACCGGGAACGGATGGATGCGTTGGTGGACCGGGTATCGGTAATCAATGAGCATGCGTGCAGGGGCAACCCGTGTGCCATGCGCCGGACAAGGGACGCCCCGCCCCCGATGGCGTTCACGGGCCGCCCTTCTTGATTCTTTTCGGGACACACCATTACAGTTTGCGCGTGCATTCCTTGCCGTCCGGTCGCGGCGCGGCCGTCCGCCACGCCGTCGTGCCGGCGGTGGCGCTCGCGGCCGTGCTGATTGCCGTCCTGGTCACGCGCGCCGATCCCGATCTCTGGGGACACCTGCGGTTCGGCGCCGATATCCTTCACACGCGCAGCCTGCCGTCGATCGATCCGTATTCGTTCACGAGCGATCGCCCGTGGGTGAATCACGAATGGGCCTCGGAGGTGCTGTTCGCGCTCGTGTACGCCGCCGGCGGCGGCACCGTGCTCATCCTCTTGAAGGTGGCGCTGATTGCGATCGTGTGTCTCCTGCTGGTGGGGAACGCGAAGGCGGAAGGGGCTCGCGGACGCGCCCTGGTTTTTATCGGCGGCCTTACCGTCGCGGCGATCCTGCCCCGCGCGTCACAGATCCGGCCGCAGCTCCTGTCGGTCGTGTGTTTTGCCGTGCTGATCTCGCTGCTTCGCGCGGCGGACCGGGGACACACACGGCGGCTGATCTGGATCCCGCTGCTGATGGCGTTCTGGGCGAACGCGCACGGCGGCTGGCTCGTCGGATGCGCGACAACGGGCTGCTGGGCGGCTGGAGCCATCTGGATACAGCGCCGAGAAGGCCCGCGCGCGTGGATCGCGCCGGCCGCCTGTGCGGCGGGTGCCATGCTGGCGACGCTGGCGACGCCGTACGGTCTCGAGCTCTGGGCGTTCCTGCACGAAACGGTGGGGCCATCGCGCGCGTTCATCGCCGAATGGGGTCCGATTACCGGGGTCCCCTCGTTGTTGCTCCCATGGATCGTCTTCTGGGTCCTGGCGGTCCTGGCGCTCCGCCGTGGCGGGGTGCCCGCGAATCCGGCGCTTGCCGTCATTCCTCTGGCGTGGGGCGTGGCGTCCGCGCGCGTCAGCCGGCTCGACACCTTCTTCGCGCTGTCGGTCCTCGCCTGCCTCGCCGCTCCAATCGGTCAGCTCCTCGAACGGCCTCGTGGCCGGGTGGACGAGCCTGCGCCATCTGTCGGACCGATCGTCAGTATCGCGACGGTGGTCCTCGCGATCGTGATCGCCGCGTGGCCGCGGATCGCGTGCATCGAAGTCCACGGCGCCTCGATGCCCGAGCCACAGGCGATGCAGTTCATCCGCGACCGTCAGCTCCGCGGGCGCATGATCACGTTCTTCGACTGGGGTCAGTACGCGATCTGGTATCTGCCTCCAGGACTCCGCATTTCGATGGATGGACGCCGCGAAACCGTCTACACCGCTGCAACGATCGACGCGCACTTCGATCTCTACGAGGGATTTCCGGCAGGTCTCGCCTACGCCCGTCAGCTGAATCCCGACTACATCTGGCTGCCGCGTCAAGCCAAGGCGATCGACGCGCTGCGCCGCTCAGGCTGGAGGTCTGTCTTCGAGGGAGCCGCATCCATCATTCTGGCGCGCGGGCCCGCGACGTCTCTCGAGCCGCTCGCGATCACATCAACCGATCGGCCGTCGCGCTGTTTCCCGGGGCCGTAGCCCGAACGCGCGGTGCCACGCCGCGCCGTTCGTCTTCGCGGAGTACGCCTGGCGGAGTACAATCACCGCCAAAATGCGATATCGCGGCCGGGCGGTCGTCGATCGACCCCGCTTGTACGAAGCCGGCCTGGCGTTGACCGTGATCGTCTCGGGGTTGTGTGGCTGCACGCGCTCGACCGGGACCGGAGCGCGTGCCGGCGCGGACAGGCCGGACATCATCCTGATCACGGTTGACGCGCTGCGCGCGGATCACCTCGGCACCTACGGCTACAGTCGCCCCACGTCTCCTGCGATCGACGCCTTCGCACGCGAGGCCGTGGTCGTAGAGGACGCCATCTCTCAAGCCCCGTATACCAAGGCATCCATCGCGTCCTTGTTCACCGGGCTCTTTCCGACGGCGCACAAGGCCTTCACCACGTCACGGCCGTTCGACAAGACGATGACCGGGCATGTCTCGGGCGAGCTGCCGAGTACAGACGTGCTGAGCCCGCGACTGAAGACGCTCGCGCAATGCCTGTCGGACGCGGGGTACCAGACGATCGGGATCAACACGAATCCTTTTCTGATCGCCGACTTCGGCTTCGGTCGCGGGTTCGCGACCTACGAGTTCCTCACGGGCGGCGAGGTCGAACTCGCGACAGCCGGCGCCGTCACCGCGCGGGCGCTCGCGCAGATCGATCAACGCGACAGCCGTCGCCCGCTGTTCCTCTGGTTCCATCTCATGGAGCCGCATAGCCCGTACACGCCGCCGGATCGGCTCCGCCGGTTGTTTCCGGCAGAGGAACCGCCCTTGAACGTACCCGGCGGGGACGATTCCACCGTGGGTGGTTGTAGACGGGTCGACCGACGCGCATCTCTACGCGGCGCTCTACGACGCGGAAATCCGATCCGCCGACGAGGCACTCGGCACGTTCTTCGACGGGCTGAAGCGGCGCAAGCTGTGGGACCGGAGCATCGTGATGCTCACCGCCGATCACGGCGAAGAGTTCTACGATCACGGCGGGTTCGAGCACAATCGCACGCTCTACGAGGAGATGCTGCACGTACCGCTCATCGTGAAGGCGCCGGGGCTGCAGGCTGGCCGGCTGGACGAGCAGCTCGAGGAGGTGGACATCCTTCCGACGCTCGTCGCACGCGCCGGCGGACAAGTGCCGGCAGGCCTGTCGGGCGCTGACGTGTGGCCCGTGCTGAACCGGCGACGTCACGCCGAGCGGTATGCGTATGCGGAGCTCGTGGGGGAACGCTACGCGCTCAGAACGCGCGAGTGGAAGCTGATCTCCACGCTCCACGGCACGCACGAGTTGTACAACCTGACCAGCGATCCGCACGAGCGTCAGAGCCGCGTCGCGGACGATACGGACCGGACGGCGGAGATGCGGGACGTGCTGACCAAGGTGCTGGCGTCGGCCGTGCAGTCGGGATCGCGCCTGCAGGGAGAGTTCGCGCCGATTCCGCCCCGCGTGCTCGAGCGGCTGAAGTCGCTCGGCTACGTGCAGTGACGGACGGTCTCAGAAGCCGGGGCCGGCGTCGTGCAGCTCCGTGAAGACCTTCCCGTCGGTGCGGATGTAGAGACGATGGTCCCCGACGATGATCATGTGGAACGGATAGTAGGGGGACAACGATTCCACACACGGTTTCCAGACGAGCAGTGGATAGATGGTAGCGGCGCGCGGACGCACCAGCAGGCTGCCGCGCTGATCGGGAAGCGCGTAGGTCATCCCCACGTGACGTTTGAGGATCTCTTGCGGTTTTTGAGTACGAACCGGTGTGGGCACGCGAAAACCGGCGCATTGCCGATAGTCGCCCTGCGTGCCATCGACGAGCGCAAACGCGGTCGCCTTGCCACGACTGCGGAGGAAGGGCACGACGTAGTAGTAGCGCTCGAGTCGATCCAGACGCTGAACGAGCGTTGGCGCGCCCGGTTGTGTTCCTCGAAGGATGGCACCCCACTCCTTCCGATCGATTACGCCAAACGCTTTCAGGCCGTCGCGCGCGCTGTCGGCCGCTGCGCCGGGCGGTACGATGCGATCGCCGTCGTGCTCGACCGGTGGAAGCTGAATCCGCCCGGGACGGACGGGCACGGCATCGGCGTCGCCCACCGCGAGAAACTTGCCCTGCCAGAATCCGGACGGGACGCCGGTCATGTACCGATCGAGCCATTCGGCATACGTCACGTGCTGAGGCGCCTGGCCACGCTGGTCGCCGCTCCCACACCCATCATTCGTCGCGTGAGGAGGCACCGGCAGCGGGTTGTCGAGCTGGTCCGACGGCGGCCAGGGATCTCGCACATCGAACGCACGAATGGCAAACGACGCGTCGTCGGGCGCCTGAGGCTCTTCGGTGACGTCGAACCCATGCACCACGACCCAGTGATCGTCACCCTCCACGAGCGCGACGGCCGGGAGTTGGTGATGGTGAATGGACCAGACGATCTTGCGAGAGATCGCATCCGCGGAATCGGCCAGGCCGAGCGCGAACGTCGCGGCCACGGTGGAAGGTTTGTTGTGTTCGAGCGTTGCGGTCAGGCCGTCCGGCGGGCTCGCCCAGCCCGAGGCCGGATCGATCGTTGGATAGTTGTGATTCTGGCCGTACAGGGGTTCCTGCTTGAACAGGGGCGCCCCCAGGCCTCGGAGGACCATCTGCGCCGCGGCCGCGCCGCAGAAGAAAAGCCTTTCCTGCTGGTGATACGGAACGTCGAGCGTCGTCGACGGCATCGACTCACGCACGACAGAAACGACCGCTTCCCGGAGCGGGAGGCGGGCACGCCGGATCGTCCTTCGCTCTGACGGCTGCCGCCTTGGCGGCCTCGGCCGTGATCACCTGAGTGGGTTCGAGATCGGACGCGGCCTCGCCCATGTTGGTCGCCACGGTGAGCACGTTCGCGCGGGCCTTCTTCCAGGAGAATCCTTCACGCAACGCGCCGAGGATACCCGGCCGGAAGGCATTCCGCCACGTGTCGGCCGCCTCCTGACTGATTTCCTTGGTGCCTCGATGCCCCACGCCCCTGCCGACGGCAATCCCACACTCGACCAGGATCGCCTCAACTGTCCTTTCGTCGACCGGTTTGAGTGGCCGACGTCCTTTACGCACCTGGGTCTTCGCCGAACGGGCGCGCTTTTTGGCCATCTGAGATCTCCCTCAGACTATGTGCGGGCTATGTGGAGAACGGCCGGAGTGGGCGTAAGGCTACACCGTTTGCAGCCGGCTTCGCAACGCCTGAAGTGCTTTGCGCATCGCTTGGGCCGTCTGCGGCCGTGCGGCGGGATCGCGAGCCAGGGCGACGGTAAAGAACTCCGCGAGCGAGGCCGAACAGTCTGGCCGGAACTCGCGAATATCGGGACGAGGGGTGTCGCTGGTGACCTGTTCGAGGATGTCCAGCACGGCGCGCCCCTTGAAAGGGGGCGTTCCCGCGATCGCCTCGAAGAGCACCACGGCCAGGCTCCACAGATCGTAGAGCGTGCTGGGCGGTTCCCTGTTGATGGCCTCCGGACACATATACAGCGGCGTGCCGATGAAGTGACGGGAGTCGGTGGCAGCGGTCGAGCCCAATGCCGCCGTCGGGTACACGGCGCCCCTGCCGGACCGCGTCGTCGAATCGCCTCTGCCGATCGGCCTGTTGGGAGTCGTGGGCGAGGCGCGCGAGGCCGAAGTCCAGGAGCTTCGGCATCCCGCTGGCCATGTATCCGATGTTGCTCGGCTTGATGTCGCAATGCACGATGCCGACGCCGTGAATGTGCGCGAGCACGTCGGCGATCACGACTCCCAGCTCGAGCGCCTCCTCGCTTGGCAACCGGCTGATGCGAAGGCGGTCCGCCAGCGTTCCACCGCCGAGGGTACTCGCACACGAGCATCGGCGTCCCATGCCACATCTCGGCTCCGTAGATCAGTGCGAGACTCGGATGGGACACCACCGCCATCGCCCTGGCTTCGCGGCGAAGGCGGCCCGCGTACTCGGGGGACACCTGCGGAAGCGTTTTGATCGCGACGGGCCGGTCGAGCGCCAGATCGACCGCTCGGTACACCACGCCCATGCCGCCTGCGCCAATCCGCTTGTCGAAGCGAAATTTTCCAAGCAGCACGTATGGAACGGGAGCAGTACGCAAGCGTCCCCCGCAGGGACATTCGGCGGTTTCCGGCTGGTGCACGGACCAGCACTCGCTGCATTCCAGCGCGGCATCGTCCATCGAGTGTTGGGTCGCGCCGATCAGGAGGCCAGGCGTGCGACTGGGGGACGAGCGAAGCCGCCGGTTCTCCAGGCTGAGCGCCAATGACCCTTGAATCATGGCGAGGAGTGTTTGGTCGTCGCGCGAGAACGGGAGCTCGCTGCGCTTCTCGCCGAGTGCCACAAGGCCCAGCAGCGACCCATCGCTGCCGACAATCGGCAGGAGCAGTCGAGCCGCGGCGTCGGCCAGCCACTGGCGTTCCTCCTGCGGCAGACCCCGGAGCAACGGATGTGAGGCTTCCAGGTCGATTTCGAGCGGTGACTCGTCCTCGGCAAAGAACGCGACGAGCCGGGAAGCGATCGGCAGCGGCCGGGCGCGGCCGTCGAGGCTTTGGAGGAGTTGCGCGCGCTCGTCAGCGACGAGCATCGCGATGGATTGCAGGTGAAGCGCGCGATCGATCTCGGTCGTCACGTGCGAGACGAGGTCACGAAGATCCATCGACCGGCGTGGCTCGTCGGCGAGCTTGCGGAGGATGAGCCGGGCGTCGTATCGCTCGCGGAAGAATCGTCGGTCGAGCGCCAGAATCAGGCGATCGCGCAGCGCAAGCGCAAGCAGCGCCGTCACCGTGAGGGCCAGCAGAACGAACGGACCCGGTCCGGAGAGAATGTGCGTCAAGGTCTGGTCGCGCCGCGCGTACACGTAGCCCGATCAACACTACGAATGGAACGATGATGGCCGCCAGGATCGTGAGTCGTGCGAGGGAATACTGCACGGCCGCGCGCAGGACGAGCCGGACGTCCAGCACGCGATCGACGAGCACGGAGTACGCAGTCACGACGGGCGTGGCCGCCAATAACAGATAGATCGCGGCTGCGCTCCAGCGGCCTGTCGCGCCTTGCATCATGTGCCCGTAGCGCGGAATGAGTGCCTCGAGCAGGACCTCAATCGCGACCGGCAACAGCCCGAGACTCAGCCCGCCGACGAAGATCATGATCCTGCGTCGTTGATCCGCGCGGCTGTGGTGCGCGCGCCACGCCAGAAACGGCAAGACAGGCGCCGCAGCCAAAAGGAGCACGGTCCAGAAATGACCGGCCCCGCTCGCCAGCAGAACGTCGAACGTCTTGAGCCACCCTGCGGCGGCATCGCGACCAGGGAGCCAGGCAAGCAGATTCGAGAGGAACAGCAGCGCGCCGATGGCCAGTGATGCGCGAAACGCTGTCTGCGTCCACCAGCGCGGTCCGGGGGACGTCAGCGCTTCAGGAAAGCGGCTGGCGAAAAGCCAGAAGTAGGCCGGCAGCCATGCGTCCATCCTGAGGGATGGAAGAGCTCGCGTGAGCCACTGGAACGGGCCTGGGGACTGCGTCGCGCGGATCTCGAGCAACGGATCGGCGAATGAGGCGGCGACGAGGAGCAGGGTGACACCGAGCAACTGCGCGCGAACGTCACCGTGGCGGCTCTGCCAGATCAGCAGGCACGCGATAGCGCTGAACTCGAGGACGAGTCCGGAGAACAGCCAGATGCTCGAGGAGGATTGCCCGTGGTGTTCGAGAATTTCAAGCGCGCACGCGACAAGCGCGTACACCAGCTTCGCGACCGTGACGCCGACGACCGCCGAAGTCCAACCAGCCATGCATCCGGGGGGCGCCTCGCATCCTACCGTCCGACGCTAGGCTTGTAAAGTTGGCGGCGTCGGATCAGCGATAGCCTCGCCAGCGATTGTCGTCAGGCCAGCGGCCCGCTCCGCGGGACGTGCTGGACTCGCGCCTGGCCACGTTCCAGACCTCGCCGCACGCCACGCAGCGCCAATAGGTCGCCGCGCTGACGGTCTTGCTCGTGGTCGTCACGTTCGTCGCGCGGCAGGCGGGGCACATGGGGACCGCCACGGGCTCGACGACCTCTTCCGATGGGAGTTTTCTCATACTTCGAACCCTAGTTGACGCAGGTGCGGCCGGAGTTCGGTTTCGACCACCGCGTCGAGGTGATCGAGGCCGGACGCGCGACGCCGGAATTCACGCCGGCTCTCGTCGTGGTTGCCACGTTTCAGCATACGGACGCTTTCACGCATGCGCACGAACGCCGGCTCGATCGCGCGTCGATCGTCGAACGCGGCCCGCAACTCGAGCGCCGACCGATGGACGTTCCGATCGGGATCGACCACGAGCTGCGCGGCGAGCTCCTCGATGCGCGTCAGGATTCCGTCAACGTGTACCGAGCATCGGGGTCATGTCCCTGCTCCCTGTTCGGGAGACGCGCCATCGTTCACACCGCCACCCATGTCTCGACCTTGCTCAAGTTGATGCCGATGCTGCATTCGCCGCTGCGCGCGCAGACGTAGATGATCGACCCGTGCGTCGTGGCGCCAAGCCGCCGCTGAATCTTGATTTGCGGCTGATGGCAGACCGGACACTGGTGAACGGCGGGCTGATGGTCGTTGCGTTTCGATGTCATCATGACCGGCCTCCAAATGATGGTCGCGTGAGGCTGGAAGATGAACACGCTCCGCAGCCTCCACTTTGATGAGGCTGGCGGCCAGTCGGCCGTGAGGCTCAGGAAAGGCCATCAGTATACCCCAACTGGACACTCGGGCTCGCGGGGTTTCTTTCCCGTCACCGATTCCTGTGGACAATCCAAAGGAAGGCCGCTATCTTCTGTGGAATGACCAAAGGACAGCCCGGATCGGCCGGTCGATCCGAAATCCTCCAGGGAACGCTCGACCTCATGGTCCTCAAGACGCTGCACGCGCTCGGTCCCCTGCACGGCTACGGAATTGCCAGGCGCATCGAACAGGTCAGCGATCAGCTCCTTCGCCTCAACGAAGGCACCGTCTACACCTCCCTCCTCCGCCTGCAGCAGAAAGGGTGGATTACGGCCAGCTGGGGGACGTCGGAGAATAACCGACGGGCGAAGTACTACGCCATGACGGCGAGTGGCCTGAAGCAGCTGGCGCGTGAGACCGAAAGCTGGAAGCAGATTTCAGGGATCATCGGTCGGCTCCTCCGCCTGAGCGCGCGAGGCGATCGATGATCGCGCGTCTTCGCGCGCTGGCCGCTCGCGTCTTCGGACTGCTCCGTCATCGGCCGGACGCCGGGTTCGACGACGAGATGCGGACGCATCTCCAGCTGCTGACGGAGCGCTACATGCGTCAGGGGCTCGGGCCGGCCGACGCCGTCTCGGCGGCGCGGAGGCAATTCGGCAACGCGACCCTGCTGCAAGAGGATCGTCGCGAGCTGCAGACCATTCTCGCGCTGGAGCACGCCTGGCGCGCGCTGCGCTACAGCGTGCGACAGCTCCGCATCACACCAGGCTTCACGGCGGCGGCGATCCTGTCGCTCGCGCTCGGAATCGGCGTCAACACGGCGGTCTTCACCCTGCTCGACCAGCTCGTGCTTCGCCTTCTCCCCGTGCCATCCCCGGAGCGGCTCGTCATGATCTGGTCCACCGGGCCCAACCTCGGGGACACTCGAGGCGTCCGGGCGAGCGCTTTTCCGTTGTGTCAGACCTATCAGCGGAAAGCGCTCGCGTTCGACAGCGTGTTCTGCCGATACTCCAGCGCCGCGGCGATTACCGTGGACGACAGCGCGGAGCCGGTGACAGTCGAGCTCGTGTCGGGAAACTACTTCGAGGCCCTGCACGTCGGGCCATCGGCCGGCCGCGTCTTCTCGGCGAACGCCGACGATCGCATTGATCGGGGCCATCCGGTTGTCGTGATCAGCTTTCGCTACTGGGTCGATCGCCTCGGCCATCGTCCCGACATCGTCGGGAAGAAGATCCTCGTCAACGGGCATCCGATGGAGGTCGTGGGAGTTGCCAGCGCGGGCTTCAACGGCATGGACCCGGCGCAGGCGCCTCACATCTGGCTGCCGCTGCGGATGAAGGCGCTGATGACGCCAGAGGAAGACGGGCTCAACGATCCTCACTACGATTTCGTTCAGGTGTTCGCCCGGCTGAAAGCGGGATACACCGTGGAGTCGGCGCGCGCCTCTCTACAGCCGCTGTTCCACCAGTTACTCGAAGACGAGGTAACCGACGCTCAGATCGGGAGGCAGCTCGGCGTACGACCGTGACCTCTTTCTGAAGCGTCGCGTGCTCGTCGAACGCGCGGCAACCGGCTACTCGGATCTGCGCCAGCACTACTCGATGGCGCTTCTCGTACTGATGGCGATGGCCGGCCTGATCCTGCTCATCGCCTGCTCGAATGTGGCGAGCCTGCTCATCGCGCGCGCCGTCGCGCGGCAGCGTGAGATGTCCGTGCGTCTGGCGATCGGCGCGAGTCGAGGAACCCTGATCGGCCAGCTCTTGATCGAAAGTCTCCTCCTCGCCGTCACAGGCGCCGCTCTGGGGCTGGCGTTGGCGGTCGTGGCCGCACGGACCCTGATTGCGATGCTTCCGTCGAGCGATGCCCTTCTGATGCTTCATGCGGAACCGGACATGCGGATTCTCGCGTTCAGCATCGTCGCGTCGTTCGTGACCGCCGTCCTCTTCGGGGTCGCGCCTGCTCTGCACGCGACGGGATTCGACGTTCTCGCAACCCTGAAAGACGAATCCGGTGGCGTGGCTGGCGCCGCGCGATCCGCAAGGCTACGCAAGATCCTGGTCGGTGCACAGATCGCGCTCTCGTTCCTCCTTCTGGTCGGCGCAGGACTGTTCAGCCGGACGCTGACACACCTCAAACACGCCGACACGGGAATACGGTCGATCGAGAACCTGATCGCCTTCAGCGTGAACCCCGCGAAGAGCGGCTACACCGTGCCGCAGCTCCGACGCTTCTACGGCGACCTGCTCGACCGGATTCGCACGACGCCGGACGTGGAATCGGCCGCATACACGTGGATTCCGCTGCTCCAGGGCTGGGCGCCGGGCTGGCACACGCAGGTCGAAGGCTATTCCGCCAGTGATGGCGAGAACATGGAGATTCAGAACAACATCGTCTCTCCAGGGTATTGGCAGACGATGGGGGGCCGGCTGGTCGAGGGACGGGACTTCGACGAGCGCGATCGCTTCGATCCGGCGGACGTGGGGAAGGAGCCGACCGTCGCGATCGTCAATCGACGGTTCGCCGAGCGATTCTTCGGCACGCGAAGCGCCATCGGCCGACGCTTCGGCGTAGGCGAACACGCCGGCGCGTTAGGTATTCGGATCGTCGGCGTGGTTGAGGATTCGCTCTATGCCGGGCCCAGAACCGGCCTCCAGCCATCGGCGTTTTTCTCGTTTACACAGGCGAATTTTCCCGTCGAGGCAACGTTCTACGTTCGCGCGCGGACGGAATCGGCCGCACTCTTTCCCGTCCTCCGCAAAGTTGTCGCCGGGCTCGACCGATCGATCCCGATCTACGGGATGAAGACCGTGGAGCGACAGCTCGACGACACGTTGAGCTCCGAGCGGCTCATCGCCTCGCTCTCTGCCGTGTTCGCGGCGCTGGCCACGACGATGGCGGCGCTCGGGCTGTATGGTGTGATGTCGTTCGTTGTCGCGAGGCGCACGAGGGAGATCGGCTTGCGACTCGCGCTCGGCGCCACATCGTCGACCGTGGTGCGGATGGTGATGGGAGAAATCGCGATTCTTGCGGGATCGGGACTGCTTGTCGGTCTCCCGTGCGCGTATGGACTCAGTCGTCTGGCGTCGTCACAGCTCCTCGACACGCCGGCGTTGGACGCCGTCACGGCAGGCGCGGCGGCTCTGGTTCTTGTGACTGTTGCCGCAATCTCGGGCTTCGTTCCGGCACGTCGAGCGTGTGCGATCGAGCCGCTCAAAGCGCTGCGGCACGAGTAGCGGGCCGATGCTCCTTCGACGTGTCGCCTGCCGTTGCGCCCGCTTCCAGTTCAGACCGCCTCAACTCGCCACGCGAGGGACGATGGCGTGGCGCACCAGGAGATCCGGCAACTGCGGAGTGGCTGTCGCTGAATGCGGCCCAGACCGACGCGCACCACTGGTCGATCGCCTTGTCTCGCTCCACACCGGGCGACGCCTCCATGACGGCGACCGCGGTCATTGCGCCGCGATCATCAGGAAGGGAGAACGGAGGCCAGGCGTGCTTCTGCCGGGCGAGCGCCATGTGCGCCCGCTGCACTTCGCGTCCGGAAAACCTGCGCTCGATCTTGAGGTAGAGGCCGACCAGACCGAACGTCAGCTTGATCGGCTTCGTCGTCTCATCAGCCGTCTGCACGGCGAACGCGTCCACAACGTGCTGATGAATGAAGGCAGGGTCGCCGTGCGTGAGCGTGTAGCAGCACAGCTCGTTGTAGGCGTCTTCGTCAGCACTCATGCCATGCGTCCGATCGGTTCATGGGCCGGTCCCGACGATCGTCGCTCAGTTTCGTCCGGGCATCAACCCTCCCGCCGGACCGTCACCGTCGCTGGCGCCGTGAGCTTCACCGAGACGTCTGCGCCCTTGCCGAGACGGATGTCCTTCCCGCGTGTCGAAAGCACGTATGCCGTGCCCGCGCCGCCGCCGATGAGCGCGCCTTCCGTCGCGCCCTTGCCGCCACCGATGACGCCGCCGATGAGGGCGGCGCCCGCCGCCGGCCCGAGAATCTGCAGCGTGTCCTTCTTCTTGCTGGCGGGTGCCATGCGCGACACGGTTTGCGTGCTGATCCGGGTGCGTCCTGCTCCCGGCGTGTCGATCTCCGTGAACCGCATCGCGATGACGCCACGTCCTTTCACTTTGCCCGGACGCTGCGCAGTCGTCACATGTCCGAAGACGGCGGTGCCCGTGGGCAGCACGTTCATGCCCCGGAGGTGCAGCGGACGGTGCAGGACGCCGCGAACCGGCTGGTCAACGCGACTCGTATCGGATCCGACCGACGTCTCGAGATCCACCGACAACACGGTGCCGGCCGGGATCGTCACGTCCATCGTCGCCGACGCCGTGGCGGACGCAGGAGTCGGCAACGCGGAACTCTCGGCGGCGGAGGATACCGGTGCCGTGCGAATCTCCTTGATGTCGCGCCGCACGACCGCCGTTCGTTCGCCGCCCTCGCGTTCTACGACGATTCGATCGGCGCTGACATCGACCAGCCGGCCCTCGACCGAAACACCGTTGGTCTGTTCGACGCGGACGCGGCTGCCCGTCGGAATGGTCAGTGCATCACCTTTTCGTGAGCATGCGCACAAGACTGTCACGAGGGCGAACGCCATGACGGCGCGTTTCATGATCTTCCTCCTCACCTCATCAGAACGCCGATCACGACCATTGCAATGGGCGTACCCGAGAGGCTCAACGGCTCGGCTGCCTGCGGAAAATCCGTCGGGCTTCGAGGATGAAGAGCGTGAGCCACGGAAGTGAGACCGCCCATGGGTAGCCAGGCAGGAATCGCGGAGCCGCCAGGCATCGACGCTCGCGCGCGCGCGAGATGAAGCGCGAAGATATCGGGACCGTTGCCGGCCGGTCGATCCGCCGACAACCAACGCTGGCTCGTGAGCGCCGTCTTGAACGGGATGTAGTCGATCCGGTACCGGTTCCACGGCCGTCCTGGCGGCGGATCGATCCGCTCGTAGTACGGACCGCACGCTTGCGGGCCCGACTGTGGCGGAGACTGATCTTCGAGAAACGACACCGACGCCGCAAGCGCGGCGATGATGAAGCCGGCGACGGTCGCGATGGCGAGCGCCCGGCGCGGGACGCCTACGCCAGGCATGGCGAGCGGCAACATCAGCAGCGGGACGAGAGGCAGCAGATGGCGCGGTCCATGCGCGTAGCCTCCCTCGGGATAGAGAAATGCCGCATAGAACATCACGGCGAGGGCTGTTCCCGTCAGAAGGCCCGCGCCAAAGCCGCGCTCTCGTGACCACCAGTCGCGGATGGTCAACATCGACACCAGCGTCACCGGTGCCCAGACGAACAGCGATTTTCCAGGCGTCAGCAACTGCACCAGCAGGCCGCGCGGAACTTCTTCGGGAGCGAACGATCGCGCGGGAAGGATCGGAATCATGCCGGCGAGGTTGTAGCCGAAATCGAGCGGCCGGCCGAAGCGAACGAGATTCCATCCAATCTGGACGGCGGCCGCAAGCGCAATCCCCACACCCAACGTCACCGCCGAACGCCACCGCGCGCGACGGTCCGGCGCGCGTATCGAAGAGGACCGCGACGATGAAACCCGGAGCGATGACGAGCGCGGTTGGCTTGGTGAGCCCCGCCGCCGCAAGCAGCACCGACGCGATGAGGATGCGTGCTCGCGCGGATGGACCTCCCTGTCGCGCGTCGAGCAAGGCCCACGCCGCCCAGACGAACGCCGCGGTCAGCCACGCCTCTGAATACAGTGTCGTTCCATATGGCCACAGCATCGTCGACAGCACCGAGGATCAACGCGAGCTGACGCGCGGTCTGCTTCGACCCGCCAAGAGCGAGCGCGGCTCGAAAGAAGCCGGCGACCGTAAGGGCTGCGGCAAAGGCCATGGCCAGCGTGGTAATGCCGCCGACGAGAAATTCCCACGCGATGCCTTCGGGAAATGGCGCGCGAGGCACACCCGCCACCGCCGCTACCGTCCGGCCAATCAGATGAAATGGCAGGATGAGAAACGCGACACCGGGACCGTAGGGCGCATATGGGCCGACCGTCGCGACCAATCTCCCCGAAGAAGATCGGCTCACCACCCTGACGGATGCCGAGCGTCTGTGGAACGGAGAGATCGCCGGCATCGATAAGGTGTTGGGCCTGGAAGTAGACCTCGAACTCGTCCGGAACCCGGAAGGCGTTACCCGACGAGGTCAATGCGTACAGCGAGAGAAAGAACAGAAAGAGGTGAAGAGCCAGCCGGCGCGCGCTCAAAGTGTCGCGACGACCACGTCGAAGATCTCCTGGGTGCCTTCGTGTCCGTTCGCGGCTTCGATGTTGTAGAGTCCCTTGTAGCCGAGATCGTGTTCGAGGAATCTGATCGCGGTTGCCAGATCCCATTGCGGGCTCACTCGCGTGTGGATGCTGCCGGCACTCATCGGAAAGAACATCCGAAGGCACTCGTGCAGTTCCTGCTGATTGCCCGCACCGGCGCCGCCGACGTCGACGTTGGAGTACGCGCCCGCGCCTTTGATGATTTCCGCCAGCAGTGGCCACGCGGCAGGCCCGGTGATCGGGGTCGTGGGCGCGGCCGGAGCCTGGGCTGACGAGCCGGCGGCAGGCGCATCGGATCTGCCCCGTCCCCGACCGAGCCCTCCACGGGTCTCGACGGACACGATGATCCCCTTGGATCGCCCGTAGTCCACCATCGTCTTGAGCGTGGGGATTCCGTGCACCTTGTTGTCCTGGGTCGGCTGTCCCTGGTTGATCATGACGCGCTGAGCGCCCAGCATGGCGGCGTGGTCGATCCACATCTTGGTGAGATCGATGGCCATCAGCCGATCCCGTAATTGGGGTGCCGAGATATTCAACTGCCCGAACTCCACGTTGATCTGCGTCATGCGCGATCGGCTCGTCTCGATGTGTGCGCGCAGCTCTTTCAGGTACGAGGGCTCGGTTGACGGAATGTGATAGTGCTGGAATTCAACCTTGTGCACGCCGTATCGATCGGCGAGCATCTCGGCAATCGTGAACGGCTCGAGCGTGCGATCGGGGCTGTCCGGAGAGTCGGGCAGCTTCAGCAGGCTTTGGAAGTTGAGCGTCATGATCGAGATCCGCTCGAGCGTGGCGGGCTTGACGCTCTTCCATGCGGGCGCTGACTGTCCCCAGCCTGTCCGGGACACTGCCAGACCCGCGACGGCCGATGCGGAACTGATCACAAACTGACGCCGGTTCATGTCAACGCTCCTTTTCACGAGGCAAACGGCGGCAGCAGGTGCTTCTGCACCTTGCCGAGGGCGTTCCTCGGCAGCGCGTCCACGCGAATGAACGCCCGTGGCACCTTGAACGAGGCCAGCATGCGGGCGCAAAGCGCCTCTGCGGCCACGGAATCGAACCCGTCGGGCGCGACGATGTACGCCACCGGCACCTCGCCGCGCCGTTCGTCTGGCGCACCCACGACCACTGCCTCGCGCACCGCGGGCAGCTCCGAAAGGACGTCCTCGATCTCGCGCGGGTAGATGTTGAAGCCTCCCGAGATGATCAGCTCGCTTTCCCGCCCGCACAACGTGACGTAACCATCGTCAGACATTCGCGCCAGATCGCCTGTCTTGAACCAGTCGCCGTCGAAGGCCGCCGCCGTCGCCGCCTCGTTGCGCCAGTACGACCGGAACACATTCGCCCCGCGCACCTCGACGCTGCCCACGTGAGCGGGTGGTACCGGAGCGCCTGTGGGTGTGACCAGCCGCACCGAGACGCCGGGCAACGGACGCCCCACGGTGCCCGCGCGGCGCTCGCCTTCGTACGGATTGGAGACGAGCATCAGCGTTTCGCTCATGCCGTAGCGCTCGAGAATCGCATGGCCGAAACGCTCGCGAAAGCCATCGAACACGTGTGACGGTAGTGGGGCGGATCCTGACACGAATAGCCGCGCGCGTCGACCGATCCGCCGTGCCGCGTCTGCCGGCAACTCCAACAGACGAACGTAGATGGTCGGTACGCCGAAGAACAACGTCGGTTCGAAGGTTTCGAAGAGCTCCATCGCACGCCGATGGTCGAATCGATCGACGAGCCGCATCCGGCAGCCCGACGCCAGCCAGCTGCAAACGCCATTGCCCAACCCGTGCACGTGAAACAGCGGAAGCACGGCCAGGTAGCGGTCGCGATCCGTAATTCGCCAGCTCGACACGATCGTTGTCGTGTTGGCCAGAAAGTTGTCGTGCGACAGGACGGCGCCCTTGGAGCGCCCGGTCGTCCCTGACGTGTACACGATCGCCGCAGGCGCCTCGCCGTCGATGCGTGGGCGCTCTGGCGAGCCTGAGGGAGTCATCGTCCCCAGCCTCGATGTCGCGCGACAGCGTCGCGACATCGACCACTGGGGCAGCGGTCGGAAACCGGGCGATCGAGACGGCATCCGTCACGATCAGCGCCGGGTCGGCATCGCTGACGATGTGCGCGATTTCGCGCTCGCGATAGAGGACGTTGACGGGCACGAAAATCGCGCCCAACCGAAGGCACGCCAGGAAGACGTCGATGAACTCGACGCTGTTCGGCAGGTATACGGCGACGCGATCGCCGGCAGATATTCGCCGGCGCCGGAGCACGAGGGCCGTCCGTCGCGCCCGGCCGTCGATTTCACCGAACGACAACGTCCGCGTGCCGCCGCCCGGCGCATCGACGTCGAGCGCGGCCTCATTGGCGCGACCAACGAGCGACAGGTCGAACAGATCGCCGAGCAGCATCGGCACCAGTCTACCGGCGAATGGCGTTGTGGCCGATCAGGAACGGTCCTGGTCCGGACCGGTGTCGGCCTCGCCCGCCCCGCGCGGCACGAAGAGCACTGCGACGAAGGCGAGCACCGTATAGCCGGTCATCATCAGAAACAGGGGTCGATACCCCCCATAGAGATCGAACAAGCCGCCGTTCAGCGGGTCACCAACCGCGCCTCCCAGCGCCATGCACAGCAGGAACAGCGCGGCGAGGACGCCACGCCGCGCGCGGGGAATCGGCTCGACGAAGAGCGGATAGGCATTGACCGTCGGCAGCGTCCAGGCCGCGGACGCGAGCGCGAGCAGCGGCGTTGCCTGTGCCGGATGCGTCACCCGGTCGAGCGCGAGGAGGCTCACCGCCATGACCGCAAATCCGACGAGCATCGTGTTCCGGCGGCCGAGACGGACACCGATCATGCCCGCGGGCAGCGCACCGATTACGCCGCCAACCGCCCAGGCGATGAAGCCGATGGTCACGTCCTCCGGCCGGATCCCGAAGCGCTCGGTGCCGTGGAGCGCGTACCACGTCGTGAACGTCTGAAACGTGAGCTGCAGGAGCAGCGATGCGATGAAGATGGCCCGCATGCCCGGGACGGCGCCGCGGAGAACGGACCATGCCGCGTCGAGCAGCGAGCGATACGAGGTGTCTACCGCCGCGCCTGACCCCGAACTCGCCCGCTCCCGCAGGCCGATGGCGAAGGCGACCGCGATGCCGAGCACGCATGCCGCCGCAATCAGGAAGGCCGGCTGTCTGCCGAGCATCCGGCCGAGCATCAGGAACACGATGGCGCCCACGCACATCTGGAACGTCACGGATCCCGTCGCGAGCGAGCGATAGCGCGAGGGCACGAGGTCCGCGACGAGTGCCTGGAACGGCGACCGCTGAATGTTGACGCCGGTGTAGAGCACGACGATCGCGCCGATCACTCCGACGATGCTGGCCGTCAGAGGCGACGCGAAGATCGCCATGCCGGCCGACGCCAGCACGATGCCGGCGATCACGAGCGGCAATCGGCTCCTGCCCCGCGCGCTCAAGCGGTCCGACGCGACGCCCGCCCACGGCACGAGCAGGAGCATCAGCACATTGTCGATCGCCATGACCATGCCGATGAGCGTGCGATGCTCGCCGAGCACGTCCCGGACGAGCGGCGGCAGGAAGGTGCTGACGAGCGGACCGGTGACCCCGGCGAAGAGACCGCCAAGGCCGACGAGCCAGCAGGTCGCGTACGGTGCCGCAGTCGTGTCGGCCGGCGACAATCGATCGACCGCGGTCGTCACGGCGGCGTCAGTCCAGCGGCTTGATGCGGATGTTCTTGTAGGAGACCGTGCTCTTCGGATCGTGGGCCTGTAGCGCGATCGTACCCGGTCCGGTGATCTTGCGACCGGGTCCCTCGCGCCCGCCGGTCCAATCTGACGGCTGCGTCCAATCGACGACCTGCTTGTCGTTCACCTTGACGGTGATCGTGTCCCCTTTGACCGTGATGGTCTCGGTGAACCACTCGTCGTCTTTCGCGGGAGAGTCGTCGAGCACATCGCTGACGTGATACAGGCTGCCGGTTCGCACGCGGTCGGTGTGCGAGTTGTTCACCTGTATCTCGAAGCCCTTGGATGGAAAGCGGCCGGATGCCCGGTCGGCTCCGCCGATCTCCTGATACTCGGTCAGCACGTAGACGCCGCCGTTCGAGCCGGGCCGCGTCATGACGTCGACTTTCAGCTCGAAATTCCGGAAGCTGTGGTTCTGAACGGGGCCGTCGTAGTAGGCATGGCTCGCCGAGCCGTTGGCGACGATGGCGCCGTCCTTGATGCTGAAGGACTCCGTCGGTCCGGCAATCTTCCAACCCGTGAAGTCCTTCCCGTTGAACAGGCTCGTGAAGCCGGGCTCAACTGCGGGCGTTCCGGCCTGAAGCAGTCCTGCGAGTGCCACGACGGCAAGCGATACGAGTCTCATGCCGGTGGAGTCTACCACCGGATGGACGCCGTGATCAGGTGGCGGGAACCCCCTCGAAAAAGTCCACCACACCGGTCTCCAGCGAGTACTCCGCGCCGACGACGAGCAACCCGTCGCGTTGAATCAGCGCTTCGAGCAGCGCGGATCCGTGGCGCAGATGATTCGGCCGACGCGCGGACGTTCGCGCGAACGGCGGCGTGCACCAGGGCCTCGGGATCGAGGATCGGCCCGGACGCGAGAACGGTCTCAACCGACGGGCGGACGCGGTCGACGATCGATCGCAGGTTGCGCGACTCGGTCGTGACGCGGCCCTGCAGCTCGTCGAGCGTTGCGATGACGGCGCCGCACTGTGTATGCCCCATCACGACGACGAGCCTCGTACCGTAGCGCGACGCCGCGAACTCGACGCTCCCGACTTGGGACGGCGCGACGATGTTGCCGGCGACACGGATCACGAACAGATCGCCGAGCCCCTGGTCGAACACGAGCTCCGCCGGGACGCGCGAGTCCGAGCAGCCCAGGATGATCGCGAAGGGCTCCTGGCCGTCGACCAGCGCCGCACGGCGCGCAGGCCCGGACAGCATGTGGCCGCCGGCCTGGTTGGAGAGGAATCGCTGGTTGCCGTCGCGAAGGCGGGTCAGCGCGTCGATCGCCGTGGCGTGTCGCATGGGGTTGGCTGGGCACGTCGGGTCGGAGTGGGGTCAGATCTCGATTTTCTAATTTCGCCGGTCGAAATTAGAAAATCGAGATCTGACCCCACGTTTCAACGGCTGACCTTGGCCCGGATACTATGACCCGAAGCAGATTCCCGTGTCCATCAGCCGCCGACACTTCCTGACCGCATCATCCGCCGTAATCGCCGCCCTGCCCGCGCGAACCTTGTTCGCCGGACAGCCGATGCCTGCGAGCACCACCTACATCGCCGCGCACGCGCAGCGTGGGCTGCCAGTCACCGCAGGCCGCACGGCCCTCCAACGGCCACGCGACTACTTCGACGCGGCGCTCACGCACGTCCGCGCCGGAGTCGGCGCGCGCAAATCGCGGGACGAGATCGTGTCGCTGACGGCGTTGCGCGGATTCCATACCTACCGGGCCTTGATTCCCGGCTTGTCCCTGGCGGCAACCCTGGGCGCCGCCTACGACGAGCTGACGTTTTGCGCCACGGCAGTAGCCGGGCACGAGGGCGTTGATTTGGGGTCAGATCTCGATTTTCTAGTCCCGCCTGTGCGCGACTTAGAAAATCGAGATCTGACCCCGGACCGCGGTTCTCAGGTTCTGCCACATCTCGCGGGCCTCACATCGAATTGCCGTGCAAAACGGCCGGCCTGCGACTTGCCATCGCTCGGGGCATGGCTCGACCTCTTCGTGTCCACCTGCCCGGGATCCTTTACCACGTGATGTCGCGTGGGTAATAACAAACAGCCCATCTTCATCGATGACGAAGACTACGCCGCGTACCTGACGCGGCTCGAGTTGGCGACCGCCCGATTCGGTGTGACGTGCCTCGCGTTCTGCCTCCTCCCGAATCACGTTCACCTGCTGCTTCGACCGGACCAGCTGACAATCTCTCGAATGATGCATCACCTCAATTCCGGTTATTGCCAGGCATTCAATAAGCGGCACGAACGCGTCGGCCATGTCCTCCAAGGCCGGTTTCTCGCCCGCCTCGTGGACAACGAGCTGTATCGCTGGCGCGTGGTGCGCTATATCGTCCGGAATCCTGTCGCTGCGGGTCTCACGGAAACGGCGGAGGCATGGCGGTGGAGCAGCTTCGGGCCGACGGCCGGGCTGACCCCGGTTCCGCGATTCCTCGACGTCCGTAGCGTATGGGCCATGTTCGATAGCAAGAACACGCTGACCGCTCAAGTCAATCTTTCGGGCCTTCGCCTCCTCGTCGGCCGACGACGAGCTTGACGCGATCGTCGATCCTCAGCTCTCCCCCGCTTCCAGGGCAAAGCTCCGCGAACAGCTCGCGCCGCACACGGAGAACGAGGACTTCGTTTACGCCGAACGTTTCGCGTCCCGTCCTCCACTGGAAAGGGCCTTGCGCCTCGGACCCGGCGAAAATCGGGCTGTCGCGGCCACGCGCGCCTTCTACGAGCACGCCTATACGCTTCGGGCGATTGCGGTCCATTTTGGGTGCTCGACCGCAACCGTCTGGACCTGGATTCGGCGTCAGCGCGCCGCAATGGGGTCAGATCTCGATTTTTCAATGTCGCCGCCACGAAATAGAAAATCGAGATCTGACCCCGAACCCCAGGCCCCAGCAGCGGCCTCGAACCCCGGGCCTGGCGCGGCGGCAACGCTGACGCCGCCTCCGGTCGTCTAATCATCCATGCGCAACCTCCTCCATGACCTGCGGTACGGCGTGCGGACCCTGGGCAAGAGCCCCGGGTTCGCCGCAATCGCGATCGTCACTCTGGCGCTCGGCATTGGTGCGACCACGGCGATGTTCAGCGTCGTGGACGGCGTGCTGTTGAAGCCACTGCGATACCGCGACGCCGATCGCATCGTGGCCTTGTCGACGCTGTTCACGGACCGCGGACGCGCGATTCCGAGGATCACCGGCGGCGACTACCTCGACCTCCGCGCCGATCGGAACACGTTCGAGGTCGATCGCGAGCTACTACGGCGGGGAAATGGGCATACAGGCCGCGAATCGCGCCGAGTTCGTGGGCACGATGCTGGTCGATGCGGAGTTCATGAAGGTGTTCGGTGTCGTGCCGCTCTACGGGCGGCTGTTCGACACCGACGATGCACAGCGGTCCGCGATCGTGAGCCTGCCGTTCGCCACGCACAATTTTGGCGGCGGCCAGCCGGCGGTCGGTCAATCGCTTCGTCTGGAAGACCGCACCTACACGATCGTCGGCGTGGTTCCCGGATCGTTTCAGTTTCCCGGGCGGACCGACGTCTGGGTGGCGTCAGCGCGCGACCCGCTGTTTCTGTCACGCACCGCCTACAACTACCGCGTCGTAGCAAAGCTGCGGGACAGGATCGGCGTCGACGCGGCGAACGCGCGACTCACGGCGTTGGGCGGCGCAGCTGACGACCGCCTATCCGGACAGCAACACGAACAAGAGCTTCAGAGCGACGGCGTTGCGCGAACAACTCGTGGCGCCCGTGCGCACGACGCTCGTCGTTCTGATGGGCGCCGTCGGGCTCGTGCTGCTCATCGCGTGCGCGAATGTGGCGAACCTGATGGTGGCGAGGGCCAGCACGCGGTCGCGCGAGATAGCCATGCGCGTGGCGCTGGGCGCGACTCGCCGGCAGATCGTCCGGCAATTGCTGGCCGAAAGCGTCGTGCTCGCACTCGCCGCCGGTGTCCTCGGAGTGGTGATCGCCTCGATCTGCACTGATGCGCTGCTCCTGGGCGGCAGCCAGACGGTTGCGCTCCCGCGATTGGCCGACGTCACCATCGACTGGCGCGTCCTAATGTTCGCCATCAGCCTGTGCTGCGCCTCGAGCGTGGGATTCGGCCTCGCGCCTGCGTTCCAGGCCACACGCGTCGATCTGGCGGAGGCGCTCAAGCAGGGTGGAGCGCGTGGTGTGCTGGGCGGACGTTTCGGTTCGCTCCGCAGCGCGCTCGTCGTGGTGCAGATTGCGTTGTCGTTCGTGCTGGTGATCGGCGCCGGCCTGCTGTTCCGATCGTTCCTCAGCTTGATGTCGGTTCAACTCGGGTTCCGCACGGAGGCACTGCTCGTCATGTCGGCGCATGCGCCCGCCGGTACGCTCGACGAGTACATTCGCGTCACGCAGTTTGAAACCGAGCTGTTCCAGCGCGTCCGGCGGTTGCCGGGCGTCGTGTCGGTTGCCGGCGCGATGGGGATTCCGACCGGCGAATACGGGTCGAACGGCAGCTACGTGCTCGAAGGGACGGGGACGATGCAGCATCACGCGCAGGAGCTGCCGCACGCGGACTTCAGCCTGTCGAGCCCGGACTATTTCTCCACCATGGGCATCCCACGTCTGCGGGGCCGCGACTTCACGGATGCCGATCGCTACGGCAGCAATCCCGTGGTGATCATCAGCGAAGCGCTCGCGCGACAGAGTTTTCCGAACGAGGATCCGATCGGCCGTCGATTGCAATGCGGTCTCGACGCCGAGACGATGCAATGGATGACGATCGTCGGTGTGGTCGGCAATGTCCGGCAGGATTCCCCGGCGTCCCCGGCATCGCCGGCGATGTATATGCCCCTGGCGCAGCATCCGTTCCGCGCCAACGAAGTACAAGTCGCGATTCGAACCGAGGTCGACCCTTCTTCCCTGATCGCGTCGGTGAAGCGCATCGTCGAACAGATGAACCCCCAGGTCGCGACGAAGTTCACGACGATGGACGCGATGGTCGGTCAGTCGGTTGCCGACTCCCGCTTCCGTACGTCACTGGCGCTATCGTTCGCCGCGCTCGCCCTTCTGCTGGCGATCATGGGTGTGTATGCCGTGATGAACTACGTGACCGTTCAGCGCACCAGCGAATTCGCGATTCGAGCCGCGCTGGGAGCGCCTCGCGGTGCCATTCTGCGCCTCGTGCTGCGCGGAGCGGCGCGACTGGCCGCGGCCGGTGTCGTCGCCGGTGCCGCGACTCGCGATTGCGGCCAGCAGAGCGCTGGCGAGCTTGCTGTTCGGATTGAAGAGCACGGACACCCTGACCTACGTGATCGTCGTCGCTGTCGTGGTGCCGGCCGTCCTGCTGGCCGCCCTGCGTCCGGCGCTGCGAGCGTCGCGCGTGGATCCACTGGCGGCGTTACGCGACGAGTAGTTGCTGGCAGCCCGGCCCGAACGCTGATCGGATCGACTGCCGGGCGATGCGTACCAGTTCCTGAAGCGGACGACTGCTGTGCTACCCTTCCGGCTTCCAACCTCAGGAGCTGTCGATGAAATCGATTCGAGTCCTGCTGGTGATCCTGCTCTCGGCAACGGGTGCGCTGACACTGCCCGCGCAGGCCAGGAGCATCGCCGAGCGTCTCGGGCATCCAGCCGGCACGAAGCTCCTCATCCTCCACGCGGACGATCTCGGCGTGGCGCATTCCGTGGACGCCGCGAGCTTCGACGCGCTCGACAAGGACGCCGTGTCGTCGGCGAGCATCATGATGCCGTGCCCGTGGGTCACGGAGGTCGCCGCGTACGCCAGGGCGCATCCAGACGCCGATCTGGGGCTGCACCTCACATTGACGAGCGAGTGGAAGACGTTTCGCTGGGGCAGCGTCGAGTCTCGCGACAAGGTCCCGAGCCTCCTGGATCCTTCCGGAACGCTGTGGACCGAGACCGAGGCCGTCGCCGCTCACGCAAAGCCAGAGGAAGCCGAGCGTGAGATTCGGGCGCAGATCGATCGCGCGATGGCGCTTGGCATTCACCCGACACACCTCGACAGCCACATGGGATCGCTGTTCTCCACGCCCGCGCTCTTCGCAACGCTCGCCAAGGTCGCGCACGAGTATCACCTGCCGTTCCTGGCGCTGCGCGGGATCGCTGGCGGCACGACGCTGCAGCCCCCGCTCTCCGACAAGGACGTCGTCCTGGACGCAGTCGTCATCGCGAACGAGAAGACGCCGCGCGATCGCTGGAAGGAGTTCTATCTGGCAGCCATCAAGGCATTGAAGCCAGGCCTTGTCCGAAATGATCGTGCATCTCGGCCACGACGATGCCGAACTGCAGGCGGTGACGGTGGATCACGAGCCGTACGGTTCGGCATGGCGTGAACGCGACTACTCCATCGTCAGCGACCCCGACTTCAAACGCGCGCTGGCGGAGAATCACGTCGTCGTGATCAAGTGGCGGGACCTGCAGAAGCTGGTCAACGAGCCCTAGTCCCGTGGATCCGTGTTTTCTAGGATAAGTCGAGTCATTGGCCGTGGACCTGCTGAACGCGAAGTCCGAATCGCCGCATGCTCTCGAGGATCTCGTCGGCGGTCCTGATCCACGTGAACGGTTTGTCGCGGTCGTTGTGGGCGTCGACGTACGCGAGGATAGCCGCTCGCAGTTGCGCAAGGCTCGTGTGCGAGCCGCGCTTGAGCGCTTTCTCCGTCAGCAATCCAAAGAACCGCTCGACGAGATTGAGCCACGAGGCGTAGGTCGGCGTGAAATGAAACTGGACGCGCGGATGGCGCAACAACCATCGCTGGACCGGTGGCGCACGATGCGCGGAGAGATTGTCGAGGACGACGTGGATGTCGAGCGTAGGCTCGACTGTCCCTTCGATCTCGCGCAGAAAGGCGACGAAGTCCTGCGCTCGATGCTGGGGCGTGCATCGGGCGATCACCTCGCCGGTCGCCACGTTGAGCGCCGCGAACAGATCCAGAGTGCCATGGCGCACGTAGTTGTGAGTCCGTCGCTCGGGTTGGCCGAGGTCCATCGGCAAGATCGGTTGCGCGCGTTGGAGCGCCTGGATCTGCGACTTCTCGTCCACCGCGAAGACCACGGCATTCGCCGGCGGAGCCATGTACAAGCCCACCACGTCCCGGATCTTCTCCACCAGTTGCGGATCCGGCGAGAGCTTGAAACTCTCCGCACGATGCGGCTGCAACCGGAACGTCCGCCAGATGCGTCCGACCATCGTATGACTGACGCCAGCCGCCTTCGCCATGGACCGGGTGCTCCAGTGCGTCTCGCCCGGCGGTGTCGTCTCAAGCGTCTTTACGATGATGGCCTCGACGTGCTCATCGGAGATCGTGCGTGGTGCGCCGACGCGCGGTTCGTCATACAACCCCTCGAGCCGGCGCTCGACGAATTGCCCGCGCCACTTCGCCACGGTGGTTTTCGTCGTTCGCAGGCGGCGCGCCACGGCCGTGTCCGAGGCATCGATACACGCCAACACGATCCGGGCGCGAAACGCCACCGCGCGATTGACGCGAGCGCGCTTCGTCAATCGCCCGAGCTCCGCGCGCTCGTCGTCGGTGACCACGACTTCGGCTCTGGGGCGTCCAAGCTTTGGCATGCCCCTTTCAGATCACACTCGGGCGGTTTGTCCTAGTGATTTCGTTTCCACGGGACTAGCAGGTTGCTGAAAAAGCGCGGTCGGTTGCGTTTTTCAGCAGCCTGCTAGCCGTGACGCAGGGTTACGGTGAACGTCGCGCCGCCTTCCGGATTGTTGTGGGCACTGATGGTGCCACCATGAGCGTGGACGATCGTCCGTGCGATCGTCAGGCCTATCCCGATGCCGTTCGATTTGGTCGTGACGAAAGGAGTGAACAGGGCATCGTTGACATGCGCCGGTAAACCGGCTCCAGCGTCCCGCACAGACACCTCGACATCCTCGGCCTTGACGTCGCTGATTATCGTGACGAGACGTCGGGCCTGCGGCGTGTCGGCCATCGCGTCCATGGCGTTCATCACGAGGTTCACGAGCACCTGCTGCAAGAGCACCGGATCGCCATTGACGATGCAAGGATTCGCAGGCAGATCAACCGTCGCCTCCATCTGCCGCGCTGCCATGTCGTGGTCGACGAGGGTAAGGCTCTCCTTGATAACGGCGTGGATATCGATCGGTTTCTTGTTCAGCTGACGACTTCGGAGCATCGTCCGATGGTGATCGATGATTTTCGTGGCGCGGCCGCCCTGCGCCTGGATATCGGACAGGATCTCGTCGATGGTGTCGGATGTCGCACGATTGTCGCTGACCATCATCTGAAGCGCCTGGGCGTTGTGCATCATCGAATTGAGGGGCTGAATGAGGTCATGGGCAATCGAGCTGGTCAGCGCAGACATCGTCTCGCGGCGATTGGCGTCGGCGGCGAGCACCAGGTTCCTCCGGCTCTCCATTTCGGCCCGCTGCCGCGCGCGGCGCTGGTACAGGAGCCCGACGATCAGGAGCGATTGGACAGCCAGCACGCCGACGACGCTGAGGACCGTGCCCCTGTGTTCCTGCCACAGGCTCGGAGCGCGATAGCGCACGACGCTGCCCGCCGGCAACCGGCTCTCGGGAATGCCCCACCGCTCCAACTCGCGCCAGTCGAAGACCGGCTGCCCTGCGAGCTGCGGCGGCATGTTGATGCTTGCCGGGGCCGCGCCGTTCAACAGTCGAATGGCCACCTCGGCCGTGCGGCGAGCCAGATCGTCGACGGCTATCAGAGATCCGCCGACAACGCCGACGCCGACGTACGGGCTTAGCGCCCCAAACAGGGGCGCATTGGCCCGGGCGTGAAGTTCGGCGAACACTCGGTCGTCCGCATACGCTGCCCCCGTCGCATCCGTGCCGAACGTTAAATAAAAGATCGCCGAGTTGTCTGGCAGGCTCGCACAGCGGCGGAGGGTCTCCTGAAAGGAGAGATCGTCGAACCAGACAAATGTCGGCCGGCCGTGAAATCGACGGAACTGCTTCTCGAGCTCGCGATGCCAGAACTTGCCGATTTGTCCGGAGCCCACCACCATGAACACCTGCCTGGTCTGGGGCAGCAACTGCAGGATGTCCTCGATGGCACGCGGATAGTCGACGGCGATCGCGACAGCAGTCTCCTTCTTCCCAAGCGGGGCATCACCGAGATACCGTCGATCGACGGATGCTAATAGGAGCGGCGCGTCGGGGAAGAGGTGCTGCCGATACTTGCGCGCGAAGACCGCGGCTGGGCCGCCGATCGACACGATCAGGTCCGGGTCGGGACGAGTAACGAAGGTGGAACGAATGTAGTCGACCGTCGCTTGTTCAGACGCGGCGACAAACCCTGTCGGACCTACTACGACCTGGACGACGTTCACGGGCTGCTCGGCACGCTGGTCCAACTCGACGCGGAAGTTGCCGGTGAACTGGTCCACCGCCAGGTTACCGCGGTCGAGCGATTGCAGGACCAGGACCTGTGGAACGGCGGGCGCAGCTTCGCTCGACGTCGCCGCAAGCAGCAGCAAGCCCGCCAGCGCAGCACATCGAAGTGTGCGACGAACGACGTGCATCTGGCGGCGTCCCGCCTGTCGGGCGGCACGCCGCAAAACTATCGGCACAATAGGTTGCCGCGCTGAGAATGGGAATGATACATCTCGCGTCCGACGCATGAATGTCGTTGCGCTGCGAATGGGGATGATACATCTTCGCATGAACACATGAATTTGGTGATCGCCGCGGTCCTGGTGCTGCTGTTGGGCGCGCCTGCTTCCGCACGCGGGCAGTCTCCGGGAGGAGAGCTTTCCGGGTCGATCTACGACCAGACCAGTGCCCCGCTGCCGGGCGTTCATATGACGATTCGGGGTGTCGCCGTCCGCACGGCGGACACCGGCGCCGCGGGAGACTTCGCGTTTCCAGGCCTTACGGAAGGCAACTACGAGATTTCAGCAGAACTGAGCGGCTTCGAGCGGCAGGGGCGTACGGTGCACGTCCGGGCAGGGGAACGGGTCACTGTGTCCTTCACCTTGCGAGTCGCCCTAGTGGAAAAGACCATCGTCACCGCCGCAAAGACGGGCGGGCGCGATGTTCAAGAGATTCCCATCGCGATCAGTGCCGTCTCGCAAGCCGATCTCGGCCGCCTCGGAACGCAGACCATCGAAGAGGCGCCGGCGCTGGCCCCCTCGGTGACGTTTTCGCAGAACACGGGCTGGGGCCAGCTCACGATCCGTGGGATCGGCACAAACGCGGTGTTTGCCGGATCGGATCCCAGTTCGGCGATCTATCTCGACGGCGTTTACCTCGCTCGGCCCGCGATGGCTTTTGCACGGTTTCTCGATCTGGACCGCATCGAAGTGCTTCGAGGACCGCAGGGCACGTTGTACGGACGCAACGCCGTCGGCGGGGCGATGAATCTCATATCCCGCCCGCCCACCAATGACTTCGAGGCGTCCGCCCATGTCACAGCCGGAAACCTCGGAGAGCTTCGCGCGGAGGCGCGGGTGAGCGGGCCACTGAAACGCGACAGAGTGATGGGATCGGTCGCGTTCGAACGCGGCGTCCGGGACGGTTACGTCCGCGACCTCGAGCATCCGGAGCATCCGCTCGGCGGTGATGATGACACCGCCGCCCGGGGACAACTCCGCGTGGTGTTCGATCGCCGGACGACCCTGCTGCTGTCGAGCGACGTCGACCAGCAGACTGGAGTTCCACTGACCTACAACAAGGTCCTGGTCGCGAAGCCGGGATTTCAGTTCGACAATCCCCCCGATTTCCACGACGTCCGGTCGTCACTCCTCGCCTGGAATGACACGTTGCATGGCGGCGCGAGCGCCCGCCTGACGATGGCCCTGACGCCCGCCACCACCCTGGTCAGCCTGACAGGCTATCGGACGATCGACTACGAATTTTTCGCTGATTCCGACAGCACCGAACTCGACCTGATACGGACGCACCAACTCGAGCTTCAACATCAGCTGTCCCAGGAAATCACGATCTCGCATCAGCAGGCCGGACTGACGTGGGTCGGTGGCATGTTTCTCTTCAGCGAATCGGATCACCAAACTATCTGGTCCGATCAGCCGGCCGGACCATTCCAGCGTCGGCTCGACCCGCGCGTAGCCGCGACCAGCCGCGCCCTGTTCGGACAGGCAACCGTTGGATTGACGTCCCAGCTCTCGGCAACCGCTGGCGTTCGGTACACGCACGAGGGGAAGAACATCGACAATGCCGGGGGACGCTATGCCCTCGAGGATCCGAATGTGCCGATTCCCGGTTCGGTCTACGGCTATTCTGATTCCATCGCGCACGACGCCTGGACGCCGAAAGTCGGCTTCGAGATGAAGCTGCCGCACGACGCACTGGCATACGTGTCGGCGACACGAGGATTCAAGAGCGGCGGCTTCAATATCTCGTCGACGGCCCCGGGCCGCGGCTACGCTCCTGAATGGGCATGGAGTTACGAGGGCGGATTGAAAGGCACGCTCATGGGTGGCCGTACCCGGTTCAGCACGTCGGCCTTCGTGATGGACTACACCAACCTGCAGGTACAGACGCCCATCGGTATCGGCGTGCTCGATGTCCGCAATGCCGCCGCGGCCACGATTCGCGGCGTCGAGGTCGAAAACACGTCACGCTTGGGACGCGGCATCGAGGCCGGCGGTCACGTCGCCTGGCTCGACGCGACCTACGATTCTTACGTCGCCGTCAACAACCTCAACGTCGCCGGAGACGTCTCGGGCAACCATTTGAACAATGCGCCGGAATGGGCAGGACGCGTATGGGTCGAGTGGACCGGCGACATTGGCTCGCGTCGACTGTCTCTCTCAGCCGAGTCGACGGCACAATCGACGGTGTTCTACACGCCCTTCAACGACAACATCCAGTTTCAGGGGCCGTATGGCCTGCTCGGCGCCCGGGTCGAATTCGGCCCTGGACCGATGGTCGGTGGAGTGTCGGCGCGTACGCCCGAAACCTCACAAACACGGACTACGTCACGGCGAACCTTCGGCACGTCGCCCACGGCATTTGGCGGACGTCCTGGACCTTCGCGTCAGTTCGCCATAGATTTCACCGTACGACGGTGAGGCTGCGCAGAAGCTCGTCAGCTAGCGCTACCGCTCAACAGCCAGCTTGTTGAGCTGGATCGTCTCTCCCGTCCCTCAGCCTGCCCGACCGAAATCCTCCTCCGGTCGATCCATGAGCACCTAGAATTGAGCGCCATCTCGAAGGGAGGCACCGTCATGCTGGACGTCCTGCAAAAGAAGATGCTGTTGCTGCTCACATGTGCCGTCTCGGCAGCCGTCCTGGCGACGAGTGCGATCACCGGGAGCGGTCAGGCGCAGCCTGCGCCTAAAGCGCCGAATCACGCCAGGGACATGTCCCCCGTCGGACGACGTGCAAGGCGTGCGCTACGAAAGCTGCTCGGTTCTCCGCCGGCAACGCCGACCGCGCGACCGGCGGCACGACCAATCGGTGGAGAGATCGGGGACGAGGAAGAAGAAGGTGGTGGTCCGGGCCCACTGGAAGACGGCGGTGAGCTCCCTGGCGGCAATCAGGGGGAACTCACGATCGCGATCGACGATAGCGGGCGACATGTGGTGATCGGATTCAACGACTTCCGGGGTTTCGTGGACGCGTCGGACACGGTATCCATCTCCGGCTTCATGTGGTCTGACGATGGTGGCAAGACATTCGTCGACGGAGGCCGACTGCCGATCACGACCGGGACTGTCGATCTCGGTGGCACACTGCTCCCACAGGTCTTCGGCGATCCGGACGTCAAGTACCTCGGCGGCTGCAATTTCATTTACACATCGATCGTCATTGCGCCGTTCGGAACCGCGTCGGCGGTTCAGACCATGGGCTTCCATCGCTCGACCGATTGCGGTCACACCTGGGAGGGCCCGTTCGTCATCGACTCCGCCAGCAACCCCAATGGGTTCGTCGATGATTTCGGCAATCCCTTCGACGCCGCCGACAAAGAGCAGATCGACGTCGATCGCGCCACTGGCCGGGTGATCGTCAGCTGGACGAACTTCAGCCTGGAAGTCGAAATCTCCACCAGCTATTCCGACAACGTTCTTGCGCCGGTTCCGGCGTGGAGCCCGCGCGTCATCGTCGGGGCACGGCCGGACATCGACGGGCAGGCCGCGACGCCGCGGTTCGGTCCGTTGGGATCGAATCTGGCGTACACCGTGTGGGAGACGTCGACGCCGACCGGACTGGCCGGTATCTCCTTCGCGCGCTCGACCGACAACGGCGCCAGCTTCGCGCCTCCGATCGACCTCGATCCAGGGTTCTTCTTTCCGGATCAAGTCCTCGGCAACGACCGCATCCACTGGTTCCCGACATTGGCCGTCGATCGATCGGACGGGCGAAATCGCGGCACCGTGTACGTCGCGTACGGGCAAAACAATTCTCACGACGGCGGAGACGTGGTCGTGCAAACCAGCAAGAACAACGGCAAGACGTTCGGTAAGCCGGTGTTCGTAACCGCCCGTCCCGGAGCCGATCGATCGCAGTGGTTCCCCTACATCACCACGAACGATCGCACCGGACGTGCACTGCTCTTCTATTACGACCAGGGCATCGCCGACAGCGGCGACCTCTCGCAGGTCAGCTTCACCTACTCGGACGATGGCGGGCGGACATGGGCGGCACCGCGGCCGCTGTCCCCGCGGCCATTTCATGCTGGCTGGGGCAACGACACGAGCCAGCCGAATCTCGGGGATTACAACCAGGCCGTCGTCAACCGCTCGGGTGATTTGCTGGCGGCATACGCCGGGACGCACCAGGTCGGATTCCGTGACGGCGAACCGTCGTCACCATTGATGACAGTGCCTGAGCCGACCGTTAGCCGCGCATCGTTCGGTCTACCAGGCGCCGACGACGACCGTTGATTTGCGGTGCGGCCAGTGCGGCGGAGCTGAAGGGCTTCTCGAATGGCAATGGATTCCTGGATGCCGGCGAAAGAGCGCTCGGTCTCGCTCCAGATCCGCAACTATGTGACGAACCCGATGAGCGCCCGCACGATCAACGGTGCGCTGGCTCTGGTCGAGTCGAAGACACCGGGAGCGCACACAGTATTCGGGCCTCACGACGTTTCCGACGCTGGCACCCGGCGAGACCAAGAGTAGTGCCCTGCCAATCGTGCTCCAGCTCGATCCAACCTTCGACGCCGGCAGCGACGTGACGCTCGCGATCACGGTGTTCTCGCTGACGGGTCTGCCGATGAACCTCGAGGCGACGCTGCACACCGGTACGCCGGTCGCGACGCCGCTGATCGCCGAGACGTTCGATGGGGTCGCTCCAGGGACGCTGCCTGCAGGCTGGATCGCGGCGCACGGCGCCGGATCCAATACCGTTCCGTGGACGACGTCGAGTGCGTTCTGCGGGACTTCGTCGAATGCGGCGTTCCATGTCAATGCGAACGACGGGGCGACGCCCGCAAACAACGGACGGTGGGAGCGGCTGATCAGTCCGGCCGTGATCGTGCCGGCCGACGCGGATTGGGTGGAAGTCGAGATGGACGTCTGCACGGACACCGAGGACGAACCAGCCCTCAACGTGCAGGCGTACGACGGTCTGTTCCTGCGCGTGTTCGACGGCACACCTGGCGACCTGACCCGTTCCGTCCTGGTCGAGGCGTTCGAGCAGGATTTCACGACAGGGACTCGCTTCGGGTATCCGAAGCACTTCCCGCGCAGTGGCAATCCGTTCTACTTCGAAGACATGTCCGTGTGGGCGGGCGATTCGAGGAGGCATCCGGCACGTCAAGATGCGTCTGCCTGGAATGGCGGGGACGACGGCGCAACTCCGCTTCGAGTTCGCGCAGGATGCGATCTTCACGTGTGCGAACGTGCGGCCGGGGCACTCGTGCGGTGTCCTCGTGGACAACGTGAAGATGACGAGTTTCAAAGCCAAGTAGTCCAAGACAGGCAGGGGTCGCGCACTGCGATCCCCTGCCTGCGTCGTCACCGTCCGCTGCAGGCGACGGCCGCGCAATCAGCCCGTCGCGGTGGACGCAGGCGCGGAGTCC
>CAWAZT010000023.1:0-332207 GCA_963786615.1 uncultured Acidobacteriota bacterium
GTGTGTTCGAGCGAGTTGCGGTCGGGAATCCCCATTTCGGAAAAGATCTCCTTGGCCGAGATCGGTGCCGGACTCAACGCCATGCCGATCGGTCGAATTATAGGACGGACTGATGCAAAGGGAGAATATTCGCGAGACGCCGATCTCGATTCTGAGAGGATAGTCCGCATTAGGCCGGTCCCGCTGGCGGTGTTTACCGAAGATCCTTATCAGAACCCCCGTCTCCCCCTTCGACAGCGCGGATTAGCCGCCTTGACGCTATCATCCCGCAAATCCCGGGTCCGGCCGCACACGTCGACGGTTCGGGAAACGGCTGACTGCCTTGGCGAGACACACGGAGACTCTGGGCAATCAGAAGGTCGCGTCGGATCCAGGAATCAACTGAGCTCCGGATCGAGGACGGCGTCCGGCGGGGCGCGCGCGGGCCGGGGCTCGGGCCAATGGTCGGGAGCCCGAGGTGTCGCAAGATTCGCTGGACCACCGACGCCTGCTCGATCAGCGCCACGACGCAGGCGCCCACCACAGCGTGGACACGCCAGCACGTCCACGCCAAACGTCCGCCGCATCAACTCGGCCCACCGGTATCCACCCGCCCGTGAGGGTTTCGCACAGGCGGCGTCCTCTTCCGTCTCCACCGAGTCCGCCCGTGAACGGCCAACACCGTCTTGCAACGTCGCCGGGACCACCGCCGCGCGCCACGCGGCGCGCGGGGCCAGCACGCCATAGTACAGAATCAGGTTGACCCGCGGGCGCGGCGTCAACGACCGCCAGCCGCTCTAGCAGCTCCAGCGGATCGAAGCGCAGGTGCGTTGTGCCGTCCGCCCAGCGGTGCCGGAGCGTCAGCCGAGATCTCGCCGTCACTGGTCCGGTGCAGCCGCTCCTGCGCCAGGGGCGGCCGCAGCGCGTAGCGGCACACCCGCTCCAACCGATCGCGGTGGCCTGCTCGAACCACGAGCCCGGCATGCAGGTCGAACCCGTCGGCGCGCGCATGACAGGGCCCCAGCGTGGTCGGCGCGACGACTTCCGGTGGGTCGCCGCACCGGCGGACGCGCGCGCCGGCTCGCGGCCCGAGTGCCACCCGTCCGTCGACCGACGCGGCCGCCACCGCCGCCAGAACCGGCGCCTCCTCCGACCACGGGTCGTTGACCCCACCCTCGTCCGCTGGAGTCCTCAGGCCGCGCCGCTGCAGAAGCCGATCGATGCGGCGCGCCGCGACCGCGACCACGGCGCCGACGTCGTCTCGGGTGAGACGGATGGCGGGATGGAAGATCACCCCCTCGCCATCATCGTCCTTCTCACCGAACACGCCATCGATCACCAGCGCGTGCATATGGACGTTCAAATTCAGGGCACCTCCGAACCGTTGAATGATCGCGACCGCACCGCTCCGGCCATCAGCGACACCCGAACGCCGGGCGCGCGTGCGCAGAAAGCCAAGCACCGTTCGGACGAACACGGTGACGACCGCGCGACACAAGTAGTGGTCCCCACGCCAGCTCGTACCGAAGCTGGTACGGCAGGCTCAATACCCACTGGCAGATCGGCGCATCGGGGAGCACGTGATCGACGAGATGAGCGGCGCGTTCCGCCATCCGACGGCCGCCGCAGCTCGGACAGAACCCGCGGCCTTTGCAGGAGAACGCCACGAGCCGATCGTGGCCGCACGCATGGCAATGGAACCGCGCGAACCCGGCAGCAGGCGACCGCACGTCAGGAACTCGCGAAACTGGTTCCACGAATCGAGGCAGGCCTTCTCCTTCCCGCAGGGAGGCCGCCTGCGCGCGGAAGGTCTCAAAGTGATCCCGAACGACCGCGTGCAGGACGCTCTGAACCGGATCGCGCGGCTGATAGGCTGCGCTCGTGCACCCCACGCCCTGAGCCGAGGCGCCGAGCGTGCCAGCGCCAGTCGCGCGGCAACTGGCGCGAACCGCGCGATCGCGGGTTCACCGTGGCAGTTTCTGCAGCCACAGCCTTCCAACCGGCGTGGCAACACTTGCGATCCACGCTCATCGACGGCGCCGCACTCGACCCAACGGGTCCTCACCGCCGCTCGTTCATCGCACGTCAACGCCTCGACGGCGCGGATATATTCGTCGACGTTCTTGGCCAGCACGTCGAGCGGCACGTTGCCGCCGAGCACCACGGTGTCGTTGAACGCCTTCAGGTCGAACTTCGCGTCCGAGCGCCGTCTTCGCCTTCTCGCGCTGCCGGTTGATCTCGCTGTGCCCGACCTTGTAGCCGCACGCCTGGCCGGGCCACGAGCAATAGCGGTCGACTTCGCTCGCCACTTCCTCCGGGTTCGATCCGTTCACGTCGACGAAGAACTGCACGCCCTGCTCGCGCGTCCAGCGCTTGGCGTGGATGCCGGTGTCGACGACCAGCCGGCAGGCGCGGAAGGCGATCGACTGCAGATAGCCGAGCCGCCCGACGCGGATCGCTGTCATACGCGCCGAGTTCGTCGGCGAGCTGCTCGGCATAGAGCGCCCACCCTTCCGAGTAGGCGTTGAAGGCGAGCAGCTGCCGGATCAGCGGCATCCCGTGCGTGTATTCGCCCTGCCAGATGTGGCCGGGGATCGACTCGTGAAAGGTCAGGTCGGCGAGGCTGTACTTGCTGTGCAGGTCGGTCGTCCTGAGGTTGATCCAGAAGCGGCCGGGGATCTTGCCGTCGATCGATCCGGCGCCGCCGTAGGCGCCGGGCGCGCCGGGCTCTTCTTCGGGCGGCAGCCGCTTCACTTCCATGTTCGGATTGACGACGCGTGTTGAACGCGCGCGGCATCTGCGCGCGAATCCAGTCGAGGCGATTGTTGATGAACGCCATGATCTCGGCGCGGCCCTTGTCGCCTTCGGAGAACTTGTAGCGCGGATCCTTCGCCAGCGCCTTCATCCGCTCGCCGACGGTGCCCTGCGAGTAGCCGATCTCCTTCAGGATCGCGTCCATCTGCGCGTGCAGGCGCTGCAGCTCGCTCTGGCCCATCTCGTGGACCTCGTCCGGCGACATGGTCGTCGTGGTCGAGGCCTTGAGCGCCCACCGGTAGAACTCCTCGCCGTGCGGACGCGCCGAGATGCCGGCGTCGTTGGTGGCGACGGCGCGCTGCGCCTGCAGTTCCGCGCAACTGCCGCTCGAGCGCCGGCGCGATCTCCTGCGCGGCGATCGTCGCGCGCGCGCTCGCGCCCAGTTGCCGGGAATGTTCTTCGTCCGCCGCTCGATGCGACTCGACGAGCGTCCCGCCTTCGCGCGCGTTCTTCGCCGAGAGCGTCATCTGCGCCAGCGCCTTGTCGATCAGGAACGCCGGCGGCACGAGCCCGCGCGCGCGCGCCGCCTGCATGCGGCCGAGCTCGCCGTCGAGCTGCTTCGCGTACGACTGCAGCCGCGCCAGATACGCCTCGGCGTCAGCGGCGTTCTCGATGCGATGATCGCTGTCGAGGAAGCGCGGGACGTCGAGATAGGCGCCGACGTTCTGGATGACGACGTACGGCGTGTTGCGCCAGCCGCCGACCGTGATGTCGCCGTAGGGGAGCGCGAAGCCCTCGAGCGCCGTCGCATAGGCGCTGCGCACGACCTCGACGCTGGTGCGCGTCGGCGTGCGAGAGGCCGGCCGTGTCGAAGGCGTTGACGCGCTCCAGGTCGGCGCGAACCTGCGTCGCGATCCGCTGCTGTCCCTCCGCGGAGCGATCGGCGAGCTGCGATCGAAGCGCCGCTCTCGCGCCGGTGTCGATGCCGAGCGAGGTGGCGCTCTCGGGCGACAGGCGCAGCAGGTTGTCGGCCACGCCGTCGAGCAGCGTCAGCGCGTCGGCGTCGTCTGGCGGCGGAGCTGCCGACGTCCCGTTACCCGAACACGCGGACACGAGCGGCAGGGCGGCCGCGGATGCGAGCGCCGCGATCGCTTCACGGCGGCTGAGCATGAGCCCATCATAGGCCAGAGCTTACCAAGGGCGGTCGGCCGCCCGCCGCGGCCTCGCGGTCCAGCCGACGGAGGCGCTGCGCGAGGAGTGAGCCGCCCGAAATCCAACGCTGCGTCTGCCCTCCGGTCCCCTGGCATCTCGCGCATCAGTTTGATTTACGATCATCTTCCTGACTGGAGACCAGGCATGAACAAATGGCTTTGGTGTGCGACGGCTGCAATGTGCGTGCTTCTGATCGGTGCGCCCGCGCGCGCTCAGATGCGAGGGGCGACGGCGGAGGACTACTTCGCGTTCGAGACAGCCGGCGATCCGCACATTTCGCCCGACGGCTCGCGGGTCGTGTACGTCGTGACGACGATCGACGAGAAACAGAATCGACGGCTCGCCGCCATCTGGGCCGTTCCTGCCGACGGCTCGGCCGCGCCCGTGCGTTTGACGACCGCTCCGCAGTCGTCGTCCAACCCGCGATGGAGCCCTGACGGGAAGACGATCGCGTTTCTCTCGGCGCGCACGACGGCGGGAGACGCTGCCGGTGAGACCGCGCGGACCCAGGTCTGGCTTCTACCGCTCGGGGGCGGGGAGCCGCACCGGCTGACGAACCTGGCGAACGGAGTGTCGAGCTTCCAGTGGTCGCCCGACGGCAAGCGGCTCGTGTGCGTGAGCCGCAGCGGCGCGAGCGACAAGGCCAAGTCGCCGAGCGACGTCCGGCACTATACGCATCCCATCTACAAGTTCAACGACACCGGATGGTTCGACGACAAGCGCGCGCATCTCTGGGTCGTCGACGTCGCGTCAGGCGGAGCGAAGCAGATCACCGACGGCGACGAATTGGAATGACAGCGATCCGCAATGGTCGCCGGACGGCACGCGCATCGCATTTGTCTCCGATCGCACCGGCAAGGAGTACGACGAGAGCCGCAACACCGACGTCTGGGTGATTGATGCGGGCGGCGGCCCGCTGACCAAGATCTCCGATCACGAGGAGCCGACAACTCGCCGCGCTGGTCGCCCGACGGCAAGACGATCGCGTTCGTCGGCGCGAGCCGACGAGCGCGAGCATCCGAAGATCTGGCTGGCGCCGGCCGGCGGCGGACGGCACGACTGGCGGCCGACGGACTCGACCTGATTCCCGAGCGAACTGGAATGGTCGGACGACGGCCAGCGCTCTATTTCGAGACCGGCGTCAAGGGCGAGAACCACCTGTTCCGCGTCGATCTCGCCGCCAAACGCGCGCTGCAGCTCACGACTGGCGCGCGCGCCGTGCAGCGGTGCGACGTCAACGCGAAGACCATCGCGGCTGGTTTACCTCGCCAACGATTCGAAGCATCTCGACGATCTGTACGTCGCGGACCTGACGGGTCGCAACGAGAAGCAGCTCACGCATCATCAACGCGGCGCTGTGGAAAGAGCTCAGCTCTGCCGGTCGAGCGCGTGCCCTACAAGAGCGCGGACGGCTGGGACGTCGACGGCTTCCTGGTGAAGCCCGTCGGCTGGCAGGCAGGCAAAAAGTATCCGATGATCCTGAGCATTCACGGCGGCCCGGCCGGGCAGTACGGCGTCGACTGGTTCCACGAATTCCAGGTGTACGCCGCGCACGGCTGGGCGGTGTTCTTCACCAATCCGCGCGGCTCGACCGGCTATGGCCAGAAGTTCGAGCGCGGCATCGAGTGGAATGGGGCGGCAAGGATTACACCGACATCATGAACGGTGTCGACGCGGTGCTCGCGAAGAATCCCTGGATCGATGCGGACCGCCTGGGCGTGACCGGCGGCAGCTACGGCGGCTACATGACGAACTGGATCGTCGGCCACACCACTCGCTTCAAGGCCGCCGTCACGCTGCGCAGCATCTCGAACTTCATCAGCGACGACGGCACGCGCGACGGCGCCTACGGCCACGCCGACGATTTCGGCGGCGACATCTTCGAGAACCTCGACCTGTACTGGGATCGCTCGCCGCTGAAGTACGCGAAGAACGTCAAGACGCCGACGCTGATCCTGCATTCCGACAACGACTATTCGCGTGCCCGATCGAGCAGGGCGAGCAGTGGTTCCGGGCGCTCAAGCATTTCGGCGATGCCGAGCGAGATCGTGTTCTTCCCGCGCGAGAACCACAACCTCACCCGCACGGGCGAGCCGAAGCATCTGGTCGAGAGTCTCGAACTGGCAGGTCTACTGGTTCGACCGGTTCCTGAACGGCAACGCTGCGGCCGTTCCGCCGGACGCGCCGGCACGGCGAAGCGGGAGCGGCACACAGGAGCGCTGACGGGATTACTCACCTTCGTCATCGAAGAACTCTCGTGCAGGACGGTATGGAAATCCCAACCGCTGCGCGTAGCCGGCGTCCTGGGGTCCATCGCCGACGTAGATGCAACGCGCCGGATCGAGATGGTGACGATGAATCAGCAGCACGCCAAGTCCCGGTAGAGGCTTGCGGCACCAGCACTGCGGCGGACCGGCGGCGTGCGTGCAGTACTCGACTTCAATCGCAAGCCCCAGCAGCTCGTTCATCTTCGCGAACACCGCGTCCACGTCCGCCGCTGTGCGTTTGCCCTCGGCGATGTCCGGCTGCCAGGACAACCCGAGAAGACGGAAGCCTTCTTCCGCGTACCGGCGCAGAGTCGCGGCTCGGCCGACATCGACGACGAGGTCGTCGACCGATGACGGGACGCGCTGATTGGACTGGCTCCGCACGAGAATCCCGTCACACCAGATGAGGACGGCGCGTTCCGCGAACGACGGATCGGCCCGGCGTTCGAACGGCACGACGTCCACTCGCGCAAAACCTTCTGCCACATCCGGCGCCTCGAGCTCGCGCTGGTACCGGAACTGCGTCATCGGCGGCAAGGCGGCGGGATCACGTTTGCGATGGGAGGCGAGCTCGTCGACGTCGAGCAGCTTGCCATATCGCTCCACGATGCGCGTGACGGCGTTGACCTGTGCTTCGGCGACGGACGTCGACAGCCAGACGCAGCGAACGGCGACGCCGCGAGCCGCCGCCGCCTGAATCACGGCCGCGCGCGACACGCGCGACACGTAGGTGTTGTCGAGGACGATCCGCGACGTGCCGGACGCCAGCGCGCGATCGAGTGCGGGGACAAGACCGCGCAGCGTGCCCCCCGTTTCATCGCGATTCAGACGGAGGTAGCCTCGATCGACGAACTCCCGGGCCATCGTCGATTTTCCGGCGCCGGGGAGTCCCATGATCAGCACGACCTCGGCGTCCGGCCGGCGGCGGCGATCACGGCGGAGGAGTCTCGTTCCTGATCAGGCGCGCGTGCGGGCAGAGCTCGTCGAGGCGGACGATCTGCTCGCCGGTCAGCCGCAGCGTTCGATATCGCGCGATGGATCGGGCATTGTCGATTCCGGTGGCTCCAGGAAGCGGGACGATGTGCTCGGACAGTCCGGCGAGCCATGCCAGTGCGACATCGAACGGCGTCGCGCCGCACTGCGCCGCGATCTCGCCCAGCACCGGATTTGCCGCGGTGCGCGAGCGTGACTTCCTGCCGCCGAGCGGCCGATACGCGAGGAGCCGCAGGCGGTTGTCCACGCAGTAGCGAACCACACCACTCAGAAACTGCTGATCGTGCCAGAGGCTCGCTTCCACCTGGATCGAGTCGATCTCGACGATCCGCCTCGCCTCTTCGATCTGACTCACGGTGACGTTGCAGAGTCCGATGCTGTCGACGAGACGCTGGCGTTTCAGATCGGCAAGGGCGCGGACGCTCGTCGCCAGCGGGACACGCGGATCGGGCGCATGAAGCTGATAGAGGTCGATTCGCCCCACGCCCAGTGCGCGGCAACTTTCTTCAGCCGCCGCGGCCAGGTGTTTCGCGCGGCCGTTCGGCACCCAGCGCCCATCGGGGCGCGTCAGGCCTCCCTTGGTGGCGATGAGAATGGAGGATCGATCGCCGTGCCAGGTGGAGAGCGCGCGAGCGATGAGCCGTTCGTTGTGACCGCGATCGTCATCGGTCCAGCAATACGCGTCCGCGGTGTCGAGGAGCGTTACGCCTGCATCCAACGCTGCGTGGATAACGGCAATCGCGGCGGTCTCGTCGCGGTCGCGCTCGGTCGAGAGCCGCATGCAACCCAGAGCAAGCGGCCGGTCGTCGGTCACCGCCCCATCTTCGCCGCTTGGCGGACCGCTGGGCAACCAGTAGTGCACACCTCCCTGATGGCCCTTCCCCGTCTTGAAGTGCGCAGGTTGGAACCGAGACTACAGGAGCGTGGTCACTCGATAGGCGACCCAATAGCACGCGAACGCAAGGGCCACGATCGACAGAACCCCGAGGGTCAGGAATGGTGCGAGCCTGCGCTCCAGCGCGGGCGGTCGAGGACACGTGCGCAGCCACACGGCAGCGGCCGCGCAGGCGAGCAGCACTCCTGCCAGCACGTCGATCATGTAGTGCTGCTTGGTGAACAGCGTCGAGACCGCCACGACGGATGCGCAGAGCACCGCGACCATACCGACAGGCCGGTGCACACGCCAGCAGGTCAGCGCCGACACGAACGAGTGCGCGACATGGAGCGACGGAAAGCAGTTGTACGGCGGATCGGCCGAATAGAGGAAGCGGAGCCCCCAGACTGCAAATCCCTCGCCGATGACGACGGCGGGCCGCGGCGCTCTGGTCGGAAACACCAGGAAACAGACGTAGGCGAGCACCAGCACGGCATGTAGCGCCCATGAGGTGCGGCGGGTACGGACCTCCTGCCGCACGACGCGCACACCGTGCGGCAGAATCAGAATAGAGACCGCGTCCGGGCTGATGAGTGCGCCGTCAGTCAGCGGCAGGATGGATCGCGTGACAGCTCAGGAACGTGCAGCTTGCCGTCCGGTCACCGGTCTCGCATGAACCGATAGACCGGTATCAGCAGCATGACTCACATGGCGGGTCTGTCACCGGTATGGCTTCGTCCAGGAGACCAGCGATCGTCTGATAACCGTATGCCCGCCTCCGATGACGGAGACCGTGAAAACATCTCTTGAGCTTCCCGCAGAAGCTCTCGGCATCATAGAAAACCTGCGAGCCTGTCGAGCGGCCGATAGTGAACATCGAGAAGTTGGTAGTGGAGCCACGTTGCTCCAGGATGAAGTTCAGAAGCCGGACCGCGTAGTCGACGCGCCTCTCGATACGCCGTTGAGGCGCTTCACGCAGCCGATCGCAAATGATGTTCGAAGGCATCCCGCGGCAGTCGCTCGCTTCCTGCCCCCCTGGATAGTATCCGATGGAATGAAAAAAGGCGGTGACCGTGGTCACCGCCCTTCCAGACTAGCGATTCGCGATCAGGGATGAGGGATGAGCGGTTACTCGATCTCGTCCCTCGTGAACGCCTCTTCCGGCTCCACGAAGTACTCCATCTCGCGTTCGAGCTCGAGCTCCTCCGGTGACGGCGGCGGCGGTGGTGGCGGCTCGTCCGCCGGGATCCGCACGTGCCGGTAGTACTCGAAGCCGGTGCCCGCCGGGATCAGCCGGCCCATCGTGACGTTCTCCTTCAGGCCGCGGAGGTGATCCACCTTGCCCGAAATCGACGCCTCGGTGAGCACGCGCGTCGTCTCCTGGAACGACGCGGCCGAGATGAACGAGTCGGTCGAGAGCGACGCCTTGGTGATCCCGAGCAGCAGCGGCCGGCCCTGCGCCGGACGTCCGCCGCTGGCAATCACGCGCTCGTTCTCTTCCATGAAGCGGAAACGGTCCACCTGCTCCTCGATCAGGAACTCGGTGTCGCCCACGTCCTCGATCTTCACCCACCGCATCATCTGCCGGACGATGACCTCGATGTGCTTGTCGTTGATGTTCACGCCCTGCAGCCGGTAGACCTCCTGGATCTCGTTGACGAGATACGCGTGCAGCGCCTTCTCGCCAAGGACCGACAGGATGTCGTGCGGATTGCTCGGCCCGTCCATCAACGGCTCGCCCGCGCGCACGCGATCGCCTTCCTGCACGTTCACGTGCACGCCGCGCGGCAGCGAGTACTCCCTCGGCTCGCCCCCCTCTTCCGGAACGATGATGATCTTCCGCTGACCCTTGACGATGCCGCCGTGGCGGACGACGCCGTCGATCTCGGAGATGACCGCCGTCTCGCGCGGCTTCCGCGCCTCGAAGAGCTCGACCACGCGCGGGAGACCGCCCGTGATGTCCTTCGTCTTCGTGGTCTCGCGCGGAATCTTCGCGAGGACCTGGCCGGCAAACACCCCGTCGTTGTCTTCCACCATCAAGTGCGCATGCGACGGCATGTGGTACTTGCGCGTCACCTTGCCGCTCTTGTCGCGGATCTCGATCATCGGCTGCTTCTTCTCGTCGGGGCTCTCCACGACGATCTTCCGCGAGAGTCCGGTGACCTCGTCCACTTCCTCGTGGAAGGTGACGTCCGAGATCAGATCCTTGTACTTCACGCTGCCCGCATCCTCGGTGAGGATCGAGAACGTGTAGGGATCCCATTCGACGAGCACCTGGCCCTGCTCGACGTGCTGGCCATCGCGCACCTTGAGGCGCGCGCCGTAGACGATCGGATAACGCTCGCGGTCGCGTCCCTTCGCGTCCTGGATGACGATGGAACCCGTGCGGTTCATGACGACGAGCTCGCCCTTGTTCTGGACGTCGCTCGGAGCCTGACCGACGGCCGCCAGCCTTCGTCTCGACCACCTGCAGGCCCTGGTAGCGGACCGTGCCGGCGTGCTTGGCGTCGAGCGTGGACTGCTCGGACACCCGGGATGCCGTTCCACCGATGTGGAACGTCCGCATCGTGAGCTGCGTGCCCGGCTCGCCGATGGACTGCGCGGCGATGACGCCGACCGCGAGGCCGAGCTCGACGAGACGCCCGGTCGCGAGGTCGCGGCCGTAGCACTTCGCGCAGCAGCCGCGGCGGCTCGCGCACGTGAGCACCGACCGGATCCGGACGCGCTCGATGCCCGCCTCCTGGATCGCGGTGGCCTTCTCCTCGTCGATCTCCTCGCTCTGATCGATGATCACCTCGCCCGAGAACGGGTCGGTGATTCGCTCGAGCGTCACGCGGCCGATGATGCGATCGCGCAGCGGTTCGATGATCTCGCCACTCTCCACGATCGCCCGCGCGTCGATGCCGTCCATCGTGCCGCAATCGATCTCGTGGATGATCACGTCCTGCGCGACGTCGACGAGACGACGCGTCAGGTAGCCCGAGTCGGCGGTCTTGAGCGCCGTGTCGGCGAGGCCCTTGCGCGCGCCGTGCGTCGAGATGAAGTAGTGCAGCACCGACAGCCCTTCACGGAAGTTCGACGTGATGGGCGTCTCGATGATCTCGCCTGACGGCTTCGCCATCAGGCCGCGCATGCCGGCCAGCTGACGGATCTGCTGTTTCGATCCGCGCGCGCCGGAGTCGGCCATGATGTAGACCGGGTTGAAGTTGCGACCCGAGTGGTCGAGCTCCTCCATCTCACCGAACATCGCGTCCGCGATCTTCTCGGTGACGTCCGACCACACCGCGATGACCTTGTTGTAGCGCTCGCCGTTGGTGATCGCCCCTTCGAGGTACTGCCCTTCGACCTTGATGACCTCGTCGCGGGCGCGATCCACGAGCGCCTGCTTCTCGGTCGGAATCACCAGGTCGTCGATGCCGATCGACAGCCCCGACCGCGTCGCGTAGGTGAAGCCGAGGTTCTTCAGCCCGTCGAGCATCTCGACGGTCTTCTCGAGGCCGTACCGCAGGTAGCAGGTACTGCACGAGCTGCTGGAGGCCCTTCTTCTTCAACAGGCCGTTCACGTAGGGCATGCCCTTCGGCAACGCCGAGTTCAGGATGACGCGGCCGACGGTGGTGTTGATCACCTTGCTGGTCACGGTCTGGACTTCGGCGTACTGGACGCCCTGATCGTCGCGGGCGACGGTCAGGTCGATCAGCTCGCCGCTGATCCGCAGGCGGATGGGCGTCAGCGTTTCGAGCTCGGCCGCCTCCAGCGCCAGGACCACGTCGTCCGGCGTGCCGAACGCGCGGCCTTCGCCCTTGGCGCCCGGCTTCGCCTTCGTGAGGTAGTAGCAGCCGAGCACGATGTCCTGCGACGGAATCGCGATAGGCTGGCCGCTCGCCGGCGAGAGGATGTTGTTCGACGACATCATCAGCACCGACGCCTCGATCTGGGCCTCCGGCGCGAGCGGAATGTGCACCGCCATCTGGTCGCCGTCGAAGTCGGCGTTGAACGCCGTGCAGACGAGCGGATGGATCCGGATCGCCTTGCCCTCGACGAGCACCGGCTCGAAGGCCTGAATGCCCAGGCGATGCAGCGTCGGCGCGCGGTTGAGCAGCACCGGATGCTCGCGAATCACCTCTTCGAGGATGTCCCACACCTCCGGACGCTGCTGCTCGACCATCTCCTTCGCCTGCTTGATGGTCGCGACCAGGCCGCGCTCCTCGAGCTTGTTGTAGATGAACGGCTTGAACAGCTCGAGCGCCATCTTCTTCGGCAGCCCGCACTGATGCAGCTTCAGCTCCGGTCCGACGACGATGACCGACCGGCCGGAGTAGTCGACGCGCTTGCCGAGCAGGTTCTGACGGAAGCGTCCCTGCTTGCCCTTGAGCGTGTCGGACAGCGACTTCAGCGGACGGTTGTTCGCGCCACGCAGGACGCGGCCGCGGCGGCCGTTGTCGAACAGCGCGTCGACCGCTTCCTGGAGCATCCGCTTCTCGTTGCGGATGATGACGTCGGGCGCCTTGAGCTCGATCAGCTTCTTCAACCGGTTGTTGCGGTTGATGACGCGCCGATAGAGGTCGTTGAGGTCCGACGTCGCGAAGCGGCCGCCATCCAGCGGCACCAGCGGACGCAATTCGGGCGGAATGACCGGGACGACGTCCAGGATCATCCACTCCGGCCGGTTGGTCGACTTGCGGAACGAGTCGACGACCTTCAGCCGCTTGGCGTACTTCAGCTTCTTCTGGACCGAGGTCTCCGCGCGCATCTTGTCGCGCAGCTCGTTCGCGAGCCGCTCGATGCTGACGCGCTTGAGGAGCTCCTTGATCGCCTCCGCGCCCATCTGGGCCCGGAACTTCTGGCCGTAGTCCTCGCGCGCCTTGCGGAACTGCTCTTCCGAGAGGAGCTGGTTCGGCTTCAGCTCGGTGTCCCCCGGCTCGATGACGACGTAGGCCTCGAAGTAGAGAATGCGCTCGAGGTCGCGCAGCGAGATGTCGAGCAGGTGTCCGATGCGGCTCGGCAGCCCCTTGAAGAACCACACGTGGCTGACCGGCGTGGCCAGCGTGATGTGGCCGAGGCGCTCGCGCCGCACCTTCGCCTGCGTGACCTCGACGCCGCACTTGTCGCAGATCACGCCGCGGTGCTTCATCCGCTTGTACTTGCCGCAGAGGCACTCCCAGTCGGTGACCGGGCCGAAAATCTTCGCGCAGAACAGCCCGTCCCGTTCGGGCTTGAACGTCCGGTAGTTGATCGTTTCCGGCTTCGTCACCTCGCCGTGCGACCAGGAGAGGATCTTCTCCGGCGACGCAAGGCTGATCCGGATGGCGTCGAAGTCGGTCGTGAGTGATCCGCGGGTATCGAAAGATGGTCTCATGTGTTTTTGCAGCTCTCAGCTATCAGCTATCAGCTGATCAGCTTTCAGCATAACAGGAGTCTCAGATTCCCAGCCGCGCTCTCATCGCTCGAGAGCTAACGGCTGAGAGCTGATAGCTTCACGATTCCGCCAGCACCGGCACGCCCTCGTCGGTCGCCGGCGCCTCTGGCTCCAGCACCTTCTTCTTCGTCTTCATCAGCTCGACGTCGAGGCAGAGCGCCTGCAGCTCGCGAATGAGGACGTTGAACGACTCCGGCAGGCCAGGCTGGAACGACGCGTCGCCCTTGACGATCGCCTCGTAGATCTTCGCGCGGCCCGTGACATCGTCAGACTTCGCGGTGAGCAGCTCCTGGAGGATGTGCGCCGCGCCGTAGGCCTCGAGCGCCCAGACCTCCATCTCGCCGAACCGCTGTCCGCCGAACTGCGCCTTGCCGCCCAGCGGCTGCTGGGTGATGAGCGAGTACGGCCCGATCGAGCGCGCGTGGATCTTGTCGTCGACCAGGTGCGACAGCTTCAGCATGTAGATGTAGCCGACCGTCACGTCCTGCTCGAACTCGTTCCCCGTCATGCCGTCGAAGAGCCGCGTCTTGCCGCTCTTGGGCAGACCGCCCTCCTCGAGCCAGTGCTTGATCTCCTTCTCCGTCGCGCCGTCGAACACCGGCGTCGCGAAGTAGAGGCCGAGCGCATGTGCGGCCCAGCCGAGGTGCGTCTCGAGAATCTGGCCGACGTTCATACGGGACGGCACGCCGAGCGGATTCAACACGACCTCGACGGGCGTGCCATCCGGCAGATACGGCATGTCTTCCTCGGGGAGGATGCGTGCGATGACGCCCTTGTTGCCGTGCCGGCCGGCCATCTTGTCGCCGACCGACAGCTTGCGCTTCATCGCGACGTACACCTTCACCAGCTTGATGACGCCGGGAGGCAGCTCGTCTCCGCGACGAACCTTCTCCTTCTTCTCCTCGAACTGGTTCCGGATGACCTCGACCTGACGCTCGGTGCGCTCCTCGAGCTCGCGGAGATCCTCCTCGAGCCGCGGGTCGTCGGTGTTGACCTTCAGCCGGACGATCGCTTCGTACGGCAGCCCCTGGAGCACGTCCTGCGTGAGGACGGTCCCCTTGCGGAGCAGCCGCTCGCGGCCGTGCTCGTCGTAGAGATCCGCACGCGACTCCTGCCCCTGCAGCATGCCGACGACCCGCTTCTTCACTTCGTCGTGAAGGATGCGGATCTCGTCCTGCAGGTTCTTCTCCATCATCTCGAGCTCGTCGTTCTCGATGGCCTTCGCGCGCTCGTCCTTCTCGATGCCTTTCCGCGAGAAGATCTTCACGCCGACGATGATGCCTTCGATGCCCGGCGGGCAGACGAGCGACGCGTCGCGAACGTCCCCGGCCTTCTCGCCGAAGATCGCGCGAAGCAACTTCTCTTCGGGCGTGAGCTGGGTCTCACCCTTCGGCGTCACCTTGCCGACCAGGATGTCGCCCGGCTTCACCGACGCGCCGATCCGGATGATGCCGCTCTCGTCGAGGTCGGCGAGGTAGCCTTCGCCGACGTTCGGGATGTCGCGGGTGATCTCTTCCGGCCCCAGCTTGGTGTCGCGCGCCTCGATCTCGAACTCTTCGATGTGGATGGACGTGTAGGCGTCCTCCTTCACCATGCGCTCCGAGACGAGGATCGCGTCCTCGAAGTTGTAGCCGCGCCACGGCATGAACGCGACGAGCACGTTCCGGCCGAGCGCGAGCTCGCCCAGCTCGGTGCACGGACCATCGGCCAGGATCTGTCCCTTGTGGACCTTCTGGTCCACGCGGACGATCGGCTTCTGGTTGATGCACGTGTTCTGGTTCGACCGCTTGAACTTCGTCATCGGGTAGATGTCGGCGCCCAACTCGCGCGACGCCGCGTTCTCTTCCCCTTCGACGCGCACCACGATGCGCTGCGAATCGACGTAGTCCACCGTCCCCGAGCGGCGTGCGACGATGCACGCGCCCGAGTCGCGGGCGGTGATGTACTCCATGCCGGTGCCGACGTAGGGCGCCCGCGCGCGGAGCAGCGGCACCGCCTGACGCTGCATGTTCGATCCCATCAGCGCGCGGTTCGCGTCGTCGTTCTCGAGGAACGGGATGAGCGAGGCGGCGACCGAGACGAGCTGCTTCGGCGAGACGTCGATGAAGTCGACCTTGTCGCGCGGCGACAGGATGAAGTTGCCGGCCTGCCGGGCGTTGACGCGGTCGGTGGTGAACTTGCCGTTGTCGTCCACCTGCGCGTTCGCCTGCGCGATGATGTACTGATCTTCTTCCCAGGCGGACAGGTAGTACCAGGTACGGCTCGTACTCGAGGCCGCGGCGGCGGCGGCCGCCCTGACCGGGCTCGCCCTTGTCGGCGCCGACATCCGATGCCTCGACGACCTCTCCGACCTTGTACTTCGCGTTGCCGCCGGCGTTCGTGATGATGACGTAGTCGACGACGCGCCCGTCCTTGACTTTTCGGTACGGGGACTCGATAAACCCGAACTCGTTGATCCGCGCGTAGCACGACAGCGACGAGATCAATCCGATGTTCGGACCTTCAGGCGTCTCGATCGGGCAGATGCGGCCGTAGTGCGTCGGGTGGACGTCGCGGACTTCGAACCCGGCGCGCTCGCGCGAGAGACCGCCGGGCCCGAGGGCCGACAGCCGCCGCTTGTGCGTGACTTCCGACAGCGGGTTCGTCTGGTCCATGAACTGCGAGAGCTGCGACGACCCGAAGAACTCGCGAATCGCGGCCATGACCGGCTTCGCGTTGATCAGGTCGTGCGGCATCGCCGTCGCCATTTCCTGGTAGACCGACATCTTTTCCTTGATGGCGCGCTCCATCCGGACCAGCCCGATGCGGAACTGGTTCTCGAGGAGCTCGCCCACGGAGCGGACGCGGCGGTTGCCCAGGTGATCGATGTCGTCCACGTTTGCCGGATACCGGCGCAGCTTCAAGAGGTACTTGATGACCTCGTAGAAGTCCTGCGGGTGCAGGATCTTCTCGTCGAGCGGCGTGTTCAGCTTCAGCTTGGTGTTCAGCTTCAGCCGGCCGACGCGCGAGAAGTCGTACTTCTGCGGGTTGAAGAACATGTTCTCGAAGAGCGACCGGGAGCTGTCGAGCGTCGGGGGATCACCCGGCCGCAGCCTGCGGTAGATCTCGATCAGCGCCTCTTCGTGCGTGTGGATCGGATCCTTCTTGAGCGTGGACGACAGCACCGAGCCCACTTCGTCCTTCTCGGGGAAGAAGATCTCGATCCGCTCGACGTTCTTCTCCTGCGCCATCGAGACGACGCGCGGCTCGAGCGGCTCGTTGGCCTCGAGGATCACTTCGCCGGTCGACGGGTCGACCACGTCGGCGGCGGCGTACGCTCCCTCGAGCTCCGCGTCGGCCACTTCGACGGCCTCGACGTTCGCCTTCTTCAGGGCGGCCAGCGCGCTGGCGTTGATCTTCTTGCCGGCGGCGGTCACCGTGTCGCTGCCTGCCTTGAGGTCCTTGGCCGCGCGCAGCCCGAGGAGGCTGTCGCCGACGCCCCAGAGGATCGATCCGCCCTTCAGCAGCAGGCGATCCACCGTGTAGAAGCTCCGGATGATCTCGTCCGCCCCGCGCAGGCCGAGGGCGCGGAGGAAGACGGTCGCCAGGAACTTGCGCTTCCGATCGATGCGGACGTAGAGCAGGTTCTTCGCGTCGTACTCGAACTCCACCCACGAGCCGCGGTACGGGATGATCTGCGCGATGAACAGCGTCTTGTCTTCCGAATGGAAGAAGGCGCCCGGCGAGCGGTGGAGCTGCGACACGATGACGCGCTCGGTGCCGTTGATGATGAACGTGCCGTTGTCCGTCATCAGCGGGATGTCGCCGTAGTAGACCTCCTGCTCCTTGATGTCGCGGATGGTCTTGACGCCGGTCTCCGGATCCTTGTTCCAGACGACGAGGCGGATCGTGACCTTGAGCGGCACCGCGTAGGTCATGCCGCGTTCCTGGCACTCGTCGACGTCGTACTTCAGCTTCAGGCCGACGGTGTTGCCGCAGATGTCACAGATGTCACCGCGCGCCTCGTTCGGCTTGCCGCATCGCGGGCAGAGCACTTCGTGCTCGCCGTACGGATCCGCCACGAGCGTGTGGCCGCAGTTCACGCAGGGCTTCCGGAGATGATGCAGGCCGGAGAGCCGTCCGCACTTGCACTCCCAGTTCCCGATCGAGTACTCGATGAACTCGAGCGACGAGTTCTCGCGGAAGTCGCTGATCGGAAAGACCGACTTGAACACGGACTGCAGTCCGGCGTCCTCGCGCTCGGACGGCAGGCGGTTCATCTGCAGGAAGCGCTCGTACGATTTTTTCTGAATCTCGATCAGGTTCGGAATCGGAACCGTGGTCTTGATTTTGGAGAAGTCGATGCGTTCGCGATAGACGTTCTTGGGAAGGCTGTACATGCTTCAAAAACCCTCGGTATGCGGGGTCCGGGATCCGGAATGCGAACATCCGGAATCCCGGCCGGTGCCCGGGCGCCACGCACCCCGGAGTCCCGGATCCCGGATTCCGGCAAAAGAGGCGGCGACGCCGCCGCCCTACTTGACCTCGACCTTGGCGCCGACTTCCTCGAACTTCTTCTTGATGGTGGCAGCCTCTTCCTTGGGGATGCCTTCCTTGATCGGCTTCGGCGCGCTCTCGACGAGATCCTTGGCTTCCTTCAGGCCGAGGCTGGTGACCTCGCGGACGACCTTGATCACGTTGATCTTGTTCGTGCCGATCTCCGTGAGCGTCACGGTGAAGTCGGTCTTCTCCTCCACGGGTGCGGCCGCGCCGCCCGCCGCCGCGCCGCCCGCCGGCATCGCCATCGGCATCGCTGCCGCGGCCGAGACGCCGAGCTCCTGCTCGAGCGCCTTCGACGAGCTGCGAGAGCTCGAGGACCGAGATCCCCTTGATGTAGTCCACCACCTGCTGCTGATTCAGTTCGGCCATTAACGATCTCCTAACGATGAAAGCTTTCAGCTACCAGCCATCTGCTATCAGCCAGAGCCGTCGGCGTGCTGACGGCTGAAAGCTGAGAGCGGAGAGCTTCCCCTTACGATTCCGATTTCTTCTTCTCCGCCTGCACCAGCACGCTCATCAGATCGCGCGGCGCGGCGTTCAACACGCTGACCAGCTGCACCATCGGGGCCTGCAGCACGAACAGGAGCTTCGCGTAGAGCTCCGGCTTTCCGGGCAGCGACGCGAGGTCGGTGACCTCGCCAGCCTTGATCGCGCGGCCCTGCACGACGGCCGCCTTGATCTGCAGCGCCGGGGCGGTCTTCGCGAACGTCGTCAGCACCTTCGCCAGCGCCACCGGATCCTCGCCCGCGTAGGCGACGGCCGTGGTGCCGACGAAATGCTCCGCCAGCGGCTCGAACGCGGTGCCCTTCAGCGCCCGCTTCGCCAGCGTGTTCTTCACGACCTTGTAGCGCGCCTTCGCGCCACGCACCTGCCGCCGCAGCTCGGTGACCTCGGGAACCTTGAGCCCGCGGAAGTCGACCAGGATCGCGCTGTCCGTCCCCTTGAACGACTCCGCGAGGGTCTGCAGCTCGTCTTCTTTGCTCGCTCGTGTGACCGCCATTAGTGCTTCACCGTCTCCGTGACGTGGGTCGTGTCGATCGTGATGCCCGGGCCCATCGTCGACGACATCGTGACGCTCTTGAGGTATTTGCCCTTGGCCGCCGACGGCTTGGCCTTCACCACGCTGTCGACCAGCGCGTGCGCGTTCTCGATCAGGCTCTGCGACGGGAAGGAGATCTTCCCGAGCGGCGCGTGGATGATGCCGGTCTTGTCGACGCGGAACTCCACTTTGCCGGCCTTGATTTCACGGACCGCCTTCGCGATGTCCACGGTGACGGTCCCGGTCTTGGGATTGGGCATCAGGCCGCGCGGGCCGAGCACCTTTCCCAGCTTGCCGACCGCACGCATCATGTCGGGCGTGGCAACGACCGCGTCGAAATCCATCCACCCGCCCTGGATCTTGTCGACGAGCTCTTCGCCGCCGATGTGATCGGCGCCCGCGTCGCGCGCCTCGCGCTGCTTGTCGCCGCCCGCAATCGCCAGCACCTTCTTGCTCTTGCCAAGCCCGTGCGGGAGGACGACCGTCCCACGCACCATCTGGTCGGCGTGCTTGGGATCGACGCCAAGCCGAAGCGCGAGCTCGACGGTCTCGTCGAACTTCGCGAACTTCACCTTCTGCATCAGGGGAACGGCCTCTTCGATCGTGTGCGGACGGTCCGCCACCTGCTTTCTGGCGGCCTCGAACTTCTTTCCCGATTTCGGCATGTGCGACCTCGTGTGGTGCAAGCGGCCGTCAGGCCTCCCACTTGCTGTCCCGATGGTGCGCATGCCCAAGCGCTCCGCGCTCGTCGCGAGGTCTTGGCCGTTGCCGCGGTCTCTCATCGGCAGCCTGCAGTCCGAGCGCCGCGGCGCTACCCGACTACGTCGATGCCCATCGAGCGGGCGGTGCCGGCGACGGACTTCACCGCGGCGTCGAGCGTGTCGCAGTTCAGGTCCGGCATCTTCGTCTTGGCGATGTCCTCGACCTGCTTGCGCGTGACGGTGCCGACCTTCGTCTTGTTCGGCTCGGCGGATCCCTTCGCGAGGTTCGCGGCGCGCTTCAGCAGAATCGAGGCCGGGGGCGTTTTCGTGATGAACGAGTACGAGCGGTCGGCATACACGGTCACGACGACCGGGATGATGAGGCCCTCGTCCTTGGCCGTCCGCGCGTTGAAGTTCTTGCAGAAGTCCATGATATTGACGCCGTGGGGACCCAGCGCGGTCCCAACCGGGGGCGCGGGGGTCGCCTTGCCGGCGGCGATCTGGAGCTTCACCATTGCTTGTATTTTTTTAGCCATCAGCTGTCAGCTGTCGGCTATCAGCTGTCAGCTGTCAGCTGGCATCCGATCAGCGTCCAACCCTCGGTATCCGCGCTGAACGCGGAAGCTGAACGCTGAGAGCTGAGTCCTACAGTTTCTCCACCTGCAAAAAGTCCAACTCGACCGGCGTCGACCGGCCGAAGATCGTCACCATCACCTTGAGCGTGTTCCGCTCGTTGTTGACCTCGTCGACCAGGCCGTTGAAGCTCGTGAACGGACCCTCGTTGATGCGGACCTGGTCGCCCTTCTCGAAGGAGTACTTCGGCTTCGGCTTCTCGGCCGCCTCGGTCACCTGGTTCAGGATCTGGTCGACCTCTTCACGCGTGAGCGGCGTCGGCTTGGCGCCGGCGCCGACGAAGCCGGTCACCTTCGGCGTGTTCTTCACCACGTGCCACGCGTGGTCGGACATGTGCATCTCGACCAGGATGTAGCCAGGGAAGAACCGCTTCGAGCTGACGACTTTCTTGCCGCCGCGCATCTCCGCCACCTGCTCGGTCGGGATCAGGATTTCGCCGATCTCGTCCTGCAGCCCATAGGCGTTGACGCGCTGCTCGAGCGACTCCTTCACCTTGTTCTCGAAGCCGGAGTACGTGTGGACGATGTACCACTGCTTCGTGCGATCGTCGGTCATGGTTGTTGTCATGCGGCCGTCCGCGTCCCCGCCCGTCATGCCGCTCCCAGCGAGCGGTAGATCCACCCGATGACGAAATTGAGGAAGAGATCCACGCCCCAGAGATAGACGCCAAAGAAGATCGACGTCAGAATCACGACCACCGTCGTGGCGTAGACTTCCTTCCGGCTGGGCCACGTCACGCGGCCCATCTCGTTGCGGACCTCGGAGAGGAATCGACGCGAGCGCGTCCACCACCCGGTCACGCTCTCGCGCGCCCGGCCGCCGAATGAGTCGTCGCTGTCCGCCGCTACCGTTTTCATGGCTACCGTCCGAGGTCCGAGGTCCGAGGACCCAAAAAACTCGTTCACGTACCGGCCCTCGGGCCTCGACCCTCGGGCCTCGAACAAACTGGCAGGACAGGAGGGAATCGAACCCCCAACCCCCGGTTTTGGAGACCGGTGCTCTGCCAATTGAGCTACTGTCCTTTATCTCCCGAGGGCTTCGCCCCTCGGACTCCCCTGCACGCCGCTCGCTCGCTCGCCGCTTCGCCGGCTCGCTCCGCTCCGGTGGCGGCGCTTCGCTTCGCTCGCGCTCGTCTTGCATCGAACGAGCTACTTCGTCTCCCGATGCGCGCGTGTGCTTGCGGCAGAAGCGGCAGAACTTGCTGAACTCCAGCCGCTCGCTCGTCTTTTTCTTGTTCTTGGTCGTGCTGTAGTTGCGACGCTTGCACTCGTTGCACGCCAGGGAAATGATGTCTCTCATGGGCGTTACTCAGTCGGTGTGCGGAACGCGGGATCCGGAACCCATCGGAGCCCGGACCGCGTCCCGCGCGCCGAACTATTCGACGATCTCGCGTGATGGTGCCCGCGCCGACCGTCCGGCCGCCTTCACGAATCGCGAACCGCGCGCCCTTCTCGAGCGCGACCGGCACGTGCAGCTCCGCGTTGATCGACGTGTTGTCGCCCGGCATCACCATCTCGACCCCTTCCGGCAGCTTCAGCGATCCGGTGACGTCGGTCGTCCGGATGTAGAACTGCGGACGGTAGCCGTTGAAGAACGGCGTGTGGCGGCCACCCTCTTCCTTCGAGAGGATGTACACCTCGCCCTTGAACTTCGTGTGCGGCGTGATCGATCCGGGCTTCGCCAGCACCTGGCCGCGCTCCACGTCGGTCTTTTCCACGCCGCGCAGCAGCACGCCGATGTTGTCGCCCGCCACACCCTCGTCGAGGAGCTTGCGGAACATCTCGACGCCGGTCACGACCTTCTTCTCGGTCGGCTTGAAGCCGACGATCTCGATTTCCTCGCCGACCTTCACCTTGCCGCGCTCGACGCGTCCGGTGACGACCGTGCCGCGGCCCGAGATCGAGAACACGTCTTCGATCGGCATCAGGAACGGCTTGTCGATTTCACGCTGCGGCAGCGGAATGTAGCTGTCGAGCGCCTCCATCAGCTTCAGCACGGAGTCGACGCCGTCTTTGCTCGCCGTTGAGCGCCTTCAGCGCCGACACGCGGACGACGGGGATGTCGTTGCCGGGGAAGCCATAGGAGCTCAGGAGCTCGCGGACTTCGAGCTCGACGAGATCCACCAGTTCGGCGTCGTCCACCGCGTCGACCTTGTTCAGCGCGACGACCATGTACGGCACGTTGACCTGCTTGGCAAGGAGGACGTGCTCGCGCGTCTGCGGCATCGGTCCGTCCACGGCACTGACGACGAGAATGGCGCCGTCCATCTGCGCCGCGCCGGTGATCATGTTCTTGATGTAGTCGGCGTGGCCCGGGCAGTCGACGTGCGCGTAGTGACGGTTCGGCGTCGCGTACTCGACGTGGCTGGTCGCGATGGTGAGGATCTTCGTCGCGTCGCGACGTCCCTGCGACTCGGACGCCTTGGCCACCTCGTCGTACGGGACGAATTTCGCCCAGCCCTTGTCGGCGGCGACCTTCGTCAGGGCGGCCGTCAGCGTCGTCTTGCCATGGTCGATGTGGCCGATGGTGCCGACGTTGACGTGTGGTTTCGAACGATCGAATTTCTCTTTAGCCATGTCGTGTCGTGACCTCGCGTTACGTTGTCCTGCCCGTTATCCAAATTCTGAAGTCCGCCTTCGCGCGTTCCGCTTCGGCGGACAACCTTCGCTCAAATCCGCTCGCTGGCTTGCCAACCGAAGCTCGCCGTCCGTTTCGGCGGCAAGCGAAGGCTGGAGCCGATGACCAGGATTGAACTGGTGACCTCGTCCTTACCAAGGACGCGCTCTGCCAACTGAGCTACATCGGCTCTTCAACCGAGGGGCTTCGCCCCTCGGACTCCCCTACACACTCACTCGCTCGCCGCTTCGACGGCTCGCTCCGTTCGCGTGGCTCGCTCACTGGCGTTCGCTCGCGTTCTGCTCAGAGCAACGTCCCGTATTACCGCCTTCGACCGCGTTCATCCGTGCTCTCGAAGGCGCGAGCACCGCGAGCGCCCCCACCGGAGCGGAGCGGGGCCCCTGGGGCCCCCGCGAGCAACGGTGTAAGGGGACTCCGGGGGACGAAGTCCCCCGGACCATATTGGAGCGGGAGACGGGGATCGAACCCGCGACCAACAGCTTGGAAGGCTGTGACTCTACCACTGAGTTACTCCCGCCTACGCGGCTCGCTTCCTCACGTCGCCTCGCCGCTTCGGCGGGCAGGCCCGATTTCGCGCGCCGCTCAACGCTCCTCTGTCGCTCCCACGAAGCTCGCCTCTTCCCGTCTGCGTGCCCGCCTTGGCGCTACGCGCTACGGCGGGACACCCTTCGCTCACCCTAGCTCGCTGGCTGCCAACCGTAGCTCGCGCAGCGAGCGAAGGTTGGTGGCGAGGGAAGGATTCGAACCTTCGAAGCCGCTGGGGCGACAGATTTACAGTCTGTTGCGTTTGACCGCTTCGCTACCTCGCCGATGACGCTCCGCGCTCGTGCGCGGATGGCACCGCAGAACGCCCGATTCGAGCCGGGCGCTACTGATGCAGCATCAGGCTCGAGCCCGACGCCGCATATGAAAACCGTGTTGGCATTGTTAGGATTGCGCCCTGCCGGCCCGCTCGACCGCCGTCGCTCCGGAAAGCACTGGCGGATGCTGATGGAGCTGGCGAAGGGATTTGAACCCCCGACCGGCTGATTACAAATCAGCTGCTCTACCGGACTGAGCTACGCCAGCCCAGACAAAAGAGTATTTGTAGCACAGCGCGTGCCACCGGCGCAACTCCCGGTCCTGAAGCAAGTTAAACTGTGGACCCACTTTGGACCAGCAGCCGTGCGCGGCTGTCCGTGTAAAATACTGACCCCTCAGCTTTTATCCAGGATCAGCCCCTTCGACGCGCGCTGGCGCACGGCCTCGTACAAGACGACCCCAGCCGCCACCGACACGTTCAGACTCTGGATCACGCCGTACATCGGAATCCTCACGAGTCGATCGCAGCGGTCGCGTACCAGCCGTCGCAGTCCGGATCCTTCGGCCCCCAGAACGAGCGCCGTCGGCAGCGTCCAATCGACGTCGGTGTAGACGTCCGACGCCTCCGCCGCGAGACCGATGGTCCACACGTTGGCGGCCGCGAGCTCCTCGAGCGCGCGCGCGATGTTGACGACGGTGGCGATGCGCGCGAGCGGCGAGCGCTCCCGCGGATGCTTTACCTACGACGCCGTCAAGGGCCGCCGCGTGCCGGGTTTGACGCACGACCCCGGTGACGCCCGCCGCATCGGCCGTCCGTAGAATCGCGCCGACGTTGTGCGGATCCTCGATACCGTCGAGGACGACGATCAGCGGGGGAACCGCTCCGTGAGCCGCCAGATCGGCAATCGCGTAGTCGCGGGCGTTCTCCACATCGGCCACGACACCCTGATGCAGTCCCTCGCGTGCGAGACGATCGAGGACGGTGCGGTCCACCCGCTCGACGGGCACCTCCTGGGCGAGGGCCAGTGTCAGGATGTCGTCCATTCGCTTGTCGCTGCGCGTGGAGATGCGCAGACGCCGGACGCGTCGTGCACGAAGCGCCTCGATCACCGCATTGAACCCGTAAATGACCATGAGGTGATGCGCTGGCGCTGACCGCGTTATCCGTGCGCGAGCCGGACGACGGCTGCGAACGAGCGCGCGCGGTCGCCACAGCCGATCACGGTCGCCACGGTTGCGTCCGCCGGGAGGGCCGCGCCTCGCTCGATGGCCGGAACAGCGAGGTCGAGCTCGGGGCCGCCACTCTCCCCGGTCAGCGCGACGCGAATGGGATGGAACAGCGCCCGCCCCTTCTGTCCGGTCCGCTCCTTCACCCGGTTGGCCATCGCGCGGAACGTCTCACGATCGACGAGCGGCGTGTCGATCACCTCGGCGAGCGCGGCGATGACGTCGCGGGCGCCTGGCTCGCGCACGACCTCCGCGACCTCCGGACGCTCGATCGCGGCGGCGGCGTTGTACGCAAACAGGAACGCGAGGCGGTCGGGAATTTCCTCGAGGCGATCGACGGATCCCACGGCCATCGGCAACAGGGACTCGATGTAGGCGAGCGCGCGGTCCGTGGGACGCTCCGCGAAGCCGCGCGCGATGAAGAAGCGCGCGGACTCCGCCGCGAGGCGGCCCGGCGCGGCGGCCTTCATGTAGTGCCGGTTCATCCACGCCAGCTTCTCGAGGTCGAAGACGCCGGCGCTGTGCCCGACGTGATCGAGCGCGAAACGCCGCGCCAGCTCGTCGATCGGCAACAGCTCTTCGCTCGTTCCCGACGCTGCCTGAATCGGTACGCGGCGACCAGCCGATCAACGCCAGGCAGTTCGTCAGCGCCTCCGGCAGATAGCCGCGTGCGCGGAACTCCGAGACCGAGGTCGCGCCGTGGCGCTTCGAGAGCGGCGTGTGATCGGGACCCATGACGAGCGCGAGGTGCGCGAACTTCGGCGGCGCAAACCCGAGGGCCTGATAGAGCAGCACCTGCCGCGGCGTGTTCGAGATGTGATCCTCACCGCGGATCACGTGCGTCATCTCCATCAGCGCATCGTCGATCACGACGGCGAAGTTGTACTGCGGGACGGCCATCGGATCGGACGAGCACCGGATCGCCGATCACGTCCGTGTTGAACGTCACCTCGCCGCGGACGAGATCGTGGAAGGCGACGTCCACGTGCTCGGGCACGCGAAACCGGACGACGGGCCGTTCGCCGGCGTCGATCCGGCGCTGGGCCTCCTCGGGACCGATCGATCGGCAGGTGCCGGCGTACCGCGGCGGCTTGCCTTCCTCGAGCATGCGCTTCCGGTCTTCCTCCAGTTTCTGGGGAGAACAGAAGCAGTAGTAGGCGTGGCCGGCGGCCAGCAGCTCGTTCGCGTACGAGGTGTACAGGTGCAGCCGCTCCGACTGGCGGTAGGGTCCGCACGGCCCACCCACATCGGGGCCTTCGTCCCACTCCAGTCCAAGCCAGCGCAAATCCTCGAGGATGCCGTTCTCCGACGCCTTGGTGGATCGCTCGGCGTCGGTATCCTCGATGCGCAGGATGAACGTCCCGTCGTGACCGCGTGCGAGCAGCCAGTTGAAGAGCGCCGTGCGCGCGTTGCCGACGTGCAGCTGGCCCGTTGGACTCGGAGCGAAGCGTACTCGCATTATGCCGTTGCGCCGTCCGCGCTCATTCGTCCACGCGCGCCGGCGGCGATGACGCCAGATGCTACTCATCGTTGTCTCAGAAGCGCGGCCGCGTGCGCCGCAATCGCCTCGCCGCGTCCGACGGCGTCAACGCCCTCGTTCGTCTTGGCCTTGAGGCTGACCCGCCCGCGATCCACGCCCATCGCGCCCGCCATCGCGGTGCGCATGCGCTCGATGTGACCCGAGAGCTTCGGCGCTTCGAGGATCACCGTGATGTCGAGATTCACGATCTCGAAGTGATGCGTCCCGATCAATTCGGCGGCGCGTCGAAGCAGGTCGAGGCCCGATGCGCCGCCCCATTCCGGATCGGTGTCCGGAAAGTGCCGGCCGATGTCGCCGAGGCCCGCCGCGCCGAGCATGGCATCGATCGCGGCATGGCACGCGACGTCGCCGTCCGAATGCGCCGCCGGACCGCGCGCCGACTCGAGCCCGACGCCGCCGATGCTCAACGGCCGGCCATCCACGAGGCGGTGCAGGTCGTATCCCGTGCCGACGCGGGCCACCGCCTCGAGACGCCGCCTGGCCGCGACCAGATCGTCTTCCGTCGTGATCTTCACGTTCCCGGGATCTCCTGCGACGACGTGAACCGGATGGCCCGCGCGCTCCGCGAGCGACGCCTCGTCGGTGGCGTCCACGCCGGATCGTCCGAGCGCGACGGCATCCGCCAGCACCTCGCGACGGAATCCCTGCGGCGTCTGGGCGAGGAAGACGGTGTCCCGCGGGATCGTCTCGACGATGAGCGCGCCGTAGGGATGACGCTCGACCCGCTTGACCGTGTCGTTCGCTTCGAGCGCGGCAATCGCGGCGCCATGCGCGGCGGCGGCGTCAATCGTGCGCTCGATGATCTCGGCGCTCACGAACGGCCGCGCCGCGTCGTGGATGAGCACGATCTCGGCCGACGGATCCACGCTCGCAAAGGCGTTCGCCACCGAATCCTGACGCCTCGGGCCTCCGGTCACAATCGTCAGCGGCCGCGCGGTCGCTCCGATATACGTCTGCGCGTCGCTCGGGAGCAAATCGGCGGGCACGACGACCACGAGATCAGAGACCGACGGATGCGAATCGAACGCGTTGACGCTGCGGGCCAGAATCGTCTGGCCTCCGAGCTCCAGCAGCTGTTTGGGTTGGGCCGCACGCATCCGGCGCCCGGCGCCGCCGGCGGCAATAATGGCGGTCACGCGCATATTCGCAAACGATGATTATACCGACGGCGGCGAGGCGGCGCGATGCGGTTCGTCGACGCCGCTGCGAATCTGCTCGCGAACGTGGTTGGCGACCTCGCGGACGGCATCGCGCGAGAGCGTCGCCGTCTCGACCGGCTCGTGCACTGTCACCGTGACGTCGCCGGGACGAACCGTCAGCTGCCCTTTGGTCATCACGAACCGGCTGCCGGCAATGCTCAGCGGCACGATCGGCAGACGCGAGTCGATCGCGAGGACGAACGACCCGCCCTTGAAGCGGCCAACCGTCCCGTCAACGCTGCGGGTACCCTCGGGAAACACGATGAGCGAATGATGCTCGCTCACGAGCCTCGCCATTTTCTTCACGACACCGGCTCCGGGTTTCGACCGATCCACGAGCAGATGTCCGGTCCGGGCGAGGTGCCAACCCAGAAACGGAATCCGTCCCAGCGACTCCTTCGCGACAATCCGCAGCTGGAACGGCAGCGTGGCGAACACAATCGGGATGTCGTAGATGCTCTGGTGGTTCGACGCGAACACGTAGGTGCGCGCCGGATCGAGATGGTCCAGTCCCGAGACGTTGACACGGACGCCCGTCGTTTTCAGGATCAGCATCGACCACGCGCGGGCGCACCGATGCCCGAAATCACCGCTGCGGTCCACGAGCGACGACACGAGCGAAATCGTGCCGAGCACGATGGTGTAGAGGGTGATCGCCGGAATCAGATAGACAACGGTGCGCAGCAGGTGGAGAGGCCGCACGGCCGACTATTTGGCGTTCGGCATCGACATCTTCTGGGGGCTCGCCGCCGCGACCGCGGGCGCCGGGCCGGTCGCCTGGCCAGCGGCCGCCGGTGTCTCGATGTAGCGGCCGAAGATCATCTTCCCGGCCGTCGTCTGCAGCACGCTCGTGACGACGATGTCGATGTTGCGGCTGATCATGCGCCGCGCGTTGTCCACGACGACCATCGTCCCATCGTCGAGGTACGCGACGCCCTGGTTGTATTCCTTGCCTTCCTTGAGGATGAACACCTTCATGAACTCGCCCGGCAGGACGACGGGCTTGAGCGCGTTCGCAAGCTCGTTGATGTTCAGCACCTCGACGCCGCGGAGCTGCGCCACCTTGTTCAGATTGAAGTCGTTCGTGACGATCTTTCCTTGGAGCGTCCGGCCGAGCTCGATCAACTTGAGATCGACCTCGCGCGTCTCGGGAAAGTCGATGTCGGAGATCATGACGTCGACGCCGGCCATCTTCTGGATCTTCTGAAGGATGTCCAGACCACGCCGCCCGCGGTTGCGCTTCAGCGAATCCGCGGAGTCGGCGACGAGCTGCAGCTCCTTCAGGACGAACTGAGGAATGACGAGCGTGCCGTCGAGGAAACCCGTCTCGCAGACATCGGCAATACGGCCGTCGATGATGACGCTCGTGTCCAGGATGCGATACCGCTTCTGCGGACCGGTGTCGCGAAAGAGGCTCGCCAGCCGCTGCGGCTGCAGCCACTCGCCTTTCCGCGCACCTATCACGATCCCGAGATACGGGAAGACGAGCAGGATGAAGCTGTGCAGAAAGACCACGCGATGGTCGGTCGCGTCGGCCCAGAAGAGCGCGGCACCGATCGTCTTGGCGAGGCCCAGTCCGATGGCGCCCCCGATCAGCGCGCCGAGGAAATCGGTCACTTCCGATTCGCGCAGCCGCGCTTCGATGAACACGATGAGCGCGCCGAGCACGGCACCGACGGTCAGATCGACCACCAGCAACGGATGGAATGGCCGCAGCAACCCGGCGGCCCAGGCAACGGCGGCAACGAAGCAAGCGCGAGCGATGATAGGCCACGGCATGGGGAATGACTCCGGATATGAATCAGGTTCCCATCATACCTAAGGTACTTACGATTGAGGTTGTCTTGACAGGGCTGGACGAGGTGTCCATCATGAACTTCATGTCGGCCGCGTTCGCTGACGGGGCGCGTCAATTGGCCGAGGTTGGACGACGGTTCGATGCTCGCGGTTGGGTGTTGGGCACGAGCGGCAACTTCAGCGTGGTGTCAGGTCGCGATCCGCTCCGGCTCGCCATAACCGCCAGTGGCCTGTTCAAGGGACAGCTCACAGCCGATCAGATTCTCGAAATCGACGACCGCTGCACGGTCCTCGACGGACCCGGGGGCAAGCCATCGGCGGAAGCGCAGCTTCATCTGGAAATCGTCCGGGCGCGGCACGCGGGTGCGGTCCTGCACACCCACTCGATCTGGAGCACGATGCTGTCCGACACGCACTGGGACGATCGCGGGCTGACCGTGGACGGCTACGAGATGCTCAAGGGCCTCGACGGGGTGACCACGCACGAGCATCGCGAGTGGATTCCAATTCTCGACAACGATCAGGACATGACCCGTCTTGGCGCTCGCGTGCGGGCTCTGTTAACGACTGATCCCGCGTGTCATGCATTTCTGCTGCGTCGTCACGGGATGTACACGTGGGGCACGACCCTGGCGGACGCGGTTCGTCACGTCGAGATTCTCGAGTTCCTGCTCGAAGCGGTCGGCCGCAGCGGTGAAGCGACCGCGCGGCGATCGGCAACGGCACCGCTGCACGTATTCGCGACAATCGAAGAAGAGGAGCCCTGAGCCATGGCCATCGTGAAGATACCGGCCACCAACACCACGCATCGTGACGCCGAGAGTGTGACGGCCTTCCTGGCCACGCACGGCATCGAATATCAGCGGTGGACGCCTGAGCATCCCGTCGCGGCCGATGCGACGCCTGAAGCGCTGCTCGGCGCCTACTCACGCGAGATCGACGCGCTGAAGGCGCGCGGTGGGTACGTCACGGCCGACGTGATCGACGTGAAGCCCGACACGCCGAACCTCGACATGATGCTGGCGAAATTCAGCCGCGAGCACTGGCACGACGAGGACGAGGTGCGCTTCATCATCGAGGGACGCGGTCTGTTCCACGTCCATCCTCGAGAGGGCGACGTCTTCGCAATCGAAGTCGAGGCCGGCGATCTGATCCGGGTGCCGCGCGGCACGCATCACTGGTTCGATCTCTGCGCCGACCGGCGCATCCGGGCGATTCGTCTGTTCCAGGACACGTCGGGCTGGACACCGCATTACACCGACAGCGGCATCGATACCGGCTTTCAGCCGATCTGCTTCGGTCCGTCGTACGTCCCCGGCGGCGCGCTGCCGCAAGCGTGAGCGACGCCAGGCATCCGCGCCGCGTCGCCGCCGTGCTGCTGGACATCGAGGGGACGACGACGCCCATCGCGTTCGTCTACCAGACGCTGTTCCCCTACGCGCGCGCGAACCTGACCCGATACCTCGGCGAAGGAGCATCCCGGCCCGAGGTGAAGTCGGTGGTCGATCGGCTCGAGCACGAACGGGCGCTGGATCCCGACGCTCCCAGGGATGGATCCGTTGTCGAATACGTTCAGTGGCTGATGGATCGGGACCGCAAGTCGACGCCGCTGAAAGAGCTGCAAGGACTGATCTGGGAAGAGGGCTACACGCGTGGGGATCTCACCGGCGACGTCTTTCCGGACGTCCCGCGCGCGCTCGAACGGTGGCGCCGGCAGGGCGCGGCGGTCGGCATCTTTTCTTCCGGCAGCGTCCTCGCGCAGCGCCTGCTCTTCTCCCACTCGACAGCCGGAGACCTCACCGGCTGGATCGGCTGGCATTTCGACACGACGATCGGGTCCAAGGGAGATCCGGCCAGCTATCGTCGAATCGCCGAGGCCATGAACGTCGAGCCTGACGCCGTGCTGTTCATCTCGGACGTCGTGCGCGAGCTCGACGCCGCCCGCGACGCCGGGCTGCAGACGCGCCTGGCGCTCAGGCCAGGAAACGCGCCCCAGCCAGAGGGTCATTCGCACGAGACGCTCGCGAGATTTCAACGCGCTGGAGTGCGCAGGAAGGAATCCATGATGGGACGTCTGTTCGTGCTCGCCATCGCCGCGGCGCTCGCCACCGCTCTCGGAAGTCAGGAGCACCAGGCCGCTCCAGCGGTTCGCCCGAGCCAGCACGGCTCGGTCAGCCAGCAGATTGCCGGGACGAAGATCACGATCGACTACAACCGCCCGGTGGCGCGAGGCCGCGAGCTGTTCGGCGCGCTCGTGCCTTGGGGACGCGTCTGGTGTCCGGGCGCCGACACGTGCACGAGCATCGAGCTGTCGACCGACGTCAAGATCGACGGACAGGCATTGGCCGCCGGCGCCTATTCGCTCTGGGCGGAGCCGGATCGCGAGCAGCTGGACGATGATCTTCAACCGGTCCACGCCCGTGTTCCACACGCGCTACCCGGCCGGTCAGGACGCGCTGCGCATCCAGGTGACGCCCAAGACGGCCGCGCACATGGAAACGCTGACCTTCTACTTCCCTGTCGTCGACGGCAAGCACGCCGAGCTGGTGCTGCATTGGGGGACGACGGTCGTGCCGCTGTCGATTGATGTGCCGTAGTCCAGTGTCCAGTTATCAGCTATCAGCCATTCAGCCATCTAGCCTTTCTAGCCATCAGCCTATCTGCATTGAGCATTGCTCATTTCGCATTGATTCTTGTCAATGCCCTTCCTCCGTCGTCCATCGCGCCGCGAGGAACGACAGCGACATCGCGCCGTAGCCGATCACGAAGGGCCACGCAGGTCTCAGCTTCAGCGTCGTGTCGGCAATGCGTCCATTGATACGAGTGCATGAGGCCCGTCGCTGACAGAGCGGCGGCAATGGCGCACCAGCGCGGACGCGACGACCCATCGCCGCTCGATGACGCCAACGACGGCGGCCGACAAGAGCATGGCGGTGAACAGAAATCCCTGCTCGATCGCGAAGGCTCCCTGAATCCAGGTATCGCTCTTCAGGAACTCCGCGACAACTGCCTCGGAGAACGGATGGTCCGGCGTACCGAGGCCGGCCGCGTGCAACCCGTTCTTCGCCATCAGCGCGCCCCACGCGCCAATGCCCGGCAAGAGGCCGACGACGACGGCCGGCGCGTGCTCGCGCGGTGTCGCTTGAAAGGCCTGCGAGACGATCATCATGCCGATCCACAGCACGATCGCCATCCCCGCGTCGATTGGGATCGCCCAGGCGATCCACGCGAGGGTGCCCGTCACGCAGATCGCGGTCACGAAGGCGCCGTTCAGAACCGAGTAGCCGGCCCGGGCGCCGAGCGCCTTCCATCCCGGATGGCCGATGTAGATCGTCGTCGGAAAGGCCGATCCGAACAGCGCGGCCGCGATCGAACCGATGCCGTTGACCGTCAGCGAGAATCTCGTGTCGTACGCGTCGCCGGCAGCGTCGGCCGACTCGATGTTCTGCAGCGATCCGAGCACGTTGAAGAGCCCCATCGCGATGATCACCGAGAGATACGGCAGCAGGTAGCCCCCGGCGATCGAGGCCACGAGATCGCCCACAACCGGAATCGGCAGGTGGAGCGCCGCACCAGCGGGATGCCCTCCAACCGGCGCGATGCCGGTAACCCAGCAGAGCAACGTGCCAATCGCCACCGCCACCACGCCTCCGGGGAGATGCCCCTTGAAGCGGACGCGGCCGAAGTAGGTCAGCATCACGATGCCCAGCGTCGTGAGGCCGACCACGGGCCGCGCGAACGTGCGGAAGAGAAAGCCGAGGGAGATGAAGCTCAGTGCGATGCCGGCGAGCGTCGAGAGCAGCGCCGCGCGCGGGGTCGCTTTTCGGACCCGCTCGGCGACGAACGCGCACGCCAGCTCGATCACGCCGGACGAGAACGTTGCGAAGAGCCCGGCCTGCCACGCGATCCGCGCCGGATCAGGCGCGCCCGCTGCGGCCGCCAGCATCCTGGCGGGCAGCATCACCAGGAATACGTGCGCGAACAGCGACACGGTGTTGATCCCGTACGGCAGCGCGCAGACGTCGCTGCGGCCGGTACGCTCCGCCAGTTTCCTGGCCTGATACGCATAGGCCACGTTCCCGACGAGGACCGAGATCGCCGCCCCGGGGAGGATGGTGCCGTAGACGAGGTCGGCCGGAAAGCCGAGGACACCTCGACAGAGCGTGTCGATCAGGAGGAGCTGAACGAGATTGTCGAGGGCGAGGCCGAAGAAGCCGTCGACGTCGCCGCGAACGATCCACCGCACGCGGCGAGATTGTATCTCTATCGGGCCGCTTAGCCCTTGGCGCGGCAGGCGCCTTGTGGTAGGTTATGTTCGAACTGGACATATCCATTATGGACACATCGAAGCCGCTCAAGCCTGCCGCGTTTCACATCCTGCTCGCGCTCGCGCCGGGCGACAGCTACGGCTACGCGATGATGCAGGCGGTGCGCGCGCAGTCGGCCGGACGCGTGCCGCTGCAGACCGGATCGTTCTACCGGCATCTCGGAAAACTGATCGATGGCGGTCTGATCGCGGAAGCGCCCGCCCCGGCCTCCGCGGATGTCGCGGCGCGGCACCTATTACCGGCTGACCGCCAAGGGTAAACGCGTGCTGAAGGCCGAGCAGGAACGTCTGGCGGACCTCCTGGCGGTAGCGGCCAGCGTCCGAACAGCGGCAAGGAAGGCGAACGTATGAGCGCCGAGCGGTTCTACGGTCTGCTGCTCCGCGCCTATCCGGAGCGGTTCCGCGTCCGCTTCGAGGACGGGCATGCGCGACGCGTTCCGCCGCGATCATGCCGCGGCACGGGAACGGGGACTCGCTGGTGCTCGGCCGCTTCTGGGCGCTGACCACTCGTGCAAGCCCTGTGGTATGGCCTCGCCGAACGGCGTGCGCGCCGCGTCATGGGCGTCTTCGCCGACTCGCCCGACCGGCAGCCGGACGAGCCGCGCGTCCTGGTTCACCGTGGACTGGCGCGATGCGTGGCGCTCGCTGATGGCGACGCCGACCGTCACGAGCGTGGCCGTGTTGTCGCTGGCGCTGGGCATTGGCGCAAACCTCGCGCTCTTCACCATCGCCAACAGCCTGCTGCTGAAGCCGCTGCCCGTGCGCGAGCCGGATCGGCTCGTCCTCCTGAGTGAAACGTCCTGGACGAACCCGATTTGGGAGCAGATCCGGGATCGTCAGGATCAGCTGTTCGATGGCGCGTTCGCCTGGTCGAACGAAACATTCGACCTCTCGACGGGCGGCGTCAAGGACCCTGTCGAGGGCGCGTATGCCAGCGGCCGCCTGTTCGACGTGCTCGGCGTGCCCAGCGCTCGTCGGACGACGTTCACCGAGCGCGATGACGCACGTGGCGGCGGGCCGGACGGCGCAGTCGCCGTCATCAGCCACGCCTTCTGGCGGCAGCGCTTCAACGGCGCCTCCGATGCCATCGGCCGCCGCCTGATGGTGGACCGGGTCCCGTTCACGATCGTCGGCGTCATGCCGCCAGGCTTCTTCGGCGCCGAGGTGGGCCGGGCGTGGCACGTCATCGTTCCGCTCGGCACGGAAGCAATCGTCAAGGGGGACGACTCGAGCCTGGATGGCCGCACGAGCTGGTGGCTGAACGTGATGGCGCGACTGAAGATCAATCAGACGCCCGACGCCGCAACCGCCGCATTGCGCGCCGTGCAGCCGGACATCCGCCGCGCCACACAGCCCCCGCGCTATCCCTCCGGCGAGCAGTATCTGAGCGATCCGTTCACGCTCGTGCCGGCCGCCGGCGGACGCTCGACACTGCGGCTCCGCTACACGCGCCCGCTCGCCATCATGATGGGCGTGGTGGGCGCGGTGCTGCTGATTGCGTGCGCGAACATCGCGAACCTCATGCTGGCCCGCGCATCGTCGCGGCGTCACGATTTGAGCGTACGGCTCGCGCTGGGCGCGTCCCGCGCGCGTATCGCCCGCCAGCTGCTCGCAGAGACGTTCCTTCTCGCGGCCGTCGGTACGGTCGCCGGCGTGCTGGTATCGAACTGGTGCAGCACGCTCCTCGTGCGAGCAGCTCGCGACGCCGCGGCAGACGCCGGTCCTGGACTTGTCGGCCGACTGGCATCTCGCCGCGTTCGTGGTCGCCGTGGCAGTGGCCACCGCGCTCCTGTTCGGCCTGGCTCCCGCGCTCGGCGTCTCGGCGATTGCTCCGAGCGACGCGTTGAAGGAGCAGTCGCGGACGATCGCCGGTCAAGCGCGGCGTGGCGCTCCGTGACGTGCTCGTCGCCGCACAGGTGGCGCTCTCGCTCGCCGTGATCGTCGGGGCGGGTCTCTTCCTGCGCACGTTCGCGTCGCTGGCACGCACGCCGCTCGGCTTCGACCCGGCGCAACTGCTGGTCGTCACCGTCGATCTGCAACCAACGGGCGCAACGTCGCAAGCGCGGGTGCACCTGTTCGAGGCGCTCAAAGACGCCGCCTCGGCGACGCCGGGCGTGGCGGCGGTCGGCACCTCGGCGATCACGCCGGTGAGCGGCCAGGGCTGGAACACGCGCATCTCCTTCGCCGGAAGGGATGTCCCGCCCAGCGCCGGGCGCGCCGCCATGGCCTGGGTCAACGCCGTCTCACCCGACTGGTTCGCCACCTATGGGATGAGGCTCACGGCCGGCCGCGGATTCACGAGCGCCGATCGTCTCGGCGCCCCTCCCGTCGTTGTCGTCAACGAGGCATTCGTCCGGCAGTTCTTCCAGACGCGCAATCCGGTCGGCGACGAGGTCGCGGCGGAATACGTCATCGCGCCGGGCGTGACACGATTCCGACGTGATTGGGGTCGTCTCGAACGCCATCTACCGGTCCGCGCGCGAGGGAATCATCCCGACGATGTACGTACCGATGGCGCAGCGCGATGCCGCGCCGGCCAGTCATGGGACTCACGATCAGGCCGCAGACGCCTTCGGGGCGACTCGCAGGCGATCTCGCGGAATCGCTCGTCGCGCGCCGTCCCTGGAGCCGCGTTCTCGTTCCAGGGCATGGACGATCTGGTTGCAGCGTCGGTCGCGCAGGAGCGGCTCCTGGCCGTCCTGGCGGGATCGTTCGGCGGTCTCTCGCTGGTGCTCGCCGCACTCGGACTCTACGGCGTGACATCGGTACTCGGTGAGCCGGCGGCGCGCGGAGATTGGCATCCGCATGGCGCTCGGCGCCGACCGCGTCGACGTCTCGATGATGGTCATGCGCCGCGTCGCCGCGTTGGTATCGGTCGGCCTGCTGGCTGGCGTTGCCCTGAGCGCGTGGGCGTCACGATTCGTCGGGACGCTGCTCTTCAACCTCGAGCCGAGAGACCCGCGCACCTTTCTGACGGCTGCGACGGTGCTGATTGCGGTTGGAGCGCTGGCCGCCTGGCTGCCCGCCCGCCGCGCCGCGCACACGGATCCGATGCGGGTGTTGCGGAATCCCTGATCACTCGAGCGCCGGACCTCGGACCTCGAACCTCGTGTCTAGGAAAGCTGCATCACTTCGTCGAGCGCGTCGCCGATGGTCTTCACGGTGACGAGCTCGCAGCCGGCCGGGACGTCCTCCCGCGCGCAGTTGCCTTCGGGACGATGCAGCGCGTGAACCCCATCTGCGCCGCCTCGCGGACGCGCAGCGACCCCTGGCTGGTGCCGCGAATCTCGCCCGCCAGGCCAACCTCGCCGAACATCGCGGTCCCGGCGCGAATCGGACGGTTGCGCAGGCTCGATGCCACCGCGGCCACGACCGCCAGATCCGACGCCGGCTCGTCGATCGTCATGCCGCCGGCCACGTTGATGAAGACGTCCTCGCCCATCAGGTTGAGGCCGGCGCGCTTCTCCAGCACGGCGAGCAGGAGCGAGAGTCGATTCTGATCGATGCCGCTCGCCATCCGGCGCGCGTTGCCATACGAGGTGGCGCTGACCAGTGCCTGCACTTCGACCAGCAGCGGGCGCGAGCCTTCCATGCAGCACAGGACCGCAGAACCCGGTGCGTTCGCCGGCCTCTCCGCCAGGAACAGCGCCGATGGATTGGGCACCGCTTTCAACCCGCGCCCCGTCATCTCGAACACGCCCAGCTCGCTGACGGCCCCGAACCGGTTCTTCACCGCTCGGACGACACGGTGCGCGTGATGCTTCTCGCCCTCGAAATAGAGAACGGTATCGACAATGTGCTCGAGCGCCTTGGGACCGGCGAGGTTGCCGTCCTTCGTGACATGGCCGACCAGAAAGGTTGGGATGTTCTGCCCTTTCGCGGCGAACAGCAGCTGCGTCGCGGCCTCGCGCACCTGGCCGATGCTGCCGGGGGCGGACTGGAACTTCAGCGAGAAGACCGTCTGGATCGAATCGATGATGATCAAGCGCGGGACGGAGCCGCGCGATCTCTTCGAGGATGCGCTCCAGACACGTTTCCGCCAGCAGATACAGCGGCGCCCGTTCGATGCCGAGCCGGTCGCCGCGCGATCGAATCTGATGCTCCGATTCCTCACCGGAGCTGTACAGCACCGTCCCGATGGAGGCCGCAAAATGCGCAGCGGCCTGCAGCAGGAGCGTCGATTTGCCGATGCCCGGCTCGCCGCCGATCAGGACGAGCGATCCGGGAACAACGCCGCCACCCAGCACCCGATCGAACTCGTCGATGCCGGTGGACAGCCGCTCGGCAACGACAGTGTCAATTTCTTCGTACAGCCGCGGCCGCGACGTGGCCGCCAATGCGTACCTGCCCGCCGCGCTCGCCGCCGCCGCCCCTGCGCCCGCGACCGTCGGCACCGGCTGCTCCTCGACGAGCGAGTTCCACGCGCCGCAATCGGTACAGCGCCCCAGCCACTTCGGCGACTGCGCCCCGCACTCCTGGCACACGTAGATGGTCTTCGATTTCATTGGCGTTCCGATTGCAGACTGCACGATGCAGATTGCAGGCCGAGTGACGGAGCGGATGCAATCGACGATCGACGGACTGCGATTGCAGTGCGTCGAATCCGACCATTGAACATCGATGGGCACTCCCTGATCGTCGATCGTCAATCGCATTCCAATCGTCAATCGGCATCTGCAATCGCCAATCTTCAATCGTAGAGCGCGTTCAATCCGCGTGCCGACGCGGCAGAGGAGCTCGTACGGGATCGTGCCGATGGCGGCCGCCATCTCGCGGACGCCGATGGACTCCTCTCCCTGATCGCCGATGATCACGACCTCATCTCCCGGCGCCACGTCGAGCCCCGTCACGTCGATCGTCGTCATGTCCATGCAGACCGAGCCGACGATCGGGGCGCGGCGGCCTCTGACCAGCATCCAGCCGTTCCCGGCCAGGCGGCGATCGAGGCCGTCGGCGTAGCCGGCGGGCACGACGGCGACCGTCGTCGGACGATCGACGCTGCCGCGCAGACCGTAGCCGATGCCCTCGCCGGGCCTGATCCCCTTCACGTGCACGATACGGGTATGGAGTGACAGGGCAGGTCTCAGCGGCACGGTTGCGGCGAGCGGCGGGGGGACGGCGCCGTAGAGCAGGAGTCCGGGCCGGACGAAGTCGTACCAGACGCGCTCGTCCCGCAGGAGCGCCGCGCTGTTCGCGGCATGGCGCGCGCGCGGGCGGATCCCCATCGACTCGAGCACGGGGCCCACCTGTTCGAAGCGTTCGCGCTGCAGCGCGAACGCGGGACTCTCGGGGTCGTCCGCCGTCGCAAAGTGCGTGTAGACGGCGTCGATGGCGAGATTCGCGCTCGCGGCCAGTTCCGGCAGCGTGCGGCGCAGATTGTCGTGCCGAAAACCGAGCCGGTTCATGCCCGTATCGATCTTCAGGTGACAGCGGAGCACGGCAGCGCGGCGCGCGGCCGCGGCCTGCAGCGAACGGGCGGCCGATGGCGTCGAGATGGTTGGCGTCAGGCCGTGCTCGAACACGCCGTCAAGGTCGCTGATGCCGAGAGCGCCGAACACCAGAATGGGCAGCGTGACCCCGGCGCGTGCGGAGCGCAATGCCCTCCTCGATGTCGGCACAGGCGAGCATCGCGGCGCCCGCGCGCTCCAGGGCGAGCCCTACCGGCGCCGCGCCATGCCCATACGCGTTCGCCTTGACGACGGCGATGATGCGGGGGGCGGGATCCGGGACGCGGGATGCGGAGACCGACACGAGGTCGGCGATCGCGCGCAGGTTCGATTCGATGGCGCGCAGGTCCACGCGGGCGACCGTCGGCCGGATCACGCCGGGCCTTGCGCGAGGTTCTCGAACCGGGTGTGCTCTTTGATGAAGGCCAGCTTCGCCACGCCGGTCGGACCGTTGCGCTGCTTGCCGACGATGATCTCGGCGACGCCTTCGGCCTCCTGGTTCGCCTGTCCTTCCGCGTCGCGATACTGATCTTCGCGGAAGATGAACATCACGACGTCGGCGTCCTGCTCGAGGGCGCCGGACTCGCGCAGGTCGGAGAGCTGCGGCCGATGCTCCGCGCGGGTCTCCGGGGCGCGCGACAGCTGCGACAGCGCCACGATCGGGACGTGCAGCTCCTTCGCGAGTCCTTTCAGCGAGCGCGAGATCGACGCGAGCTCCTGCTGCCGGCTCTCGAACCGCCCGCGTCCCTGCATGAGCTGGATGTAGTCGATGATGAGCAGGTGCAGGCCGTGCTCGGCCTGGAGGCGCCGGGCCTTGGCGCGCATCTCGAGGACGCCGATCGACGCCGTATCGTCGATGAACACGCGCGCCTCGGCCAGCGTGCCAAGCGCGTGCGACAGCCGTCCGTAGTCCTTCTCGCTCAGATAGCCGCTGCGGAACCGGTGCGCGTCGATCCGCGCTTCTGACGTGAGCATGCGCATGAAGAGCTGCTCTTTGGACATCTCGAGGCTGAAGAAGCCAACCGTCATGTCGGTCTGGATGCCGACGTGCTGCGCGATGTTGAGGACGAAGCTGGTCTTGCCCATCGACGGGCGCGCGGCGACGAGCACGAGGTCCGACGGCTGAAGACCCGACGTCATCTCGTCGAGGTCCACGAAGCCGGTGGGCACGCCGGTGACCATGCCCTTGTGCTGCTGCAGCTTCTCGATCGTCGCAAAGCTGCTCTGCACGAGATCGCGCAGCGGCACGAACCCTTCGCGGATTCGGTCCTCGGCGATCTCGAAAATCGCCTTCTCGGCATCGTCCAGGATGAGATCCGCATCCTGCTCCGCCTCGTAGGCGGTCAATAGGATGCGGTTGGCGGAGTGGATGAGATTGCGGAGGGTGGCCTTCTCCTTCACGATGCGCGCGTAGTGCTCGACGTTGGCACTGCGCGGCACGCCGTCGGCGAGCGACGCGATGTAGGCGGGACCGCCGACCTCCTCGAGCTCGCTGGACCGCTGCAGCTCGTCCTTCAGCGTCACGAGGTCGATGGCATCGCCGCGCTCGCTGAGCGCGATCATCTTGTCGAAGATGCGGCGATGCGCATCGCGGAAGAAGTCGCGCGAGTCTATGAGCTCGGCCGCGTGGTTGAACGCGTCGTTGTGAATCAGGATGGCGCCGAGAACGGACTTCTCGGCTTCCAGGTTGTGCGGAAGCGTGCGTTCGGCGGCGGCGACCTCGGGCATCACAGGATTTGGTGATTGGGTGATTCAGTGATTGGGTGATTGAATCACCAAATTACCGAGTCCCGCAATCACCAAATCGCTATGCGCTCTCCGCAACCACCTTGACCTTGACCTGCGCGGTGACGTCGCGATGGATCTTCACCGGCACCGTTGTCTCGCCCAGCGCCTTCAACGGATCGTGCAGCTGGATCTTCCGCTTGTCGATCTCGAAGCCCTTTGCCTGCAGCGCGTGCGCGATATCGGCCGACGTGACCGAGCCGTACAGCGTCTGGTGCTCGCCGACGCGCCGCGCGATCTCGATATCGAGCTGCCCGAGGCGCTCCGCGATCGCTTCGGCCTGTGCCTTCTCTTCGGCGTCCTTGGCTTCCGCGAGCTTCTTCTCGCGCTCGATCTGGCGCTTGTTGTTGTCGGTGACCGCCAGCGCCAGCTTCCGCGGGAGCAGAAAATTCCGCGCGTAGCCCGCGGCGACCTTCACGACGTCTCCGCGGCGGCCGAGATTATCGACGTGCTCTCTCAGAATGACTTCCATATGTCTCTGTATCTCCTGGGTTCGAGGTTCGCGGTTCGGGGTTCGCGGTTCGGTGCGGGGTTCTCAGGTTCTCGGGTTCTGGGTTCAGGGTTCAGCGTTCGAACTGGCACCCGGAACCGAACCGACGAACCCTGAACCCGAACCTCGAACGATGAACCACGAACCCAACCCCGAACCCCGAACCCCCGAACCCCGAACCCGTTCAGTCCGTGACATACGGAATCAACGCCAGCTGACGCGCGCGCGCGATGGCGGTCTGCAGCTTGCGCTGGTGCAGCGCGCACGTGCCCGAGATCCGGCGCGGCTGGATTTTGCCGCGCTCCGGGATGAACGGCATCAGGAGCCGCACGTCCTTGTAGTTGATGTAGTCGATCTTGTCCGCGCAGAACTTGCAGACGCGACGCCGGCGAAAGAAGCCGCCCCTCGGACGTGCCTCGCCCTTGCCCTTGTCGCCGCTCTTGCCGCCGCGGCCGCGGGATCCGCCTCGTTCGTCGCTCATCGCTGGACCTCCACCCCTTCGATTCGATCGTCCTCGTCGTCCATGTCGCGGTCGCCGCGCCGTTCGCCGGCCTCCGGCTCGGGCGGCAGGCCGCGCGCGATCCGCCGCCGCGCCTGCGACGCCTTGCGCGACGCGCGGTGACGCTCGGCGACGCGCAGATCTTCGTCGACGCGCACGACCAGATGGCGGATGACCGAGTCAAGCACCCGAAGGCGCCGGTCGATCTCCTTCATCAGCTCACCGGTCCCGCGAATGGTCTCGACGACGTACGTGCCCTCGCGGTGGTGGCCGATTTCGTAGGCCAGCTTGCGCCGACCCCAGTTCTCGGACTTTTCGATGGTTCCGTTGAAGCGCTGGACGATCTGCTCGATCTGCGTGTGCAGCTCGGCGACGTCCTGCTCGCTCGTCTCAGGCGAGACGATGTAGACGAGCTCGTAATCCCTGTTCTGACTCATGGTTCTCCTTCTGGACTGAGCGGAGACATCCGGATCTGGTAATTTGGCGATTTTCGTGATTTGGTGATTTGGTGATTTGCCGATCACCCACTGAATCACCCCATCACTGAATCACCCAATCACTCGATCTCTTTGTCTCAAGGAGATGATCGGTTAGATCTCTTCGCTGTCCGTCGTCCTGTCGTCCTTCCTGTTGTACGCGTTCATCACGGCGACGATCTGTTCCCTGACGAACGTTTCGGCGGCGTCAGCCGCGCGCTGCACCGCTTCGTCGATCACCGGCTGCTCGGCCGGATCGAATCGCGCGAGGACGTGGTCGCCCAGGTCGCGGCGCGCGTCTCCACGTCCCACACCGATCCTCAGCCGCGGGAAATTCTCGGTTCCCAGCACGCCGATGACCGATTTCAAGCCGTTGTGTCCGCCCGACGATCCCGACGGCCGGGCCCGCAGGCGTCCCAGATCCAGCTGCGCTTCGTCCACGATCACGAGCAGATCCTGTGGATCGATCTTGTAGAACTGCAGCAGATCGAGCACCGCCTGACCACTGAGATTCATGAACGTCAGCGGCTTGGCGATCAGCGTGTTCTCCGCCCGCCATTTCCCGATCAGCGCCTCGGCCCGCGCCGACTCCCAGGTCACGCCATGCCGCCCGGCCAGCAGGTCCACCGCCGCGAAGCCGACATTGTGGCGCGTGCCCTCGTACTTCCGGCCGGGATTGCCAAGACCCACGATCAGCTTCATGAGTCCAATCGTCAATCTTCATCGGCACTCGCCGATTATTCGTCTTCCTTCTCCTGCTTGCCCTTCTTGATCACTTCGGGCTCGGCAGGCGCCGCCGGCGTGGCGGCAACCGCCGCGGCTTCCGGCGCCAGCTCCTCGGCCTTCACGGTGACGATGTGGACGATCATCATGTCGGGCTCGCTGATCGGCTTCCACTTCCCGTCCTGGGCGAGGTCGCTTCACGCGGATGCCCTGATGCAGCATCAGCTCGCTGACGTCGACCGTAATGTGCTCCGGAATGTCGCCGGGCAGCGTCTCGACTTCGAGCTCGCGGTTGACGAAGTCGACCACGCCGCCCTGCTGCTTGACGCCCTTCGGCTCGCCCTTCAGGATGATCGGCACCGTGACGGTGATCGCCTTGTCCATCGCGACCGCGTAGAAGTCGGCGTGGAGCAGGTGGTGATCGATCGGGTCCAGCTGATACTCCTTGACGAGTACTTTGCCGCCGCCGAGCTCGAGACCCTCCAGTCCGATGAGCGTGTTCACGCCGGAATCGGAGTGCAGGATCCGCATGAGCCGCTTCGGGTCCACGGCAATCTCGACGGCCTTGCCCTTCTCGACCCCATAGACGACCGCGGGAATGCGACCGGATGCCCGGAGGCGCCGCGCCTCGTTCTTCCCACGCCCGGTCCGCTTGTCTGCTTGAAGTGTTGCGTCCATCTCAGTTTCCAGTTTCCAGTGTCTCAGTTTCCAGTTACTAATTGCCAGTCGCCAGCTTCGCGTTCCCTGCCTCCGCTGGAAGCTGGAACTGAAACTGACAGCTCTCTTCACACGAACAACGATGAGACCGACGTCTCCTCGTGAATGCTCCGAATCGCCTGACCCAGCAGCCGCGCGACCGAGAGCTGCTTGATCTTCTTGCAGCATGTCGCCCGATCGACGAGCGGGATCGTATTCGTGATGATCACCTGGTCGAGCGGCGCGGCTTCCAGGCGTTCAATCGCCGGTCCCGACAGCACGCCATGAACCGCGCACGCGAACACCCGCTCGGCGCCGTTCGCCTTGAGCGCGTTGGCGGCCTTCACGATCGTTCCCGCCGTGTCGATGATGTCGTCCTGCAGGATACAGATGCGACCACCGACGTCGCCGACCACGTTCATCACCTCCGCCGTCCCGTCGTCGCTGCGCCGCTTGTCGATGATGGCGAGCTCGGCATCGAGGCGTTTCGCGTACGCGCGCGCGCGCTCGGCGCCGCCCGCGTCGGGCGAGACGATCGTCAGGTTCTGGTTGTCGAGCCGCGTCAGGTGATCGATGATCACCGGCGCGGCGAACAGGTGGTCGACCGGAATGTCAAAGAACCCCTGGATCTGCGCCTTGTGCAGGTCCATCGTCAACACGCGATTTGCCCCGGCCGCGCTGAGCAGGTTCGCCACCAGCTTGGCCGAGATCGGCACGCGTGGCTTGTCCTTGCGATCCTGCCGCGCGTAGCCGTAGTACGGAATCACCGCGGTGATGCGCGACGCCGACGACCGGCGGAACGCGTCGATCATCACGCACAGCTCGATCAGGTGGCGGTCCACGTCGGCGCAGGTCGGCTGCACCACGAACACGTCGGTGCCGCGGATGTTCTCGTCGATCTGGAACGAGACTTCCGTGTCCGGAAAACGCTGCAGCCGTGCGTGCCCGACCGGGACCTCCAGAAACTCCGCAATCTCTTCGGTCAGCGCCGGATGGGCGCTGCCGGAGAAGATTTTGAGCTGTCCGCGAGCCATGTGGCGCTGTCGCTCCAGTCAGTGAACACCGGCGGCCAACCGATCAACGTGGTTGGGGCGGGAGGATTCGAACCTCCGAATACGGGATCCAAAGTCCCGCGCCTTACCGCTTGGCCACGCCCCATCCGAGATCTGCAACCGTGAGACACGGATACGGTGGGTGGCGACTCGTCGACCAGGGACACCACGGCGCGACCCGCTGGCACGTCCGCAAAGGGATAAGTTTACAGTACCCGCCGCCGCCGGGCAATCGGACGGGCCCGGCGCTCGTGCTCGGCGCGGCTGATCGTGCGCGTCAGCAGCGCACGGGCGCCCCCTCGGCTCAGGGGCTTCACCATGCGCTCGGCGGACGCGCGGCTGCGAAACAACCCGAAAACCGCCGAGCCGCTGCCCGACATGGCGGCCGCAATCGCGCCCGCCTCCTTCAACTGCGCTTTCAGCGTGCCGATCTCCGGGTGACGCCGCAGGACGGGGGGTTCGAGGTCGTTGATCATTTGCGCGGCGCGGCTGGGCCAGGGGACCGGCAACAGCTGCAGCTCGCGCACCTCGCGCAGGCCGGCGGCGCGATCCTCGTCGTACCACGCGTAGGCCTCGGCCGTCGAGACACCGAAGGGCGGGCGCGCGATCACGATCCAGTGCGGCGGGAGATCGACGAGCGGGTAGATCTCCTCGCCGCGTCCCAGGCCAAGCGCGGTGCCTCCGGCCAGAAAGAACGGCACGTCGGCGCCAATGGTCCCCCCAACTTCACGCAAGAGGCTCAGCGGCGCGCCTCCCCACAACCGAGCCAGGGCAGCAAGCGCGGCGGCCGCATCGGCGCTCCCGCCACCGAGACCGGCCTGGACGGGAATCCGCTTGTCGATCGTCACGCTCGTGTCGCGCACGTCTCCCGCGCGTCCGAGCGCCGTCCACAAGACAGCCGCCGCCTTCCAGATCAGGTTCTCGCTGTCGAGAGGGATACCGCTCGTGCGGCACTTCAGCGTGAACGGCCCCGGACGCTCCGCGCAGACGAGCGTGTCGTGAAGCTCGATGGTCTGGAACACGGTCCGGAGCTCGTGATAGCCATCGGCCCGCACGCCAAGCACCCGGAGATCCAGGTTGACTTTCGCGTGCGCGCGCACGGTGAGTGGCGTGGGCCGCTTCATGATGACGTCACCTGGCCTCTCCCGTGCCCGTCTCACCCAAGGGACCGGCCCTGCGAAGCTCGTCGAGCGTCAAGGGCGTCGCATCAGCGGGAATCTCCTGCTCGAACGTCTGTGGATCGAGTGTCGGATTGACGTCGATCTGCGACAGGTGGAATGAGATGTCTGCCGTGGCACCGGACGCGCCTGCCCGAAGGTTCACCGTTGTCGGCCGCCCGTCCTGAAAGTCCGAATAGAAAACGGAGAGCGTGTCGCGCGTGGCTCCCACGATCTGCCACGCGCTGGCCGGACCGGCGGAGGTACGTGACGCCGCTGCCCACCGTCACCGCCGCCCAGCCGGAGCCGAACGATCGGCCGTCGGCCGGCGCGTCGGCGATCGTGATCCCACAGCCGCTCACGATGGTGCGCAGCGCGTCAGCGTCCAGCGCGACGCCGGCCAAGCGCCTCGACGATCTCCGCAGCACGTCGCGCCGGTGAGCACGCGCCGATCGCGCGGCAAGGTCAACACGGCCCGATCCCGATCAGCGGTGAGAACGAATATCGGCCGACCGAATGGTGCGCGCCCCTCGAGTCGCATCTGCGAAGGCGCCGCGAATCCGGCGTCCACCCGTCCTCGCAGGCGAGTACGCCCGGCCTTGCCCGAGAGCGCCAGCGAGACCGTGAGCGTCTTGATCGTACGGCACGTGTCGCTCGCTTCAGCGTAGGCCGATGCGAACTCGGGAAACGGCGTGCCGGCGCCCGTCGGGAAAGAGGGCGCGGGCGTGCGGCCGCACGCCGCCACGATTACGAGAGCGGCGAGGAGCAGGGCACGAGGAGCAGCAGGCAGGGCACGCGAAGCCAAGACCATCGCTATTTCTTGGTCTGCTTCACGGCGCCGGCGATTTTCTGCTGGATCTTCGCGCGATCGATGGAGTCGCCGTCCCCCTCGAGCGACCGCTTCCACGCGGCGATCGCGTCGGCCGGGCGATTCTGCTTGAGGCGCAGGTCGCCGAGGTGTTCCTGGATGACGGAATTCTTCGGCAGCTTTTCAGCGGCCCGCGTGAGCGGCGGATCCGCGAGATCGAGCTTGCCCTGCTGGACGTACGCCCAGCCAAGGCTGTCGAGGAACGACGGGTTGTCGGGCTCGACGCGCAGAGCCCGCTCGATCAGGCTCACCGCCTCGTCGAGCTGCGTCGCGTGCTCGGCGAACATGTAGCCCAGGTAGTTCAGCGCGTTGGCGTCGAGCGGATCCTGCGCGATGAGATCGCGGAACGCGCGTTCGGCATCGGCGCGGCGTCCAGACCGATCGAAGGCGGCGCCAAGCTGAAAGAGGATGCCGCTGTCGTCCGGAAACTTCTTCCGCGCGGCTTCGGCTGCCGCGATCGCCTCGGCCGAATGGTTGGCGGCCGTCAGTCCCTGGATCAACACCGCGTGACGCGTTGGCTCATCGGGTGCCCGCTCGACGGCTTTCTTGAACGCGGCAATCGCCTGATCGTGCCGTTGCAGCTCCTGCAGCGCGAGCCCTTGCGTGTCGAGCAGCAGCGCGGCCTGAGGCGACTGGTCGTCGCCGTTCAGGCGCGCGATCTCGGGCGTGAGGAGGTCCACGACTTCCTGGTAGCGCCCGCGCGACTCGAGAATCTGCGCGAGCAGATACACGCCGCGCACATCTTCGGGACGGCTCGTCTTGAGCTGACGGGCAATCGTTTCCGCGGCGTCGAGATTGCCAAGATCGCGCTCGCTCTGGGCCAGCAGATACGAGAGCTGCGCGTCACCCGGCTGCAGCTTCAGCGCCTCGTTGACCACGCTCCGCGCGTCAGCAGGCTTGCCGGCGTTGAGCAGCGCGGATGCCCGCCGAGCGGCAATCGTCGTGTTGCGCTGGTTCGCTTCCTGCACCTTCGCCCAGGTTTCGGCGGCCTGTGCCCAGCGGCGCTGGTGCTCGTACAGCTCCGCGAGCTGGACGCGCGCACGCACCAGCGACGGCTTCTGCTCGAGTGCCTGGAGCAGCGCGTCGGCTGCCTCGTCTCCATGACCCGACTCCTCGAGTGCGCTCGACAGCAGCAGCCATCCATCGTCGAACGACGGCTGCTCGTCGAGGATCCGGCGCAGCAGCGGCACCGCGTCGGCTGAGCGATCCCGGGTCATGTACAGTCGCGCCAGCGTCAGATCGAGGGACAGATCCGGCGTGGTATTCGCCCGGGCGATCTCGAGCGCGGAAATCGCGCGGACCTGATCCGCGTCTCGCTGCGCCGGCGTGCGGCCTCGCTCCTCCGACAACGCGGCCAGAACGGAGCCGAGAATACGATTCGCCTCGCGGTTCCGCGGATCGACTTTGAGGGCGTCCTCGGCCGCGGCAATGGCCTCGTTCGCGCGATCCTGTCGCGCGTACAGCGCGGCGAGCTCAGCGCGCGGCTCTGCGCTCTTGGGCTCGAGCTGGATGGCCCGCTTGAGCGCCTCGATCGCCGCAGGAATCTGCCCTTCCCCCTCGAGGTATCTGCCGAGCACGAAGTAATAGCCCGCCGTCGGCTGATCAGCCGGCGCCGGAGGTTGTGAGAGCGCGGGCGGCTGTGGCTCGACCGCCGGCGACGCCGTGGCAAGCCACACGAAAGCAACAAGCGCGATGGGCATGCGTCGCTGACTATAATGACGGCAGCACCGCCACCGAGGCAAATGTGTGGTTGAATGCAAGTCCAGGGGACTAAGAACCGGTGACTAGGGACTAAGGACTAGGGACTGTATGGTCGATCCGGAGCTGCTCGAGATTCTTGCGTGCCCGAAGTGCAAAGCCAAGGTCGACCTGGTGAAGGATGGGACCGCGCTCAAATGCCCGCAGTGCCACCGCGTGTATCCCATCAAGGACGACATCCCCGTCATGCTCATCGACGAAGCCACGATCGAACCTTGACGCATTGGCCCCTCTTCACGAGCCAAGCGAGTGAAGATTCTGTTGCTCCGACTGCGCATGATCGGCGACGTGATGTTCACGACGCCGGTGATTCGGGCGCTCAAACGCGCGTATCCCGAGGCGCATCTGGCGTACGTTGTCGAGCCCGCCGCTGAGCCGTTAGTGGCGAACAATCCTTGCCTCGACGAAGTGATCGTCGCCCGGAGACGACGCGGCGTGCATCGCCTGCTCGACGATGTCCGGCTGGCGCGAAGGTTGCGGCAGGCGCGATACGACCTCGCGATCGATTTGCACGGTGGACCCCGGAGCGCGTGGCTCACGTGGGCCAGCGCGGCGCACGAGCGGATCGGCTACGACATCCAGGGGCGACGTTGGATGTACACACGCATCGTCCACCGCTCCCGCGAACATCGTCCGAGACACTCGGTGGTGAATCAGTGGGACTTGCTTCAGGCCATCCCGGGATGGGTGGAGAAGCACCCGAGCCCGGATCGCAACCCCGTCGAGATGGGGCTCGATGCACGGGCCGACGCCAGGATGGGGGAACGCCTCCGCGACGCGGGCGTCCTCGAGACGGACGACCTGATTGTCGTGCATGTGAGCGCCGGCAACCCGTTTCGCCGATGGCCGGAGGCCTTCTTCGTCGATCTGGTCGAGCATCTTGCGGCCGCGGGCACCACACGACGGCTGGTGTTGAGCTCGGGCCCTTCGGATCGGGAAGCGGCCGTCAGAATCGCGGCCGCGGCGCGTCAACGACTCGGCGAGACGGCGGGTCGCGTTGTCGATCTCGGCGAGTTCGATCTGCAGGAGCTGCGGGCGTTGATTGGACGAAGCCGATTGTTCGTGGGCGGGGACACCGGGCCGCTGCACATCGCGGCAGCGACGTCCACGCCCGTGGTTGGGATCTTCGGTCCGACGCTCTCGGCCCGGTCGTCACCGTGGCGTCCCTCCGGCCCGCCGACGATGTCGGTCGAGATTTCCGGACTTCCCTGCCGGCCGTGCGATCAGCGGGTCTGTGCGCCCGGTGACTTCAGATGTCTGACAAGGCTGATGCCTGCGATGGTTATTCAAGCGGCGGAACGGGCGCTCGCAATTTCATGAGTACCGACCTACGACGCCGGGCTCGTTCGCGCGCCTGCCGGCACCGATGCCTTCGCGATTCTGCCCGCCGCACCCCTCGAGCGTGCGGCGTGTCTCTCGCTGTTCGGCTTTGCCGCGGCGCTGCAGTTCTCGATCGCCGCCGCGGACATCCTGCTCGCTCTGACGACCGTGCTCTGGCTGGCGATGGTCTTTCGATACCACGAGCGCATCAGCGTGCCGCCGATGTTCTGGCCGCTGGCCGCGTATGGGGCCGCAACGCTCGTCGCGTCGGTGTTCTCGGTCGACCGGAACGTCAGCCTGGTGGATTCGAAGCAGCTGGTGCTGCTGGTCATCGTACCGCTCGTCTATCGCCTGCTCCCGGGACGACGGAGCCTTGCCGCGATCGACGTGATCATCACGGTCGGCGCGATCAGCGCCACGTGGGGAATCATCCAGTACCTGATCCTCAACTACGACCATCTCGGACGCCGGCCGCAGGGCGCGCTCGGGCTGTACATGACCTACTCAGGGCTGCTGATGCTGGTCGCGTGCGCGGCTGTCGCGCGCGTGATGTTCGCCCAGCATCACCGGACGTGGGCGGCACTCGTGCTGCCGGCGCTGTTCCTGGCGCTCGGCTTCACGCTGACGCGCAGCGCGTGGGTTGGCGCGTGCGTGGGGATCGGCCTGCTCTTCGTGCTGCGCGATTTCCGGCTGCTCGCCCTGCTGCCGGTCGCCCTTGGCGCGTTCCTGATGGTTGCCCCGCCGAATCTCACGACGCGGCTGTACTCGACGTTCAGCCTCTCGGATCCGTCGAACGTCGACCGCGTTGCGATGATGCGCTCGGGGCTGCGCATCATCAAGGACGACCCGCTGACCGGCGTGGGACCGGACATGATCATTCAGGTCTATCCCCACTACCGGGACAAGAGCGCCGTCAACCAGCTGAATCCCCACCTGCACAACGTTCCGCTGCAGATCGCGGCCGAGCGCGGCCTGCCCGCGCTCGCCGTCTGGCTCTGGTTCATCGTCTCGCTCATCAGGGATTTTCTGAAGCGGCGGAAAGGTGAATATCGGTCGCTTTCGAACGGCGGCCTCGCCGTGATTGCGGCGATGCTCGCGGCGGGGTTGTTCGAATACAATTTCGGCGACTCCGAGTTCCTGATGCTGTTCCTCGTGCTGATCACGCTGCCGTACGCGGCCGACCGAGCCGAGGACGCGCCCGCCGACTATGCCCGCCCTGCCGTCTGAGCTGCGCGCGCTGCTGGAGTGCTCGCGCGGCCGCAGGGTCCTGATCGTCGGCGACCTGATGCTCGATCATTTCGTGATCGGCCAGGTCGAGCGCATCTCACCCGAAGCGCCGGTGCCCGTCGTTCGATTCGATCGCGAAGAGTACAGACTGGGCGGCGCCGCCAACGTCGCGCACAATGTGGCAGCGCTCGGGGGCCTGGTCGAGATCGCGGGTCTCATCGGCGCGGACGACAGCGGCAGGCAACTCCTCGAGTTGCTGTCCGCGGCCGGTATCGATACGCGATCGGTCGTGACCGATCCGGCGCGCTGCACGACACGCAAGCTCCGCCTCGTCACGACCCGCAACCAGCAGGTCGCGCGTATCGACTACGAAAGCGATGCCGACGTATCCGGAGCGCTCGAAAAGAACCTCGTCGATGCGCTTCGCGATGCCGCCCGACGATCGGACGTCGTGCTCGTCTCCGACTATCAGAAAGGGGTCGTCACGCGGGCGGTCGCACGAGCCGCCATCGAGGCGGCGCGCGACAGGCATCTCCCGGCGCTGGTGGATCCGAAAGTCGCGCACATCGACTACTACGCCGGCGCGAGCCTGATCACCCCCAATCATCACGAGGCGGAGGCGGTCACGTTGATGCGCATCCGATCGGCAGACGAGGCGCGTGCCGCGGCGCAGCGCTTTCGCGAGCGCGCCGGCTGCGAGAGCGTGCTGGTCACGCGCGGGGAGCACGGCATGTGGATGCTCGGGCCGGACGGCGAGCACGACCTGCCGGCCGAAGCCCGGGAAGTGTCGGATGTGACGGGGGCCGGAGATACGGTCATCGCCGCGATCGCGCTGGGGCTCGCGGGCGGAGGGTCGCTCGAAGCGGCCGCACGACTCGCGAACAAAGCGGCCGGGCTGGCGGTCAGCCGCTTCGGTCCAGCCGCCATCACCGCCGACGAATTGAACAGCGAGCTGGCTGACTAGGTCCCGCCTATCCAGCGGCGCAGCTTCTCCGTCCGCGTCCGGCGCACCTCCACTGGCAGGTCGATCGGCCGCTCGCGATATCGCGCTGCGGCTTCCTTCACGGACAGCCCTTCGATGAACGCGTCGGCGAGGCGCCGGGCAATCTCTGCATCGTAGGCGGAGCGGTTGCCCCAATAGTGCGCAAACCACGCCTCGGCCGGCTCGAGGCGGCCCGTGCGGCCGAGGACGACACCTTCCACGAGCTGTTCGGTCGCGAAATGGCGGACACCGGCCGCACCCATCGCGTCATACAGCTGCATCGCCTCGTCGATCAGCGGGCGATCCCGCGCGCCCAGCCCGATCAATCCGGAGTTCCACATCGCATCGTCAGCGGTGATTTTCCACGTGCCGAAGGTGCGGCCACTGAGGGAGTGCCAGAGCCTCCGGTTGCCCGCGCGCCGCGTGCGGCCGAACTGGTACTCCCGCTTGTGCATGAAGAGTCGGCCGTCGGCGAGCGCCGTCACGAACGGTGTGAGATTGCAGCCGCGCGAGCATATCGGCATCGAGCAGGACGATGTGGCCCTGGTCCGGCCACGCGGCGCGAAGCAGGGCAAGCTTCTGGCGCATCGAAAACGGGTCGGACCCCTTCCATGCCTCGAGCAGCGTGGGATCGACGTACTCGATTTCGACGCGCGTGCCGAACCAGACGTACCGCTCGGGACGATCCGTCGCAACCACCACCTCGTACGGCTCGGGCGCGTGCGCCACGAGCGACACCAATAGCATCAGCGACTGGCGGTAGACACCAGGGGCGTCACCATAGGCGAGCGTCACGTAGCGGACCATCAAACGGGTCTCGGACCATCTCGGGGGCTCGGGTTCTTTGCCACCGTTCTCAATCATCGGCAGTCGTTCGTAATGAGCAGCAGCTCTGGCAACGGTTCGTGGGTCAGGACGTTCTTGAGCTTCACGTCGAACGTCTGGCGACGATACAGCACGCACGTTCGCGTGCCAATCTGATCTCGCAGGTCGCTGTAGTCCTCGGCCGAGAGCACCGCATAGAGCCGTCTGGGCCCGAGGACCGCTTGAACGAATGGCTCCCGGTCGAAGTATTCGTCGACGTGACGTCTGAGGTAATACACCATGCTCGGCAGCGCCACCTGATAGTTCGCGACGATGTCCGCTGGCTGCACCCGTGGCGCGAGCAGCGCCGCGATTGCCGGGACGGGCTTGAAGCGTTCGAAGTCGGGCAGCACGCGGACGACGAACGTGTAGTTGATGGCCATCAGCGCGAGACAGAGCGTCAGCAGGGCCGCGCCTGCCCTCGACACCACCACACACGTGAGCGCGGCCAGACCGCCGGCGAGTCCGAGCGCGCCGACGAGCCCGGCGCCGGCAAGATAGTAGACGCGGCCGCCCGCGACGAAAAGCCACAGCACCGCGCCGCCGGTGATCGCCAGGAGCGCGGCCGTGATGCCGACAGTCCAACGGGCCCAGCGCTGCCACCGCGGATCGGTCAGCGATCGTTCGATCGCGGCGCCTCCAAGGCCGGCCACGGCAGCCACGATGGGAAAGATGTACAAGTCCTGCTTCCCCGCCGAAAACGAGAAGAACAGCACGATCGCCAGGATCCAGCACCAGAGGAGCGCCTGAATCCGCGGGCGCTCGCGCCACCACATCGCGGCCGCGGCAAACAGGAACGTCGAGATCGGAAACGAGTCGCTGAGGACGACGGGAAGGTAGAACGTCAGGCCCCGCTGCTGACGGACGCCAAGTCCCGACGTGTACCGCTCGATGTTCTCGCCGATGAAGAACGACGAGATGTACGTCCATCCGTGCTGGTGATAGAGCGCGAGGTACCATGGCACGACGATCGCGGCGACCAGCAGCGTGCCGAGCGGAATCATCATCTCGCGGATCCGCGGCAGCTCCTTCCGCATGAGCAGGTAGAGTGCGAACGCGAGGCCGGGCAGCGCGATCGCCACAGGGCCCTTCGTCAGCGCGCCGAGGCCAATCGAGACGTACATCCCGACGAGGAACAGGCGTCGATGGCGTGGATACCGCTCGCTGAGCGCGAAGCACGTCAACGTCAGCGACATGAACGCGGTGATCCAGATATCGATGAAGATCCGTCTGGCGAACATCACCAGACGTGGCGCCACCGCCAGACCGACCGCGGCCCAGAGCCCCGCATGCATCCGGTCCTCGGCCCTCGATCCCTGGCGCTCGGCCGCGATCCACCCGAGCACGAACGCGCATCCGATGATCAGCATCGCGCCGAGCGCGATTGGAATGCGCTGGACACCGACGGACACGCCGAACAGTTTGTAGAACGCCGCGACGATCCAGTAGCTGAGGACGGGTTTGTTGAAGCGCGGCAGGTAGTTGAACGACGGATTGACGTAGTCGTGCGCGTCGATCATCTCGCGCGGCGTTTCGACGTAGAACGCCTCGTTCGCGTCCCAGATCGAGACGCCGCCCAGCGCGATGAAATAGACGGCGAGCGAGAGCGCCAGCAGAACGGCCAGCGCGATCCTGCGCGGAGCGCGGGCCGCGGATGGCTCAGTGACGGAAATGACGGCGCCCCGTGAAAACCATCGCCAGGCCGCGCTCGTCCGCGGCGGCAATGACCTCCGCGTCGCGGACCGAACCGCCCGGCTGGACGACGGCGACGGCGCCCGCATCAGCGAGCGCGTCGAGACCATCGCGGAACGGGAAGAAGGCGTCGGACGCCGCGACCGACCCTGTGAGCGAACCGGCGGCCGCCTTCAGGACCGCGACCTTCACCGCATCGACCCGGCTCATTTGACCCGCGCCGATCGCCAGCGTGCGATCGGACCCGGTGAAGATCACGGCGTTCGACTTCACATGCGCGCACACGCGCCACGCGAACCGCAGCGCCGTCCACTCCTCCGGCGTCGGCTGGCGCTTGGTCACGACGCGGATATTGGCGGCGGCCTTGTCTACCGACGCTTCGCCCGATTCAGGCCGCGAAGGTGGAGGCCAGGCGTCGCGGGCTTCCGTCACCTGATCGCGCTCCTGCGTGAGGACGCCGCCCAGAAAGCTGCGCACTTCGCCGCCCAGGCCAAAGTCGCCGCCGCTCGGCAGCGTCCGCAACGCATCGAAGCTCGCGGTCACCACCCGCATGTTCGGTTTCGCCGCCAGGATCTCTTTCGCATCGTCGGCCACCGACGGGGCGAGGACCGCCTCGATGAAGGTGGACGTGATCGCACGCGCGACATCGGCGTCGAGCGAGCGGTTCAGCCCGACGATGCCGCCGAAGGCGGAGAGGGGATCGGCGTCACGTGCGCGGACGTAGGCGTCGGCCGCTGACCCACCGGTCGCCACGCCGCACGGATTCGTGTGCTTGATCACGACCGCGGCCGGTTCGGTGAACTCGAGCGCGATGCGTACCGCGGCGTCGAGATCGAGGAGGTTCGTGAACGACAGCTCCTTGCCCTGGTGAATCGTCCACGGGGTCGAGAGGCCGCTGCGCCCGTGGATCCACACGGCCTTCTGATGCGGGTTCTCGCCGTAGCGCAGATCGCGCTTCACGCCCGCCGGGGCGGCGCCTCGCACCAGGTCGTCGCCGTCCACGCGAACGGACTGCAGCGTTTCGGCGACCAGCGTGTCGAACTGCGCCGTGTGCGCGAATGCCTTCTGCATCAGCTCGAATCGGAACGACAGCGATGGCCCGCCGGATCGCGCGAGCTCGTCGAGGACGCGCGGGTAATCCGCCGGATCGACGACGACCAGCACGTCGCGGAAGTTTTTCCCGGCCGCTCGAAGCAGCGATGGTCCGCCAATGTCGATCTGCTCGACGAGATCATCGAACGAGGTGTCGGGGTTCCTGGCGGCGCTCTCGAACGGATACAGGTTCACCACGACGAGGTCGATCGGCTCGATGCCCTGCGCCGCAATCGCGGCGAGGTCGTCCGCCCGATGCCGCCGGGCAAGGATGCCGCCGTGGACCTTGGGATGGAGCGTCTTGACGCGGCCGTCCATCATCTCGGGAAAGCCGGTGACGTCCGACACATTTGTCACGGCCAGCCCGGCATCGGCGAGGGCCTTGGAGGTCCCGCCGGTGGAGATGAGCTGGACGTTTCGGGCAATCAACCCCCGTCCCAGCTCGACCAGACCAGCTTTATCGGAAACACTCAAAATTGCGCGCATATTATGAGAATTCTTGACACATCCGGCCGCGTGCCGCTACTATTTGGGCGGCGCTGGCGGGCCAGCGTCGAAAGCCGAGGCCGCGCACTCGCGGTCTTTTTTTATGTCCGAGGGCTAGCTCTGCTACGGCGAACGAGCCCCGTCCATTGCAAGGCAGGAAAAGTACGATGCGTATCACAGGCAAGGTCAAGTGGTTCAACAACGCCAAGGGTTACGGATTCATTGAACGCGACGGCGGGAGCGACGTCTTCGTCCACTTCTCGGCGGTCCAGGGCAATGGGTTCCGGACACTGGAAGAAGGCCAGGCGGTCGAGTTCGAGATTGTTGACGGTCCGAAAGGCCCGCAGGCCGGCAACGTCACCAAGGCCAGCTAGTTTCGGAATCGGGGCCGGAGGCGGCCGCCAGGCCCCTCCGGTCGCCGGTTGTTACTCGGCATCGGACGACTCCTTCGCCGGACGCATCGTAAAGCTCACCTTTCCTTCCTTCTTCGCCACGCGAAACGCCACCTCGGTCGTGCCCGCTTCGCGCAGGCGGCTCACCTGCTCGTTGACCAGCGCCGCAAACTTGTGAAACGGCACGACCGCCTGACCGGACTCGCGCCGCGCGTCCATCAGCGAATCGTACAACGTGTGCAGCTTGTCCATCTCGCGCATCGGATCGCGAAACGCGGTGAGGTGCACGAGCTGACTCTCGGCCTCCCGCGGTTTCGGCGGCGCAGCCTTGGGCGGAGGCTGCGCGAACGGCCCCGGACGTCCTTCCTCGCGCGCCCGCAGCCCGCGATCCCAGAGATCGATGAACGTCTGGTATCGCCGCTGCAGGGTCTCGAACTGAAAACGATCCGCCGCCGACTGAATGTAGCCGCGATCCCAGCGCTTGACCAACGCCTCGACCCGGCTGCGCGTCTCCCACGGCGGCCGCGGCAGCCGGCCGGAGAAAAACATGTTGTACTCCGCCTCGAGCTGCTTGAGGCCGGCCGCCAACGTCTGCAGATCTTTTTGAACGTCGGTGAGGTCGGGCATGAGTCAGGTCTCAGCTCTCAGCCCTCGGCTTCAGCTGCCACGTCAGGTGGACTGACAGCTCGGACTGGCTGATAGCTGAGAGTGACAGCTATCGTATTAGAAACCAGACGAGCGGCAGCCACAGCTCGCGCGCATACGGAACAGGGCGATCGTCGATCAGCACCTCGGTCGCGTCGAAGCGGCCCACCAGCTCGAAGAGCGAGCGCAGGTGGAGCGCGGCACGCGGAAAGAACCGCGCGCGGTGGCGGCGCTGGGCGCCGTCGCCAAGCTCCCGGTACTCCGCCGACGCGCGCGCGATCTCGATCGCACGCGCGTAGTCGGGCCCCTCGAACGCCGGAAATTCGATCGTGATGGAAAACGGCAGCGGCTGGCGTGCCGAAGAGCGCCTCGCTCAGCTCGGGACTCAGCGCCGCGAGCTCCTCCGCGCTTGGCTGTTCCGTCAGATCGACGTACGGCCAGAACCGCTCGACGGGACGGTAGTCGGGCACCGGCACGGGAGGATCGGCGTTGGATGCCATTAAAATGAAGTCTCGAAGCCACGATAGTACTCCATGTCCGACCTTCGCGTCATTCCATCCATCGAACAATTGCGTCAGCGGGACGCGATGCGCGCGCTCGAGACGCGCTACGGCCGATCGGCGCTCATCGACGCGCTGCGCGCGGAGACAGCTACGCTCCGCGAGCGGCTGGCATCCGGAGCCGTCGCCGCGGTCACGGTGACCGAGGCCGTCGCGTCGATCGAGCAGGGCGCCGAAGCCCGGCTGCGCGCAGCGATGCGGCCGTCACTCGTCCCGGTCATCAACGCGACCGGCGTCATCCTGCACACGAACATGGGACGCGCCCCGCTCTCGGCGGCGTCGGTCGCACGGATGAGCGATATCGCCAGCGGGTACAGCAATCTCGAATACGACATCGAGCGGGGCACTCGCGGACGCCGCGACGCACACGCGGCACGGCTCCTCACGCGTCTCACCGGCGCCGAAAGCGCGCTGGTCGTCAACAACAACGCCGCGGCCACGCTGTTGATGCTCGCCGCGCTCGCGAACGGCCGCGAGGTCGTGATTTCCCGCGGTGAGCTCGTCGAGATTGGCGGTGGCTTCCGCGTGCCGGACGTGATGGCCCAGTCTGGCGCGATCCTCCGGGAGGTGGGCACGACCAACCGGACGCGCGCCGCCGACTACGCCGCGGCGATCAGCGAGCGGACCGCGCTGATTCTGCGCGTCCATCCATCCAACTTCAGCATCCAGGGCTTCGCAGAACGTCCGGCGCTCGGCGAGCTGGTTGCGATCGGACGCACGCTCGGCGTGCCGGTTGCCGAGGATCTCGGCAGCGGCTGGCTCGGATGGCCGGAGAGCCATCGGCATCTCGAACCGCTGCGAGGACGAGCCCGTCGTCTCGGACAGCCTCGAGCAGGGAGCCGATGTCGTGTGCTTCAGCGGCGACAAGCTGATGGGGGGGCCGCAGGCCGGGATCATCGCGGGACGTGCCGCCCTCCTCGAGCGGATCCGCCGTCACCCGCTGATGCGCGCGCTGCGCGTCGACAAGCTGACGTATGCCGCCCTCGAGGCCACGCTCGAGGACTACGCGATCGGCCGCGGAGACGCCGTGCCGGTCCTGCAGATGCTGATGCTGACGCCTGCCGAGATCGAGCCGCGCGCCCGCAGGCTTGCACGCACGCTCGAGCACGCGGGCTGGACCACGACCATCGTCGACGGCTCTTCCACCGTAGGCGGCGGAAGCGCCCCAGGCTCGCAGCTGCCCACGCGCCTGGTGCAGCTCGATCGCCACGGCACGGCGGCGCAGGAGATCGAGCAGCTGCTCCGCGGCCTCGACCCGCCCGTCATCGCCCGCATCCAGGACGGTCACGTCGTCCTCGACATGAGAACGGTGCTGCCCGAGCAGGACGCACAAATCGGGGACCTGATCTCGAGGTGCTGAGGATGCGCAGTTGTACCTGGCACTGACCCGGGCCGTCCCGCGAAGTATCGAGCGCTGCGAGCTGACGCATCTGGCTCGTGAGCCGATCGACTTCGCGCGCGCGGTCGCGCAGCATGACGCGTACGAGGCGGCGCTCGTGTCGTTTGGCTGTCGGGTCGAGCGGCTCCCCGAGACGCCGGACCTTCCCGACTCCGTGTTCGTGGAAGACACTGCGATCGTGCTCGACACTCTTGCGATCGTCACCCGGCCAGGCGCGGAATCCAGGCGAGCCGAAGTGGAGACGGTGGCGGCCCGGCTGCGGGAGGTGCGGCCCCTGGCCACGATTCAATCGCCTGGCACGCTCGACGGCGGCGATGTCCTCGTGACGCGGCAGCGCGTGTTCGTTGGTCTCTCCTCTCGAACCAACGAAGAAGGCGCGCGACAACTCGCAACATTCGTCGCGCCGCACGGGTTCACGACGACCGTTCTCCGGGTCGCCGGCTGCTTGCACCTCAAGAGCGCCGTGACGGTGGCTGACGAAGACACGCTGATCGTCAACCCGTCGTGGCTTGACCCGGCACTTCTTGCAGGATTTCGGATACTGGCCGTCGACCCTGACGAGCCGTTCGCCGCGAACGTGCTGAGGATTGGAAGTCGCGTGCTCTGCGCGAGCGAACATCCTCGAACCCGCGCCCTTCTGGAATCGCACGGGATGACAACCGCGTCGGTCGAGGCCGGCGAGCTCGCGAAGGCCGAAGGTGGCTTGACGTGCGGGAGCGTCTTAGTGAAAACGAGGTGCTAAAGGTGGCTGATAGCGCCACGACATCTCGTGACCCTTCGTGTGAAGTTCGCGAGCCAGTGATCACGGCAGACCGGGATTCCGAACGTGTGCCAGTATAGAGAAAAGGGGCGTCGTGGAATCGCAGAACCACGGCCAAGAGAGCGAAAGACTACGGACGCTGCTGGCGGGGACGGACCTTTGTTCGAGAGAGAACGAGAAACATGAAGCTGGAGGGCCGTATGGCAGGACAACCGAAACGTACGCTCTCGGCAGCGTCGGCATTATTGCTGGTGCTGACGGCGTGGATGGCGAGTTCGCCTCCCGCGGTGGCCGACCAGGCACAGGCCAGGAGTCTCCTCAAAGCCATGACCGACTATGTCGGCGCGCAGCAGTCCATCGCGTTCGACTACGACGCGACCCTCGAAGTCGTCACCACGGACCGGCAGAAGCTCCAGCTGGCCTCATCGGGAACGGTGTCGCTGGCGCGGCCCGACAAGATCCGCACCACGCGATCGGGCGGGTTCGTGGACATGGAGACCGTGTTCGATGGCAAGACGCTCACCTTGTTCGGCAAGAACAAGAATCTCTACACGCGCGTCGAGGTCCCCGGCTCGCTGGACAACCTGGTGAACGAACTGCAAAGGAAGTTCGACCGGCCCCTGCCCGCTGCCGATCTGTTCATCACCCATGCCTACGACGAGATTACGGCCGACGTGACGGACGTCAAGGACCTTGGCAGCGGGGTCGTCGGCGGCATCGAGTGCGACTACTTCGCCTTCCGCGCCAAAGACGTGGATTGGCAGATCTGGGTGACGCAGGGCGCGAAACCGCGTCCCTGCCGGTACGTCATCACGTCCACCGGAATCGCCGACGGGCCGCAGTACACCGTCCAGCTTCGGAACTGGAAGACCGGCAGCGAGGTCGGCACGCCGGACTTCGCGTTCAAGCCACCGTCCGGTGCGAAGCAGATTAGCGTCGACGAGCTCAAGAAGGTAAAGGACATGGGCGAGTTGCCGAGCAATTTCACCCTCGGAGGCAAGTGATGCGCACCACCAGAACACTACGCGCGCTGCTGCTGCTCGTGATCGTCATCTTGGGTGCCATCGAGCTGGGTGACCGGATCTCGATCCCGGTCCTCACCGGTCTCGCCACGAGGGTGAAGGCTGAGGTCGGGCGTCCGCAGTCGCCCGTCAGCGTCGCGGGCGTCGCGCGTCGCTCGGCGCGCCGCGACTGATCGGACCGCCCATCGTCACCGTCGGCTCCGCGAGCGGCGCGAGTATCGCGATGGCTTCTCGTCGCGTCTGGCCACGGCACAATTGGAGGCGCCAGGCGCAGGAAATGGGGCGGACCTTCGTTTCCCTAGATTTATCCGGTGTCGTCGCGAGGGCGATGCGCACGTCGTCCTCGGTATACACCGCAACAAGAAATCCCTGGGACTCGAGAAACGAGGCGACATCCTTCAACGAGAAACCAAGCGTTCGGAGTTTCGCCGTGTCGAGATGCATCTCGTTGTTGGCAGCGTCGTTGTAATACTGGATGACTGTTCCGCCTGACGGCGAGAAGCGCTTGTCGACGAGGGCGCGGACATCGTCCATGTAGTGGCGCCCCCCTGGGCGAGGTTCGCCGGGCATGCCGTGATCCGCAACGACTGTCGTCACGATGTGGTCCTCGCCGGCTTTGCGCGCGATAATGCTCAGCGCCCGCGTAATCTGGCGATCCAGCTCCGTCAATTCCGCCTTCATCTCCGCCGACGCCGGTCCGTACGCGTGGCCGACGTAGTCGGGTCCTTTGAGATTCACCAGAACCAGATCGGTCACCTCATCGGCGCCGATCGGCTCGCGTTCCAGCACTGCCGCGAGCGCGTCACCCTCGAACCGTTGAAATACCGCCGAGTGTCGGAACTTCGTCGGATCAGAAATGTCGTGCCCCATCCAATCGCCGTTCAGCTCTTCCCAGTACTTGCGCGCGTTGAGCGGTTTCAAGGCCTCCGACATCGTGTAGCAGGCAGGATTTGTTTCCCATCCGGCATCACGCGTGCTGTAGCTCGCGGCGAGCACGCGCCGGCCGTTGAGGATGCAGGCGCCGTGCCCCACGAGTCCCGCCGTGGCCCGGATCGCGCCCCCCTGTCCGATGATGATCGCTCGCCCCTCCGTCTCGATGTTCCAGACATCGGCGAGCGTCAGCGCCATCAACTCGCCAGGATCCAACCCGTTGTAGACCTCCTGCGGCTTGCCCGTCACGCGATTGAACAGGTTGTTGACTACGAGGCCGTGAATGCGTGGATCGGCGCCGGTCCCGAGATTCGCGTGGCCGACTGATGTCAGCGTTGGCGCGGATGTGACGCGCGCATGGCTGAACCACGCACCTTCGCGGCGAAGGCGTGAGAGCGTCGGCAGCACGTCCGCGTACGTCTCGAAGTAGTCGGCCCGCGCGCCATCGAGCACGAAGAGCGCGACGACTCGAGGCCGTGCGGTCGTCGACGCGAGCGCCTGTCGCAGAGGGCGGCCGATCGCGGTTGCAGGCGGAGCCGTGCCCAGCAGCGCCGCCAGCGTCGGCACGACATCCTGCTGCGTCACCGCGTCGTTCACGACACCTTGTTTTATGAATGGCCGTCCGTGGAAGAGCAGTGGCACGTGCGTGTCGTAGTCCCATGGTGAGCCGTGCATGAACGTGTACAGTGGATTGCGATCGACGATGAAGTCGCCTTCTCGCGGAACGAGAAAGAGCTGGCCGCTGCGGCCGGGGAAGTAACCCCGGGCGAACTGATCCAGCCAGACCTCTCTGGCCGTTGCTGGTGCCTTTGCTACAGGCGCCGGAGGCGCCAGCGCTGTGTGACAGGCCGTGCCCGCGAGCGACAGAACCATCAAGAGGACGAGAAAACGATGACGAGACACGCCGTCAGTGTAGCCCGGGTCCACCACGACCGGTCGGCCGCCGACAAGGACGAACGAAAAAACAGTCATGCGGCCGGTGCTGAGTCGGATTTTCGGAAGGACCCACGTCGGAAAACACAGCGAGCAGTTCCGGCGCGCGATCCACCGAGGGACCCAGGCCGGCCCACACGCGGGCCCCAACTGGAGTCAGAAAATCGTTTGAATCGACTGCAGCGCGTAGTCGATGACGCGCGTCGGCAGCACGCCAAGGTAGAACGTGGCGAGCATCGCGAATCCGAGAGCCGCCATCGCCGGCATCGACACCGCGGGACGAGGCGGCGCGGTGGCTTCTTCGGTCATGTACATCATCACCACGATGCGCAGGTAGAAGAACACCGACACGACGCTGGAGAGCACGCCGATGATGGCGAGCCAGAAGTGCCCTTCCTGGACGGCCGCCGCGAAGATGTACCACTTGGCGATGAATCCCGCTGTCGGCGGGAAGCCGCCGAGCGACAGCAGGAACACGGTCATGAGCGCGGCCAGTCCAGGCCGGGTCTTCCAGAGGCCGGCGAAATCGCGAAGCTGATCGTGAGCATGATCCGCCGTGCCCAGGAGCGCGACGATACCGAGCGCGCCGAGATTCGCGACCGCATACGCCAGCAGGTAGAAGAGAATCGCCGCCTTCCCTGAGGAGCTCGCGGCAATGAGTCCGAGCAGCAGGTAGCCCGCGTGCGCAATGCTCGAGTACGCGAGCATGCGCTTGATGTTGCTCTGGAGCACGCCCACGATCGTGCCCACGATCATCGTGAGCGCCGAGATCACCGACAGCACGGGCATCCAGTGACCCTGCAACGGCTCGAGCGTCGAGAGGAACACGCGCACGAACGCCGCGAACGCCGCGGCCTTCACCGCCGTAGACATGAACGCGGTGACGACCGTCGGGGCGCCCTCGTACGCGTCCGGCGTCCACATGTGGAACGGGACGGCCGAGACCTTGAACGCGAAGCCGACGGCCAGAAGCCCCACGGCGAGCAGCGACAGCGTCGTGCTTGGGCCGGAGGCCATCGCGGTGCCGATCTGATCGAGACGGGTCGACCCGGCGATCGCAAACGCGAACGCAATCCCGTAGAGGAAGAACGCGCTCGAGAACGCCCCGAGCAGGAAATACTTGAACCCCGCCTCCGCGGCGGCAGCACTGCTGCGCCGCAGCGCGGTCAGCACGTAGACGGCGAGCGACAGCACCTCGAGCGCCAGGAAGATCACCAGCAGGTCGGTGGCGGCCGCCATCAGCATCATCCCGCTGATCCCGAACAGCGTCAGCGCGTAGTACTCGCCGGCCGGGAGGTTCTCGCGCTCGACGACGTCGGCCGAGAAGATCATCGTCAAGACGCCGATCATGCAGAGGATCAGGTTGATGAACAGCGCGAAGTTGTCGGCCCGCACGACCCCAAAGCTCTGCGCGTCGGTATTCCACAGGAAGCAGGACGCGATCGCGGCGCCCACCAGACCGATCAGGCCCAGCCCGGCGATCGGCATGCGCTCGCCCGGCAGACGGAACGCCTCCGCCAGCATCGCGGCGAGCGCCGAGAGAACGACGATCAGAATCGGGATGGTCGCGTGGAAGCTAGTCATGGCTCGCCTGACGCTTGTCGGTCTCCGGGATGCGGGACGCGGTCTCCGGAGCGTGGGACGCGGCGGCCGGCAGGCGCGACGCGGGATCCGTGGGCAACCCGCGCGGGTTGCCGGCACGCGCCGGTTGAGCGCCGGTGATGCGGTCGACTGCGCGCACGACCGACGGCTCCATCGGACGCAGGAACAGGTTCGGCAGGACGCCCATCAGCACGGCCATCGCGATGGTGGGCACCATCATCGCCCACTCGCGCGGCGACAGGTCCGGCAGGCGGCGATTCTTGTCGTTCGTCACCTCGCCGTAGTTCACGCGCTGGAACATCCAGAGCATGTAGACGGCCGACAGGATCACGCCGCTCGCGGCAAACGCCGCAAACCACGGATGCCATCGGAACGCGCCGAGGAGAATCAGGAACTCGCCGATGAAGCCGTTGAGGCCCGGGAGCGCGATGGACGACAACGTCACGATCAGGAAGGCCGCGACCAGCCGGGGCGTGACCCCCTTCAAGCCGCCGAACTCCGAGATGAGTCGCGTGTGGCGGCGGTCGGAGAGCATGCCGACCAGCATGAACAGACCGCCGGTGCTGACGCCATGGTTCAGCATCTGGTACACCGCGCCTTGCACGCCGTTGACGTTCAGCGCGCAGAGGCCCAGCACGACAAACCCGAGGTGGCTCACGCTGGAATAGGCCACGAGCTTCTTCATGTCGGGCTGGACCATCGCGACAAGCGCGCCGTAGATGATCCCGACAACCGCGAGCACCGCGAGCACTGGCGCCCATTCGGCCGCCGCGTTCGGGAAGAGCGGGAAGGAGAAGCGGAGCAACCCGTAGGTGCCCATCTTCAGCAGCACGCCCGCCAGGATGACCGAGCCCGCCGTCGGCGCCTCCACGTGGGCATCGGGCAGCCAGGTATGGAACGGAAAGAGCGGAACCTTGATCGCAAACGCCACGGTGAAGGCGAGGAAGAACCACGTCTCCATCGAATGCGACAGGTGCAGGCCGTACAGGTCCAGCAGGTTGAAGCTCGGCTGACCCGCGGTCGATGCGTGCGCGTAGGCCAGGCCGATGATGGCCACGAGCATCAGCACGCTGCCGGCCATCGTGTAGAGGATGAACTTGATGGCCGCGTAGATCCGCCGCTCGTATCCCCAGATCCCGATGAGGAAGTACATCGGAATCAGCATCGCGTCCCAGAACACGTAGAACAGGAACAGGTCCAGCGACACGAACACGCCGAGCATCGCGGTCTCGAGCGCGAGCAGGAAGAACGAGAACAGCTTCACGCTCTTGTGGACCGACTGCCACGACGAGAGCAGGGCGAGCGGCGTCAGGAACCCGGTCAGGACGAGGAGGAACAGGCTGATGCCGTCCACGCCGAGATGGTACGTGATGCCGAATTGCGGCAGCCACGCGCGCTGCTCGATGAACTGGAAGTCGGCGCTGAGCGGATCGAAGCGCCACCAGAGGTAGAGCGTGGCCGCAAACGTCAGGAGCGACGCGATCAGCGCGAGCGCGCGCACGGCGGGGTCACGGTCCGGGCGATCGCCGCGGCCTCCGGCCAGCAGCACGAGGATCGCGCCGGCCAACGGAAGAAATACGATCAGTGACAGCATATGAATTGGAGGCGCGAGGCCGAAAGCGGAGGTCGGAAACGACCTCTCCTATCGTCCGGCTCTCAGCTCCGCACCTCCGACCTCCCAGCTCCGACCTCATCGCGACAAATACCAGCCAAGGATCACGACCACCCCCAGCAGCAGCGACGCCGCGTACGTTCGAAGGCGGCCGGTCTGCAGACGACGCAGGACCGTGCTGGTGGCACGCACCAGTTCGCCCATGCCGTTCACGGCACCGTCGATGAGCGTCGCGTCGACACCCTTCCACAACGCCAGCGTGGAAATCTGCTTGATGGGCTGCACGATCGTCGCGTCGTAGATTTCGTCGACGTAGTACTTGTTCAAGAGCAGCGTATGGATCGGCCGGAACCGTTCGGCCATCGCGTCCGCGGCGCGCCGGTTCCGCAGGAAGAAATACGCCGCGATGCCGATGCCGGCGACCGCGATGCCGCTCGAGAGCGCCATCAGCATCAGTTCGGTCTGCTCGTCCGATGCCGGAGCCTCGTGATGGACTCATCGGTCGCGGCAGCGGGCTCGACCGCGCGCGACTCGGTCGATCCGAACTCGCCGACGGCGGTGCGATGCGCTTCGAACGACGGTTCGAGGAAGGCCTCGATCTCATTCGAGCCGCCCAGCGCGTGCGGGACGCCGACGAAGCCGGCCGACGATCGATCCAATGGCCAGCACGATCAACGCCAGCGCCATTGCTGGCGGCGCATCGTGAATGTGCCCACCGTGACCATGACCGTGTGGCCATGGCCGGGATCCGGAACGCGGGATGCGGGATGCGCAGCGTGCGCTCCCGCCCCAGTCTGAGCCGCAGGCTCTTCTTCCTCAGGATGTTCGGGCGGCGCGTCATGGCGGCGCTCGCCGTGGAACGCCAGGAACACGAGGCGGAACATGTAGGTCGCGGTCAGGAGCGACGTCACGATCCCGATCGCCCACAACAGCAGGTGGCCGCTGGAGAACGTCCGAAACAGGATTTCGTCCTTGCTGAAGAATCCCGGCCAGCGGCGGCACGCCAGCAATGGCGATCGCGCCGATCAGGAACGTCCAGTAGGTGATCGGCAGTGCCTTTTTCAACCCGCCCATGTTGCGCAGGTCCTGCTCGCCCGACAGCGCGTGGATCACGGCGCCCGATCCGAGGAACAACAGCGCCTTGAAGAACGCGTGCGTGTAGAGATGGAAGATACCCGCCGCGTAGGCGCTGACGCCCATCGCCAGGAACATGTAGCCCAGCTGCGAGACGGTCGAGTACGCGAGCACGCGCTTGATGTCGTTCTGCACGAGGCCGATCGTGCCCGCCATCAGCGCGGTTGCGGTGCCGATGGCCGCGACGAGCGCCAGCGTCTCCGGCGCGTGCGAGAACAGCACCGCGTTCCGGCCGATCATGTACACGCCCGCCGTCACCATCGTCGCCGCATGGATCAGCGCGGAGACCGGCGTCGGGCCTTCCATCGCGTCCGGGAGCCAGACGTAGAGCGGAATCTGGGCCGACTTGCCGGTGGCACCGAGGAAGAGCAGCAACGTCGCGATCGTGACGATCCCCATGCCCGTTTCGGGCGCGAGACGCGAGACCTGCCACGCCAGCTGCTGGAAGTCGAGCGTGCCGAACTTCGAGAACAGCAGGAACATCCCGAGGAGGAACCCGAAGTCGCCAATGCGATTGACGACGAACGCTTTCTTCCCGGCGTCGGCCGCCGACCGCTTGCGGAACCAGAAACCAATCAGGAGATAGGAGCAGAGACCGACGCCCTCCCAGCCGACGAACATGACCGGGAACGTCGAGCCCAGCACCAGCACGAGCATGAACGCCGCGAACAGGTTCAGGTACGAGAAGTAGCGCGCGAACTCGCTGTCGCTCTCGTCGTGCATGTACGCCGTCGAGTAGATGTGAATCAGCGAGCCGATCCCGGTCACGACCAGGATCATCAGTGCCGACAGCGGATCGACCCGGAGCGCGAACGGAATCTGGAGGTCGCCCGACGCGATCCAGGTGAACACCGTCTGTTGGACGGCGCCGGACGCGCGCATCGCGAGCGCCGCAGCGACGGAGACGCCGAACGCGACGAGCATCATCAGGCAGGCGATCGCGCCCGACACGGCCTTCGGCAACCGGCGCCCGAGCGACGTGTTGATGAGGAACCCGACGAACGGCAGAAGCGGAATCAGCAGCAGCATTCAGTAGCCCGGTGATGACAGATGGCAGATGACAGAGGATCGGAGGCGGAGAGGGAACGCCTCGATCCTCGGACCACCGACGTCCAACCTCCGGCCTCCAACATCCGACCTCCACCATCTGCCATCTGCCATCTGTCATCTGCCATCCGATTCACCATTTCAGCAGCGTAAACGCGTCCGGGCTCAACGTCTCTCTGTGCCGGAACAGCGCGATGACCAGCGCAAGGCCGACGGCCGCCTCGGCCGCAGCCACGGTCATCACGAAGAACGTGATGATCTGGCCGTCGACGGTATCGAGATACCGGCCGACCGCCACGAACGTCAGGTTGACGGCGTTCAACATGATCTCGATCGACAGCAGGATCGTGATGAGGTTGCGGCGCAGGAACACGCCGCCGACCCCGATCGAGAACAGCACGCCCGACAGCACCAGATAGTGATTCAGCGAGACCACGTCACGGTTCCTTCCGCGCGAGCACGACCGCGCCGATCATCGAGACCAGGATGAGGATCGACGTCACCTCGAACGCGAACGCGTGCGTGGTGAAGAGCGCATTCCCGATGCGCGCGACAGAGCTGATCGACGCTGTCGTGCCTGGCGCGCCGCCGAAGGCCGCTGACGCCGAGACGCGACAGCGCCCAGACGACCTCTCCGGCGAGCGCCACCGACAGCAGCGCGCCGATCACCATGCCCCGCCGGAACATTACGGGACCGACCACCTCTTCTTCGTTGTGCGCGTTGAGCAGCATCACGACGAACAGGAAGAGCACCATGATGGCGCCGGCATAGATGATGATCTGCGTGACCGCCGTGAATGGCGCGTCGAGCAGCACGTACAGCCCCGAGAGCGCCCCGAACGACACGATGAGCAGGATGACGCTGTGCATCGGCTTGTGCTGACCGACGACGAGCAGCGACGAGACGACGGCAATCGCGGCGAAGACGTAGAAGGTGATCAGCTCCATCGTCATCCCAGCCAGACTACGAACGCCGCGGTCACGATCAGGTTGAGCACCGCGACCGGCAGCAGCCACTTCCAGCCGAACTCCATGAGCTGGTCGTAGCGATACCGCGGGAGCGTCCAGCGCATCCACACGTAGAAGAACAGCAGCAGCAGGACTTTCACGAGGAACCAGATCCATCCCAGCCACGACGGGAGGAACGGGCCGAGCCAGCCGCCCAGGAACAGGCTCGTGGCGACCGCCGATACGGTCACCATGTTGATGTACTCCGCGAGGAAGAACATCGCGAAGCTCATGCTGCTGTACTCGGTGTGATAGCCGGCGACGAGCTCCTGTTCGGCTTCCGGGAAGTCGAACGGCGCACGGTTGGTCTCGGCGACGCCGGCGGTCATGTAGATGAAGAAGCCAATCGGCTGCAGGAAGATGTACCAGCGCGGAATCACATGCCACCAGTAGCCCGTCTGGTTCATGACGATCTCGCGGAGGGACAGCGAACCGGCGAGCATGATCACCGCGGCGAGCGACAGGCCGTAGGACAGCTCGTAACTGATCATCTGCGCCGACGAGCGGAGGCCGCCGAGGAGCGAGTACTTGCTGTTGGAGCTCCATCCGGCCAGCACGATGCCGTACACGCCCATCGACGTGATCGCGAAGATGACGAGGACGGCCACGTTGACGTCGGTCACCTCGAGGCGCACGGGCTGGTCGAGCAGCCCGAACAGCGTCGTCTCCGTGCCGAACGGCACGACCGAGAATGCCGCAAAGGCCGCGGCGGTCGAGAGAATCGGCGCGAGGATGAACAGCGGCGCGTCAGCGGCCTTGGGTCGCAGCTCCTCTTTGAAGAGCAGCTTCAGCACGTCGGCAAACGGCTGCAGCGAGCCTTCCACGCCGACGCGATTCGGCCCGACGCGATCCTGAATGTACGCGCAGACCTTGCGCTCCATCCAGACCATGAAGGCGGCCGACAGCACGAGGCAGTTGAAGACGATGAAGATCAGCACGAGCTGCGCGATGATCGTCGGGTTGAGGATCGCAGACATCATCGTCAGTGCGTCGCGGCCAGTTCGGAGTGCCCGCGCCAGTCGGCCGGCACCGGGCAGCGTCCTTCACGAATGTGCTGCTCGTACTCGGCTCGGAACAGCTTGAGCGTGGTGAGCGCCGGGCGTCGCCGCGGCATCGCCGAACGCGCAGAGCGTCTTGCCGACGATGTTGTTGGACACGCTCAACAAGAGGTCCAGGTCGCGCATCTCCCCGTCGCCGCGGTCGATCTTCGAGAGCAGCTTGTGCAGCCAGTCGCCCCCTTCGCGGCACGGCGTGCACTTGCCGCACGACTCGTGCTTGTAGAAGTGCAGCAGGTTCTGCGCCGCCCACACCATACAGGTGGTCTCGTCCATGACGATGATGCCGGCCGATCCCAGCAGCGATCCCGCCTTCGCCACATCGTCGAAGCTCGCCGGCACGTCGAGCTGATCGGGCAGCAGAATCGGGACCGACGATCCGCCGGGGATCACCGCCTTGAGCCGATGGCCGTCGCGGATGCCGCCGGCGTGGTCGAAGATCAGCTCCTTGAGCGTCGTGCGCATCGATGCTTCGAACACGCCCGGCTTCTTCACGTGGCCGCTGACGCAATACAGCTTCGGGCCGCCGTTCTTCTCGGGGCCCAGCCCGGCAAACCACTCCGCGCCGTTGGTCATGATCGACGGAAGGTTGCAGAGCGTTTCGACGTTGTTGACGGCGGTCGGGCAATTGTAGAGACCCGACACCGCCGGGAATGGCGGCTTGATGCGGGGCTGGGCGCGCTTGCCTTCCAGCGACTCGATGAGCGCCGTCTCTTCGCCCGCCTCGTACGCGCCGGCGCCGCGGTGGATCACGATGTCGCAATCCCACCCGCTGCCCATGATGTTCTTGCCGCAGTAGCCCTGGGCGTACGCCTTGGCGAGCTCCGCCTCGAGCACCTGCTGGACGTGGTAGAACTCGCCGCGAATATAGATGTAGGCGACCTTCGCGCCAATCGCCCAGCAGCCGATCAGGCAGCCCTCGAACAACAGATGAGGGTTGCGCTCCATCAGCACGTGATCCTTGAACGTGCCGGGCTCGCTCTCGTCCGCGTTGCAGGCGATGTATTTCGGCTTCGGCGTCTTCTTGTCGACGAACTGCCACTTCAGCCCCGTCGGGAACCCGGCGCCGCCGCGGCCGCGCAGACCCGAGGCCTTGACGATCTCGATGACGTCGTTCGGCTGGCGTCGCGAGCGTCTTCTTCAGGCCCTCGTAGCCCTCGTGCTTCACGAAGAAGTCGAGCGTGTTGCCATTGGCCTCGCGAATGTACTTGGTGAGAATTGGTTCCATGCGTGTCACGATCTCAGCACGACGCCCACGATGATCCGAAGACCACGAAGGCCAGTCTGTTCTTCGTGCACCTCGGGGGCTTCGTGAGACTCCGGCGTCGCCCGTTCGTCACTTCTCCACCCGCAAATGACATCCGCTCAGCGCAGCGGCGCCGCGCTGCTTCAGGTCGTCCACCAGCCTCGAGCAGCTCTCCGGCGTCGCCCGTTCGTGCCAGTGCTCGTTGTTCAGCATCACCACCGGGCGCGCGATCGCACGCCCCGAGGCACTCGAATTCGAGCAGCGTGAACAGGCCCGACGTGTCCGTTCCGCCGACCGGAATCCCCAATTTCTCGCTGAGCGCCTCCGTGACGCGTTCGGCGCCGGCCAGCGCGCACGACAACGTGCGGCACACCTGCAGCACGTACTTGCCGACGGGCGCCTTGAAGAACATCACGTAGTAGGTGGCGACGTCCTCGACCTCCGCCGGCGTGATGCGCAGGAATTGCGCGACGTGGCGCATCGCGTTCGCCGTGAGATAGCCCTGCTGCTCCTGCGCCAGGTACAACGCCGCCAGCACGGCCGACTTGCGCTGCTCGGGCGGATACTTCCCGCACATCTCTTCGAGCGCCGCCGCACGCTCAGAGGTGAACGCGAAGGCGGGCCCTTCCTCGAGGAGCTCGCGCTCCGACTTGTGCCAGCCCTCGCCGTACGGCATCAGCGGGTGGAAGCTCATCGATCCACGTCCCCCATGACGACGTCGGTCGATCCGATGACGGCGATGACGTCGGCAATCATGCCACCCTCGATCATCTTCGGCAGGCCCTGGCACGCATAGAAGCTGGGCGCGCGCAGCTTGATCCGATAGGGCCGGTTCGATCCGTCCGACACGATGTAGAAGCCGTGCTCGCCTCGCGGCCCTTCGACGGGCACGTACGACTCCCCCTGCGGGACCGTGAATCCCTGCGAGTAGATGAGGAAGTGCTGAATCAGCCCTTCCATCTCGCTGTACACCTTGTCCTTCGGTGGCGGCACAATGCGGTAGTCCTGGATGTCGTAGATGCCGCGCGGCGTGATGCGCGCGATCGCCTGCTTGGCGATGCGCACGCTCTGCCGCATCTCCGCCATGCGCACGAGATAGCGATCGTAGACGTCGCCTGCCGTGCCGGTGGGCACGTCGAAATCGAACGTCTCGTAGCCGGAGTACGGGAAGATCTTGCGAACGTCGTACGGCACGCCCGACGCGCGGGCGATCGGTCCGACGAGCCCGTAGGCCATCGTGGCCTCCGCCGACAGCACGCCGACGCCGCGCGTGCGCTTCAGCCAGATCTGATTCTTCGTCAGCAGGTCTTCGTACTCGGCGAGCTTCGACGGGAATCGCTCGAGGAACGCGTTGACCGCCTCGTGAAAGCCCGGCGGCAGATCTTCACGCAGCCCGCCGATGCGCAGATAGCTCGGGAACATCCGGAAGCCGGCGATGAGCTCATTGATGTTCAGCAAGAGCTCGCGCTCGCGGAAGCAGTACATCATCACCGACACGGCGCCGATCTCGAGCGCGTGCGTGCCGAGCCAGACGAGATGGCTGCTGATGCGCTGCAGCTCCGCGATGAGCACGCGGATGTTCTTCACGCGCTCGGGGATGCGATCCTCGATCCCCATCAGCCGCTCGGTCGCGAGAATGAACGCGAGCGAGCTCGACTGCGCGCCGAGGTAATCCATCCGCTCCACGAGCGGAATCACCTGCTGCCACTTCTTCTGCTCGGCCGTCTTCTCGATGCCCGTGTGGAGATAGCCGACCGTCGTATCCGCGCCCATGACCGTCTCGCCGGAGAGCTGCAGCACGAGGCGCAGCACGCCATGCGTGCTGGGGTGCTGCGGCCCCATGTTGACGGTCATCGTTTCGCTACGAAGTTCAGGCATGAGTCAGTTGCCGGATATCAGCTCTCAGCTATCAGCTATCAGCTCTCAGCTGGGAGCTGGTTCATCAATATTCCGCCTCGATCAGTTCGCACAGCACGTGCAGCAGCGTCCGGTGGACCTCCTGCACGCGCGCGGCACTCTCGTCGGGGACGTTCACGTGAATCTCGGCGGCCTGTCCGACGCGCCCGCCGTCGCGTCCCGTCAATGCAACCGTCCGTAACCCGCGCGATCGGGCGGCCTGCAGCGCGGCTTCGACGTTGACGGACATGCCGCTCGTCGAGATCCCGAACGCCACGTCGCCGGGCTGCCCGAGCGCTTCGATCTGCCGCACGAACACGTGCGCAAAGGAGTAGTCGTTCGCGACGCTCGTCAGCACGCTGGTGTCGGTCGTCAGCGCCACCGCGGCCAGCGCCGGACGTTCCCGGAGAAACCGGCCGACCAGCTCCGCCGCCACGTGCTGCGCGTCGGCCGCGCTCCCCCCGTTGCCGAAAATCAGCAGCTTCCGGCCGGCCTGCAGCGCGTCCAGCACCGCCTGCGCGGCCGAGAGCACCGGGCCGAGATTGTCGCGCATGCGCTCGTGCAGCGCGATCGCCGCCGTCAGCGAGGTCTCCGCCAGGCGCGCCCGATCGATGCCCGCCACGTCAGGCCGCTACTCCTGCCGCGCCCGTTCCCGCGTCCGCACGTTGCTCGCGAATTCCTCGGCGGTGAGCTGGAGCGGCTCGTACACCTTCGGCGTCATCGAGATCTGCACCGGATAGTCCTTGCGCCCCGGATAGCCTTCCCAGTCATCGGGCATCAGGATGCGCCGGAGGTCGGCGTGGCCGTCGAAGCGGATGCCGAAAAAATCCCAGACCTCGCGCTCGGCCCACCCCATCGACAGCCAGACACCCGACAGCGTCGGCACCACGGGGTCGTCGCCTGGCACCCGCACTTTCACGCGAAGCCGCTTCGGCGCGTCGCCGAATCCGGCAACGCCGGGCGACAACAGATGGGTGACCACTTCGTAGCGAGGCTCGCGCGGAATGTAGTCGACACGCCGTCATGTCCAGCGCCGTCGCAAACGCCAGCTCCGGCCGGTCGCGCAGCTCGCGACAGACATCCACGAGGTGCTCGCGCGCCACGTAGATCGTCGGCATGCCGTCGCCGGCAGCCGCCGGCTCGACGGAGCCCGGAGGAACGCTCAGCTTCAGGGTCTCGACGATTGCGCTCGAATCCATATCCGCTCTCAGCTGACAGGTGTGTCAGCTGTCAGCTCCTCATGCACTCATCTTCATCTGGTCGATCTTCTTCTGCAGCTGCACGATGCCGTAGATCAGCGACTCGGGCCGCGGGGGGCAGCCGGGGACGAAGACGTCGACCGGGACGATCTGCTCCACACCCTGGACGATGGCGTAGTTGTCGAAGACGCCGCCGATCGACGCACAGGCACCCATCGAGATCACGTACTTCGGCTCGGGCATCTGATCGTAGATGCGCCGGAGGACCGGCGCCATCTTGCGCGACAGCCGGCCGGCGACGATCATCAGATCCGATTGGCGCGGCGATCCGCGGAAGACCTCGGCGCCGAAGCGGGCGATGTCGTAGCGCGACGCGCTCATGGCCATCATTTCAATCGCGCAACAGGCGAGGCCGAACGTGACCGGCCAGATCGATGACCGGCGCGCCCACTGCACCATCTTTTCCACAGTAGTCGTCAGTACAGGAATTTCGAGTTCAGGCATGATGTGGTGTCCACGGATCCCGGGTCGGACGCCGGCGACCCGACGCGATCAATCGCGGTCGCGCCCCCAGTCCAGGACGCCTTTGCGCCAGATGTAGACGTAGCCAGTCAACAGGATCGCGAAGAACACGATCAGCTGGATGAACCCGCTCCATCGCAGCTCCCGGAGCGCCATCGCCCAGGGATAGAGAAACGCGACCTCGATGTCGAACAGGAGGAAGATCATCGCCACGAGGTAGAACTTGACGGGCTGGCGCTCCCGGGCATCGCCCACCGGCGGCATGCCGCATTCATACGGCGCGAGCTTCTCTGGCGTGGGACGTCTCGGACCGACCAGTTGCGACAGACCGATGTTCACCACCGCGAACCCGGCGCCGAGGCCGATCATAATAAGGATAGGAAGCCAGCCCTGCATGCGCTTGTGAATCTTTTCTCAACCGTTCAACCCCCGAATGCTATCACAATCATTTCGTGATGCGCCTCGCCTGGTTTAGCCCGTTTCCGCCCGCACACACGGGCATCGCGGGGCGGAGCGATGAGCTGGTGCGCGCCTTGCGCGCGAGAGGCATCGGCATCGACAGTTTCGTCCATCACGTCTCCGCTGATGCGCCGGATGCCGTCTCCGCCCACGACTTCGTGTGGCGCCACGCGCGGCACCCGTACGATCTGGTGGTCTACCAATTCGGCAATTCGTCACATCACGATTACATGTGGCCGTACGCGCTGCGCTATCCGGGGCTCGTCGTGCTGCACGACACCCGCCTCCACCACGCGCGCGCGGCCGCGCTCCTCCGGGAACGGCGGGCGTCGGACTATCGCGCCGAGCTCGCGTGGAGCGAGCCCGACGTGGGCCCGGATGTCGCCGAGCTGGCCGTCGCCGGCTTCGACTCGGCGCTGTATTTCAACTGGCCGATGGTCCGGCCGCTCGTCGAGACGTCACGTCTCGTCGCGGTGCACGGCGCAGGCGCTGCGCGCGAGCTCCTCGGCCAGATGGCCGCACGCGCGCGTGCGATCGATACATCTCGGCGAGGGCGTGCTCGTGCCTCCTGAGCAGGGAGCGGCCGCACGCCGGCGCGTGCGCAGCCGGTATTCGATCCCGGACGATGTGCGTGATGTTCGGGTGCTTCGGCGGCTTGACGCCGGACAAACGCCTGATTCCGATCCTCGACGCGATGGTGGCTATCGCCCCGTCCGCACCGGATGCTCGATTGATGCTCGGCGGGCGCGCAATGGCGCACTTCGACGTGCATGCCGAAGTGCAGCGCCGGCATCTCGCCGATCGCGTCATCATCACGGGATACCTGGAGTCCGACGAGGAGTTGACCGACCATCTGGCCGCCTGCGACGTCAGCCTGAACCTGCGATGGCCGACCGCGCGCGAAACCTCAGGTCCATGGCTGCGCGCCCTCGCCGCCGGACGCCCGACCATCGTCGTGGATCTCGTGCACATGGGCGACGTCCCGTCGGTGGATCCGAGGACGTGGAAGGTGAATGGCATGGCGGAGACGATGACGGATGACAGATGGCGGATGACGGAGGAGACCGGCCCCGAGCGTGCGACCGGGGATCCAGCATCCATGTCCTCGCATCCGTCATCTGACATCCACCATCCGGCATCCCCCATCTGCATCGCCATCGACATCCTCGACGAGGATCATTCGCTGGCGCTGGCAATGACGCGGCTCGCGCGACACGCGGAGCTGCGCGCGCGGCTCGGCCGGGCGGCGCAAGCCTGGTGGCAGCGCACGCATTCGGTCGAGGTGATGGTGGAGGATTATGTCCATCTGATCGAGGAGGCCGCGGCGTTGCCGACGCCCGCGGTCGAGCTGCCGGCGCATTTGCGAGCGGACGGCACCGGGACGCTGCGCTCGATCGCGGCACCGCTGGGCCTGATCGACGCGCTGTCGCAGGACGGACTTCTGGAGTAGACTTTGACCATCAAACTGAACGGTGATGCGTACACCGTTCCAGGCCCTCTCACGATCACCGACCTCCTTGCCAGGCTCGAGATCGATCCGCGCCGCGTGGCCGTCGAACGCAACTTCCTGGTCATCAAGCGCGCGGCCTACGGCAACACGATGATCGTGGAGGGGGACGAAATCGAGATTGTCAACTTCGTCGGCGGCGGCTAATCCATGAGCGCTTTCTTCATCGCGGGCCGGGCCTTTTCATCACGCCTGATCATCGGCACCGGCAAGTACCCGAGCCACCAGGTGATGGCGGCGGCGCACGAGGCGTCGGGAGCCGAAATCGTCACCGTCGCGGTGCGGCGCGTCAACATCTCCGATCGCAGCAAGGAATCGCTGCTCGACTACATCGATCCCCAGCGGTACCTGATCCTGCCGAACACCGCCGCGTGCTACACGGCGGAAGACGCGATTCGCACGGCGCGGCTCGGACGCGAGGCGGGACTGTCGAACTGGGTGAAGCTGGAAGTGATCGGCGACGAGAAGACGTTGTTCCCCGACACGGAAGCGCTGCTCGAAGCCACGCGCGTCCTGGTCGCGGAAGGGTTCGTCGTCCTGCCGTACACCAACGACGATCCCGTCGTGTGCCGCAAGCTCGAAGACGCGGGCGCAGCCGCGGTCATGCCGTTGGGCGCGCCGATCGGCTCCGGCCTCGGGGTGCAGAACCCGAACAACCTTCAGATCATCAAGGCACAGGCACGCGTGCCGGTCATCGTCGATGCGGGCGTCGGCACGGCATCCGATGCCGCCGTCGCCATGGAGCTGGGGGCCGACGCGGTGCTGATGAACAGCGCCATCGCGCTCGCGCGGGATCCGGTCGCGATGGCCGAAGCGATGAAGCTGGCCGTCGCAGCGGGCCGTCTCGCGTATCGAGGCGGGCCGCATGCCGCGGAAGCCCTATGCCTCGGCGAGCAGCCCGGTGGACGGTGTCATCGCGCCCGCGGCGGCGCGGTCCTGATGGCGGAGCGTGCCGGACAGGACGAGCCCGCGCATGAGCGCCTCGACGCCACGCTGGAGCGACTCGCCCGGGAACGTCTCGACGCGGATCGCCGCTACAACGACGCGCTGACGGCCCTCGACGGCGCCGTCATGCGGCCGGCGGACCTGCCGTCGCCGCCGGCCCCGATCGACGACCATCAACTCGCGGCGCTGAACCAGTCATGGTCGGTTGACAGCCGGCCCGCAGCCGGCGGATGGAAAAGCCGGATTGCCTCGCTGGTCTGGCGCGTCATGCGACCGAGCCTCGAACAGCAGTCCGCCTTCAATTCACGGCTGGTCGATCATCTGAATCGCCAGGCGGCCGCGGCCCGAGCGTCGCAGCAGGCCCTCGAGGCCACCATCGACGCGCTTCGCAGCCAACTGTCGGATCTGATGGCGTTCGAGTCGCGCCTGATGGGATACCTCCAGCAGGTCACGGCGTATGTCGACACCAAGGATCGGGAGGTCGCGGGACGCGCGCTCGTCGTGAACGCGGCCGTCAACGGCGTGGCCGACGATCTGGCGAAGCGCTGGGAATCGATGGTCGCGCGCGAGCAGCGCTTCGACGCCAAGGTGGCGGCGCTGACGGCGGCGCACCAGGAGATCCGAACGCTGGCCGGCATCTCGCAGCAGGCCTCGCTCGCAACCAAGCGCGAGCTGGAACGGCTGGCTGCCGCGGGGACGATCGGTGGAACGCCGAACATGTCCGCCCCGGCGCCGACCGACCCGAGCACGTTCAGCGGGAATCTCGACGCGTACAAGTACGTCGGCTTCGAAGATCAATTTCGCGGATCGCAAGACGAGATCCGTCGACGGATGGAGAGTTACCTTCCCTATTTCGATGGGACAGCCGACGTGCTCGACGTCGGCTGCGGGCGCGGTGAGTTCCTCGATCTCCTGAAGGCCCGGGGGATCTCGGCGCGAGGGCTCGATCTGAATCACGAAATGGTCGACGTCTGCCGCGCCCGCGGGCTCGAGGTCGCGGAAACCGACGTCGTGTCGTATCTCGCGCAGACTCCGGACGGATCGCTCGGCGGCCTCTTCGCGGCGCAGGTCGTCGAGCATCTGAAGCCCGACTACCTGCTGCGATTCCTCGAGCTCGCGCATCATGCGCTTCGCCCGGGCGCTCCCCTCGTCCTCGAAACGCTGAACCCCGCGTGCTGGGTCGCGTTTTTCGAGAGCTTCATTCGCGACATCACGCACGTCTGGCCGCTGCATCCCGAGACGCTCCAGTATCTGGTCCTCGCCAGCGGGTTCACGACCGCGCGAATCGAATATCGATCGCCGGTGCCGCCGGAAGATCGGCTGCAGAAGGTGGCGACGGCCGTCGGCGTGCCGCCGGAGCTCGTCGACACCATCAACGCCAACGTCGACACCCTGAACGCACGAATGTTCACGTGGCTCGACTACGCCATCGTCGCGCACCGCTGACCTCGTCCGTGATGGACGCCGGGAACCCGCCCGAGGACGTCATCGTCTTCACGCTGCTCCGGCGCATCCCGCACATCGCGGGCGCCACATTGGGTGCCGCGGCGTCGCTCGCGCTGCTCTCGTCGCTCACCAGGGTGGAGCAAGTCCCCGGCTGGCTTCTTCTGCCACTGCTGGGCCTCTCGGCCGTGACGATGTTGCGGCCGGACCTGGGGCTGGCGATCGTGGCGGGCGCCATTCCGGTCGCGGGCTGGATTGGGAGGGTATGGAATTATCACGTCGCCTGGGCTGAGGTGCTCGTCGTTGCGGCCGCTGCGGGATGGTTCCTGGGCGCGATCCGACAGCCTGTCCGGCCGCGCGACGATCTCGACGCTCCCGTGCGCCTGGCGATCACGGTGGTGGCCGCCTCGCTCCTCGTGTACGAAGCGGTCCTGAATTGGAAACTGACGGGCAGTCCGTTTGCGAGCGGTCCCGCCGGCACGTTCGCCGATTTCTTCCTGATCAAGCGGAACGGTGACGCGCTCGATGCCGCCGCACGACTGATGGAGTGCCTGTTCCTGTTCAGGGCGGCGTCTGCCATCGCGGAGGTGCGCGACGATTTCCTCCCGCGACTGACCCGCCTCGCTGTCGCGGGGGCGACGGCGGCGGCCGCCTTGAACGTGTGGGTGCTGTGGTCCGGCGCGCGCCGGCTCGACGCTCCCGTGGCGGGCTTCCTTCGCTATCTCGCGAACATCCGCTCGAGCGCGCTCGTGCCCGACCTGAACGCCGCCGGGTCGTACTTCGTGCTCGCGCTCTTCGCCGCGCTCGGGATCGCGTGGGAGCCGCGCCGGCGACGCTGGGTCGTCCCGGCGGTGATTATCGGGCTGGCTCTCTGGATCACCGGCTCCCGCGCGGCACTGGTCGCCGGGGTCCTGGCGGCTGCCCTTCCGCTCGCGCGCCGCATGCGCCGGCTGACGCCGCGGCACACGATGCTCACGGCGCTCATCGCGGCGATCATCGTGGTGTCCGGCGCGGGCGTCGCCGCCTACTACCTCAAACGCGGCACGCAACCGTCATCGTTCGCGGCCGTTCGCATCCGGTGGGAGCTGGTCAAAACCAGCGCGCGCATGACGGCAACCGCCCCAATCTTCGGCGTGGGCGTCGGACAGTACTATCAGTCGTCGGGCGAGTTCAGCTCGCCGGAGCTGCTGCGCATCTTTCCGCGCGCGGCGAGCGAGAACGCGCACAACAACTTCCTCCAGATTCTCGCGGAGCTCGGCCTCGTGGGCTTTGGATCAATCGTCTGGCTCCTCGCGCGCGCGGGCATGCGTGTGAAGGCGTCCCTGCACGGCGATCGCGCCGGTCCTCTCCGCTGGGGAATCGCGGCGGGCCTCGCGGCATTTGTCCTGACGTGGCTCGCCGGTCATCCGCTCCTGCTCGATGAACCAGCGTTTACGTTCTGGGTGATGCTCGGTGCGGCGGCGGGAGTCGCAGGGCCAGGGGCGCCGGGGTCCTGGCCCATTCGACGGCTGACGACCGCGGCGATGCTCGCCGTGCTCCTGCTCGTACCGTTGCGCGCGCGGCAGGAAATGGCGGTGGCCAATATGGAGCACGTCGGCTTCGGCCTGTCGCGCTGGCAGACCGATCCGTCTGATGTGCGCTACCGCTTGTCGGCGGGACGCAGCGCCGTGTTCCTGCCCGCGAACGCGCGAACCGTCACGATCCCGCTACGTGCCGTCGGGGCCTCGCCGCTTCACGTGCGGCTGCGTCTCGATGGACGCGTCGCCAACGTCGTGGTCGTGCCATCCGATCGCTGGTTCGATCTACGGTTCAGCTTGTCGGAGCCGTCGACCGCGCCGCGATTCCGACAGCTCGATCTGGATGTCCTCGAACCGAATCTCACCGGCAACGACATCCTGATGATCGGTCGAGTCGAGCCTCGTTGACGATCATCCCTAAAGATCGACGCGCGATCGGCCGATAAAGCGTGCGACCATGTTACGATCGCTCGCCGTGACGGATGCTCGCATCGACTGTGGGCTTCAGCTGACGATGAGCAGTGAGGTTTCGCAGCGGCGCCTGCCGTGGCTTTGGTGATGTCGCCGTCCTTGTTTCAAATCCTCGCCTCGTTCTGCATCAGTGCGGTGGTTGCGGCGCTCGCCACACCCGCCGTCCGTGCCCTCGCCATCCGCGGCGGGCATGTCTCGATTCCTGTCGACGATCGCTGGCATCGCAGGCCCGTGCCGTTCCTCGGTGGGCTCGCGATCATCGCCGGATTCATCGCCGGCCTCTCGATGGTGGACCGCTGGCTGCCGCTTGCGCCACTGCTCTTGTGCTCCGGCCTGATGGCCATCCTCGGCATCGTGGACGATTTCCGCAGGCTGCGGCCGCTGACGAAGCTGATCGCCCAGATGCTGATCACCGGTCTTCTGCTGATCCTCGTGTCGCCGCCCGCGATCACGGGATCGATGATCGTCGATCAGCTGCTGGCATTCACGTGGATCGTGGGGATCACCAACGCGTTCAACCTGCTCGACAACATGGACGGCTTGTCTGCCGGCGTCGCGGCGATCGCCGGCGTCGGATACCTCGGGCTGCTCCTGTCCGGCCACGGCAGCGCGCTGACGATTCCGTTCGCGGCCTTCGTCGGCGCCGCGGTCGGCTTCCTGATCCACAACTTCTCTCCCGCGTCGATCTTCATGGGCGACGGCGGCAGCTTCTTCCTCGGATCGTTTCTCGGCGGCGCGTGGCTCTGGATCGCGCCGACGGAGTCGCGCGGCATCAACACCACGTTGGTGCCGATGCTGATCCTGCTGGTGCCGATCTTCGACACGGCGTTCGTGACCTATACGCGCCGGCGTGCGGGCAGAAGCGCGATGGTGGGCGGGCGCGATCACACGTCGCATCGGCTCGTCGCGCTCGGCGTCAGCGAGCGAACGGCCGTCTTGACGCTCTACGCGCTCGCGTCTGCGGGAGCGTTTCTCGCCATCGGGCTCGGCCGCCTGCCTTTGGGCCCGACGCTCGCGGCGGTATTCCTCTACGCGATGGTCGTCGTCGCGATCGGGATCGTCCTCGGCAGCACCGCGGAGCCCGCCGCTGACGGGGACAGCACCGCAGCGCCTCCACTGATCGCCGACATCGCGCAGCGACGGCGGATGTATGAGGTCCTGGCCGACACGGGCCTTCTGGCGGTCGCGTACTACGCGGCCTTCCGTCTGCGCTTCCAGGGGGCCGACTTCGCCGTCTTCTTCCCGCCGTTCGTGCGATCGCTGCCGATCGTCATCGGCCTGCAGGTCGCGGGCCTGTACCTGACCGGCAAGTATCGGCAGGTATGGCGAAGCGTGTCTGCCGCCGAGCTCGGCACGCTGATCAAAGGGCTCGCCCTCGGGCTCACGGGATCAGTCCTGTTCGTCCTGTTCGTGTTCCGCTTCGAGCGGTTCTCGCGCGGCGTGTTCGTGATCGACGCGCTCGTCGCGTGGTTCCTGCTGGTGGGTGCGCGTGCGGTCACGAGCGGGATCGACAGCTATCTCCGGAAGGTCCGCGTCCGCGGGCGCCGTGTGCTCGTCTACGGCGCCGGCCGCGGCGGGACGCTCCTGGTGCGCGAAATCCTGCAGAACCCGGCCGCCGGCTTTCAGCCCGTCGGGTTCATCGACGACGACCCGCAGAAACACCGAATGCGTCTGGAAGGCATTCCGGTACTGGGCGGCGGCGACAGCCTGGAGGCCGTCGTCATGCGCCATGACATCGCCGAGATCCTGATCAGCATTCGCGACATCGAGCCGGGCCGCCTTGCTGAACTGCTGCAGGAATGCCAGCGGCTGAAGGTCACGCTTCGCCGCATGCGCTTCACTATCGACGAGGTCCACATGCCGTCGGTCGTGCGTCGCAATCAGGCGAGCTAGGGCCCACGATAAATCACGGCAGCCACGTGAAAATACGGTGACCACGCTCGCGCGTGGGAAGGCTGGGCGGAGCGCTATCGAAGTGCGGTGGCCGGCGAGCGCGTCTCGGACAGCCGGCGGATGTCGGCGTCCACCATCATCGTCACGAGGCTCTTGAAATCAACGTCCGGTGTCCACCCAAGCTTCTGACGCGCCTTCGTCGACACGCCAATGAGGTGATCGACCTCCGCAGGCCGAAGCAGCTTGGGATCCTGCTTGACGCACGCTTTCCAGTCGAGCCCCGCGTGCTCGCACGCGACCTCCACCAGCTCGCGCACGGAATGGCTCACACCGGTTGCGACGACATAGTCGTCCGGCTGGTCCTGCTGGAGCATCAACCACATCGCGCGGACGTAGTCGCCCGCGAATCCCCAGTCGCGTCGCGCATCGAGGTTCCCGAGGCTGATGCTCTCGGCCAGGCCAAGCTTGATTCGTGCGACGCCGTCGGTGACTTTTCGGGTCACGAACTCGAGTCCACGCCGGGGAGACTCGTGATTGAACAGGATGCCGGAAACCGCGAACAGGTTGTAGCTCTCGCGATAGTTGACGGTGATGTAGTGGGCGAACACCTTCGAGACGCCGTAGGGGCTCCTCGGATAGAACGGCGTCGTCTCGGATTGCGGGACCTCGCGAACCTTTCCGTACATCTCGCTCGACGACGCCTGATAGAACCTGATCCCGGTGTCGACGTGCCGGACAGCCTCGAGCACCCGGGTCACGCCCTGCGCGTTGAACTCCCCCGTCAACATCGGCTGATCCCACGACGCCGGCACGAAGGACATCGCGGCCAGGTTGTAGAACTCGTGCGGACGCACGTCGTCGATGACGCGAATCAGCGAGAGCTGGTCGAGCAGATCAGCTGGCCTGAGCTGGATCCTGTCGAGCAGATGCTCGATGCGCCAGTAGTTCGTGGTGCTTGCGCGCCTGACGATCCCGTAAACCTCATAGCCTTTGCTGAGGAGCAGCTCCGAAAGATACGAGCCGTCCTGACCGGTAATACCGCTGATGAGCGCCCGCTTTCCCATGTTGAAGCCCGAGTCTATAGCAACCGCGTCGAGTGGTAAACCGCGCGAACACGCCTTCGCACGAAGAAGGACTTGCACGAGCTCATCTGTGTTTGTGTAATTTTTCTCGAAACACGTGAATGATTGCCGGACACATCGATTGAAGATTGAACTCTGACCCCACCGGCGGTTGACACCGCCGGCGGTCAACTCGCGGGAGACGAGTAGCGGGAAAGGTACGGCGCCGTCAGTCCGCGGCGCATCGCGCGACGCAGCGACCACGGGATCCGTCCGAACGGCGCTCTGCACGGGCCGGCGTTGTCGTACCGCGCCCGGCAGCCCTCTCAGCGCGTCGATCTTCGCCTTGATGATCGCCAGGCCCTGCCGCCGGAACGGGTAATAGGCCAGCGCCGCAAGGTTCAGCGCCAGATGCTGCGGCATGTACAGCCACAGCAGAGGCCCAGGCATGTTCTTGACGAAGGTCCAGACCATGTTCCGTTCGCCATGGTAGACGGCGAAGTTGCTCCGGTACCCGCTCAGCGCGGAGCTGACGTGATGGACGATGGCCGAGTGGACGTAGAGGCAGCGGTGACCGCGAAGCCGGAGGCGAAAGCCCAGGTCCACGTCCTCGAAATAGCAGAAATATCGGGCGTCGAACCCACCGACCTCTTCGAAAGCCTCCCGCCGGTAGAGCGCCGCCGCGGCGCACGGCGCAAAGACCTCCGCGTCGGTCGCGGGCCATTCGCTCGAGGCCGCTCGGTGACCGTTCCGCCAGGCTCGTCCCGAGACGTGATAACTGTCGCCGGCGCCATCGAGGTAGTCGGGAGTCGCCGCGAGGCGGATCTGGCTGGCGAACGACGCCGCAGCCGGGTCGTGTTCGGCCGCCTGAACCAGTGAGGCGAGCCAGGCCCGATCAGCGACAGCGTCGGGGTTGAGCAGCGCGAGGGCGTCCACGGCCCCAGCCGCCCGGGCGCCGATGTTGTTCGCTTCAGCGAAGCCGACGTTGGCGTCGAGACGGACCAGCTGAACATCGCGAAGGTGGGTTTCGGCGCGCGAGAGCGAGTCGTCGGTGCTGGCGTTGTCGACGACAACGATGCGATCGGGCCGCCTGGTCTGACGCTCCAGCGATTCCAGGCACTGCCGGAGCAGGTCCGCGCCGTTCCAATTGACGATGATGACGGCGACGGTCACGTGGTCTGGCCTTTTCGGCCAGCGCTGCCAGACGGGATCGATCGGCGGCGATCGCGACGGGTCGCGGGGGGCCTCAACTGCCATAGTGTAAGTGTTACAACGATTCTGCGAGGTCGAGTGGAGGGCGTAACCCCCTCCAAAATTTGTATTTCTGTAAGTTACACCTTTTCAATGGGTTGAAGTGTCAATTATGGCTGAGGCCCGTGGCACATCCGTTGCTGTGCCCGGCCCCATGCGGAAAACCCTCATAGCTCGCCTGGGGAGCATTGCTACTTTCCTGTTGCTCGGCGCCACTGGTGCGCAAGCCGCGACGTTGACGCTGGCGTGGGATCCGAATCCGGAACCGGTATCGGGGTACATCCTGTATTGGGGTTCCCAATCGGGCCAGTATACGCGCAGCCTCGACGTCGGCAAGACCACCAGCCGTTCGCTGAGCGGACTCGCGAACAATACGCCGTACTACTTCATCGTACGCGCGTACAACTCCGCGGGGATGTTGAGCTCGCCGTCGGTTGAAGTCTCGCGACGCGTGGGCGTGCCGTATTCGGTGGCGGGCGATCTCAGCGGCGACCTTCGCACCGACCTGACCGTGTTCCGTCCGTCCACCGGGACGTGGTACTCGTGGTATTTCGGATCCGTCTCCGGCAAGACGCTGCAGTGGGGAGCACCGGCGCGACGTGCCGGTCACCAGGCGACTACGACGGCGACGGCAAGAGCGACATTGCCGTGTATCGGCCGTCGACGGGCACCTGGTACTGGGTGTACTCGGGCAACAACGCTCCAGGGGGCGTTCTCTGGGGGAACGGCGGTGACATTCCGGTGCCCGGAGACTACAACGGCGACGGTCGAACCGACGTTGCGGTCTTCCGGCCATCGACCGGGACCTGGTACTGGCTGCTGTCGGCGAAGTGGACGTCGTCGAGCGCGCAGTGGGGTGTCGGAGGGGACATTCCGGTTCCGGCGGACTTCGACGGCGACGGCATCACGGATATCGCGGTCTTCCGTCCGTCGAACGGGACCTGGTACATCAAGCAGTCGAACACGTCGACGTTCGCCTCGGTTCAGTGGGGAGTCGGCGGCGATATTCCGGTACCTGCCGACTACGACGGCGACGGCAAGATCGACGTCGCGGTTTTCCGGCCGTCGAACGGCACGTGGTACATCCGGTACTCGGGCTCGGGACAGACCACCATTCAGTGGGGCGTCGGAAACGACGTGCCGATCCCGTCGGACTTCGATGGTGACGGCCGCGCGGATGTGGCCGTGTATCGTCCAGCGAACGGCACGTGGTACCTGCGGTATTCGAGCGGCGGGAGTGCCTCGTTCCAGTGGGGCATCGCGAACGACATCCCCGTTATCGAAAAGTAGCCGGCGGCTCGGCGCCCTCCCCGGGGGGCGCCGAGCGCGTTGCACGTCCGCTGCACTTGCCTCCAACCGTCCTCACGCCTGACAGGTAACCCGCTTCACCGGCTGAGCCTCGTCCCGCAACCGACGGGTTGATGCTATTCTTACGGCTGATTGGTCCTCCCGTTGGCAGCCGTTCATCCGATCGCTCGCTGCAGTTTCGTCGTTGCCTTCTTCATGGTCGACACGGACGATCAGTCAGTTTGAGCCGATCGGCTTCGTCTCCCGTCGGCGATTCAGCAGTCGAGCGGACCATGTCGGCAGGCGTGCGCGACCCTCTTCCCAGTGCCAACGCTGACGCGGTGCTGCGCCGGCGGCCACCGCCCGGTCTCGGGATCCTGCTGGACGGCGGGCTCGCCGTCGTCATCTATTTCGCGACCTACTGGTTGAGATTTTCCGCCGGGACACGCGACGCGTTCCTGCCGGGTGCGCGATCCAGTCTGCTCTTCGTCGTCATCGGCCAGCTGGCCGCCCTGGCGCTCGCCGGCGCCTATGCGCGCCGGCCGCGCGTCGACTGGCTGGTTCGCGTCGTCATCGGCGTCGCAATCGGGACGGTCGCGGCCGGACTGCTTCTCGGCGTGCTATCGCGACTCGAGGGGGTTTCGCGCGGCGCGTTCATCGGGGACGCGATCCTGCTGACGATCGCTGCGCTGGGGTGGCGGGGCGCGTGGGCGCTCAGAGCGAGGGCGCAATCGCGCTTCGACGCACGCGCGGCGGTCGGCGACCTGGTCGATCACACCGAGGAGATGGCGACGCTGGCCGTCGCCGTGGGCAGCCTCTATCGCTATCGCGAGCTGCTGAAGAACCTGGTGCTGAAGGACATCAAGCTGAAATACCGCGGGTCGGTGTTCGGGTTCCTCTGGTCGCTCGCCAATCCTCTCCTGATGATGATCGTCTACACGGTGGCCTTCACCGTGATCCTGCGAATGCGCAGCGAAGGATTCGTCTTCTCTCTGATGATCGGGCTGCTGTCGTGGACCCTCTTTTCCAGTTCCGCTGCCATGTCGACGGGAGCGATCGTCGACAATGCCGGCCTGCTGAAGAGCGTGCTCTTTCCGCGGGCGATTCTCCCGATAGGAACGGTGCTCTTCAATCTGGCGCAGTACCTCCTCACGATGATGGTCTTCCTGCCGTTCATGATGCTGTGGAATCATGTGCCGCCGGCTGCGCCGATGTTGCTCTTCCCGTTTTTCCTGGCGCTTCAGGTCATCTTCACGATGGGCGTCGCACTGATTCTCGCGACGGCGACGGCCTTCTTTCAGGGATGTCCGGCACCTGCTCGAAGTTGCGCTCGCCGTGCTGTTCTGGTCGACGCCCATCGTCTACGAGCTCACCCAGGTGCCTGAGCGCCTGCGATTGCTGATCCTGCTGAGCCCGGTATCGTCGTTCGTCGTCGCGTATCAGCAGATGTTCTTCCATCGGGCCTGGCCCGATGCGACGTTGTGGATGATCTCCAGCGTCTACGCGCTCGGCACCTTTGTCGTCGGGGCACTCCTCTTCCTGTGGCTCGAGGATCGATTCATGGAGCACGTCTAGTGCCCGTCATCGAAGCGCAGTCGGTTTCCAAGCGGTTTCTCCTGAGGCACAACGCGGCCGTCGAGCTCAAGGTCCGCTTCCTCAGCCTCTTTCATGCCGACCGAAGCCAGTCGATCGAGGAGTTCTGGGCATTGACGAACGTCTCCGCTGCGCATCGAGCATGGGGAAGCCCTCGGATTGATTGGGCGGAATGGATCGGGCAAGAGCACCCTTCTGAAGCTGATCGCCGGCATCCACCGGCCGACCGCCGGCAGGTTGCTCGTTGCCCGCGGCGCCCGGATCTCGTCGATGATTGAGCTGGGGGTCGGGTTTCATCCCGAGCTGACGGGCAGGGAGAATGTCTTCCTCAGCGCCTCGATTCACGGCCTGACGGGCGCGGAGATCCACCGCATCTACGACGCGATCGTTGAGTACTCAGGGCTCGAGCACTTCATCGATGTCCCGATCAAGAACTACTCCTCGGGCATGTACATGCGATTGGGATTCGCGATCGCGGCAAATCTCAACCCCGACATCCTTTTGCTGGACGAAATCTTCGCCGTCGGCGACGCCGACTTCCAGCTGCGGTGCGCGGCGACGATCAAGCAATTCATTGCCGAGGGCAAGACCATCGTCTTCGTCTCGCACGCGCCCGCGTCCATTCGAGCGATCTGCCGGCGGGTGTGCGTGCTCGAGAAAGGGCAGCTCGTGTTCGACGGCGGTGTGGGGGAGGGCCTGGATTTCTACGAGCGGCAGCTGGCGCACCCGGCGGCGCCACCGGTGCCGACGGCAGTCTCGACCGCCGATTCGCCTGCCTGACGGCTTTCCTGGCGCCGAGCCCTCGCGCCACCTGCCTACCGCCTCACGAGCTCGACCGTCATCATGCTGCACAACATGCGGCCAGCCGGCTGCAGCAGCCGTTCGAGCGCCAGAAGCGGCGTGAAGAACGCGCCCGGCACGAGCGATCGCATGGCGACGCCGCCCGACAGCAAGTACAACGCGATCGTGTGGAACCGGAGGCCGTCCACCGGCAGATTGGGAAACGCCACGTCGTACTTTGCCCGGTCCCGCACGAAGACGATCGACGGCAGCGCCATGTTCGCCCCCGTCATGGGGCCTCGCTCCGGCAGGCGCCACGTTCCTCCCTCATCCCACGGCTCGTGATGCAGCGGCTTGATGAGGCGACGGCTGAGAGGGCTCGCGTACGGCTCGATCAGGCACACTCGCCCGCCGGGCTTCAGGATACGCTCGCACTCGCGGAAGAACTCGGCTGGATCTGGCAGATGATGCAGCACGTTGAGCATCAGGACGGCCGACGCGGACGCGGCGCGGAACGGCAGCGCGAGCGCCGACCCGACCACGTCAACGCTGGCGCCCGGGCGGAGATCGAGCGAGCGCACACCTCTCCGCAGCTCGCGATAGAAGCCCCCTCCCGCGCCGATCTCGAGCACGAGACCGCCGGGTGCGGCACGGTTCAGAACGGCGTCGTACTGCGAGTAGTAGTAGCGATAGAGGTGCTCGAGAAACGGCTTCTCGCGAATGAGACGTCCGTGGACGATCGTGGCTTCGGCGGAATCGAGATCGAGGCCCAGGGCGAGCGGGTGCGCCAGCAGGCTGCGCAGGCGCGCGGCCGCCCAGCCATGACGTGGACGCGCGCGATCGGGTGCGTCGGTCAAGAGCTCGCTCCACGAGGCCGGGCGACGATCGGGACCGTCAACGGGCCAGCACGCTGTCGAGCCCATCGGCGGTGAGCCGCCTGAGGCCAAAGGGATCCGTCTCGAAGATCATCACGATGCGGGACGGATCCTGGAGCTCCGTCCGAAGCTCCGCCGGGCTGATGGGCACGGTGCCCGCGGCAAAGTCGGGCGGCGCGCTCTTCACGGCGAGCTGACGGAGCTCCAGCGTGGCGACCGCGGACGACGTCAGGCGCGTTTGAGCGGCGAGACCGTTGGAGAAGACGAAAGCGCCGATCCCGCGGGACGCAATGATTCCCGGCATGTTGACCAGGGTGAGGTGTACGGCCCGCCCTCCTGGCGGCGCGAGCGCCCTGATCTGGGCGATCAGCTCGCGCGAGACGCTCGAAGAAGTCGCTGCCACCGTCGCCGCGGTCAGGTGATCCGCCTGCGCGGACACAACGAGCAGCAACACCACGACAGCAGGGATCAGCCGACAGATCGCGGCGGCAGCCGTCGTCGCGGTCGCCGCCATCCGCTCAGCGATCGATCCCAGTACCCACGCTGTCAGGAGCGCCGCCGGGACGGCCGGGATGTGGCTCTCGCGTGACGCCATTCCGCCGGCGAGCGTGAGCACGACGAGATGCGTGGCGAAGAAGGCGACCAGCACGCGGACGCCGGACGTCCGCGTCCGCCAGAACGCGATGATGAGCGCGATCAACGTGACCGCGAGCCAGCCGGCGACGTACAGCCAGATCCTTGGCGTGTCGAACCCGGCATACGTCCCGAGCGTGATCATCCGATGGATGACTTCGTGCGACCCTCGGAGGCTGAAGACCGCGACGATCCCGCGCGAGACGAGCCAGTAGGCGCGCATGGAGTCGAAGCCTGGCTGCGGGCCCGAGCTGAACTCCGAGGTGAACGAAAGGCGTGTCAGCCCGAACAGCACGGCAACCGCAGCCAGGAGTCCCAGGGCGAGGAGCTTCTGCGCGCGGGTGTCGCCGAAGCCGATGCGGTCTCCCGTCCGGTCCCCGAGCAGCAGCAGCGTCAACCCGCAGACGGGTACGGCGGTCGTCGTTGCCGGGTGGGTGAAGATCGCGGCGAGAACCGTCACGGCCAGCAGCCACGGCCCACTGCGGCCGAGGCGACCGCGTGCGAGGTCGCAGGCGAGGATCACCGCGAGCACGTACAGGAGCGCCGCGAGAAAGTGCATGTTGCCCGCGAGCGGCCAGTACGCGATCTCGTAGAAGGCGGCGTTGCCAATCAACAGCAGGCTGGCCAGAAAGGCCGCCACGTTGTCGTTCAAGAGTCGCCGGCCGAGCGCATACGTGAGGTACCCGAGCGCCGCGACTTGCGCGAGGTTGACAGCCTGGAACACGGCAGGACGCTCGCCGAACACCGCCCGAATCAACGCGACCCACGCACACGCGACCGGTTGATAGTGGTACCCGATCGGCGTCGTCAGTGTGGTCCACACTCCGCGGCGAAGGTTCCCGAGGTACACCCAGGCATCCGAGAGAAACGCCAGTTGGAGCGTGTGCCGGTAGATGACGCCTACGAGTGCGATTTGCAGGCAGAGCACGATGAGGGCTTCGGTCCACGACCAGGCCGCCTGTGGACGTGATGCGCCGGTCTCGTATTTCTCCGTGCTCACAGCAGCGACGTCCGCGCCGGTTGTGCCCATGTCAGACGAACTTGATCCGGCCCGCGGCGAACACACACATCTTCAGCAGCAGCCATCCGTGACTCCAGCGCTGGATGTTGGTCTCGCCGTAGGTGCGCTCCTTGTAGCGGACGGGCAGGTCCACGATTTCGAGGCCCATCTTCGCGGCCCCGAACAGCAGATCGAAATCGCCGAACGGATCGAAGTTGCCGAAGTACTCCCGGTTGGCGGCGAGCGTCTGGTAGGCCTCGCGCCGGATGACCTTCGTCCCGCACAACGTGTCCTTGATCGACTGGCCGAGGAGCCAGCTGAAGGCGAGGCTGAAGAACTTGTTGCCCAGCAGGTTGGCGAATCGCATGGCCTTGTCCTCCATCGGATAGGTCAGGCGTACGCCGTTGATGAACTCCCCTTTGTTCGATCGAATCGCCTCGAAGAAGCGCGGCAGATCCTCAGGGGGCACGGTGAGGTCGGCGTCCAGAATCATCAAGATGTCGCCGGTCGCGGCCGCGAAGCCGGCCCGGACCGCATCCCCCTTGCCCTTTCCTGTTTGCCGGAGCAGCTGCGCCCGGCGCTCCGGGTGCGCGCGGATCGCCGCTTCGATGGCGCCGTAGGTGTCGTCGGAGGAATGCCCCTCGACGAAGATCAGCTCCGTGCCCGCGCCCATGTCGGGCGTCCGCGAAAAGATCGCCGGGACGTTCCCCGCCTCATTGCGCGCCGGCACCACGACCGACACGCGAGGGGCTGCGCGAGGCGCGCCTGCCGAGAGGGGCCTCGCCATGATGAAGTTCGCGAGGGCGAGGTGGCGAATGCCAAAGAGCTTGACCAGGTAACGATTGCACAGCGGAGCGATCCCCGGAAGCGGCAGCGGACACAAGACCTCCTGCCATGACCGGACGACCCGAAAGTCGCTCAAGTGAAGCAGGTTGGTGACGTCGGAGACGGTCAGCCAGTTCTGCTTCAGCAGCCGGCGGGCGAGGCCGGCTCGACCCGCGAGCGCGAGCGGCCCTTCCCAGAGGCGGCTGTAGAAGTTCGCAATCAGCCGCGTGCCCGGATGGCACAGGCGCGTGAGACCCGTGAGGAGTGCCTGGACGTCCCAGACATCGTGGAGCAGATCCGACAGCAGGATGACGTCGAACGTTCCGGAGAGACCCGACACGTCGTGCGCGTCGGCCTGCACGAACCGCAGATCGGGGTGCAGCTCCCTGGCGTTCTCGATCATGCGCGGCGAGAAATCCACGCCGACGCCGTCCGCTGGCCGCAGCGCGGCCAGCAGATGTCCTTCGCTGCACCCGAGTTCGAGCACGCGCAGTCCCGGCGTCACGAGGAACTGGTAGATGTGCGCGAGGCGGCGATGGTAGCTGCGGGCCGGCGCCTTGCGGTCGGCGCTCGAGCCCGCGAGGGCGTCCCAGTGCGCAACGCGACGCGCGCGATACGCATCCGCATCGCGATCGTGCGAGCGCGGCTCCGGCTCGACATCCATGCGAAGGGTGGCGGGGTTGGAAGCGCCCAAGCCTACACGGAGCCGCGAGTGACCAGCGCGGCCTCGTCGGCCTGACCGCAGAACCACTCGTAGGTCGATCGAAGACCCTGGCTCAAGGGTATGCGATGACGCCAGCCCAGACCGTGGAGGCGGCCCACGTCGAGCAGCTTGCGCGGCGTGCCGTCCGGCTTGCTGGCGTCGAAGGTGATCTCGACACCGGGTGCGACGATATCGCGAATCCGCTCGGCGAGCTCACGAATCGACAAGTCTTCGCCGGTGCCGACGTTGATGTGCTCGTCGGCGTCGTAGCGCTCCATCAGGAACAGGCAGGCGTCCGCGAGGTCGTCCACATGCAGGAACTCGCGCCGCGGCGTGCCGGTGCCCCAGACCACGGCGCTGCCGGCTTCCGCGATCTTCGCCTCGTGAAACTTCCGCATCAGCGCCGGCACGACGTGGGAGCTGTTCAGATCGAAGTTGTCGCCGGGACCGTACAGATTGGTCGGCATCGCCGAGATGAAGTCGCATCCGTACTGCCGGCGGTATGCCTGACAGAGCCGGATGCCGGAGATCTTCGCGACGGCGTACGGCTCGTTCGAGGGTTCGAGCTGGCCGCTCAACAGGTACTCCTCGCGGATCGGCTGCTCGCAGTCTCTCGGGTAGATGCAGGAGCTTCCCAGATACAGCAGCCGCTTCACGCCGTTGAGGCGACTGGCCTCGACGACCGTGGCGTGAATCATCAGGTTGTCGTAGATGAACTCGCCCGGACGCGTGCTGTTCGCGAGGATCCCGCCGACCGTGCCCGCGACGAGAAACACGTACTCGGGCCGGTTCGCCCTGAACCAGTAGTTCACGGCAGCCTGGTCGCGCAGATCGAGTTGATGACGAGTCGCGCCGAGAACGTCCGTGAAGCCGCCGGCCTTCAACCGGCGAGCGATGGCGGATCCAACCAGGCCTCGATGCCCTGCGATGTACACGCGGGCATCGCGCGGAATCTCATGCGCAGCCACGGCGCGAGTGTATCAGGCGGCTACGGGAGGCGCAAGGATACCGGCGCACGGTTATCGGACGGAGTAGCCGAGCCGCGCGACGCGCGATGCGTGTCGATCCCGAAACAGCTGAAGGTGCTTCGCGGATAGATGCTTCTGCCAGGCGCCCGAACCGCCGGACCAGATGTGTTTTTTCAGATCGGCTCCCTGCGTCCGCATCACATCCGCCTGTGCACCTTCAATAGCCCGTTCGACCGTCGTCGCGAAAGGTATGTTCAGGTGCGCGCGCGCATCGGTGAGCACGGCGGCGGGATCGCCATGGAGTGCCTCGTAGCGCACGATCAGGCTCCGGCCGGCCTCCAGCCAGGCAAACCCGTGATCGAGCAACGATCCGAACTCGCCGGCGAGAAGGTCCAGGACGTCATCGTGATCGATCGCCTTGCCGATGGCGCGGCAACCAGGATCGCCGCCGGCGATGAAGGCCTCGAGTCCGGACAGGTCATGCCTGCTCCAGAAATCGTACGAAGGCGCCTGACGAATCCATTCGAGATCGAACGCCAGGCTGAGCAGCTTCTCCAGCCACACGTTGCCCGTCTTCGGCGGGCCAGCCACCAGTATTCTCAATCGATCACCTGACTCGTGGTCGCACGAGACGGCGTCGAGGTCCGTTTGCCACTCACACGGGTCCCTGTCCGGGCGCACGCGCGGCGCCGGTCGTCGCAACGACGGCGTATCGCCCTGAGTCCGGCGATCTTTGTCCAGGTCCCCGCTGCCGTTCGGGAAGATCACATACGCCTGATCGAATCCCATCAGCCAGCACCACGCGACCGCCACCTCCGGAAAAATCGGGCGCTGATGCGTGAGATCGGTCCAGAACGTCTTGAACGCTTCGATCGCATGTGGGTTGACGGTCTCGAAGATCAGCTGTCCGCCTGGAGCCAGCTTCGCGAGACTGACGTGGAGGAACGTCATCAGCTCCTCGGTACGGCAGGTGCTCGACCACCTGGGCGGCGAAGATCGCAGGAATCGACGCGTCCGGCTGTTCGCGCAGGTACGAGACGGCGTCCCGCCGTTCAACGGCATGCCCTTTCCCGCGGCACCGCGCCACCATCCCTTCGTCAACGTCGATGCCCGGCTGCCGGCACGCCCGCGTCGCGCAGCAGATCGAGCATCTCGCCGCGGCCGCAGCCGATGTCGAGCACCCGGCTGTGCCGCTTCAGAAGCGGCACGTAGACGCGCATCCGGCCCGCGAATGAACGACTCGGGTCCTCTGAAGATGTCCTCGAACCCGGCGTATCCCTGCCCTTCGTCGGTCCGCCTGCCGCGATAGCCGAGCACGGGCTTGCCGTTCTGCACGTACGAGAACCGCTCGCTTTCGTGCATGTATGGAATCGCGTACAGACGCTGCGACAACTCGGTCGCCTGTGCCGTCGTCAATGCCAGCTGTTTGGTCAACGCCTCGAGGTGCGCCGCAGCGGACTTCTGGAACGGCCCGGCGTCCTTCGCAACTGACTCGAAGAGGTGGATGCTGCTCCACACGGCCTCGAGCGCCTGGCGCTGGTGCAGATCGGCCTTGACCGCGCGCGCGGCATCCAGCGAGACCTGACGCAGCGCGTCGATCAGAAGCCGCTGGATCTGCCGCTGCTGCCACCAGTACGGCCGCAGGATCCGGAACAGCACGTTCTGCATCGCGAGGAACGGTGCGCGAAACCGCCGGTTCGGCGCTGCGTCTGCTGTGGGCGTCAACAAGGACGCCGCGTAGTCCAGCGAAGCCAGGACCTGGTTGTCGCCTTGTGTGGCCATGGGGTTGGGCTCCAAGAGAGTTGTGCGGATGTGGGCGCCCGCGAGAACCGAATGCGACGCGCGCTGACGGATCGCGTCGAAGCGCTCGTGCAGCACGACGGCAACCGCCTTTGCATCGTGCTTCGTGACAATGTCCTGGCGAGCACGGGCGGCCCTTCGCGCGGCTTCGTCGCGCGCTTCGAAGACCCGCCGCATCAGGCTCGCCGCCTGATCGAGATTCGGCTCGGCCCACGGGCTGCCGGCCGGATACGGATCGCAGCCTGCCGGCACCGCGCCCATCGAGTAGTCGACGAGATAGCTGTTCTCGACCGTCATGAAGTCCATGTTCCCGGAGTACGCCGTCGCAATGACGGGCTTCTCCAGTCCCATCGCTTCGGCCATCGTCAGGCCGAACCCTTCGGATCGATGCAGCGACACGTAACAGTCGCAGAGGCCGAGGAGCGCGTTCTTCTGCTCGGCCGAATAGTATTCGTCGACGATGAGCACGTCGTCGCGATGCTGCGCCGCCGCGCGAATCCTCTCGAGATCGGTCAGCTTCCGTGCACCGTTGATGGTCTTGATGAGAAGGACCGGCCCTTCGCCCGGACGGAACGCGCGATCGAAGGCCTGGATGAGGCCGAGCGGGTTCTTTCGTTCCAGGACGCTGAAGAAATCGAAGACGAACAGGAACAGAAACGTGTCGGGCAATCGGAGCGTGGCCCGTGTGACATCGGGCGAACACCGAGGAATCGGAATCGGCAACGGAACGGTATGGACGGGCCGCCGCCCGATGGCTCGAATGCCGGACGAGATGAACCGCGTGGCCGTCCAGACTTCGTCCACATAGTCGAACGCCTTGTGCATCGATGACGGAAAGCGATCGAGTTCCCAGAACCAGTAGCCAACCGTATGTCGTCCCTCGAAGAAGCGGGGCCCTGCGTTGCTCGCGAAGCGGCCCATTTGATCGGCGTTCACGCAGAGGACGTTGACGTCGTACGGCGCGCCGCGGCTCGCCGCGCTCTTCGAATGGGTGCGTCTTACGGCTCGGCGTGACATCGTACGTCAGCGTGGAATGCGGAATTCCTGCCGCCTCGACGACGCTCGCCAACAGCCGGCCGGCTTCGCCGACGCCAAGCTCCGCGCGAAAGTACCCGGCGATGTTGATACCGGGCAGGAGGTCCCGCGAGGCGCCGGGTCGCATCGCGGCCGCTCTCCGACGAGGCCGGTTCCGGCGGCATCAGTTCGCTTCGGGATGCTGGTACTGGACGACGCCGTCGTGGCGGACCCACGCGAGATACGCGATCGGCGTCCGACCCAAGATCGGGGAACGCCCGCTGCAGGTCCGGGCGTGACTCGTAGATCGAGTAGCAGGTACCTCGACACGACCGGAAATAGTGGCGGCTCGACCGGCTCGTTCAGCCAGTCCATGAATCGGTGCTCGCGCTGCGCGGATCGAACGGATTGGGCGGCTCGTATCCGCTCTCGTCCTCATGCCGATCGAGCGCCTCCCTGTAGAGCGTCCGCATGTGGTTGTCGAACTGCCGGCCCGAGGGCAGCGTGTTCCAGCCGTACGGAACGGATCGGGCCCAACGCGCCGGCGCGTTCGAGTCGCTCGCGATAGTCCCCGCAAATGCGCGCGACGGCCGGACGCTCGCTCAACAGGATGCGCGGACGATCGCCTTGATGCTTGCTCAGGAGATGCGGCTTCCTGACGTCGTAGCCACTGAAGTGGAAAAACGTGAGCGGTTGGCCGTTCACCAGGTACCGTCCGTCGGTCCACGTCGAGATCCCGCTCGTGCAGGTTCCAATAGGCGACGTTGTAAGTCGGATCTTTCAGGATGAAGTGATCGAAGAACGACGGCGCGAAATCCACCCAGCGCTGATCGGTGAACATCATGCGAGTGGGATCGTTTCGGGCTTCGCGCTGCGTCTTCCCCCACCACCAGTCGATGAAGCGGACCCGAACGCGGCCCCAGCGCGATGAAGCCCAGGTTGTAGACGCCCGCCGCCAGAATGTGAAATTCATCGACCCGCCGCCCGTCGCGCGGCATGGAGGAGGTGATGTGCGGCGTCAGAACGATCGAGTGTTCACGCGCGAGCCGGGCGGCCGTATCGAGCGGAGCCGTAGAGCGTGATATCCGGATCGAGGTAGATGACCTCGGACGATCCGCGTCTGGAAGAGATACCGCAGGAATGGCGGCTTGACGGCCGTGGCCAGCTCGGTGACGTCGTAGATGGCCGCCAGCCGGCCGATCTCGACGGCATCCAGGCCGATGTCGCTCAGGCGCACGCACGTGAACGACTCGCGGCTCGCATCGAACTCGCGCTGCTCATCGTCGATCAGCAGGAGCGTGAAGCGCCCGTCCGGATGATGTGTCGAAAACGAATCCGCCAGGACACGCGCGAACGGAAGATAGTTCCGCGCAACGATGGTGCAGGCTGATATCAAAGGACGATCGGTCAGCACGTCCGCGATTGTTTGGACATTCTGAGCGAGTGTCACTATACCAACAACCAGACGCTCGATGATGGATTTACCGTTCCCGCCGATCGAATTCCGTCGGCTCGTGGGCCCGACCGATACCAAATTCTTCGACAACACCAGCCGGGCGCTCGTGTTCCCCGACGTCAAGCCGGACGCGTATGCGTCGGTCTTCGACTTCGGGTGCGGATGCGGCCGACTCGCGCGTCAGCTGATTCAGCAGCAGCCGCAGCCCGCGCGCTATCTGGGAGTCGATCGCCACAAGGGCATGGTGGCGTGGTGTCAGGAGAACCTCGCGCCCCACGCGCCGCACTTCGACTTCCAGCACCACGACGTGCTGCACGACGCGCTCAATCCAACGGGCACGCCAGGACATCTGCCGCTTCCGGTTGGCGACGGCGAGGTGACGCTGTTCATTGCGTGGTCCGTCTTCACGCATCTGCTTGAAGCGGACGCCGAGTTCTACCTGCGCGAGCTCGCACGCGTCCTGCACCCCAGCGGCGTGGCCGTGTCCACGTGGTTTACATTCGACAAGAGCGACTACCCGATGATGCAGGAGTTCCAGAATGCCCTGTACATCCACCCGGGCGATCCGACCAACGCGGTGATCTTCGATCGCGCGTGGATGCTCGATCGGCTCGAGCAGGCGGGCCTCGTGGCGACGCGCATCGTGCCGCCGCAGATCAAGGGGTTTCAGTGGATGCTCTATCTCGAACGCATTGACGGCGGCGGGACCGCCGCCACGTTCCCCGAAGATCGCGCGCCGCAAGGGCTCGCTCGACCGCCGCTCGGCTAGCGTTGCGCTAGCTCGTTTTCATCGCCGCTGGATCGCGACGTCGCCTCCGACGCCCCATTGCAAGGCGGCCGTCGCCGCCGTTCGAAAAGCGCGGATACCACGTGCCGTTCCCCGGCCGATACACGGCGATGTCGGCCTTGCCATCGCCATCGAAATCAGCGGGAACCGGGACGTCGCCACCGACACCCCACTGGATCGCCGTCATCCCTCCACCGGAGTACCGCACGTACCAGGTGCCGTTCGACGGCCGATACACGGCAATGTCGACCGCTCCGTCGCCATCGTAGTCGGCTGCCACGGGCATGTCGCCCCCCACGCCCCACTGCACCGTGCTTATGCTCCCCGACTGCGAGTTGCGCACGTACCACGTACCGTTCCCCGGTCGATACACCGCGATGTCGGTCTTGCCGTCGCCGTCGTAGTCGCCGGGCAGCGGTAGGTCGTCACCGTTGCCCCAGAGCACGCTCCCCATGGCCCCGCTGCCCGAGAGCACCCAGTACCAGGTACCGGTCGACGGCCGGAACACCGCGATGTCCGTTCGCCCATCGCCGTTGTAGTCGCCCGGCACGGGCACGTCGCCGCCGTTGCCCCACTGCACGCCGTTCGAGACGCCGTTGCTCGAGTTCACCCAGTACCACATTCCATTGGAAGGCCGGAACACCGCCACGTCGGCCTTTCCGTCTCCGTCGTAGTCAGCCGGAACGGGAATGTCGAACGGCACGCCCCATTGCACGGTCAGGCCCGATGAGGTGCCGGTGAACCATGCGTACCAGGTCCCGTTGGATGGCCGGAACACCGTGAGGTCCGCCTTCTTGTCGGCGTTGAAGTCGCCGATGGAAGTCGCCGGCGTCATCACCATCAGGCTGACAATCTTGCTCGTGGCGGACCCGAGACTGTTCGTCGAGACGCATCGATAGTACGTGCCGGTCAAATTGGTCGACGCGCTCGCGATCGCCAGCGTCGCGGTCGTCGTGCCGCTGAAGGGTGCCCCATTCGACAGGTTGGCCCACGAGACGCCGCCGTTCGTCGAGATCTGCCACTGATAAGTGGGTGCAGGATTGCCGGGTGCAAAGAACGTGAACGACGTAGTCGAAACCCATCGAGACGAGTCTGTTCACCGGCTGGCCCATGACGGTTGGCGCTCCTGGATCGTCATCCAGGATGGTCGCGGTTCCGCGCGCGATCCGGATCGTCGCGTTGATGGACCCACTCAGGTTCATCGAGAACGTTTCCGTGAGCTCGAACGTGGTGTCGGTCAGCACCGGAACGACGATCGGCTGGACCGTCTCGCCGGGTGCGAACAGGAGCTGGCCGGAAACCGGCGAATAGTCGCTGCCGGCAGACGCCGTCCCGTCAGCGGTCGCGTAGTTCACGGCGACCGTGCGCGTGCTTGGGCCCGAAAGCACGACGTTGAACTGAAGGTTTGTCGTGCCCGAATTGCCTTCCGTCACCGTGACGTCGTCGATGGAGAGAGAAACGGCCGGCGGTGGCGGCTCTGCCGATGCCCTGAACGTGACGTCCTGGAGCGTTGGCGTCGTCGAACCATCACCAGTCAGGACGACTTGATACTGAACGTATCGTGAAATGCCGCCGATCGAGTCGCCGCTTGCGTTGATTTCCGAGAATGGCGTCCAGGTCGCATCGGGAATCGCCGTATTCCCGAAGCGCGCCCTGAATGAGAGTCCCGTCCCTAGCGGCAGCTGCGCGGTCCATTCGGCGGTGCTCCACACGACCTCCGTGCCCGCATCCAGAACTCGCGAGGTGAAGGTGCCCGACGAGGCGTAAGGAGCCAGGCGCATCCAATCGACCGTCAGCGAGCCGTGACCAACGTTGAAGTCGGAGAACAGGGGCCGCATGCTGTCGGCGATTGTCATCGAATGGTTCGCGACTTGTACGCCGTCGACGTAGTACGTGGCTGACGAAACACCCCAGTCGATCCGGTAACGGTGCGGCGTTCCCAGGTAGTCTTCGGGCATTGGCGTGGAAATGTCTACGATGCTGTCGCTCGTGCGGGCATAGAGTTTTCCGTCGAGTTTGATGCTGAAGATGGCATAGACCTCCGTCTCCAGCGTGACGGCGAACCCGGCATGTTCGAACAGATCGGTGGAAAACGTCGCCACGAATTCGAGCGACTGCCCTGCCGGCTGGACGGGGAACGGACCGCTGCGGCTCCCGTCGACCGTCATCACGCCGCTTCCGACAACGGTGCTCGCACCAGGATTCCACGGGGTGCCGAACCAATTCGCCGGCAGGAGGGCGCCGTCGAACTCGCTCGTGAGCGCGGGCGTCAGCACCAACTCTCCATCGTTGACCTGTGAGACATGAATGCCGCTGTTCGCGCTGCCCAGGCGGAAGTCGCCGGCGGCGCTGTCCCCCACGACGGGTCCCGACGGCGGTTGGATCGACGACGCGGTGCCGGAATCGACGCCCGTCGCACGCGCAGCGACGGCAGCGACGCTCACGCCAGGGATCCGGGCGCTCGTAAGAGACCCCGACGGCAAGGCAAGAACCACGAGCGCGCACAGTCCCCGACGGCTTTGGCGTAGGTACAAGTTCCCGGACCTTGGAGAAGCCAGCGCTCCAAAGAGAGGTGAAGCCTTCGGTGTCCATCGAAACAGTCATAGAAGTGCGCGGGAATGACAAACCGGGTGTAGCTGAGCTCAGCCTGGATTGAGCAATGAGGGCTCCAGGTGAGCCATTTCGTGGCGCATTACCGCAACTAATTTAAAACAAACAAGTTACTGCATTTATGGTGCAGAAGTTCTGGTCGGGCTGGGAGAAATGTCTTCCTGGAAGATGACAAAAAACAGAGCCGTGGCGGAGTCTCTGAGCCCAGGCAGATGAAAGGTCTGGAGCGAGGCGGCCTTTATCGCTTCAGGATGGGAACGTCGCCACCGACGCCCCATTGAAAGGCGCCGCTGCCACCATTCGAGTAGCGCGGATACCATGTGCCCGTTCCGGAGCGGAACACGGCGACGTCCGCCTTGCCGTCGCCGTCGAAGTCCGCCGGCACCGGGACATCGCCGCCGACTCCCCACTGAATGGCGGTATAGCCTCCGGTGGAGTACAGGACGTACCACGTCCCGTTCCCCGGCCGATACACGGCGATGTCTGTCTTGCCGTCGCCGTCGTAGTCGGCGGCCACCGGGACGTCACCCCCCACGCCCCACTGCACGGTGCCGACAGTGCCCGACTGGGAGTTGCAGATATACCAGGTACCGTTTCCGGGGCGATACACCGCGATGTCGGTCTTTCCATCACCGTCGTAGTCGCCCGGCACCGGCAAGTCGCCGCCGTTGCCCCAGAGCATGCTTCCGGTCGCTCCGGTACCGGAGAGGAGCCAGTACCAGGTGCCCGTCGACGGCCGGAACACCGCGATGTCGGTTCGACCGTCGCCGTTGTAGTCCCCCGGCACCGGCACGTCGCCACCATTGCCCCACTGCACACCGTTCGATCCGCCGTTGCTCGAGTTCACCCAGTACCACATGCCGCTCGAGGGCCGGAACACGGCCACGTCGATCCGGCCGTCGCCATCGTAGTCGCCGCGAACGGGCTTGTCGGTTGGGACACCCCACTGAAACGTCAGACCCGACGACGTGCCGATGAACCACGAGTACCAGGTGCCGTTCGACGGCCGGAAGATCGTGATGTCGGCCTTGCCGTCTCCGTTGAAGTCCCCGTCGGTGGCGAGATGAGCCGTCGACGGTGGCAGCACGACGGTGAACCCCGCTGTGACGGCGCCGTAGTCCCCACCGTTCGGCCCGCTCGCAGTCGCCGTCAAGCTGAAGGTCGTGGAGGCACCGGGTGTCACATCGACCGTGCCAGTCGGCGAATTGTTCGGTGACGTCCAACTGCCGACTCCCGCAATCGTCACGCTGGTCGCGCGGGCCACGCTCCATGCGAGCGTCAACGATCCGCCCGAGCGCGGGACCGCCAGGAAGTGCGCGAATCTCGGTTTGCTCGACGTATCCGTTCCCGGCATTCGCGAGGAGAGCGATTGGCAGCCCGTCAACGTCTGCGCCAGGGATCAGGTTGCTCGGGTAGACGACCGAGCTGCAGCCATCCTCGCGAATCTGGTCGTTGACCTGCTGACCGACGTTGTCGGCAATGACGTTGTTCTGAACGGTTCCCGAAACCGTCGGGCCGACGAACAGCCCTCCGCGGGTGCCAGCCGTATTGTCGTACACGTTCGACCCGCTCATGTTGAACGTGCTGTTGTCGTTCACGAAAATGCCGCCGCCGTGCTGGCCGGAGGTGTTGTGCGCGAAGGTCGTCGAGGTGATCGTCGCAGCCGACGTCGTCGTCACCAGCAACCCGCCCCCGAACGCTGTGCCGGTCCCACTGACGGTGTTGTTGATGATCAGGCTGCCGGAGAGGGCCAGGATCGTCCGATTCGCGAGAATCCCGCCGCCTTGCGACTGCGATTGATTGCCGCTCACCACTGAGCTCACGACGCTGAGGCTCGCCCTCTGGCTCGTGAAGTTGTCCCCCACGACCGCGATGCCGCCGCCGGTCGGCGCCGTGTTGTTGCGCACGAGCGTGGTCGTGAGATTGATGACGCTCGCGGGTAATTGCGGCGACGAATTGTTGGACGACACAGAGACGCCGCCGCCAAACCCGACGGTCGCCTGGTTCGCATCGATGACGGTATCCACGACGTCGTACCGGCCTCGATATGCGTTGAGACCTCCGCCGGTGCCGGCGCGATTGCGAAGGATCCGTGCGCGCGTGAGGGTCGCCGTCGCATTGTCCTCGACGTGGATGCCGCCGCCCTCCGCGGGATTCGGCTCGCCGGGGAACTGGCTCGAGACGTTGTCGGCCACTTCGGTGTCTTCCACGATCAGCATCGCCCGGCCGGAAGCGGAGCCGAGGACGCCCATGTGGAAAATGCCGCCGGCGGCAAACTTCGACGTGTTGGCGCTGACATGAGAGGACCGGAATGTCGGCGACGCGTCGTTGGAGAACACGCCGCCGCCTGCGCCGTGGTTGCCGACGCCGGCACCACCGGTGCCAGAGGCATTGCCCAGGATGTCGCATGCGGTGAAGACAGGACGCGAGCCCGAAACGATGTACACGCCGCCGCCAAAGCGCGCGGCGGAATTGTTGCGAATCGTGCAGCTGGTAAAGGTCGCGTTGGACGTGATTAGCGCTCCGCCCCCGCCGTCGAAGGCCGTATTGAGCTCGAACGTGCAAGCCGCGAAGACGGGCGAAGACTCTTGCACCAGGAACCCGCCGCCCGCGGCGGTGCCTGACGTCGTACCATGCCTGAACGTCAAGCCGATGAACGTGACGGTGCCAGTCGCCCGTATCACCTTGACGGCAGGCTGGCCCTTGCCCGCGGCGTCGATAATTGTCACCCCGGCGCCGCCGGTGCCACGGATTGTCAGCGTGCGATTCGTATTGCCGATCGCGAGGGCTTCGGAATAGGTGCCCGGCTGCACATTGATCGTCGTCGCGTCGGGAAGACTCCCCCCGACCACCGCGTTGATGGCGGTTTGAATCGTGGGATACTGCGCCGAGGGGACGGAGACCGTCGCCGCGACAGCCACGGACGCCAACGGACCGGAAATGACGCCGGCAAGTGCGAGCGCAAAACGACCAACCAACCTCATAGACACATCGCCATCGTGGTCGATCGACAAGCAAGAATTGACCCAGCTCGTCAGATCGGCTATCTCTCAGATTCCACGCACCTTTACCAGAACCGGCGTGCCCTTCGTTGGAGTGTGTTGTTCTTGACCAGCACGGAGCAAATCCGTCATGCCCGTCCCCACGGTCCTGCCGAGGGGAGCGCCTCGAGATCGCATGGTTCGAGGCGACAGGCGATTGCGCTGATGCTCGTCGCGGTGGCAGCCCTTCTTGCCCTCAAGACCCTGGCCCTCGACAATCCGATGGTCCCGGGAGACGAGTACGTTTATCTCTCCGCGGCGCAAACCTATCCGGATTCAGGTGAACGGTTCGCGACCGATCCATACCTGCCGCGGATCTATTCGCCACTGTTCGCGGCGTACGGACGCGCCGTGCTCTCGGTCATCGATCGCCCCGCGGCCGCCATGACGTCGCTGAATGCCGTCGCGTTCGTCATTGCAATCGCGCTCTTCCTCGTGCTGATCAGGAGGATCAGCGGCGTCGCACCCTCCGTCCTTGCGGCGGCGGTGTTGCTGTGCTTCCCGTTCTCGTCCTACACCGCGTACTTCATGCCGGAGACTGCCTACTTTCTCCTTTTCGCTCTCCTGACCTGGACGACGGTTGCGTATGTTCCCCGGTCGCTGATCACGGGAACCACACTCGCAGGCGTGCTCGTCGGCACGATGCTGCTGGTCAAGCCGCATGCGGTCGCGATGTTCATCGCCGTGTTGCTCACGCTCGGCGTCCGCGGCCTCGCACCCTCCTCGTTCCGGCCTGCCGCGCGATCGGTTCTCGGATCGCTTCTGCTCTTCATCGTGTCGGTGTACGTGACGCTGGTTGGCCTGAACCGTGTCCTGAGCGGCACGTGGATGTTGCACCCGCTCATGTTTGTGGGCGGACTGTACCGTCCAAACGTGGCGCATGGGGTCTCGCTGTCGTCGTGGGCCGGATATCATTTCCTGTCCATCCTCGCCGGACACCTCATCGTGTTCGGTGCGCTCGTCGCGCCGGCCGTCATGGTCGCGACCAAGCAGCTACGACACCTGTATTCTCTGGGCTCGCGGTCTGAAGCACACGACGAGGCGCGGAACCGTATGCTCTTCGCACTGATCGCGTTCTCGGCCTGTGCGGCGGTGTGCACGATCGCGATGACCGCCAATTTCGAAAGCCAGGCCGCGGCGCAAGTGCCTGGAGAGACCTACGTTCGCCTCCACGGCCGGTACTACTCCTTCGTGATTCCGCTGTACATCGCGCTGTACTTCGCCGTGCCCGCTGGCGACGAGGAAATTCCAGCGTCGGGTTTCTGGACGCGTTTGGCTGCCCTCGGTGCCTGCGTGGCAGCCGGACTGCTCGTGTACGTTGTCCGCGCACGTGTCATCTATCCATTCGACTACCCGGAAGCGTTCGTGTTCTCGACCTGGCACGGTCGTCCGCGGGTGGGGGTGATGAGGCTCGCTGTAACGGCACTGCCGTACATCGCGATTGGGGCGGTCCTGCTCACTCATCTCCTGATGGCGTGGCGCGCCAGGTTGGCCAGAGTCGTCTATCCGATGCTCCTGATCGGGCTGGCCTCGGCCAGCCAGGTCGGAGTCTTCGCGTGGCAGCGCGCCAGCTCGCTCCAGCACGCGGCGCTGCACGCCGATGCGCGCGAGATAAAACGACTCATCCCCAACTCCGTACGCGACAAGGGTCTGATCGTCGGGCCCGAGTGGAATGAGGTGCTTGCGCACTTTCTCTTCAACTTCAACTCGTCTGCACGGGTGCTCGTCCGGCCTCCCGGCAGCCTCCTGGCCAGGAGCGACATCTCTCCGGACACCGGTTGGGTGATCCTCGTCGGAGACTACACGCCGGCCTTTCCCTCGACGCCGTGGCTGAAGACGCCACGCGTGACGTGTCTCAGAGTACCCGTCGATGACGACGCCGATACGGTCAGGTGAGCACCAGTGGCGCCGCCGGTCGATCCTCGCGATCCTCGCGATCCTCGCGATGGCCATTCTCGCGAAGGACCTGACCCTCGAGACTCCGCTCATGGCGGGCGACGAGTACGGGTATTTCGCACCGGTCCAGACATTTCCGGATTTGACGGCGCGATTCGCCGTCGACCCTTACCTGCCGCGGTATTACTCGCCGGCCTTCACCGTCGTAGGGACAGCACTGTCACGTGTGTCGCAGCGGCCGGAGGTCCTGCTCAAGGTCGTCCACACCGCGGGATTCGTCGGGATCGTGCTGGTGTTCCTGGCCCTGAGCCGCGCATTGGCTCACGGAGGGCCCAGGCCTTTGACTGCTGCCGTGTTCATGCTCCTTCCGAGCTCCGCCTACACCGCGTACTTCATGCCCGAGATGACGTATACGTTTCTGTTCGCGCTCTTGTCGTGGGTGGTCGCGATCATCCTCCCGGCGCGGATGCTGAGCGGCGCCGTCCTCTCAGGCGTGGTCGTGGGTACGATGCTGCTGACGAAGCCGCATGCGCTCGCGCTCTTTCTCGGCACATTCCTCACCTTCGCGGCGCTGTTCGTCGCTCCTTCCTCCATCCGGCCGGACTCGGCGGCGCCTTCTGGCCTTGATTCCGCTGTTCATGCTGTCCTGCTATGTGACGGTCGTCTGCATGAACGGCGTGATTGCGCGACGCCTCGAGCTGAGTCCGCTCGCATTTGTCGGAGCGATCTATGTTCCGTACTTCGCCCGCGATCTCTCCGCAGTATCGTTGCTCGGAAAGCTCCCGCGGCTTCTCGGGATTCTCGGAGGTCACCTGATCGTGGTCGGGACGTTCGTCGCGCTAGGCGCAGCACGGGGAGGTTCGGAACTACGCCGTCTCTACACGACGAGGACGGCGCTCGACGATGGTGACCGGGTCCGATTTCTGCTGATCGTCTTCACGGGCTGCGCGACACTCTGGACAATTGCGATGACCGTCTATTTCACCGCGCAAGCCACGGATGTCGTCCCCACGGACTACTTTCGCCTGCACGGCCGGTACTATTCGTTCGTGATTCCGTTGTATCTGGTCCTGTTCTTTGGTTTGAGCCGGGATAGCGCGGAGGCGGATGCCAAGGACTCATGGCTCCTGACCGGGACCATCATCGGATGCGGGCTCTCCGTACTGCTGTACTACGTGGCCAGTCGCCGCACGATCTATCCATTCGACTATCCCGAGGCGGCTGTGTTTTCAGGTTGGCATGGCGCACCCGGGTCGGGTCTTGCGACCCTCAGCGTCGACGCCGTGACACACATCGGGATTGGGATTGCACTTGTGGGCTACGTGGTCATGCTGTGGCGCCGGCATCTCGCGCGCGTCGTCTACCCAATCCTCCTCATCGCGCTGTTCAGCGTCAGCACCGCCAGAGTCACCGCATGGCAACGAACGAACTCGATCGAGAACGCCGGACTGCGGGCGGACGCACGATCCATGCGGCAGCTCCTCGCGGTATCCGAGCGTGACAACGGCCTCGTTGTCGGTCCGGAATGGAACGGACGACTCGCGTATTTCCTCTTCAATTTCGGATCGTCGGCCCATGTGCTCGTTCGTCCCGCAGGCTCGGACATCACGACAGCGGATTTGCCGGTGGGCACCCGCTGGGTCGTGCTCCTCGGGGCGTACACTCCAGCGTTCCCAGCGGGCGCCGCGTACTACACGCCGCGAACCAGGCTGATCAGGGTGGCGCCCGGCGGAGCGTGACGGCACGACTGGCTACGACGGGGCGGCCCGCGCCACGAAGACCTTGAAATCGCTCGGCAAGACGCCATGCCGTACGAGATCGTTCTCGTGGTGAATGAGAAGTTCAATCAGCGACCGATGGTAGGCGTTCGCCGAATCGAAGTTCGCCGCGATGTTTTGAAACACGAGGTGGTTCAGCGTCCCGCCCCAGTTCCACTCCTCGACAATTTCGAATCGAGCTTTGAGGAGACTCTCGATCTCCGCCGAACGCACCGCTTCGGATGGATCGTGGCGGATCATGTGCTCGATCGAGGGACGTTCGACGCGGGACTTGATGCCGCCCCCCTGCAGGTCGCGCCGCAGGTCCTCTGGCAACGCCAGCGTGAGCTCGGTCGCCATCTCGAGTTGCCGCGAGGTCCATTGGAATCGAGACGGACCAACGAACTCGTTCACGAGCAGGAGGCCATCCGTACGAAGCGCTGCGGAACAGGAACCAAGGACACGCTCCAGCGCTTCGATGTGATGCAGCGACTGAAAGAAATAGATGAAATCGAAGCTCTCGGCCGGCAATTCGATCGTGTTCAAGTCGGCGGCGGTGTAGCGGATCGACGGCGCGAGGGCGATCTGCTCGGCCAGCGTCTGCGCCCGCTCAACCGCTTCTCGACTGATATCGATGCCGGCGAAGGATCGAAACGTGTAGTGCCGCTCCTTGAAGATGCGATCGAGATGGCCGGCGCCGCAGCCCAGCGACAGCGTGTCGCCGGCGTCACCGTCCGGGAAGAACCGATCGCGCATCCAATCGACCCAGTACGTATTGCGATCGCCGGTAATCAGATAGTTGTGATTGAGGTGCACCTGCGGGATGCCGGTCCACGACCGGCGTTCGAGGTCGTGGACGAAATCCTCGGATGCCAACCCGGCCCACCGGCTGGCGACCGTTCCGACGATGCCCGAGCGGCCGCCGGATCCGAGCACCTTGCGGGACGTGGATATCAGGCGGCGGCGGGTCGCCTCGAGCATGCTTCTCGGTCTGATTGAGCGCAACGGCGGCTCCTGCGTGATCGATGGGACGCTTACACGAGGTTGCGGAGTCGACGACGAACCCGTCGATAGCCGGTCAACCAGGCCGTCCGCTGCGACGCCTGAAGCCGAGCCTGGATGAAGCGGTCGGCTTCGAGCGCTCGCGCGATGACCGCCGGTGTCATGATCGCTCGGCGGAGCCGTTGACGGACGCCGGGCCGGACCGACCGGCCGAGCCGGGCGGCTGCCGTCTGGCGGCAGACCCTCAAGCTGCGCGAGGCGGCGGCTCAAGCCCGTGAGCATGGGGCTGTCCATGCTCGCGGCGCCCTGCAGCGGCCCGAACGTGTCGGCGCTCACGCTGAGGAATTCGATCTTTCGCAGCACGCACGCCAGCGCTCGAGCCGCCTTCGCGGTCCGCGGGTCATCGACCATCGAGAACCATTCGTCGATTTTCCCCCGCGTGCGCTCAACGTCGAAGAGCACGCCGAACAGGTTGTGCAGCGGCGCTCGAAGCCGGTCGACGGACAGGCCGGCCGTCGTATGCCCGCTGTCGATCGCCAGCAGACCTTCGAGCGATCTCGCGAGGGATCGCAGCAGATCGTCCGACTGCCGGTCGAAGGTGTCCAGGTGCAGGAGCAGGTCCGGCTGATCGAGCAGTCTCGCGGCGGGCTCCGCCAGCTCCGCAATCCACCGCACCCGCAGCTGATCGTCTGCACCCGGGTGCTTGCGGTAGAACACGACCGCCATCGCGCCGGCGTGACGCTCGCGTGCGGCAAAGCTGTCCAGATCCATCCAGTGATCGTGGACGGCCACCGCCTGGGAGGCATAGCGGATCTCGAGCCCTCGCGCCTGCAGCCGGAGAGCGAATTCGGAATCCTCGAACGCCGCGTAGCGAAAGTCGGTGTCGAAGCGTACACCGTCGTCAGCCGCGTCGACGAGGAACTCCCGCTTCAACGAGATGTTGCTCGTGTAGAAGAAGCGATGGTCGAGCGCGGGGGCGTTCGGAATGTAGGTGTAGGCGAACTGGAGCATGGCGTCGCCGCACACGTACTCCATCACCGCGTTCGGCGTCATCGTCGACGGCCAGTCGATGCGTCCGAGAACCGCCAGGCCGGGCGTCGTTGTCGCGGCGTGCGCGAGCAGATGTTCCTCGAGCAGTCGTTCATCTGCGAGGATGTCGTCACCGATGAAGAGCACGTGCTCGCCACGGGCGTGCGCGATTCCGAGGTTTCGAGCGGCGCCGGGTCCGGCCGGTTCCTGAGAGAAGTAGCGCAACGCGAACCGAAACGTTCGAGCGTCGAGTGCCTCGCCGGTGCCATCCGTCGAGCCATCGTCGACGATGATCACCTCGAACTCGCTCGAGAGAACCGTTTGGCGCTCGAGCGCTTCCAGGCAGGCCAGCAGCTTCAGCTTCCGGTTGCGCGTTGGTATCACGACGCTGACGCGCAGGCCCAGCCAGTAGGGCGACCGCTCCGTCGACACCGGACGGGCGCTCGGCCTCGAGTTCCAGCCTCGCCGGCTGGGCACGTCGCGCCAACGCGATGTCGAGGAAGCGATCGGCGGCGCTGTCCCAGGAGAATCGATTGATGACGGACGCGCGGCCACGCTGGCCGATCGCCTGCGCCTCGGTCCTGTCTGTGTACGCCGCGCGCATCTGCTCGGCGAGGCTCGCGGCGTCCACTTCCGCCCACATCGGCTGATTCGTGATGTGCAGCGAGCGTGTGTCCAGACAATCCACCATCGGTGCGAGGGAGAACGACACCGGACAGCAGTTGCCGGCATGACAGTACGCCGTCGGGCCACCGAAAAGCGGCGTGATCACGGGCAGACCGCAGGCCATCGCGTCGAGGATCTTCATCCCGAAGCCCTCGCCGCGATGCGCCGAGACGAACGCATCACACGACTTGTAGAGCTGAATCAAGGCACGTTTGTCGCTGAACGCACTCACGTACTCCACCGCGGCGCCCTGCGAGGCCTCTTTCAGCCGTCGCCTGATGGAGGTGTCGCCTGACGAGGCCCCATAGTCCTTGATCACGAGCACCACGTCGTCGGCCGAGGAGAACGTGCGCTGATACGCGTCGATAATCGCCGCCGTGTTGTAGCGGGCCAGATCGTGAGAGTTGGTGACCGTCAGCAGGCGAAATCGAGGATCCCGTCGGGCCGGCGCCTCGACCTGTTCGACTTCCCGCGAGTAGCCCGGATACCAGACGTGGCGTGTGCTGGCGGCTCACGCCCACCTGCTCGAGGACGGATTGGCAGAACTCGCTGAGCGGCAGCTTGTCGTAACCGTTCTGCGGAAGACATTGCAGCCAGACGTCCCAGGGCTCGGCGCCGGGGCGACCGAACAGGTAGTTGACGACGAAGAACTCCAGGTTGACGGTGCCCGCGAGGTCCAGGTCTAGATGACGCGGCCGGTAGTGCGACCACTTGACCTGCACGCCGTCGTAGGGCGGCTCGCTGTCAGCGCCAGTGGCGCGAGGCGGCGCGCGTCCGATCCTGACAGCGTGGGAGACAACGCCGCTCGACCGTTGACGAACACCGGAACCTGTTTGGCGTGAAGCGCCAAGGCGAGCTCGGCGTTGATCCAGGTGAGCGCGCTGCCATCATCGAGGGCGTCCGCGAGATAGATGCAGTCCTTGGAAAGGCGTCGTGTCGTCGTCGGCCTCGCAGGAGGCGACGGGGCGTCGGCACGGTCCCGAAGCAGGTAGTCGTCTCGATCGGGCTTCACGAACCCGGCCCACTTGCTCGCAAAGCGCGCCGCGTTGCGGACGTCGTCGTCCGTGCGCCCCTCAGAGATCTGGCCGTAGTGGTAGATGTACGCGCTCGTGCAGCAGACGATCGTTCGTCCTTTCTGACGTACCTGCATGCACAGATCGACGTCTTCGTAGCCGTTGCGATATCCCTCGTCGAATCCGCCGCACTCCTCGAACAGCCCGCGGTCGATCAGCAGACACGCGCCCGTGACCGCCTGGTACTCGCGCTGCTTGTTGACCCTCGGAAGCGACGCATCCAGATGAGGATAGAGGTGCTCGGGCGTACCCTGCGGCGTGAAGACCATGCCGGTGTGGTAGATCGTGTTCGTGTACGGGAACAGCTGCTTGATGCCGACGATGCCCACCTTGGGATCGGCGTCCAGGATGTGCAACATCTCGGAAAGCCAGCCTGGCTGCACGAGCGTGTCGTTATTGAGGAACAGCAGCCGCTGGCCTTGCGAGACGCGTGCTCCGACGTTGTTTCCCGCCGCGAATCCGAGATTGGTCGCGTTGCGGTGGTACAGCACACGGCCCGGAAACCCGCTCGGATCGGCGAACCAAGCGGCGGTTCCATCGGCCGACCCGTTGTCGACGACAACGATTTCGTACGTCACGGAGTTGCCCGTGTTCCGCCAGATTCGATCCAGGCATTGACGGGTGAACTCGAGCTTATCGAGTACCGGGATGATGATGGAGATGTCGCAAGTCACCTGTACTCGGCTCCCGGACTAGCCCACAGCGTTCGCCAACACGCGCTCCACGTAGTCCCGGATGACCTGGCGCGGCCCCGGATGAAACGGCGTACGCAGCGCCGGAATCGACGATGTCGTATCGAGCTCGGGATGAAAATAAGGGTCCTCGACCAGATGCGAGTCCTGGACATAGCGGACGAGCCGTTCCAGATCCTCCGGCGAGTCCTCGCGCTTTCTCGTGTAGGACTCGTGATGCACGAGTCGCGCGTACGGGGTATAGACCACGCGGTAGCCGGCCTTCCAGGCTTCGAGGCACAGCACGACGTCGCTGAACGACAGCCGGAACCGTTCGTCGAAGCCGCCGAGCTGGCGGAACACGTCTCGACGGATCATCTGACAGGCGCCCGTGACCGCCAGGTAGTTTCTGTAGCTCTCCGCGGACCCGAAGAGGCTGCTCTCATTCTCGCGCGCCCGCGCGAAGATATGGCCGACGAGACCGAGCCCGAAGACGACGCCTGCATGCTGAATCGTGCGATCGGGATAGAGCAGCTTCGCCCCCACGACACCAACGTGCGGGCGTTGCGCCCAGCGAACCAGCTCCTCGAGCCAATCGTCCTCGATGATCTCGATGTCGTTGTTCAGAAACAGCAGCAGCTCTCCGGTCGCGGCCGAGGCGCCGCTGTTGCACGCCGCAGAAAAGTTGAAGGCGCGGTCGAAGGGGACGATGCGAACGCACGCGTCCCTCTCGAGCCGGCGATACAACGCGAGCACCTCCGGCTCGGTCGATCCGTTATCGACGATCATGATTTCCTTGTGCGGATACGCGGTACGCTCGAGAAGCCCCGAGACGCAGGTCTCCAGAATCGCCGCCGCGTTGCGATTGGGAATCACGATCGAGACCTTCGGCCGACCCTGGATGCTCCAGGCCAGGCGAGGAGGGCCCCCCGTTTGAATGATCCGCGCGGGAACGGCGTCGTGCTCAGCATGGGCGGCGAGGACGCGCGCTGCCGAGTCGACATCGGCCGCTCCCCCGGCGTCGCGACGATGATAGAGGCAACGCGCGATGCGATGCAGGCGTCCGCCGAGGCGAGCGACGCGGAGCAGCGCTTCCCATTCGGCCGCGTCGCCGTATCCGTCGCGGAAGCCGCCCGTCGCCGCGAGCGCCGCGGCCCTGACCATCGCGAGTCGGCCGACGTAGTTGTACGAGAGCATCAGCTCCGGCGACCAGTCGGGCTTGAACCGGGGTGCGCACCGCGCTCCCGCTGGCATCAACCGATCTTCATCCGAGTACACCACGTCGGCGTCTGGCAGGTGATCGAGCGCCGCTAGCCATTTCGTACAAGGCGTCTGGCGACAGCATGTCGCTCGCTCCGAGAACCGCCACGTGCTCGCCGCGACCCACACCCAAGGCGCTGTTCCAGGCACCGGCGCGCGGCGTCTCCGCGGGGACGGGTACGAGACGAACACGCGGCTCGCGGGCCAGCCCGCGGCTCGTCTCGGCGAGTCGCCGGAGGTCCGCCTCGGGCGCGACAAGAATCCATTCCCACTTCGGATAGCTTTGACCGAGCAGGCTTGCCAAGCTGCGTTCGATGAACCTCAGATCAGTATCGTCTACGGTGCTGATGAGCGTGAAGAGTCGGGCACGGCTGGTTGACCATTCGCGCTGCGCGCGGAGCACGCGACGCGATGGCGTGTGCTCACGCGCCCAGATCTGATACCGCTGATCCTCCGTGAGCGGGAGCACCCGCTGCCAGAGGCCTCGGATGTCGTGACCGGCGATCGCCCGCCGGAGTCCGAGTCCGTAATCGCGGAAGGGCCGGGGCCACCGGATGGAGGGATCGCCCCAGATCGCCGATGCCGCACAGGAGCGCCCGTGGCCCACGCACCGCGTTGTCAACGTGATCCGAGCCGGTCCGGCCTCGGCAATCTTCACACGCAGCAATCGCCAGCGGCCATGGCCGTTCGTCCGGCATCGCGCGTGCGATTCCCCGGAACCCAGTCGCACACGGATCTCGAACTCGATCGTCTCGTCCGGATCGCGGGACTCGTCGAGGCCGATCGCGCACCAGGCCATCACGACGGCCGTCGACGTCAATTCGACTTCGTACGTGACGCGCGAATTGGCGTGGCACCTGAGGCCCGTGCGGCGCCTTCCGGCTATCGCTCGGGCTGGAAGCCATGCGAAATCGTAGTGGGCTCCGGGAGCCTCCGACACCATCTCGGTGGCCGGCAGCCGACCGAGATCGATGATCCGATATCGCAGCCGTTGGAAGGTACCATGCGCGAGCTCGAGGAAGCTCGAGGGCCGGGAAGCCGATGCGGACACCTGCGTTGTCGGACGTCGTGCCAAAGGTAATCGATCGATTGTACCGAATCGACGGAGAGAAGTCAGGCCTCATCGCGTGTCGCGGTGCCAAGACCGTTGTAGGATCGCGGACTGATGCCCCTTCCCCTCGTGGATGTCGTGATCGTCAACTACCGCAGCTACGACGAGCTGACACGATGCCTGGCCGCGCTCGAACGCGGCCGCGAGCGTCTCGGCCAGGTCGTGATCGTCGATCACGAGTCCGACATAGAGGCGGCCTCGCGGATCAGCGCCCGGTTTCCCTGGGCGGACATCATCGAGCGATCGACGAATGAAGGGTTCGCAACCGGTGTGAATCTCGGCACTCGAGTTACGCGGGCGCCGTTCTTCCTGCTGCTCAATCCGGACTGCGTGGCACGCACCGAGGCCATCGCGCAGACGATGGCCTACATGCTGACCCGCCCGGACGCCGGAATCGTCGGACCTCGCATCATGAACGCGGATGGGACCGTCCAGGGATCCGCACGCCGGTTTCCCGGTCTCACGACCGCGATTGCGGGCCGGAGTTCGTGGCTGACGCGCCGCTTCCCCGATAATCCGCTCTCGCGACATAACCTGCCGGCACTCGACGGACGGGCCGAACCGCTCGACGTCGATTGGGTCTCGGGTGCATGCATGCTCGTCCGCCGCAGCGCGTTCGAGCAGGTCGGCGGCATGGACGAACGGTTTTTTCTCTACTGGGAGGACGCGGACCTCTGCCGGAGGCTGCAGCAGCAGGGATGGCGAACCGTCTATTGTCCGCAGGCCGACATCGTCCACGCGGGCGGCCGGAGCAGCATTCACGCGTTCCGCGAATCGCTGTCGGCATTTCATACGAGCGCGTTGTTGCTGTTCCGCAAGCACGCGCGATGGCCGGCGCGCCTGTTGCTGCCGGCGGTGTTCGTCGGCCTCCAGCTTCGGCTTCGCGCGCTGCTCTTCCTTCATCGTCATCGCCTTTCCAGCAGCGCGTCGCGAGATGAGGGACGAAAGGCACTCGTTCATGACTGAGATCGATGTGGTCGTCGTTGGCGCGGGCGTGACCGGCCTGGCGTGCGCCGCCGAGCTCGCGTCCAGAGGCGTCGACGTCTGCGTGATCGAACGTCATCCTCGAGCGGGAATGGATACGAGCACGCACAACAGCGGCGTGGTGCACGCGGGCATCTACTATCCGGAAGGCTCCCTCAAAGCCCGCTTGTGCGTCGAAGGACGTGAGCTCCTGTACGACTACTGCGAGAGCCGCCGGGTTCCGTCGACGCGAACCGGAAAGCTGATCGTGGCGTCGACCGACGAGGAAGTCGGCGCGCTCCAGACGTTGCACGATCGCGGCAGGGCCAATGGCGTGAACGAGTTGGAGATGGTCGATGCGCGGTTCGTTCGCGGTCGGGAACCGAACGTCGCCGCCGTCGCCGCGCTCTGGTCGCCGTCGACGGGCATCGTCTCGCCCGAAGCGCTCGTGCAGAGCCTGCTCGCCGTGTGTGCCGACCGCGACGTGGCCTTCCTGCCCTCGACCCCGCTCGTACGCGGCGACCTTTCCGGGAGCCTCGGAGAGATTGATACGGGACGCGAGCGCATTCGCACGCGGCTCGTCGTGAACGCGGCCGGGTTATTCGCCGACGCGGTTTCGGCCTCACTTGGCGGAGAGGTCTTCGAGATCTATCCGTGCCGAGGCGAGTACGCGGAGCTCGCGCCGTCGCGCCGATCGCTCGTCAACGGCCTCGTCTATCCGGTGCCTCACCAGCCTGGCCATGGTCTCGGCGTTCACCTCACGCGCACGGTGGAGGACGCGGTCCTCATCGGACCGACCACACACTACCAGTCCAGCAAATCCGACTACGAGCAGGATCGGCAGCCGCTCGAAGACTTCCTGGAGCCCACCCGGCAGCTGTTGCCGGACGTGCGGCTCGCGGATCTGCGACTTGGCGGGAGCGGCATCCGGCCGAAGCTGTGCTCGCCGAACGAGCCGTTCGCAGATTTCATGGTTCGGGCCGACAGCCGATGCGACGCCCTGATCCACGTCGCCGGCATCGATTCGCCAGGCCTGACGTCATGCCTCGCAATCGCGAGGATGGTGGCCGGCCTCGCGGCGGAGCGGCTGGACTGAGCGGCGGGCAACGACCAGAACGTCACCAAGTACACTAAGGACACCAAGCACACCAAGGCATATGAAAATAGTTCTTGGTGGTCTTCGTGGTCTTGGTGGTCTTCGTGCTGTGACCGTGACGAGCACTCCGTCGATCAACCAATCAATCCCAGCGACTTCAGATATCGCTCAACGGCATCCTCCCATGTGGGCAGTTGGATCCCGACCGATGCGAGCTTGGCATTCGACAACGCGCAGTATTGGGGACGGCGCGCGCGGAGCGTGACGTCGGCTGTCTTCACCGGGACGAGCTCGCTGGAAGACCCGAGGAATTCCCGCGTTCGCGTGGCGAGTCCCAGCCAGGTCGTGACGCCGCTATTGACGCAGTGATACAGGCCGTACGGCGCGCGGCGTTCGATCAACGCCCACGTGGCCTCGGCCACGTCGTAGACGTAGCTTGGGGTGACGGTACGGTCGGCAAAGACACGGGCGGGCTTCCCCGCAGTCAACGCCTCCGCGATACGGTCGATGCTGCTGCGACGCTGCCGCCCGCCGAACAGGCTCTCCACGCGGAGTACGTAGTGCGACACCGCGTCGGCGGCAAACCACTCGCCTATCAGCTTCGACGCGCCGTAAGCGCTCTGCGGGCTCGGCTCGTCGGCCTCGGTGTAGGGCTCGGAAGTGTGGCCATCGAATACGAAGTCCGTGCCGTAGTGAACGAACACGGCCCTCGATGCGGCGGCCGCCTGGGCCAGCGCGAGGACGGCAAACGCGTTGTTCGCGAGCGCGACCTCGACGTTGTCCTCCGCGCCATCCACATCGTTGTAGGCGGCGCAATTGATCACGAGGTCGGGCCGCTCGCGCGCGACCGCAACCGACACGGCGCCTGGATCGGTGATGTCGAGCGCCGCGCGAGCGAGCGGAACGACATCAGCCCTGGACGAATAGGCATCGACGATGGCGCTTCCGAGCTGGCCGCGAGCGCCTGTCACGAGAATGCGCACGGTCAGACCAGGGCGTCGGCCAGGGCGCCGACCACCGCGCGCTGTTGCGCCTCGGTGAGGCCCGGATAAATGGGCAGCGCGAGCACCTCACGCGCCGCCGCTTCGGCGTGCGGAAACTCCCCCTCCCGATGCCCGAGCGACGCGAAGCATTCCTGGAGGTGAAATGGCACTGGATAGTAGATCTCGGTCCCGATGCCGGCCTGCTCGAGGCGGTCGCGCACGCGATCGCGGTGCGGCACGCGAATGACGTACTGATTGAAAATGTGGTGCCGCCCGGCCGGTCGGGCGGGCAGCGTCACGCACCCGACCAGGCCCCGCTCCGCGAACAGGCGTGTCGTAGCGATCGGCGTTTGCGCGACGACCGTCGGTCCACGCGGTCAGGTGCGGCAGCTTGACTCGCAGGACGGCAGCCTGCAGCGCATCGAGGCGGAAATTGCCGCCGACGCGCTTGTGAAAATACTTTGGCTCGGCGCCATGGTTCCGCAGCAGGCGGAGGTCGTGCGCGAGGCCCGCATCGTTGGTCGTGACGAGCCCGCCGTCGCCGAATGCACCGAGGTTCTTGCTCGGGAAGAACGAGAAGCACCCGATCGCGCCCATCGCTCCAGCCGGCTGCGTCCGGTACGTCGCGCCAATGGCCTGGGCGGCATCTTCGACGACTGGCACGCCCGCCCGTCGCGCAGCTCGCGAGGACCGGGTCCATGTCGGCGCAGAGTCCGTAGAGATGGACGGGCAGAATCGCGCGCGTGCGCGGAGTGATGGCCGCGGCGATCGCGGCGGGATCGACGTTGCAGGTCTCGGGATCGATGTCGACGAGCCGCGGGGTCGCGCCAAGACGGACGACCGATCCGGCCGTCGCGAAAAACGAGAACGCGGGCGTGATGACCTCGTCGCCCGGGCCGATCCGCAGCGCCATCAGCGCGACGATCAGCGCGTCGGTCCCTGACGAAACCCCGACGGCGTGGCCGACGCCAATGGAGGCCGCGAGCTCCTGTTCGAGCGCGTCGACCTCGGGGCCGCCGATGAACCGTTGACTGTCGCAGACGCGGGCGATCGCTGCGAGGATTTCGTCGCGAAGCGGACGATATTGCTCCTGCAGATCGAGAAGCGGGACGTGCATGGACGGGGCGTCGATCAGCGCGTGACGATCTCGGGCGCGCCCCAGAGCGGAAGATCGTTCCGGCTGTCGGCCCGCTGACCCGGGCCGCTCTCGCGCGTGTTGAAGATGATCTCCATGTCTTCGCCCGCGTACGCCGACAGATCGACGGTGACGGGGATCCACCGGCGCTCAGCCTGGTTCGCGTACGGATTCACGGTTTGGGTGAAGAGCTGCTCGAACGCGCGCCCGTCGGAGACGCCGACGAAGAAATAGACGCCGTTGCCTTCCTGGGTCCAGGCTTCGGGCTTCAACCCCAGCGACACCTTCAGCCAGCCGTCGTCGGGAATGCGCGCGTGAAAATGGATGCGGCCGTTCGGCGGCGCCGCGATCGCCCGCTTCGTGTCGCCGGCCAGCGTGGCCTGTTCGATGCTGTACGGCGCGCCGTCTTTCTTTGCGGTGTCGAACTGCGCCAGCAGATCGACGCGTTCGCCCGCGCCGCGGCGGAAGAGCCACCACCCCGCCACCGCGACCACGAGAATGACGATGGCGGTCAGGACCGCCCGGTTGCCCTTCATGGAACTTCGTCGGCCTCCGGAAAACGCGGAAGTTTATCATAGCGAACGCGAGGTTCGCAGTTCGAGGTTCGCGGTTCGGCGAGTTCGCGGCTAGCGCCGCTCCTTGATCGCCGCGCGCGTTTCGCGATCCGTTTCGCGGCGCTTGATCGTTTCACGCTTGTCGTGCGCCTTCTTGCCTTTCGCCAGGCTGATGGCGACCTTCACTCGTCCGTTTTTCAGATACATCCGCACCGGCACCAGCGTCATCCCACGCTCGACGGTCTTGCCGATCAGCTTGCGGATTTCGCGGCGGTGGAGCAGCAGCTTGCGACGGCGCGTGGGTTCATGGTCCGCATAGCCCCGGTTGCGGTACGCGCTGATGTGGACGTTGTAAATCCAGACCTCGCCGCCTTCGATGCGCGCGAAGCTGTCGCGGAGGTTGGCGCCCCCTTCGCGGATCGATTTCACCTCGGTCCCCATCAGCGCCACGCCCGCCTCGAAGGTCTCCAGCAGGTGGTAATCGTGGTGCGCCTTCCGATTGTCGGCGATGATCTTCTGCGCCTGTTCGCGCTCGGTCTTGGTCACGCGTGGATCCTCGCCGCCGCCAGACGCGCCGCGAGCCGGACGGCTTCGACGAGGCTGGAGTGATCGGCCGTCCCGCGGCCCGCGATGTCGAAGGCCGTCCCATGGTCGACGGAGGTGCGGATGATCGGCAGGCCCAGCGTCACGTTCACGGCCCGGCCGAACGCCAACAGCTTGATCGGAATCAACCCCTGATCGTGATAGCACGCGATCACGGCGTCGAACTCGCCGCGGGCCGCGCGCACGAAGATCGTGTCGGCCGGCCACGGGCCCGTCACGTCGATGCCGCGGCCCTGACACGCCGCGACCGACGGCGCGAGCACCTCGTCGTCTTCCCGGCCGATCACGCCGTGCTCGCCGGCGTGCGGATTCAGACCCGCGAGCGCCAGGCGCGGCGCGTGAAAGCCGAACCGCGGCAGCTCCCTCGCCGTGAGGTCGATGGTGAACTCGATGAGATCACGCGTCATCAGCCCCGGCACGTCGGCGAGCGGCACGTGAATCGTCGCCAGCACGACGCGCAGCGCATCAGCGTAGAACATCATCGCGACCCGCGGCGTGTCCGTCAGATGGGCGAGCAGCTCCGTGTGCCCTTTCCACGGGAGGCCCGCCAGCGCGAGCGCCTCCTTGTTGAGCGGCGCGGTCGCGATCGCATCGATCACACCGTTCCTCGCGTCCGACACGGCGGCGACGATCGCGTCGTACGCGGCGCGACCGGCGTCGGCCGAGAGGATGCCCGGAGCGAAACCGGCGCGATCCGCGTCGGTGTTCGGGCCGTACACCACCGGCTCGCAGACGTCACGAACGGCGGCATCACGAGCCGCCTTGACGGCGATCTCGGGCCCGATACCGGCGGGATCGCCGACGGTGATGCCGATGCGTGGAAGACGAGACACGTCGCCGGTCCGTGAGGCTGTCAGGTTCCGCACGTGCCGCAGCCGCCGCTGCCGCACGATCCGCATCCAGGGCCGGTGGGATTCGAGCACGTGCCGTGATCGGCGCAGCCGCCATGTTTCACGCCGTTGCCGTTCGGCAGCTCGTAGCGCAGGCAGCACTTGAGCCGCCCGCACTGCCCCGACAGCTTCGACGGGTTCAGGCTCAGGTCCTGCTGCTTGGCCATCTTGATCGAGATCGGCTCGAAGCTCCGCAGCCACGTCGTGCAGCACAGCGGCCGGCCGCACGAGCCGTAGCCGCCGAGCATCTTCGCTTCGTCGCGGACGCCAATCTGCCGCATCTCGATGCGCGTCTTGAAGTGCGCGGCCAGGTCACGCACCAGCTCCCGGAAATCGACCCGCGAATCGGACGTGTAGTAGAAGACGATGCGCGAGCCGTCGAAGAGCTGCTCGACACGTGTCAACTTCATCGCGAGCCCGCGCTCGCGGATCTTGAGCTGCGCCACGCGATGCGCGTCCTGCTCGCGCTGCTGCTGCTTGAGCCGCTGCACGACGTCCTCGCGCGTCGCGCGGCGAACGACGACGTTCTGGGAATCCTCGGCCGGACGCCGTCGCTCGGCGTGCGCCGAAGCGGTCCGCGTGACGGTGCCGAGCGCCGGCCCGTCGGGCGTCTCGACGACGAGCTGGTCTCCGTGACGCGGAGGGACCGCCGGGATACCGTCAGGCGCAGGCGTATCGAGCGCGAGGTCCGGCAGCAGGAACGAATACGTCCTGCCGGCAGGCGTGAAGCGAAGACTGACGAACGGGCGTTGTGGCCCGGCGCTCATGCGGTCCTCTCGTGTATATGGCGAACCTTTACCCGCTCTCGCGCCTGCCACGAGCACCACGAAGACGGCTTCGTGGTCCCTCTGCTACAACTGGAGCGCCACCCAGTCCGCGACAATCTTCGGGCTGGCGTTTCGCTCGAGCGCGGCAAGCGCGCGGTCCACCGCCGAAAACGCGCGAAGCGCGCGATCGCCGTCAAACGATCTGAGCAGCCCCTGCAGCCGCGGTTTCAGATCGGCATTGGCGAGCGCGCGGTCGTCCGCGCGGGAAAGCAGAGCTCCAAGGTCGCGCAACAGTGACGCGAGAGCGCGCAGCCGGCGGGCCATCTCGTCACGATCGCTTCCTGCCGCCGATGAGCGTGCGGGCCGCGTCGAGCCGGCGCCGCGGATCGGCCGAGGCCGCAGCCTGCTGCAGCGCGTTCGCCGCGGCGTCGCGGGCGGCCACCGTGTCGTCGCCACGCCCCTCGAGCGCCGCGCCGACGCTGCCGTCCGAGGCGGCTGCCGCCGCGTGGGCTTCAGCCGCCGCCACATGGTAACGCCGGATCAGCACATCCGCCACATCAGCCTCGGGAAGCGGGCCGAAGCGGAGCCGGTGACAGCGCGATCGGACGGTCGGCAGCAGGACGTCCGGCCGCGACGTGACCAGCACGAACACCGACGCCGACGGCGGCTCCTCGAGCGTCTTGAGCAGCGCGTTCTGCGCCTCCGGCAGCAGCGCGTCGGCCGTGTCGACGATCACGACCCGGCGTCTGCCCTCGAATGGACGATACGCGGCACGCTCAATGGCGTCGCGGACCTGGTCCACCTTGATGGCGCCCGTGTCTCCCGGCTCGATCAGCAGGACGTCGGCGTGGACCGCCGCGGGCAATCCGCCGGCAGGCCGAGCATTCGCCGCACGCGGTGACGCCGGTCTCCTCGCCGAAGCGCACGGGACGTTCGCAGTTCAGCGCCTGCGCCAGGGCGAGCGCGGTCGTGCGTTTCCCAACGCCCTCAGGCCCGGAGAAGATCAGGCTGGCAGGCAGCGCGCCGCGTTCCACGGCGCGCGCGAGCAGTTGCAGGACGGGCGCATGGCCCGCGATCTCACGAAAGGACATCGACGGCTGCGGCCGATGGTATCACCTTCATCCGCCGCCATCCGGCTTCTTGTCCTTCTTCTCCTTCTTCTATCGTCCTTCGGCTCGTCCTTGTTGCCGCCGCCGAAGACCCGCGACCAGAAGCCCTTCTTCTTTTTCTTCGGCTCCTCGACCGTGCCGCCGGTCACCTGATCGGCCGGCGTCGTGACGCCGTTGGTCGCGGTCGGATTGCCGGTCGATGGCGGGCTCGCGCCGCCAGGCAGGCATCGAGTGATCCGCGTGAACCGGAGAGCCGACGCCGGTGAGCGCATCGGCGTAGGCGCCGAGCGGGTGCAGCGGGCAGAGCGTGGTCGGCTGCGTCCCCTTCACGAAGTAATCCGTGTAGATCATCGACCGGGATCTCGATCGACCCGTCGTCGTTGACGACCTGCACGTGATCGCAGCCGGCGTTCGGCAGCATCCCCGACAGCCGGCAGACGTTCACGCCGACGACGTTGGACGGGCGATCGAACCAGTCGGGCTTGTCGTCCTTGGTCGCCACCTTCATGAACGCGGCCCAGATCGGCACCGCGAGATCGCCGGCATAGCCGTTCGAGACGATCGTCTGCGGTTGATCGAAACCAACCCAGACGCCGGCAATCACGTGCGGCGTGTAGCCGACGAACCACGCGTCGACGTAGTCGTTGGTGGTGCCGGTCTTTCCGGCCGCGGGCAGCGTGAATCCGGCCTGCCGCGCCTTGTATGCGGTGCCGGCGTTGACGACGTCCGCCAGCATGCTCGACATCAGGAACGCGGTGCTCTCGCTCACGGCCCGCTGCGACTTGGGCTGCCCGTCGTAGAGGACCTTGCCGTCGGCATCCTCCACCTTGCGGATCACGAACGGCGTGCGAACGATCCCGCCGTCGGCGAACGCGCCGTAGCCCGACGTCAGCGAGAGCAGCGTGACATCGCTGGCGCCGAGCGCGAGCGACGGCACACTCGGCGGCGTGCCGACGTTCAGTTGCTGCGCGAACGACACGGCTTTGGGGATGCCGATCGTGTTCAGCATCTGCACCGCCGCGCGGTTGCTCGACATCCGCAGCGCGGCGCGCATGGTCATCGCGTCGGCGGTCGAGTGCTCGTCTTCAGGCACCCAGTCGCCCTGCTGCGTGAGGATCGGATCGTTGAGGTGGTCGATGAGCGACGCGGGCGAGTATCCGTCCTCGATCGCCGCGGCGTACACGAACGGCTTGAACGCGGAGCCGGACTGGCGCTTCGCCTGCGTTGCGCGGTTGAAGCGGCTCTCGTTGAAGTCGCGTCCGCCCACCATGGCGCGTACGCCGCCGGTCTGCGGATCGATCGCCACCAGCGCGCCCTGCAGATACTCAGGCGCCGCTTCTCCCTTTTCCGATGCGTTCGGCCCGTCGGCGGCGCGCTTCGGGTGCGCGTACCCGCGGCGATGCTCGATGTTGCTCAGACCGGTTTCCACGATCTTCTCGGCGGCCTGCTGCAGCGTCGTATCGAGCGTGGTGTAGACGCGCAGCCCGCCCTGCGCGAGACGCGGCCAGCCGAAGCGTTCGACGAGCTCGCGGCGAACCTGCTCCTTGAAGTAGAGGCCAAAGCTCTCCTTCATCTCGAGGCCGTTGGCCAGCTTGACCGGTGCCTTGCGCGCGCGCTCGAACTGCTCCTGGTCGATCGCGCCGGAGCTGACCATCGTCTGGAGCACGACGTTGCGGCGCGCGACCGCGCGATCGAGATTGCCCGTGGGCGCATAGCTGGACGGCGACTGGATCAGGCCGGCGAGGAGCGCCGCCTCGTCGACACTGAGATCGCTGGCGGGCTTGCCGAAGTATCCGCGCGATGCGGCTTCGACGCCATACAGGCCGTCGCCGAAGTACACCTTGTTCAGGTACAGCTCGAGGATCTCGTTCTTCGAGTACATGTGCTCGATGTGAGCGGCGAGGATGATCTCCTTCAGCTTCCGGCGGAACGTCTTGTCGCGGGAGAGAAAGCTCTGGCGGGCGAGCTGCTGCGTGATGGTGCTGCCGCCTTCGGCGCGACGGCCCTGCTCGAGGTTCCGCAGAACCGCCGCCGCGATGCGAATGACATCGACGCCGCTGTGCTCGTAGAACCGCTGATCCTCGACCGACGTCACCGCCTTGATCAGGTTCGGCGACACCCTGTCGAGCGGGATCTCCAGGCGCTGCTCCTTGTAGATCGTGAAGGCCGGATGGTCGCTGGCGTCGTAGATTGTGGTCGCCTGCGCCATATCGCCGAGCCCGCGAACGGCATTCTTGTCGGGCAGGCCGGTGGTGATGTCGAAGGCAAACCAGACGAACGATCCGGTCAGCGCCACCAGCAGCACGGCGAGCGTAATGATTGCGGCCTGAAGAACGCGTGGCCTCCCGGTCAACTGCTGTTGCAGCCAGCTCAGCCAACGCGAGTCACGAAACATCATTGCTCACATACCGCAAGATACGCGCCGAGGTTCAGCTTTCGTGTACACTGCCGAGCTTCCCGGCGTCCGGCGAACAGGAGTGACCACATGATGATACGGTCAGTGCTCTTTGGAATAGTGCTCGGCAGCACCCTGCTTGCGCAAGCCCAGCCGCCTCGCACGGCAGTGACTGCCCTTCGCTCGGCCCGGCTGTTCGACGGCCTCCACGACACGACCGTTCCCAACGGCGTGGTGGTGATCGACGGCTCGCGCATCGTCGCGGCCGGCTCGAATCTGCCGATTCCGGCGGGCGCGACGGTCATCGATCTTGGCGATACCACGCTGCTGCCGGGTTTCATCGACGCGCATACGCACCTGTCGGACGAAAGCTCCGACGATTGGAACGCCGACACGATTGGTGGCTTGCGACGAACCGTCGCGGAAGCGGCGCTCCGCGCCTCGGACAACGCCCGCCGCACGCTGATGGCCGGCTTCACGACCGTGCGCGACGTGGGCGCAGCAGACTACATCGACGTCGGGCTTCGCAACACGATCGCCGCCGGTCTCGTCGTGGGACCACGGATGCTCGTCGCGGTGCACGCGCTGGGTGCGCGCGGGGGGCACTGCGACAACACGGGATTCGCCTACCAGCGATTCGGCACCGAGACGGGGATCGCGGACGGCATCGCGAGCGGTGCCGATCAATTCCGCGACGCGGTTCGCTTTCAGGTCAAGTACGGCGCCGACGTGATCAAGGTGTGCGCGACTGGTGGCGTGCTCTCGCTCTCGGACGAAGTCGACACGCCGCAGCTGACGCAGGCCGAGATGGATGCGCTGGTGGACGAGGCGCACCGGCTCCACAAGCGGGCCGCCGCTCATGCACACGGCGCCGAAGGCGCGAAGGTCGCGATTCGCGCCGGGATCGATTCGATCGAGCACGGTTCGTTCCTCGACGACGAGGCGGTGCGGATGATGAAGGAGCGCGGGACGTACTTCGTGCCGACGCTGATGGCCGGTGAATACGTCGCGGGGAAAGCGACGGTCCGGCACTATCCGCCGGAAATTGCCACGAAGGCGCAGGCCGCGCTCGCCGCCCGGTCCGCGGCGTTCGAGCGTGCGCTGAAGGCGGGTGTGAAGATTGCCTTCGGCACGGACTCAGCGGTCAGCCCGCACGGGCTCAACGCGCAGGAGTTCGGCCTGCTCGTCAAGAACGGGATGACGCCCGCAGCCGCGCTGCGCACCATCAATACGTCCGCCGCGCTTCTCGGCCTCGACAAGATGGTCGGGTCGATCGAGGCGGGCAAAGAGGCCGATCTCGTGGCCGTGCCCGGCGACCCGCTCAGGGACATCACGGCAACCGAGCACGTGCGGTTCGTGATGAAGGGCGGCAAGATCTTCCGCAACGATACCGCCGATGCCGCGATCGCATCGACGGCGAGCCGCTGATCGTCACCCGATTCTGGATTGACTCTGCAGGAACCGGAGGCCTTCCCGAGCGAGCGAATCCACGTCCGGGGCAATGTCACGCCAGATTGCCGCAGCAGCGCTCAGATCGCCGAGCGTGAAGCCGAAACTCTCGATCGTGAGCCAGCCGTCGTAACGAATCTCCCCGAGCGCCTGAAACACGTCGTCCCACGCCACGTGACCCGTTCCCGGCGTGCCGCGATCGTTCTCACACGTGTGCACGTGGGCCAACCGTGGCCCGGCCGCACGAAAGGCAGACCCGAGCTGCTTTTCTTCGATGTTGGCGTGGAACGTGTCGAGCAGCACGCCGACCCGCGCGTCGCCGACCGCATCGCAGAGTGCGCACGCGTCGGCGGCCGTGTTGAGGAAATACGTTTCGAACCGGTTCAGTGGCTCGATGGCCAGCGTCACATCGCACGAGGCGAGCGTCGGGCCGAGCGCCTGAAGACCCTCGATTGCCCGATGCCACTCGTCGTCGGTACGACGCCGGCCGACGAGGAGTCCGAGCGGACTGTAGAGTGGGCCGGCGACGAGCGTGGCGCCTGCCTCGGCCGCGGCGCGAATGACCTCCTCGAGGTGCTGCACCGTGCGACGTCGCACCGATACATCCTCGCTGATCAGGCTGAAGATCGCCGGTCAGGACCGAGGAGGCGATGCACGCGAGACGCTCGGCCTCGAAGCCGCGGCGTATCTGAGTCGCGGGAAAGTCGCGAGGACGAAACAGCGGGACTTCGGCGCCGTCAAAGCCCAGCGCCTTGACATGCGGGAGGAGCGACAACTGCGCCGCGCCAAAGTCCGCCGACCAGAGATATGTCGTCACGCCGAATTTCATGATTCGTGATCCTGAGCGCCCGGTCTGAACCGCGCAGGCCGGCTATCCTGCGTGAATATCCCTCACTCTGCGATGACTCACAATCTTTTCGATACGCCAGACGACGAACCGTTCGACGTGCCGACCCGCGCGGACGGTCCATCGGGCGCGCTGCCCTTCACGCCCGACATGCTGCGCACCCGGCCCTCAGGCGATCTCTTCGGGTGGAGTCAGAACGCCGGGATGGGCTGGGATCCTTCCGCGCTCGGCGGCAAGGAGTTCCTGATGCTGTCGACGCACGGCGGGATCCGTGCGCCGGATGGTTCCCCGATCGCCCTGGGATATCACACCGGACACTGGGAGGTCGGGCTGCTCGTCGAAGCCGCCGCCGGTGTGTTCAAGTCGGCGGGCGCGGTGCCATTTGCGGCCGCCTGCACGGATCCGTGCGACGGGCGATCGCAGGGCACCACGGCGATGTTCGACAGCCTGCCGTTCAGGAACGACGCGGCGACGGTGTTCCGCCGGTTGATCCGATCGCTGCCGACCAGACGGGGCGTGCTGGGGGTCGCGACCTGCGACAAGGGACTGCCGGCGATGATGATGGCGCTCGCGGGCAGCGTCGATCTGCCGTGCGTGCTGGTCCCTGGAGGCGTGACGCTGCCCGCGGCGGAGGGAGAGGACGCCGGCCGGATTCAAACCATCGGCGTCCGTTTCAGCCACGGTGAGCTGACGCTCGACGCGGCCGCGGAGCTCGGCTGCCGGGCGTGCGCGTCACCAGGCGGCGGCTGTCAGTTTCTCGGCACTGCGGCGACCGCGCAGGTCGTTGGCGAAGCGCTCGGCCTCTCGCTCGGCCACGCGGCGCTCGCGCCATCGGGCCAACCGATCTGGCTCGACATGGCGCGACGGTCGGCGCGCGCGCTCATCGACCTCGAGTCCCGCGGGACGACCGTCCGTCAGATCGTGACCGACGCCGCCATCCGGAACGCGATGATCGTCGCACGCGGCCTTTGGCGGTTCCACGAATCTGTTGCTCCATCTGCCGGCGATCGCCCATGCCGCCGGCCTGCGACGGCCCGCCGCGCAGGAATGGGCGGACGTCAACAAGGCGGTGCCGCGGCTGGTCGACGCGCTTGCCCAACGGGCCGCGCAATCATCCGACCGTCGAAGTGTTCCTGGCCGGCGGCGTGCCCGAGGTGATGCTGCACCTGCGGCGCGCCGGCCTCCTCGATACGAGCGTCAAGACCGCGAGCGGCTGCACGCTCGACGAGCAGCTCGATGCCTGGGAATCATCGGCCAGACGCCGCACGTCGCAGGCGATGCTGCGGCGTCAGCGGTGTCGATCCGGGCGACGTGATCATGTCGCCGGACACGGCGAGGGCGCGCGGCCTCACGTCGACGATCTGCTTTCCCCACGGCAACCTGGCCCCGCAGGGATCGGTGATCAAGAGCACGACGATCGATCCGTCCGTGCTCGACGCGGACGGCGTCTATCGCCTCACCGGACCGGCCAGGGTCTTCATGTCCGAGCCCGCGGCAATCGCCGCGATCAAGGACCGCCGGATTTCGGCCGGTGACGTGCTCGTGCTGATGTGCCGCGGCCCGATGGGCTCAGGGATGGAAGAGACGTATCAGCTCACCGGTGCGCTGAAATACCTGCCCTTCGGCAAGCATGTCGCGGTGCTCACCGACGCGCGCTTCAGCGGCGTGTCAACCGGCGCGTGCATCGGCCACGTGACGCCGGAGGCGCTCGCTGGCGGGCCGATCGGCAAGCTGCGCGACGGCGATCTGATCGAGATCGTCATCGATCGCCGGACGCTCGAAGGATCCGTGAACTTCGTCGGCGAAGCGGGCGTTCGATGCGGTCCCGACGACGGCTCGCGCATCCTGTCGTCGCGGCCGCTGCGGCCGGATCTCGAACCCGACCCGGCCTTGCCCGCCGACACCCGCATCTGGGCGGCGCTCCAGGACATCAGCGGCGGCGTCTGGGGCGGCTGCGTGGTCGACGTCGACGCCGTCGAACGCGTCGTGCGCGCGGGACGAAAGCCGGCTCCTGACAGGAGACCACAAGGATGAGGAGCGCTCTTTACAAGAGGTCATGAGGTCAAGAGAACCATGAGGTACAGGTCTCCTGATCTCCTGTCCTCCTGTAAGTCTGTCTCCTTATTTCTTGACCTCTTGTGAAGCCCTGATACTCAAGCCGACGCGATCGAGCGCGGACGTGATCTCCGGGTTCGTCATGAACCAGGACCAGACGCGACCGCTCCGGAGGTTCTCGGCGCTGAGCAGCGTGATGCCGAGATCGATCCCGATGACATCCGGGTTCACCCAGCCGTCCGTCGGGTGAAACGCGTCAGCGAAGCCGTAGCGGCCGTAGATGCGGCCGCCGAATCGGCGTCGCATCTCGCGCAGCGCTGGCACCGAGATCTCGGGCGTGAACATCAGCGAGCCGGCGGCCGCTGATGGCACCACGCTCCCGTCGATGTCCGGGCTGCGTGGCGGACCGCCCCACGCGACATAGCCCTTCCGACTGTCGGACGCGGTGATGCCCCAGACGTTCTCGGTGTAGCCAGGAAACTCCGTCGAGAGGCTCAGGCAGAACGCCTTGTGCGCGCGCGTCGCCATGACCGAATTCTGAAACCAGTCGATGTGGGGCGGCTCCCGTTCGCTCCTGCCACGGACGTCGATCCAGGCGTGTGAGTACTGGTGCACGAAGAGCGGATCCTTCCAGCTCACGTAGCTGTACTGCTGAAAGGTCATGACCGGTCGCGACCAGGCGCGCCACGACGCCGGAGGCAGGGCGTGCGTCGGCGACCCGATGCCGAGGGCATACAGGATCATCAGCTCGCAATAGTGATCCCAGCGTCCGCTGAGGAATCCCGATTCGGGCTTCCAGCCGTGCGACAGCACGAGCGGGTCGCCGGCCAGCATCCACTGGAAGTCCACGCGGCGATAGATGGCGTCCGCAAGACGGACAATGTCGGGGTCGCCGTGCGAAGCAGCGCCGCACCGTCAGCACGCCGCTCACCAGCAACGCCGTGTCGATCGACGAGAGCTCGCTCTGCCATTCCCGCGCGCCCGTACGGAGGTTGATGAAATGAAAGTACCAGCCGTGCTCCTGCGGCATCCGCTCGGCGAAGAATCGCAACGTGCCGCGTGTGCGATCCATCACGCGGGCGCGCGGCACCCATCCGCGCTCGGCCGCGATGCACATGCCCGAGAGGCCGAAGCCGACCGCCGCGATGCTGCCGATGTCACGAGCGGCCGCGCTCGACGGCTGTCCGTCGGTCCGCGACCGATCCCGGATGATGCCGGTGCCGGCGTCCGCCTGCTCCCAGAAGAACATGAACGTTCGTCTGGACAAGTCCTCCAGAAACGCATCGTCCGCGCGCGGGAGCGCGTGCTGCTGGGACGGAGCTGCCGGCGGCTGCGGCGCGGGCGCCTGCCATGCGACAAAGTCGAGCACACGAGCAAGGACGCCACGGCCGTAGGCCATGCACGAAGCTGCGAGAACGGGGTCACGCTTTCGTGATCTGCAATCGTCGAGCGTCCGTCATCGTCACAGGTGCTAGACCTCGACTCAGAACGACGACCGAAGCCCGAACTGCAGCCGGCGGCTGCTGTGTCTCCTGCAGGAGTCGAGACGCGGGGCTCCTGACGAGGCGGTTCGCTGGCGACGATGCGCGGCGGACGGGGCGTGGCGCAACACCCGCGGGCGACGCGTCGATAGCGGTGAAGAGGTCCCGGATTTCGCGCCACGACGCCACGCGGTGAAAGCGTGTCTCGTCCGCGTTGTGCGGCGCCGAGAAGAGCAGCGCCTGTCCCTTGAAGCGCTGCAGGTGCCGCGGGCGATCGTCGATCAGATAGTCGGCGTCGACGATGCTCTTGTCGCCGCAGAAGACGAAGTGCGACGGCGGCACGAACGGAAAGTGACGCCGCAGCCATCGATACTTCGCGTCGAAGGAGCACGGGACGTCCATCGCGGCGGTGACGATGAAGACGTCATGCCGTTCGGCCAGCTCGGCGATGACGTCCTGACAGTCGGGCATCACGTCGAGATCCTCGAAGAAGGCCGCGTCGATCATGGCTTCGGCCGCCGCGCGCTGATCCTGCGGGACCGCACTCCTCGAGATGTCGTCCGCGCGTGGCTTCGGCCGTCAGGGACGCCCGGAAGGCCGCGTTGTACCGGCGCAGGTGCTCGGTCAGCGCGTCCGCCATGACTTCGTCCATGTCGATGGCGATCCGCAGTCGCCGGGGCGCCACCTCGCGGCGATCGAAGCGGATCTTCATGACCGCGATGGTCGACACCAGGACCAGCGCCACGATGTTGGCGGCAATCACCGCGGCCGCGTGGTTCAGCAGCCCATAGACCAGCCACAGGATGGCGCCACCGAGATACATGCCCAGCATGGCGAGCGACAGATCGTGCCCCCCCTGGCGGCGCACTTTGACCAGCTGCGGCCAGAACGACAGCGTCGTAATCAGCGCGCCGCCAAGGCCGACGATCAAGCTCCACGTTGCGAGGGACATCATTGCTCCGGTATGCGGATCCGGTACCGGGATCCGCGGGATCCGGACCGCATCGATCGTCTCGCGTCCATATCATTCCGTCAAATGAAACATCTTGCGTCATTTGATAACCTGCGGTTATGGATGATATCGACCTCGTCGACCTCCGCGCGCTGGCGATGCTGGCCGAGACGCTGCACTTCGGACGGGCGGCCGAGCGGCTGCACGTCTCGCAGCCGGCGCTCAGCAAACGGATCCGCCGCATGGAGGAACAGGTCGGCGCGCGACTGCTCGTGCGCGGCTATCGCGACGTGCGGCTGACCGAGGCGGGCCGCGTGCTGGCCGGTCGAGGGCGCGAGCTGCTGCACGAGTCCGCCGAGATCGTCACGCTGGCGCGCCGCGCCGCGCGCGGCGAGACGGGCCTGCTGCGGATCGGATTCGGCATCGCCAGCATCCTGGGCTTTCTGCCGAAGATGCTGCTCCGGTTCCGACGCGCCTATCCCAGCGTGCTGCTGCAGCTCCGCGACATGTCGACGCCGGATCAAATGAGCGCGCTCGTGGCGCGATCGATCGACGTCGGGTTCGTCCGGCGACCGGTGAAAGACGATCGGCTGGTGATGCGGCCGGTGCTCGACGAGCGGCTCGTCGCCGCGCTGGGCCCTCGCAGCCCGTGGAATCCGCGGCGTGGGCCTGGCGTCGGTGGCGGCTGAGCCGTTCATCATCATCGCGCGCAGCCGGTCGGCCAGCTTCTACGATCACGCCCTGGGCGTCTGCGCCGCGGCCGGCTTCGCGCCGCGCATCGTGCAGGAAGCCAACGAGCTGTTCACGGTGATCTCGCTCGTCCGCGCCGGCTTGGGCGTGTCGCTGGTTCCCCGCTCCACCGCGCTCCTGCGCCTGCCCGGCGTCCGATTCCGCGAGCTCACGCTCCCCCAGGCCGCGTGGAACATCGCGATGGCCTGGCACCGCGACTCGGATGGGGCTCCCCTGGTGAGACAGTTCGTGCAGATGGTGTCGAGAGAGTAGCGGACGTGAGGCCCCGCAGTGGACGGATCCGAACAGCCGCGCTAGTATTCGTCCCACGGTGGGGGAGCGGCAGGTCCGGATTATCGCCGTCGCGCTGCTCGGGGGGCTTGCGGTGGCCGGCCGTGCTGCCGCACAGACGCCCTCCGGCACCCCTTTGCCTGCCCTCACCACCATCAAACAGATCCGGACGCTCACGCAGGATGAAGGGGCCCGAGGATATCCCGTCCGCGTCCGCGGCATCGTGACCCACTTCGACGAGCGGGCCGACGTCACCCTGATCGTTCACGACGGCGAGTTCGGACAGTTCGTGGCGACGCCCGCGGACCCTCGAACCGTCGGGTTCTGGCACGGCCTCCGGCGCGGCGACCTCGTCGAGATCGAGGGACGAACCGTCCGCGGCGGGTTCGCGCCGAACGTGCAACCGATCACGATCCGACGCATCCGCCAGGCGCCGCTGCCGCGGCCCAAGCGGATCCCGTTTGCGTCGATGCTCAGCGGACGCCACGATTGCGACTACGTCGAGGTCACCGGCGTCATCCAGCACGCGTGGGCCTCGCGCGATCAACCGCACACGCTGTTCGCGGAGGTCGCGGTCGAGGACGGCGTCGTGAGAGCCGCCTTCTGGGACTACGCCGGCCAGGACGTGCATCGGCTGATCGACGCGCGCGTGCGCCTGCGCGGCAACGTCGGCGCGTTGTTCGGCCGGACGGAACAGCTGCGGGGCGTCTCGCTCTTCGTCGGACGGACGAGCGACATCGCGGTCCTCGAGTCGGCCCCCGATCCCTTCTCGCTTCCGACCCGATCGATTCGCGGCATCTACAACTACTCGGCCGCCGGGGAGGTCAACCGCCGCATCCGGATCCGCGGCGTCGTGACGGGATACGTCCCCGGCCACCCCGTGGACGTGAGCGACTTCACCAGCACCGCGCGATTTCGATACGTCCGCCACGTCCTGTACGTCAACGATGGGACCGGCGGTGCGCGCATCGAGACGGAGCAGGACACCACCGTCAGCCCAGGCACCGTCGTCGAGGTCGCGGGGTTCCCGGCGGTGACGCCCGGAAAACCGATCCTCGCGAACGCCGTGTTCAAGGTCGCCGGCCTGGCCCCGCAGCCGGCGCCGACCAAGATCGGTCCGGCAACGGTGCTGTCGCCAGAGAACGACGCGATGCTCGTCCGCATGGAAGGGCATTTCCTCAGCATGCTGACGAACCCCACGCAGCGCATCCTCGTGGTGAAAGTCGGCGAAACGGTGCTCGATGCGGACCTCGACGCCGAAACGGCGACGGGAGCCCTCGATCAAATCAGGCCGGGCAGCGTGGTGGCCGTCACGGGCGTGTACTCCTATCAATGGGGACCGCCGCCGTCCTTCCGCCTGTTCCTGCGCTCGGCCGACGATGTGACGGTGGTGTCGTCGGCGGCGTGGTGGACGATGCGGCACACGGTCGTGATGGTGGTGTTGCTCGCGCTCGCGGCCTGCGTCGCGGTCCTCTGGGTGCGGCTGACCGCAAACCGGAAACGGCACCAGTATCAGGCCGTCCTCAGCGAGCGGAGTCGCGTCGGTCGGGAGCTGCACGATACGCTCGAGCAGGGACTCGCGGGCATCGCGCTCCAGCTGGAGGCGGTGTCGGGCAGCCTCGACGCGTCGCCCGCGACCGCGCGGCGATCGCTCGACGTCGCGCGACAGATGCTCCGCTACAGTCAGGAAGAGACCCGGCGCTCGATCATGGATCTTCGATCGCAGGCGCTGGAGAGCCGCGACCTGGCCGGCGCCCTGACGGACATGGCGCTGCAAATGACCAGCGGGACGGCCGCGTATCCCGACGTGCGCGTCGAAGGCACACCCCACCGGCTCGATGCATCGCACGAGCACCACCTGCTCAGGATCGGCCTCGAGGCGTTGACCAATGCGCTGAAGCATTCCGGGGCCCGGCGCATCGACATCGTCCTCCGCTTCACTGCGGATGCGACGGAGCTGATCGTTCAGGACGATGGCTGTGGGCTGGAGCAGGGACTGCAGGACGTGCAGGCGGTCCCATTTTGGTTTGCGAGGGATCCGCGAACGCGCCGACAAGCTTGGTGGCACGCTGCAGATGGATAGCACGCCGGGCGGCACCCGGCTCTCGGTGAGCGTACCCGTGCGGCGCGCAGACCCCGCGGATGCGGGCGCCCCGGTACTGGATGAATCATGGCGGACAAGCTGAAGGTCATGCTCGTCGACGATCACTATCTGGTCCGGATGGGCCTGGCGAGCATCATCGCGCTCGAGCCGGACATGGTCGTGTGCGCCGAAGCGTCGACGGGCGAGCAGGCGCGGACGCTGTTTCGCAGCCATCGACCCGACGTGACGCTGATGGATCTGCGGCTCCCTGGGATGAACGGGTCTCAAACCATCCAGGCGATTCGAGCGGAGTTTCCAGACGCGCGCATCGTCATGATCTCGACGTACGTGTGCGACGAGGAAATCTACGGCGCGCTGCAGGCCGGAGCCATGGCGTATCTGGTCAAATCGGTGCAGCGCGAGGAGCTGACGCGCGCGATCCGGAAAGCGGCCGCCGGCCAGCGTCACATCCCGGCGGAGGTCGCCGCCCGCCTGGCGGACCGGGTCTCACGTTCCCAGCTCTCGACCCGCGAGGTCGAGGTGTTGCGGCTCCTCGTGGGTGGACGACGCAACCGCGAAATAGCGCGGTCGCTGGATATCACCGAAGGGACGGTCAAGCTGCACGTCAGCAGCATCCTCGGGAAGCTTGGGGCGGCTGACCGGACGGAAGCGGTGACGGTCGCGCTCCAGCGCGGAATCGTCCAGTTGGGGTGACAGTTCCTGCACAGTTTTTCGAAAACTGCCGAGATTGTTCGTCAGGACCGGTGGAGAACCGGTCAGTGCACAGCTAGCACCCCAGCACCTCCAGCACCAGCACCCTCAGCACTTTACAGCACCATTAGCACCTCCAGCACCTCAGTCTATATATCTTTCGACATATCTCTCTCCTGCGCTTCAGGTCGTTGTGCTGGCACTAGTACTTATGTATTAATCCCCACGGCACAGTTTCGGTGTCCGGATCCGGTCTGTGTCCTTTCCGGGGAGAACCATGTTGCGAGCTCATTTACGTTATGGCTGAGGCGCGATCTGTCTCGCAGGTCGTAAAACCGCATCAGTTTACCCGGCAAAAATTAGCTTCCGTGTGCTCGAAGGTTAGAAATGGGAGGAGCGAGTATGTGTCTGAATCGTGTGGGGCTGGTCGCCGTGCTGGTGGCGGCGATCGCAGCAATGGCGACGCCCGTCGCCGCACAGACGACGAGCGCGTCTGTGCAGGGGACCGTCGTCGACGCCCAGAAGGGCCTGCTGCCAGGCGTCACGGTCACGCTCAAGAGCAAGACCCAATCTGAAGTCCTCACCGCCGTGACGGACGGGGAGGGCCGCTTCGTGTTCCCGATCGTCCGGCCGGACACCTACGTGCTGTCGGCGACGCTGGAAGGGTTCAAGACCCTCGAGCAGACCAACCTGGTCGTGAACGCCAACGACAAGCTGTCGGCGGGCATGCTGATGCTGGAGGTCGGGGCCCTCACGGAGAGCATCCAAGTCTCCGCGCGCTCCATCGAGCTGCAGTCGAACAGCGGCGAGCGCTCGTTCACGATGGAGAACTCGACGCTCACCAACATTGCGAACAACGGCCGCATGATGTTCAACTTCGCGACGCTGGTCCCGGGCGCGCTCTCGCAGAACGCCGGCGCCGGCACCGAGCTCGGCTCGGTCAGTGGCTTCACCGTGAACGGCCAGCGGCCGAACTCCAACAACATGACGATCGACGGGGTCGCCAACATCGACACGGGCGACAACGGCGGCAACATGGCGACGACCAACATCGACTCGGTCGCCGAGTTCAAGATGCTGACCAACTCCTACCAGGCCGAGTACGGCCGGGCCGTGGGCGGACAGCTCCAGGTGGTGACCAAGAGCGGCACGAACGCCTTCCATGGATCCGGCTACTGGTACGGCCGGCGCCCCTCCTGGAACGCCAACTTCTGGACCAACAACCGCGATGGGCTGCCGACCCCCAAGAACACGCGCGACGACCGGGGCTACACGATCGGCGGGCCGATCCTGAAGCAGAAGCTGTTCTTCTTCTGGAGCCAGGAGTTCCAGAGCCGCTTCTCGCCCCCCAACATTCGCTACGCGACGGTCCCGACGGCCCTGGAGCGTCAGGGCGACTTCTCGCAGAGCGTGGACAGCAGCGGCAACCCGTTTCCGTACATTCGTGATTCCACGACCGGCCTGCCCTGCAGCGCCGGCAATACGAGCGGGTGCTTCCAGGACGGCGGCGTCCTCGGCCGGATCCCGGCGAACCGCGTGTCCTCGCTCGGCCTGAACATGCTCAAGCTCTTCCCGCAGGCGACCGGCAGCTACGGGGGCGGGCAGAACTTCTCGAGCCAGGTCGCGGACCAGGCGCCGCGTCGCGAGGACCTGATCCGCCTCGATTACCAGGTGTCGAACAACTGGCACGTCACCGGCCGGTTCATGAACACGAAGGAGAACCTCCTGCAGGCGTACGGGACGACCTGGGCCGGCAACGGCAGCGACCAGCTCCCGACGCCGACGCTGTTCATGCACCCGGGCAAGAACTTCATGATGTCGACGCAGGGCGTCCTGACCCCCACGATGTCCTTCGAGGCGAGCGTGGGCACGGCGAAGAACTCGCTCAATTACGACCTGCAGCTCGACCCCCTCCGCCGCAGCAACTCGGACCTGGCGTCGTTCCCCTATCTGTATCCCGGACGCGGTCCAATCCGACTACGTCCCCTGGCTCCAGTTCCGCGGCGGCCGCACCGGCAACGCCGGCCAGTACCAGACCGACCGGGGGCCGTTCACCAACGAGAACCAGACCTGGGACGTCGTGGGGAACCTCACGAAGGTCTGGGGCGCCCACACCTCGAAGGCCGGCGTCTACTACCAGAACAGCCGCAAGCCGCAGAGCATCTTCTACTCGTTCAACGGGGCCGTGAACTTCACCAACGACGCGAGCAACCCGTTCGACACCGGCTACAGCTACGCGAACGCGGCGACCGGCGTGTTCAACACCTATACCCAGGCCAACAAGTTCTCCATCCCGAACTATGTCTACAAGAACCTCGAGTTCTACGCCCAGGACAACTGGAAGCGGAACCGGCTCACGCTCGACTACGGCGTGCGGTTCTACGTCCTGACGCCGCAGTGGGACACGACGGAACAGGTGTCGAACTTCCTGCCCAACGAGTTCAACCAGGCGTCCGCGGCGGGGCTGTTCAGCCCCGTGTGCGTGACGGCGTCTCCGTGCTCAGGGGCGGATCGGCGCGGCATGGACCCCGCGCTCATCGCGCAAGGCGTCGCGCCGACGCTCGCCAACACCGTCGAGGCCCGGTTCATCGGCCGGCTGACGCCGGGCTCGGACCGCTTCAACGGCGCCTTCCAGGCGGGCCAGGGCATCAGCAACACCGTCCAGAACGGCAACGCGTTCCGGATCTCGCCGCGGTTGGGCGCCGTGTACGACCTGTCGGGAACCGGGGACACGATCATCCGGGGCGGCTGGGGCATCTTCTACGACCGCCCGCAGGGCAACATGGTGTTCGACCTGGGCGGCAACGCGCCGGGCGTCCTCAGCTCCACGGTCCAGTGGGGCCGGCTCCAGGACATCAGCGGCGGCGCGGCGGCCTCGGCCGACCCGTATCCGACCTTGGGGCTCAACCCCACGGCCTACGACTTCGATCCGCCGCGGGTGCAGCAGTGGAACGTCGGCGTCCAGCGGAAGCTGCCGTACCACCTGGTGGCCGACCTCGCCTACGTGGGATCCCATTCCGACCACCAGCTGCGGCAGGAGCAGATCAACTCGATCCCGCTCGGCGCCGCGTTCCAGGCGGGCAACCAGGATCCGACGAAGGCCGCCAGCGCCACGCCCGGCGGATCGGCGCTGCCGAACGACATCATGCGGCCCTACTCCGGCTACAACAACATCCGGATGTGGGACTACTCCGGGTACTCCAACTACAACGCCCTCCAGGCGGGCGTGACGCGCCGCTTCGACAAGAACTACATGTTCTCGGCGTTCTACGTCTGGAGCAAGTCGCTCACCATCAACAACGACGACTTCACGGCCGGCTGGCCGTACTCGACCGACGACGCGACCATTCGCCACTACGACTACTCGTACTCGAACTTCGACCGGCCGCACAACTTCGTCTTGAACGCGATCTACCAGACGCCGCATTGGAAGGACGGCCTCACGGGCATCTTCACGAACGACTGGCAGATCTCGGGCGTCTACCGCTTTACGAGCGGGCGGCCGTACGGCATCGGCTACAGCATCCCGGGCATCTCCAACATCAACCTCACCGGCTCCGACTACGGCGCGCGCGTGGTGGTGACCTGCAACCCGGGGAGCGGCTCGAGCAGCGATCCGTACCGACAGCTCGACACCTCGTGCTTCGCGCCGCCGCAGCCCGGCAGCAAGGGCGACGAGTCGTCGCGCTTCTTCCTGCACGGTCCGGCGCAGAACAACATCGACCTGTCGCTCTCGAAGCAGTTCGCCGTCTACAAGGGCGCGAAGTTCGAGTTCCGGGTCGACGCGTTCAACGCGCTCAACCACACGCAGTTCACGGGCGTCAACGCGACCGCGAACTTCGCGAGCCTGACCGACCACACGATCACGAACCTGCCGTACAACGCGGCCGGGGACCTCGTGAACAAGAACGGGTTCGGCACCATCAACGGTGTCAATATCCCGCGCACGCTGCAGCTGGTGACGCGCGTCACCTTCTAACGGCGTGGGGTGGGGCGGAACGGACCCGCCCCGCCACATCCTCGCGACACGCACAGGGGCTGGGCCTTCGGGCCCGGCCCCTTCTTTTTGGGTCCATCCACTCGTCGTCGCCGTCCTCGCCGCCAGGACGGCCCCAGTGGAGACATTTGAAGCCCATTCGCAATCCGCCACCAACGACCTGCCCTTCTACTTCACCTTGTATGGCGATGCGCATGGCGCGACGGCGTCGGCCCAGCTCCTGCGGAACGGCCGTGCGATTGCCGAGGCCCCGATAGAGCTGACAGCGGAAACCAACCGATCGCGTGCAGCAGCTCGGACGCCTGCCGATAGGCGCGTTGCCGGCCGGCACGTACAGCTGCGCATCAAGGTCGCGCAGGGCGCTCGCGAAGTATCTCGCAGCGCGTTCTTTACGCTCGCCGAGTAGGGGCCGGGATCATCGCGCGGCGGCTGCAGCCGCCGCCTTCTTCGTGTTGTTGATCCACACGTCCACCCACGAGGCCATGGGTGAGCTGATCGTGAAGTTGCCGACGACGATGTCTGGATGACCGTCCGCATCGACGTCGCCGACATCGAGCGTGGCGTGGCGGGGAAACCCCATCTCAATCGTGTGACGGACGAAGACCCCTGGTTTCGTCTGCTCCAGCCAGACCAGCGCCGGTAGCGTCTTCTCGTCGATGTCGGATCCATTTGCGAGCAGCGCGCAGGCGACGATATCGAGATCGCCGTCGCCGTCCATGTCGACGGCAAGCGCCCGGTGGACGCCGGGCATCGCCGCGATCGTGTGCTCGACGAACGGATAGCTGCCGGTGTTCTCGAGCCACTGGATCCCGTGATACGGCTTCACGATGCCGTCGTCGAACGTGTCGCCGTGGGTCAGGAGGACATCGAGATCCCCGTCCTTGTCGAAGTCCACGAGCTGGATGCCCGACGACCCCCAGTTCGGGTGCGGCGCGGCGTAGATCACTTTCTGATCGAAGGTGAAGTCGGCGGTGCCCTTGTTGATGTAGGCGACGACGGTTTCGTGCTCCTGCGCGAGCACCGTCACGAAGTCCATCTTCCCGTCGTGATTGAGATCGACGGGAATGATGTGGATGGCGCCGGTGCGTGGATCGATCGTGTGATTCGTGAAAGCCGGCTGCGACGGGTTCGTCGTCGTGTTCTCGAGGATCGCCACCTGGCCTGTCTTCCGCCACCCGAATGCGGCCACGGCCAGATCGATCCGGCCATCACCGTTGAAGTCCGCCGCCTCGGCGTCGGCGACACGCGGCCAGCCGTCCAGCCAGAACGCCCCGAACTTGCCCTTGCCGAGGCCGCGAAGCCAGATCACCGCGCCGTCGTGATGATCGGCTGGAAAGAACTGACCGAGATCGGCAACGAGCAGATCCTGCTGGCCATCCTTGTCCACGTCGGTCAGCGTGACGTGTGACGGATGCGGGATGCTCGCCAGAATCGTCAGCACGCCGTCGGCCCGCCCCGGCTGTCCGACGAACACGAGGCCTTGACGCATGTCCGTACCGAGCAACTGGAGCCGCGTGTCGCTGCCGAGCGTGACCAGGGCGACGTTCGATACGGCCGGCGTGTTGGGCATCTCCGGCATCGTGAGCGCGTGCCGCGTGAACCGGACCGGCGACTCACCAGGATCGGGCCAGGCTTCCGGAGTGGGCAGATGCTCGGGCGCTCGGCTCGTGTAGAACGGGAGGACCTGCGCCATGTCGGGGGGCAACTGCACCGTCCGATTGACCACTTCAGGACGGCCGATGGGTGGCAGACGGTTCTCGCGAATGAACATCATTCGGATGAGCTCGTCGCGCCACGCATCGCGCGGCAGGATGTCTGGCGCCGGAAACGCGTGGCAGGTCCCGCAGACCGCGCGAGCCTGCTGCTCGTCGCCTTGCGACGCGGGCGTCTGTGGCGTCGCGGCGGCAACTGACGGCCACGTGCGACGATCGAGCGCCAGCACACAACCAACGAACAGAACGGCGAACAGACAAACAGCCGCCCGCACCCACGGACGAAACATCGCTCGGATGCTAGCACAGCGATCGGAGGGTCGAGGACCGAGGGCCGAGCCGGACTGCTGGGACTGGCAGTGCTACGATGCGCCCGGAGGAAGACCATGATCTGCAACCGACGCACGTTCTTCATGGCGGCTTCCGGGCTCGCGCTCGGTGCGCGGGCGGCGATGGCCGGGGCGCAAGGCGCAAACAATCGGATCCGGATCGGTGTGATCGGCACCGGCGGCCGTGCCCGCAGCCTGATGTCGCTCCTGAAGAAGCTGCCGGGCAACGAGATGGTGGCCGTCTGCGACGTCTACGAGCCTCGCGTCCTGCAGGCCGCGGAAATCGCCGGGTCGACGGCCACGAAAGTGGCCGACTACCGCCGGATCCTGGACGATCGCGAGATCGATGCGGTGGTGATCGGAACCCCCGATCACTGGCACAAGACCATCACGCTGGACGCCGTGGCCGCCGGCAAGGACGTCTACGTCGAGAAGCCCATCTCGCACTCGATTGCCGAGGGTGCCGAGATGGTCAAGGTGGTCGAAGCCTCGAAGCAGATCGTGCAGACAGGCACGCAGCAACGCAGCTGGGATCACTGGCAGCTTGGAAAGCAGATCGTCGAATCCGGACGCCTCGGACAGATCACGTTCGTGCAGACCTATTGGTACCAGCACGCGACGGCGGGCGATTACCCACCCGTCGAGATGAGCAAGCTCGATTGGAAACGCTGGCTCGGGTCGGCGCCGGATCAGCCGTTTCGCCCGGAGCGCTTCTACCAGTGGCGTCACTTCTGGGATTTCGGCGGCGGTTGCCTGACCGACCTCATGACCCACTGGATCGACGTCGTGCACTGGTACATGAACGTCGACGCGCCGATGTGGGCGGAGGCGACCGGGCGCAACTACAACATCAAGACGTGGGAAGCGCCCGATACCGTCAGCGCGACCCTCGAGTTCCCGAAAAACTTCCTCACGGCATATCTCGGCACGTACGTCAGCCGCGTTGACGACGGCGGGCTCGAGTTCAGGGGCGAGCGCGGCACGTTGAAGGTCGATCGGGCGCGGCTCGCGTTCTATCGTGACGATGCGGCGTACGCGCCGGGAACGCTGACGCCAGAGCCCGACATCTACGTCCGGTCGAGCGGTGACGGAACGCTCACCCATCTTCAGAACTGGCTGGATTGCATTCGCAGCAGAAAACAGCCGAACGCGCCCATTCGCGTCGGGCATGAGGCTGCGAGGACGTCGCACATCGCGAACGCCGCCATGCGCGCGGGCCACCAGATTCGCTGGAACGACGCCGCGCAAAAGATCGAGACCTGACCTCGCCCCGACCGATTCGCCCGGCGGGTAGAATGTGGGCACCATGGGTTATCGCTCCGGCGGATGGCCGCCATCGCGTCGTCATTTTCTCCGGCTCGTTGGTCTCGCGGGAGCGTCAGCAGCGGCGGGTCTCTCCCCTTTTCGATCGTCGCTTCGGGCGGCGCCTCCGATCTTCGAGGAAGTGCCGGCCGAGGCGAGCGGCATCGCGTGGATTCACGAGAACGCGATGTCGGACAATCGCTATCTGCCGGAGACCATGGGACCCGGCGTCGCGTTTGTCGACTACGACAACGACGGCTGGGTCGATCTCTTCATGGTCAACAGCGGCGCGGCCGACTTCTACGCGCCGAAGACGCCGCTCAAGAACGCGCTCTACAAGAACAATCGCGATGGCACGTTCACCGACGTGACCGACAAGGCAGGCGTCGCGGGCGGCACGCAGTTCGGCATGGGCTCTGCCATCGCCGACTACGACAATGATGGCTATCCCGACATCCTCGTCACCGCGTACGGGCGCTGCACGCTGTACCACAACAACGGGAACGGCACCTTCACCGACGTCACCGAGAAGGCAGGGCTGGCCGCGCCGGGCTGGACCACGAGCGCGGTCTGGTTCGACTACGACAACGACGGGAAGCTCGACCTGTTCCTCTGCAGCTTCGTCGAGTTCTCGCTGACGAACAACGTGTTCTGCGGCGACAACAAGCTGGGCAAGCGCTTCTACTGCATCCCGCGAGTGTTCAAGCCGACGCCCAACCTGCTCTTCCACAACAACGGCGATGGCACCTTCACGGAGGTCAGCGCCGGCACGGACATCCAGCGAGCACGCGGCAAGGGCCTTGGCGTCGTGGCCACGGACATCAACGACGACGGGCTGATGGATCTGTTCGTCGCGAACGACACGGTGCAGAACTTCCTCTTCGCGAACCGCGGCAAGGGGAAATGGGACGAGATCTCGCTTGCGGCCGAAGTCGGCTTCAGCGCCAACGGGACGCCGCGGTCCGGCATGGGCGTGGACGCCGCGGACGTCAACGGGGACGGCAGGCAGGACCTCTTCGTCGCGAACGTCGATCAGGAGATGTTCTCGCTCTACAGGAACGACGGCCACGAGTTCTTCTCCGACGTCGCCGCCGCCAACGGCGTCGCGCAGGCCACGCGGCTGCTGAGCGGATGGGGGCTGAAGTTCTTCGACTACGACAACGACGGCTTCGTCGACCTGTTCCTGGCGAACGGCCATCCGGACGACATGATCGAGAAGTACTCGCAGCAGGTTCGCTACAGGGAGCCGCTCCTGCTGTTTCACAGCGACGGGTCGAAGCTCGCGAACGTCAGCGACCAGGCGGGACCGGTCTTCAAGAAGTTGTTTCCCGCGCGCGGCCTGGCGGTTGGCGACTACAACAACGACGGTCGCGTGGACGTGCTGATCGGCAACAACGGCGGCGCGCCGGTGCTGCTGAAGAACAACGCCGGCGAGGGCAATCACTGGCTCGGCGTGAGGCTCCAGGGCACGAACTGCAACCGGGACGCCGTGGGGGCGCGCATCACGTGGTCGGTCAACGGCAAGAGTCGCAGCCGTCTCAAGTCGAACGGCGGCAGCTACCTCTCGTCGCACGACATGCGCGAGGTCCTGGGGATCGGCCAGGCGACGAAGATCGAGTGGATTGAAATCAAGTGGCCGCAGCCGAGCGGCCGCGTGGAACGCATCACCGACGTCCCGATCGATCGCTACGTCACGATCGTCGAAGGCAAGGGGCGCGTCGAATAACGATCACGTGTCGCGACGCTACTTCGCGACGGCGACATACCCCGAGCGCGCGCGGAACGTCACCTTCGACCGTTTCACCTTCACGGTGATCTTTCGAAACGTGCCGTCGAGCGCGACGTTCGTCGACTGATAGGCCAGCAGATAGTACGGTCGTACGCTCGACCTTCATGCGCGCGACGCCGGCCCCCAGGTCGTTCGTGTTCTCCAGAAGGAAGCCGCCGGTCTCCTTCGCGAGCCGGCCGAGCACGGCGGTCGGCCGCGACGTGAGCATCTGCTCCTGCCGCTCGAGCCTCCTTCGTGTACGGCTGTCGTGCGAGTGGCGTCTCCGAGCCCTGCTGGCCAGCGAGCGTGAGGTTCTGACCGAGCTCGGCTTCCTTGCTGTGGACGCGCAAGCCTGCCGCGTCGACGGGATAGACGGTGATGTTGGCTCGGTTCGCGCGACCATCAGCGCGTCGAAGCGCGGCTTCGTGCGGCTGGTATCGGCAGGCTCTCGTGAAATACAGAATGGTCTTGCGCCCCCGGAGCGCGCCCATCGCATCGACGAGCGAACGTAGCCCGGCGAGCGACGCTTGTCCTTCTGATTCGCCAGGAACTGCCCATACGACTGCTCCATCCTGAGCTCCAGCAGGGCGAGAAGCTTTTGAGCCGGCGGCATGTTCGCGAGCCTGTGCTCTCGATCCGCAACGCTGACGTAGTTGTCCAACTCCGCGCCAGCGGTAACAGGCGTATTCGGATTGAGGCCCTGGCTGTTGGGCCGACACGCGACTTCTCCGCCTCCGGTGACAGGTTCGTTGGCGCCGTGGAGGCAACACGATCGATCGCGCGGCGAAGACTCTCTTGTTCCGTCGTGAACGGCTGAAACGTTGTCAGCACGACATCTGGGAGAAAGACGCCCGCGTAGTCCTGCGCGGACGACAGCGTCGCGACGTAGGCCAGCGCGGCCTTGTGCGCCAGCGGGCGCATGTCCGGCGATAGAGCGATCGAACAGAATCGCGGTGACGGTTGGCTGGGCGGTGGCAATCGTTGCGCCCGGAGACAGGGGGCGCGGTGGACGGCGGGGCGGTCCGGCTGGACGCGCGTTCGAGCGTCACCGGCTCGCGCCCGGCACTCTGCATCAGCGTCGCCGGAGAGAATCTGCTGTCGAACGCCATCCTCGGAGAGCTCGAACTCGTCGGGCCGCATGTCCAGGATCGGCCGAGCGTCGCGATCGAGAACGGTGACGTCGATGAGGACACCGGCGGTCGTTGTGGCGATGGGCGGTTGTGATTGGTTGTGCGCGAGCGTGCTGGCCAGGGCGAGAGAGCGACGGAGACGGCGTGCTTCAAGAACATCTACCTTCCGCCACATTCTCTGCTACCTCGGCACGGGCTCAATCCTTCACTGCCGTCTCCCCCGCCGTTCTACGCGCGTCGAGCGCCGTCGATCGGGCTGACCCGTGCGGCGATCGATCGCGTGCTGCTCGGCGGCCGTGATCGGCCATCGCGCCCGCACTGTCGGCAACACCAGGTGAGCGTCACGAATCGCCTTTGATGGTGTGCTCCGGCATGACGGTGCCTGCGGCCCCGCAATATTTGCACTGAGCTGGAAGCCGGAACCGGACCTGACTGTTGGGCAAGCCTTCCAGTGTGCCCTGGATTTCATGACGAGCACGATGACTCCATGGTCGAAGCTCGACAGCGCGCGAGCAAGGCGCCCCGTCTACCCGCCCGCCATCGCGCCGACGACCATGAACGGTTCGTCACCGCGAAGGACCGCCTCCGGCAGCGGAACATCCGGCGGGTCGTGGGAGAGATCCTGCTCGCACGCATAGAACCGGACGAACGGCCGGCGACGCTTGGTCACGTGATCGCGGATGGTCCCGCACAGGACCGGGTAGGATGCCTCGAGCGCGTCGAGCACGGATTGCTGCGTGACCAATCCGCTGACGTCGACGGTCACTTCGCCGTCGACGCGCGCCAGCGTTCGGAGATGCGCGGGAAGAGCAACGCGAATCATGCGAAAGTCTGCACCTCGACGGAGAGCACCGGCGGCAGAGCCTGCACGATGGGAGCCCAGCTGTCGCCCGAGTCGGCGGACGCGTACACCTGCCCGCCGGTCGTACCAAAGTACACCCCGCACGACTCCAGCGTGTCAACCGCCATCGCGTCACGCAGAACGTTGACGTAACAGTCTCGCTGCGGCAGCCCGTTGGTGAGCGCCTCCCATTCGTTCCCGCCAGACCGGCTGCGATACACGCGCAGCTTGCCGTCAGGCGGATAGTGCTCCGAGTCGCTCTTGATCGGCACGACGTAGATCGTCTCGGGATCGTGGGCGTGCACGTCGATCGGGAACCCGAAATCGCTCGGCAGGTTGCCGCTGACCTCGCGCCACGAGTCGCCCGCGTCGTCGCTCCGCATCACGTCCCAGTGCTTCTGCATGTAGAGGACGTTGGGTCGCGACCGGTGCATCGCGATCCGGTGGACGCAGTGGCCGACTTCCGCCTCCGAGTTCGGAATACCTTCCGATTTCAGACCGCGGTTGATCGGCTGCCATGTCACGCCGCCATCGTCGGATCGAAACGCGCCGGCAGCCGAGATGGCGACGAAGATCCGGTTCGGCCGTGTGGGGTCGAGGATGATCGTGTGGAGGCACAGGCCGCCGGCGCCGGGTTGCCAGTCCGTCCCGGACTTGTGACCGCGAAGTCCCGGAAGCTCCTGCCACGACTGGCCGCCGTCGGTGGATCGGAACAGCCCGGCATCCTGCACGCCGGCATACACAGTGTCGACATCGGTCAACGAGGGTTCGAGATGCCAGACGCGGGCGAACTCCCATGGATGCGGCGTGCCGTCGTACCACTTGTGCGTCGTCGGGCCGCCCTCGGCGTAGGTGAACTTGTTGCCAACCGGCTCCCACGTCGCGCCACCATCGTTCGAGCGCTGGATGATCTGCCCGAACCAGCCGCTGCTCTGTGAGGCGTAAACACGGTTCGGATCGACCGGCGATCCTTTCACGTGATAGACCTCCCAGCCGCCGAAATGCGGACCGCTGACGTTCCAGCTCTTGCGCCGTTCGTCCGACGTCAGCAGAAAGGCGCCCTTGCGCGTGCCAACCGATACGCGTACACCGGCCATCCTCAGCTCCTTTGCGAGGTCGACGAGCCTTTCATTCGTATTGTCGATCGAGTCGCCCCGAATTCAACACCCTGGGGTCTGACCCCAGGGTTTGGGTGCGTTTGGGGTCTGACCCCAGGTCGCGCGCCGGCAATCATGCTATTGCGGTGCGTCCGGAAGACTCACGCTAGAGCTCGTGGTGAGAATTGGGGTCTGACCCCACTACTCGGCTCGCAGGGCCTCGACCGGGTTGACGGATGCCGCTCGACGGGCGGGAATGTAGCTGGCGACGAGCGCCGACAGGGCAAGGACGGCCGTAACAGCGGCTAGCGTCGGCACGTCCCAGGACCGCACGCCGAACAGAATGTCGCCCATCAGCGTCGCCGCGGCCACCGAACCGAGCAGGCCGAGCACGACGCCGACGATCGTCAGCCGTCCCGCTTCGCTCGAGGATCAGGCGATGCACCGTCCGCGCGCTCCGCGCCAAGCGCCATGCGGACGCCAATCTCCCTCGTCCGCTGGCTGACCGAGTACGCGACGACGCCGTAGAACCCAATCACGCCGAGCAGCCACGCGACCGCAGCGAAGCCGCCCACCAGCGACGCCGACGACCGCCGCAAATACGCGGCCGGCGACGTGTCGATCGCGCGCGTCATCGTCGTGCCAAAGAACGTGGAGACGTCCGGATCGATCTGATGGATCGCCGCCGTCAGCGTCGGCAGCATCGCCTCGTCCGACTGCGCCGTCCTGGCGACGAGCACGAACCCGTTGGTGGGATCCTGCTCGAACGCCACGTACATCGTCGGATTGGTGGCGCCGTCCAGCGGACCTTCCTTGATGTCGTCCACGATGCCGACGATCTCCATCGCGGGCTGCGTCGTCGTCGGCGCGTAGAGCAGCCGCTTGCCGAGCGGATCCTCGCCGGGGAAGTACTGCCGCGCCATCGACTGGTTGATGATCGCTACGGCCGGCTTCGAGGCGTCCTCGTCCGCACGGAACTGACGGCCGCGGACGAGACGCGCGCCGAGCGCCGTGAAATAGCCGGCGCTGATCTCGCGATACTGCACTTCGTTGTGCTCGCCGTGATACGGACGCCCATCGACGCGAATCCACACCGTGTTGCCGCCGGCCAGCGGCGGCGTGCTCGTGACGCCGACGGCCTGGACGCCGGGCAGCACCGACGCCTCGTTCACGACCCTGCGCTGGAACGCCGCCTGCTGCTCGTTGGTCGAATACTTCGCGGCGGGCGCCGCGACCGCGAGCGTCGCCAGATGATCCGCCTGCAGGCCGACGTCGACGTGCAGGAGCCGATACAGGCTCTGCCCGAGGAGCGCCGCGCCCACGAGCAGAATCATCGCGGTCGCAAGCTCGAAGACGACGAGCCGCGAGCCGACGCGTCGCCACGTATTACCCGCAGTACCGCGGCTGCCTTCCGTCAACCCGCTCTGCATGCGCGACAGCGACAGATGCAGGATCGGCGTCGACCGCGAAGAGCGCGGTGGCGAGAAGCGCGACGCCCGTAGTGAACGTCAGGACGCGCACGTTCAACCCGAGATTCTGCAGGTACGGCATGCCGGCCATGAGGTTTGCGGGGACCAGCGCGGTCAGGAGCTGCATCGCCCACACGGCGAGCAACACACCCGCAACACTCCCCAAACCAACCAGCACCACGCCCTTCCGTGACGAACTGCGCGACGACGCGCCAGGCAGATGCGCCGAGCGCGCGGCGAACGGCGATCTCTCGACGACGGCTCTCGGAGCGAACGAGAATCAGGCTGGCGACGTTCACGGTGGCGATGACGAGCAGCAGCCCGGCGCCGCCGAGCAGCACCAGCAGGATCGGACGGACGGTGCCGACGATCACTTCGGTCAGCGTCACAACGGTCGCGCCCTGTCCGCGATTGGAATCGGGATACTGCTGTTCGAGCTGCGAGGCGATAGCCTTCACGTTGGCCATGGCGGTGTCGAGCGATACGCCATCCTTCAGCCGTGCGACACCGTACAGGCCATGGCAGGATCGGCGAATGTCACACCCGCCCGTCGCGTGCAGCGTCGTCCAGAATTCCGGAGAGTTGACCGGAGCGAAGTGAAACTGCGGCGGCAGGATGCCAACGATGACGGTTGGGATCGCCGTTGATGGAAACCGTGCGGCTGAGCACGTCGGACGCGCCGCCGTATCGTTTCTGCCATGCGGCGTAACTCAGGATCGCCGTGCGAGGCGCGGCCGGCAGATCCTCGCCCTCACGGAAATCACGGCCCATGATTGGCGTGACACCGAGCGTCCGGAAGAAATCGTCGCTCACGCGCGCGCCGGGGGCTCGTTCGACGCCAGCCGGCGTGCCGAGGAGCACGCCGCCGCCCTGGTACGCCGACAGCGACGAAAACACCGTATTCAGCTTCTTCCAGTCGAGATAGTCGGGTAGGACAGGTTGGACCGTGGAAACAGCTTGACCGTCTCGTAGACGCCGACGAGACGCGACGGCCTGCTGGTACGGAAGCGGCCGGATGAGCGCGGCGTCGACGAACGCAAAGATCGTGACGCTGGCGCCGATGCCGAGCGCCAGCGTCACGATCGAGGCGACGGTGAAGCCGAGCGCCTTGCGAAATTGACGGAGCGCGAACCGGATGTCTTGCCGCAGGTTGTCGAACACGTTCACCCCCCGCATGTCGCGACATTCTTCTTTTCGCTGCTACGAGTCCCGCGGCCGTCCGTCGCGCGACGCGCCGCGCGTCTTCGGGATGCATGCCCGCGAGGACGCGTTCCTCGATGTCTCGCTCGAGGTGATACCGAAGCTCCTCGTCGAGCTCCTGATCGACGCGCTCGCGCCGCAGGAGCGAACGCAGCCGGAGGCGCAGAACCGTGAACAGACGCCGAATCGCGTCCTTCAGACGGTTCGGACGATCAAGGAGATCGCCGCGGCCAGCCGCTCCCACTGCGCGGCTTCCTTCTCGAGCGCTTTCCTGCCCGCCTTCGTCAACGTGTAGTACTTCGCGCGACGGTTGTTCTCGCTCACCGCCCATTCCGAGGAGATCCAGCCGTTCTGTTCCAGCTTGTGCAGCGACGGATACAACGCGCTCTGACCAACCTGCAGCACGTCGCCCGACATCTGACGGATCCGCTGGGCGATCGCCCAGCCATGCATCGGCTCGAGCGCGATGATTTTCAGAATCAGGAGATCCAGCGTGCCCTGCACGAGATCGGTCGGCTTGCTCACGAGCCTTCCTCTCAGTAACTGACAACACTGTACGCGCAAGGGTCGATCGCACAAACGAGAGGCCTCATGAGTCGGTTCAGTCGCAGCGCAGGGCTTCCATCGGACTGATCCCGGTCGCCCGTCCGACGGGCAGCGCACTCGCGCCGAACGTCGCCAGCGCGATGAGCACCGCCGCCCCGACGATCGTGGGCCAGTCCATCGCTTGAATGCCAAACAGCTGGCTCTCGATCAGGCCGCCGAGGAGCCAGACCGCGGGCAGAGCAATCAGGACGCCGGCGCAGAGCATCGACGTGGCTCCCGAAGAATCAGCCAGATGGCCTGCCGCGCGAGTTGCGCCGAGCGCGATGCGGATGCCAATCTCGCGCGTCCGATGGGCGACGACGAAGGAGATGGCACCGTAGACGCCGACGACCGCGAGCAACATCGCGAGAGCCGGCGAACGCCCTCGCGAGCATCGCCAGCAGCCGCTCGTTGAACAGCGCCGATCGAGCTGATCGTCGACCGTGCGCATGTCGCGATCGGCATGTCGGGTCGACCGCGCGCACCGCGGCTCGGATCGAGGAGAACGCCGATGCGGACGTCGACCCGCGTCCGAATCCAGAAGCCGCCGCCGCTCGACTGGAAGCTGGAAGAACGGAAAGAACGCCTGATCGTCCGTTTCACGGATCCCGCGATAGCTGAACGTCTGACGACCCCGACAATCTCGACGGTCGTCTGGTGTCCGGCCGATTGCCGAGGCCGAGGCGGGCGCCGATCGGGATTGCGATTGCCAAAGTACCGGCGCGCGAGACTCTCGTTGATGATCGCGGATCTGAAACGTGAAGGCGCCTCGCTGCGGCTCGAACGCGATCGATCGGCATCGACCGGCGTCTCGCGCGAATCGAAGTCGCGGCCCGCGCAGGATGGGCACGCCGAGCGTGTCGAAGAACCCCGAGGCTGATGGCGTTGCAATGCACGACGCCGTCGGTCACGAACCGCCGGCCGTTGTCGATCGTGAGCCTGCTGATTCCAGCTGCCGCCGCCGAGCAGCTCGGCGACCGACGAGGCCCGGTCTCCACCTCCGGCAGCGTCCGGAAGCTCGTCGAGCAGGGTGCGCATGAGCTGCGCGATGCGCTCTCCGAGTAGCCGCTCCTGCCGCGTCGACGCGGAGAAGAACTGGTTCGCCGTCGCGAATCCCGGACCCTTTTGCGCGCAGGCTCTCGAGCGTGCGGACGAACAGCCCCGCGCCAATGAGAAGCACCAGCGCCAGCGCGATCTGCGCGATCACCAGGACCTTGCGGAGCCCAAGCGCCGGCGCCGATCGTCAGCGACTCTTCTTTCAGCACGAGCGAGGCTTGGCGCGCGCCGCGCGGAACGCCGGCGCCAGGCCGAAGAGCAGCGCCGTCACAACGCGGCGCCGAGCGCGAAGACGAAGACCTGCGACGTTGATCGCCGGTGACAGATCGACCTCGGCGGCGCGGTCGGGAGAAACGACAGCAGCGTGCGTGTCACGACCGGCGCGATCGGCACGCCGAGCACGCGCGCCGCCGACGGCAACGATGCCGCACTGCACCAGCAGGTCCCGAACCATGCGGCTCCGCGACGCGCCGAGCGCCAGGCACAGCGCGGTTTCCCTGCGGCGCGCGAATCCCCGCGCGAGAAACAGGTTCGCGACGTTCAGACAGGCGAGGAGCAGCACCAGCGCGGTCGCTGCAAGAAGGACGAACAGCGGCTGCTCGAGGCGTCCGCGCAGATCGGAGCGTCCACGGCCGCCGGGAGACAATTCCAGCGACGATGCGAGATAGCGCTGCTGCTGATCCGCGGTGACCGTGCGGCCAATCCTCGCGCCTGGTGTCCTCGCTGCAGCATCGCCTTGAACCACGGCTGCACTGCCGCCTGCGCCTGCTCGATCGTCATGCCCGGCTTCAGCCGGCCGAACACGTGCAGCCAGCGTGCCGCGCCGATCGAGCGAGCCAGTCGAAATCCGGCGTCGCCTGCCGCTTCATCATCGTCGGGATCCAGACCGATGGCACCTCGCCCCAGTCGATGCCGTGGAATCCCTGGCGCCGCCACGCCGACAACCGTCATCGGATGCGTGTTGACCAGAACGGTGCGGCCGACGATGTCGGCCCGGCTGCCGAGATGGTTCTGCCAGTAGTCGAACGACAGCACGACGACCGGATGCGCGCCGGCTGCTGATCGTCGGACTCGTCGAGCAGCCGTCCGAGCTGCGGACGAACGCCGAGGACCGGGAAGTAGGATGCCGGTCACGATCTCCGCGCCGACCGGCTCAGTGGTGTTCTCGAACGACAGGTTCACGGTCGTCGGCGCACGGCCGAAGACGCCGTCGAACACGTCGGTCTGGTCGCGCAGATCCTTGTAGAACGGGTACGACATGCAGGTTGTCGCTGCCCCACCCATGGCCGACGAACGAGCCGCGCCAGTCCAGGAGGACGAGGCGCCCCGGATCGCGAACCGGGAGCATGCGAAAGAGCGCCTGATCGACCAGGGAAAAGATCGCCGCGTTCGCGCCGACGCCAAGACCGATCGACAGCAGCGCCGTCAGCGCGAATCCGCGATCCTTCCGCAGCGTACCGAAAACCCAGCCGGACATCGCGCAGGAGGTTGGCGATCATGCCCCGGTTGGACGCCAACCGGTGGAAAAGGGAATGAAGGTGGGAGAGGAGGAGGGGAAGGTTTAGTTTCAAGGCTCTAGCGCCTCAGCTGGACACGCACAAGGAGGCCAACCTACAGTCGGCAGGGAACTTAGGATCAAGGACCCCATGCCAGACGACTCTCAGGATCTCGAGGCGCGGTTCTTCGACTTGTCGATCGACATGCTCGCGATTGCCAAGTTCACGGGTTACTTCAAGCGCCTGAATCCGGCCTGGGAGAAGACGCTCGGGTTCAGCCGGGAGGAGCTCCTGTCGAAGCCGATGTTCGACTTCGTCCACCCCGATGACCGGACCCGCACGCTCGAGCAGAACCGGAACGTCCGGGCCGGCGGCCAGGCGCTCTCATTCGAGAACCGCTATGTCTGCAAGGACGGCTCGTACCGATGGCTGTTGTGGAATTCGACCGCGGATCCCGAGCACGAGCTCATCTACGCCGTGGCACGCGACATCACCGCGCGTAAACAAGCGGAAGAGGAGCGCGAGCGTCTCGTGAGGGAACTGCAGGTTGCCCTCGCTGAGGTGAAGGAGCTGCAGACGATCCTGCCGATTTGCATGTACTGCAAGAGCATCCGCGACGACGAAAACTACTGGCAGACCGTGGAGGCGTACATGTCTCAGCACACAGGCACGCACTTCAGCCACGGAATCTGTCCGGCCTGTTACGAGCGGGTCTCCGAGGACTGGCTGGATGAGGGGAAGAGCGAATGACAGATCGCCGCCCGCGATGCGCGCCCTATCCAACGTGGCGTGACGGTTGAGAGCGACTACTGTTGCGTCAGCGCGATCGCCGGGCTCACGCGCGCGGCCCGACGCGCGGGTCCGAGGCACGCAACAGCGGCCGCCAGCGTCAGCATGGCAACGACCGCCAGCATCACCAGCGGATCGAACGCGCCGACGCCGTAGAGCTGCGACCGGATGAACGTGCGCAGCAGGATCGCGCCAACCGCACCGGCCGCGAGCCCGATGATCACGAGCGTCGCTCCCTCACGGAGCACCAGACGCATAATGCGGGCGCGGTCGCTCCCGAGCGCCATACGAATGCCAATCTCGCGCGTGCGCTGAGCAACCTGGTAAGCCAGCACGCCGTACAGTCCCACCGACGCCAGCAGCAGCGCGACCAGGCCGAACGCGAGCGACAACAGCATCGGCGCGCGTCGCTGATTGAGCGACAGCTCGACGCGTTCCGACAGGGTGAACACGTCGTAGGGCTTCAACTCCGGATCGACGGTCGCAAGGGCTCGCTGAATCGCGTTCGTGATGTCGGCTGGCTGACCTGCCGTCCGGACGGCGAGGCCGATGTTGTACTTCGGCGCCTGCGCATACGGGATGTAGTAGGAACCGGCCCGCGTACCTTCCCCTCAATCAGCCCTTTCATCTTGACGTTACCGACCACGCCGACGACTTGGCGGTAGACGACGTCTGGGCCCGGTTTGATCAGATCTTCGGGCCGCGTGAGCTGAAACACTCGCCGCCCAATCGGATCGGCGCCGGGCCAGAAGCGTTGAGCAAGCTGTTCGTCGAGCACGATCACCGGCGGGGCGTGCTCGCTGTCGCTCTCGGCGAGATGCGATTACCGCCGGACCGGATGGGTTCTGTGGTACCGGCAGTCACGTACAACTGGTTCGGAGACACGATCGATTCGCCGGGCACGGGCACGTGACCTTCAGCGATGATGCACGTTGCTCGAACTGTCCCACCGAACGGCAGGAAGCTGGTCATGCCGGCCGCCTGGACGCCTGGAAGGGCCGGATTCGTTCCAGCGCGCGCGTTCGCGTAGGACCTCAACGCTCGCATCATCCGGATACTGCGGCCACGAGCGGGCTGACGCGGCCGGTCCACACGCCCGAGGCCTTGAACCCGGGATCGATCCCAGGACGCGTTGGAAACTCGCCAGCAGCAGGCCTGCGCCGCGAGCAGGACGAACGCGAGCGCGACTTGCGCCATGACGAGGGCGCGGCGCGTGTAGCGCGCACCACGTCCGGCGGTGCCGCGAGCGCCCTTCTCGCGCAGAACGGCGTGAGGTCGCGCTCCGGCGAGCGAGCATAGTGGGCACGATGCCCGACAACGAGGCCGAGCGCGACGGCAAGACCGAGCGTGAACGCACGACCGTCGCGGTCGAGATGGATCTCATACACGCGCGGCATGTCGGAGAGCTCGATCGCATGGAGGCTGTCGATGCACCACATGCCGATCACGATTCCGAGGCGCGCCGCCGATGACCGTGAGGAGCAGCGTCTGCGTCGCGAGCTGACGCACGACGCGGCGCACGCTCGCGCCGAGCGCATGGCGTGTCGCGACTCCTTGAACGCGGCCACTCGCACGAACGAGCGCAAGATTCGTCAGGTTCACGCCGGCGATGAGCAGCACGGACGAAGCACCCCGCACCAGAGCAGCTCGACGCGGGACGGACGATCGCGGACAAGATATGTCCTGAAGCGGGACGATTCTGGTCGGCGTAGCCGACGTTGATCGAGTCCCGTTTCAGCGAGCCCGCGCGGTGGACAGCGCGGTGTTGAAGGCGTTCAGACGCGCATGCGCCTGCTCCACCGTCACGCCTGGCGCGAGACGGCCGATTCGTCGATGTTCTGGCTGTAGCGCTGGTCCTCCGCCCGGTCCTTCGGCTTGAACGCCGTCGGGCTCCAGACCTGTCCTCGGGATTGAGAAAGCGTGAAGCTCTGCGGGCATGCACGCCGACGACGGTGTAGACCTCATTGTTCAACCGCAGCGTCGTGCCGACGACGTGATTGATGCCTGCAGGCCTGTCGCGGGCGAAGGCCGTACACCGAGCACCGACGACGTGCTCGCGAGCCGCTTCGCCGTCCGCTTCGGTGAACAGGCGGCCCGCGCTGCGTCGCGCGCAGCACGCGAAAGAACGAAGGCGTCACCTTCATCGAGCGCGGGGCGATCGGCTGTCGTACCTTCTCCACGCCGACGGCCGGTGGACTGATAGAGCGCCAGTCGACTCGAAGACGTCCGTCATCGCTGCGGCGGTGGTAAGTGGTTCGGCAGCGACGATGCCCGCCCGTTCGACGCCGCACCGGGAAACGCGTCGTGACACGAAGACGATGCGATCGGATTCCGGATACGGCAACGGCCGGATCAGGACCGACTGGACGACGGCGAAGATCGCGGCTTTGGCGCGGAGGCACAGCGCCAGGGTGAGGATGACCGCCAGCGCATATGCGCGGTCCTTGGCGAGCAGCCTTAGGGCAAAGCGGAGATCGTGGCGGAATGTATCCATTGAAGGCGGATATCGCCGACCCTCTCGGCGACCTTGTCCGGAAGGACGACGTAGATCTTGATGTGCTCGAGCGACGCCTGCTTTCGACGCTATTTGCTGCTACGGGTTGTGCGGTAACGTGCACGTCGCCGTCGACCGTGCCACGTTCCGGCCTGGTCGGTTGCCGTGGCGCTGAGTGTGTAAAGCGTCCCGTGCCCTTGCCCGACCGCGCCGCACGAAGTTCCACGAGAAACCCGCCAGAGCCGTCGTCGGTAATCTTCCAGTCAGGGGACCCAGGCTGCGCCGCCTCATTGCTCTCGACGACCACGACGAGCGAACCTGGAGCAATACCGGAATTGGTGTCCTCTGCAGTGACGTCTGCGACCTGGACGAACTTGCCGTTCGGGGGGCCTGAGGGCGCCCCCGCGCTGGAAGACCGGAAATCGTGGGCGGTATCGTGTCGCGAGCGTTAGATGCGCGACGTATCCAAGCTTGCCGAATCACACACCATCGTGCGCCGATGAAAACGCGATGGCGGCTTCACCGAGAGACCCGAGCGTTCTGAAGAGACCTGATATGGTAACCCGACCGATTTGCTTGCGTTTCTGCTCGGTAAACCACAATGCCCCGTCGGGGCCGTTGGTGATGTAAATAGGTCCGCTGTCGGCCGTAGGAACGCGGTATTCGGTGAACACTCCGTTCGTTGTGATCCGCGCAATGGTATTGCCGGAAACGCACGCGAACCATAGGGCACCATCAGGTCCCGCCACGATGCCATAAGGCCTGCAGCCCGAGGAAGTCGGATACGCGGTGATCACCCCTTCCGTCGTGATGCGACCGATTCGGTCACTGTTGAGGGCTGTGAACCAGAGGGCGCCGGCACGACCCGATCCAGGTACTGATCAGCTTGTAAGGTCCGTGGACCCCAAAACGTGTTGCGCAGGGGTATCGGATCAAGCGATCCGAGCCGCCGGTTATCGCGCTGTTTGTCTCCGTTAGACTGGAGCCCGGGCGGCGGGAGAGACCACGTCGTAGTGTCTCATGGATCTGGACGGTAGTGTTCATCGTCGAATACCGCGAATTCCCGCGGCCTCATTTACAGTTGTGGCGGCAAAGCCCGACGGGATGACGCGGTGTATCAATAAACCTTCGCGCGAGCCCTCAGACTATCGCCCCTGGTTGCGCCTGAATCCTGTAGTGGTCTCCAGAGGTTGTCTGTATCAAAAGTGGATTGCGCCCGAGCCGTGTCGAGCGAAGCGGGCCACGAAAAAAGAGAAAATGGCACGCCTGCCGGCACACTGCGCGGCAGGCGCGTCACTGAAAACTCAGATGCCTCGCAAAGGCTTGCCAGGCGGCGGGTTAATGGCGGGGCCGACGAGACTCGAACTCGCGACCTCCGGCGTGACAGGCCGGCGTTCTAACCAACTGAACTACGACCCCGCATGGTCGATTTGCCGATTCGAATGTCAATCCTGATGCCAATGTTCGCTATGAAAGTTCATTCTTGCAACATTGCGCACTCGGCTCGCTGCAGCCGAGCGAAGGCTGGTGGGCGGTACAGGATTCGAACCTGTGACAGCCGGCGTGTAAAGCCGGTGCTCTACCACTGAGCTAACCGCCCGTTGCGGCGTCCCAGGCTCACCCAAAACGTTAATTATAGAACCGAGGCGACGTGTGGCGCAACCCGACGCGAGAATCCGGACGAGAACCCGTGGTCGTGACGATCCTCGGCGCGGGTTCCGCCACTGCTCCTCGCGGCTGGCCCGACTCGCGTCCCCGTGCTGGGTCAGATCGCGCTGCCCCACAACTATTACTATCGCGAGCTCTACCTCCCTCAACTGACGAGCGGCCCCTCCTCCGTCGCGTGGTCGCCGGACGGCGCGGCCTTGATCTACTCGATGCAGGGCAGCCTGTGGCGTCAGCGCACCGACAGCCCCGTGGCCGAGCAGTTGACCGACGATGAAGGGAGCGACTATCAGCCGGATGTGTCGCCCGATGGCCGGAGCGTCGCCTTCGTGAGGTACGACGGCAAATCGATGGAGCTGCAGCAGCTCGACCTCGCGTCGCGTGTCGGTGCATGCCGTTGACGACCGACGGCGCGGTCAACGTCGAGCCCCGATGGTCGCCGACAGGCGACCGGCTGGCGTTCGTCTCCACCGCGCAGCACCGGCCACTTCCTGCTGTACGTTGCCGACATGCGCGACGGGCGCATCGTCTCGTCGCGCCCGCTGACGCCCGATCGGCGCAGCGTCGTGGCGCGCTACTACTACAGCCCGTTCGACCACGCGATCAACCCGACGTGGACGAGAGATGGCCAAGCGCTCGTGTTCGTCTCGAATCGTGAAATCGCACACGGCACAGGCGACATCGTCCGACTGCCGGTGACTGGCGCGGACGCGCCGCAAGTGCTTCGCATGAGGAAACGTCATGGCATGCCAGACCTGACGTCTCACCTGACGACACGCGTCTCGTCTACAGCAGTTACCTGGGCCGGCAGTGGCAGCAGCTGTGGCTGCTGCCAGCCATCGGCGGGTATCCGTTTCCTCTGACGTACGGAGACTACGACAACACCAACCCCCGATGGTCGCCGGACGGCCGCACGATCGCGTTCATCTCCAATCGATCCGGAAACACCGCGCTCTGGCTGATTGACGCCTTCTCGGGCGAGCAGCGGCCGCTTCAGATCTCCGAACGGCGATACCTGAAGCCGCATCGGGACCTGGACCTGCGCGTCGTGGACGAGGCCGGGAATCGAGATCCCCGCCCGAATCAGCATCACCGACAGCCGGCATCGCTCTTATGCGCCGGACGACGCGTGGATACATGCCGACGACATGCTCGTCCCGGAGCGGCAGACGATCGAAACGCGTTACTTCCACAGCGCCGGTCGCAGCCGGATCTCGGTTCCGATCGATCGGCTCGCGATCACCGTCAGCCATGGTCCGGCGTACGAGATCGCGCATCTCGAAGAAGATGCGCGCGCGGATGGCTGGTCGGGCGCACGAACCGTGACGCTCAAGCGTCTGCCCGCGCCGGGCGGCCTCCCAGACCTGTGGAGCGGCGATCTGCACGTCCACATGAACTACGGCGGCCTCTATCGCAATACGCCGGCGCACCTCGCCGAACAGGGCCGAGCCGAAGATCTCAATCTGATTTACGACCTGATCGTGAACAAGGAGCAGCGGTTTCCAGACATCGCGAGCTTTCGTCCCGATCCGGATCCGGCGTCGTCACGCGATCTGTTGATCCTTCATGGACAGGAGTTCCACACCAGCTATTGGGGGCACCTCAGCATCCTGAATCTGACGGAGCACTTGCTCCTGCCCGGCTACGCGGCGTATCCCTTCACGGCCGCGGCCAGCCCGTATCCGCACAACGGCGCCGTCGCAGATATGGCCCATCGTCAGCATGCGCTCGTCGGCTACGCTCATCCGTTCGACGTGGATGTGGATCCCGGCGAAGGACGAATCGGTCACGAACGAGCTGCCCGTTGATGCGGCGCTCGGCAAGGTCGACTACTACGAGGCGGTCGGCTTTTCCGATCACAAGTCGACGAATGCCATTTGGTACCGGCTGCTCGATTGCGGCCTGCAGATTCCTGCCGGAGCAGGCACCGATGCCATGGCCAACTACGCCAGCCTTCGCGGGCCGGTCGGGATGAATCGTGTGTACGTCCCGTCAACCGGTGCCTTGAGTCGCCGGCGCGTTCCTCGCCGAGCTCAAGGCCGGACGCGGCGTCGCAACCAACGGAGCCTTGCTGTACTTGAAGGTTGGAGAGTCGAGCCCGGGCGACACGGTGAGGATGCCGCAGCCGGGCACGCTGCAGTATCGGGCGACGCTTCGGGCCAACTTCCCTGTCGATCATCTCGAGCTGGTCTGGAATGACGCAGTCGTCGCGAAGCTGAGCGTGGGAGCGGACCGACGGTCCGCGGACATCCGCGGCACGGTTCCCGTGCAGACGAGCGGCTGGCTGCTGCTGCGCGCGTGGAACGACGATCCGGATCCGGACTTGATGGACATCTATCGGTACGCGACGACGAGTCCAATCTACGTGCGTCTCCGGGATCAGCCGCGGCGCTCCCGCGCTGCGGCTTCGTATTTTCTGCGGTGGCTCGATCGGATTCAGACGGCCACCGAGCGAAACACGAGCTATCGCACGACGGCCGAACGCGAAGCCGTGCTCCAGGACATCGGCCTGGCCCGCGTGTTCTACGAACAATGCCAGCGCGAAGACGTGGGGTCGAACCTACAACCGTCGCATGAGCATCCGACGCACCCCATTAGAGCGGCGCGGGGTCAGACCCCAATCACGACGCCTTCCACGCGAGAATCGCGAGCACGGCGAGAAATCCCGACGAGGGCGCGGTACTCCCGGTTCCTCATCGCGCGCGCGAGGCTGAATCGTCGCGCATCCGAGACTCTCCCATTCCGATAGTCGGGATAGTCGTTTCCGAACTTCTCCGTCAGGTGCGCTTCCTCGGTTTTGATGGCCGCCGTCAGCGTGACCGCGAGATACCCGAGCACCAGCACGCCAATCGCGACGCTGTTGGCGGCGACGGCTACCCCGGCGCCCATGATGCTCGAGCCGACATAGAGCGGATGTCTCACGAATCGGTACGGACCCGATGTCGTGACCTCGCGGCTCTTCTCGAGATGCCCTGCCGCCCAGATTCGCAGGGCTTCGCCGCACGCTCCGACCATCGCGCCAATCGCGAGAGACGATCGGGTCGGACGCGCCAGCCAGAGGACGATGACGGTCGTGATGAATCCGATGGGCACCCGCCGGCGCGCCAGCAGCCGAAGCACGCTATCCATGCGCACGAGCGCTTGACAGTCGTTGTTGAACGGCGGCGCACACCTCCGACGTCGTCAGATCCGCCAGGCACCAGCGCTGCTGATGACATCGCCGATCGTAGTGACACCCGCATCGGTCGTATGCCGAGACGATCACGTCGTCCGCGTCCCACGGGCCATTGCGCGCGGGATCGGTTGGACCAAAGAGCCCGACGGTCGGCGTGCCAGCGGCTGTCGCGATGTGCAGTGGTCCGGTATCGCCGGAGACCACGACTGTCGCGGCGCGCACGAGACCCACCAGATCCGCAATGGTCGTCGCCGCCGTGAGCCGTGCGGCGCCGGAGGACGAGGCCACGACTTCGTGGGCGAGCTGCTCTTCACCGGGTCCCCACAGCACGAACGGCGCGAGCCCACAAGCGTCAGCCAGAAACGCCGCAAGCTCGCCGAAACGGTCAGGCGGCCATCGTTTGTTGGGCCATGCAGCGCCGGGATTGATCAAGGCGAATGGCTTGTCCGAAATCTGCTGGCGCACCTGATCGAGCGCCGCGGACGCGACGCGGGAGAGCGGAAATGTGATCGTCTCGTCGTTGACGCCAACCGCGCGCAGCAACTGCAGGTTTTTCCGGATCACATGCGTGGTTTCAGGCTCTTCCGTCGTCGTATAGAAGGGACGCGCGGCCTTTTCGCGAAGGTGCCAGATCGAGAATCCAACGACCCGTGCCGCTCCCGACGCGCGCGCGAGAATGGCAGACTTCATCAACCCCTGGAGATCGATCGCCATGTCGTAAGCCGTGCGGCGCAGCTGGTGGATGACGGCCATCCAGCCATCCCACGTGGGACGCTCGAGCACCACGGTGCGATCGACGGCCGTCACGAGATCGACGATGGTCCTGTGACGCGCTTCGACAAGCCAGTCGATCTGCGCGGCGGGATACGCGCGGCGCAGCGCCGCCGCGGCTGGCACCGCGTGCACGACGTCGCCGAGGGCGCCAAGCCTCACGATCAGGATATTCATTCCAACCCGCGAATCTTCGACAGCAGGTCGCGCGTGGAGTGATCCTTGGGATCGCCGACGATCGCGATACGGCCACCGTAGCCGCAGACCGTGTCGCGCTCGGGCACGGTGTCGACCGTGTAGTCGGTCCCCTTGCAATGCACGTCGGGACGCAGCGCCAGCAGAAGCGGCGTGACGTTGGCCTCTGGAAAGATCGTGACGTAGTCCACACCGCGCAGCGCGGCGACGAGCTCCGCTCGATCAGCCGCGGTCAGGACGGGTTGCCCGGCCCCTTCAACCGCTCCACCGACGCGTCGTCGTTGATGGCCACCACGAGGCGATCGGCCTCGCGCGCCGCGGCTTGAAGATATCGAACGTGGCCGACGTGCAGCAGATCGAAGCAGCCGTTCGCTAAGGCAATCGTCCGGCCGGCCGCTCGCTCGCCGGCAATCTGCTGCAGCAGCGCCTCGCGGGAAAGAATGCTGCCCACGGTCAGTCAGCCGTGTCGGCCGCGATCGCATGCCGAAGCTCCGCGGCGCTGACCGTGGCGGTGCCGCGCTTCATGACGACGATGCCTCCGGCGTAATTCGCGAGGTGCGCCGCCTCCTCGAGTGTCCCGCCAGCCGCACGCGCCAGGGTCATCGTTGCGATGACCGTATCGCCAGCTCCTGTCACGTCCGCGATCTGATCCGAGCCCACGATGGGAATGTGCACGGTCGGACGCTCCGGCTGGAACAAAGCCATTCCGCGGCTGCCGCGTGTCACGAGCACCGCCTTCGCGCGCGTGCGTCGAAGAATCTGCCGCCCGGCTCGCTCCAGGGTGCGCAGGTTGTCGCCGATCCGAACGCCGAGTGCGTGCTCGACTTCCGACTCGTTCGGCGTACAGGCCGTCATGCCGCGATACCGAAGCAGGGCGTATCGGGAATCGACGAAGACGGTGCCCGTGCGGGCGCCGCCATTCAACCGGGCCTGTGCGTCCGCCACGAGCCGTGGCGTCACCAGCCCGCTTCCGTAGTCCGACACCAGCAGAGCGCTGCACCCCTTGACCGCGGCGAGCACACGTGCCCCGAACGCTGCTCGGGTATCGTCGCTGATGCTGGATGTGGCGGCGCGATCGATCCGGACGACCTGCTGCTTTGCCGAGTGGATGCCTCCCGCCAGGATCCGGGTCTTCGTCGGTGTCCGGTAGCGGGCCGATCGAATCATCTTCCCGACGTCGATCCCACGGCGCTTCAGAATGTCGACCAGCCGCTGGCCTGGCTCGTCGCGACCGGCGAGACCGACCGCGCGGACCGATCCGCCAAGGGCGGCGGCGTTCGCCGCGGCGTTGCCGGCTCCCCCGGGCACGATCTCGGTGGAGTCGTAGTTGAGGATGAGAACGGGCGCCTCGCGCGACACGCGCGCGATCTGTCCGTAAATGAACTCATCGGCGATCAGATCGCCGACGACCGCCACGCGCTGCCCGCGCAGCGCATCGACCAGCGAAAGGAGGCGCGACCGATCGACGGACACCATCAGCAGCTGCGCAGGATCCACGAAGTGGCGGCGATCAGGTTGTCCACGACCGCGGCCGGCCTGACGTCCGCCTGAGGCATGTGTTCCTCGTCGCGTCCGTACCCCGTTCGAACGAGGATGCCGCGCGCCTCGACGGCGTCGCCAGCCTGCAGGTCGTGCCAGCGATCGCCGATCACGACCGAGCGCAACAGGTTCAACCGGAGGTCCGCTGCCGCCTGGCGCAGCAAACCCGGTTGGGGCTTGCGGCAGTCGCACGCCCGCCGGTATTCGGCAACGGTCCCATCCGGATGATGCGGGCAATGGTAGAACCCATCGATGCGGGCGCCGCCCGCGTCCATGACGTCGCCGATCCGACGATGGACCGTGGCTGACAAACGCGTCGTCGAACATCCCCCGCGCCACACCCGCCTGATTCGTGACCACGACGACGGCGAAGCCGGCCCGGTTCAGGAGGCGCACGGCATCAACGCTATACGGAAAGAACGCCAGCCGATCGAGCCGATCGAGATATCCGGCTTCTTCCACGAGCGTGCCGTCGCGATCAAGAAAGACGGCGGGGCGTCCCGATGCCAAGGTTCTTCTCCACTGATTCGAGCACGTCCGCAACCACAATCCGCTTCATACACCGATGATCGATCGGACATTCGCGCAGCATGCACGGACGGCAGAACACATCGCGCACGACGACATCGCGAGCGCTCGGTCCCATCGGCGCCGTCACGCGTTCGTTGGTCGGGCCGAAGATCGCGGTCAGCGGCACCCCGAGCGCGGCCGCCACGTGCATCGCGCCGGAATCGTTCGAGACGAACGCCGCCGAGCGCGCCAGCACGCCAATCAATTCCGTGAGCGTCGTGCGCCCGACGAGATCGATCACGCGGACGCCGGACGGCAGGCTCGATTCTATCGCACGAGCGGTATCTCGATCCGACGTCGCGCCCACGAGCACCGGCGCAAGCCCCCGTTCGCTCAGCGCGGTCACGAGCTGGGCGACGCGATCGGGTGGCCAGCGCTTCGCGTGACCGTACGCGGCTCCCGGCGCGAGGCTGACGATCCGGCGATCGGGTGTCAGGCCGGCGTCGGCGAGCAGCCGATCGGCGCGCTGAAGCGTCCCGTCCCGCGCAACCAGCCGCGGCACGTCGTCGGGCGCCTCGATGCCGAGAGCCGCGCACGAGATCGAGGTAGTAGCGGACGTGGTGCACGTCGTCGCGCGGGCGTGGCACGCGCACGGGTCAGCAGCCATCGCCGGCCGCCGGCGCGATATCCCCAGCGCTCCGCAATTCCACTGCGGTAGGCGAGCCACGCGCTGCGGAAGGAATTCGGAAGCAGAAGGATCGACGTGGCGGCGAGAGCCCGAAGCTGCGCGTGCTCGGTCTCTCGATCGACGACGACGACCTCGTACGCGCCCGCACCGGCCTCGACGTACAACGGTGCAACGGACGCGCGAGCGGCAACGACGATCCTGTGCGTGATGCGCCGTTTGACCGCGGCGAGCGCGGGAAGCGCCATGACCGCATCGCCGAGCCAGTTCGGCGCTCGGTACAATCAGCGTCACCTGACGAGTCCTCTTCGGCGTCCGCCGTGTCCGCCTCCGCCGCGGGGAACATTCCCTTCACACCGGGCGCCGGTTCGCCATCCCGCCAGCGGCGGTGCATCCACAACCACAGCTGGGGATAGCGGCGGACGTACATCTCGAGAACGTCGGTGCAGCGCTGGGTGAACTCACGAAGGGCCTGAGGATCGTCGACGCGCGGCGGCTCGACCGCGTGCTCGTACACCATGCGAAACCGTCCGCCAGGCAACGGCAGCGCGAACACGGGGATGACAGGCGCCCCCGTCCGCAGCGCGAGCGCGGCCAGCGCGGACGTCGTCGCCGCCGGCCGGTTGAAGAACTCGACGTAGACGGCGTCGGCCGTCTGGATGTGCTGATCGATCAGCAGCGCAACCGCCTGGTTGGCCGCCAGCGCCCGCAGCACACGCCGGATCGCGCCGCGCCTGTAGATCACCGAGTTGCCGGTACGCCCACGGACGTCTTCGAGCAGGTCGTGGAGGAGCGGGTTATCGAGCGGCCGCGCGAGCACGGCCATCGGCTGCAGCTCGAGCGCGTGCACGAGCGCGTTGATTTCCCAATAGCCGAAGTGACCCGTGAACAGCAGGACACCCCGGTCCAGCGCGTGCGCCGCAACGACGCGATCCTCTCCCTGGAATTCCACGCGCGCCATCATCTGTTGGCGCGACAGCGTGCTGAACTTCAGGAGTACCGTCAGCAGGCGGCCGAAGTGCGCGAACATGTCACGTGCGATCGCGGCGCGCTCCTGCCTGGTTCGCAGCGGAAAGGCGGCCTCCAGATTGCTCAACGCCAGACGGCGATGACCGCGATCGATGGCGTGAAACACACGACCGAGCAGCGTACCCACGAGGAGCACCGCGCGCATGGGCAACAGGCGCATCAGCGCCCGGGAGGTTGCAACGGCCGCGTATTCGAGCCGATGACGGATCGTGGGAGGCCGCTCGCTCAATGCCCGTCCTCGCGCGCCCTCGCAACCGCGTCCGTCAGCCACGCGTCGAACGTGTCGGACGGTTCGATCGTCGTGACCAACGGCACGCTGGCGATCGGCATGGGGAACGGACGAAACGGCAGGAGCCGCACCAGATCCTTCTCCGTCGTGACCACGAGATCCGCACGCTGCTGTCGCGCGAGACCAACGATCCGCTCGAGGTCTCGTCGTGAGTACGCGTGATGATCGCCAAACGCCAGCTCGCCCGCGATCGACCAGCCCGCCGCGCGAAGATCCGAAAAGAACCCGCTCGGCCTGGCGATGCCGGCCACCGCGACAACGGACGCCGAGTCGATCGCGACCGGCGCGCCGAAGGGCTCCGCCAGGCGCGGCGATCCGAAGAGCCGTGTCGCGCGCCAGACCGGCAGGCCGACAGTCAATCCGCTCGGCTCGCTCGTCGAGCGCGATGACGGCGTCGGCGTGGGCAATCGTGTCGAACGGTTCGCGCAACCGGCCGGTCGGCAGCGTCCGCGCGCCGTCCACGTCCTCCCCGGCGACCGCCACCAGATCGACGTCCCGGTGCAACTGAAAGTGCTGAAACCCATCGTCCAGGACGTGGACGGTGCAGCCGAAATGATGCTCCGCCAGACGACCCGCGAGGTAGCGATCGCTGCACGCCAGCACGGCGACGCCATCCAGTTGTCTGGCGAGCATCATGGGCTCGTCGCCGGCTCGATCGACGTCGGCCGTGATGCGATCCGGATCGCGGACGACGACCACGCCGTCGTCATGCACGCGGCGGGCATATCCACGGCTCAGAATGGCCGGGCGTTCGCCGATGGGCGAGAAGCCTGGATGCGATCAGCCGCGACCAGCGGCGTCTTGGCACGGCCGCCCACCGCGAGGTTGCCGATGCTGATGACGGGACGCGCGAGGCGACGTTGTCGCTCGGGGTGGTTCGCGTAGAACTGTCGGCGGTACCGTGCCCCGGCCGCGTAGATCTGGTGCATCACGATGACACGGCCGGACGGCAGCGCCGCGGCCCTGCGTGGACCCACCACTCAGTGCACGATCCGGAACGGACGCACGTTGCCGAGATCCTGCGGCGGAAAGACCCGTGCGATCGCGGTCATCGTCTTTCCGCGCGCGCCGCGATTGGCTTCGACGAGCGCCCGCGCCGCGGCGCCAAGCTTCGCGCGCCGCACGGGATCGTTCAGCAGCCCGAGCAGCGCGTGCTCGAGCTCGCGCGCCGTGCGGACCTGAAGGGCGGCCTCGTGCTCCAGGAACGCGCGGGCAATCTCGGCGAAGTTCTGCATGTGCGGGCCGAAGACGATCGCCTTGCCGAAGACCGCCGGCTCGATGATGTTGTGACCACCCTGGTCCACCAGGCTTCCGCCGACGAACACGGCAGTCGCGATCTGATACAGCTGCGCGAGCTCTCCCATCACGTCGAGCACGACCACGTCGTGCCTGGGCTCGGCGTCGACGCGCAATTCCGTGCGTCGAGCGACGTTCCAGCCGCCGCGACGGGCCAGCTGCTCGACCTCGCCGAACCGTTCGGGCTTGCGCGGCGCGACGATCAGCAGGGTGTCGGGCACGCGGGCGCGGACTCGCTGGAATACCTCGAACACCGCTTCCTCCTCGCCTTTGTGCGTGGAGGCGGCAATCAGCACGGGGCGGTTGCTGCCGATGCGGAAATAGCGCAGCACGCGATTCCGGCCACGCTCGTACGCCGGCCCGCCCGCCTCGAGCGACTCGAACTTCAGGCTGCCGGTCACGACCACGCGGTCGGGCTCGGCGCCGATGTCGACGATCCGCCGCGCCGACTCCTCGCCCTGCATGCAGAACCGATCCACGTTGGTCAGGACCCGCCGAAAGAACGGCCGCGCAAGACGATATCGCGGGTACGAACGCGCCGGAAATCCGGCCGTTGACGAGCACCGTGGTGACGCCCGCGCGGCGGCAGGCGCGCAGCAGGTTCGGCCAGATCTCGGTCTCCATCATGATGAACAGCTTCGGCTTCACCAGCCGCAGCGTCCGATTGACAGTGAACCCGAGATCGAAGGGAAAATAGAAGACCTCGTCTACGTGCTGCAGGTTCGTCTTCGCAATCTGCTGCCCCGTCATCGTCGTCGTCGACAGGAACAGCCGGAGCCTGGGGTAGCGCTCGCGGAGCTGCGGGATCAAGCGCGCGCGCGGTGAGGACTTCGCCCACCGAGACGGCGTGGATCCAGATCGATTCGTCCCCGTCCAGGTTGAAGGAAATCGGGAGATACCCGAAGCGCTGGCGGAGGTTTCGGATGTACTTGCGGTAGCGGATCGCCTGCCATGCCAGGTATGGCGACATCACGACGAAGAACGTCACGATGAGGACGCTGTAGGCCGCGTACATGAACCGGATCCCGCCTACTCTAGCTGCGGTTTGACCCCTGCGCAAGCCGTTCACTAGAATCAAGAGTTTCGGGAGGCGCGAACAACGACCGCGCGGGGCAACTGCACTTGGTCCTTGGCTCTCTCCTTCCGTCGGTGCAACGTTGACCGCGGAGGCGCGGGATTCCGCGCGACTGCGGAGCGACCCGGGCACTTACGTGTCGGAGGATTAGATGGCCATCAAAGTCGGTATCAACGGATTCGGCCGCATCGGCCGGAACATCATGCGGGCCGCGCTCGGCTCGGGCGAGATTGACTTCGTCGCGGTCAACGACCTGACGAACGCCGCGACGCTCGCCCACCTGCTCAAGTACCGACTCCATCCTGGGCAACCTGAAGGCGGACATCAGCGCCACCGGCGACACGATCACCGTCGACAAGGACCAGTTCAAGGTGCTGTCGGTGAAGGACCCCGCGCAGCTCCCATGGAAGGATCTCGGCGTGGACATCGTGTTCGAGTCCACCGGGCTCTTCACGGACCGCGACAGCGCCGCGAAGCACCTGGCCGCCGGCGCGAAGAAGGTCATCATCACGGCGCCAGCGAAGAAGCCCGACCTCACGGTCGTGCTCGGCGTGAACGAGGACAAGTACAATCCGAAGACGCACCAGATCATCTCGAACGCCTCGTGCACGACGAACTGCCTGGCCCCGGTCGCGAAAATCCTGCACGAGCGCTACGGCATCCGCAAAGGCTGGATGACGACGGTGCACTCGTACACGAACGATCAGCAGCTGCTCGACCTGCCGCACAAAGACCTTCGTCGCGCGCGCGCCGCGGCGTTGTCGATCATTCCGACGACCACCGGCGCGGCCTCGGCCGTCGGCGAGGTGCTGCCCGAGCTGAAGGGACGCCTCGACGGGATCGCGATGCGCGTGCCGACGCCAAACGTGTCGGTCGTGGACCTCGCGGCGCTCGTGGACAAGAAAACGTCGGCCGCCGAGGTCAACGCCGCGTTCGAGGAGGCGTCGAAGGGCGCGCTGAAGGGCATCCTGGAGTACGCGACGGCGCCGCTCGTGTCGATCGACTTCAAGGGCAACGCGCACTCGTCCATCGTGGACTCGCCGTACACGAGCGTGATGGACGGCGACTTCGTGAAAGTCCTCGCGTGGTACGACAACGAGTGGGGCTATTCGAACCGCTGCGTCGACCTGGTTCGTCTCCTCGCGAAGAAGGGCCTCTAGTGGCGAGACGGAGCATCAAGGACCTGACCCTGGACGGCCGGCGCGTGCTGATTCGGGTGGACTTCAACGTCCCGATCAAGAACGGCGTGATCAAGGACGACACCCGGATCCGCGCGTCGCTGCCGACGATCGAGTACGCGATCGCGCACGGCGCGGCGCGCGTCATTCTCTGCTCGCATCTCGGGCGTCCCAAGGGGAAGCCGAACCCCGAGTACTCGCTGCGGCCGGTTGCGACACGGCTTGCGGAACTGATTGGGCGTCCCGTCACCTTCGCGGACGACTGCGTGGGTGAAGCGGCGAAGACCGCCGTCGAGAACGCAGGGCCCGGCGGCGTCGTGCTGCTCGAGAATCTCAGATTTCATCCGGAGGAGGAGAAGAACGATCCGGCATTTGCCGAAGGAGCTGGCCTCCCTGGCCGATGTGTACGTGAACGACGCGTTCGGGTCGGCGCATCGCGCGCACGCCTCGACCGAAGCCGTCGTCCGGTTCGTCAAGGAAGCCGCGGCGGGCTTGCTGATGGCGGCGGAGCTCGAGCATCTCGGACGGGTGCTGGAGCACCCGGATCGTCCGTTCGTGGCCGTGCTCGGCGGCGCGAAGGTCTCGGACAAGCTCGAGGTGATCCAGAACTTCGTGTCGCGCGTCGATGCGCTGCTGATTGGTGGCGCGATGGCCTACACGTTCTTCAAGGCACGCGGCCTGCCCGTCGGAAAGTCGCTCGTCGAGGAGGATCTGACCGAGGCGGCGCGGGACGTCGAGACACGTGCGGCCGCGAGACACCTGCGCCTCGAGCTGCCGGTGGATCATGTCGTCGCGCCGAAGGTCGAAGCCGGCGTGCCGACCGAGACGCTGGCCATCGGCGACGCGGCCATCGGGGATCGCATGGGCCTCGACATCGGACCCAAGACCGTCGCCACGTACCGCAGCGTGATTGCCGGTGCGAAAACGGTCATCTGGAACGGACCGATGGGCGTGTTCGAGATCGACGCCTTCGCCACCGGAACCGTGGAGGTCGCCAGGGCGGTCGCCGACGTCAAGGGCACGACCATCGTTGGCGGCGGCGATTCGATCGCCGCGATCGCGAAAGCCGGCGTCAGTGACAGAATCACCCACATCTCAACGGGTGGCGGGGCGTCGCTGGAATTTCTCGGCGGCCGCGCGCTGCCTGGCGTGGTGGCGCTGGACCGACAACTGAATAATGAGGTGCTAGAGGTGCTGAGGGTGCTAGCGTGCTAACGGTGCTGGTGCTAGGGGTGCTGGGGTGCTAACGGTGCTAGTGCTAAGGTGCTAACGGTGCCGGTGCTAGGAGTGCCGGGGTGCTAAAGGTGCTAGTGATAAGGTGCTAACGGTGCTGGTGCCGGGGGCTCAGCACTCTGAATTAGCACCATTTAGCACCCTAGCACCAGCACCACTTAGCACCTTTAGCACCGCTAGCACCAGCACCGTTAGCACCGTTAGCACGACTTAGCACCTTTAGCACCTCGTGGTACTGAGTGAGGTCAGCCCATGCGAACGCCATTCATCGCGGCGAACTGGAAGATGTACAAGACGGTGCACGAAGCGGTGGCGTTCGTGAAGGAGTTCCGAACGCTCGTGAAGGACGTGCATGACGTCGAAATCGTCGTCGCGCCGCCGTTCACGGCGCTGCGCGCGGTCGTGGAGGCGGCGCATGCGTCCGCCATCGGCGTCGCCGGCCAGAACGTGTTCTGGGAGCGTGAAGGGGCGTTCACGGGCGAGGTGAGCGCGCCGATGCTGAAGGAGGCGGGCGCCGAGTACGTGATCATCGGCCACTCGGAGCGGCGGCGGCTGTTTGGCGACACCGATCAGACGGTGAATCGCAAGCTGCTGGCCGCGGTCGCCTCGCAACTGACCGCGATCGTCTGCATCGGAGAGACGCTCGAGCAGCGGGAGCGGAACGAGACGCTCGCCGTCCTCGACCGGCAGATCAAGGACGGCCTCGACGGACTGTCGGCCGATCAGATCGGCGGCCTCGTGATCGCGTACGAGCCCGTGTGGGCTATCGGCACCGGCCGCAATGCGACGCCGGAACAGGCGGGCGAGGCGCACGCGCATATCCGCAGCCGTCTGCGCCAGTGGTTCGGCGGGAACGCCGCGGACCAGTGTCACATCATCTACGGCGGCAGCGTGAAACCCGACAACATCCGCGAACTGTCGTCGCTGGAGGACGTGGACGGCGCGCTGGTCGGTGGCGCGAGCCTCGACGTCCGCGGCTTCTTCGAGATCGTCACGCGCGGCCGCGCCGCGGCCGCGTAGCGGTTCAGGCGCGCGGTGAGGGCAGGCCGATGTGCCCGTAAACGGCGTCCAGGACCCCGGGCGGCATGAACATGTCGAAGAGCAGCTTCAAGTTCAGGCCGATGATGATGATGGTGGTCGTCCAGCCGAGGATCTTGATCCAGCCTGGATTGACGAACTCGCCCATCTTCGCGCGCTCGCCGGTGAACCGCATCAGCGGCCAGACCGCAAATCCCAACTGCATCGACAGCACGACCTGGCTCGCCACGAGCAGCTCCGTCGTCCGGCCTTCGCCGAAGTAGCCGATCACGCAGACGGCCGGCACGATGGCGAGCGCACGCGTGATCACGCGGCGGAGCCACGGGCGCAGGCGGATGTTCAGGAACCCTTCCATGATGATTTGGCCGGCGAGCGTGCCGGTGAGCGTCGAGTTCTGGCCGGACGCCAGGAGCGCCACGATGAAGACGGCGCTGGCGACCGGCACGCCGAGCAACGGCGTCAGCAGCCTGTGGGCGTCCTGGATCTCGGCGACGTCCTGGTGGCCCGACCAGTGAAACGCGGCGGCGGCGAGCACCAGGATGGCGGCGTTGATGAACAGCGCGAACATGAGCGCCACGCTCGAGTCGATCGTGCCGAAGCGGATCGCTTCGCGCTTCCCTTCCGGCGTCTGCTCGTACCTGCGCGTCTGCACGACGGAGGAATGCAGGTAGAGGTTGTGAGGCATCACGGTCGCGCCGATGATGCCGATGCTGACGTAGAGCATTGCCTGGTTTTTCAGGATTTCGCCCCGCGGGACGAAGCCGCCGAGAATGCCGGCGACATCCGGCTGGGACCAGATCAGCTCCGCCGCGAAACAGACGCCGATGGTCGCGATGAGCGTCACCACCAGCGCTTCGATGTAGCGAAAGCCCTTGTTCTGCAGGTACAGGACGGCGAAGACGTCGGCGGCGGTGATGATGCAGCCGTAGACGAGCGGGATGCCGAACAGCAGCTGCAGGGCGATCGCGGAGCCGACGACCTCCGCGAGATCGCAGGCGGCTATCTGGATCTCGCACAGCACCCAGAGAAACCAGACGGTGCCGGTCGAATAGTGATCGCGGCAGGCCTGCGCCAGGTCGCGGCCGGTGGCGACGCCGAGCTTCACGCAGAGGTGCTGAAGCAGGATCGCCATGAGGTTCGAGACCATGATGACCGACAGGAGCGTGTAGCCGAATTGCGCGCCGCCGGCCAGATCGGTCGCCCAGTTGCCGGGGTCCATATAGCCCACCGCGACCAGGAAGCCCGGGCCGGCAAACGCCAGCATCTTGCGCCACGGCGACGCCGTGGCCGGCACGCTGACGGTGCGATGCACTTCCGGAAGCGAGGCGGCTTCTGGCGCCTTCCGCCAGGCCAAGCGGTGGCCAAGATCGGTAAACGGGACGTCGTTCGCAGGAGTCATCGCGTTCCAGCCCTCTGACGGCGTCTGTAGCGTCAGCCTAAAAATGTATCCTAGGCTACATTATGTGTCGGACCGGTGTCAATTCGGCCGCTTTCTGGTGTACCGTGGCGCATGGCCCGTTCCGCATCGGCAGGCCCTGTCGCGCGGCGACGCCGCGCGCGCGCGACGCGACCGCGCGCAGGAGCTCGCCCAGGACTACGTGGAGCTGATTGCCGAGCTGATCGAGCGCACTGGAGAAGCGCGCGCCATCGATGTGGCGCGGCACCTCGGCGTGAGTCACGTGACGGTCAATCGAGCGGTGCAGCGGCTGCGCAAGGGAGGGCTGGTCACGACCGAGCCGTACCGTTCGATCTTCCTGACGCCGGCCGGACGCAGACTGGCTCGAGAGACACGCGAGCGGCACGATCTCGTTGTCAGGGTGCTGGCCGCGCTTGGTGTTCCGCTGAGCGTCGCAGAATCCGACGCCGAGGGCATCGAGCATCACGTCAGCCGCGAGACGCTTCGAGCCTTCCGCCGGTTCCTGGAGGGAAGACCTGACGGCGTCGGGACCAATGCCGACGCGCCGTCCGGCGTCGAGGACCACGACCACTAGCCAGACGATCCCGTGTGGGTGGCGCGGTGCCGGCTGCGGTATAATTGAGCGTTATGGTCTACTACCTGCTGGTCGCCTTGTACCTGTTGATTTGCCTGCTGTTGCTGCTGGTCGTCCTCCTGCAGCAGGGCAAGGGTGGCGACATGGCGAGCGCGTTCGGCGGCGGCGGCAGCAGTCAGACCGCGTTCGGCGCGCGGGCCGGCGCAACCGTGCTGACGCGCGCGACGACGATTCTCGGCGCGCTGTTCATGCTCGGCGCGATCATCCTCGGGATCTACGGGCAGCGTGGCCCTGGTTCGGTGCTGAGCGGCGTGAAGGCGCCCGTGCAGCAGAGCGCGCCCGCGCCGGCGCCCGCACCGGCTCCTGCAACGCCGAAGAAGTAGCGAGATCGATCGATTCCCTCCTAAGCGGAAGTGGCGGAACTGGCAGACGCACCAGCTTGAGGGGCTGGCGGTAGCAATACCGTGGGGGTTCGAATCCCCCCTTCCGCACCAGTTGCACAATCCCAAGAAAAACTCCAACGCTGGCAGATTTTGCTAACCCCTTGCTAACCAGTGTCCGGCTTGGGGCCGGGCAATGGGTGGCGTGCAATCAGAACAAACATTTGTTCGGTCTCCTGCAGCAACGGTCGCCATACGTCTTGCAGCTCATTTGCTCGCACCTGGAGATCGTCAATGAGAAGTGGAATGATCGATTCCAGCGTTACTCGACCGTTGGGCGTTGCTGGCAGATTCAGCCGGCTCCAATCATCAGCAAGAGCCTGAAGAAAACCATCGGTTGAGTCTCAGCTGAGCGGGACCTGGCGTTCACTGAACCGTTCCGCGAAGCACGTTCACAGATGCGGCTGGAAGCTCGAACACGGTTTGCTCACCAGCCGCAATCGTGGTCTTCGCGGGTGGACCGGCCGGGTCGGCAAATCCGTCGCCACCTTTCGCATGCCACTGGTACTGCGCGCGGCCGAACGTGATCATCGTTGCGCTGCCGCCGTAGTGGCGATCCGCGTGCGCGTCTCTGTCGTGGAAGACGATTCGCACGCGATGCGCGTTGTGCTGATCCTTGTTGATCAGGAGGAGCGACCACTGGCCATCCGGCCGCTGCAGCGCATAGGCCGTGACGAGCACGTGTCCCGCCGGATCGACGATGTCGGCCGAGGCAGGGAAGAGGCGATGGCTTCCGCCGCCGGGCTGCACCCACTCGCGCGTCAGCAGCTGGCTTGCGAAGAACTGCGAGGTGCGCTGGCGGATTGTGTAGTTCGCGTCCGTGGTGAACATTCCGAAGGTGCCGTACGACTCGTTGCAGCCACCGTGGAGCGCGCCGGGAAGATAGTGGAAGTAGTAGAAGCCGGCTCCTCCCGCCCTCAGGAACGCGCCGGTGAAGTCCGCCAGCCACAGCGCACCGAAGACATCGACGAACGCTTCGCCGGTATTCCAGGCGATGTTCACTTCCGTGATGAAAAGAGGCGTCGCGGGCGGCAGCCCATCGTCGCGCCACACCTGGACAATGTGCGAAATGAGCGTGGGCTCGTCGTAGAGGTGGCTCCACTGAATCTTGCACGGCTCGTACGGGTAGTGCTCGAAGGACATGAAGGCGAGGTCGGCCAGCCTGTCGCGCGCTTTCAAGTACTCGACAAAGCGTCCCAGCCATGATGTCTTCCCGCTCGCGTCGGGCCACACCAGGATGTCCTCGTTGACCCCCTCGAATACAGGACCACCAAGTTTGAGCGACGGATCGATGCGGTGCAGCGCGGTTGCGAACTGCAGGTAGAGCGCGCCGTAATCCTCTGGCAGCATGAACTGTCCGTCGGGCTCTTCTCCCATTTCCACCCACGAGATTGGATAGCCCCGCTTCTTCAGATACGCGATCTGCGCCGCGGCATCTTCGGGCGTGCTGTACAGCATCGCAATCGGAATCATCGCCGGCAGACCGCGGGTGTAGCCGCTCGTGTAGAACAGATCGAGCCCAACCTGCTCGTGGCTTTTCGGACCGATGTCCGCTGCCTCGTGCCAGGGATCGATGGATGACGCGACGGTCGCCGTCTGATCCTGGTCTGCGGTGTGCCGGACCAGATCGTAAAACTCTCCGTCGGCTGACTGTGTGCCCACGTACAGCTCGCGGATCGCATAGCCGACGCAGTTGCGGCGATCGCTGGAGCCGTGTGTGTCGCACGTGTCGGAAGACTCGGTCATCCAGATCCGCAGAAAACGCACGGCGAGCGGTGACGGGGTCAGGAGAAGCGTGACATCACCGCCGCTGCCGCGTTCCACGGCGCCACCCGGGAGCGTCAGCCAGGCGCCCTTCGTCGGCTGCCTCATCGGATCCTCGCCCGTCCAGTACTGCACCAGATACCGGCGCGCGAACGGCTCCGCCCAGGCGATTCGAATGGCGTTGATCTGGAGCGGAGACGCGAGATCGATCGTCACCCATTGCGGGTGGAGCGCATCAGCCTCGCCGGTGAACCCGCGCGTCAGGTACGGATTGCTTTTCCAATAGGTGTCCGGATCGCCGTCGGTCAGGCGCGAATAGCCGATGGTATCGGTGCCATCGTTGCGGGTCACGCCTCGATGCGGCAAGGGATAGCCGTACGAATGCCGAATCGGCTCGCCCGGCGACGCGCCGCCGGTGAAATATCCTCGCCCCGCCGGGTCGCTCCACGTTCCGGTGGGATTCCAGTGCCACGCTTCGACGTGGAGTTCGGTGTTCTGTCGGTACGACACCGTCTGCCAGCCCGCGGAGAGGATCGTGTCGATGGCCGGCTGCGTGAAGAGCTGCTGTACCGCGTCGGCGTTCAAACGGTCGATGCCGGCTCCGAGCGCCTCCTCCGGCACGAAGGAATGGGCGGCGGCGCCGGGACCGATCTCGACGCGTATCGTCTGCGCGTCGGCCGGACGGACCAGGCCGCAGCAAGGCGGCGCAGAACAGCAGCTCAATGCTTTTGCGATACATGATTCGACTCCCGCTGCGCCCTTCTCAACGCGTCGCTCGCCTTTCCGGGCTCGTGCCTGCGGGTGAAGACATCCGCCATCAGGAACCACCCGAGTGCCTTGAGCTCCGGGGTTTGCGCCAGACCGAGTCCCTGTTCCGTCAGCGCAGCAATATCGTTCAGCGGCGCCGACTCGTGCAGCAGCCCGCGGGCGAGGAACAGGTACCCCTCCGGTCGCTGCGGCGCGATGCGGATCACTTCGCGCATCTGCTCGTTCGATCCCGCCCAGTCGCCCTGCCCGGAGAGGACCTTGCCGAGATTGAAGCGCGCTTTGAACGCATCCGGGTAGCTGGCGATTTCTGCCGCGTAGGCCTGCTGGGCGTCCCGGGGACGACCTTGTTCTTCGTAGAGCACGCCGAGATTGAATTGGGCCCCCGGAAACCGGGGATGCTCGCGGACGATCTGTTCGAGCGTCGCCTGCGCGCGCGTCAGCTGCTTGACCTCGACGAGGCATGCGCCGAGGTTCAGGGGTTCTGACTCAGCTTCGGTTGGATCTCGACCGCCTTTTCCAGATACGGCAGCGCCTTCGACGGCTCGTGTCGAGCGATGTAGACGTCGCCGAGCAGCGTATACGCCTGCGGGTTCCGGTCGTCCAACGAGAGCGTCCGCTTGCACAGGGTGACCACGTCTTCCGTCTTGCCTTCCTTCAACAGGATGGATGCGAGTCCGGTCAGGGCAGAGACGCTCTGCGGATCGTCCTTGAGCACGGTATCGAACTGCGCCTTCGCGTCGCGAGTGCGGCCGAGTTCCGAGTAGCACGACCCCAGCATCAACCGCGCCTGATGCATCCCTGGTTCATCGCGCAACGCCGATTCGAGCGCTCGAACGGCTTCGCCGTAGTCGTCCTTGACCATCAACTCGCCGGCGCGCTGGACCGCTGCGAAGACACTCAGCTTGTCCTTGGGATCGGCCAGTGCGGCGGCATCCGCTGCCGCTTCCTTCCGCGGCGCAGCCTCGGCTCCCACGTAGCCGAGCGAGCGAAGCCGCTCCACGGTGTCCCTGTCGAGATTTGCCGCCTCCGGCGCCGGCGCGCCATGGCTCGTTTCGTCGATCAGATGCTCGAGCTCTCGAGACATCTCCCGCGCGACCCCCTGTTCGCGATCGGCGATGTTCGTTGCCTCTTCAGGGTCCGTCGTGAGGTCGTACAGCTCCGCCCGTGGCGCGCTGATGAATTTGTAGCGAGACGATCGCAGACAATGAAGCGGGCTCCAGCCATACTGCAGGTTGGGCGCCATGGATTCGCCGTAGGCATAGACCTGCTGGTCCGGCCGCCGATACATCAACGGGAGCAGCGAGCGACCGTGGACGCGCGCGTGTGACTCGATCCCGGCGAGCGCGAACACGGTCGGGAAGATATCCGCGAGGCTGACCTGTGCGTCGACACGGACGCCGCGGAGGTCCTCGAACGGGGTGGCCACGATCAGCGGAACGTGCAGGACGGAGTCATAGACGAAGTACCCGTGCGTGCCTTCGCCATGACTGCCGAGCGATTCGCCGTGGTCGCCGGCGATGACCAGAATCGTCTTCTGATCCAGTCCGGAGTCCTGCAGCCACGACACGACGCGGCCGACCTGTTGATCGGCAAACGCGATCTCCCCATCGTAGAGCCCCGCCAGACCGCGGCCGCGGAACTCGGAGAGCAGAGGTTCCGGAGGCTCGTAGGGGCTGTGCGCGTCGTACAGATGAATCCAGGTGAAGAAGGGGCGATCCTTGCGCCCCTCGAGCCACGCGAGCGCGGCATCCATCACCTGATCGCCGCGCCTCTGAACGCCCGCGAGATCGAGGTGCTTGAACTTCCTGAGATCGAACTGGTCGTCGTAGAGGCGAAAGCCCTGATTGAGCCCCCACCGGCCGTCGAGGACGAAGGCCGCGATGAACGCCGCCGTGTCGTAACCCTGACGCGATAACGCTTCCGCAATCGTCGTGTGGTCCTGACCGAGCGCCGTGTTTCCGTTCAGGCGGACGCCGTGAAACGTGGGATAGAGGCCGGTCATGATCGTGCAGTGCGCCGGCAGCGTCAGCGGCACGGGCGTCGCAGCCTGCGCGAACAGGATGCCGCGGCGGGCGACGGCGTCGAGGGCCGGCGTCCTCGCGTTCGCGTTCCCGTAGCATCCGAGATGGTCGGCGCGCGTCGTATCGAGGGTGATCAGCACCACGTTCGGCTTCTCGACGTGGCGGTCGGTCCACCGCGCGCGAAGCGTCAGAGGCACCGATGGCGGACGCCGCGGAAACAGGAGGAGCGCCGCAATCACGCCCGCGGATGCGAGCACGAGAATCGTGAGCAACGCGAGCCTGGTTCGGACTCTCATTGGGCGGCGCTCGGGTGACACGCGTCCGGATCGCGCGCATTTTATCCTGTCGGCACCCGTCCGAACGTACCGCCGCAAACGCCGCCGCAAATGCGGCTTGACAACCGCGACCGAAAGGCATATTGAAGTCCGGTCAACCACGCGGTCGTGCGATCGGAGGCTCTGATGACGGTGTATGCCCCCAGACACCTCGCCGCCGTAACGTGCGTCTCGGTTCTCCTCGCGGCACTCGCCGCGACGCCGCTTCACGCGCAAGCCATCCACGAAGGAAAGCTCACCGGCTCGGTCGTCAGCGACGATCGCACGGCCGTTCCCGGGGCGACTGTTGAAATCTCCAGCCCGTCGTTGATGGCGGGCACCCGGTCCGCCGTCACGTCCGCCGCGGGCAGCTACGTCTTTCTGAATCTGCCGGCCGGCCGCTACACGGTCACGGCATCGCTCGGCGGATTCAAAACCGTCGTGCGCGAAAACATCGCTGTCGGTGCCGACGCCACCACCACCCTGGACCTGGTCCTCCCAGTCGGCGCGGTGAAGGAGACGGTCACCGTCACCGGTGAACCGCCCGTCGTGGATGTCAAGAGCGCGACCGTCGATGCGAGAATCGACCAGGAACTGCTGTCCAAACTTCCGACCACCCGCGATGCTTTCTACGATCTCGCGCTGACCACCCCCGGCATGTCCGAAGGGTCCGGCTCGCAGTCGCTGCCCAGTCCGACCGCGTACGGGAGTTCGACCAACGAGAACGTGTTTCTGATCAACGGTGTCAACGCGACCAATCCCGAGGCGGGATCGTTCGGCACGTTGGTGAACGTCAACTACGACGCTGTTGAAGAAGTGCGAATCGTCGGACTGGGAGCGAAGGCCGAATACGGCAGCTTCTCCGGCGCGGCCGTCGACGTGATGACCAAGTCCGGCAGCAACCAGTTCCACGGCAGCGGCGCGATCTATTCACTGCTCGGCTCGCCGTCCAGCAATCAACCGGGAGTGGGCGACGATCTCGGCGCGCCGTGGCTGTTCGTTGGCGAAGGGGAACAGCTCGCGGGCGAAACCAAGAAGGACTGGGAAGGCAGCGGCACCGTCGGCGGTCCGATCCGCAAGGACAAGCTGTGGTTCTTCGGCGCGTACGACTACCTGCGCAGCTCGAGCCTGCCGCCGCGCTGGTCGCTGGAGAACGAATCGTGGAACCACTACGCTGACGGAAAGATTTCAGCCGTCCCGTTCAAGAATCATCTGATCTGGGGGTCGTACCACTACGAGAACAACGACGGCAACGGCTGGAGCTGGGGATCCGAACCCGCGTGGGACACCAGCATGACCTACGGGGTGAAGACGAAGAACCACACCGCCGCGGCCCAGTGGCAGTTCTCACCCACCGGAAACACGTTCGCGAGCGCCAAGTTCCTTGGATTCTGGAAAGACGAAAACCAGTACCTTCCCGAGAGCCGCCTCGATCATCCCGGCTACATCAACTGGTGGAAGTGGGCAGACTACGGCATCAACGGCGCGTTCCCGTACGTCGATGCGCAGAAGGCAAGCCGCAACACGGTCCAGGTCGATCTCTCGCACTATGCCGAAGGGTTCCTCGGTTCGCACGACATCAAGTTCGGCGTCCAGTACACGAAAGGACGCGGCAATCGCCAGGAAGGCTACTTCCAGAACTACGTCAACTTCCTCTACCCGTACCGCTGGACGCAGGACGTCGAGTACCTGCAGAACGCGTACGGCGACAACGGACTGCTCTTCTACAACTATCGCGATACGATCAATCCGTTCCTGACCGTACGGACGGCAGACTCGACCGGCCTGTTCATCGACGACCGATGGTCGCCGACGCGCCGGTTGACCGTGAACCTCGGCCTGCGGTTCGATCGGATGACCACTCGGTACGGACACGGGCAAGATCTACGATTTCGTGTCGTCGCCCGACGAAATCAACGGGCCGCCTCCGGTCTTGCGCGACCGCGCGTCGACGGGGAACATCTTCGACTTCAAGACGCTGTCGCCGCGCCTCGGCGTGACCTACGCGCTCACGGAAGACGGAAAGACCGTCGCGCGGGCTGCGTACGGCAGGTACTACCTGCCGCTGAGCATCGAGTACCTGCGTCGGTTCGGTCCCGACGCGCCGGAGTTGACGCGCGTGTTCCAGATGTTCGAGGTCGGGCCGTGGAGCGACGTCGATACCAACGGCGACGGCTTCGTCGACACCATCGAAACCCGCAACGCGGCACGGAAAGTCAGCGGTCTGACGCCGCTCAGCGAGGAAGTGCGCACGATCGATCAGTCCTGGACGCTGAACGTGGCCGACAACGTCAAGGATCAGTACACCGACGAACTCACGTTCAACGTCGAGCGCGAGATCGCCAAGAACCTGTCGATCAGCGGAACGTACATCTTCAAGCACTCGGGCAACCTGTTCGCCAATGTGCCGATCAACAAGGTGACCGGCCAGGAGTGGGAGTACGAGCGCATACCGTTCGAGACGTCATCCGGCCAGCGTGTGATGCTCTACAGCGTGCTCGAGAAGGACTACAACGGCGACGGTGTCATCGACAGCGAGGACATCGCCTGGATCGGCGACAACACGACCTCGCGGGTTCAGAACCTCGGCGCGTACGACGGGATCAAGCCGCAGCGCAACTTCCAGGGGCTGCAGTTCGTGTTGCGGAAGCGATATTCCGACCGCTGGCAGGCGCTGGCATCGTTCCTCTACTCGAATTCGACCGGCATCGGCCGCCGCTCGCTGCGGCAGGACATCAACGTCGAGGGGCCGATGTTCTATGACGACAACTGGATGAGTTCGCTGAACCAGACGATCAACAACCTCCAAGGCCCGCTGCCGTACACGCCCAAGTACGAGTTCAAGCTCTCCGGCTCGTACACGGTGCCACGAGTGGACATCGATCTCGGTGGCCGGCTGCGGACGCACTCCGGGCGAGGGTTGTGGCAGATCGAAACGTATCCTCAGCACACGCAGTTCGGCGATCCGCCGGGCGGCGTCATCGATCCGGGAGGCCTTGGCCAGATCGTCGCCATCGATCCGAAACATCCGGCGTATCTGCCGACGCTGACCCTGTTCGACCTCCGCGTCGAGAAGTCGTTCAAAATGCCCGGCAGCCAGACCGTCCGGTTCATCGTCGATGGTTTCAATATCTTCAACACGTTCACGCCGACTGATGTGGACCCGACCTTCGAGTACGGCAAGGTCACGGCCATCCCCTCGTCACGCCGGTTCCGGTTCGGCGCGCGCTGGGAGTTCTAAGAACGTCGCTGGCGGCTCTCGCCGTACTCGAACCTCCGCGGGGCGCCCGGCGCCAGGGGGCTCACGGCGCCGCGTGCGGTGCGCATTGGTACGTGATGTATATTCCTGCTACGTAAAGCTTCACCCTCCAACCTGCGGATTGTTCGCTGACCGGCGTTTGCGCGCGATGAGGGTGCCGATCAGGCCCGTGCCGAGCAGGAGCAGGCTCGCCGGTTCAGGCGTCGCGCCGAGTCGCGCCGACACGTCGGTCGTCGCATTCGGCTCCAGCGTGAACGAGACCGGCTTGATTCCCCAAACAATGAACGGGTAGGCGCTCGACCCGGTGTGGGTCGCCCTCCATGGCTCGCCCAACCCCAGCCTGAGGTCGGGGTGCCCGCCGGGCCCGAACCGCCCGCTCCAGCCGATGGTGTCGGCGACCGGCAGCGTCTGAACCAGCGACAGCGAGAAGGTCAAGATCGGCCGCTGGGCCGGATTGCTCTGAGCGATGGGGAACACAAATCCATCCGGTGCCGTCATCGAGAACTCCCCGAGCGACGGCACGGCCTGCAGGCGATTCGTCACGTTAATGGACGTGTTCACACCGGTGAACGTGATGGTGGCCGTGTCCGCACCCGATCCGATCGTGATCGAGTTGGTGCCTTCGCCGGTGCACGGGATGGACGCGAGGCACCCGACGAACGTACCGCTGGTGGCGAAGACCGTTGGAAAGACTATCGCGTCAGCTCGTGCGTTCTGAGACGAGAGGAGGAGCATTCCGGCGAGGCCGAGGCCGATTGGGGGCTTCATACAACCACCCTTCCTGTTGCCGCTGAGTTTTCTTCACGCCCAGACGATGCAGTGCTGGAAGCAAAGCAGACGCCACTGGACTCGCCGTTTGCTGGCGAGCCCGTTCACGCGAACGTCATGGCGTGACGGAAGGGGTTTTCCGGAAAGGGGTCGGAAACGTCCCAGTTTCGGAGGATCAGACGTCGCAGAGCGCGGCCGCCTCGCGGAGCCAGGTCAACGGATCGCGCATCGGCACGAACTCATGCGCCGTGCAGTCCTGGAGAGAGCTACCGGGCGCAAGACCCAGGTCGCCCTGCAATCGCCCGTCATCGAACAGTAAAGAACCGCCCGCATCCGTCAGACCAACTTGCCCGGACTTACTTTGTACTGTAAAGTCCTTTGCATGGAGGTCTCGATGGATGCCTCGCTGCTCAAACGGCCCAGTGCGATCATCCCGCTGACCATGTCGGCGGCCGCGCTCGCGGTCATCATCGGCTACGTGGCGATGTTCGGCACGGCTCGTCAGGCGGACGAGGGCACGGCGGCCCACCTGTGGCAACTCCTCATGGCCGGCCAGGTGCCCGTGATCGCGTTCTTTGCCATCAAGTGGCTGTCGATTGACCCCGGGCGCGCGCTGCCGGTTCTGGCGGTGCAAGTAGCCGCGGCGCTCGCCGCGGCGTTTCCGGTGTGGTGGTTCCAGTGGTAGGACGGATCGCCCGCTACCTGCCGCCCTGGACGACGCTGTAGCTCTGGCCGGCAATCGTCAGGACGCCGGTTCGGCTCGCTCCGGGGTTGGATGAGACCACGAACTGGAGCAGACCGTTTCCGGCGCCCGATTCGCCAGCAGTGATCCTGATCCAGTCGTTCGTGTTCGTCACCGTCCACGTACACGCGCCACCGTCTACGATCACCAGGACGTTGCCGTTGCCGCCATCCGCGTCGAACGGCGAGTAAGGCGGAGAGAACCTCCACGTGCACACGGAGGCCTGACGCACGGTCAAGACCTGACCCGCGACGGTAATCGAACCGCTCCGTGAAGGTCCGGTATTCGGCGCGGCGGTGAACGGCATCGGCCCGGGACCGTTCCCGGACGGTGCTGGGACACTGAGCCAGCTGTCGGCGCTCGCGGCCGTCCAGCTGCAACCCGCCCCGGTCGTCACGGACACCGAACCCTGTGCGCCGGAGGCCGGAACATCCTGATCCGTCTGCCCGATGCTGAACGTGCAGCCGCCGGCCTGCGCGACGGTGATCGTTTGATCAGCGGCCGTCACGGATCCTTGACGGCCAGGTCCGGTGTTTGCCGCGATCGCCAGCTGGATCGACCCGTTGCCGGTTCCCGACGCACTGCTGGTGATGGTGATCCATGGCGTGCCGGTGGCCGCCTGCCAGCTGCACCCCGCGGCCGTGGTCACCTGGATGCTGCTCGAGGTTGCGGCGGCGTTTGCGGTGATCGAGGTCGGGCTCGCCGATACCGTGCACCCGGACGCCTGTGTGACGGTCACTGTCTGACCGGCGACCTGCGCCGTCCCCGTCCGGGGAATGCCGGTCGAGGGAGCGACCGTCAACCGCGCACGCCCGGGTCCGCTGCCCGTTGCCCCGGCCGCGACGGTAATCCAGTCGACCGTGCTCGTGGCCGACCAGGAACAGCCGGCGCCCGTCTGCACGTTCACGTCGGTGCCACCTCCCGACGCGGGAGTCGCGTAGGCCGTTGGGTCGATGCGGTAGTCGCATCCAACCGACTGCACCACGTTGACGGACAGCCCGGCGATCGACACGGTGCCGGTTCGTGGCGGTCCGTCACTCGGAGCCACCGTGAGCGTGACCGCGCCCGGACCGCGGCCGCTGGAGCCAGCTGGGATCGTGACCCACGGAACGCCGCTGGTCGCGGTCCACGTGCACTGCGCGCTGCTCGCGCTGACCTGTATCGTGCGCTCGCCTCCGCTCGGATCCAGTTGTTCAGTGGTGGACGACAGACGAAAGTCGCATGGCTTGCCATCCTGAGAAATCTGCATCCGCTGGTCGTTCACGACGAGTCCTGCCGTGCGCGTCGCAGGATCGTTGTTGGTGGCGACGCTGAACTGCACCGTTGCGTCGCCTTGCCCGGACGCGCCCGGGGACAGCGTGACCCATGCGGCCTCGCTCTTCGCCGTCCACGAGCATTCCCTGTTGGTCGTCACGTGAAGCGCGCTGGCGCCTCCTCCCTGCGGAAACGTCGCCCGCTCGAGCTGCGCCTGCACCTCGCACTTCGACGGCACCTGGGAAGGTCCGGTCGTCGTGGTCGTGGATGAGCCGCACGAGGTCACGGCAATAAGCAGACTGGCGCTACAAGAAAGCCACAGCGGTATCTCGGCGCGGCGATGGGAACAACCACCCGACATCGGCACGGCAGGCCGTGGGTATCGGCTGCAATCTCGTTGCCGTAGCAGGGATCCCACGCCCGGTCACGGATGCTGCTGCTGCTCAGTCGACCGGGTGCCCCCCATCAGCAGCAGCAGCCCGACAGCGAGAAGACCGACGGTTCCGGCGCGCAGGACGATGAGGTCGGGCGCCCGGACGAAATGCATGTATTTGAAGGCGTACTGGCCGAGGCTGTTGAGCGCGCCGTGCGCAAGCGAAACGATCCAGATGCTCTCCGTCATCGCCCACAACCATCCGAGGATCAGGCCGCCCGCGAACGTGCCGAGCGGCGCGACCAGCGCCAGTTGCTGCGGCGACACACCGTCGATGTGCTGGATGCCCGACAGGTAAAAGGGAATGTGCCAGAAGGCCCAGATGAGCGACGTCACGGCTATCCCGCGACGGACACCCAGGCGGTTGGCGAGGCGCGGCTGCAGCCATGCCCGCCAGCCAACCTCCTCGAAGAGCGCCATTGCCGATACGACGATGACCCCGACCAGGGCGTTGAGCGCCATGCGGACGACGAGGCCGCCGAACGTCAACGCGCCCCAGCCGCGATCGGGGGGCGAGTGATACAGACCGTCGGCCTGCGGCGTGAGCCAATCCGCCCAGGGAAGGTGGCCTTCGTAGGCGACGGCGACCGGAACCATCGCGACGTGCAACACGATGGGGAACAGGAGTAATGCGAGCGGCACATACCTCACTGGCAGGCGGGTCCAATCGATCCGTAGCGGCTCGCTCTTCACTGAGCCCGCGATGAGTACCGCCACGGCTGGAATCGCCATCGAGAGGAATCGCCAACCAGACAACGAGCTCTGAGAGCCTCCCGTGAGGCCAATCATCAGGCTCAAGGCCATCGACAGCGCGTATGCGATGCCGATGAAGACAAGAATCGCGGAACCGGTTCTTGAGGAGGCAAGCTTGCGCGCGGTCATGTGCGACGAACTCCGCGTATCATAGCCGCCGACGCGATGCCGCTCGCCCATCTCACCCTCGCGACACAGGACGTGGAACGGACCGCGTCGTTCCTCGAGCGAACGCTGGGGTATCCGAGGCTGGCCGTTCCCGGCAACGCTCCGACCGCCGTAGTGTGGCTCGACATCGGCCGCGGTCAGAGCTTGCACGTGCTCGATGTGGAGAGGTTCGAACCGTCGCCCTTCGAAGGAGAGTTCGGACGGCACGTCGCGGTCTTCCACCCTCGCGCGGATTTTGCACGTCTGAAAGAGCGTCTCCTCGCAGAAGGCGCGGTGCTGTTCGATCCGCTTCGCCCGACATCGTTCGAGCGGTTTTTCTTCCGCGAGCCCGTCAACGGCTACGTGTTCGAAGTCGTGGACGGCGATTGACTCGCGCCATTCCGCCGTCGATTACCTCCAGGGCTCGTCCGCCGTCGGCCCGTAGATCGACGGCACCTTGCCGTCCGCCATGCGGAGGTAGATCGAAAACTGCCCGCGATGATGGATCTGATCGCTCAGGATCATCCAGAGGAACTGCATCATCGGCACGTCGCCGAGGACCTTCGGACCTGTGTAGAATTGCACGGTCCCCGAGAATGTGTCGTCGGGCTGATCGCGAACCAGATCGGCCACACGTTGCTGCCGGTTCTGAAACGTGTCGATAATCTCGTCAAAGGACCCGGGCACGGGCGGCAGCGATGGCGCCTGCGACCAATCGAGTCCAGTGGTCAGCGCTTTCTCCGTCAACATCTGCTCCACGACGAACATCCAGGCAAGCTCTCGTGCCGTCTTCGATTTGGGATGCGGGCGGAGGTCCACCTTGTCCCTGGGATACGCACGCAGAACGCGCAAGGTCGTCTGCGTCTCCCGGGCATGTGAGTCGAGGAACTGCTGCCTGGCCGACGGCGTCGTCGTCGCTGTCATCTCTGATTCCTTTCAGCGGTGAATCGTGGCGAAGATCGGGTGAAGGCCACGCTGTTTCGCGGTGCGAATAGCGTGCGAATACTTGTACTTGCATTCGGGCGCGAGCGCGAAAAAGATGGTCGCGTGGAGCGTGCGATGCCTGGTCCTACACTCTGCCCGTTCTGCCGATCGTCCCAGATTCGTCCGCGATTGCCGGTGCAGGATCTCGACGAATTCGAGTGCAAGTTGTGCGCGCGGACATGGCTTGTGGCACGGACCAAACGTCAGGCGCGCATCGTGGCCTTCCCTCCCGCATCCGAGCGCGCGCAGCGTCGGTCTGGCAACCTGTCCGGAAAATAACACTTTGGCGGCGCGCCTGGCGGTACTGGAGCAGTGCAGTGCGGTGACGACCGGCGTGCTCACCGAGCGGACGGCGAAGCCGACCCGCCATGTGGAGGCGGACCAGCCCGGCGATCTGCTCTCGCTGGACACGTTCTACGTCGGCAAACTGAAAGGCGTCGGTCGGATCTGGCAGATCACCGGGTGCGATGTCGCCTCGTCGTTTGCGTGGGCGCGCCTGGTGCTGGGTGAGGTGACCGCGGCCGCCGTGCTCGCCTTCCTGCGCGACGACGTGCGACCCACGTATCGCCACGCCGGCTGGCGCGTGCGTCGAGTGCTCACGGACAACGGGAAGGAATTCAAGGGCGCCTTCGCCGCCGGCTGCGAGCGCTTGCGGATTCGGGTGACGCGCACCAAGCCGCGCCACGCCTGGACGAACGGGTTCGTCGAACGGCTGCAGAAGACGATCCTGCACGAACATTGGCGCATCGCCTTTCGCCGGCAGTACTTCACCAGCCGCCGATCGCTCCAACGCTCCGTGAATCGTCCGTCCGGCTCCACACGGAATGTGTGAAGCTCGTCGAATCCCTCGTCGAGCGCTGGCGGCACGAAACGCTTCGCGCACGCGAAGATCGCGACCTTCGGGACGCGACCCTTTCCTTCACGGCGCTCGTTGCGGGCGACGGCTTCGCGCGTCGTGGCCTCGATGTAGTAGCCCACCACGTGCGCGTGTTGTTCGTGGGCGATCTTGATAATCGAGGCGCGTTCGGCCCGCGAGGCATTCGTGTTGTCGACCGCCACCGAGACGCCGCGTCCGAGCATGCTGCGCACGAGCGCATCGTGCTGCTCCTGACGACGGGTGCTGGCAGGAAGAAGATCCTTGCTGACGACTTCGTGCGTGGAGGCCAGCCGTTCGCGGTAGAAGGTGGACTTTCCGGACCCGGGAAGTCCCGACGAGGATCGCGCACTCCGCCGGCATGGCGACCATTGTCGTGCACCGCCGGTGATTCGCGCACGCGCGCGGGACTAAGTGACGTCGCTGTTGAGGCGATAGCGGCCGAGGCGCGCCAGCAGAGCGGCCTTCAGATCGGCCTCCGAGGTCGAGGACGTCAGGTCCACGTCGGCGTCAGCGACGGCATCGAGGAGCCCACGGATGAGCTGCGCCCGGCTGATCGCGGAGCCGTTTCGCGCGCGGATGCTGGCCGCGAGCCGATCGAGGAACACGATTTGTCGGTTGAACAGGACGACGGTCACCTTGGTCCAGGCTTCGTCGTGTACCGGGGGACGGCCGGGGCGTCGCGTGCGCGGCCCGGTGGCTCCTTTCCGCGGCATGGGGTCTCCGGAAAAAAGTGCAATCAGCCAATTCGTGCCGTCCTCAAATCGCAGCTGGACGGCGTTCGGCGAACAGGAAGGCTATTCAACACGAAGAAGGGGCAGGACTTCAAGGGCAGGACTTACATACCTCTTGGTGTTATTTCTTTCCATCCTGAATGTTGGCGTCGGTCCACGCCTTGACGTTCGCGTCACCGACGGATCACACTCGACGGACACATCGCATGGGATTGTTCGGCTGGTTGAAGCGGTCCGGCAGCGCGGGAAACCATCGGATCGACGCATGGAGGCGCGAATGGGAGCGGGCCGCGGCGGCCGGAGACGCACACGCGGCCGCGTCGCTGCGTGCGGACCTCGAGGCACGTCCGCCGATGGCCGACGATGTCGAGATCGAGGAAGAGATGCTCGACGGCCTGGAACGGCTCGTCGCGCTCCTGGGCGAGCTGCAGGCGTCGCGGCTGCCATCCGTCGAGACGACGCACCGCGTGGTGGGGACGGACGTCTGTCACTACAGCGCGCCGGCCTCGATGCCGGAGGATCCGGCGCAGCCGAGCGGGCGGCTGCTGCTCACGGGCACGCGCGCCGTGTTCATCGGCGGCGCGAAGTTGACGGCCGTCCCCTGGCACATGGCGGCCCGGGCGCTGCACGGCGAGCGCGATGTGCTGCTCGTCCGCGCCGATGGCAGCGCGGCCTACCGGTTCCGCTGTAACAGCTACGCCGACGCGCTGTGCGGCGCCGCGATCGCGCGTCATCTGATTGACGCCGCGCGCCAGCGCCGCTAGCTCGCTCGGGGTCAGATCTCGATTTTTCAGGATCCGCCGGTCATTGCCCGATTCTGGGACGAATTGGGGTCAGATCTCGATTTTCTAATCGGATCCCTAGACAAATGCGCAAGTCCGCGCAGTCGAAATAGAAAATCGAGATCTGACCCCAGGGACGCGGCACGTTATGATTCCGCCGATGCCCGTGCGCCTCGGAATCGAACGACTCCTCGATGGCCCTGATCGCGACCTGATTCACGGTCAGCGAATCGGTCTCGTCTGCAACCCCGCCTCGATCGACGCCCGGTTCCGGCACGCCGCGGATCGTCTGGCCGCGCCAGGGAACTGGACGCTGACGGCGATCTTCGGCCCCCAGCACGGGTTCCGATCCGATCTGCAGGAGAACATGATCGAGTCGGCGCACGCGACTGACGCGCGGCGCCGGGTGCCCGTGTACTCGCTGTACAGCGAGACGCGCGAGCCGACCCGCGAGATGCTCGCCGACGTCGACGTCCTCGTCGTCGATCTCCAGGATGTCGGCACGCGCATCTACACCTACATCTACACGATGGCGAACTGCCTGCGCGCCGCCCGCCGGCACGGCATCCGGGTCGTCGTGTGCGATCGGCCGAACCCGATCGGCGGTGACGCGATCGAGGGACCCACGCTCGACCCGGCATGGGCGTCATTCGTCGGTCAGTTCGCGATCCCGATGCGCCACGGCATGACGATCGGCGAGCTGGCGCGGCTCTTCAACGACCATTTCGGGCTCGCGGCCGCGGTCGACGTCGTCCCGATGGAGGGCTGGACGCGCGCGATGTTCTTCGACCAGACCGGGCTGCCGTGGGTCCTGCCGTCCCCCAACATTCCGACGCTCGATGCCGCGATCGTCTATCCGGGCACGGTGCTCTTCGAGGGCACCATGCTGTCCGAAGGACGGGGCACGACGAAGCCGTTCGAGCTCGTCGGCGCGCCCTGGATTGACGGCGATCGATTCGCCGACCAGATGAACCAGCGTCGGCTGCCGGGCGTCGTGTTCCGGCCGGTCTTCTTCGAGCCCACGTTCCACAAGCACGCGAAGGAGACGTGCGGCGGATGCCAGATCCACGTCACGGATCGCAAGGCGTTCGCGCCGCATCGAGCCGCCATCGAGCTGCTCGTCGAGTTCCGTCGTGAGGCGCCGGACCGCTTCGCCTGGCGTGACCCGCCGTACCAGTACGAGCACGAGAAGCCGCCGATCGACATCCTGTACGGATCGGACCGGCTGCGTCTGGCGGTGGACGCGGGCGAGAGCGGCGACGAGATCGCCGGCGGCTGGCCGCGCGACGAAGACGCGTTCCGCCGGCTCCGCCAGCCGTTCTTGATGTACTGATCGACCAGCCCGGCGCGCGGGCGGTGTTCAGCCGCGTGTCTTCGCGATGCCCGGCGCGCGATTTTCCTGCGGCGTGTCCGGCACGAGGTGATGGGTCATCAGGTGGGTTCGGAGCCGCTCGAACGCCTGCTCCGGCGTATCGACCCAGTGCAGCAGCTCCAGGTCCTTCTGCGCTATCGCGCCCCACTCCATCATCGGCTCGAGGTCGATGATCTGTTCCCAGTACTCCCGGCCGTACAGAATCACGCACATCGTGTTGGAGAGCTTGTTCGTCTGCGCCAGCGTGAGGATCTCGAACATCTCGTCGAGCGTCCCGAACCCGCCTGGAAAAATCACCAGCGCCTTGGCGAGGTACGCGAACCAGAACTTCCGCATGAAGAAGTAGTGGAACTCGAAGTGCAACCCGCGCGTGATGTACCGGTTCGCTCCCTGCTCGAACGGCAGGCGGATGTTCAAGCCGATCGTCTTGCCGCCAGCTTCGTGCGCGCCGCGATTGGCGGCCTCCATGATCCCCGGTCCGCCGCCTGAGCACACGACGAAGCGATGCCGCGGCGAGTCGAGCGAGAGGCTCCACTTCGTGAGCTGTCGCGCCAGCCTGCGGGCGTCCTCGTAATAGCGCGACCATTCCACGGCCTTCCTGCTGCGCTTGAGCGCGGCGGCATAGTCCTGACCATGGCGTCCGTTGCGCAGACGCTTCAGCGCGCCTTCAGCGCGCATGCGACTGTGTACTCGGGCCGACCCGAAGAACACGACCGTATCCTGGATGTTCTGGAGACGGAACCGTCGAAGCGGCTCGAGATATTCGGACAGGATTCTGATCGGTCGTGCTTCTTCGCTGTCGAGGAATCGGCGATCGTAGGTACGCCAGCGGCTGGTTGCTCATATGTCAAAAAATGTATCATTGCGCATGGTCACGCGTTGGAACCTGCTTGGAGCGGCTCTCTTGCTGTCGTGTGTTCGTCGATAGCCATCGTGCACGCCGGACGTCCTGATCTTTCTGTCGCATCCGAGACGCAGGCACCGGACCGTCCGGGCGGATGGACCATTCCGCCGACGGCGCAGGCCGAGAAGAATCCGCTGACCGACGACCCGGCCACGTTGCAGACGGGCAAGCAGGTGTTCGAGAAGAAATGCCAGAAGTGCCACGGCCCCGGCGGGAAGGGTGACGGACCGGACGCCGATCCGGATCAGCAGCAGGACATGGATCTCACCGTCGCGCGCCGCGCCGCGCGAAATCCCGACGGCGTCGTCTTCTACAAGATCTGGAACGGCCGGCAGAAGCCGAAGATGCCCGCCCAGAAGAACGACCTGACAAAAGAACAGGTCTGGGCGGTCGTCAAGTACGTGCAGACGCTGCGCGAGAAGCCGTAGCGATCGGTCACATCAGCTTCGTGATCAGCTCACCGATCACGTAACCCACCGCAGCAACACCGAACCCGACGATGAACATGTCGCGGCCGCTGGCCCAGATGCCGCGGCCCGTGAACAGGCTGCGCGCCGCGCCGATGCCGAAGTGCGCGAGCATGCTGACCGCGAGCGAGACCCACACGGCGGAGCCGTGCGTCATCACGAGAAACGGCGCGATCGGAATGAACGCGCCGACGGCGGTGGCCGTGCCCGTGACCAGACCGTCCTTCAGCGGCGCGAGCTCCGCCGGATGGATGTTGAGCTCCTCGCGGACTTGAGTCTCGAGCGCCTGAGCGGGATCCTGCATCACCGCTTTTGCCGTCTCGCGCGCACGTTCCCGGCTGAGCCCCTTGGCCTCGTAGATGACGGCGAGCTCCTCTTCCTCGAGATCGGGCATCAGGCGCATCTCGTGGCGCTCCATCTCGATCTGATGGGCCTGCACTTCGGCCTCGCTCTTGGCCGCGAGATAGCCGCTCGATCCCATCGACAGCGCGTCGGCCAGGGCGCCGGCCAGCCCGCTGATGATCACGATGTGCGGCGAGACGCTCGCACCGATGATCCCGGCCACCAGACCGAAGTTCGCGGTCAGCCCGTCGTTGAACCCATACACGATGCTGCGCAGGAGGCCGCCGGCGCCGCCGACGTGCCACGGCTCCCCTTCCCGGCCCATGACCTCGGACAGCTCTCGCGCGTGAACCGCGGAATCCGACGCGATATCAACAGCCGCTTTGTGCGTCTCGCGATTGGTGGACTGGCGGGCCAGGCCGAGATACGCCTGCACTTCGCGTCCCTCTTCAGCCAGCACGAGCGGCAGGATGGCCGAAGGCCCGAACGTCCGCGCCACCGACGCGAGGGCCCGCGTGCGCCACGACGTCCGGTACGGGGGCAGCGGCCGACCGGCACCCGCGAACAGCTCTTCCCACCGCGCCACGTGACGGTCCTCGACGACGGCGAGCCGCTCGAAGAGATCGCGTCGCGTGGCGTCTCGCCTCCACCTTCGCCAGCTCGCGATAGAGAAAGGCGGCGTCACGCTCGTCCGCATAGTGCTCATCCCAGCTCGCATCGGGCTGGGGCTCGTCGGAGGGCATGGTTCAGGATAGATCGTTCCGGCGCGTTCGGGCAGGCGTTCGGGGTCGACCGTTCGGCGTCCCGGCCCGCGTCCCGCGTCCCGGCTCCAAGCGCCGCAATGCTACGATCCCGCCATGCGTGGTCGCGACCTCCGTCCCCGGTCCGGGTTCGATCAGGAACTGACCATCGACGTCGCGCCAACGCGTGCGATGGGCGCGTTCTTCGATCCGCACGCCTTGTCGCACTGGTGGCAGGCCATTCGGTCGGTGACGACGCCCCGCGTGCTGGGCGTGTACGCGATCGAATGGGCGCCGTCCGCCGACGCGGACGAGGTGCTCGGCCGGCTCGGGGGCGTCTTTCACGGAACGATCGTCGAGTACATCGCGGGGACTCAACTGTTCGTCGCCGACGCGTGGTGGCTCCCTCCTGACGGCGATCCGCTCGGTCCGATGGGTCTGCAGGTCAGCTGCGCGGCGGATGGATCCGGATGCCGGCTGCACGTCCAGCAAGCCGGATACGAAGACACGCTCGCGGTGGCAGCGGTACTACGCGGTGATCGCGCCAGGGTGGCGGGCGTCGCTCGCCGCGCTGAAAGAGTACCTGGAGCACGCATGACTGGCGGCGGACAACGCGGACGGCCCACAGACAGCCCGCCCATCTTCATCAAGGCGCTCGGCCTCTGGGACGTCATCTTCATGAACGTCGTCGCGGTCGTCGGGCTGCGATGGATCGCCCGTGGCGCGCGCGCGGGTCCGGAGTCGGTCACGCTCTGGATCCTGGCCTGCCTGGCCTTCTTCGTTCCGCTGGCCGCGGCGGTGGCCGAGCTGTCGAGCCGCTATCCGGAACAGGGCGGCGTGTACGTCTGGGTGCGACGCGCGTTCGGCCTCGGTCACGGATTCATCTGCGGCTGGTGTCTGTGGGTCAACAACCTGTTCTACTTTCCGTCGGTCCTGCTCTTCGGCGCGGCGAACATGGCAGCGATGGGTGGCGAACGGTGGGCGTGGCTCGGCGCGTCACGCTGGTACTCGGTGACGTTCGTTCTGGCGGGTATCTGGATCGCGGCTGGCGTCAACATCCTCGGCCTGCGAATCGGCAAGTGGCTGCAGAACGCAGGAGCCATCGGCCTCTGGGTGCCGGCCGGCCTCCTGATCGGCGTGCGGCGCGCTCGCGCTCGCCCGCTTCGGATCGGCGACGCCGTTTTCGACCGCAACGATGCTGCCGCATGGGAACGCGCTCGATACGCTCGGCCTGTGGTCGGCGATGTGCTTCGCATTCTCCGGATTCGAGATCACCTCGTTCATCGGCCAGGAGATTCACAATCCGAGACGGGTGATTCCCCTGGGCGTTCTGGTCGCCGGCATCGTGACGACGATCATCTACATCATCGGATCGGCGTCCGTCCTGATCGCGGTACCGTCGTCGTCACTGAAGGAGTTGAGCGGCATCACCGATGCCGTGCAGCTCGTCGCCGGTCGTGTTGGATTGACGGGTTTGGGCGCGCTCACCGGTGGTCTGCTGGCGTTGAACGCGCTGGCCGGAACGGCCTCGTGGACGGCGGGCGCCGCGCGCGTGCCGTTTGCGGCGGGCGTGGACAACGCGTTGCCGGCGGTGTTCGCACGGCTGCACCCGCGATACCGCACGCCGCACGTCGCCCTGATCGTGCAGTCGATTGCGGCGTCAGCCATTTTCCTCGCGAGCGTGTTCGTCGCCGTCGCGGGGCGAACGACGACGATTCAGGAGGCGTACGACATCCTCGTCAACCTGACGATCCTGATCTACTTCGTGCCGTACCTGTATCTCTTCGCGGCGCTGATCCGTCTGCGACGGGATGGCGCACACGCCGATGCCTGACGAGCTTCGCATTCCCGGCGGCAGCGTGGGGCCTGTGGGCGATCGCGTTCACGGGGTTTGCCGCAACCGCGATCGCGCTCGGGCTGACGTTCGTCCCTCCCCCGGGCGTCAACGCGACGACGTACGAGGCGAACCTGATCGTGCAGGCGGCGGTGATGATTGGCGCCGGACTCGTCGCTGTATTGGATCAGCAGCCGCGGGCGTCAGCGGCGACGCTCGCCAGGTGGCCGTCAGATCCCCAGACGCTGAAGGTTGAGAAAGTTCGCGTCCGCCCGTCCGAGATCGACGCTCACGTTGACGAAGACGACCACGGCTGTCGGTGACAGGCCGGCACACGTGCTCAGCGTGCGAGCGAGCGCCACGCGGATCGTGGTCCGCCGCCACCAGCGGCGTAACGCCCCAGAGCAGAGCCAGACGGTTGGCCACCGTCTCCTCCGACGTGATGGCGAGAATCAACGCACCGCGGACGCAGGCACGAGAGCAGTCGCGCGGTCTTCCCCTCGCGCGTGACCGCCACGATCGCCTCGGCCTGACCCGTCGTCGCCAACGTGACGGCGGCCTCGCAGATCGCCCGGCCGTGGCGGCTCGCTGCGCTGGGAACCGATCCCGTCACGGTCAACTCCGGGCTCGGCAGACGTTCCGCTTCGCAGATGATCGCCGCAAGCGTCTCGACTGCCCGAACCGGAAACTCGCCGATCGCCGTTTCGCCGGCCAGCATGATCGCGTCGGCGCTCTGATCGACCGCCGTCGCGGCATCGCTGACCTCGGCACGCGTCGGCCGCGGTTCCGTCCGCATCGATTCGAGGACCTGCGTCGCGACGATCGCCGGAACACCTCGCGCACGCGCCTGACGGATGATCTCCTTCTGAATCCGCGGCACATGCTCGAGCGGACACTCCAGGCCGAGGTCGCCGCGCGCGACCATCACGCCATCGGCGACTTCGAGGATCGCGTCGAGATTCGCGACCGCTTCCGGGCCGCTCGATCTTCGCGATCAACGGAACGGCGGGCCCGGCGCGATCGGCAATCGCCCGCGCCTGGAGAACATCGTCAGCCGTCTGCACGAAGCTGAGAGCAACGAGGTCAACGCCGAGCTCGAGTCCGAATCGCAGGTCCTCCGCGTCCTTCAGCGTGATCGCGCCGGAAGGCAGACCGAACGCCAGGGGCATTGATGCCTTTGTGCTCGCCCGAGCGGTCCGCCGTGGACGACGCGCGTCACGATCTCGTCGCCGCTCCGCCCGATGACGCTGCAGCTCGATGCGGCCGTCGTCGAGCAGCAGACGATCGCCTGGGTTCACCGACGAAATCAGCGCGGCGTAGGGCGTGAAGACGCGCCCTGGCCCGCCAGGCCCATCGCCCGGCGGCGAGCCGCAGTTCGTCTCCCTCCCGAAGCTCGATCGGCTGACCATTCTGCAGTGATCCAATGCGGATCTTCGGACCGCTGAGGTCCTGAAGAACACCGACGTGCCGTCCGCTGCGAGCCGCGACCGTGCGAACGTCGCGATACACCTGTGCGTGAGATTCGCGGCTGCCGTGCGAGAAGTTCAGCCGGAACACGTCGACGCCCGCCGAAATCAACTGCGCGATCCGCTCCGGCGTCGCGGCTGGCGGGGCCAATGGTCGCGATGATCTTCGTGTGGCGCGTCACGCCCACGGATCCACCAGCGCTTTGGGAATGCGCATCTGCTCGGCGTCCGCCAGCGCGTCGTTGAGTTCGGACAGGCCGTAACGGCGGGTGCCGACACGCCGCCACGGGATGCTGCCGGCGTGACGCTCCAGCAGGCCGAGCGCACGCAGAAAATGCCGCGCCTCGCTGCCCCAGCAGCCCCGCACCTCCAGATGCTTCCGGTTGATCTGACGGTGGGCGTTGATCGAGCTTGGACCGACGTCCGTGTAGTGACCGGCGATCACGTAACGTCCGCCATCGCGCGCAAGGTCGAGTCCCTCTCCAATCGCGTGCGCCGATCCAGCGGCCTCGATCACGATGTCGGCCCCTTCGCCGTGCGTGGCCGCGCGAACACTCTCGTGTCGCTCGGCCGGAGTGGTCGTATCGAGGTGAAAGACCGTGTCGGCCCCCATCTGACGGGCAAGATCGAGACGCGCGTCCGGTGCGCCGATGGCAATCACCATCGAGGCGCCAGCCAGCCGAGCGAGGGCGATGGCGCTGAGCCCCACGGCGCCGACGCCCTGGACGACGACGGTATCGCCCAACGTGATCTCGGCGCGCTCGGCGATGTGCACCGCCGTCAGGAGGCCGCATCCCCCGCCGATGTAGTCTTCGAGCGCGACCGCCTCCGGCAGACGCGCCATCGCCACGCCGGGCTCGAGATAGATGGCCTGCGACCAGCCGCCGAACAGTCCCTCGTCTGCGGAATCGGTGATGCCGTACACTCGTCGAGCGTGGCAGCGCGTCGGCGTGCGATGAACGGTACAGGCACGACAGCGTCCGCACGTGCGGTGAACGTCGAAGAAGACGACGCGGTCGCCTTCACGCAGTCGCGATCCGTCGATGCCTTCAATCGCGCCGCGCATGGAGTCGATCGTTCCGGCCGAGATGTGGCCAGGGATGATCGGATAGGGCACGCCCGCAAGACGCCCATGCCACAGGTGCACGTCCGTACCGCAGACCTCGGAGCACGACGTCCGCAGCAGTGCTGCCCCGTCAGGCAGCTCCGGCCGGTGATATTCCCTGACTTCGACCGGCTGATGCGGGCCCGGCATGACCGCGGCAAGGATGCGCTCGCTCACCGGGTTACGTTATCCTTGTTGTGAATGCTCTTTCAAACTGCTTCCGTTGCCTCGCTGGCCGTCGCCCTGCTGTCGCCGCCGGTTCAACACACCACATATCAGGGCCAGAAGGCGCGCAAGCACTTCGTCAGCTTCACCTACGACTGGCACTACACGCACGCGCTTGGATTCAACAAGCATCCGCTCGAGGACCTGCTCGGTCAGCCGGTCAGCGAGGTGCACCTCGAGTCGTTCGAGTACCGCACCGAGGACGGGCTGACGAGCGTTGATGTCCAGGAGTTCGGTCATCGCGGCCAGGGAATCGGGGTGACGGTCTATCCGTTCGGATCGAGCGAAGGGACGACGCTGGCGATTCGTGGAAGCATCGAGGGGCTGCCGAACGTCCGCATGACGTTCAACGGGCCTGCGCCCGTCAGCTCGTACGCGCTCACGAACGGCCGCGCGTTCGATCTCGGCATCGGTATCGAGATGAGCGATCGATCGCCGGGCTGGGGGCTCGGCAGCCACGCCTTCATCCTCGGCGGCTTCGGCCGCGCCCTGACGGACCAGCAGAACGGACAGCGGTACTTTGCCGAGGGGGGCGGCGGCGTCTCAACCGGCCCGATCGGCGTGGACATCTCGGTGAAGGTGGCGACCAATCGGTTCTCCGTCCCGGTGTCTCACAGCTTTCTCACGATTCCGGTCAGCGTGCGAGGCACGCTGTCCTTCTGACCATGGACGTCCAGGCATGGCTCGAACGCGCGTCGGCGGATGCTGAATCGCGCGGCCTGCGCGAGCTCAGGCCTCTCCTCGAAACGCTCGCGCGATCGACACAGGCGCTTCGGGACGCTGATCGCGAGTTCGGGCATCCCGCCGCTCCGACCGACGATGACGACGATCCCTCCTGATCTGGCCAGCGCCGCGCAACTGATCGAGCGCCGGACGCTGTCGCCCGTGGAGCTCACGCAGGCGTGTCTCGATCGCATCGCGGCTCGCAACGGCGAGTTGCGCGCGTTCATCACCGTTCTCGCCGAGCAGGCGCTGGCCACGGCCAGGCAGGCGGAGCAGGAGATTGCGAAGGGCGGCTACCGCGGCGCGCTGCACGGAATCCCCGTGAGCGTGAAGGACCTGGTGGACATCGCCGGCGTCCCGACGACGTCGGGATCGGCCGTGCCGCCGCGGGTGCCCCGCCACGACGCGCCCGTCGTCACGAACTTGCGCCGGGCCGGCGCGGTGATCGTCGGCAAGACGAACCTGCACGAGTTCGCCTTCGGCACGACGAGCGACGAGACCGCGTTCGGCGTCGTGCGGAACCCGTTCGACCCGACGCGCTCGCCGGGCGGATCGAGCGGGGGCGCAGCGGTCGCGATCGTCGAAGGCATGGCGCTGGGCTCCGTCGGCACCGACACGGGAGGATCGATTCGGATTCCGTCGGCCGCCTGCGGAATCACGGGGTTGAAGCCCGCATACGCTGAGATCGACTGCGAAGGGGTCGTTCCGCTGAGCACGACGCTCGATCATGTCGGACCGATGACCCGCACCGTCGCCGACGCGAGCGTGCTGTTCGCCGCCCTCGCCGGCAATGCGTCACCGCGGGTGGATGAAGGCGGCGAACCAGCGCAGGAGGAATTGTGGCTGGGCGTGCCGGCGCCGTACTTCCTCGACAAGCTCGATGCCGATACGCGTCAGGTCTTCGGACGGATTCGAACGGCGCTGGCGCGGGGCCGGCCACAACATCAACGACGTCACGATCGCGCACGCCGAACGGACGCCCGACGTCTACCTCCACATCGTGCTGCCCGAGGCCTCCTGGTATCACGCGCCATTTCTGCGAGTCGCACGCCGACAAGTATTCGCCCGGGGTGAGGCTGCGGCTCGAGATGGGACGGTACATCCTCGCGGAGGACTACCTCCGCGCGATGCACGCGCGGCCGGTGCTTCGGAGGGCGGTGGATCGGGCGCTCGAGGGTCTCGACGCGCTCATCCTGCCGGCGCTCGCGATTGGTGCGCCGGAAATCGGGGCGCAATCGGTCACGATCGACGATCGCGCCGAACCCGTCCGGGCGATCATGCTGCGGCTCACGCAGTTGTTCAACATCACCGGGCATCCGGCGATCGCGATTCCATGTGGCCTGGGTGCAGACGGTCTGCCCCGCGGTCTCCAACTCGTCGGCCACCGCGGAGCCACCGGCGCGCCTGCTGGAAATCGCTGCGCGACTGGAACGTCAGATAATGCCTGATGCCGGGTCGGTTGGCGGCGGCGCAGGATGAACGTCCGGACTGCGCGGCTCATCCGGCCACTCGGGCTCACCCTCGGGCAACGGGCCGTTCCCGTCGCCAGGCTTGTTGATCACGTCGGGAACCGACGGAACATCGGGTTTCGCGGGCTGTTCGATCATGCCGGCGATCAGGTGCAACATGGTGGCCAGCGGCACAGCATGAAGGCTATGGCGATTAAGAACGTGTTCGTTCAGGAAGCTCATCAGCAACAGCAGGGCGGCAGCGTCGTACCTCGACGTCCGCTCCATTCCCGAATTCGAGATGGGCCATCCGGCCGGGGCCTTCAACATCCCGTTGCTGCATCTCGACGAGCGGACGCGGCAGATGCTGCCGAACGCGGAGTTCGTCGAGGTCGTCCGCGCGAATTTTCCCGTGGACGCATCCCTCCTCGTCGGATGTCAGGCAGGCGCCCGGTCGGTGCAGGCGTGTCAGCTCCTCGCCAACGCGGGCTACACGAACCTGGCGAACGTGCGGGGAGGGTTCGGCGGTTCGCACGATGGCGATCCCGGCTGGGTGCAATCCGCCCTGCCGGTCGAAACGGCAACGCCGCCCGGGCCGCGATTACGCGTCGCTGCGCGGCACGCGTCCGGGGAAGAGCTCACGCGTGATCTCGAGGGCTTTTCATACCTGGGAACGTCGCCTCGCCTCCGCGGCCACGAACCGATCCGTCCGACCATTCGAGTGGGGACTGGACTGGCTGGCCGACCATCCGTCCATTCCCGAAACCGACGAGCGGTTTGATCCCGCAGGCCTTCTGCAAACGTGGGGCGAGCAGACCACGCAGGTCAGCGAGCGCTTTTACGACGTCACACCCGCCGACGACTACGCGCTCGTCGATGGCGTCCTGACGTTCACGAGCGCGGTTGACACGCCGCATCCCGACAACAATCTGGTGCGCGCGCGCTACTTCCCCGATCCATCCGAGCGCGGCCGGCGCCGCGCCGTCGTGGTGCTCCCGCAGTGGAATGCCAATGCCGAGGGGCACGTCGGGCTGTGCCGTCTGCTCAACCGCTTCGGGATCAGCGCGCTGCGCCTGAGCCTTCCCGTATCACGATGTCAGAATGCCGCCCGAGCTCTCGCGCGCGGACTACATCGTCAGCTCGAACATCGGACGAACGGCTCAAGTCTGCCGTCAGGCGGTCCTGGACGCGCGACGCGCAATTGCGTGGCTGCGCGAGGAGGGGTACACGTCGATCGGCATCCTTGGGACGAGCCTCGGCTCGTGTCTGGCGATGTTGACGACGGCACACGAGCCGCTGGTGCGTGCGGCGGCGCTGAACCACATCTCACCGTTTTTCGCGGATGTCGTCTGGGAGGGGCTGTCCACGGCGCACGTGAAGCAGAGTCTCGACGGCAACGTCACGCTCGACGAGCTGCGCAGGATGTGGCTGCCCGATCAGCCCGCTGCCGTTCATCGAGCGGGTCCGCGGCCGTCAGATTCTGCTCGTGTACGCGCGGTACGACCTGACGTTCCCGGTCCACCTGTCGCAGATGCTCGTGAACGAGTTCCGGCGCCGCGAGATTCCGCACCGCCTCGCGGTTCTGCCGTGCGGGCACTACAGCACGGGTGTCACGCCATTCAAATGGATGGATGGACTTGCGTTGTGCCGGTTCTTGAGTGGGGCGCTGTAGGAGCGGCAGGGACAGTTACAGGTATTTCATCAAGCCCTGAAGCGCGTCGTACAACACGCCGGCCAGGGCCTTCACGAGCGGCGACACCTCGCCCTGTGCGACGGCATCCGCGACCGTCACCGGCTGGGTCATGATCAGCCAGATCGTGGCAGCTGCCAGCGCCGCCGCGATCACCCCCACGACTCCGGCAAGACTGAGGCTGAGCCGGGCGAAGCTCATTGCGAAAGCCAGTGTACACCGGCGTGTCTGTGACTTGGACGCGCAGATCAGCCGGGACGGTTCCGGCCGGACGCGTCAGACGTCGAGGACGATCTTCCCGAATTGGCCGCGGCCTTCCAGCCGGCGCTGCGCCTCGGCGGCCTCCGCCAGAGGCAGCACCGTGTCGATGACAGGCCGAAACGTGCCGTCGAAAAGCAGTTGCGCGGCTTCCTGCAGTTCGGCGAAACGCCCCATATATGACCCGAGCAGCGACAACTGGCGGGCGAACAGGTGCCGGAGGTCGATCGCGGCGTCGGCGCCGGTCGTCGCACCGCAGGTGACGAGGCGTCCGCCGGTTGCGAGGCATCGCACGCTGCGGTCCCAGGTCGCTTCGCCGACGTGCTCGACCACGACGTCCACGCCGCGACCGTCGGTGAGCCGGCGAACGTCCGCGGAGAAATCGCCCGCATAGTGATCGAGCACGTGGTCGGCGCCGAGCGCCCGCGTGCGATCGATCTTTTCGGCGAGCGGCGGTGGCCAGCACACGGACACCGAGATGGCGCGCGACCTGAATCGCGGCCTGGCCCACGCCGCTGCCGCCGGCAAGAACGAGAACGGTCTCGCCCGCCTGCAACGACGCGCGGGTCCGCAGCATGTGCCACGCGGTCAGGAACGTGAGCGGGAACGCGGCCGCCGTCGATGAAGTCGACGTGGGCAGGAATCGGAATCAGGTTCTCGACGGGCACCGCGACGAGCTCGGCGTAGCCGCCGTCGGACTTCAGCCCCAGGACGTCGTAGGTCTCGCACTGATTGTCGCGACCGGCACGGCACGCCCCGCATGCGCCGCAACGCAGACCGGGCTGGAGCAGCACGCGGGTGCCGGGAGCGATCGGACCGCCGCCGGCGTCGATGACCTCGCCCGAGACATCACTGCCGGAAATATGGGGCAACGGCAGCGCGACTCTCCGGATGCCGCGCCGCTCCCAGAGGTCGAGATGATTGAGCGCGCACGCGCGGACCCGCACGACCGCGCGACCGTTGCTCGCGACAGGGTCAGGCGCATCCTCGTAGCGAAGAACCTCCGGGCCGCCGTGCTCGTGAAATCGAACAGCCTTCACGTCATCGTGACCTCGGACACCGCGCCCAGATCGAGCGTCGCCGCCGAGGGAGACACCTTCTCGCGGTCGCCGATGATCACCGTGAGCAGGCGCGACGGATCGATGTCAGCCGCCGCGACGCGCATGATGTCGGCGGCGGTCAGCGCCAGCACCTTCGGCACGAAGGTCGTGAAGTAATCGTCGGGCAGCTGGTACAGCGCGAGCTGCGCGGCAGCGCGGCCGATCTGATCCGCGGTCTCGAAGTTGCGCGGGTAACCTCGGGTCAACGCGGCGCGACCGGTCTCGAGCTCCTCGTCCGTGACGGGCCGCTCGCCGCGGATGGCGCGAATCTCGGCGAACGCCTCACGAATGGCGTCCACCGTCGTCTCGGACTGCACGCTCGCCTGGAGGACGAACGGACCGGGCGCCCGTCGGAACTCGAAGGCCGTCCTGGCGCCGTAGGTGTAGCCCTTCTCCTCGCGCAGGTTCAGGTTGATCCGGCTGATGAACTGCCCGCCGAGGATCATGTTGAGTACCAGCGCCGCATGATAGTCGGGCGTCGACCGCGGCAACGCGACGTGTCCGATCCGTAACTCGGATTGCGCGGCCGCCGGCCGATGCACGAGCGCTAGCCGGCTTGGCGGCGGCGCGGGTGATGCGAACGTCGAGGGATCCGGAGGAACGTCCACGTCGGGCGCCCCACGCCACCCGGAAAAGGCCCGTCGCACGGCGTCGGCCAGCGCCTCGTGCGACCCGTCGCCCACGGCGATCAGCGTAGACCGCTCCGGCCTGAACGCGCGGCGGTGGAAACCGCTGATGTCGCGGACGCTCAGCGCCCGCAAGGCTCCTTCGGTCCCGATCGGCATGTGGCCGTACGGATGTCCGCGGTACAGGAGCTGTGCGAACACGCGGTCGGCGACCGCCGGCGGCAGATCGCGAAGCTGCAGCAACCGATGCAGGCGCAGCTCCCGCACGCGATCCACTTCCCGCTGCTCGAAGCGCGGCCGCATCACCATGTCAGAAACGAGCTCGAGGCCGCGATCGAGAAATCGCTGCAGCGTCGTCAGGCCGATGACGGTGGCGTCGTGCCCGACGTCCGTCTCGAGCTGTGCGCCGATCCGGCCCAGCGCTTCGTGGACGTCGAGCGCCGAATGATCGCCGCATCCTTCGTCGAGCATGTCCGCGGTGATCGCGGCAAGGCCCGGTCGATCACTCGGGTCGGCGGACGCGCCCGCGGGCACGACCAGGAGCACGCTGACGAGCGGCACGCGATGGTGCTCGACCGTCATCACACGAAGCCCGTTCTCGAGCGTCTGGCGAACGATCGTCGGGAAGCGGAAGGGGCGCTCGGGGCCGGGGACCGGCAGGCGGGATCGATCGGCGATCATCACGACACCGTCACCGGCCGCGAATTTTCGAGCGCGAGACCCAGACGGCCGCGAGGGACGACGCTGAGGACGACGCGCTGGCGAGGGAGGAGCCAGCGCGCGGCAGCGCTGCGAAGCGCTTCGCTCGTCGCGCCGCGGTACCGTTCCAGATCGCGTCCGAAGTACCCGGGATCGCCGAGGAAAATGTTGTAGGCGTTGAGCTGATCGGACTTGCCGCCGAAGCCGCCAATGGTCTGGAGGCGGAAGATGAAGTGCGACTCCGCCTGCGCCATGCATCGCTCCATCTCGTCCCGTCGTCGGACCCCGTTCGATCATGGCTCCCAGCTCGCGTGCGATGGCGCGCTCGACCTCGGCGAGCATCCGGCCAGGAGCCGCCGTGGCCACGACCTGAAAGAAGCTTCCCGCTTCACGCGAGTTCTGCGAGGCGGCCACCTCCGTGGCAATCCGTTGCTCGTAGACCAGGGCTCGATACAGGCGCGACGTCTTGCCGTTCGCCAGCAGGTCGGCGACGAGATCGAGCTCGGCATCACCCTCACTGAACAGCGGCGGCGAATGCCAGGCGATGTAGAGACGCGGGAGCTCGACGCGATCCTCGAACACCAGCCGGATCTCGTTTTCCGGCGGCGTAACAGGCGACGGCGTCACGCGCGCCGGACGAGGCGCGCCGGGAATCTCAGCGAAGTAGCGCTCTGCCAGGCGCATCGCGACCTCGGGATCGACGTCGCCGGCGAGCGCGAGCGACGCGTTGCGCGGGTGATAGTAGCGCTGAAAGAACGCGCGGACCTCATCGATCCCCGCTGCACGGAGGTCTTCCGACGCGCCGATCGTCAGCCAGTGGTACGGGTGATCCGGAGGATAGAGGGCGGCGACGATCGCCATCCCGGCCATGCCGTAGGGCCTGTTCTCGTAGTTCTGACGGCGCTCGTTGAGCACGACGTCACGCTGATTCTCGAACTTCGCGTCGGTCAGCGCGGGCAGGAGGTAGCCCATCCGATCCGATTCCATCCACAACGCCAGGTCGAGCGCGTTGGTGGGCACGACCTCCCAGTAGTTCGTGCGGTCCGCGTTGGTCGAGCCGTTCAACGCGGCGCCAGCCTCCTGGAGCGGATGAAAGTAGCCGCGGTCGTAGTGCTGCGATCCCTCGAACATCAGGTGTTCGAAGAGATGCGCGAAGCCGGTCCGGCCGGGCACTTCGTTCTTGGATCCAACGTGATACCAGACGTTCACCGCCACGATCGGCACGCCGTGATCTTCGTGGACGAGGACGTCGAGGCCGTTCTCGAGCGTGTGTTTGATGAACGGAATGTCCATTGAGGAGCGGCTACCAGGCCACGACGGCGCGTTCGCGGCGGAGATCGGCGCCTCCCCGGAGACGTCCGCTGACGGGGTCGATTCCCGCCGCGACCACGCCGGTCGAGATGCCGTAAGGTGGCTTGACGCGCAGCACGTGACCGCGCTCTTCGAGCGCCTTCAAGACGGCCTGACCGAGCGACGCCTCCGCCTCGAGCACGCCAGGCTGTGGACGATGATTGTCGAAGGAGCTGACGGGGTGCAGCGAGTTCACGCGGGGTGCTTCGATGGCCGCCTGCACGTCCATCCCGAAATCGATGATGTTGAGGAGCACGAGCAGGATTTGCTGATCCTGGCTGTCGCCCCCCGGCGTCCCGATGGCCAGGAACGGCTTGCCATCCTTCAGCACGATGGTCGGCGTCAGCGTGGTGCGGGGCCGTTTGCCGCCGGCGAGGACATTTGGGCTCGATGGCTCCAGGCTGAACGCCTGCATCCGGTTGCTCATCGGCACGCCGGTGCGCCCGGCCACGAAGGCCCCGCCCAGCAGCCATCCCGAGCTTGGTGTCGCCGAGAACAGGTTGCCGTCAGCGTCGGCCACCTGCACCGACGTCGTGTCGCCTACTTCCTTGGGTCGCTGGTCTCGGGTCCCGAGTCCCTGGTCCCTGGTCCCGAGTCCCTTGTCCGACGTTCCTGATTCTTGCGTCAACGCCTTCGCATTGAGCGGATCACCGGGACGCTCCTCGAGGCTGGCGCGGCGCGGGATCGATCAGCGCACGACGCGCGCGCGCGTAGGGCTCCGACAGCAGCGCGTCGCCGGGCACCCGGACGAAGTCCGGATCCCCGTAGTAGCGATCGCGGTCAGCGTACGCGAGCTTGATGGCCTCGACCGTCGTGTGAAGCGCGTCGACGGAACCCTGCCCCATCGCGTGGAGGTCGTATCCTTCCAGAATGCGCAGCGACTGCAGAAGGGCAGGCCCCTGATTCCAGAATCCGGTCTTGTAGACCGTATAGCCGCGGTACGGCACCGACAGCGGATCCTCAATCTTGCTGTGGTATGAGGCGAGATCTTCCTCAGTCATCACGCCGCCGGCTTCCTTCATGGCCGCGGCGATCGCCTGCGCGGTTGGCCCGAGATAGAACGCGTCGCGCCCGGCCTGGATCGCCTGTTCGCGCGTGGCGCCCGCGGCGCGAGCGTCGGCGTCGGCCTTCGACATCAGGCGCAGCGTCGCGGCGAGGTTCGGCTGGTGGAACATCTCGCCCACTGGCGTGATCCGGCCATTCGGATAGTACGTGCTCATCGTCCAGGCGTACGGCTCGCACGCCGGCCGCTCCGTCTCGAGATAGTGGTGCAGGAACTCGTACATCGGGAAGCCGTCCGCGAGGCGAATCGCCGGCGCCAGCACGTCGGAGAGCGACCTGGTGCCGAAGCGCGCGAGAGCGACCGAGGCGGAGTCGACAGCCGCAGGCACGGTGGCGCCCAGCGGTCCGTTGCCGGGTATCGCGTCCTTGCCCGCAAACATGGCGGGCGTCGCGGCGCGTGGCGCCGGACCCTGCCCGTTGACGACCGTCACCTTTCGATCGCGTGCCGAATAGACAATGATTGGAGCCTCGCCGCCGAGACCGAAATGCGAGATCTCGACGACGGCGGCGGCGAAGATGGACGCAACGCCGGCATCGATGGCATTGCCGCCGGCGGCGAGCAGCTCAGCGCCGGCGTCGACCGTGAACGTTCGGCCGGCAGCGACCACCCCGTGTGACGCGCGGATCTCGCCGCGCACTTGCCTCGGCGCCGACGTCGCTGGCTCCTGCGCGAGCACGACGGCACCGGCCAGGATGACCGCGGCGGACGCGCGAGAAAGACCATGCGAAAGAATCACAAGTGAATCCTATCGGCAATTTCGCTCATCGTAAACGGCAAACGCCGCGGCCCGCGTCATCGAACCGACGGTAGAGTCGCGATCATGCCCCGTCGCATGTTGCTGCTGGTCGCGCTTGGTGAGCTGCTCGGGATGACCGTCTGGTTCTCAGCCACAGCCGCAGGTCCCGCTATCACTCAGGAGTTCGCACTCGGCACCTCGGCGCGCGCGTGGCTCACCATGGCAGTGCAGGCAGGCTTCGTGGCCGGCACGCTGGTGACCGCGCTCACCAACACGGCCGACGTCATCAACCCTCGACGCCTCTTTCTCGTGGGCGGCATTGCCGCCGCGGTCGTCAACGCCGCGCTCGCCGTCGTCACAACCGCCGCGGCCATCATCGTCCTCCGATTCTGCACGGGTGCGGCGCTCGCGTGGGTTTATCCGCCGGGCATGAAGATCATTGCGGGATGGTTTCGAGAGCGGCGTGGCGCAGCACTTGGTGTGGTGGTGGGTGCGCTCACACTCGGATCGGCGTTTCCTCACTTCCTGGCGTGGCTCGGTGCCGGCCTGCCGTGGCGCACGCTCGTATACGCGGCGTCGATCTGCGCGGCGGCCGGCGGATTCATCGTCGGCTTCTGGGTCAAGGACGGACCGCACGTGGCCGCCTCGGCTCCCTTCGACAGACATGCCTTGCGGCTCGTGCTGCGACATCGAGGCGTACGACTGGCGACGCTCGGCTATCTCGGGCACATGTGGGAACTGTATGCGTCGTGGACATGGATTGCCGGCTTCGCCGCCGCGGCGCTCGCATATCAGGGTCCGTCGAGCCTCGGGTCTCTCGTCGCGTTCGTCATGATCGCCAGCGGCGCGATCGGATGCGTCGTCGCCGGACTGTGGGCCGACACGTGGGGCAAGGCTCGGATTGCCGGCGCCGCCATGGTCGTCAGCGCGTCGTGCGCGCTGCTCTCCCCGCTCGCCTTTCGTACCTCGCTTGCAGGGTTGATCGCGTTCGCGGTCGTCTGGGGATTCAGCGTGGTGGCCGACTCCGCGCAGTTCTCAGCCCTCGTCGCCGAGCACAGCCCGCGGACGCACGTCGGCACTGCGCTGACACTTCAGGTCAGCGCAGGCTTTCTCTTGACGATGGTGAGCATGCGGATCGTGCCGGAGATCGCCGCGGGCCTCGGCTGGCGCATGGCGTTCCTGATCCTCGCACCCGGACCGATTTTGGGGACGTGGGCGATGCAGAAACTCGAAAGGTAGAAGGACGCCTTTTACCTTACACGCTTCAGCTACCTGTACTGGCATCAGCGGAATCGCCGTCTTCTTGTAGCTCGCGATCGAGATCTGCGCCGCGAGCTGTTCGGCGGCCGTTCGGAAGCTTTGTGCGGCGGGGGACTTCGGCTCGCCGACCACGATCGGGACGCCGGTGTCGCCGCCCAGGCGGATCGGCTCGTAGATCGGAATGCGACCGAGAAATGGAATCCCCATGTCCGCGGCGAGCGCCTCGCCTCCGCCTTTGCCGAAAATGTCACTCTCCGTCCGGCACGTCGGGCACACGAAGTGGCTCATGTTCTCGATCAACCCGAGCGGCGGCACGTTCAACTTCTGATACATCCGAATGGCCCGGCGGGTATCGGCCAGCGACACGGTCTGTGGCGTCGTGACGACCACCGCGCCGGCAACGGGTACGCTCTGGCTCAGGCTGAGCGCCACGTCGCCCGTGCCCGGCGGCAGATCGACGATCAGGTAGTCGACGTTCTTCCACGCGACCTCGCGAAAGAACTGCTGGACGACGCCGTGCAGCATCGGACCGCGCCAGATGACGGCGGAATCGTCCTGCGTGAGAAACGCCATCGAGACGAGCTGCAGCCCGTATTGTTCCGCCGGCACGATCTTCTGCCCGTCGGTCGTCAGCTGCGTCTGGATGCCCAGCATGATCGGAACGTTCGGTCCGTAGACGTCGCCGTCGATTATCGCGACCCGCGCGCCGGTCTGGCTGAGGGCGATCGCCAGGTTCACGGCCACCGTCGTCTTTCCCACGCCCCCCTTTCCTGCTCCAACGGCAATCACATTCCGCACGCCGGGTACGGGAACTTTGTTCAAATCGGATCCGACGGCCGAGCGGACCTGCGCCGTCATCTGGACGTCCACCGACGTGACGCCCGGAAGCGCGGCTACCAGGCTGTGCGCCTGATCACGCATCTGATCCTTCACCGGACAGGCCGGGGTCGTCAGCTCGATGGTGAACGACACACGTCCGCCGTCGATGCGCACGTCCTTGACGAACTTCAACGAGACGATGTCCTTGTGGAGGTCGGGATCGCGCACCGCCCGGAGGGCATCGAGCACACTTGCTTCGGAAATAGCCATCACGTCACCTGTATTGCTGCGGTCAACAGACGTCTTGTCAGATGCGCTCTGCGGCGATTGGGCCGACAATGGGCAGCTTGAATTCTTCCCCCTGGTAGGCCTTGAACATCATCAGCAGCCAGATGACCGCCGACCCGGGAATGATGATGAGCACGCCGATCAGGAAGCCCAGGAACGGCACCGCGTTGAGCAGCACCCAGAGCAGCGTGATCGCACCAAAGGCCAGCACCGACTGGAGCGCGTGAAATCGCACGAACCGGTTGTCTTTCTCGAGGACGAGGACCACGATGCCGCTCACGAACCCGAGGAGATAGCTCAACGCCGCCGCGAGGTTCGCGTCCAGTCCGATCGACGTCTTCTCGGTGTGCTGGGGCGACATCAGGCGGTCGAGGGCTCGAACAGCGCGCGGGATTCGTTGTGCAGCAGCACCCAGAACGCGTAGATCGCCAGCGCCGTTCCGAACGGCAGCACGAACAGGTTCAGCAGCGCGAGGCCGAGGGCGAGCGTTCGTCCCAGAGCGCGATGTGCGCGAATGGCCCGGCCGACCCAGACGTTCACCCACCCGGCCACGACCAGCGCGGTCGCAAAGATCCCGAACAGCAGCGCGGTAAATCCCGCGGTCAGCGGATCCGTGCTCGTTCGCGCGATCGCGGCCGCGCCGCCGGCGAGCAGGAGCAGCGAGCTCGCCAGCAACAGCCCCATTCCGCCCCAGGCGAGCTGGAGAATGCCGAGGAGATGAACATGAGCGCGCACGGGACTCTGGCGATTCTATCAGGGCCACGGACGACGCGGAGGACGAGGGCCGCGGAACGACGCGGACACCGAAGAATTTCAGGGCCGCGGACCACGCGGAAGGCGCGGGCCCGGGAAGAGTCAGCGGACGAGAATGCGGGCGACGATCGCCCGGTCGGGGACGGTCTGGCCGCTCATGCGAATGCGCACGCACGCGCCGTCTTTGACGCCACGCGGAATGCGCAGCCGAACGTCGTGCCGCACGGCACGATGGCCCAGCCCGCCGCATGCCGCGCACCAGTCGTTCCAGATCTCGCCGCGGCCGCCGCAGTCGAGACAGAGGCCGCGCGCGGGCATATGGACGGTGATGGTTGCGCCGAAGAACGCCTCCCGCGGGGTGACGACGATGTCCGGTACGCCCGTCGACGGCGGGTCGCCGAAAAACGCGTGGCGCATCCGATCCAGCACCGTGGCGACCGACGGGAAATCGATGGCGACTTCGTCCGTCAGGCAGTCCACGACCGCCGTCGTCGCATCCTCTCCTGAAATGTCAGGGTGATAGCGACGCGTCAGCTGCCGGTGGGCGCGTTTGATTTCGTCCGCGCCCGCATCCGGCGATACGCCGAGTACATCGTAGTAGTCCCTCATGCCGTGCAATCGCTGTCCGCGTCCTCCGTGCCTCCCGATCCCACTTCGGCTGTGGTGCAGAAACGATGCCGCCCAGATCCCGTCGCCTCCTGTAGGGCACTCGACCACGTCGAAGACGTTAACCCTTCTCTTTACGCAACTTGCGAAAGCGAGGGTAGCTCAAGATAGCACAGGAACGCGTCACCGACGCGTCCCTCAGGACGCCAGGTCACGCGCGCGCTGACACATTTGGGCGCTCGGAAAAGCAGGAAAGGCGCCGGCCGTCAAGATTGACAACGTCCGCCGAAATCCCGAAGCTGGATCTGCATGAAAGAATGTCCGCTCTGCGGCGAATCGATGCGGCTCGTGACGCGCGAGCGGTCGGATCGCGTCGCCGGCCTGCAGACCACGACCCGCCAGATCCGCGAATGGATCTGCCCCGAATGCGACTACTGGGAAGAAGCCGAAAGCGGTGAGGAATAAGCGCGCGCGGCGCGCTTCGAAGGACCGGAGGTCAGCGGGCGCCGAGCGTCAGCAGCATCTCTTTCCGGATGGCGTCGTCGAAATCCTCGAAGTTGAGCGCGGTTTCGCACTCATCGCAGAGAACCTCGATGACCGCCGGGCGGCCTTCCTCATTTACTTCGACCCGCGCATCGTCCAGACGGACGACGTGCATCTGCAGGGTCTTGACCAGAAAGTTGCGGTCATTCCCGCAGCTCGGACAGGTCAACGCCATCGAAACGCGCTCCTCACAGCCCGACTGGGCCAGTAAAACTCACGAATTGTACGGAATGGCTTAAGCATACGCAATCAAGATCTTCGCGCGGCTTCGCCACGATCGCGCGCAGGCACGGGCGCGCATGTGCAGCAAGGAGAATCTGGGAAACTCTATTGGGCTTGGAGAGGGGCGTCCGCAGACCGCCCCTCGAGCGAGCTCAGCGCTATTCGTCGTCGTCGGCGTCTTCGAATTCCGCCGGATCGCCAAGACGAAGGATCTGGCCGGCCGTATGGCCCGAGAGAATGCAGTGAGGTCCTTTGGCTTCGAGCGAAACGACCGCGACGTCCCACGGCCGGGCACGATACGCCGCCGCGACGCAGCCGCACGGCAGCCCCTCGAGCGCTTCGAGCTCGAAGAGTGTCGCGGACGGCTTGACGCCAACGGAACTAACCGACCCCACTGGGAAAGTCATAGCTGCCTCCGCTCGCCGGTGGCCTCAGGCTCGGCGCCAGCCGGCACCGCCCACATTGCAATTCAGGCGCCAGCTATTGGGTTAGACAGAGAGGGGGCAGGTTTGGTTCCTGGAAATTCGCGAACTCGCTGAATTTTCGACATTTCGAGGACGATGGTCGAGGAGCGGGCGGTTGGTGGCGACTGACCCCCGGAGGCTACAAAAGCCCAGGATACGAGACTTCAGATCCGGTGATCCGTGCGAACTCGCTCATTCGGTGTGCTTTAGCTTCGCCCACCCCGAGAATGTGACGGACCGGAACACCGTGCGCCAGAACCGCATCAGCGAGCAGTTGGCGGTGGCATTGCCACCAAACCGCCTCAGCGCACATCACCGAGGTCGCGCCGTGCTGCGCAAACGCGAGCAGATCCTGGACACCGCGACGGAACTCCGGGGTCTGCATGTGATCGGCGTATCCGCGGAAGCCGGGATGCTGCCACGCGGTGTTTACGGAGTTAGGTCGTGGTTTTCGCAATCCGCCCAGTGACGGAAAGTGGCGATAACTGATCGCCCTCGACGCGCAAAAAATTGTCCAGCGCATCGCTGTTGAACTGCGGGTGCCGTCGCGATTTTGGGACCGTACGGACGTCCACGAGCTGCGCAATGTTGTGCAGTCGCAGCAGCGCCAGAAAATGATCGGCGGTATGGGTCGAGTGCCCGATGGTAAAGAGGGGGTTCGGATCGTTCATTAATCTGGGTAGACCAGCAACCCATCCACATCCGGTTGCGCACACAGCTCACGGGCCGCGCGGACGTATACGTTCAACTGCACGTCGTGCTCCGGACGCCGAGCTCCTGTCTTGATCTCCAGGACCGTGAACGTGCCGTCAGGTCGCCGGACGAGGCAATCGATCGACCCACGGAGAATGCGATCGGGATGATCCGGCAGCCGGACTGAGAATGGCACCTCGTACCGCCGGTCCCCGGTCTCCAACAATTCCCGTACGTCGGGCCGCCGCCGGATCGCGCGCCAGGCGTACGCCGCCTGTCTGCACACTGCCACGGGATCCTCCGCCACGGCACGCTCGTCCGCACGAAGCAGCGTCCGCACCCGCTCAGCCACCTCATCGAGGGACGCGTCGTCCTCCAGAATGGCCGCGTACTGAAACAGACGATGGACGAGGGTGCCGGCAAGGGCGTTTCGTGAATCCTCCGCTTCGGGAGGGGACGTACACCCATCCGCTGTCGTTCCGGCCGTCACCGATTCGCGGGCGGCCGCCAGACCGGTGTCCGGCCATGGCGCCAGGGCATCCATCGCACCCGCGCCGGTTCGGGCTGCAGATACCGCGGAGGAAACGCGAGGCCGTTCATCGCGCGAATCTGCGCACACACGAAGCTCGAACGTCCGCCCTGATGCGGCCGACCACGCGACCGTCCTGGCGCCGGCCGCAGCCGCCTGGTTGAAAAGGGCGCGAACGGACTCGGGCAGCACGTCCGCCAGGCTGCCACGACCAGGAATCAAGACACCATTCTTGATGAGCGACGCAAGATATAGACGGTCCCGCGCCCGGGTGAGCGCGACGTACATGAGACGCTTGGTCTCCTCCCGCTCGCGCAGCTTTTCCTCATCGTCCGTGTCCGACACGAACGGCCCGATCGACACTTCGTCGCCGGCAATCCTGACGGGCTTGGGCGGGCCGCTGGCTCCCCTCGCGAGATTGACGACGAACACGACGGGGAACTCGAGGCCTTTCGCGGCGTGCACCGTCATGAGGTTCACGGCGTCGATGGCCTCGAGCACGGCGTTCGACTCGTCCCCGGCAGTGAGCGAGTCAAGGTGATCGGCAATGCGCGCGAGCGTCGCGTAGCCGCGATTCTGAATGCGCCTGACCAAGCCGCGCATCTTCTTGACGTTCTCCCAGGCCTGCGCGGACCGCGCTCCCCGCAGCTCGTACGCGTACGCCGTCTCGGGCAGCACACGCTCGATGAGATCTGCCGGCGGCACACGATCGACGCGCGAGATCCAGCCCGGTACCTGCGCGCGCGCCGCTGCCAGCATGCGCCGGTCGGTCTCGTCGAGCGCGTCCAGCTGCTCCGGTGGCTGCGGATCGGTGAGCGCCGCCGCCAATCGCGGGGCGAGGCGCGCAAGCGCCTCGTCCGACAGGCGAACGAACCTGGATCGCAGGAACGCCGCGGCCCGCAGGTCGGATGCGGGATTTGCGAGGAAGCGAATCAGCGCCGACACGTCTCTGACCTCGTCAGCGTCGAAGAACCCGAGACCCTTGTACACGTAGGTTGGAATGCTCAGCGCTTCGAGCGCGTGCTCCAGTTCCCTGTGGCTCGTCCGCGATCGGAAGAGGATCGCGATGTCTCCGGGCCTGGCGCGCCGTGCGATTCCCGTCTGTTTGTCGCGGATTGTCTCCTCTTCGAGGACGCGCTTGACCTCCGCAGCAACCAGATTCGCGCAGACGATCGGATCTTCAGCGGCGGCGATGCCCAGCACCGGACCGTGGCCATGCGTCGCGCCCATCTCGACGGGGAACCGGTCCGACTCGCCGTAGCGGAAGTCGTCGTCTCGCAGGCGCGTTCCCGGCGATCTCGCCAAACAGATCGTTGACGAACGCGAGAAGCTCCGGGACCGCACGAAAGCTCCGCGTGATCGATCGTCGCGCCGTCGGCCCCGGCCGTAGCGCATCGATGAAGGTGCCCGCGTCGGCGAGCACCGCAACATCAGCGTCGCGAAAGCGGTAGATGGACTGCTTCCGGTCACCCACGATGAAGATGGACGGGCTGGCCGGCCACACCCAGGCCTTCGCCCCACGCCCGCACGAGCAGCGACACCAGCTCCCACTGCTTGCGGCTCGTGTCCTGGAACTCGTCGACCAGCACGTGCTGGTAGCGTCCCTCGAGCCGGAACCGGCTCTGCGAGAATTCGTCCATCCTGCCGAGCAGATCCACGGCGCGCTGCAGCACGTCCGAGAAGTCCAGGAGCGATCGCTCGTCGAGCGCGATCCGGTACTGGGCGAGCGCGATCGCAAACATCCGACGGACGCCTCGTGCCAGGACACCGTTCAGATCGCGCGCAAACGCGCGGACGATGTCCTCGATCGGGCGGCTGAGCGAGAGGGCGGCTTCCCGATGGCGCTTCCCGGCCGCGGCGTGGGGATAGTCGTCCTTGCCGTAGGGGTGAATCCTTTCAGCCTGACGGCACTTGCCCGCCGCGGTCAGGAAATGACCGCTGACGCGATCGATCAGCCCGCGAACGCGCGCGTTGTCCGCCGTGCCGAACGTGGACAGCCGTCGCAGGTCGGCGGCCAGAAGCTGAAATCGCGGATGGTTCACCGGACCGTCGTCGAGGAACCGATCCAGGCCGCCAGGAAGACCTGCGAAAAGATCGCTCAGCCGGTTCACCGCCCGGGCGCAGACCTCGCATGCGTCAATGTTGGCCGGCGCACGTGCGAGGAATCTGTCGAGGACGTCCCACGCCACCAGCCGGCGGCTCAGAAGGTGCGCGAGGCCTTCGCGGGTCCGCGAGAGTCCCAGCTGTGCGAGGACCAGCGCAACGTCCGGCTCGCGCTTGGCGAGACCGATGAAGATTGCGAGCGACTTGTCGAGCGACTGATCCACCAGGCGGGGCACTTCCGTTTCGTCGGCGAGCGTGAAGTTCGGATCGAGATCCGCTTCCAACGGAAACTCGCGGAGCATCGCCAGACAGAACGCGTCGATCGTGCTGATCTGAATGTCGGCGAGCCGGTCGCGCAGGAGGATCCAGCGGCTACGATCGAGCGTCGACTGGTCCGCGGCGCGGCGCAGATCACGGATGATCCGTTCACGCATTTCCGCGGCCGCCTTGCGCGTGAACGTGATCGCCAGAATGTTGGCGGGATCGACGCCGCGCAGCAGGAGGTTGACGTAGCGCGATACGAGGACTGACGTCTTGCCGGTTCCCGCGGACGCCTCGAGCACGACGTTGTGCTCCGGATCTTCGGCAAACGCGCGCGCGTCGCGATCGGCCCGCATGTGGACGTCCTCGTTCTCCGCCATCGGCGGGGGAACAGGCTCGTCCGCGCCGAAGAGCGACAGTTGATCACTCATCGCCCACGTAGTCCTTCCGGCAGACCGCGGCGTACGCGCACCAGGTGCAGCGGTACGGATCGTCGGGCTGCACCGGGAACTCGCCGCGCTCGATCCCGTCCACCGCGCCGCACAAACGCGCCTCGCCGTCGCTCAGCGCCTTCTCGAGCTCCTCGGCGTTCCTGCCGAGCGACACGAACGGCTGCTTCTCGCGGAACGCGACGTATCCGGCACGTGACGGAGACCACGATCGGCCGTGCCGTCCTTCGAGTGCCTGCGCCGAACACGCGCCGTAGACCGGGAGTTGCAGCGAGCGATCCTGTTTGGGCGCTCTGCCCAGCTTGTAGTCGATGATCCGCAACGTGCCATCGGCGAGCAGGTCGATGCGATCCGCCTTCGCACGAAGCGCGATCGACCGCGCGACGCCGCCAGCGGAGAATTCAAACGTGTCCTGCAGCTCGTATTCGAGCAGGCGTTCGACCACGGGTGCGTCCTGCTCGATCTCGAAGCCGAACGCGCGCTCGGCCAGCCCGGCTGCGGCGGCCGATCCAAGCAACAGCGTGCGTTCGAGCGCTCGATCCCCTTCGGCGAGCCGCGCCAGCCGGCCTTCCGCCAGCTCCTCGAACAGCGTCACCGCATCGCGGACGTTCGCGGTCGTCACGGCACCGTGGCCCCGCCGCTGCCATTCCGAGAAGAACTCGAAGAACACTTCGTGGACGAACTGTCCGCGCTCCTGCGGCGTCATCCACGCTTCCTCGTCGCGCTCCTCTGGGAGCTTCAGGACGTGGGCCGCGAAATACTTGAACGGGCACTCGAGATATCGCTCCACGTGGCTGACGGCATACGCCTTCGGCTGCTGCGCACCCGTGAAGCCGTGAAACCGCGGATCGTCGCAGGACCGATTCCTCCGCAGACTCCAGCCACGACCGGGCGGATCCGGTGGTGGCCGCCGCCACGATCGGCTCGAACATGATGGCTTCGTGCGTGAAGACGCGGCCGTCAGCGGGCGCCGTCGCCGTCTCGAGCCGCAAGCCGCTTGTCTGAACCTCGTCGAGCAACGACGTCGCAGACACGAGCGCCGTCGTCCTCCAGATGGAAGGTCGACAGCGCGACGCGCTGACGCGCGAGGCGAAGCAGATCCTGAAACCGCGCGCGCGCCGCCGACACCCGCTCCGGCTCCGCGGGCCAGCCGAGCTGCGACAGCAGAGACTGAGGATAGAAGATGTTCCGGCCGGTGCGTTCTGGCCAATCTGCCTCGACCAGGCCAACGATGCGCACCTCGTCGACGTCGGCGAACGGTGCTGCCGTCGCATCCATCAACGACACGCCGTCGCGGCCCAATCGTGGCGAGAACGTCTGACCCTCAATCCAGCGACGAAGGACGCCGGACAGATCGGCTGCTGAGAGCGGCTCCGGATCGTATGCCGCGTGTGCGTCTCGCAGCATGGCGAACGCCGACAGCACCGCAGCCCTGGCGCGCATGTGCGAGCCATGCCACTCATCCCCGGGCCGGGGCTGGATCTCGTGCGATTCGATGAAGCCGAGGATCGCGGCAATCTGATCCGGTGCGGACGACTGTCCGAAGGCGTCAACCAGCTGCTTGCGCAACGCTCGCGGCCACCGCAAGCGCATGACGGACGCGCGTGGCTCGGTCATCGCCGGCGGCCTCGTCAGCGAGGGCCCTGAGCCGAGCTGCGTGTCCCAGATATTTGCGATCGACGAGATATCGATCGAGCGTCGCGATCTCGGCCCGCGTCGAGATCAAACGAGAAGTGCGGGCTGCGCAGCAGCTCGACGAGCGCCGCCCGCGTGAAGTCGGCCGTGACGGCGTGAAGATCAGATCGATTGCCGCGGCAAACGGCTCTCCGGCCAGCGGCAATGCGTCGAGCGCCTGATAGGGCACGCCGCCATCCGCGAACACCTGCCGCGCCAGATAGAGATACGGCAACGGTCGCTGGAAGACGACCGCGGTTCGCTCGAGACGACGGCGTCGATCGGGGTCCTGTTTGATGGCCCTGACGAAGTCCCGCCAGCTCTTCTTCGCGATCACGAAACACGAACGCATTCGGTTGCGCGCGCTCGTCGAAGCCGCCGGGAACCATCACGACCGGAGGCTCGTCGGCCGCGGCGCGACGTTCCTCCTCGAGGCCGGGCAGGAGATCGTGGAGCCGCTCGTGAAAGCCCGTGGCCAGCACCGATTCGGTTGCGACGATATCGACGCGATCGAGATGCGGCAGCCGGCTCAGGAGATCGAAATCGGCAGACCACAGCCCGTGAGGATCGGCAGCCTGATCAGCCACTGTCACCACAACGTGACGATAGATCGGGCTCGTTGCGTCCAGCGCCAGCGCTCGAACGGAATGTTCGTCGGTGGAACCCGTCGCCACGACGGCCGCTTCGAACCGATCGAACGCGTCGACGAGGAAGAGCGTCTGCTGGAGGAGACGGGCCGCCCCACGATCGTGCGACGGCGCTCGACTCGAGGCTCCCGATCAGCAGCCGCTCGAAGTCGGCCACAGTCTTGTGACGACGACGAAGCTCGTCGTACAGCCGAAGAATCTCCACGACGTGGCCGGGCCGTACATGGAAGGGCGGCTCGGCACCAGCCATGCGGGCTTCGCGAATGGCCTTGCCCAGGAGCACTTCGCGCGCGAGTTCGTTCAGGGGCGGCTGGGCGAACGAGAAGCGTTGCGCGAGCCGGACGTAGAAGTCGCGCCGCGTCACGAGGTCTGGAAGTGCGACCGCGCGGCGCGGGTGAGCGCCGTCCACCAACGTCAGGTGCTCGATGGTCCGGCGAAGCTCTTCGGCGGCACCATGAGAGGGCACGATCACGGCGCAGTCGCGTGCGGCGAACGGGTCGGTCGGCAGAATGTCGGCGAGCGTCCGATGAAACGTCCGAAGGTCCGCGACCCGGACCAGTCGGACGCCGCGAGGCGTAATCACTTCAGGTCTGGCGGCCTGGTCAACCGCTGCAGTTCGTCCGATGCGCGATCGAGGAGCATCAGCGCGCCGGCCGCGGCCGAGGCCGCTTCCCACGCCGGCTGCATCTCGCCCGTGCTCACGGCCTGCTGCCGCGAGGTGACCGCACGCGTGGCGAGCTGCGTGGCGGACGACAGCAGGCTCAAGACGGTCTCCCCGCCGACGGGGGCGGTTACCTGCGCGAGCTGGCGCGTCACAATCGACGTCTGGCCCTTGAAGCCACACGAGCGTTCGGCGCGGCGTGGTGTCGAGCTGACGGATAGCCTCGAGCCGCGTGCGGCATTCGCGCATCATCGCAACCGGCTGCGCGATGGCCGTCTGGAACTCACTCAGCAGCTCGAGACGCGCGGCCCATTGGTCGCGCGCGAGCCGCAGGCGCCGTGCGCCGTCGAGTTTCACATCCAGTGACGCCATCAGCGCCGCGAACTCCTGCGGCCGCTGCCGGCCGAGGCGCTCGTCCTCGCGCAACGCGCGCTGCTGGAGGTTCAGGACGGCGCGCACGTTGGCGTCGCGCGCGAACCGGTCCGCTGATCGGACAGTTGCGGACGTCAGCGTCGAATAGCTGCGGTCGATGCGTTCTTCGGTCGCCAGCGCCGTGGACACGCGAAGCTTGAGCGGATCCGCCCAGCGTCTCGCCGTTCGTGATGCTCGACAGGCTCTCGGCAATCGCGCGAAGCAACGATGTGCGTTCGGTCGTGTCCGTCGTGAGCGCGGCCGCACGGATGGCCTGCTCGGTGCTTTCCTGGAGGTCCGGGGCGGCCATCATCGGCACGTCCGGAGGGGCCGCCATGTTCGCCACGAGCGCCAGGTTCGTGTTCTTGGCACCCGATGCGGCGCGCACGTCGGCAATCACGCCGTCGAACAAGCTCGCGAGCTCAGCGACGTCCGGCGCGCGATACGCGAAATGTTCCGCCGCCCAGCGTGTCACGTTCTGACGCGCTTCGATCGCCATCGCCAGCTTGCGATCCGCAGTCCGGCGTGACGGCGATATCGCTCAACGCACGCGCCACAGACTGCTGCAGCAGCGCGTACTGGTCTGGACCGCGCGTCGCGGCGAATCGCGCCGCCCGCGCCGCTTCGGCATACGCGTCCGTCCGATCCCAGTCGACGTTCGTCGCGGGAATGCTCAGGAGCTGCAGGCGAGGCGCCGCCGGCGTGCCGCCGAGCGGGAGACTCAACACGACGAGATCCGCCACCCGCGCGAACTCGCCGTAGCTCACGAGCGTCGATCCGTCGGTCGAGGAACACGCGATACAGCGTGGCGTCGGACGCGGACGTCTGCGCACGCGCCAGGGCGGCTGACGCCACGAGAACGGCGGCAAGAGCCGCGCGCTGAAGGGCTGTGGAAAACATGTGGACGAAACGTGGAAACGCTGTGGACATTCTGTCACGACGCAGATATTTTTTCGCGCTCTGCTCAGGATCTCCGGCCGCTGCTGCATGTGAGTGCGCCTTCGGTCCTCCTTTCGCTTGCGCCACAGGTGACGCGCGCTAGAATGCTCCGTCGCCGCCCTTCCCAAACACCGTGACCGTGCATCATTTCGAACAGATCATCAATGGACGCCCGTACCGCATCGAGGTATCGGCCGTCGGACTCGACAAGTGGCGTGCGCAAATCGCGCACGCGCCCGGCGGATCGCGGGCGCTGATGCCCTTCTATGGTCGAACGCCCGATGAAGCCGCGGCGCATCTGAGCCAGTGGCTCAACCTGGCCCACGGCCGGCCACCGTCGCAGGGTACCCCACAGGCGTGACAGCGTGGGTCAGAGCCACGGACCTCGACAGCCGTCACCAAGTCATTGAGAACACAGACGGCACCGACAGGCAAACGGCCATTTGCCGATCCTGGTCTTCGCCACAGAACACTGTCAGCCCGAGAACGCAGCGCTGATCACGTCGGAGCCCCGGCTGCGGCACCTTGTTGAGCAGGCACTTGCATAACAGCCGTCAGCGCGTCCTCCGTGGCTGTCTGTGGCTTTTCTCTCCGCGTCGTCCGCGTCTTCCGCGGCCTCTGTCTCGATGGCCTGCCGCCGCGCGAGTCTAGCCATGATCCGATCTGTGTGGCGCCCGCGTCGTCTGTCGGCGGCTGGCCGACCGGCCTCGGCCTCGGCTTCGCCGCCGTGGTCTGCAGACCGTACGACCGCAAGAACGCGTCCACAACGACTTCGCGGATGTCCGTCGGCGACTCCTTGTCGATCAGCGTGAGCACGTGCGCGTACATCATCGGACCGAACAGCTGCGCGATGGCGACGTCGATGCTCAACTCGCGCGGCAGGAGCCCGCGGGCGATCGCCCCTTGGAGCACGCTGGCGAGCTCCGCGCGCGGCGGCTCCAGGACGCGAGCGCGCCAGGCCTTGCCGAACGCCGGGTTGCGGACGCCGTAGGCCATCAGATGCGGCATCAGGCGGCTGCGCGCCTCGGCATGCTGCTCGGGTGGTTGATGGTTGAGGATCGCCAGGAGATCCGTCCGCAGATCGCCGGTCTCGACGCGCGTGGACGCGCCGCCCCGGCCATGCACCCACATCATCACCTCGAGGCAGAGCGCATCCTTGTCCGCCCAGTGCTTGTAGATCGTCGCCTTGCTGACGCGCGACGCCTCGGCAATCGCGTCCACGCTGGTGGCGTCGATGCCCCGCTCGGCGAACAGTTTCAGCGCCGCCGCGAGCACGTCGGCGTGCGCCCGCACGCTCCTGGACCGGGCCATCGTCAGATCTGGATCTTCGAGAAGGCGCGAGCTCCCAGGCCGATGAAGATCGCGCCGACGCCAGCCAGGACGATGACGTCGGTCACGACGCTGAAATGCGAGACGCCAATGAAGGCGCCGCGCAGCCCGTCGATGCCATACGTGAGCGGATCGATGCGTCGTCGCAATCACCAGGCCTTTCGGCAGGTCGTTCAGCGGGAAGAGCGCGCCGGACAGAAAGAAGATCGGCATGACCAGGAAGTTCATGATCAGCTGGAAGCCCTGCATGTTCTGCAGCGTCGAGCCAATCGCCGTGCCGAGCGCCGCGAACACGACGCTGATGAGCGTCATGAACAGCACCGCCTGCGGCAGCGTCGAGGCGTGCGCGGGCCGGAATCCGGCAATCAGGCAGATGATCACGACCAGCAGCCCCTGGATGATCGCGACGGTCGCGCCGCCGAACGTGCGCCCCGCCATGATCTGCAGGCGCGGCACAGGCGCGACGAGCGTTTCCTTGAGGAACCCGAACTGTCGGTCCCACAGCAGGCCGATGCCGGAGAAGATCGACGAGAACAGCACCGACATCGCGATCACGCCAGGGGCGACGAACTGCAGGTAGCTGCCCTGACCCGCTTTCTGAAAGACAGGACCGAGGCCGAATCCCAGCGCCAGCAGATAGAGCAACGGCGATCCGAGCGAGGCGATCATCTGCGATCGCGATCGCGAATAGCGCTTGAGCTCGCGCAGCCAGAGAATATAGATCACGCTCACGGTCATCGCCTCCACATCTTCGCGATTTGACGCAGCTGGTCGGCCGAATCGGCGCGCTCGTCGCGAATCGTCGACCCGGTGAGCGCGAGGAACGCCTTCTCGAGCGATTCGGTGCCTGTCTGCCGCTTCAGTTCGTCTCCCGTTCCCTGCGCGACGATGCGGCCGCGATCGATGATCGCAATCCGGTGCGCGACGCGGTCCGCTTCGTCCATGTAGTGCGTCGTGAGAAAGACGGTCACGCCTTCGGTCTCGTTCAGATGCTTGACGTGCGTCCAGAGCTGATTGCGGCTCTGCGGATCGAGACCGAGCGTCGGCTCGTCGAGAAAGAGAATCTTCGGCGTGTGCAGCAGGCCGCGCGCGATCTCGAGGCGCCGTTTCATCCCGCCCGAGAACAGCTTGACGTACGTGTCGCGTCGATCCCAGAGCTCGAACAGCTTGAGGAGCTGCTCGATCCGCTCGGTGCGCAGACGCCGGGGCACGTGATAGAGAACCCCGTGGAGATCCATGTTCTCGTACGCGGTCAGCTCACCGTCGAGGCTCGGATCCTGAAAGACGATCCCGAATCGGCGGCGGACCTCGTGCGGCGTCTTTGACGGATCCAGCGAGTCGATCGCAATCGTCCCCGCCGTCGGCACCAGCAGCGTAGTCAACATCTGAATGGTCGTGGTCTTGCCCGCGCCGTTGGGACCGAGAAAGGCAAAGATCTCACCGGCCTTGACGTCGAATGACACCCCATCGACCGCGGTGACCTCGCCGAATTTCTTGACCAGGTGTTCCACGTGAATCATCGTCGCCTCGACCTCCAGGGTCGGAAATACTAAACGGTTCAGTTTAGTACGTCAAATCCCCCGGCCAAAATCGTCAAGATCGTGTGGTACCGTCACTCTTCTGGACCGGAGGCAGAACCGTGAGCAAGCTGATAGCGATTGTGGGCGCGACGGGCGCGCAAGGCGGCGGACTGGCGCGGGCCATCCTCGACGATCCCCAGGGCGGTTTCACGGTGCGCGCGCTGACGCGGCATCCCGACAACGACAAGGCGCGCGCGCTGGCCGCGCGCGGCGCGGAGGTCGTCGCCGCCGATCTGGACGACGAGGCGAGCCTCGTGCGGGCGTTCACCGGCGCGGATGGCGCCTTCTGCGTGACGAATTACTGGGAGCGTCTTCTCGCCCGAGCGCGAGATCGCGCAGGCCAGGAACATGGCGAACGCGGCAAAGACGACCGGCGTCGCGTCACGTGATCTGGTCGACGCTCGAGGATACCCGCGAGCGTGTGCCGCTCGCCGACAACCGGATGCCGACCTTGATGGGCAAGTACAAGGTGCCGCATTTCGACGGGAAGGGCGAAGCCGATCGCTACTTCCGCGAGATCGGTGTGCCCACGACCTTCCTCCTTACGTCGTTCTACTGGGACAACATGATCGGCTTCGGATCGGGCCCGCAGAAGGGGCCGGACGGCCGTTATGCGATCACGTTTCCAATGGCCGACAAGCCGCTCCCTGCGATCGCCGTCGAGGACATCGGCCGCTGCGCCTACGGGATCTTCAAGCGCGGACCCGAATTCATCGGGCGCACCGTCGGGATCGCCGGCGAGCACCTGACCGGCACCCAGATGGCGGCGGCGCTCTCCAAAGCGCTCGGGATCGACGTGTCCTACAACGCGGTCTCGCCGGAAACCTACCGGTCGTTCGGCTTTCCTGGCGCCGACGATCTCGGCAACATGTTCCAGTACAAGCGGGACTTCAACGACGAATTCCGCGGCGCACGCGATATCGCGTTCTCGCGTTCGCTCAACCCGAAGCTCCAGGACTTCGGGACCTGGCTGTCGGGGCACGCGAAGCAGATTCCCCTGTAGGTCGTCGTGGATCCCGGGTCGGGCGTTGCCGTCGTGCCTCCGATCGAGCCGATGCTCGCAAAGCTGGCCGACGCGCTGCCTGCGGGCGGACCGTTCCTGTACGAGCCGAAGTGGGACGGCTTTCGCGCGATCATCTTTCGCGGCCGCGATGAGGTCTACATCCAGAGCCGCGATCTGAAACCGCTCGATCGGTACTTCCCCGACGTGCACGACGCCGTCCTCGCACAGGTCCCGTCCGGCATCGTCGTGGACGGCGAGATCGTGATTGCCACGCCGAAAGGACTCGACTTCGACGCGCTGCAGCTTCGCCTCCATCCGGCCGCCTCGCGGATCGCGAAACTCGCACAGGAGACGCCGGCGTCATTTGTCGCCTTCGATCTGCTCGCCTTCGAGGGACGGGACGTGCGCCAGGTCGCGCAATCGGAGCGGCGCCGCCTGCTCGAGCAGGCGTTTGCCAGCCTGCGTCCGCCCATCCACCTGACGCCGATGACGCGCGACGCACACCTCGCCGGCGAGTGGCTGACACGTTTCGAAGGGGCCGGCCTCGACGGTGTGATCGCCAAACCGGAAGACGGACGCTACGAGCCGGGCAAGCGCGCCATGATCAAGGTGAAGCACGCGCGCACGGCCGATTGCGTCGTGGCCGGCTTTCGGTGGCACAAGAACGGGAAGAACACGCTCGTGGGCTCGCTGCTGCTCGGGCTGTACGACGATCGCGGCGCGCTGCATCACGTGGGCGTCACGTCGTCGTTCACGATGGCTCGCCGTCGCGAGCTCGCCGCCGAATTGGACCCGCTTCGGACGCACGCGCTCGACGGACATCCGTGGCGCGGGTGGGCGACGGTGGCCGACGGCGACGGCACGCGGATGCCGGGCGGACAGAGCCGGTGGAGCGCCGGCAAGGATCTGTCGTGGGAACCGGTTCGGATCGAGCGCGTCTGCGAGGTCAAGTACGACCACATGCAGGGGCCGCGCTTCCGTCATGGCGCGGTCTTCGTACGCTGGCGGCCGGACAAGGACCCTCGCGACTGCCGCTACGATCAGCTCGAGGTCACGACCGCCTACGAGCTCGAGAAGGTGTTTGGTGCAGGTCTTCGTCCGGATCCAGCGCCTCCTGAGCAGGCCGGAGCTCGTCGGGGACGTGCTCGAGATTGACGCGAATCCGCGTCCATGTCCTGAAGCGTCCTCGCATCGCATCGACGAGCACGTCAGCGGGCGCGAGGTGCTGCGCCGCTTCCGGATGCCGCTCCTTCCAACGGTCGAGCCCCGCGAGCGCATCTTCCTTCCGCTGCGCGCGCGCGATCTCGACGAGCGGCCGCGTCGGCGTGCGGCGGCGTGACGGCTGCACGCGCGCCGGCTCTCCCTTCTGCTTTCGGTAGTGCGGCGGCCACGGCGCATCGCCGAGACCGTCGCGCTCGTGCCGTGACGCGAGCTCGAGGAGCGTGTCGAGCGTGCAGACGTGCCGATCCATCGCAGCAGTGTGGATCGCCGTCACGGGCGAATCGCGCGGGCATCGTGGCGAGGGTGAAGTCCGCGGGATCGCACGCGGCGATCTCGTCCCACTCGAGCGGCGCGGAGACGCGCGCGTCGGGCCGCGGCCGCACGGAATAGGCCGCGGCGATCGTGCGATCCTTCGCGTTCTGGTTGTAGTCGAGGAACACGCCGTGACGTTCTTCCTTCCACCACTTGCTGGTGGCGAGCGCCGGCGCGCGTCGCTCGACGTCGCGCGCGAGAGCCAGTGCGGCGCGGCGCACTTGATCGAACGTCCACCGCTGCGCGATACGGACATAGATGTGCATGCCACGCGATCCCGACGTCTTTGGCCACCCCACGAGGCCGAGATCGGTCAGCGCCGCCCGTACAACTTGCGCCACCTCGCGCACCTGCGACCATTCGATCCCCGGCACCGGATCCAGGTCCACGCGGAGCTCGTCGGGACGATCGAGATCGTCGTCTCGGACCGGATGCGGATGCAGCTCGAGACACGCGAGGTTGGCCATCCAGAGAAGCGCCGCCGCATCTCGCGGCACGACTTCTTCCGCGCTCCGGCCGGATGGGAAGCGGAGGGTTACCACCTCGATCCAGTCAGGCCTCGATGTTGGCGCCCGCTTCTGGTAAAAGAACTCTCCCTCGATGCCGTTGGGATAGCGCACGAGGACGTTGGGGCGTCCGCCCGCGGCGCGCAACGCGCCCTCCGCGACGGACAAGTAGTACCGCGCCAGATCCAGCTTCGTGTGTCCGGCCTGCGGAAACAGCACCTTCCCCGGGTTGGAGATCGCCACGTTGCGCCCGGCAACTGTCAGGATCTCGCGATCGGTCTGTGCGCCCATGGATCCTGCGCCTTATCCAGCGGACCCAGCCAATCGCTGGACGTTCGCCGGAGTTGAAGAACTCGCGAGGGTCGATCATGCCGGCGCGCGCCATCGACAGCCGCGTCGCTTCAGGCGGATTCGATCGAACCGCCTCCCGAATCTTGAGCATCTCCGTCGGTATCGGGTCGAACCGTGCCGCGCTGAGATTCTGGCGGTATCGGCACACCGGCCGCCGACGATGATGACGTTGTACATCGAGGGCCCCTTTCAGAACGAGCGTACACGCTGGCTTTCCCACGCATCAGTTGCGGGAACGTGACTATTGGTAGTGCTTCAGCGACGGCCACAGCTCCGCCAACGATGTCTTCATTCCGCGGCACACGAAAATCGGAACGTGGTTCTCGTACGGCATGCAATCGCCGCACTCCGTCTCCGACATCTTCTCGACGCTCGTGAACAGCGTGTCCAGCCGTGCGCGGTTCCGCGCCAGCACGATCAGCACGTCCCCCGTGGCGCCGTCTGGTCCCCACAACCAGTAGTTGTTATGTCCGCTGACGGCCCGCAAGCCGCGCGATCCGGCCAGCCGCTCGATCGCGCCCGCTTCTCCGTAGTTGCCGGTGAACACAACGGCGCGCTGCCGGTCGACGTCGGGAAGCTGCCGCCAGACCGCTTCGATGCTGGCCACGAACCGATCCCATCCCTGACGATCGGCGAAGAACTGCGACAACCGGCCGAGGGCGGCCTTCTCTTCCGTGCTCGGCGCAACCCCGAACGCGGCGCTGTAGCGGACGTACCGATCGACGGGGAGCACGGGGATGGCAAGCGGCACGGTCGCGGCTCCGCCCAGGGCCAACACGACGAGCGCGGCCGCACGAACAGCACGGCTTCGCACGTGACGCTCCCACCAGATGCCGCCCGCGGCAAACAGCATCGGGTAGGCCGGGAGAAGATACACGCTGCGGCTCGTACGGTTGACGATCAGGATCGCGGTCACCGTGAGAAAGATGAGCGCCAGCATCCGATAGCGCTTGAGGGTTGGCGCGAACAAGAGCGCGAGGAGACCGGCAAACCAGATCGGGAACGTGAGCGGCTGCATGTTGCGGAACTGGTCCGCCAGAAACGACACCGCCGTGTTCACCTGCATCTTGTCGCGGCTGGCATTGCGGATGAACTCGAGCGTCGGCCAGCCCTGCGTGATCTGCCAGAGGACGTGAGGAAGAAGAATCACGGCCGCAATCGCTCCTGCCATCCACGGGCCTCGCGTGAGCAGCAGCCGCCGGGATGGCGTGAGCAACAGTCCCACGCCAATGCCGGCGCCCAGCCAGAGCACGCTGATCTTGTTCTGCAGGCCGAGGCCAAGCAGCACGCCGAGCAGGATCCAGCGGCGATCCGACGGCTCGTCGATCGCATCGATCAGGACGCGCACGATGGCCGTCCACAAGAACAGCTCGATGATGTTCATCGAGTAGAAGCTGCCGTCGGCGAGCACCTCTGGCACGATCGCCAGCGCGATCATCGCGAGCAGTTCGCCGAATGGGCCGGCGCCAATTCTTCGGGCGATCGATCCGGTCATCCACACGGCCCCGGCGGCCCCCGCGGCTGCGGCGATGCGCAGAACACTCAGCGAATCGCCGGCCACGAGGCGAATCAGCCACAGCAGCGCGATCGACAAGGGTGGCTGATCGACGTAGCCCCACGCGAGATGGCGTGTGCAGGCCAGATAGTAGAACTCGTCGCGGAAGAACCCGTCGACCGAGGACGCCGCTACCAGGAGGACGAAGACCGCCCCTGGAACAATCAGTCGCGCCATCCCACGCATAGCCGCCATATTCTATGGCCTGGCGGCAGGCCTGAAGGCTTGCGCCCTGCTTGTGTGCACGAAGTGCAGGCGTGCGACCGGAAGTCGCGCTGATGCGACGGCTTCCCCATCACAGGCGAAAAACCCTTCGAACGGCCGACGCGAGCAATTGGCACGGCACTTGACCATGGTGTGGGCGTGGAACAGATCATTCAGGACGTCCGTTACGGCATCCGCACGTTCCTGCGGCACCCGGGCTTCGCGCTGACGGCGGTGCTCGCGCTCGCGCTCGGCATTGGCGCCAACACAGCGGTGTTCAGCGTCGTCTACGCGGTGCTGCTCAAGCCGCTGCCCTTCGCTGAACCGTCCCAGCTCATTTACGCCCACGACACGTACCCGGCCGTGCCGCTGGCCTCGGTGTCATGGCCGAAGTTCGTGGCCTTGCGTGAGGGCAATCGCACGCTCAGCTCGCTCGCGGCGATTGCGCCAGGGACCGCCACCGTCACCGGCCGAGGCGAGCCACAGCAGATCCTCGCCTATCGCGTGTCCGGCGACTTCTTCACGGTCCTGGGCGTACCGCCAGCGACGGGCCGCCTGATCAACGCGGGCGACGATGTGCCCAACGGCGGCAAGGTAATCGCTCTGGGCTACGCGCTCTGGCAACGCCTCTACGGCGGCGATCCGCGAGCCATCGGACAATCGCTGACCGTTGACGGCGAATCCTATACGGTCGTGTCGGTGATGCCGGCGTCGTTCGGCTATCCGGCAGGCGCAGACGCCTGGGTCCCGCTCGCGCTTCCTGCGAAGTTCCAGGGCAACAATTTTCTCCGGCTGATCGGCCGTCTCAAGCCGCGCACTTCGCTCTCGCAGGCCGCTGACGACCTGCACGCGATCTCGACCGCCTACAACCAGGCAAACGGATTGAAGCGCGACGTGAAGGTGTACTCGCTGCACGAGTATCTCGTGGCTCGTAACAGGCGGATGCTGCTCGTCATGCAGGGCGCCGTCGTGTTCGTCCTGCTCATCGCCTGCGCGAACGTGGCGAACCTGCTGCTCGCGCGAAGCGTCTCGCGCGTTCGCGAGCTGGCGATTCGCGCCGCCATCGGCGCCGGGCGGTTTCGGCTCGTCCGACAGCTCTTGACCGAGGGCCTGCTGTTGTCAGCGGGAGGCAGCGTGCTTGGTGTGCTGCTCGCGAGCTGGCTGCTGCGTTTGTTCCTCGCGCTGGCGCCGACGAACTTCGCGGGTGTCCAGACCATTGCGATCGATATCCGGGTGCTGACCTTCACGGTGATCGTCGCATTCGTCACAGGCCTGCTGTTTGGTCTCGCTCCAGCGCGTCGCGGCTCGGTCATCGACGCGAACGCCGGGCTTCGCGATACGGGCACGCGCGGAGCGACGAGCGCGGGCGCCAAGGGCGCCAGCCGAATTCTGGTCGTCGCAGAAATCAGCCTCGCGATGGTGCTGGTGATCGGCGCGGGGTTGATGGTGAAAAGCCTCTTCCGGCTACAGGCGCAGGACGCGGGGTTCACAGTCAACCGGCTGATGACGTTTCAACTCTTGCTCGCCGGCGAAAAATACGCCGACCCGGGACGCCTGACGCAGGTGTACACGCGCGCGCTCGACGACATTCGAAGCATCCCAGGCGTCACGGCGGCGGGTGCCATCAACATGATCCCGCTCGCCAATTTCGGCATGAACGGCGGTTTCACGATCGCGGGCCGGCCGCCGTTCCAGCAGCAGGATCGTGCGCCGGTCGTCGAATACAGAGTCACGACGCCCGGATACTTCACCGCGATGGGGATCCCGATCGAGCGCGGCGCGGACTTCTCGGCCTTCGAGACGGCGACGTCCGAGCCGGTCGTGATCATCAACGACGTGATGGCAAAGCAGTTCTGGCCCGACGGCAATCCGATCGGCGAACGCGTGCAGCTGGGTTGGGATCCCGCGACCGTCACGCGCCGGATCGTGGCCGTCGTCGGAAGCACGCGGTCCCTGGCGGTCAGCGCGCCGCCCGTCGCCGAGACGTTCGTGCCCTTTTCGCAGGCGCCGTTGCCGGCGATGGGCGTCGTGATGCGAACCGAGGCCGCCGATCCGGCGTCGGTGCTGCCGGCCGTCCGGCAGCGGCTCGCCGCCATCGATCCGCAGCTGCCCCTCGTCCGGCCGCAGACGATGCAGACGCTCGTGGACTCCTCGTCGGGCAGCACGCGCCTCTCGTCGGTGCTGACATCGGTCTTCGCGATCCTGGCGGCGCTCCTCGCGAGCGTCGGCATCTACAGCCTGATCGCCTATTCGGTGGCGGAGCGCACGCGCGAGATCGGCATTCGCGTGGCGCTCGGCGCCGATCGCCGATCGGTGATGAAGCTGGTCGTCGGAGAGGGGCTCACGCTCGGCGGCATCGGCGTCACCGCCGGCCTGATCGGTGCGTGGCTGCTGACGGGCACGTTGAGGACGCTGTTGTACGAGGTGAGTCCGGTCGACATCCCGGTGCTGGGGGCGACGTGCGGTGCCGTGCTGCTCGTGGCCGCGATGGCCGCGTACGTGCCGGCGCGTCGCGCGTTGCGAGTGGATCCCATGGTTGCGCTGCGCGCTGATTAGGCCGCGGACTACGCAGACGACGCGGACATCCTTCATAAGCCCATAAGCCGCGGATGAGTCACATTGCCGTCCTTCGCGAGGTGGTACGATCGCCGAAGGAGGCGCGCAGTATGGTAAAGGTTGCGCTGTTGGTTCGTCTCGAGGCCAAGACGGGAAAAGAAGCTGAGGTCGAGCAGTTCCTCCGGAGCGGTTTGGCCATCGTTCAGGAAGAGCCGGCTACCGTCGACTGGTTCGCGATCAAGATTGGCCCCTCCACGTTCGGCATCTTCGACACGTTCCCTGATGAAGCCGGGCGTCAGGCGCACCTGGCGGGTCGAGTCGCCGCCGCATTGATGGCCAAAGCGCCAGAGCTGCTGGCCAAGGCCCCCTCAATAGAAAAGGTAGACGTCCTGGCGGCGAAGTAGCCGTCGAGCGAGGCCGGCGCGGATTGAGCGTGGCCTTGACATATTCCCGTATGGGAATATAATTCGCTCCCGTGCCTCGCGCCGCGACGACATCGGACGTCTTCAACGCCATCGCCGAGTCGCGCCGCCGCGACATCCTGGCCTTTCTCGCCACCGTGGAACGTCCGGTCAGCGACATCGTCGCCGAACTGGGGCTGTGTCAGCCGTCGGTGTCGAAGCACCTCAAGGTGCTTCGCGAGGTGGGACTCGTCGAGGTGCGGCGGGACGCCCGGCAGATGTTTTATCGCACCAACGTCGAAGCCCTGAGGCCCGTGCACGAATGGACGCGAACTTTCGATCGTTTCTGGCGCCAGCAACTGTCACGCGTGAAGGAACGAGCGGAGCAAAGGAGGCAGCCGTGACGTTGACCGCATCGACCGTCGAGAATCTCACCCTGAATGTCGAACACCAGGTGCACGTCCGTGCGTCGCTGAGCGCGACGTTCGACGCGCTGCTCGAGGAAATGGGACCGGCGAACATCACACCCGAAGGGCAGCCGCTGCCGATGGTGATCGAACCGTGGCCCGGCGGACGGTGGTTTCGCACGCTAGGCGACGACAACGGTCACCTGTGGGGCTTTGTTCAGGCCATCAAACGACCGACACTGCTGGAGATTACCGGCCCGCTCTTCATGTCGTCTCCCGTTCTCTCGAACGTGCAGTACCGATTGACCGAGGTTGACGGCGGCACGGTGATCGCCTTCAGGCACACCGCATTCGGGTTCATTCCCGACAACGTCCGGGAGGGACTCTCGCGAGGCTGGGTGGCGCTGATCGAGCGCGCGCGGACGCATGCCGAGACCCTGCGGAAATCTCCCATTCACTGAAGAGGAGCAATACCATGTCGAAGATCGAAGCGCTGCTGCAGGAGCTCGAGCAGGAAGCACAGACGACCAGGCGCGTGCTCGAGCGCGTGCCCGAGGATCGTCTCGGCTGGAAGCCACACGACAAGTCGATGTCGCTCGGTCAGCTGGCATTGCACGTTGCGGTCGTTCCTGGCGCAATTGCCGAAGTGGCGGGACAGTCACCCTTCCAGCTGCCGGGCTTCAATCAGCCCAGCCCGAAGAACGCGGCCGAGATCATGCCGGCCTTCGAGCAGAGCATCGCGAAAGCCCGCAGCGTCCTGCAGCAGATGGACGACGCCGAATTGGGCAAGACCTGGAAGGCGCTCAACGGTGACCAGGAGGTGATGGCGATTCCGGTCGGGGCGCTGCTCCGCTCGATCATGCTGAACCACTGGTATCACCATCGCGGTCAGCTCTCCGTGTATTTGCGGCAGGTCGGCGCGCAGGTACCCTCGATCTACGGTCCGAGCGCAGATGAAAATCCATTCATGGCGTAGCACCGTCGGTTGCGTCAGAGCCGGAACCGCGCTACATTCTGACGCGGCGCTGATCCACGCCCAACCTCGATGGCCTTCCTCCGGCGGAGGCCCTCGCCGAGGCAAAGGGGGGCAGACTCCCGGATCGGTATAACGAACCTTCGTCGTCGCGGACGATGCTGCCGGAGAGTATCGCTCGCGATCGACCGAAGGAGATCGTTGTGCCGATACAGAAGGATCTGAAGAAGCTCGTTCGCGCCCGCATGAAGAAGACCGGCGAGGCCTACACGGCCGCGCGGCTTCAACTCCTGAACAAGACCCAGCTACGACCCGACTACGCCGCGCTCGCCGGTATGAGCGACGCGACGATCAGCAAGCGGACCGGCCGCACGTGGGCCGAATGGGTTCGCGTGCTCGACGCGGAGCGTGCGGCCGAAAAGCCGCATCGCGAGATCGCCGCCTACGTCTCGTCGCTGGGGACGCCCGATTGGTGGACCCAGACGGTCACCGTCGGCTACGAGCGCATTCGCGGCCTGCGCGATCGCGGACAGCGGCGAGGCGGTGGATACGAGGCGACCAAGAGCCGCACCTTTGCGGTTCCCGTTGAAACCCTCTTCGACGCCCTTCACAATGCCCGGACCCGCCGGCGCTGGCTGCCCGTGAAAATCTCCGTCCGCTCGGCCACGCCGCCCAAGCGCATGCGGATCGAGTGGGACGACAAGACGCAGGTGCAGGTCGGCTTCCTGCCGAAGGGACCGGCGAAGAGCGCGATCGCGGTGCAGCACGAGAAGCTTCCAGACAAATCGAGCATCGCCGTGATGAAGACGAAATGGACCGAGTACTTCGATCGGCTCGGGAACATCCTCTCGTGAAGTCGTGCAGGGCGCAGGCCGCGAGCCTGCGCCCTCTCGTCGGGGTCCGCGATGAACGAGGACGTGACGTCATGCGAATGAGCTGGATTGCCGTATCACTGCTGTGCCTTGCCTCTGGTGGACATGCGTCCAAGGACGCGCCCTTCGCGTTCCCGCGGAGCACGCCGGAAGCGCAGGGCATCTCGTCGGCCGCTCTGCTGCAATTCGTGGACGAGGCAGAGCAGAAGGTTGACGCGCTGCACAGCGTGATGGTCGTGCGGCACGGACAGGTCGTCGCCGAGGGCTGGTGGAAGCCGTATGCCGCCGACGAGCCGCACATGCTCTTCTCGCTCAGCAAGAGCTTCACGTCCACGGCCGTCGGCCTCGCGATCGCGGAAGGCAAACTGAGCCTGGACGATCCCGTCCTGCGATTCTTCCCCGACGAGGCGCCCGACGCACCGAGCAGCTCGTTGAAGGCGATGCGCGTTCGGGACCTGCTGACGATGTCGACCGGCCATCACGAGGAGGACATCCGGGACTTCCCGTTTGCCTCGAGCGACAGCCTCGTGAAGCGATTCCTGGGTCTGACCGTTTCGCACAAGCCCGGAACGTTTTTCGTCTACAACACGCCGGCGAGCTACATGCTCTCGGCAATCGTGCAGAAGGTCACCGGCCAGACGGTGCTCGACTATCTGAGGCCGAGGATTTTCGAGCCGCTCGGCATCGCGAACCCCACGTGGGACGCGAGCAAGCAGGGGATCTCGATGGGAGGCTTCGGGCTCAGCGTGCGCACGGAGGACATCGCGCGATTCGGGCAGCTGTATCTGCAGAAGGGTCAATGGCAGGGCCACCAGCTGGTGCCCGCGTCCTGGGTGGACGCCGCGACCGCGCGGCAGATGTCGAACGGCAGCTCACCGACCAGCGATTGGGAACAGGGGTACGGCTATCAGTTCTGGCGATGCCGACACGGCTTCTATAGAGGTGACGGGGCCCACGGCCAATTCTGCATCGTCATGCCGCAGTACGACGCGGTGGTCGCAATCACCAGCGGGACCCGGGACATGGCGTCAGTCATGAACGTCGTCTGGGATCGGCTCGATCCCGGCGCTCGACGCCAAGCCGCTGCCCGCCGACACGGCATCGAACGAGAAATTGAAAGCAAGGCTGGCAGGTCTGACGTTGCGTCCTGAGACAACAACCGCATTGTCGTCGATCGCGAAGTCGATTGCGGGACGGCGATATACGTTCGGGACCAACCGCCGTTCGATCGAAGCCGTGGCTTTCGATTCGATGGATGCGAGCGGCGTGGGCAGTCTGACGCTGAGGATGAATGGACAGGACCAGCACTTGAAGGCGAAGCCGAATGGCTGGCAGACCGGGACGCTCGAGAGTAAGGACGCGTCGGAGCCGGTGGCGGTGAGCGGCGGGTGGACGGCGGAAGACACGTACACGTTGAAGGTCGTGCGCTATCGCACGCCGTTCGCGATGACGTATCGGCTGCGCTTCGCAGGCGATCAGGTGACGATCGACAGTGAGGAGAACGTCGGCGGTGCGGACACTCGTTTGATGACGGTCGTCGGCACCGTCGAGCACACGGCCTCGCGGTGATGGTCTGCCTAGCGATTCTCGGCAACGACCGTCCGGTCCTCAGGCGCTTTCTTCCGGCTGAACTTCGTGCGGACGTCCGGACCGAACTCGGTCCACAGGTTGTTGAGGAAGCGTCCGAGTAAGCCATCTGCAACGCGCATCGCGGTACGCGTCCCGGTCGTCTTTCGATCGGGTAACCAGGCGTTCTCGATGACGCTCGCGCCGACGTTGCCCGCCATCCGTCCCCACGCGGGCGCGAGATGACCGTCGGCGCGCGGCGCCATCACGATCGTCGTCATCGTGTAGCCGAGGCGCGGCCAGAAGCCCTGCCGGTGCGATCGAATCGAGCGCGGATCTTCGTTCCACAGCGCTCCGAGCCCACCTTCGATGCTCTTGGAGATCGCCACGTGCGCCTCGAACGTCGCGAAGCGCTTCGCGAACCCTGACGAACCCGTCCATTCCTCCGGCGAATTGATGGCCGTACGGAACGTGGCGGACGCGACAGCCATGCCCAATGTCTTCGGCCCGACCATGCCGTCGACCATCCAGTCACGTCGCTCGGCCGGCGTGATCGGCCTGATCGACAGATCCTGTGAGTCGTCGTCCTTTTTCTTGTCGACCTGGGGAGTCAGGTCTCGGATTGACCACTTCGGGGTCAGGTCTCGCGGCGCCCTGTGCCTCGGCGATCGTCGGCGACAGGGCGACGCCTGCGAACAGGCTGCAGATGAGGACTGCCTGCCGTATGTGTCGTGCTGCCGTGGTGGCTCTTACCGCGCCGGTCATGCGTCGGGCTTGAAGGCAAGGAGACGGCCAATCATGCGGTAACCGTAAGCGACAGAAAAAACGGCGCTTGCGCGGCAGTCCTGACGAGCTGGCTTCTCACCACCACGGTAGTCAGTTTCCACACGATGTCACGCCAGGGTCACATCGGCTCGGCCTTTCCTGACCCTGCCAGCGATCACACAACTGGCAGTTCGGCGATCGAAGATGTGGCGCCCGCGACGGCGGGGTCGTGGCCAGCCACACATTTTTCCGTTCGACACGGTGGGTACATCCTTTGCCGCACGCAACCTCGTCGTGCCTCTGGATCGCTCCAGCCGCGCCGTGCTCGTCGTCGCCTTTCTGGCGGCGTCCTCGGGGCTGGCGATCGCCGTCGGACTCGGACGCGCGGCGCGGCGCGACGTGATCGCTCCGGAAGGGTGGACGGCGCTCGAGCAGGGCCAGCCCGAGCGCGCCGCGCAGATCTTCGGCGAGGCGCTGAAGACGCGTCCTCGGGACCCGATGCTCCATTTCGGGTCGGGGTCCGCCGCATTTGCCCTCGGTCGATCGGAGACGGCGCTGTCGTCGCTGAAACGCGCGGTCGATCTCGACCCGACGTTCGCCGACGCCTTCGTCCTGCTCGGAGAGGTCGCGCACGAACGCGGACAGACCGACCTCGCGATCAAATCGATGCGTGAGGCCTCAGCGCTGCGGCCACGCGACGGGCGCGTCACGGAGCTGCTCGCGCAGTGGCAGCACGAGTCGTCGACGCAGAGCAACTATCTGGAGAAGCCTGTCGAGCACTTTCGCATCCTGTATGAAGGAGGCACTCAGCAGAACCATCGGCGACCGCGTGGCGCGCGTGCTGGAGCGCGAGTACTGGAGGATCGGGAAGGCATTGAGCAGCTATCCGGCGGCGCCGCTGACGGTCACGCTCTACACGAATCAGGCCTTCCACGATGTCACGCGATCGCCGTCATGGTCGGCTGGCAACTACGACGGTCAGATTCGCCTGGCCGTTGGCGGCGCCCTCTCGTCCGGGGACGATCTCGACCGCGTCGCGACCCACGAGCTCGTGCATGCCGTAATCGCCACCGCAGCGCCGCGCCACGTGCCGGCCTGGCTGAACGAAGGGTTCGCCGCCTATCTCGAAGCCAGCGATCACGCGTGGACGTCAGACGCGCTGCGGCATGGCGACGAGGTGATTCCGCTCGAGAATCTGGTCCGAGGATTCGGAGGCCTCGACGAACGCGCGGCGCTCGTCGCCTACGCCGAGAGCGCTACCGCCGCGGAGATCCTCTGCGGGCAATTGGGATCCAACGTTGGCGGTTTCCTCCAGGCCATCGGTGAGGGACACTCCGTTGACCAGGCGCTGATGGATTTTCAGATCCAGCCAAACGCGTTCCACTCGGAGTGGCGGCGGCGCGTCGGCCTGCAGTAGGCGACAACTGAGGTCGCTGACACGTCGAGCCGCGGATCACGTCGGAGACGCCAGTGGTCCATGTTGTTCGTCAGGAGCTGCAGTCAGCGGACGACGAACCGCTCCTCGTGCAGGAGCACGCCGTCCTTCGTTCTGAGCTCCACCTTCCAGTCGCCGGCGCTCTTACGGTCGACGGTGTGCCGGCTGAACGTGCGATAGCCGTCCTTCGTATTCGCCTGAACCGAGAGCTCCACCGACTGCCGCAACCGGTCGCCTCGATACCAGCGATGCAGGACCGTCATGGTGGTCGGAGACTTGATCCGCGTGTAAAAGAAGAGCGCGCCAGGACCGGCCGGATTTCCCGCCGTGACACATCGCCACTCGCCGGAGGTCGACAGAGCCTTGCAGAGTTCCGCGGTTGCTACCATCGGCACCGGCCCGAGCCTCGCGCGGTCTTTCGCTCCGGCGTGATGGGTGGAGGTGTCTTTGGCACAACGGCCGCCGGCCGATCGCTCGTGGAGCCTGTTGTCCTGGGGGAGCACTCGCGACGGGACTGGAGGATGGCGGCCGCGCGGTGGCCGACGGCGCGCTCTGTGTCGCCGTTGGTGACGGAGACGACGATCCCGTGCGACGCGGCGAACGGAGCCATGCGACAGCGGCGATCAGGAACACGAGGAGAACGGCTCCGATGATGGCGATCGTGCGTGACGGCAACGCTCGTTCGGATGGCGCCGATGGCACATGTGGTCCGGATAGTGCGGGCGGCACCCGTGGCTCGGATGCGCTTCTGCGGCAGGACGTCCGTGATGAGCGGGGCCAGCGGTGGCTGCGTCGGATTGTGGCGGCGCCGTCGGAAGGTCCACAGGCTTGCCGCGCGCGGTACAGAAATCCTCGAGGTTCTTCCGGCTCGTGGCGACGAAAGGATGATCGGGCGGCAGGGCGGCCGCGGCAATCGAGCTCGAGCGCCGGAGGAATTGCTCGGCGTCGGCGTCCTTCCCGGTGATCTCGCACACGACCCCGAGGTTATTGAGCGTGTTGGCGAGATCCGGATGGAGCGCTCCGACGCTCGCCTCCTGCAGCGACGCCACCTCGCGAAGCAGCCGTTCGGCGGACGCGTAGTCGCCGGCCGCGGCGGCCTGTTCCGCCGCCTCGACGACGGACTGAAGTTCCTGCGCGTCCGGCATGGATCTCCCCTGCAAGGTCAGCCCCGCGGCCGCGGACACATTGTAGAACGCGAGCGAGTCCTGACACTGTAGCCTCGGTAACCGAGGGTTGCCAGGATCGGCGATGAGCAAACGGCCGCGATCTCGCGAGCTGGAACGGTTAAACCAACCTAGATGTCCGCGTGATCCGCGTCTTCCGCGTGCTCCGCGGCATGCGTCCCGCGGCCCGCGGCCCGTGATATCAATGGGGGTGCCTGCCGATGAAGGGAACGGCATGACACGACTCCTTGCGGGTGGAACACTGGTCGTCTGTCTCGTGGGCGCGACGGGTACGGCGGGCCAGCAGCCCCCGACCTTTCGCGGCGGCAGCGACGTCGTCCGCGTCTTCGCGACCGTCACGGACAAGGATGGCCGCCTCGTGACGACGCTCGTGCGCGAGAATTTCGAGGTGCGAGACGACGGTCATCCACAGCCGCTCACGCAGTTCGAGAACAAGCCGCAGCCCGTCCGCCTCATCGTGATGCTTGACGTCTCCGGCAGCATGGAGGGCAATCTGCCCCTGCTGCGCGCAGCCGCGGCGCAGCTCTTCGCGCGGCTCGCCAAGGACGATCTCGCTCGCGTCGGATCGTTCGGATACGAGGTCGAGATCAGCCCATCGTTCACGCACGATCCCGAAGAGCTCGCGGCGGCGGTGCCGAGGGAGATCGCGCCGGACGCACCGACGCCCTTGTGGCGCGCGATCGATCAGGCGTTGGGATCCTTCGGCGAGGAGGACGACCGGCGCAAGGTGATTCTCGTGCTCAGCGACGGCAAAGACAGCGGGCCGATGAACTTCCGTCAGCGTCCCGTGGGCCAGGCAGACGTCATCGATCGAGCCAGGCGCGAGGACACGATGATCTACGCGATCGGCTTACACAGCCGGAGCTCCCACACGATGCCGCCAGGGATCGGGCCGGGCGGTTTGCGGGCCGCTCTGCTGGCCGATCTGCCGGATCCGGGTCTGGCTCGCGTGGCGGAAGAGACTGGCGGCGGGTACACCGAAATTCGATTTGGTCAGGATCTGGGTGCTGCGTTTGCGCGCGTTGCAGACGAGCTCCACACGCAGTACCTGCTCGGGTTCGCACCACCCAAACGCGACGGCAAAGTGCACGACATCAGCGTCAAGGTCAATCAGGGCGGCGTGAAGCCGCGGGCGCGCAAGAGCTACGTCGCGGCGAAATAATCCTACTCGGTCCGCAGCGCCACGACGGGATCGATGCGACCGCGCGCCGCGCCGGCAGCCATGCGGAAAGCCTGAAGCCAGCGCGCAAAGCAGCGTGGGGCAACCGCGACGATGGTGTCGGTGTCGAGACCGAGCTGGATCGGCTGTCCCAGCACGTCTGGGAGTCGCCGAATTCGCGCTGCCACAGCGCATGGCTGATGACGGCGACGTCTTCCCGTGACGCGTTCGCCGCATCCGGGACGATCCGATGGCTGGTTGAACACCAGGACCGCGAAATAGCCGGGACTCTGGTCCACGACCTCCAGCCGACGCGCGCGCTCACCGCGTCCAAGCGTCAACGACTCACTGAAGTACACGCTCGCGCCAAGGGTGTCGTGCATGGCGGAGAGGGCCTCGAAGGTCGGATAGTCGGTGAGATCTCCGACGTACCCGTTCCCGCTTCCAAATAACCCGCGCCACGCGGTCAGGGTCCGTGACCTGCGCCGGCGCGCGCAGCAGCAGTCGGTCGAGGACGTCCACCATGACGACGGCGGAGCCGATGCCGAGGGCCAGCGTCAGCATGGCGCCCAGCGACAGGAGCGGCGTGGCCGCGAGACGACGAGAGGCGTGCCGAACGTCCACTGGGATCATCGCTGCGCCCTCCTTCGTACGTGGCTGGCGGGAAGCGTAATTCACCGGTGACTGCGTGCGCAATTCGCCGCTCTTTTGGCGCGTCGGCTGGTCGTTCCACTGACTGCGATGGCAGGGTGTTCGAGGCTCGCGTCCTCCAGGCGCGTGGACGTCGAGCACCGTGAACGTTCCCGCAGAAATTTGATATGCTGCGCGCCGCTCCGGCGGTCGTCCAGAGTCGGGTGCCAGGACATGGCCTCATGAGCACCACACACAGTCGGCGCGCGTTCCTCTCTCAGCTGGGCGCGTCAGGCGCGCTGCTTGCTGCCGGACCGTGGCTGCGCAGCATCGGGTATGCCCAGATTGCTCGCGGACCGGCGCGGGCGGTGATCCTGCAATCGCGAGCACGCGCGGCATTCGATCGACGCTTGTTCGGCGCATTCCTGGAGCATCTCGGCAGAGCGATCTACACAGGCGTGTACGAGCCCGGCTCACCCCTCGCCGACGCGAATGGCTTCCGCACCGACGTCATCGGCGAAATCAAGGGACTTGGCGTGCCCGGTGATGCGCTATCCCGGCGGGAATTTCGTGTCGGGCTACAACTGGCTGGACGGCGTCGGACCGAAGAAACAGCGGCCTGCCGTTCTGGAGCGGGCGTGGAACTCGCTCGAGACCCAACCAGTTCGGGACCAACGAGTTCATCGACTGGTGCAAGCTGGTGGCAACCGAGCCGCTGCTGGCGTTCAATCTCGGCACCGGAACTCCGGACACGGCCGTCGCCTACGTCGAGTACTGCAACGTCGACAGGGGCACCAAGTGGAGCGAGCTGCGGCGGTCGCATGGATACGACGCGCCCCATAACGTGCGCTACTGGTGTCTCGGGAACGAGATGGACGGCCCCTGGCAGATGGGCCACATGTCGGCGCGCGAATACGGGCAGAAAGCACGCGACGCGGCGCGGCAGATCCGCGTCATCGATCGCGAACTGCAACTCATCGCCTGCGGCTCGAGCAATCCCAATATGCCGACGTACCTGGTCTGGGACCGTGAGGTGCTGGAGGAATGCTACGACCAGGTGGACGCGATTTCCCTGCACAACTACTACGGCAATACGCCGCAGCTGACAGGCAACAGCACCGGCGAGATTCCTGGCGATGAACCTGGACATGGAGCGGCAGATCACGGAGATCGCCGCGGTCGCCGACTACGTGCAGGGGCTGCGCAAATCGCCGAAGCGCCTGTGGCTGTCCTTCGACGAGTGGAACGTCTGGTATCGCGCGCGCGGCGGAGACTTCGCTGACGGGAAGCGCGCCTTCGCGCCGAAGCTGCTCGAGGAAGTCTACAACCTCGAGGACGCGCTGCTCGTCGGCGGTTTTCTCAACACGCTCCTGCGCCAGTCGGACCGCGTCCGCGTCGCGTGCCTGGCGCAGATCCTCAACGTCATCGCTCCCCTCGTGACCAACGAGACGTCCGTCCTCCGTCAGGCCACCTACTATCCGTACGCCTGGGCGCTGCAACACGCGCGTGGCCAGGTCCTGGACCTGTTCGTCGAATCCGAGACGTATCCGATCGCGGCAGCGGGCCTTCGAGCGGATGTCGCCCGCGATGATCAGGTGCCGTTCGTCGACGTCGCCGCCACGCTCGATCAAGCGAACGGCCGCGCATGCGTGCTGATGCTCAACCGCGACCTCGAATCGGAGCGGGAGCTGGTGCTCGATTGGCGTGACCTGACGCCGACACGCGTCCTGGCGTGTGAAACCCTGACCGGTGCCGATCTGAAAGCGTTCAACACGTTCGCCGAGCCGAAGCGGGTCGTGCCGCGGCCGCTCGAACCGCCGTCCCCTGGGGCGCGGATGACCTTCAAGCTTCCGGCCCGCTCCTACTCGATGGCTCTCCTGGCGACCCACTAAACGTCAGCCGCATAAGGGGTTCCAGCTCGACAGTGGCGTGCACATTCCGCTTGACAGCCTAGTGTGTTTGCATTAGCGTGCCATTCCACGGCACCGTGAACGTTCACGGTGCTGAGCTGGATCCGTTCAGGCGCAACGGGAGGTTGTCCATGACGAGGACCTACCGAGTAGGCCTCCGCGTTCTTGCCGCAAGTCTCTGCTTGAGCGTCTGCTCGAGCACTCCCCTCTTTGCACAGCGTGCCGACCGGGCCGTCATCAGCGGCGTCGTCACCGACGCGCAGGGCGGCGCGTTGCCCGGCGCGACCGTCACGATCCACAACGAAGCGACCGGCGTCGACACCGTCATCGTGACGAACAGCGCCGGCGCGTACACGAGTCCGCCGCTGGTCCTCGGCCAGTATTCGGTCACCGTGGACATGCAGGGATTCAAGAAAGCCGTCACGAGCGGGATTCTGCTCCAAGGCGGCGAGGCGATCCGCAACGACGTCTCCATGCAGGTCGGCGGGCTCCAGGAAACCGTGCAGGTCGAGGGACGCAGCGGCATCGACGTCACCACCCCCGACGTCGCCCACACGGTCAACGAAGAGTACTACCGGGCGCTGCCGATCGTGACCGCCGCAGACGTGCGGCTCGCGGAGGCCGTCCTGCTGATCCAGCCCGGCTATCTCCCCATGCGTCCGAACGGCGACCCGATGTTCCGCGGCAGCCAATTCAACTCGCGGATCAACGGCGGTCAGACGATGGCGACCGAGAACTTCTTCGACGGCGCAGCGTTCGGCTACGCCGTCGGACATCAGCAGAGCCACGAGAGCACGCCGCCCGTGGAAGCCGTCCAGGAAGTGAAGGTCATTTCGACGTCGTATTCGGCCCAGTACGGTCACACCAGCGGCGGCTTCATCGAGTACACCGGCAAGTCCGGCACGAACTCGTACCGCGGCAGCGTGTACGACTACGTTGCCAACGACAAGTTCAACTCGACCGGGTTCTTCGCGAAGCAAGCGGGGACCGGACCGTCGCCCCTGAGCAACAACAACTTCGGCGCCACGTTCGGCGGTCCGGTCAAGCTGTTCAAGTACGACGGGCACAACAAGACGTTCTTCTTCGTCAACTACGACTACACGCGGCTGCGGTCCGGCGTGCTGCCGGGCTTCGGCAACACGACGCCCATCGACGCGTTCAAGAACTGGAGATTTCAGCGCGCTGCTGACGGGCAATCAGATCGCAACTCGACGTGCTGGGGCGCCCGATTTTCGCGGGGCAGATCTTCAACCCTGCCATCGACGCATCTGGTCAACGGCATCCCGGTCCGCGATCCCTATCCGGGCAACGTCATCCCGGCCAACGACCCGATGCGGAGTCTGATGGCGTCGCGGGTCGTTCCCTTGATGGTGCACCCGGATCGCAACCAAATCTCCAACAACGTGGCCGGCAATCCCGCCGGCGACCAGACGTGGGAGCTCAACGCGCGGAACATCATGGCGCGCGTCGACCACAACTTCAGCAAGGGCTTCAGGGGAAGCACGAGCTTCTACTGGAACCACCGTCCGTCGGTCCGCAACTGCGGCGAGGTCGCCGGCTGCACCGTGCCGAACAATCCTGAAACGGAGCCGCAGAAGAACACCGACTATTACGGCGACGGGTTCTTCCAGCGGATTTCCACGCAGCACCTCCATCAGCAGTTCGACTGGATCGTCAGGGACAACCTGCTCAATCACTCGACCGTCGCGTACGACCGGTGGTTCATGGGCGGGAACAACCTGGCGGCCGGCGCGCAGTGGCCACAGCGTCTCTGGGCCGGCACGTCCGCTCCGACAGGGGGCATTCTCGACACGACCGGGGGCCCTCCACTTCTGAGCTTCGACGGCAACATTCCCTACAACCAGCTTGGGCAGTACGGCTGGCCCGGCTTCGGGTTCCTGGTGAACAACCGCTGGCAGTTCTCGGACGACCTGACGTGGGTGAAGGGCCGGCACACGCTCAAGAGCGGATTCGAGTTCCGCTACCACGACTTCCCGTTCCGCGGGTGGGCCGTGGGATCGGTGGCTGGGGAGTTCCATTTCAATCGTGTCGGCACGGCTGGATTCGACGCCAACGGCAACAACCTGGCGCCGACCGGCGATCCGTTCGCGTCATTCCTGCTCGGCCAGGTTCAGAGCGCGAACCAGACGATCCCGGTCGAGCCGACGTTTCGAGAGACGTACACGGGAGCGTGGATCAACGACGAGTTCAAGGTGTCGGACAAGCTGACGCTGACGCTCGGTCTCCGCTTCGACTACCAGTCGGCCCGGACCGAGGTCAACAATCAATACTCGACGTTCGACGCGACCACGCCAAATCCCGGCGCCGGCAATATTCCGGGCGCGATCATCTTCGCGGGCGACGGTCCGGGACTGGCCGGGACGCGGACGTTCGAGAACCCGCCGAAGGACGCGTGGGGGCCGCGCATCGGGGCCGCCTATCGCATCAACGACCGGAGCGCGCTCCGCGGCGGCTACGGTATCTACTACGCGCACGTCGCGTTCGATCAGTTCGTCGGGCAGCCGACCCTCGGATTCCAGGATAACGCGCTGGCGGCGAACACCACGAACGGCATCCAGCCGGCGTTTCTTCTCGATCAGGGCTTCCCGGCGAGCGCGATTCAACAGCCGCCGTTCATCGACCCGACGATCGGCCTGGGGACGGCGCCCATTGCGGTGGCGAAAGATGGACTGACGCTGCCGCGGTTCCAGAACTGGTCCATCACGTACGAGCGCGAATTGACCAGCAACATGATGGTGGACGTGTCGTACATCGGCAACCACGGCAGCCGTTTGAACCATCACTGGCAGACATTGGGCGTCGACGCGAACATGAATTCGCCAAGCGTGCTGGCGCTGGGAACGCCCGTCCTGCAGTCGGACATCAACTCGGATCTGGCCCACGCGGCCGGCATCCAGTCGCCGTATCCGGGCTTCACCGGCAACGTCGCGCAGGCGATCCGGAAGTATCCGCAGTACCAGAACATCATCTGGCGCGGGGTGCCGACCGGTGAAAGTCAGTACCACGCGCTCGAGCTGGTTCTGGAGCGCCGTTTCTCCCATGGACTCCAGTGGCGAGTCGGCTACACGTACTCGAACCTGCATAACAACGGCGCGGAGAGCGCGCAGGGGGACAACGGCATCAACGGGACCGTGCAGGACCCGTCGAACCCGCTACCGTGGGGCCTCAGCTTCGACGACACGCCCCACGTGTTCCTGACAGGCTTCACCTGGGAAGTGCCTGGCCCATCAGCCGGCCTCTCGCGAGACCTTCTCGGCGGCTGGCACGTCAGCGGTATCCTGAGATATGAGAGCGGGCGCCCCCTGAACATCACGATGAACAACGACCTCGGAGGTCTGCTCTTCAACGGCCAGAAGCGGCCGAACCGGGTGTCGGGCACCGATGGCGTCGCCGCGACGGGAAGCTTCGATCCGACGACGGACAATTACTTCAACGCGAACGCGTGGACGGATCCCGGACCGCTCCAGTTCGGCAACGCGCCGCGGGTCGACGGAACAGTGCGGGGTTTCCCCAACTACAGCGAGGACGTCAACGTCTTCAAGGAATTCAATCTCGGGGACCAGAAGAAGTTCCGCTTCGAGATGGATTTCGGTAATCTGTTCAACCGGACGTTGTTCTGCGATCCAAACACGAACTGGAGCTCGCCCGCGTTCGGGACGGTCAACACGCAGTGCAACCAGCCCCGATCGATTCAGTTTGCCTTCAGATTCGACTTCTAAGCCCACGGATTCTGGCTCCGCCGCCTCCCGGCGCGCGGCGGAGCCGATCCTCTGCTCCCATTACGCTGGTCCTGTGCGCACTGCTCATTGCAACACCCGAGGCCGCTGCGTCCCCGCGCGGCCAGAGCGGGCCACCTCGCGCTGACGGTTCCCAAGCCCTTCAGAGTGCGGCGCATCTCGTCCAGCAGGGACGGCTGGACGAGGCGGAGGCCCAGGCGCGGCAGGCGCTCGGCGATCCAGCGACACAGGCCGCCGCCTATTCGGTGCTCGGCACGATCAGCTTCCAACGCAAGCGCCTCGACGACAGCGTCGTCGTCTTTCAAGAAAGCGATTGCGCTCGACGATCGCCTCGTCGGCGCCCATCTGAGCCTCGCACAGGTCTACACGCTTCAAGGAAAGCCGGCGCTCGCGCTGCCGCACCTGGAACGCGCGCTGGCGCTCGATGCGTCCAAGGTGCCTCGCGACCTGATGATCAAGGTCGGCGTGCGCCTGGCGACGGAAGGCGACGCACCAGCGGCCATCGAGCTCCTTGAACGTGCGCGCGACGGCGGTCCGCCGTCGTACGAGCTGGCGTTCAACCTCGCCGGCGCGTATCTCCTGAACAACGATCCTACCCGCGCGCTGGAGCACTATGACGCCGCGCTCGCGCTGAAACCGGATTCGGTTCCTGCGCTGCGCCAGGCCGCGGCCGTGGCGGAACAGGGCGGGGAGCTCGAGCGATCGCTCTCGTACTGGATGCGCGCGAAGAAGGTCGATCCAGAGAATCCGGAGATTCTTCTGGGCTTCGGTCGCGTGTGCCTCCGGATGGATTTGCTGGACGACGCCGAGCCTGCGCTCGTGAAGGCGGCAGCCTTGAAGCCGGACGACCGGACGTATCAATACACGCTCGCCGCGGCGAAGGTCGGCAAGAAGCAGTTCGAAGCGGCCCAGCATCTCGTCGAGCCGCTCGTCGAGAAACAACCGGCCGATCCGCAGCTTCAGTACGCCCTGGGATCGATCCTGTACCTCGAGGGTCACCTGACGGAAGCCGCCACACACCTGCGCGAGAGCCTTCGATCTGCAGCCCGAGCAGCTGGCCTCGCAGTCCTACCTCGGCCTCGTGGTCCGCGACCAGGGGAACGACGCCGAGGCCATCGCGATCCTGGAGAAGGTGGTGCGGGGCTTTCCCGACCACGCCGCCGTCGTGCGAGGCTCTGGGCGGCCTGCTGATGACGGCCCAACGCTACGATGAAGCCGAGCGACAACTGCGGAACGCCATCCATCTGAATCCGAAGCTCGTGAAGGCCAATTACCAGCTCGGGCTGCTGCTCGCGCGCACCGGACGGAAGGACGAAGCGGACCGTCAGCTCGCGGTCGCGAAATCGCTGCGCGAGGAGGACGAAACCACCTCACGCCTGCAGCTCCGGCTGCTGGATCCCGGCCAATGACGCTGCTACTGCTCGATGTGGCTGCTCCGTCGCGCAGGCTCCGGCGTCAGGCGTCAGCAGGCTCCCGCCTGCGACGCGCCGTCGAACAAGGCCAGGCGGCCGACCGCCGCCGACGTCGGTGAGCTCGAGGCGCTGACGTCGCGCAACCCCGACGATCCAAAGGGATGGGTGCTTCTCGGCCTGGCCTATCTGGATCGCAACGAGGATCCGCGCGCGCTCGACGCGTTCCAGCGTGCCGTGAAAGCAGGACCCGGATCTGCTGAAGCCCACAACTGGCTCGGGGTCGCGCTGGCGGCGAAGTCGGACATGCCGGGCGCCATCGCCGAATTCAGGAAGGCCGTCGAGCTGGATCCCCAGTACGGACGCGCCTATTCGAACCTCGGCTCGACGCTCGCGCAGAGCGGCGACTACGCCGAGGCGGTGAAAGTGTTCAGACAGGCGCTTGCGCTGGAGCCGAACAGCGTCGGCGCGCATCTGAATCTCGGCACGGCGCTCCGGGAGACGGGCGATCTCGACGGCGCGCTCGAACATCTCCGCAAGGTCGCGGAGGCCGATCCTCACAACGCGTCGGTGCAGTACGAGATCGGCCAGACGCTGGGTCAGAGCGGCAACGCGAGCGGCGCGATCGCGGCGTACGAGCGGGCGCTCGAGATCGACCCGGAGATGCGCGAGGCCTACTACGCGCTTGGCAACGCGCTGAAGCAGCAGGCACGTGAGTCGCGAAAAGCTGCTCATCCGACCCCGAGCGCCGGCGACGATCTGTACAAGCAGGCGCAGGACGCGCTCGGCCAGGGCGATCTCACGCGAGCGCGCGCGAGACTGGAAGAGGCCCTGCGTCTCGACGAGAAGTTCGCCGACGCTCACACGCTGCTCGGCTTCACGCTCGGCCAGCAGGGAGAGCTTCCGCAGGCCATCGCTCACCTCCAGCGAGCGATCGCCATCAACCCGGAATCCTCGGAGGCGCACTACCATCTCGGCGTGGCGCTCTGGTACAGCGGCGAGAAAGACCGCGCCGTCGCGGAGTTGCAGCAGAGCGTGAAGCTGGATCCCGCGGCCGGTGAGAGTCACGCGTTTCTCGGCACGATGCTGCGCGAGCGCGGAGACCTGCCGGCGGCGCGCGTCAGCCTGCAGTGCGCGATCGCGCTCCTGCCGTCGAGCGCCGCTGTCTATGTGGATCTCGGCATCACGTATCTGCGCGCGGGCCAGCTCGATCCGGGAATCGGGCAGTTCGAAGCAGGGCTGAACGTGCCGGCGCCGGCGCCGCCCGCGCCGGACTGGAGCGCTGCGATCGCGGCGCTTCGCTCGACGCTGTCGTCGTCCGCGCAGACGGCCGACGCCGGGCGGGCGGAGGCGAACAACACGCTCGGTCGGCTGCTCGGCCGTGCCGGCGCCGCGAGCGGCGGACGTCGCGTCGGCGTTTCGTGAAGCGATTCGTCTCCGTCCCGACTACGCCGAAGCGCAGAACAATCTCGGCCTGGTGCTGATTCAGGCGGGAGACGATCCGGGCGGCATCGCCGCGCTCCGCGAGGCGGTGCGTCTCGCGCCGGACTACGCCGATGCGCACGCGAACCTCGGCGCCGCGCTCACGCCCACCGATCCGGACGAGGCCATCCGCGAGCTGGAGCGGGCGGTCGCGCTCGCGCCGACGTCCGTCAAGGCGCAATTCAATCTCGCGACAGCCTACGGCTCGAGCTCGAGCGCCGGACCGGCGAAGGAGATCGAGCAGCTCCGAAAGGTCATCGATCTCGACCCGACGTTTGCGCGGGCGCACTTCGCGCTTGGCAAGGCGCTGCTCGCCGACGGAAAGGTTGCCGACGCCGTCACCGCGTTGCAGGAATCCGCGCGGCTGGATCCGTCCAGCGGCGAGACGCACTATCAGCTTGGCCTCGCGCTCGCGCGCGCGGGCAAGAAGGATGACGCCGCCGTCGAGTTGGCGAAGGGACGGGAGCTGTCGGCGGCCGGCGATCGCACCCGCAACGCAAGCCTCGACATCGCCGAAGGGCGAGCGGCGCTCGACCGCGGCTCGCTCGACGAAGCGGCGCAGAAGTTCCGCCACGCCGTGCAGGTGCAGCCCGATTCTGCGGACGCGCAGCAGTACCTCGGATCCGTCCTCGAGAAGCAGGGCAAAGCAGACGAAGCCATCGCGGCCTACAAGAAAGCGCTCGAGCTCAACCCGGCATCGACGATCGCGAAAGCGCGCCTCGAGGAGCTGACGAAGCCGGCTGCCAGCGCGGACGATCCGGCACGCATCGCCGAAGTCGAGGGCTACATTCGCGAAGGGAAGTTTGCCGACGCCGAGCCTGTGCTCGCCGCGTACGTGAAGGAGCGTCCCGCGTCCACCTGGGGCTGGTATGCGCTCGGCTACAGCCTGTTCGGGCAGCAGAAGATTGGCGAGTCGATCCGCGCGCTGGCGAAATCGCTCGAGCTCGACGTCACCAACGCCGAGGCGCACAAGATTCTCGGCCGCGACCTGATGATCATCGGCCGCTTCGACGCCGCGCAGATCGAGTTCGAGCAGGCGATCCGCTACAAGCCCGATTCGTCGGAGAGCTACTACAATCTCGGCAAGCTGCTGTCGGTCCAGGACAACTGGGAGCCGGCGAGAAGAGCGTTCGAGTCGGCGCTGCGCATCGACCCGCAGTACGTGGAGGCGATGGATGCGCTGGGCTTTGCGCTCGAGGCGCTGGGAGAAGACGAGCGCGCCGTGACGACCTATCAGAAAGCGGTTGCGCTCAACGACGAGCGGCACGGCACGTACGCGCTGCCGCACGTGAACCTGAGCGCCTACTACAACAAGACCGGCGATCCGAGCAAAGCGCTGGAGCACGCGCGGAGCGCGCTCGCGCTCGATCCGAAAGCCGACGGCGCGCTGTTTCAACAGGGGCGCGCGTACGATCGCCAGGGCGATCTCGACGCTGCGGTCAAGGCGCTCAACGCCGCCATCGCCCTCAACCCCCGCGCATCGTCGTACTACTACGTCCTGGCTGGCGTCTATCGGCGGCTCGGCCGGATGGACGACAGCCGGAAAGCGCTCGAGGCGTTCCAGAAGCTCGAACACGAGAGCACCGAGCTGGAGAAGAAGCGTCGCGCAACGGGAACCGGACGTGACTGAGCGGTCCATCCATCCCTGGAGCCGATCGCGGCGCGCGTTCCTGCAGGCACTTGGATGCGCCGGCGCCGCCGCGATCTCGCGGCCCTGGCATCTCGCGCTGCACGCGCAGGAGCCCGTCGTGTTCACCGACGTCACCGCCGCGGCGGGACTCTCGCGCGCCGTCAACGTCTCCGGCAGTCCGTCCAACAAGCAGTTCATCCTCGAGGAAATGGGCTGCGGTGCCGCGTTCTTCGACTACGACAACGACGGCTGGCTCGACATCTTCCTCGTGAACGGCAGCAGCTTCGATCCGAAGGCGCGCGACGCGCGTCCGGCAAGCTATCTGTTCCACAACAATCGCGACGGCACGTTCACCGATGTCACGGCCAAGGCGGGCCTGACGCATTCGGGCTGGGGCCAGGCCTGCTGCATCGGCGACTACGACAACGACGGATTCGACGATCTGTTCGTGAGCTACTGGGGACAGAACGTGCTGTACCGCAACAATGGCAACGGCACGTTCACCGACGTATCGGAACGCGCCGGGGTCGCGGGATCGGGAACCCGATGGGGTGCGGGCTGCTGCTTTCTGGACTACGACCGCGACGGCCACCTCGATCTGTTCGTCGCCAACTACGTGAACTTCGATCCGGAGCGCGCGCCGCATCCGGGCGACTCCGCGTATTGCCGCTACAACGAGATCGCGGTCCCGTGCGGTCCGCTCGGGTTCGCCGGCGGCACGAACATCCTCTATCGCAACCGCGGCGACGGTACGTTTGCCGATGTCTCGGATGCCTCCGGCATCGGGCGGCCGCGCGGTCCTTCGTCGATGGTGTTCGTGAGCAGCAACTGGCGTCAGACGGGCTCGTACGGAATGGGCGCCGCGGCGGCCGATTTCGACAACGACGGCTGGCCCGACATCTACGTTGCGTGCGATACCGCGCCGAGCCTGTTCTATCGCAACAACCACGACGGCACGTTCCGCGAGATCGCGGTGCCCGCGGGCTGCGCCTTCGACGAGCACGGCGCGGCGCTGGCCGGCATGGGCGCCGGCGTCGGCGACTACGACGGCGACGGCTGGCTGGACATCGTCCGCACGAACTTCTCGGAGCAGGTGACCACGCTGTACCGGAACGCCGGCGGCGCGTTCGAGGTGAGCAGCATCCGCGCCGGCCTTGGCGTCAATCGCAAGCACGTCGGCTTCGGCGTCGACTTCTTCGACTTCGACAACGACGGCTGGAACGACATCTTCATCGCCAACGGCCACGTCTACTCGCAGATTGCCGATCGCAAGCTGCACCTGACGTACCGGGAGCCGAAGATCCTGTATCGAAATCTCGGCAACGGGCGCTTCGAGGACGTATCGGCGAAGGCGGGTCCGGCCATCACGGCCGAGAACATCGGACGCGGCTGCGCGTTCGGCGACGTCGACAACGACGGCGACGTCGACATCCTCATCAACAATCTGGACGGACCTCCAACGCTGCTGCGCAACGACGGCGGCAACCGGAACAACTGGCTGCTGATCAAGTGCGTGGGCACGCGGTCGAACCGGTCGGCGATTGGCGCGCGCGTGAAGGTCCTGGTCAACGGCCGAAGCCAGATCGACGAGGTGATGAGCGGCTCGAGCTACTACTCGCAGAACGATCTGCGCCTGCACTTCGGTCTCGGCCGCGCAACCGCCGCCGACAGCGTCGAGATCGCATGGCCCTCCGGCGTGAAGGAGACGTACCGCGATCTCGCCGCGAATCAGCTCTTCGTGATCCAGGAAACGAAGGGCATCGTCGATCGCCGCCGCCTCAGTCAGGCGTGACTCATCCATGCGCCTCAGCCTGACGATGTGCGGATCGTGGTTGCTGTTGATCGCGGGCGCGGCCGTCTCCGGCGTGCAGTTTGCCGACGCGACAAAGGCATCGGGGATTGCCTTCACGCACCGGAATTCCGCCACGTCGAACAAGTACCTGGTCGAGACGATGGGCGGCGGCGTGGCGCTGCTGGACTACGACAACGACGGACGCCTCGATATCTTCCTGACGAACGGCGCGAAGATCGACGACCCGATGCCAGCGGAACGACAGCCTGACAAGGCCGATCCCTCCTTCTGGAACCGGCTGTATCACCAGACGGCCGACGGCACGTTCGTCGACGTCAGCGAGAAGGCGCGCGTCACGGGCATGCCGCAGAATCGCTACGGCATGGGCGCGGCGGTTGGCGACTACGACAACGACGGCTTCGACGATCTCTACGTCACGAACTACGGCGGCAACACGCTGTATCACAACAACGGCGACGGCACGTTCACCGACGTGACGAGCCGGGCCGGTGTCGCGGGCAGCGGCTGGAGCGCGAGCGCCGGCTTCTTCGACTACGACAACGACGGCCGCCTCGATCTGTTCGTCACGCGCTACGTGGACGTGGACGTTTCAGAACAACCGTCACTGCGGCGGGAAAGAGCCCGGCTACCGGTCGTACTGCCATCCGGACAACTTCGAGGGCATGACGAACCTGCTGTTCCACAACAACGGCGATGGGACCTTCACCGATGTGTCGGCCGCGTCCGGCATCGCGAAGTCGACGGGCAAGGGGCTCGGCGTCTCGTTCGCCGACTACGACAACGACGGCTTCACCGACGTCTACGTCGCCAACGATTCGGTTCAGTGCTTTCTGTTCCACAACGAGCGCAACGGAACCTTCTCGGAGGTTGGTCTGATCGCCGGCGTCGGCTTCAACGAGGACGGCAAGGCCTTCGCGGGCATGGGCGTCGACTTCGCCGATTACGACAACGACGGCCGCCCCGACGTGGTCGTCACGGACCTGTCCAACGAGCGCTACATGCTGTTCCGTCAGAATCCGGACGGCAGCTTCCGCGACGTGACCAACCTGAGTGGTCTCGGCGGCGCGACGCTTTCGTTCTCGGGCTGGAGCACGCGGCTCTTCGACTACGACAACGACGGGTGGAAGGATCTGTTCGTCGCGCAGGGGCACGTGATGGACACGATCGAGAAGACCGCGCCGAACCTGAAATATCTTCAACCGCCATTGCTGCTGCGGAACGAGTCCGCGCGGTTCGTCAAAGTGGATGCCGGAGATGTGTTCCAGCAGACGTGGGCCGGCCGCGGCGCCGCGTTCGGCGACCTCGACAACGACGGCGACGTCGACATCGTGTTGAGCAACGTCGGACAGAACGCGGTCGTGCTCAGGAACGACGGCGGAAACAAGCAGAACTGGCTGCAGATCAAGACCGTCGGTACGAAGTCGAACCGCGACGGCATCGGGTGTCGCGTCAAGGTGGTGACCGGGTCGGGCCTGAATCAATACTTCACGGTGAGTCCGGCCGTCGGGTATCTCTCCGCGAGCGACAAGCGATTGACCGTAGGCCTCGGCGCTGACGCGGCGGCGACGCTCGTCGAGATCCGATGGCCATCGGGCGTCGTTCAGAAATTCGACAACGTCAAAGCCGGGCAGACGCTCACGGCAACCGAGCCGGAACGATGACGCGCAGGCGAGCTGATTGCGTGGTTGGCGCTCTCCGCGGCGCGTCCGGCGTTCGGGCAGGGTGTGTCGTCGCGGGGTGTCAGGCCGCAGCCTCGCGGCAAGCCATCCGGCCGTCCGTTCCAGGCGCGCTTCACCGATGTCGCGAAGCAGGCGGGCCTGACCGAGCCGGTGATCTACGGTCCGGCGCGACCACAAGAACTACATCATCGAGGTCGTGGGGTGCGGCGTGGCCTGCTTCGACTTCGACAACGATGGCTGGCTCGATCTGTTGATCCTGAGCGGCACGCGCCTCGAAGGCGCCGCCGGTTCGACCAATCGTCTCTACAAGAACAACCGCGACGGCACCTTTACCGATGTGACGGCGAAGGCGGGCTTGACGCGATCGGGCTGGGCGTCGGCGGTGACCGTCGGCGACTACGACAACGACGGCTTCGACGATCTCTTCATCACCTACTACGGTCAGAACGTCCTCTATCACAACAACGGCGACGGCACGTTCACCGACGTCACCGCGAAGGCCGGCCTGCTGCAGGACGATGTTCGCTACGGATCGGGATGCACCTGGGTCGACTACGATCGCGACGGCCGTCTCGATCTCTTCGTCGCGACGTACCTGAACACGACGCTCGAGAAGCTGCCGAAGCCCGGCGAGAACACCGACTGCCGCTGGAAGGGCGTCCCGGTGAACTGCGGGCCTCGCGGCTTGCCGCCCGGATCGGTGCAGCTCTTTCACAACAACGGCGACGGCACGTTCACCGACGTCAGCCGGCAATCGGGCGTCGCGGCCGCCGCGCGCTCGTACCCGATGACCGCCGTCGCCGCGGACTACGACAACGACGGCTGGCCCGATATCTACGTCGCCTGCGATTCGACGCCAAGCTGGCTCTTTCGCAACCAGCACGACGGCACGTTCCGGGAGGAAGCCCTCGAGCGCGGCGTCGCGCTCAGCGAGGACGGCATCGAACAGGCGGGCATGGGCATCGCGGTCGGCGACTACGATCTCGACGGCAACCTCGACATCTTCAAGACGCATTTCGCCGACGACACCAACGTGCTGTATCGCAACGACGGCAAGGGCTTCTTCGACGACTTCACCATCCGCGCGGGCATCGGCGTCGAGACCCGGTTCGTCGGCTGGGGCGCCGGCGTCGTCGATCTCGACAACGACGGGCTGCCCGATCTGTTCCTGGTGACCGGCAGCGTGTACCCCGAAGTGGAGCGGACGCTGCCCGCCTATCCGTTCCGCACGCCGCGGCTGGTGTTTCGCAATCTTGGCGATGGACGCTTCGAAGAACTGATCGAGGAAGCCGGGCCTGGTGTCGCTGCGCCGCATACCAGCCGCGGCTGCGCCTTTGGCGACTTCGACAACGATGGGGACGTGGACATCCTCGTGATGAACATGAACGAGCCGCCGTCGCTGCTGCGCAACGACGTGACCAGCGGCGGCCACTGGCTGAAAGTCCTGCTCACCGGCGTCGACGTCGAACCGCAGCGCGATTGGCGCGCGCGTGGTCGCGCGGTATGGAAGCCGGCGGCAGGCGCAGGAAGTGACCGCGCAATCGAGCTTCTACTCGGCAAGCGATCGCCGACTGCACTTCGGACTCGGCGCCGCGACGTCGGCCGACTTGACGATCCGCTGGCCCAACGGCGCAACCGAGACGATTCAAGGCGTCGAGGCCGACCAGCTCGTGGTGATTCGTGAAGGCGCCGGCATCCAGCGCCGGCAGAAGTTCGGCAAATGATCACTACCCGACACGTCGTCTGGCCGCTCGCGCTGGCGCTCGCCGGACCGGCGGTCGGCGGCTCCACGCAGCAGACGGCCGCCACGATCGAGATCGACGCGTCCACCGTCGAAGGCCGGATCAGTCCGCTCCTGTACGGACAGTTCATCGAGTTCATGTTCGAGGGGGTCAAGTACGGCCTGCACGCGGAGCTGATTCGCGATCGCGGGTTCGAGGAAGCGCCGGACTCGACAGGCCTTTCCAGACATTGGCAGCGGTATCCGGACGATCGCCTCGACGACTACGCGATGTCGCTCCACCACGACGCCGGCGTGGCGTATCCCGAGGTGAAGAAGTCGGAGGGCACGACCGGCGGTCACTCGATGCGATTCGAGTTGAAGCCCGGTGTGATCGCGCGTCACGGTGTCTATCAACCGCGAGTGCCGATTCGACAGCCGCTCGAGTACCACGGCTACGTCTGGGCCAGGACATCGTCTTTCGACGGCGCGTTGACGGTGGCGATCGAAGCGGACGCCAGCGACGGCCGGACCTACGCATCGGCGCGGATGACGAACGTCGCTGGCGACTGGACGAAGTACACGTTCACGCTTCGGCCGGACGCGACCGATCCGAACGCCCGCTTCGTGGTCGCCTTCGAAGGACAAGGCACGGTCTGGATCGACCAGGTGTCGCTCATGCCCGGCGATGCTCAGGACGGAATCCGTGCGGATGTCTTCGACAGGGTCAAGGCGCTGCAGCCGGCGTTCATCCGATGGCCGGGTGGAAACGTCGCGCAGGACTATCACTGGTCCTGGGGCATCGGGCCGCGAGATGCCCGTCCGAGCTGGATCAACCTTTCGTGGCACAACGAGCTCGAATCGGGTGACCTCGGCACCGGCGAGTTCATCCGGTTCGCGCGCGCGGTCGGCGCGGAGCCGTCGATCACGGTGAACGTGGAAGGCAGGGGTGCGACCGTCGAGGAAGCCGCCGCGTGGGTCGAGTACTGCAACGGCCCCTCCTCGTCCACGAACGGCGCGAAGCGGGCCGCTGACGGTCATCCCGAACCGTACCGCGTCAAGTACTGGGAGATCGGCAACGAGATCTGGGGCGACTGGGTGCGCGGCCACTCGGACGCCGCGACATATGCGAACAACCTCGCGCGATACGCGGCCGCGATGCGCGCGGTCGATCCGTCGATCGTGCTGATCGCGGTCGGCGACAACGACATGGCGTGGAACCGCACCGTGCTCGAGCGCGGTGCTCCCGTCGATTACCTCGCAATTCATCACTATGTGGGACGACGGGACACGCAGGGGGATTCGCGCACGCTGCTCGCGCGGCCGCTGCACTACGAACGCTTCTACGACGAGATGGACGCGCTGATCCGTCGGATGCCGGCCGATCGCCGGCCGCGGCTGGCCATCAACGAGTGGGGGCTCGACCTGCCCGAGTCGCAGCAGTATTCGATTCTCTCGGCACTCTACGCGGCGCGTCTCATGAACGTGTTCGAGCGGAAAGGCGATCTCGTCGGCATGAGCGCCGTGTCGGACCTCGTGAACGGATGGCCCGGCGGCATCATCCAATCCGGGCGTCAGGGCGTGTTCGTGACGCCGATCTACCTGGTGAACAGGATTTACGCTCAGCGTCTTGGTGCCGATCGCCTGACTCTGCGCGTTGACGGCACGACGCTCGACGCCGTCGCGAGCCGCGCGGCCGACGGCCGCAGCATCTTTCTGAAGACCGTGAACACGGACCTCGAGCGTCCTGTGACGGCGCACATCAGCGTGCGCGGTGCGCAGGTGTCCCCGAACGCAGTCGTCGAACGGGTGACGGCCGATTCGCTCAGTGCCGTAAACGGCTTCGCGACGCCGGACGCCGTGAGGATCTCGCACGAGTCGGTCAAGGCGGGAAACAGCTTCGCGCTCGACGTGCCCGCGCACTCCGTAGCGGTGGTCACGCTCAGCATTGCGCGATAGCCGCCGCCCGAAACGAAGTTTAGGTAAGATTGGCCAGCGCATGTCAACGGACGCTAGAAAGCCCACGGCTCCGGCGCATCCGATCGGTATCAAGGACATCGCGCGCGCCTTGAACGTTTCCACCGGCACCGTTGACCGCGCGCTTCACGCGAAGCCGGGCGTGAACGCGATGACACGGGCCCGCGTCCTGAGCATGGCCGAATCGCTCGGCTATCGCCCGAACCTCGCGGCCCGCTACCTGAAGTCGCGAAAACAGCTTCGCATTTCCGTCCACCTGCCTCAAGAAATCGCGCTGTTCTGGGACACGCTCCGCGAGGGCATCCGCCAGGCGGCGGCGCCCTTCGCCCCGGCGCTGCAAGTGGATTTCCGGAGCTATCCCAGTCTCGGGGAGGGAGACATCCCGGTCTTCGAGGAAGCCCTCCGCGATGGCACGAACGGATTGATCATCGCCCCTGGCAGCCCCGCGGCTTTGAAGGCCTACATCCGCAAGGCCGCACGAAAGGACATCCCCGTCGTCTGCGTAATCACCGATGCGCCCGGCACGCCGCGGCTCGCGTCGGTGTCTGCCGATCCATTCACCGTCGGAGCTGTTGCCGGTGAGCTCCTGGCGAGATTCCAGCCGGCCGGAGGGAAGGTGGCCTTCTTCACAGGCTGGCTCTCCACACACGATCATGCCGAGAAACTGCGTGGCTTCGAGTCGAGTCTGGCGATCGCGGGCGGCGCCCTGAGACTCGGTCCCGTCGTCGAGGCGCATGACGACGCGCAGGAAGCCCATCGTCGGGCGCTGGCCGTGCTCCGCGCCCATCCGGATCTGACGTCGATTTATGTCAGCACGATAAACTCGCTGCCGGTGATCCATGCAGCGGAGCAGGAAGGCCGCCTCCCGGGTCTCATTGTCATCACGACGGATCTCTTTTCGGAGCTGGTCGAGCGCATCCGCGCCGGAACGATCGCAGCGACCGTCTACCAGAGGCCCCTCAGCCAGGGCCGGCTGGCGCTGCAGGCGCTCTACGGTTTCCTGTTGAACGGCACATGTCCGTCAGCATCGATCCACGTTGTGCCCCACCTCGTGATGCGGAGCAATCTGGACCTGTTTCTCGAGGGACTGCCTGTCGATCTCGAGGCCGTGGTGCGCTGATTACCCACCAACCGCCGCAGCATACCGTTTGAAAAAGGTCGTTCACTATCGAGATGTCCGGTTCGAGATGAACGTTTCATGAAGCGTGGTTCGCGCCCCACTTTGGCCGGCACCCACCGAGGACACCTAGTACTTTGCAGGTGACATCGCGATCGGCCCAACGCGAAGCCGTCGCGCAAAATCGTGCGGCAGCGAATTTGCTACGAACTTTTGCGACTGCCCCCCACGGTCGGATTTCCATGTCGACAATAGAGGATGACGCTCGACTTGCTCTTCCCTCGCGGAGGCAGTTCTGCGCGGGGGCGTGCCAGGCCGCCTCGGCTGCCGCTCTCGGGAGCCTCGTCAGTACGTTGTTGGCCAGCTGCGGCGGTGGCTCACCAACATCACCGAGCGGCGGCGGCGTGGGTTCGGCACTTCCGATCGTGAACGCATCACGCGGCAACGGCGTCGTCACCGTCACGATCGACGCCGCTTCGCCGTTGGCGAGTGTCGGTGGCACCGCGCTCGTGCAGGCGTCAGGCGCGGTTTTCCTGGTCGCCCGGACCACCCAGGATTCGTTCAGCGCGCTCACGGCGATCTGCACGCATCAGACGTGCACCATAACCAACTTCTCGAACCAGCTGTTCGTCTGCCCGTGTCACGGCTCCGAATTCGATACGGCCGGCCAGGTCGCGCGCGGACCGGCGGTCATACCCCTGCATCAGTACCCGACGCAGTTCGCCAACAACGTCTTGACCATTACCGGATGATGCACTCCGCACAGCATCGCGAGGTTCCATGCGTCTGATCGCGTCCGGCATTGCAGCGGTCGTTCTGGTGGCTCACTCGGCGTCGGCGGCTGAGCCACGCACCGTTCAATTGATCCCGCCGACGAAGAAGGATGTCTGGCACGTCTGCTGGCTCGATCCCTGCGAAACCGCGCCGGCTCCATCCACTGAATTTCAGCTGCAGCTCCCGGCGGGCACGGCATTGGAGATGACCGCGCAGGGATCGCCGCGGCCGGTCGCGATCGAATACAGCAACGGCTATCAACTGCGGCGGAAGATTCACCAGTACGCGAGCTACGCTACGCTTCCGTTGTTTGCCGCGGAGTTCGCCCTCGGACAGTCGATGTACAACACGACGCCTGCCGACGACAGCAGCAAGCCGGGGCTGCATGCGGCGATTGGCGCAGGCATCATTGGATTGTTTGGCGTCAATACGGTCACAGGAGCGTGGAATCTGTTCGGCGAGGGGCGCAAGGATCCAAACCGCCGGACGCTGCGGCTGGTCCACGGTCTGTTGATGATGGCGGCCGACGTTGGGTTCGTGGCTACCACGCAGACGGGGCCAAACAGCCACAGTGAGCGGCATGCGCAGACGTACGAATCCGACAAGGTCACGCATCGCAATATCGCCGTCGCGTCGATCAGCGTCGGGACCGTAGGGTACCTGTTGATGCTGTTCGGGAATCGCTGAAGGTCAAAATGCTGAAAGACGTCTTCAACCTGTGGGCATCGGTGTACGCCAACCACGCCGCGCTTCGCACAACCGTGGAGTTCCTTCATATCGCCGGCCTCGTGGTCGGCGGCGGTTACGCCCTTGTGGTCGATCGGTCGACCCTCGCCGCCGCGCGCCGCGATGATGGCGCGCGTTCGGCACAGCTGGCAGCCATTCGCAACGCGCACCGAATGGTGATCGCCGGACTCGCGATTCTGTTTGCGACTGGCTTGTTGCTCTTCGCCGCCGACGTCGACACATTCCTGCGGTCGAGAATGTTCTGGATCAAGATGGGTCTCGTCGCCCTGCTGCTCACGAACGGCGCGATGATGCGGGTAGCCCAACATCAGGCGGAGCGGGGGACTTCCCGGGCCTGGACCCAGCTGCGCTCGACCGCTTCTCTAAGCCTCGTTCTGTGGTTCCTGACGGTGCTGGCCGGGGCGGCACTCCCCAACCTCGGATAACTCATGGGTTACGACAAGACGCGTCCTCTTCCCAACGTCGAGACCGATTGCGAGTCAGGCGTCTCCCGGCGGGTTTTTCTCGATACCGCGGCAGGTGGGTGCGTGGTCGTGCTCCTCGCCTCCCTCGGTCTTGACTCGACCGACGCGCTCGCCCTTCCAATCGTCGCAACGACCGGAGAGCGGAGTGGGAACGAGCTGCGGTATCCGATTCCCGGGGCCGACAGCGTCAACGTCGATCGTGCAGCGCAGGTGATCGTGGTCCGAGCCCAGGGGCGGGTCTTCGTGTTGAACCTGTCGTGCCCGCATCAGAACGCAGCGGTCAAGTGGCTGCCGGCGGACAATCGTTTCCAGTGCACGAAACACAATTCGAAGTACACGCCGGACGGCGTCTACATCGCAGGTCGCTCGACACGCAACATGGATCGCTTCATCGTCAGGCGCGACGACAGCTTCGTCGTTGCCGACCTCAATCACATGATTCAGTCGGACAAGGACCCGGCTGCGTGGGCCGCAGCAGCGATCACTGTCTGACGCCTACTCCTTCCCAAGCTCCCGATTCCTGGTTGATTCGCCTCGTCGCGACCAGCGTGATTCGTGTGACAGCGGTCGCTCAGGTTGGAATGATCGCGGCGGGGCTCGAGAGCCGGCGCTCCCGAGCCCCTCAGACAGACTAGAACGTCACGCGGGTGACGAGCTGCAGCGTGCGCGGCGGCGCCACGCCGTTGATCGTGCCAAAACCGTTCGGCTGCACGAGCGCCCCGGACGCGTCGTATGCCGAGTTCGTGATGGTCTTGTCGGTCAGGCTGGCGAAGTTCGCCGTGGCGTTGACGCCCGTGAACTGCGGGTGGTTCAAGGCGTTGAACATGTCGACCCGGAACTCGAACTTCACGCTCTTCACGATGGCGAAGTTCTTGGAGAGCGACAGGTCGAGGTTGTTGGTCGGCGGATTGCGCACGAAGAATCGCGAGGACTCGTCGCCCTTGCTGCCCGGCTGTGGCGGAGCGAAACATGCCGGGTTCAACATCTGGTACGGGTTGTTGCTATAGCCTTTTCCCGGGTCGCACGTCACGACAATGCGCGCGTTCGGGATTGTCCGTCCCGGTGAGGTTCTCGCGAATTGATGCCGGGAATCGAGAAGCCGACCGCATAGGGCTGGCCGCTCGACCATCGGTAGACGCCCGAGACCTGCCAGTTGTTGATCGCGAGGCCGAGCGCCTTGCTGTCGGTGTACGACTTCAACTGGTAGATCGCGTTGAGGACGATGTTGTGCGTGCGGTCGTAGTTGAGCAAGCGAATAGTCGAGATGTTTCGTCTCGTCCTTGTTCAGGTTGGGCACGCCGGCGGCGAAGTCGTCGTCGTTGATGCCGAGCGCCTTGCTCCACACCCAGAAGCCCGAGAACATGAACCCGTTGTCGAACCGGCGGGTCACCGATGTCTGCAGGCCGTTGTAGTTGCCGTAGCCGCTGTAGTCCCACAGCCGGATGGCGTCGTAGCCCTGGTAGGGACGCAGCAGATCATCGGGCAGCGCCGACGACCCGAGCTGCGAGCTCGCGCGACCGGGTCGGATCCTGGTTCTGCGGCTGGAAGGTCGCGCCGAACGGCAGCGAATTGATCTGCACCGTGCGCAGGAGGTCGGTCGACTTCGATCCGACATACGCGAGATCGACGATGACTTCCTTCCACACCTTGTGCTGGATGCCCACGTTCCACTGGTTGACGCGCGGCGGTTTGAAATCGAACGCGGTGGGGCTCATCCCGAGCGTCGGGTCGGGATCGCCACCGGCCGCCGTGAGGCTCTGCAACTGTCCCCAGGTCAGCGTCGAGTTCAGCACGCCCGGCGCGTTGGAGATCATGTCGAACACCATGTTCCCCTGCGGACGGTCGTAGAAGATCCCGAAGCCGCCGCGGACGATGGTCTCGCCTTTCCCCGTCAGATCGTAGACGGCACCAATGCGAGGCGACACCCTGAACGCGTTGCCATTCTGCAGCTGGTCGTTGATGCCCTGACCCGCCTGGAACGCGCCGTTGAATCGCTCCGAGCCGGGCGTGAGCCGGCCGATGAACCGCGGATCGACCGTGTTGGCCAATGTCGGCGTTTGCCCCGCCGAAATCAGCGCGGGGTCCATCCCTCGACGGTTCGCGTCCGTGCAGGGCGACGCCCCGATGCAGACCGGCGTGAAGAGCGACGCCGCGTCGGCCGGATTGAACGCGTCGGGCAGGAAGTTCGACGCTTGCAGCGTCGTGTCCCATTGCGGCGACAGATAGTAGAACCGCAGGCCGTAGTCGAGCGTGAACCGGCTGCTCGGCTTCCAGTTGTCCTGCGCGTACCACTCGAAGTTGTGGTACCGCCATTCCGGCAGCGCGTACTTGGAGGCCTGCGTGTAGCTGTTGAACACGCCGGTCGCCGCGTTCGCGTAGCTGTAGCCCGTGTCGAACGGGTTGCTCCCGCTGTCGGTGAAGTCGATCTGGCTGTTGAAGCTGGCGAAGATGCTCTGCGGCTTGAAGCTGTTCTGGTAGTAGAACCCAGCTTTCGACGCGTGCGAGCCCCAGACCTTCGTGATGTTCGCGATCACGTCGTGCGTGACGTTCTCGTTGGTGAACGGCCCGCGATCCGTCTGATACTGGCCCGCGTTGCCCGTCCGGCCGCCGCGGAAGATGAAGCGACGGCACGTAGTCGGACTGCACGGCGTCCGGGAACAGCAGCGGCAGACCCTCGACGCCCGCGTTCTCGCGGAACAGGCTCTGCAGCTGCAGCTGGTAGTTCAGCGAGTTGGCCGCGCGTCCCCAGCTGACCTCCATCGACGTCGTGTTGTTCAAGGTGCCCGTCGCCGAGAGCATGTAGTTCGAGCCCGGATGCAGGAACAGCACCGGCGTCGGAAGCTGGTCGCTGCCGTTGCCGGCCCACGTTGTCCCGTAGGCCTGCGTGATGTCTTCCTTGTTCTTCATGTAGCGGCCGGTGATCCGCCAGTTGGGCGAGGCCTGGAAGTCCATCCGGAGCAGATCCTCACGCCGCGGCGACTGGTCGGGCACCTGGCTCGTGAAGTTCAAGCCGCTGCCACCCGAGAAGTTCGCGGTGGGAAAGATGTTCAGCGCGGCGAGACCAGGGGCATACAGGCGGTTCGCCGGAATCCGGCCGAGCACGCCGCCGTCCTGGAAACACCCGGCCGTGTTGCCCGGACCGCATGCGCAGCCCGGTGGTGAAGTCGCGGATGTACGGGAACGGATTGCCGCTGCTGTCGACGCTCTGGGAGAAGTCTCCCTGCCGCTCGAGCGCCGTCGGCACCGTGGTCTGGTGCAGCGAGGGCGGGTTCGTGCGCCGCTGAAACTCCTGGCTCCAGAAGAAGAACAGCTTCGTCTTGTCTGCGTTGAAACCCGGGAAGGCCACCGGCCCGCCGATGGTGTAGCCGGAGTCGTTGCGCGACGTGTCGGGCTTCGGGATCGCCGGCGTGTTGCGGTTGTTCAACCACGTGTTCGCGTCCCAGCCCGAACGACGTCCGTACCAGTAACCGGAGCCGTGGAAGCTCTGCGTGCCGCTCTTGGTGACCACCTGCATCTGGCCGCCGACCGCACGCCCGTATTCCGCCTGGTAGGAGTTCGTGAGGATCTTGAACTCCGCGACGGAATCGATGTTCGTGGTCACCATGTTGCCACCGTTGTTGCCGGTGTCGATGTTGGCCACGCCGTCAATCGTGATGTTGTTGGAGTTCGGGCGCTGGCCGTTCACGGTGAAGCCGTCCACTGACCCGATTTCGGTGCCGGCCGGCGTTGCCCTGCGTCAACGCGCCGGGGACCAGCGTCGCGAAGTTGAACAGCATGCGTCCGTTGCTGGCGATGTTCTCGAGCGCCTGGCTTTCGAGCGTGAACGAGCGCTCACCGCTGTTCGACTGCAGCTCGATGGAGCGCGCCGTGACGCTGACTTCCTCGGCCATGCTGCCGACTTCCAGCGTGAGCGTTCCGGCCGAGAGCTTGTCGTTGGCGTTCACCACCACGTTCGTGCGCTCGAGTGTCTTGAAGCCCTGGAGCGCGACTTGGAGCGAGTAGGTATCGGGACGGACGATGGGGAACACGAAACGTCCGCCCTCGTCGGTAACCGCGGTGAGTACGTTGCCCTGCGTGCGGCTCGTCAGCGTGACGGTGACGCCCGGCAGAACCCCGCCTTGCGAATCCTGTACTGTTCCAGAAACCGAAGCGCTCGTCGTCTGCGCTCGAAGGATCGCGGGATGAGCAGTGATCACGGAGGCCACAAGGGCAAGACCCACGAATCCCTTGAGACCTCTTAACAAGGACATAGGCTTTCTCCTTCTCTCGCTCGCTGGTTGACTGACTCCTTCTCCTCCACCACCCGCACGGCCAGGCCCGAACCGGGGGACGCCCGGGCCTCGTCTAGAAAAAGGTCAAAGAGTTATAGCTGAGGCGTGATTCACGAGAGAGTCAATGGAAATCAAAACCTCTTCAGTTGCCGAAGCAGCTCCAATGCGATCTCGTTTTTTGGATTCCGCTGCAGCAGTCGATCCAATACGGCGATTCCGTCCTTGGTGCGACCGGCGCTGAAGTGGATCTTTGCGAGCGTGATGTACGCTGCCTCGTACTGCGGCGTCCGTTGCAGCACGCCCTCCAAAAGCCCGATCGCGGCGTCCGTCTGACCCTTCGCAACAAGTACCAACGCAAGGTTGTTGGCGGCTTCCGAGTAGTCCGAGCGATGCTGCAGCGCCTCGCGGAAATAGTGCTCCGCCTGGTTAATGTCGCCCGCTCGCCCCACTAGCAATCCCAGGTTGTTCAAGGCTTCCGGGAAATCGGGCTGCAACGCCAATGCCCGCTCGTAGAGTACGCGCGCTTCATCGTCGTGGCCCGTGAGGAGAAGCGCATAGCCGAGGTTGTTCAGCGCATCGGGGTAATCGGGAGTGGACGCAAGCGCGGCACGAAATCGGGCGATCGCTCCCGGGAGATCGCCGCCTTGTGCGAGCAGCGCTCCGAGATCGTTGTTCGCTTCCGCGAGGTCGGGCTGCAGCGCGAGGGCACGCTCGTAGGAGGCTCGCGCCCGATCCGTCTCGCCGCTCCTCGCCAGCAGCGTGCCCAATCGATACAGCGTTGACGCGCCCGGATTCGCCTGCGCGGCGCGTTCGAACGCCGTCACCGCGGCAGCCTCGAGTCCCTGATCGAGAAGCTCGCGGCCGTACGGCAGGTAGTTGCGCTGGGGCAGCGCCGGAATAGAACGTGCCCGGAAACGGCAGCGCCCGGGCGAGCCGCTGCTCTGGAGAGACGTCGATCGTGGTGGCGTCCTTCACGATCTGCGTGACGTCGACGCGATCGCGGTACACCTTCACGACGTTGCTGTTCCCGTCGAGCAGGAGGCACGTCGGCAGACGCAGATCCTGCCGGTTCATGAACAAGTGCCGGTTGAGGATCGCGTAGCTCAGACCGACGTCGGGCGTCGCCACGACGACGGGTATGGCGCCCGACGGCAGCGAAGGGATCGCCGCCTGAGCATCGATGGCAATCGCAACCGCTCCGACGCCTGCCTGCGTGAGCGCGTTGGCGCCTCGTTCGATCGCCTCGAGCGCCGCGCGCGCCGCGGCAACGCCCGGCGACCACAGCAGCACGACCGCCGGCTTCCCTTTCAACGCCGCGAGCGAGCGCGTCCGTCCGTTGACGTCCTGCAGCGAGAAGTCCGGCGCAGGGAACGGCTCGTACATCCACGTCGCACTGGGCGGCAACGCCGTCTGGGTCGCGGCGGATGAGGTGGATGCTGACGTCGAGCGCGGCGCCAGCGGCTCCGTCTTCACCTCGCCCGATTCGACGATCCGGAGGCGCGTATTCAACGGCACGTCGGTGAGGGTCTGCGTGGTGCCCGACGGCCACGCGACGGTCAGCTTCACGATCCGGGCGCTGGCACCCAGACCAATGAGGAGCTCCTTCGAGTGCTGTGAGAGAAATCCCGACCCGGCTGTCACGACCCTGGTCTTGGTGATGCGGTCCGTCTGCACCGTCACACGAGCGCCAATCGCATCGCGGTTACTCTTCGTACCCACGAGCCTGACAGCAAGTGATGCCGCCGTCGTCTCGAAGTCGTTGCGGAAGACGCGAAGCTGCGGCGCTTGACGGGCGGCCATTACGACGAGATCGGGATCGCCATCGCGATCGATGTCGAGGACCGCGAACGATCGGCCGTCCTGATCGAGATCGAGCCCGAGCGCGCCCGCGACCTCGTCGAACCCGCCGTGTCCATCGTTGCGCAGAAAGACGTTGCGCTGGTGGCTGGCGATCGAGCCGTGAATCAGCAGTTGGTTGATCGCGCGCCACGCGTCGTCGTAGGGCGTGCCTGGCACGCGTGTGAGCGGCGAGTGGGCGACGACCTGTCGCCAGAAGAACCCTTCGAGGTCGTCCTGGATCGGCTGTGTTGCTTCGCGTCAGCATGCCGTTGACGATGTAGAGGTCGTCCCAGCCGTCGCTGTCGAAGTCGAGCGCGTCGGACGACCACGCCCATCGTCCCATCTGTGCGTGCGCGTCGAGCGTCCTGTCCTCGAAGCGCCCGTCGCCGAGGTTTCGCAGCAGCGAATTCCCGCGCACGTGGTGGCGATAGAGGGCGCGCACCTCTGGCGTCGCATCGGGCATGAATGTGGGCGCGGAGGTGACGCGCAACCCTGGCGCACTCCACATGTTGCCGGTGTAGATGTCGAGCCGGCCGTCGTTGTCGTAGTCGAAGAACGTGGCGCTCATGCCCGCGCCGTGATCGAGAACGCCCGCCGACGAGGCGACGTCCTCGAACATCACGGTGCCGTTTCGGCGACCCAGGTTGTGGTACAGGTTCTTGGTGCCGAAATCGTTGGCGACCAGCAGATCGGGCCAGCCGTCTCCGTCGTAGTCGCCCCACGCGGCCGCAAAGTGATAGCGATCGTTGCCGGTGTCGAGACCCGCCTCCTTGGTCACCTCGACGAATCGTCCGTGACCGTCGTTTCGAAAGAGCACGCCCGGCGGCCCGTTGCGCGCGTCGTAGTACGGCGCCGGCGTCCCCGCTTTGTCTTCACCTGCGCCGAAAAAATACGAGTAGACGCACAAGTAGAGATCGAGAAAGCCGTCCCGATCGTAGTCCGCCATCGTGATCGACGTCACCACGCCCTGGAGCGGCTTCGCGAACTTGAAGGCGTCGGGGACAGGGGTAAAGTGCCCCTTGCCATCGTTGAGGAACAGCAGCGGCTGCGTTGCCGTCGCCAGCACGAGATCCTGATCGCCGTCATTGTCGATGTCGACGAAGAGCGACTCCGCCGTATCGTCGAGCACGCCCACTCCCGCCTGGTCGGTGATGTCCTCGAATGTGGAGTCGCCGCGATTCCGGTACAGGCGATTCGGCAGGCCAGCGGGCTGCGCGACATACAGATCGTCGAGACCATCGCCATCCGCATCACCCACCGATACTCCATGATGGCCGTTCGAGTCGCGCGTCAGCACCGAGTCGAACGTCGCCATCCACGGATCGAGCGCAATGGTCAGCTGACGACGGAACGAGTCGTTGCGTCCGAGCGCCGACGCGGTCACCTCGTTGAAGATTGGATGCCGGGCCCGGCTCACCACATGCGAGGTGGCGGTCCACCTGACGATCTGCCACCCCGACGGGTTTCTGCGCCAGTTCAGGTCCCACTCGCCCACATGCTCGACCCGGTACATCTCCCTGCCGCCGCCGACGATGTCGTAGCGAACGGTGGTGTGGAGATTCGACGCTGCGTCACCGTCGATGGCGGTGATGAGGAACTCGGCGACGGTCACCTCGCGCAGATCCTGGACGAGCCGCCGCAGTTCCTGCGCCAAATTGCGTCGCGTCGAGGTCGAGCGCCTGCGGCAGGTCCTTCGCCCTCTGCACGTCGAGCGCGGCCTGGCTCTGAGCCGATCCGTCGGCGGGCAGAAGACGTGCCCCACGAAACCCGGGATCGAGCAGGCTTTTCGTAGCGCTCGCCGACGCGCGGCGGTTGTCGCGAAGCGCTTTCGACAGCTCCTCGAGCCGGCTCTCCAGCTCTTTTGCCCGAGCCTCCAGCGGGAAGCCATCGTCGCCCGGCTCGAGATGCTTCAGGAACGGCTGCATGGACTCGGGTACCGCAAGCTTGGGGCGGTAGTCCTGCGCGGCACCGCTCAATGACGAAAACGCCACGAGAACGCCGGCAATGAGAGAGCGGACCCTCATCGCGCGGCTTGGTCCTTCGACATGGCGTTGGCGTCGGACAACGTGAGCACCTGGAGCCGATCAGTCGGCAGCTGCTTCCACTCCCACCGTCGTCCACCGGGCATGCGAACCGTCACGTCCACGGGACCCGCGTAGTCGCCCAGCCCGAAGTACGCGCGCAGGTCGTTCTGTGAGAGGAAGCTCCCGCCCGAGCGGATCTCGCGCACCTGCGTCTGGCCGCCCGCGCTGACCGTCACCTTCGCGCCAATGGCGAATCGATTGCCGGTCGCGGCCACCGGACGGATTGCCACCCAGTGGTGTTTCGTCGCCTGCTTGTTCTCGAGCAGCGTCGGGACATCGTCCATGTTGTTGACGACGATGTCGAGATCGCCATCGTTGTCGAGATCGCCGACGGCCAGGCCGCGCCCGACACGCGCGATCTGCAGGCCAGGACCCGCACGTTCCGAGACATCGCGGAAACGTGTCCCTGTGTTCAACAACAGCTGATTCTTTTGACGATACGTTTCGCCGAGCTGCGGGTACTTGTCCACGTCGGGAAAGATGTGGCCGTTTGCGAAGAACAGATCGAGCCTCCCGTCCAGGTCGGCGTCGACGAAGGCGGCACCCCAGCCCATGCGGGCGAACGTGGGTCCGGCGATTCCGGCGGACTCGCTTGCGTCCTCGAAGTGGCTGCCGTCGATGTTGTGGTAGATCGTGTAACGATCGTGCGCGAACGTGGTGAGCACGAGGTCCATGCGCCCGTCACCGTCGTAGTCGCCTGCGTCGACGCCCATGCCCGCCTGCGCGCGCGCGTCTCCATTCAGCGCGACACCCGCGGCGAGACCGACGCTCTCGAATCGGCCGTTCCCGAGGTTGTGATAGAGGAAGTTCGGGTTGGAGTCGTTCGCCACGAACAGGTCCACGAGCCCATCGTCGTCGTAGTCCGTGGCGACAACCCCGAATCCGTAGGCTTTCGATGGATCGCCGAGCCCGTGCGCTTCGGTCGCCTCGACGAACTTGCCGTTGCCGACGTTCTCGAAGAACAGATCGGATTCGCCTGGAAGTCCCGCCGGGCCGACCATGATGTGCGGCCCGTTGCGCCACACGAGCGACCGCTGTGCGTGGACGAGAGAGTCCCACGTCGTCTCGACGTAGCGCGCGACGTAGAGATCGAGATCGCCGTCGCCGTCAGCGTCGAAGAACGTGCACCCGGTGCTCCAGCCGCCCGCCGCTACGCCAGCCGCGGCGGCGACGTCCTCGAATGTGCCATCCCCCCGATTTCGGAACAGCGCATTCGATCCCCAGTTCGTGACGTACAAGTCGAGGCGGCCGTCACCATCGACATCGCCCACGCACGCGCCACTTCCCCAGGCGGCGAGGTCCACGCCCGCCTTCTTCGAGACGTCCTCGAACTTCCATCCGCCAAGGTTGCGATACAGCGCGTTCGGGTGAGGGATTCGCTCGCGACCAGGCGTCAGTTCGGCGCCGGTGACCAGGTAGATGTCGAGCAACCCGTCGCCGTCGTAGTCGAAGAGGGCGACGCCGCCGCAGGCTGATTCGAGAATGTGGTCCTTCGTCGGGCCGCCGCAATACATCTTGGTGGGCAGGCGCGCACCCTCGTCAAAGGTGACCGGCACCGGCGCCCCGTCCTCGGGCGATGGTGGATTTGCCGGCGCGGGCCCCATCGCCGACGCGTGGCCGCCGTACGCCGGGTCTTTGGGCTTCGTCTGGCTGTAGCTGCCTTGAAACGTCAGACCCAGGGCGACTTCGCCTTCGAGTTGCGATCGGACCCGTTCCAGCAGCTGGAGTGCCGCGCCGACGGACGAGGCGACGCGCTGAGGATCGACGGACGACAGCGTGCTGAGGTCGGCTGCCGAGCGGCGCAGGTCGGCCCGAAGCGCGGGAACCAGCGGTGACGTCGCCGGCTTGGCTGGATCGGGCTCCGCGCCGAGGCTCTGGAGACTGCGACTGGCGTCGAGGAGCGCCTGCCGAATCTGATCGGGTGTCGCGCCCTGGCGTGTGGCACCCTGCAGCTGAGCGACGGCCGTCCGATGAAGCTCGAGAAGCCGCGCATGCTCCTGCGCATCCACCTGCTGCCTGGCTGCCGGCGCCGGCACGAACACGCCGACTGTCAGGGCCGCAATCACGGCGAACATGGCACCGGGCCACTTGAGGAGGCGAGCGATTTGGGGGACCGTCAGCAATCAGCATGCGCCACATGGAATCGTGGCTTCATTCTGGCCCACAAATCGACGCCATGTGCAGAACGGCCGATATCGCTGGGTTTGACGTGGCTGCCTTACGCGGGGCGACCTGTCTCGAACTGTCCCGGGTTTTGCGCGCACACGGCGGCGACGGTGTGGGGCACATGCCGCTGATTTTTGCGACGGGTTCGCGGGGCGGCCTTTGTCGTGTCCTGGCGCGATGGAGCGGACCTCGCTATTCTCTCCGTGAATCCGAGCGAGCCGAGGGGTATGTTGACAGGGAGTCTGTCTACGCGCCCGGCATGTGCATTCATGGCTGAGTCACCACTCTCCGACACCGCCGAGCCCGCGCGCATCCTGCGTCGGGGCACAGACTCGACTCAAACCGGATGGGTGCGTTGGCTTCCTGCATTGAACACGCTGCGTCGGTACGAGTCGGCGTGGTTGCGGCACGACGTCGTGGCCGGCCTCGTGATGACGACGATGCTCGTGCCGGTCGGCATCGCGTACGCGCAGGCCTCGGGGGTGCCCGGCATCAATGGCCTCTACGCGACCATCGTGCCGCTGCTCGCCTACGCCGTGTTCGGCCCCAGTCGCATTCTCGTCCTCGGCCCTGACTCGGCGCTCGCGGCTGTGATCCTCGCAGTCGTGTTGCCGCTCTCGTCTGGCGATCCGCAACGGGCTGTCGCGCCGGCGGGAGTGATGGCAATCGTTTCCGGCGCGGTGTGCATTGCCGCAGGCCTGGCACGCCTCGGCTTCATCACGGAGCTGCTGTCGAAACCGATCCGCTACGGCTACATGAACGGCATCGCGCTGACGGTGATGCTGAGCCAAATCCCGAAACTTCTCGGCTTCTCTGTCGTTGCCGATGGACCAGTGCGGCTGGCTGCGGCAATCGTCAAGAAAGTGCTGGCGGGGAGCACGAACGTCGTGGCACTCGCGATCGGCGTGAGCTCTGTGGTCCTGATTCTAGTGCTGAAGCGATGGCCGCGCGTTCCAGCCATGTTGATCGCGGTGGTCGCGGCGACGGTATTGGTTGCCGCCTTCGATCTCGCAAAGGGTTTCGGCGTATCCGTACTCGGTCCGTTGCCGCAGGGACTGCCGACGCCGCGCCTTCCACTGATTGATGTCGCGAACCTCGTACCGGTCCTCATGGGTGGGGTCGCGGTAGCCCTCGTTTCATTCGCGGACACGAGCGTGCTCTCTCGAACGTATGCGGCACGTCTGCATACCCCGGTCGACCCGAACCAGGAAATGATCGGTCTCGGAGCCGCCAACCTCGCGGCGGGCTTCTTTCAGGGCTTCCCCATCAGCAGCAGTTCGTCGCGCACCCCCGTGGCGGAGGCGGCGGGCGCCAGAACTCAGCTGACGGGGGTCGTGGGTGCCATCGCGATCGCGTTGCTGTTGCTGTTTGCGCCCGAGCTGCTCCAGAACCTGCCGAACACAGCCCTTGCGGCGGTCGTTATCGCTTCGGCGATTGGCCTGATCGAGATCGCCGATCTGCGCCGCATTCATCGCATCCAGCGCTGGGAGTTCTGGCTTTCCATGACCTGTTGTGCAGGTGTGGCGGTCTTCGGGGCCATTCCGGGGATTTCGATCGCGATCGTGATTGCCGTGATCGAGTTCCTCTGGGACGGCTGGCGGCCGCATTCGGCCGTGCTCGGCCGCGTCGACCGCGTCAGGGGGTATCACGATATCAGCCGGTACCCGCAGGCGCGCCTGATCCCCGGTCTCGTGCTGTTACGCTGGGATGCGCCGCTCTTCTTCGCCAACGCCGAATCGTTCCACGACCGCGTCCTGGACGCCGTTGCGAGCTCACCCACGCCGGTGCGCTGGGTCGTAGTCGCCGCAGAGCCGGTCACCAGCATCGACGTCACCGCAGGCGACGCGCTCTGCGAGCTCGATGACACGCTCCGCGCCGCAGGCATTGAACTGTGCTTCGCCGAGATGAAGGATCCGGTGAAGGACAAGCTGAGGCGCTTCGAGCTCCTGACGCGTCTGGGTGAGAAGACTTTCTTCACAACCGTAGGCGAAGCGGTGAGCGTCTATCTCGCGACGCATCCCGTTGAGTGGGTGGACTGGGAGGATCGCACGCCGCAGCCTTGACGTTGAGGGCGACGTTCGAGGCGTCAGCGTGCGATTTCAGGAACGGCGGTAAGGATCATCAGATCGCGTTCGGCTCGGCGAGCGCCAACCCTTTCGCGCTGCGCTCCTCCTGCGCGACCACCACTCGAGTGCGAGCGACCAGCACGTAGATCGACGGCACGACGAACAGCGTGAACGCCGAGCCGATGATCATGCCGGTCACGAGCATGATGCCGATGCTGTTGCGCGCACCGGCGCCAGGACCCGTCGCAAAGATCAACGGCATGTGCCCCACCACGGTCGCGGCCGTCGTCATCAGAATCGGACGCAGCCGCGTGCTGGCGGCTTCAACGACGGCGTGGAGCTTGTCGGCGCCGGCCTCCTGCAGGTGGTTCGCGAACTCCACGATCAGGATCCCGTTTTTTGCCACCAGGCCAACGAGCGTGATCAGGCCGACCTGGCTGTAGATGTTCAGCGTCGTCAATCCCAGGAACGAGAACAGGAGCGCGCCCGAGACCGCCAGTGGGACGGACCCTGCCAGGATGATGAAGGGATCCCGGAAGCTCTCGAACTGCGCGGCGAGCACGAGGTAGATCAGCACCGCCGAGAGCAGGAACACGCCGAGGAACTTGCCGCCCTCGGTGCGCAGCTGACGCGATTCGCCGGCGTAATCGATCGTGAAGCCCTGCGGCAGGATTTGCCTGGCCTCGTTTTCGAGGAAGCTCAAGGCCTGATCCAGCGGCACCGGCGGCGGAATGACACCTTGAATCCGCACGGCGTTCAGCTGCTGAAACTTCTTCAGCTCGCGCGGTTCCGTCGTCGTGCGGAGCGTAGCGAACGTCGAGAGCGGGACGAGCTTGTTTTCAGCGCCCGTGATGTACATGTCGGACAGCTGATCCGGCGTCAGCCGCTCGGTGCGTTTGACCTGCGGGATGACTTTGTAGCTGCGTCCCTGGATGCTGAACCGATTCACGTAATCGCCGCCGAGCAGCGTGGACAGATCGCGGCCAGCCTGGCTCAGGTCGACGCCCTGGGATCGAAGCTTGTCGCGATCGAAGACGACCTCGGTTTGCGGCTGATCGAACTTGACGTCCGCGTCGGCGAAGATGAACATGCCGCTCCCGAACGCCTTCTGCACGAGCTGATGCGCCAGGTCCTGCAGCCGCTCGGGCTCGGCGGCTGACGCGATCACGAGGTCCACCGGGAAATCGCCGCCGCCCGGGAGCGCCGGCGGTGTCAGCGGAATCACCCGAATGCCCGGGATCTTCGACAGCGGACCCATCGACTCCATCAAGAGCTGCTGCGCGGTCTTGGTCCGCTCGCTCCACGGCTTCGTCACCATGCCACCGAAGCCCGCGCTCGGCGAGGTGATCTGGAAGATGCTGGCAGCCTCGGGCATCGATCGATACACGTCGTACACCTGTTGCGTGAACAGCTTGGTCTGATCGACCGTGGAATTGGCCGCGGCCTGCACGATCCCGAAGACCACACCCTGGTCCTCGGCCGGGGCGAGCTCCCGCTGCGAGAACATGTAGAACGGCACAATCAGCAGCGTCACGACCGCCCACAGGACGAGGACGACGGGCCGATACCGCAGCGTGCCGGACAGCGTCTGCGCGTATCGGTTCCGGAGGCGATCGAACCGCCGGTTGATCCAGCCGGCGAAGCCGCGCTCCGTGTCGCCTGCACGCAGCAGCTTCGAGCCCATCATGGGCGACAGGGTCAGCGCGACGATACCGGAGACAATCACCGCCGATGCCAGCGTGAACGCGAACTCGCGGAAGAGCGCGCCGGTGAGGCCGCCCTGGATGCCGATTGGCGCATACACGGCCGCGAGCGTGATCGTCATGGCGACAATCGGTCCGACGAGCTCCCGCGCCGCCTCTATCGCGGCCTGGAACGTTCCCTTTCCGTTGTGCAGGTGCCGCTCCACGTTCTCCACCATCACAATCGCATCGTCGACCACGAGGCCGACCGAGAGGACGATGGCGAGCAGCGTGAGGAGGTTGATCGTGAATCCCGCCACGAGCATCAGGAATACCGCGCCGACGAGGGAGATCGGAATCGCGACGACAGGAATGATCAGGGCGCGGATCGATCCCAGGAACAGAAAGATCACCACGATCACGATTAACAGCGTTTCGGAGAGCGTGGTGAGGACTTCGTCGATGGCATCCTGGATGTATTCCGTCGAGTCGTACGGAATGCCGACGGTCAGCCCCGCCGGCAGCTGGGACTGAATCGCTGGAATTTCCGCACGGACCCGGTGGATCACGTCGAGCGTGTTCGCCGTTGGGAGCACCCAGATGCCCATGAACGTCGCGCTCTGTCCGTTGAACCGGACGTCGTCTTCGTAGTTCTCGGCGCCGAGCACGACGTCGGCAATCTCGCCAAGCCTGACGACCGTTCCCTTCTCTTCCTTCACCACCAGCTGACGGAACTCTTCGGCTGTTCTGAGGTCCGTATTCGCGACGAGGTTCACGGAAATCATCGAACCCTTGGTCTTGCCGAGCGCCGACAGGTAGTTGTTGCGCTCGAGCGCGTCACGGACGGCGGAGGGAGAGATCCCGAGCGCAGCCATCTTGTCCGGCTTCAACCACACCCGCATCGCGAACGTACGGTCGCCGAGAATATCCGCGCGCTGTACGCCGCTGACGGCGCTCAGCTTCGGCTGCACGACCCGCGTCAGGTAGTCCGTAATCTGGTTCTGATCAAGGTCGGGGGACGAAAACCCGATGTACATCGCCGCGAACTGCGTGTCCGCGGTTTCCAGCTCGATGATCGGTGCTTCGGCCTCTGGCGGCAGATCGTTGCGCACCTGGGCCACCTTGGCCTGGATTTGCGTGAGCGCCGCGTTGGTGTCGTAGTTCAGCTTCAGATGCACCGTGATCGTGGACACGCCGTGCGCGCTGGACGACTCCACATAGTCGATGCCATCCGCGCTGGCGATCACGCGCTCGAGCGGCGTCGTGATGAATCCGCGAACGAGGTCGGGATTCGCACCCACGTACACCGTGCTGACCTTGATGACCGCGATGTCGCTGCGCGGATACTGCCTGACGCTGAGCGCGCGAATCGACTGGAGTCCCGCAATCAGAATGACCAGGTTGACGACGATCGCCAGCACGGGACGTTTGATGAACAAATCAGTGAAACGCATGTTGCCTTCTTCTCTTCGAAGTACCACGTCGTAAACGGAGCTCCGGCGGCCAGAGCCCTCAGCTCCCGGCCCGACAGCGAAGCCTCTAGCTGTCTTCCGGTTTCGGGGCGCGATTGTTCGCCGGCTTCACCTTGTTGTTGACCTGAACAGCGGCGCCGTTGCGCAGCTTGAACACGCCGGACGTCACGATCTCCTCGCCCGGCTTGATCCCGCCGAGCACCGCGATCTGATCGCCGCGGGAGCCTCCCAGCTTCACCACCTGCTGGCGCACGCCGCGGTACGGCTTCCCGTTCGGGTCCTTCAGGTCGGCGACGACGTAGACCGAGTCGCCATACGGCGCGTAGTTGATCGACGAACCCGGGAGCGCGATGACCGACTGGCTGGCGCCGAGCACGACTTGGGTCTGCACGAACATGCCGGGACGCAGCTTTCCGCCGGGATTCGCGAGCGTCGCCTGCACGGTGACGTTTCGCGTGGTTTCGTCGACCACCGAATCCAGCGCGGTGATCCGGCCGTCGAGCGAGACATTGCCAAGGTCGGCGACGTTGATGTGCACGCCGCGGCCGAGATGCATCTGGCCGGCGTCCTGCTGCGGGATCCCGAAGTTCACGTAGATCGGGTTGAGCGACTGCAGCGACACGACCGCGTCCCCGCCGTTGAGGTATTGACCCAGGTTGACCGCGCGGATCCCGAGCATGCCGGAGAAGGGCGCATGGATCGTCTTCCGCTCGATGGTGGCTTTGATCTCCCGGATCCGTGCCTCCGCCTGCTTGTTCGCGGCGGCCGCGGCATCCACTTCCGCGCGCGAGACGGCATCGTGCCCCACGAGGTTTTTCATGCGCTCGAAGGTCACGCGCGAGAGCTCGACCTGTGCTTCTGCGGCGGCGAGCTGGGCCTGCTCCTGGCGCGTGTCCAGCTCGACGAGCACGTCGCCTTGCTTGACGGCCTTTCCTGAGTCGAAGCCGATGCGATCAACGATGCCGGGCAAATCCGCGCTCACGGTCACGCCCTGCACGGCCGCGACGGTGCCGATCGCGCTGATGGTTGCAGGCCACTCTTCGCGCTGGGCGACGATCGTCGTGACGGCCTCGGGGGGCGGCTGCATCGCGGCGAACTGCGCCGCCATGGCCTGGAATTGCCTGAACTTTACAAACGCCAGCGTCGCGATGAAGACGACCACCAGCACTATCAGCAGAGTCATGCGCTTCGCCATGTTTTCCTCTTGTTGGTTTCACTTCGCTCGCGTCGCTTGTGTCACGACGGCGACCATCCGCCGCCGAGCGCCCGGTACAGCTGGACGATCGACGCAAGCTCGCGCTCGCGGAGCTGTGCGAGGTCCAACTCGCCTTGAAAGAGATTCCGCTGCGCATCGAGCACGGGCAGGTAGCTGTCCAATCCGCCCTGATAGCGCTCGGTGGACAGCTGTGACGAGGCGCGCAGCGCTTCGACCAGGCGTTCCTGTTCCGTGCGCTGCTGACTCGTCTTCGTGTACTCGGTCAGCGAGTCGGCCACGTCGCGGAATGCCGTGTAGATCACGCGTTGATAGTTCACGAGCGCTTCGCGCTGCACGGCTTCCGCGAGCTGGACGCCCGACCGCGTCCGGCCGGCATTGAAGATCGGCGCGGTCGCGCCCAGGCCAACGGTCGCGACTCGCGCAGGGCTCGTGAGCAGGTTGCTCAGCGCGCGACTCTGCCCGCCCAGAAAACCCGTCAGGCTGATACGCGGGAAGTACTCCGCCTTCGCCACACCAATCTGCGCGTTGGCGGCAATCAACTCCTGCTCCGCCTGACGGATGTCGGGTCGCCGTTCGAGCAGCGCCGATGGAAGGCCTGCCGGAACGGCGGGCGGCACCTGAAACGCCTGCAACGCCTGGCCGCGCGGCACGTCTCCGGGCAGGTGACCGAGCAGCAGACTCAGCGCGTTCTCGGCCTGCGTGATCTGCCGCTCGAGATCGGCAATCTGTCCCGTCGCCGTGAACAGCAGCTGCTCGGCCTGGTGCACGTCCAGCCCGCTCGCCACGCCGGCCGTCCGCCGCTCGTCGATGAGCCGCATGTTGTTGGTGGCCGCATCTCTGGTTCGCGTGGCGATCTCGAGCTCGAAGTCGAGCGCGCGAAGCGACAGATACGTTTGCGTCACATCCGCGACGAGCGTGGTCAGGACACCGTGGCGGGCCTCGTCCGTGGCGAGATATTGCGCACGGGCCGCTTCGCTCAAGCGTCGCAGCCGTCCCCACACGTCGAGCTCCCAACCAAGCGTGAATCCGGCATCCATGTAGCTCACGCTGGTGTCGGCACCCGCCGGAATGAATTTGTTGGCGCCGCTCCTCGATGTTCGCGCCGCAATCGCGTCAACCGAGACGCCCACGGACGGAAATTGATCGGCCCGCGTGATCCCGTATGCCGCACGGGCCTGCAGGACGCGCTCGGCGGCAATGCGCACCTCGAAGTTCTCCTTCAGCGCGGTGGACACGAGTGCCGTCAGCTGGTCGTCGTGAAACAGCTCGAACCACTTCAGGTCGGCGAGCGATTCCGGGCCAGCCGTCCCGGGCGCGGCGCCCCGATGCACGGCAGGCGTCTCGACAACCGGACGCTTGTAGTTGGGCCCGAGGGTGCACGACGCCGTGAGGGCGCCGGCAAGTAACGTCAATGCAACACGTGTCAGTCTGGACACGATCAACTCCTCCGCGGGGCGTCAGCCGTTTCGAGAACCTCACGGTCAACCGTTTCGGAGATCTCGCGCACGAGCTCCGGCATGACGAATCCCCTGGCAACGAAACGAACACCCGCGCGATACATCAGCGTGATGAGCTCTCGCCCGGCGTCATCCACATGACACACGTCCGTCAGGTCCACGCACACGCGTCTGTTCTGCGCGCTGCCGTTGACCTGGCGCCAGCACATGGCGAGTTCTGGCACCCACGCTCCGGCCAGGCAGCCTTCGAGCTTCAGGAAGTACTCGTCGGCGCTGGAGTCTGTGGTGATGCGAAGCATGATCGCTGAGGTCCGGCTCCTCCCTGTAGCGACCGCCGTGCCGACATCGCTGCTCTTCGTCGGACAGAACTAACAAGCAGAATCGCCAGGACTTATGCGCCGCACGTGGTCACACGACAACGTGCCGTGCCGACGTCGGCGTGCCTGCCGGTCGGCACCGTGCCGACGCGCAGGCAGTTCTGACGACGCAGCAGGGAACCTGGCGGCGGTTTATTCGGTCTTATGGTTTTGTGGACCTGTCTCGGACGGCCGAGGCAGCCGTGGTCAATCGTTTATGCCCAACAATTCGCTCAACGTCCTCGAATCGCCGACCCGAAGCAGCGAGCAGCTGCGGCTATTGATAGAGGTGTCGGAAGCGATCGCCACGCATCGCGACCTGACGAGCCTGTTCCGCGATCTCGCGAAGCGACTGCCCGCCATCGTTCCATTCGAGCTGATCGCCCTGTTCCTTCATGATCCGGTCAAGAACGTCATGAGGGTTCACATGCTCGGCGGCGTGGACGGCGATCGGATTCCGCCTGGTCTCGAAGTGCCCGTCACCGCGTCGTTCAGCGGTCTCGCGCTGACCACGCAGCAGCCCGTCATCGTCCGCTCGAAGGAGGAAGCGCTGCGCTTCCAGACCGCGGCGTCGCTGGTCCAGGCGCTCGGCGTCGAGTCCTTCTGCATGCTGCCGCTGACGACGACCGTGCGGCCGCTCGGAGCGATGGGATTCGGCACGGCGCGCCCGCATGCCATCGACGACTCGGACCTGGAGTTCCTCGACCTCGTCGTGAAGCAGGTGGCGGTCGCGGTCGACAATGTCCTGCACGACGAAAGCGATCGGGCCGTCCAGCTCGAGTTGAGCCACGAGCGCGATCGGTTGCGACTCCTGCTGGAGGTCTCTGAATCGATTGCGGCTCACCGGAACCTGAACGATCTGTTCGAGGATCTCGCCCATCGGCTGCCTCCGGTGGTCCCGTTCGACTACATCAACCTGCTGCTGCACGATCCCGCGCGCGACGTGATGCGGCTGCACATTCTCGTGGCTCCTGAAGGCGCCACGATTCATCCGGGGCTGGAGCTGCCGATCGACGAGTCCGCCGCGGGTCTGGTCTGGAGAACGCAGCAGCCGCTCGTGGTCGAAGATCTCGACGTCGAGCACCGGTTCCCACGCCTGATTTCGATGATGCGGGAGAACGGCGTCCGTTCGTTCTGCACCATCCCGCTCACCACCGCGCTTCGTCGTCTCGGCTCGCTCGGATTTGGCAGCCTCACGCGCACGCGCTATCAGGAGGCGGACCTGCACTTCATGCAGCAGGTCGCGAATCAGGTAGCCGTCGCTGTCGATAACGTCCTGCACGACGAAGGCGTCCGATCGGCACAGCAGGCACTGACACGCGAGCGCGATCGGCTCCAACTGCTGCTCGAGGTGAACAACGCCGTCGTCTCGCGCCTGGATCTGGATCAGGTGTTCGCGTCGGTGAGCGGGTTTCTGCGACGACTGATCCCGCACGAACACTCGAGCCTGTTGCTCTACGAACCCGAGACGCGTCAGTACCGCAAGCACGTGCCCGGTCATGACGGGAAACGAAGTCGTGGTCAAGGACTGCCAGATCGACGCGCAGTGGGCGAAGTCTCCGGCGGGCATCGCCATCACCACGAAGCGCGCGGCCCTCTTCAACGAAGAGGATCTGCGGACGCTCGCGGCGGACTCGAAGATCGCGGAATGCATCATCGCCCAGGGGTACAAGTCCGTCTGCAGCGTGCCGATCCTCTCGCGCGATCGCTCGCTCGGGGCGCTGAACCTCGGCAGCGAACGGCCGGAGGCCTTTACGACGGACGATGTGGAGCTGCTGGGTCAGGTGGCACAGCAGATAGCCATCGCGGTGGAGAACGGGCTGGCGTTCCGGGAGATCGCCGAACTGAAGGAAAAGCTGAGCACCGGAAAAGCTGTACCTCGAAGACGAGATTCGGACGGAGCACAACTTCGACGAGATCGTCGGCCAGAGCTCGACCCTCAGGCAGGTGCTGAAGCAGGTGGAGATCGTCGCGCCGACGGATTCGACGGTCTTGATACAAGGTGAGACGGGCACCGGCAAGGAATTGATCGCGCGCGCGATCCACAACCTCAGTGGGCGGCGCGGGCGCACGTTCGTCAAGTTGAACTGCGCGGCCATCCCGACCGGCCTCCTCGAGAGCGAGCTGTTCGGGCACGAGAGAGGCGCGTTCACGGGCGCAATCGCGCAGCGAATCGGCCGCTTCGAGCTCGCGCACGGCGGCACGCTGTTTCTCGACGAAGTCGGCGACATTCCGCTGGAGCTGCAGTCCAAGCTGCTGCGGGTCCTGCAGGAACAGGAGTTCGAGCGGCTGGGCAGCACGCGGACGATCCGCGTGGACGTAAGGCTGATCGCCGCCACGAATCGCGACCTCGTCGCGATGGTCGCGGACAAACAGTTCCGCAGCGATCTGTACTACCGGCTGAACGTGTTTCCCGTCGTCAATCCCGCGCTGCGCGACCGTCGGGAGGATATCGCCCCACTCGTTCGCTACTTCACGCAGAAGTTTTCGCGGCGCATGAACAAGCGCATCGAGACGATCCCGACGGAGGCCATGGCCGCGCTCTCCCGCTATCACTGGCCGGGCAACATCCGGGAGCTCGAGAACTTCATCGAGCGAGCCGTCATCCTCTCGCGCGGCGAGACGCTCGACGTGCCGCTCGCGGAATTGAAGGAGCACACGGCCGTTGCGCTCGTCGAAACGTCAGCACCGCTGACGACGCTCGAAGATGCCGAGCGTGAGCACATCCGGCAGGCGCTCAACGAGGCCAGGTGGCAGGTCGGCGGTCCGGCCGGCGCTGCCGCGAGACTTGGAATGAAGAGGACGACCCTGCAGTCGAAGATCGCGAAGCTCGGGATCGAGCGGCCGGCTGTCCGCTGACGGAGGGACGCGCGTTCAAGGATCCGTGCAGCGGCAGAATGCGTTTCGGGCATCGTTCGAGAACGAGCCTGAGCCAGTCGCGTGTCGAGGCGATCTGCATGGAGATCACTGGATGTCGGCGCTGAACAGGCCGTGTGGCCCAGGAGAGCGCGCTGATGCAATCGGCGACTCGCTTCGGAGTGCGTAACTGCGGTACAATGGGGTTCGCCCTTCCTCGACAGTGGGCCTGTAGCGCAGTTGGGAGCGCGCCTGAATGGCATTCAGGAGGTCACCGGTTCGATCCCGGTCAGGTCCACCAAACCTTTCATTTCCGGTTCTCGATTTCCCGCAAGTAGCTGAAGGCCGGTGCGGTTACGCCGGTTCCAACAAAGCGATTTCCGTCGAACGCGATTCCGTCCGGAAAGAACAGTTGTTGGAACCGCTGACGCTGGTTGAGCGACGCCTGCACCCACAGGTCGGCGGCGCGCGGCAGAACGCGTTCTGCGAACGCCAGGATGCCTTCTACGTCGAGTTCATCGAGCTGGCCGGAGTGCCGGTCAATCCGGGCGAGCGTGAGCTCCTCGCGCAGCTTCTCGGCGTGACGGTCGTACGTCTCGATGTCGATGGAGCGGTCGAAGAGGAATGCTTCGTCCAGGCGGTTCAGCTTGTCCTGTATCGCCTTGGCTGCCGCTCGGCGCTCGCAATCTCCTCGCTGACCGCAGCCTTTCTCGCCTTCCAGATCTGCAGCACGGATTCCTTGAGCAGCCGCATGTAGCCTGGTGACGGCTGCAGCAGCGCCAGTTCGTCTGCGAACAGCCCTTCCAGCTTCGCCTTCGTGACGTTGACGCGCGCGACAACCAGGGCGGCAGTGCTACGGCGGGGGCACCACCAGGTGGGCGGCACAGAGCGCCGCCCGATGCCGACAGCTCGTAACCGGCGCAACGACCTGCACTTGTCGCTTGCGGTCGTCGTGCGCACTGGCCTGTCTTGTGCGAAGCGAGTTGCGCGACTCGATGATGTCGGGGGGAACACCTCGCGCGACGCCCTGTTCGCCTCTGTGTTCCCCCTGATCCAGTAGGTTCGTTCGCGTGATGACGACCTGAGGATCGACAGAATCTGGCCGACGGGCGAGGAAGTCCGGTCTTGTCGTCGAGAACGGTGATCGACCAGCCGGCGTCGCCGCCGCATTCGTGCCCGCGCGCCGGGCCGTCCGAATGGATCCACTTATGGCCCTGCGCCACGAGTGATGCTACGCTACCCCGCGTGGTCAACGACATCAGGCTTGCCCTGAGGCGGCTCGGGGCCACACCGCTCTTCACTGTCTTCGCGATCCTCTCGCTCGCGATCGGCGTCGCGATCACGACGGCGGTGTATTCCATCGTCGACTCGGTCCTTCTGCGCGGCCTCGGCGTCCGAGAGCCCGGTCGGGTCGCCATCGTCGCAACGCCCTACAGCGGACGGCTGCTCGCAGGCACGGTGTCGGCGCCGGACTTCCACGATCTGCGAGCGGCGCAGACATCGTTCTCCCACATGGCCGCGTCGGCGACGCTCATTCGGCGCGTGGCTCTGCCTTCCGCGACACAGATGCTGATGGGCGAGGCCGTCAGCGGCTCGTACTTCGCGACGCTCGGCGTGAGCGCCGCGCGCGGACGCGCGATTCAGCCGGCCGACGATGACGGCGCCGCGCGCGTGGTGATGCTGGGCGACGCGCTCTGGCGGCGAACCTTCGCGTCCGATCCCCGCGTCGTCGGCACTGTCGTGACGATCTCCAGCCAGCGATACGAGGTGATCGGCGTCGCGCCGCCCACGTTCACAGGTCCGCGCGGATGGCTTGCCAGCACGCAGTTCTGGATTCCGCTCGGCACCCAATCAGACGGGGGGCGCGAGAGCCGGCGGCTCACGATCTTCGGCCGCCTGGCTTCAACAGTGACGATCGCCGCGGCGTCGTCGGAGGTGCGGACGATCGCCGCGCGCCTCGACCAGTCGTTTCCACCGCGGTACCCGGGGAAGAGCCCCACCGCCACGGATCGGCCATGGCGGGCAAAGACGATGGCCGAGATCGCGGACGAGGACACGGCCGTGCGCCGGTTCGGGATGACGCTCGTCGCGCTCGTCGGGCTGGTGCTGGTGGTCGCCTGCACGAACCTCGGCAACCTCGTGCTCGCTCGAGGGACGACACGGCTGCGCGAGATCGCGGTGCGCCGCGCGCTCGGCGCGTCGAGGTGGCGGCTGGTGCGGGAGCAGTGCCTCGAGAGCGTGATTCTCGCGGCGGGCGGGGCGATCGCGTCCTACGTCGTGTTCGAGCTGCTGCGCGCCGCGATAGACACCGAAATCAGCCTCGCGATGCCGTTCGGCGGACGGACGACGCTGTCGTTTCATCCGGTGCTGAACGTGACGGCGTTGGGCGTCGCCGTGTCGTCACTCCTCGTGGCGCTGGTCGTCTTCGGCCTCGAGCCGGCGATCCAGCTGACGCGCACGATCGACGTGCGCGGCGCGCTCGCCGCCGGATCGACCCCCGGGCCGCCGCGCCGCCGGCGCCAGCGCGCCCTGCTGCGGTGGCAGGTCGCGATCGCGGCCGGGTTCTTCATCATCGCGACGATGTTCGTGAAGTACTCGATCGCGGAAGCGCGGCACGACTCCGGCGTCGATCTGGATCGGATCGGGGTCGCGGTCCTCAATCTCGACGGGCCTGAGTGGAGCGAGGCGCGCGCGCGGCGGACGCTCGATCGTCTGCTCGGCGAATTGCGCGGCCATCCGTCGATCGAATCGGCGTCGCTCACGGGCGGACTGCCCTTCGGCGTGTCGAGCGCGCTGCGTCTCTCGATGGCGCCGGCGGAACAGGCCGGCGCGGCGGACACGCCGCCGCGCATGGTCACCGCGGTCGCCGCGACGCCGTCGATCTTCCGGACGCTCGGAGTCGAGATCCTTCGCGGACGCGGCTTCGACGATCGCGATGGGCCGGGCGCGCCGCGCGTCCTCATCGTCAGCGAGTTCACCGCGCGGCAGATTTTTGGAACCGCCGACGCCGTCGGACGGCAGGTCGCGCTCGCCGGCCAGCCGGCCGCGCGCGCGACGGCCACCATCGTCGGCATCGCGGCCAACACGGACGTGGGCAGCCTCTTCGCGGATCCGCGGCCGCTCGCCTACGCGCCGTTCGAGCAGTACCTATCAGCCGCTCGTCACGGTCGTCACGCGCGCATCCGGATCGGTGCCGACCGCCGTGGGCGCGATGCGCGAGGCGATCCGGCGCGCGGATCCGGACGTCGCGATCGACAGGATCGGGACGGGACGCACGGTGCTCGCCGGACCGTTCCAGGTCATGCGCGGGTTCGGCCTCACGGCGATCGGCCTCGGCGCGATCACGCTCCTTCTCGCGATGGCGGGCCTCTACGGCATCCAGTCGAACGTCATCGCCAATCGCACGCGCGAGATCGGCGTGCGGATGTCGTTCGGCGCCACCTCCAGCCAGATCAAGCGCATGGTGCTGCTGGACGGGTATCGTCCCGTGCTCGACGGGCTCCTGTTCGGTTTGTCGATCGGCCTCGTCGGCCGGGCGATCGCGCGCGCGTACCTCGAGCTCGACGTCGCCATCGTCGATCCCTGGATCCTGGTCGTGACGCCAATTCCGTTAGTCGGCGCCGCGTTTTTCGCCTGCTACCTGCCCGCCCGCCGCGCCGCGGCGGTCGATCCCAATGTGGCGCTCCGGTGCGAGTGAGGCGATTGGTAGATTTCTGCCCCCGTCCTGCAAAAACTTACAGCGAGCCTGTCGGCGCAGACGGTGATCAAGCTTCCGAAGAAAAAGTACACGCCGAAGCAGGACGTGCAGCTCGGAAAGGAAGCCGCGTCGGAAGTCCGCAAGCAGTACCCCATCATCGAGGACCAGCACATCGCGAAGTACCTCACGCAGATTGGCAACCGCCTCGTCGCCGCGGCGCCGACGGAACTGAAGCAATCGGTCTACGAGTACTCGTTCACGCCGGTGAACCTGAAAGACATCAACGCGTTCGCGCTGCCGGGCGGACCGATGTTCGTGCAACGCGGCATGTTCGACGCGGCGGCCGAAGAAGCGGAAGTCGCGGGCGTGATGGCGCACGAGCTGTCACGCGTGCTGCTGCGGCATGGAACGGCGAACGCGTCGAAGGCGCAGAACCCGTGGCTGCAGCTCGGCCAGATCGCCGGCGCGGTCGTCGGCGGCGAGCTGGGCGGGTACATCGCGGAAGGCACCCAGTTCGGTCTCGGCACGCTGCTGCTCCGCTACAGCCGCGACTACGAGAAGCAGGCGGACCTCCTCGGCGCGCAGATCATGGCGCGGGCCGGCTACGACCCGCGCGCGCTCGCTCATGCGCCAAGTCGAAGCGCGTCAATTCGGCTCAACAAGACCGCAACCTGGTTCCAAATGGCGCTGTTCTGGTCCACCAACTCCAAGTTGGTCTATTCCGGTCACATGGGTGACAGTCCGAGCACACAGGTAACACTTTCGGGCCGAACGGATAGTCGATCGGTTCGACCCGGATGGTCTCGTCGTCGAAATCTGTGGTTCGTGTCGCTGTCCCTGTGGATCGCGACGTCAACGGATCAGACTGACCTCCCCAACCAGCGACGCTAGTCGGCCTGATGGTGACGACATCGAACAGGCTTTTTGACGAGTGGGGATCTAATGCGCGACGGTGCACGAGCACGTTGAGCTTGTAGAGCCGGCGGCGCGCCGACATGCGATAGGACCCGCACTCGCAGCACGCGCCTCCAGGAACGGATCTCAATCAGGCCTGCAGTGACTTGGCTTTTCTTGCCTCCTCCGGTCGTTTTCCGCGTTTTTGAAACATCGCCTTCTACTACGGTTTAACTTGAAAGGCCGCGCTGTCGGAGAAAACGACGCGTTCTTCAAGGTGAACGCCAGGCCACTCGCTATAATGGCCAGCGTCCCAAGGCCTGACCCGTGTCAACTGTTCCGCAAGTGACGGCGCCCCTCACACCGGCTGCACCAGCGGAGCAGGGCGTTCGTGCTGTTCCGGCGGCGCAGCCACGGGCCGCCGAGCGCCTGCTGTCCCTCGACGCCTATCGCGGGCTCATCCTGTTCGTGCTGGTCTCGAACGGGCTCGGCATCCCGGCGCTCGCCGCGTACCCGCACTGGCGGTGGCTGGCCGATCAGTTCGAGCACGCCGCATGGACCGGCATCACGTTCTGGGATCTGGTCCAGCCCGGCTTCACGTTCATGGTCGGCGTCGCAATGCCCTTCGCGCTTGCGCGCCGCCAGGCTGAGGGCGCGTCGTTCGGCGACTTGTTCCGGCACGTCTGCTGGCGCGCGTTGATACTGATCGCGCTCAGCAACCTGTTCTCGAACTTCGGCGAGGATCACCTCCAGTTTCAGCTGATCAACGTGCTGTCGCAGATTGCCTTCGGCTACGTGATCTGCTTCCTGATCCTGCAGGTGCCGCTGCGCTGGCAGATCGCCATGGGTGCCGCGCTGCTGGCGCTCCAGTGGGCGCTCTTCGTCCTGTTTCCCTGGGCGCAGGGCCCGTTCTCGCAGGCGAACAATATCGGCCAGATGATCGATCGCGCGGTGCTCGGCTACACCTACTCCGGCGACTACGTCACGATCAACTTTCTCGGCAACGCGGTGACGATCCTGTTCGGCTGCTGGACGGGGCTGCTGCTCTGCGCGCGCCGGCCGCACGCGTTCACGCTTCGTGTGCTGGCCGCCGTCGCGGTGGGCGCGTGCCTCACCGGTCTGGCTCTCGCGCCGTTCAACCCGGTGATCAAGCGGTTGTGGACGGCGTCGTTCATGTTCCTGAGCACGGGCTTTGTGATGGCCCTGATGACGGCGCTGCTCCTGCTGATCGACGTCCGCGGCTGGAAACGATGGACGTTCCCGTTCGTCGTGCTCGGGACGAACTCGATCTTCGTCTATTCGTTCTGGCAGCTGCTGGGAGGATGGCTCGACCGGGGCCTGGTGACCTTCACGAACCGGTTCGCGTTCCTCGGGCCGGCCGGCGAGATCCCGCATCGCCTCGTCGTGCTGGCCGTGATGTGGGGTCTCTGCTACTGGCTCTACCGGCGACGCATCTTCCTGAAGGTCTGACGCGCACGCACATGCGCCAGATGTCGAACGCACCGGCCCGCGGGCTGTCTCAGGGGCGTGCTCTCGACCGAGGGACAGGGCTGCCGGCTCGGGTTCGATGGCGCGAATGGAATCGCGGGGGATCAGCTCTCTCGGCATAAGCAGCTGCTGCGGCGGCAGGTCGGGCTGCTGGATGCGCCAGCGTGAACTCGGCAAGGTGCAGCCTGAGCTCCCGCGGGAATTCCCGGACGGTGGTCAGCGCGGGATAAAGCAGATCCCTGACCGTGTCGTTGAATCCCGCCACGCTGATGTCGTCCGGAATGCGGATGCGGGACTCCTGCAGGGCGCGATAGACCCCGACGGCTGCCTGATCGCCGGCGAAAATCGCCGTCGGGCGGGCCCCTCTCGCCAGCAGCGACTTCGTGGCGAGATAACCCACGCACGGTCGTCGGAGCGGATCTCGCTGTAGTGGGATTGCATCCCCGCGGCTTCCATCGCCTGCGCGTAGCCTTGCGCACATCGCGCGTGCCAGGGGAGCCCCGGATCTTGTCATACGCACCTCTGCCGACCTTGAATTTGCGCTCAAAATGGAGAAATATTTCCCGTCCATGACGACCATCCTGTCCCGTCGCAAGTTTCTGGTCGCCGCGACCGCCGCCGTACCGCTGGGCGCAATGGGCACGCAGGTCGCGCCGGCGCCCGCTGGCGGCCAGCCCCCGTCCGGACCGTCCCCGTCGGACCGGATCGTCGATATCCACGTGCACTTCGACGAGAAGATTCCGACGTTCCTCGACGATTTCCTTCGCATCTCCGACAAGTTGAACCTGACGGCGTGCATGCTGACCCCCTTCGCTCACCGCAAGGTGGTCGCGGACGCTGCCCGCAAGCACCCCACGAAAATCGTCCCGTTCGGCTTCGTGGAGCTGGATGCCCCGGACGCGGCGCAGCAGGTCAAAGAACTGCACGACCTGGGGTACCGAGGCCTCGGTGAGCTGGAGTTTCCCAGGAAGCCGTTCGTCGATCGCTGGTACGACCCGGTCTACGAGCTGGCCAACGACTACTCGTGGATCGTCCTCTTTCACACCGGCATCGTATTGCGCGAAGTGTTCGACAAGCCCGAGGACGTGACGTCGGCCCGCATGCGGCCCGTGCACCTCGAGGAGATCGCGCGGCGGTTTCCGAAGCTGACGGTGCTCGGCGCGCATTGCGGCAACCCGGAATACGAGTGGGCCGCCGAGGTCTCGCGCTGGAACCCGAACGTCTTCTTCGATCTCAGCGGCTCGACGCTGCAGAAGATGCGGGGACGCCTGAACCACTTCCAGGACATCTTCTGGTGGAGTGGCGTGGGGCAGGACACCGCCACGCCCAACAACGACCCGAGCGCGTTCATCAAGCTGGTGTTTGGCTCCGACACGTATCTCGAGAGGATCGAGACCGTCGTCGGCATGTACCGTTCGCTCTTCGACGCCTGCGACGTGCCGGCCTCCACACGCCGTATGATTCTGGGCGGGACGATGGCGCAGATCCTCCGATTGCCGGCCTGAGGCGTCTCGACCGCGTCACCGCCCGGATCGCCGTTACCGCGGCACCACCGTCACGACCAGCGAGGAGCGTCTTACCGCCGCCTCCTCTACGCCGATGCGGTCGATCACGCCGCAGAGAGCCGAGATGGAGCGCTACGAGGGCGCGAGCCACGCGTACGAGACCGCAGGGCTCCAGATTCTAGAACTCGCGCAAAATGCCTATTCGTCTTACTGTACGAAAAATCGCCGCGAACAGGCGCGTCTCGTGAAAACAGTCGTATCGAACTCGACGTCCGATCGCGGAAGTCTTTCTCCGACCTACATTGAGCCGTTCGACGTGTTCCGCGAATGTAGGCAAACTGGAGATTGGCTCACCGTGTTGGGCTCGAACTAGGCGGCACTTCGAAGCGCCTCGACGCTGCGCAGCCAGCCGATCAATGGGTTCCAACTGGCGCTGTTCTGGTCCATATCCCCCTCCCTTCCGCTCGGTTGATTTGAACCAGCCGCTTCGGCGGGAAGCGCCGTCGCCATCTGCTGGAGGGGACGCTCGAAATCCCGATCGACGGCCGGAAGCCCAAGTGTGTTCAAGGCCGGCGACGTGATCTTCGTGCCGGCCGGCGCCAGCCACAACGCCACCAATGTGGGGAAGGCCACGGCGAAGGTGCTGGCGACGGAGGTGCTCGAAAAAGGAAACCCGCTGGCTACGCCCGTGAAGTAAGGCGCGCCTTTTCCAGTTTCACCAGCACCGTGTACTCGGGATCGACGAGCTGGACGATGGGCGCGCGCGAGTTCTGTGCGACGAACTGATAGGCGTCGAGCTCGCTCATGCCGGTCTGGCGCTGCGCCCAGCGGACCATCGCTTTGAACGCGACACGTGCGGCGTCCTCGAGCGGCCGGCCGGATCCGACGAACATCACCTCGTCGGCGTTTTCGATCCGCGGCACCGGCGTCGCCTGCCCCTTGAGCACCTCGACGTACAGCTCGACGTTCATGGCTCCTTCGATCGCGGCGCCCATGATTTCGCCTTCGCCCATCGCGTAGTGGCCGTCGCCGATGGAGAACAACGCGCCGGACACGTTGACACCCAGAAACACGGTATTGCCCGCGCGCACCTCCCAACAGTCCATGTTGCCGCCGAAGGGGCCGGGCACGATCGTGCTGCGCACTTCCGCCATCGCGGGCGCGACGCCAAGGCAGCCGAGGAACGGCGCGAGCGGCACTTCCCACGTGTGCTTGCCATCCTGCGACGTCGTGCGCGCGCGCGTCTTTGCTGCATCGACTTGGTAGCGCCACACGACTTCCGGCAAGTCGGGTCCGAGTATGGCGGTGCGATCCGTCGGGGCGAGGAGGCCCCAGCCCGGACCGCACGATGACACGGCGTAGTCACGCGCCGGCTCCACTTTCAGAAGGTGCACGGCTACGGTGTCGCCCGGCTCTGCGCCCTCGATGAAAAACGGACCGGTCTGCGGGTTGTCGTGGCCGGGCGTCATCACTTTCGACGGCAGATCCTTCGACGTTTTCACCGCGCCGTCGTAGCAGTCTTCGGTCCACGTCACGATGCGCGTGCCGGACTTGATGCGATGCTTCGGCGCTGCGCCGCCAAACGTGTACACGAGATCGGAATGCTGCGGCGTCCACGAGAGCGTGGCCGAACCGGCGGGAACGGATTTCAGCAGCGGCGCAGACCGAGTCGCGCCGACCGCTTGTGCTAGTGCCGGCGCGGTTGATGACGCCTCCGGCCCACTGTTCGAGCAGGCAATGGCAGCACCTGCGAACCCGAGCGGCAAGTGTGTGAGAAATCGGCGTCTGTTCAGCATGGTGCCGACGATACTACGTCAGCTCAGTCGGCGCGCAGCGTTTGCAACGGAGCATGTATCGACCTCGATGCCTGCCTCGACGAACCGCTTGTGCCCCATCGCGATTGCGATCTCGACGGGTGCCGGATCGAAGCCCGGAATCTTGCGCGGATCCAGTCCGATCAGGAGTACGGGTGCCATGCGTCAATGCTATCGCGCCAGCGTGGTTGCCGCGAGCGGATGCCGATCTCCTTAGCGGTCGATCAGCCAAGCTAAAATCCACTTCTCGCCAAACGCTCGCGCCGATCGCGGCGGCGCGCTGGCCAGCTGTAGGAGGAGCTCCATGAAAAACATTCTCGTCCTGCTCGCGCTGGTAATGGTCACGTCGCCCGTAGGCGCGGCCAATGGTGTGACACCCGGCCAGTTCGTGATCGAGCCGGCCACGCTGATCTGCCTCGGCTTCGAGTGGGACATCACCGGCGATGAGAATCGCAATGCGACCGTGGAGGTCCGGTATCGCGTCTCAGGCCAGACGGCATGGACGGAGGGCATGCCGCTGCTCCGGATGGGCGGCGAGCGGATTATGCGCGCGCCGTATACCGTGCCGGACCGTTTTGCCGGAAGCATCATCGATCTTCAGCCGGATACGGAATACGAGGTCCGTTTGACGATGAAGGATCCGGATGGTGTGGCAGGAACGGCGGTCCAGAACGTCCAGGTGCGCACGCGGGCGGAGCCGAAGGCCGCGGCTGGCGGCCGAACGATCCACGTCTATCCACTGACATGGCCGGCGAATCGACCGAAGGAGAATCCGAACGTGACGGGTCTCATGGCTGCGTACAACGGCTATGTCGGCACCGGTGACTGGAACGTCGTCGCGCTCCACAAAGCGGAGCCTGGCGACACCTTTCTCGTCCATGCCGGTTTGTACAAGGGCGATCGGCACAACTACGTCGATCCGTACGGGCTGACGTTCGATGGTACCTATTTGCTGACGGCGAAGGGCACCGCTGAGAGGCCGATCGTGATCAAATCGGCGGGCGACGGCGAGGTGGTCTTCGACGGTGACGGCGCGTTCAGATTGTTCGATGTGATGGGCTCGGCGTACCACATCTTCGAGGGCATGACGTTTCGCAACACTGAAGTGGCGTTCTGGGCCGGTGTCAAGGATGTCGCGGGCGCCGAAGGGCTCGCCGTCAAGAACTGCCGGTTCGAGAGCGTCGGGATCGGCATTGAAGCCCAGTTTGCGGGATCGACAGGCTTCTATCTCGCGGACAACGTCTTCATCGGGCGCGACGATCACTACCGCACGCTGGGCTGGGCGAATCCCGGCCTCTACGGCGCGCATGCGATCAACAGCTACTACGCGATCAAGGTGTACGGGTCGGGCCACACGATCGCGCACAACGCCGTGGCGTTCTTTCATGACGGCATCACGATTTCGACGCATGGCATTCCCGATCCCGACCGCAAGCACTGGGCGGTGGCGATCGACATCTACAACAATGACATCTACGTCACCGGCGACGATTTCATCGAAGGTGACGGCGGCGTCCACAACATCCGCATCATGCGCAACCGCGGCGTCAACGCCGCGCATACTGCTCTGAGCGCGCAGCCGATCTTCGGCGGCCCCGCGTACTACATCCGCAACGTTGTCTACAACACGCCTGTCGCGCTGAAGTTCAGCAATCCGGCGGGTGTGATGGTGTATCACAACACGATCGTCGCCGAGGACAGCACGAACCAGCAGGTGTCGAACGCGCACTTCGCGAACAACCTGTTCCTCGGAACCGATCGACAGAACGGCATCGCGTCGCTCGGCGGGCCGACGACGTACTCGACCTACGACTACGACGGATTCCGTCCGAACAAGGGCGTCGAGCAGAACTACACCTGGATTGGCGCCAAGCCGCCAGCCCTTGCTGACTACGCGGAAGCGCAGCCGCAGCGATTCAAGACGCTGGCGGAACTGGGCGCGGCCACCGGCCAGGAGACCCACGGCATCGAGGTCGACTACGACATCTTCGAAGGCCTTCAACCGCCGAATCCGCCACCGAATGCCGGCACCTACGGCAAGCCGTACGAGGCCGCCGATCTGAATTTCACATTGAAGGCGGACAGCAAAGCTGTTGATGCAGGCGTGAAGATTCCGAACGTCAACGACGGCTTCGCGGGCCGAGCTCCGGACCTTGGAGCGTATGAACGAGGGCAGCCGTTGCCGGTGTACGGACCGCGCGGATCGACAGGCACAAGGCCGTTTTATTGGTAAGGCAGTCGAGAGCACACCGATCGACTGCAGTAGGATGCACGGCATGAAACATGTCACGTGCCTCCTCCTCGTCGCCGTTGCGTTCGCTTCCACCGCGTACGCCCAGCGTGTGACACGTGATATCCCCTACGCGACAGCGCACGAACGGCAAGTGCTGGATGTGTACGCGCCCGACGGCGCGAAGAATCTGCCGGTGGTTTTCTGGATTCACGGCGGCGGCTGGCAGGCGGGCAACAAGAGCATGGTCGGCGTCAAGCCAACGGCTTTCATGCAGGCCGGCTTCGTCTTCGTGTCCATCAACTACCGCCTGCTGCCCACTGTCGACATGGGAACCCTGACGAGCGACGTTGCAACCGCGCTCGGTTGGGTCCACAGCACATCGGGACATACGGAGGCGATCCGGCCAGGCTGCTGGTCATGGGACATTCGGCGGGCGGTCAGCTCGCAGCGCTGATGTGTACGGACGATAAGTATGCGAAAGCGGAAGGCCTCTCCTTGACGATGATCAAGGGGTGTGTGCCCGTAGATGCCGACACCTTCGATATTCCGGCAATCATCGAGGTGGCGGAAACGCGCGCCCGGGTGCACCACCTGCCATTGCCAACCAACGGTCATCGACAGAAGTTCGGCAATGACCCGGAGAAGCATCGCGACTTCTCGGCCGTGACCCACGTCGCGGCGAACAAGGGCATTCCGCCGTTCCTCATCCTTCACATCAGCGGCAACGCCGACACCAGCGCGCAGGCTCAACGCCTGGCCGCCGTTCTTCAGGCAGCAGGGATTTCCGCAAAGGTCGTCGGCCGCGACATCACGCATGAGGGTCTCAACGACGCGATCGGCGCGCCAGACGATCCCGTGACGAAGGAAGTGTTCGCCTTCGTCGCCGACGCGCTCAAACGCTAGCGGGGGAACAGCGGAACAGCCGACCAGCGGACAGACTATGATCGTGTCGGACAATAGGATGAGACGACTTCTCCCGCCGTTCGCGATCTTTTTGTGGCTCATCGCGGCATACGTGCACACACTGCACGGCCAGATCCGATCCGTGCACCAGATTGCGCCGGGTGTTTTCACGCGGATTGGCGATCGCGACGCGCGACAGCCGGCCAACACCAGCTGGATCGAGTTTCGAGATTTCGTCGTCGTCATCGAGGCGAACACACCGTGGGGCATCCGCGACATCCTGCCTGAGATCCGAAAGACGACGAGCAAGCCGATCCGCTACGTCTTCGACACGCACTATCACTGGGATCACACGCAGGGCAACAGCGTGATGGCGGATCAGGGGGTGACCGTCGTCTGCTCGCAGGGTTGCGCCAGCGAGCTGGCGGTCAAGGGGAAGACGGAATGGGATCAGATGAGCAAGAACGCCGATTACAGTCTGGCCCCCTATCGCCTGCAGCAGCCGTCGGTGGTCTTCGGCGATTTCATGGCGATAGACGACGGTGAACGGCGGCTGGAGCTGCGGCGCGTCGGACCGGCGCACACGATTGGTGATGCGGTCGCGTTCCTGCCGAAAGACGGCGTCCTGTTCACTGGCGATCTCTGCGTCAATTGGCGGTCGGGCAACAACGTCGGCGATCGCGATGCCGATCCCCAGCACTGGGTACAGGTGCTCAACGATCTCGCGCGCTGGGAGGTGAAGACCGTCGTGCCAGGACACGGTGCGCTCGGAACGGTCGCCACATTGCGCGCGCAAAGCGCGTTTCTCGATGATCTCTGGACGCAGGTGTCCAGCGGCAAGAAAGCTGGCAAGAGCCTCGAACAGCTGCTGAAGGACGTCAATCTCTCCAAACACGGAGACTTCGCGGCCGACCAGCAGCAGAATCAATCAGCGATTCGTGCCGTGTTCCGCAAGGCACCGGAACCGTAGTGATTAACCGCGGCGACGACGATGCGATAATCAGCCAGCGTCTCCTTCTGTCAGACGCCTTCGAGGCCTCGCTGCCAGTCGAACCCGATCGCAGTGAGAAAGGCACGGGCAATCAGGGCCGACCCAGTGTTATTGGGGTGCACGCGGTCCCAGTTGATCGCGGCTGGATAGTAGGTGGTGAGCAGTCGATCGAAAGCCGACTGCACGTCGACGAACACGCTGCCCGCTGTCGCAGCGGCGACCTTCTTCACAACGGCGCTGTACCTGTCCATCGTCGCGCGCATCGCGTCCTGCCGGTTCGGCTCGATGTAGTACGGCGTCATCAGGATCAGGCCCTTGACCAACGGCTGTGTGGACGAGACCAGCTCGCGGAGGTTGCGCTCGTATTCGTCGATCAGCACGTGACTCTCCGTCTGCTTCGGCGAATCGTACTGGCGCCAGACGTCGTTCGCGCCAATCATGATCGACAGCCAGTCCGGCTTCAGGTCCAGCACGTCCCTCTGCCATCGCGCCTTGAGATCGCGGGTCGTGTTTCCGCTGACGCCCATGTTGATGACCCGGATCATGCGCTCGGGATACACCGCGCCCAGCAGCGCGTCGACCATCATCACGTAGCCCCGCCCCAGCGCATCGTCCGCTCGCCCCTCACCGATCGGCTTTGCGCGGCCGACGTCGGTGATCGAGTCGCCGATCATCACCAGCTTCTCACCCATCTGAAGTCGCAGATCGGGCCGGCGACCGGGCGTCTGAGCGGCGGCAATCGGGATCCCGAGCGTCGTGAGGCCGGAAATGCCGGCGAGGGCGGAAACAACTTCTCGTCGTGTGACCATGACTCCCCTTTCACGTCGCCAGTGGCGGTCCGGTCGGAACGCGGATGCGCGTGTGAGCCGTCGTGTACGCGTGACGCCTGGCGGTGAACCTGGCGGTCAGGTACTCGCCGAGGTGAATCGGCCCTGCGATGGTGCCATTCGCCAGTGTCCCCGCGAAGATGAACGTGATCGAATCGCCCGGGCGCTGATCGACGCTGCGCAGCGTCACCTTGTCGCCTTCGATCATGCCGACCAGCTCGCGGGTCGAGAAATCGCCGCGATGCGAACCCTGGATCCAGTTGCCGTCCTGCTCGATCTGCAGCGTGTGCTGACTGCGGCTGCTGGAGAACTCGACGTCGACGTCCCAGCGGCCGCTGACGTCGCCGGACGGGCGCGGCATCTCGGTGGTCCGCGGCGAACGCTTGCGCGACAGCACCGCGTGGACGCGCTCCGCCACGACCGTGTCGTCGCCCGGCTGCATCTGCCATGCAGTGATGGTGATCCCCGTCGTGCCGGACGCTGCCGCCTGCGCCGCGCGGCCGCCGCCGCCGGCGCCGACCGCAATCCGCGGCTTCGTTGTCGCAAGCTCCTCGGCTACGTCGTCGCCCATGACGTTCAGCGCCGCAGCGTCCCACGTGATGGCCAGGGACGGGCTCTTGTTCGACAGATCTGTGGGCTCCAGGACGGCCGTCTTCACGCCGTCGATGGTCATGACACGTTTCGAGATTGTGTCGAGCCAGCCGAGCCAGGTCTTCCATTCCGCCGTGTGATCGCGCTTCACCCAGGCTTCGACTGCCGCCAACATGCCGAGCGTCTCTTCTCGGCCCACCTTGTTGTCGCGCCCGGGGCCGTGATGCGGCGCGCTCGCCTGCCAGGCGGACTGCAGGATGTCCTTTCGTCCGAGCAGCAGCCCCGCGCACTGCGGACCGCAAATCGCCTTGCCGCCGCTGTAGGCGACGATGGTGGCGCCGCGCTGCAGGTGGACGTTGGGAATCGTCAGCACTTCGGCCGCCGCATCGACGAGGATGGGAATGTTCTTCGGCCCGGCGACGCGTGCCACCGGCTCGAGCATCGCATTGGGCCCGCTGTCGGCCATCAGGTAGATCATCGCTGTCCGCGGATTGATGGCGCGTTCGATCTCTTCGATCGACTCGACGGTCACCATCCTGACGCCGACGTTGCGAATCGCGTGGTCGTAGACGGTTCGCGACGAACGCGGAACGATGACTTCGGTCTTGTCGAGACCGGACAAATCCGGGATGCGAATGAGTTTTTCCGGATTGCCCCCGGTGACGCAGGCGACCGTGACGTGCTTCAACCCGGCGGCGCAACCGGCCGAGACCATGCCCCACTCGGCCCCGGTCAGCTCGGCGAAACGGCGGCCGACCGCGTCCGCGAGCTCGTCGATCTGAACGAAGTGTTTCGCTGCGGCATCCATCGCCGCGCGGACTTCCGGCCGCTCCACCGATCCGCCGATGATCGTGAAAGTCCCGCGGCAATTGATGACCGGCTCGACACCAAGCGACTGATAGATCTGCGGTCCAGCCACCAAGGGTCCGACGGCCGCCGCGGCCTCGAGCGACGCGTCAAGCCGGCCGAGCAGGGTCGGCATCGCAAGGGCATTGCCCATCAGGAACAATTCCCGCCGTGTGAGGCCATTCGACATTTTTCCTCCTCGAGGGGCTTTCGCCCCTCGAACTCCCCTACACGCTCTCTCGCGAGCCGCTTCGTCGGCTCGCTCCGTTCGCGTGGCTCGCATCGCTTCGCTCGCTCGCGTCTTCCGTAGCAAACCCTCTTACTTCACCGCCACAAGCGAGATCTGCTCGAGGCCCGGAAAGACGTCCTCGCTCACCGGCTTCCGCTCGATGGGCGGAAGCGTAGCAACAGTCGTTCGCGTCGGGAACAGCTCCGGGAAGTATTGCGCGTAAACGCGGTTCATTCGCGGAAAGTCGTCGATGTCGTCGAGGTAGACGTTTGCGGCGACGACGTTCGCGAGCGTCAGCCCTGCCTCCTCCAGGCCATCGAGCAGGTTCCGCATTGTCTGGCGGACCTGCGCCTCGACGGTCGCGGCATAAATGCCCTGCACCTTGTCGGGTCCCGGCGTGAACGGCCCCTTGGCCGAACAAAAGTAGGTATCGTCGGCAAAGACGCACGGGCTTGCGGTGGCGCTCGGCCGCATATTCTTCGGCCGGACCGCGAGACGCTTCGAGAGATCGGCGACGGCCACGCCGGTGAATTCGATCGTGTTGCCGCCCGGCAGGCTGGCGACGCGGATCGTGGCGCGCGCTGGCGTGTTCCCGAATTCGAAGTGCTTCGCGTAAATGGCGTTCATCTGTCCCGACGCCTGGTCGGTCAGGTAAGGGTTGACGAACACGACGTGACGGAAATCCATGCCCGCCGCGTCCAGCGTCCGTTTCATGTTGTCCAGTGCGAGCTGCACCTGCGCGGCCGGGTCCGCTGGCACGCTGCCCGTCCCGAGGTCGGCGCCGAAGGAGCCGGACAGGTAGAGCCGGTCGCCCGCCATCACGCCGGCCGTCGCCGGCGAGTTCGCCGGATAGCCTGCAGGGACGATGGGCTTTCTGCGGGAGAGATCGCGGAAGGCGACGGCATTGATCTCGACCGGAGTGTCGGTGGGCATCCGGTGAACCCCGAGGTACGGCTCGTGCCGGCGGCTGTTTCGGAAAAAATTCGCGCCAGATACGGTCCATCGTGTCGGAGCTGGATATGTTGCTGAGATAGACCTGGGTGTAGACGACGTGCTCCAGCGTCAACCCGGCGGCCTCGACGATGTCCTTGACGTTGTCGAGGGTCTGTCTGACCTGCGCTTCGACTGTGTCGGGCAGCCGTCCGTCGCGGTCGCGTGCGCCCTGGCCGGAGACGTAGAGGAAGTCGCCGGCCATGATTCCGGGACTATAGGGGCCAACGGGCTTCGGTCCCGGGGGCGCGATGACTCGTCTTTGTGCGGCAGGCGCCGGCTGCGCTGCGGCATTGAGCAGCGGCATCGGATCGACAAGGCGCGGCGGCAACTGGCCAATGGCCGTCGAGGCGGCCATCAATGTCACGAGCAGCGCCGGAATGAGTCGCGCAGTCCGCGTTGGCATCATCGTCTCCAGGTTCGGTGGAGATTATAGGCGCTGGCGCTGATGTTATCCGGGTGGTCGCTATGCGAGCGTAGTACAACTTCGCGACTCCATTCGAGAGTCGGACGCACTGCCTATCGCTAAGGCTGGCAGAAAGCCTGGTCCCGAAGCGGTCCTGGAACGAATTCGGCTGGTGTTGGAGCAGCACAATGACTCATCGCTCGGTGAGACCCTCTATCGCGCGCATCTGGCGCGGGCGCACAGCTCGAGAACGCGCCGATGAGTACCGAGGAATACAACTACCAGGTTGGTATCAAGCCCCTTCTCGAGAAAGCGCTCGGGGTACAGACCTTCCGAGAAGACCGCGACACCGAGACGGAGTTCGTCACGGTTTCATATTGGGAAAGTGTCGAAGCCATGTCGCGCTTTACCGGAGGCGATCCGACTCGGATTCATCACCTTGATCGAGACGCCGAATTCCTCATCCAACTACCTGACCGAGTGCAAATCCTGACGATCCGCACGTGTCACGGTGACACCGGTGGAGACCCTGCGTGACCTTGAGGTGTACCGAGTGTTGGGTAGAGTCTCGCTACGCGTTCGTGAGATGGCGAGCGTTGCGCGCGTTCGGGATTCCAGCGGCGAACGCTTTGTGCCATCATCTTCATTCTGGAATCATCTCTCAGCCGCAGGGCTCTAGGAGGCGGGTCATGTATCTGCGAGCGGTTGGCGGAATCGCGCTGGCGACCTTGTTCGTCCTCCCTCCCAGGGTCCAAGCTCAAGCACTGCCTCCGGAATCGGTTGTCAGACCGGTGCTGGTCGAAGCCGCCGAGGAGATCAGGACGGAGCTGGGGCTGACCGATGCACAGGCGAGAGAGTTCCGAATCCTGATGGTCGAGCGCCTGATGCGCGCAGAAGCCGTGGCCGCTTCCTTCGGCCACGTCACCTTCGATTCGGTCATCGATCTGCTGACTGAAGCGCGGTCGATCAAGAAGGAGTTCATCCCGCAGCTGAATGCGTTGCTGACGCCACAGCAGAGGGCCAAACTTGCGAACCTGCCCCGCCAGCGACAGCTGTGGAGGACGGTGGCTGCCGCGTGGATGGCCGAGGCGCGCTTGAAATCACTGGATGCGCGCGTGAACCTCACGCCCGACCAGGTGCCGGCCGTGCGGACCCAGCTGCTCGCAGAGTTCCACGACGCCGCCGACATCGTGGACGAGCTGCTGCGCGCCGACAACGGGCAGCGGCCGGCACCGAGTGCCGTGCTCGATGCCGTGCTCGACCTGCGGGCCGCGGTCAGGGCCGGTACGCGGAAGGTGGAACAGATGCTGACGCCTGAACAGCGCGCGGCGCTCGAGGCGTACCGACACGACCCGGAAAGACCGTCGCACTCCAGCCGCGACCGCCAGCCATCTCGGTAGACGCGACGCGCAACGTTCTCTGACGTTGACGGCTCGCATGATCCCGATACGTGCGAACGGCCCCGTGCGGCGTGGTCGACATAGGGGGGCAGGACGCACGGTCGGAATGGCCACATCGCATTTCCGCCAGGAACTCTATGGAAGTCCCGTTGACGCCGCTCGAATTCGCCCGCCGCGCCCGTGCCTTGTATGCCGATCGTGAGGCGGTCGTGGACGGTCCGCTGCGCTTCACGTACGCGAGCTTCTTCGAGCGGTGCGACAAGTGGTCGTCGGCACTTCAGCAGGCCGGGGTCCAGGCGGGCGACCGGGTCGCCTATCTCTCGCCCAACACTCACGCCCAGCTCGAGTCCTTCTACGCGGTGCCGCAGATCGGCGCGGTCCTGGTGCCAATCAATGTCCGTCTCAGCTCGGACGAAGTCGCGTATATCGTCACGCACTCGGGCGCGTCTGTCGTGTGTGCCCACGACGATAGGCTCGACCTGATCGACCGCTGTCGAAAAGACTTGACCAGCGTTCGGCACTACGTCTCACTCGAAGGCGAGCGCACGGGCTGGCTCGGATACGAGTCACTCCTCGCCGATGCCGGCCCCGACTTCGAGGCGCCATTGATTCAGGAAACCGATCTCCTGACGATCAACTACACCAGTGGGACGACCTCGAGGCCCAAGGGCGTAATGATTACGCACCGCAACGCCTACATGAACGTCGTCGGTACGCTGCTGCATGCGCCGATGTCCGTGACGGACCGATATCTCTGGACGCTGCCGATGTTCCACGCCAACGGTTGGACGTTCACCTGGACGGTGACGGCAGCCGGCGGCGCACACGTATGCCTGCGCAAGGTGGATCCGGTCAGGATCTTTGAAGCCATCCGCGGCGAGCGTGTAACCATGCTCTGCGCCGCCCCGACTGTTCTCATCGGTATCGCGAACGCGCCGCCGGAGGTCCGCGCCGGCGCTCCGAAAGGCGTCCGTGTCGTCACGGCCGGGGCGCCTCCCGCGGCCGCGACGATCGAACGGGTCGAGGGGGATCTCGGGTGGACGATTACGCACGTCTATGGGCTGACTGAAACAGCGCCGTTCATTACCGTCTGCGAACCGCGTCCGGAACACGACTCGCTGACCCTGTCGGAGCGCGCCGTCGTGAAGGCGCGACAGGGCGTCGAGCTCATCACGTCCGGTGACCTGCGCGTGGTCGATCAGGACGGAACGCGACGTCGCCCGTGACGGCATCACGATCGGCGAGATCATCGTGCGCGGCAATGTCGTGATGAAGGGTTACTACAACGATCCCGACGCAACCGCGCACGCTCTGCGCGGCGGGTATTTCCATACCGGCGACGGCGCGGTGGTCCATCCGGACGGCTATGTAGAGATTCGTGATCGTCTGAAGGACGTCATCATCAGCGGCGGCGAAAACATCTCCTCTGTCGAGGTGGAAGCCGTCCTCATGCGCCACCCGGCGGTGCAGGAGGCGGCGGTCGTCGGCTTGCCCGACGCGAAGTGGGGCGAAGCGCCGCATGCCTTCGTCGTGCTGAAAGCGGACGCCATCGCGACCGCGGAGGATCTGCGGCAGTTCGTCCGCGAGCGCCTCGCGCATTTCAAGACGCCGCACACGTTCACGTTCATTCCGGAATTGCCCAAGACCGCGACCGGCAAGATTCAGAAGTACGTGCTGCGCGGCCGGCGCGCGGCGATTGCCCCGCAGTAGCGTGACGATCGAGACAGTTCCTTGCAGACGTCGTGCGTGTCGTACGTGGCATCCGTCAAGTTCGTCATGGGGATGCCGAACAGCTGGTTGAAGCCAGACGGCTGGAAATGAATTGTGAAGTTGTCGATACATCCAAAGACGGACAGGCCAGGCCGAGCGTGCGTCTGAGGACCCACAACGGTGGCACGCGGCGACGCGGTCGCTTTGACCAGACCGAGGAGGGACGACCCGATAACGATCTGCGAAGAAAAACGTCAGGAGCCGCCTGCCGGTCAACCGACGCGGCACGGCGCGGAAGGTTTTGCCGTCGTGATATACCTACGGTCATGACTCGGACGATCGCGTTCCTGCTCGGTGTCGTCTTCATCCAGCCCGCCGCACCGAAGGCTGGCTCGTGGACATCGCTCTTCGACGGCAGGAGCATGAACGCGTGGCGCATCTTCAAGACCGACAACGCCCCGAAGATGTGCGACACGCCAGGCGCGAAAGACTGCTGGGAGATCGTTGACGGCGTGCTGCGGAAGGATGGCCACGCCAACGACATCGCGTCGAAGGAGCAGTTTGGCGATTTCGAGCTCGAGCTCGACTGGAAGATCGGCAACGCCAGCAACAGCGGCGTGTTCTACCGCGGCACCGACGAGTTCAACCAGATCTACTGGAGCGCCCCGAGTACCAGCTGCTCGACAACGTGAACGCGGCCGACAACAAGAAGGAGAATCACCTCGCGGGATCGGTCTACGACCTCTACGCGGCTCCCAAGGACGCCGCGCGTCCGGCCAACGAGTGGAACCAGACGCGCATCGTCGCCAAGGGAAGCCACGTCGAGCACTGGCTGAATGGCAAGAAGGTCGCGTCGTACGACGTCGGCAGCGCCGACTGGAATGCAGCGATCAAGGCCAGCAAGTTCGACCCGGAGAAATATCCCAACTTCGGGAAAGCGCCGAAAGGGTATCTCGGCATCCAAGGCGACCATCCTGGTACGCTGGAACTGCGCAACATCAGAATTCGCGAACTGCAATAAGAACACGCCGGCTTTCTCGCAAAAGTTGGCCCTCGAGAGCACTATGACGTGGCAATCGCTGTATCGCTACTTCTCGGCAAGTGCGCTGACCCTCCTGATCGCCCTTCCCGCCGGCGCTCAAAGCATCGTCGGGAAGGACAAGACCGGGCCCGTGCCGAACCCGGTGAACCTCGACGCGTCGGGAATGTTCCAGGCCAAGTTCGTGAGCGTGGGCGACGACATGTTCATCGCCGGCCAACCGACGGAAAAAGCGATTCGCGAGCTCAGAGTCAAGGGCGTGACGACGGTCGTGAATTTGCGAATGCCGGAGGAGATGGCGCGTGTCGGGTTCGACGAGGCTGCGCTCGTGAAGGAGCTCGGAATGAAGTACGTCTACATTCCGATGCGCGGCACCGCCGACCATCCGTACGGGCCAAAGGAACTCGACACCTTCGCGGCGGCGATGGCGGCGGCGGACGGCAAGGTCCTCCTGCACTGCACCATCGCGTGGCGAGCGAGTCATCTCTGGGCCGCCTACCTCATTCGTGAGCGGAAGGTTCCGGTCGCGACGGCGCTCGAGCAGACGCGGATGATCAACCTGATGGACGACATGCGGATGGGTAGCGGAGATCAGCAGCCGCTCGAGGGGTTTCTCGGACGCGTCGTCCCGGAGATGGGGCATCCCAAATGAACAACCTTTCCAGTCGCAAAAGCCGCTAACGCTTCGCGGCGCTACTCAATGTAGCCAAGGGTCCGCAAGAAGCGGTCGGCCTTGGCCAATGCATCCGCCCTTGTCGCCGCATCAGGCTTCGGCTGGCCATTGTCGGGAATACCCGCGGGCGTGAACAAGTGCCCGAACCCGTCGTAGACGTGCAGCTCGCACGTGTTGCCCGCCGCCTTCATGCGATCGCAAAAGCGCCGGACGCCTGCGAGGGGCGTCACCGTGTCCTCACTGCCCTGCAGGATGATGGTCGGAGGGAGGCCGGCGCGGACGTGCTCATCAGGTGAGAAATCACGCGCGTTTCCCCGCGGTCCGACGAGGCGTTGGAACCAGCTGTCGGCTTCGAGCGACACTGCCGGCGAGACGAGAATGAGCGCATTCGGCGCCGTGCTGGTCTGGCCCGCCGCCGCATTCGAGAAGATCGCGGCGGAGGCCGCAAGGTGAGCGCCCGCCGACCAACCGTCTGCAGCGATTCGGGCAGGATCGATGCCCAGCTCGCCCGCGTGGGCTCGCATCCAGCCAATCACCGCGCGGGCATCAGCCATCGCCTCGACTGGCGTTACCGTCTTTTGATCGGAGAGACGGTACTGAGCCGCTATCCCAATCAGCCCAAGCCCCGCGAAATGGCGGGCGCGTTCGAACGCCCATGCTGGTTCACCATCGGCCCAGCCGCCGCCGTGAAACACCACGACCGCCGCGCGGCGCTCGCCGGCCCTCCGCGCCGCCGGCGCAAAGACCAGCGCCTTCAGGGGAACGCCGCCAGGCGATGCAAACACCTGTGCGGTCGGGCCGACCACCGTAGTCGACTCCTGCCCGCGCACGACACCCTGACTCCCGATCAACGCTATAGCAACCGCGACGACGGTCAGACGCCTCATTCGTTCATTCTCGCGCAACGACGTCGCCGAATCCATCGCGCAGGCGCCATCACCCACCGGCTGTGTCGATTGGTCTGGAAGATCCTGCACGAGCGCGTGTGCTACGTGGAACGAGGCCGTCGGTCAGCGCCGAGGCGAAGAAGGTGCCGGTTGCGGGAACGTCTGCGTGTGGACACCCCTCGCCGGCCGCGGATCCGACAGCCAGCGCGCCAGCGTCAGGTCGCACACTGCATGTGCACTCGCGTGCTGACTGTCATTCAAGCGGAGGGTTTGTCACCATGTTAGGTGTCTGCAACTAACTCGGCGGATGCGTTGCGTCCCTTTCTCGGGCAGACCCGCATATTGACGCGAGCAGGAGAGGCAATTACGATCCACCTGCGCAACACGAGGGCCTGACCACGTGGTGCAGTGGCCGGGCGCATACGCATCGCATCTCCGTCCGTAGGGCGCATCGGCTCTCGCCGAAAGGGCACGGCCCACCTACAGCAACCACGTAGGGAGGGTGTGCTCATGTCACGTCTCGACATCTACAAGAAGCAGGCGAAACAGCTCGTTCGCTGGCATCGCGAGGGCAACTACTCGATCGGGGGGCGCATTCGCGGTCTCGCCCGCTACCAGACGCTGACCGACCGTGAGGCGCTCGCACTTGAGTTCCCACTTCGCGAGGCGCAAGAGATCATCGCGCTGGAGGCGGGATACTCGAACTGGGCGGCATTGAAGGTCGCGGTTGCCAATGAGCCCGCGCAGACCAAACCCATGTCGCCGACACCTCGACTGACACGCGCCGTGCCGGTGATCTTCGCTGCCAATGTGAAGACGTCGGCCGAGTTTTTCAGGAACACTCTCGGCTTCTCGATCGATTTTCTGCATGGGGAACCACCGTTCTATGGCTCCGTGTCGCGCGACGGTGCTTGTGTGCATCTCAAATTCGTGCACGAGCCCGTGCTCGCTGTTGGCGCGCAAGACCGGGATGGATTCATTACCGCCTTCATCGAGGTCGAGAACGTGAAAGCACTCTACGCTGAGTACGTGACGGCAGGGGCGATGTTCGACCAGAAGCTCAAAAAGCAAGCGTGGGGGGGACGAGACTTCATCGTCCGCGACCCTGACGGCAACGGTATATGCTTCGTCGGTCCGGCCGCTTGAGAGGATCGCTCCACCACGCACAGGCATACTTGCGAGATCCTGACTTCGACGAAGACTCGTTTTTGGCGCATCAGCCCCATCCGTATTCAGGGCCATCGACGTGGCGATGCTCCTTCGCAGCTCTCAACGCCTCCGGCCGCGCCGCCAGCGCGGCGCCAGTCCTACGATCGTGGAGTCGCCGTCGCTCGACCGCGGTGCCCGCGACTCGTGCCTCGGTCACTTCCTTCAGATCGATGCCGTTTCGGGAATTCCGCCGATCATAACGCCGGGAGGAGCGGCATCGTCAGTCGCACGTCTCACGCGTTGGAGCAAAGGAACGAGTGGCGGCGTTGGGGAATCCGACGGCATCTCGAGAATCGGTACGCGACAGGAACAAGTCGCTTCGTTGGTGGTTCACCGCTGACGTCGATGCAGTCAGGCCCGCATGCGCAGTCCGCTGACGCGCTCGGCTTTGGGCCCGAGCGGTACATTCCTGACGAGCAGCCCCTCGACGGCCTCGGCGCGCAGTGCCCGCGAGAAGAGGAAGCCCTGGGCATGCGTACACCCGAGCCGTTCGAGTTCGCGCGCCTGGGCTGGGGTTTCGATCCCTTCCGCCACCACACTGGTCTTGAGCGTGCGGGCGAGCGCGAGGATGCTTTCGACGATCGCCGGGCGATCGTGAAGGAGCAGGCTTGCCACGAACGAGCGGTCGATCTTGAGTGCGTCCACCGGCAGCGTGTGCAGGTGGCTCAGTGAGGAATAGCCCGTCCCGAAGTCGTCCAGGTACACCTTTATTCCGTACTTGCGGAGCTCGCGGAGCAGTTCCGCGGCCTCGTCGGGACTGTCCATGAGAGCGGTTTCGGTGATTTCCAAGCGCAAGTCCTCACGCTTCACCCCTGAGGCTTCGACCGCTTGCTGAACGACGCGCAGAAAGTTGTGCTGCATCAGCTGCCGGCTCGAGACGTTCACGGTGATGCACTCCAGCTCCGCGTCGGGGAAGCGCCGTTGCCAGTCGGCAAATGTATGGCACGCCTGTTGGAGCACCCAGGTGCCCAGAGGCTCGATCAGCCCGAGTTCCTCGGCGATCGGGATGAACGTGGCGGGAGGCACCGACTCCTCAGCGCGATACCACCGGACGAGTGACTCGAACCCGACGCACATGCCGGAGGTGAGCTCCACGATCGGCTGGTAGTGCACTTCGATCTCGTGGTTGGCGACCGCGCGGCGCAAGTCGTTCTCGAGGTTGAGCCGATCTCGCACGCGCGCGTCCATCACCGCGTCGAACACCTCGTGCCGGGCCTTGCCGCGCGACTTCGCATGGTACAACGCGGTGTCGGCGTCGCGCATGATGTCGTCCGCGTTGGTGTAGTGCGCCGGGCCGAACGCAATCCCGATGCTCGCGGACGTGAACACTTCGCGCCCGGCGATCGAGAACGGCTCGGACAGCGACTTCTGGATCCGTAACGCGATTCCAATCGCCATGCCGTCTTCGATTAGGCCATTGACGAGAATCGCGAACTCGTCGCCACCGAGCCGGGCGAGCGCATCGCCCTGTCGCAGGCAGGACTCGAGCCTACGCGAAATCCCGATGAGCAGATCGTCGCCAACCAAGTGCCCGAGGCTGTCGTTGACGATTTTGAAGCGGTCGATGTCGATATAGAGCACCGCGAAGGTGCCGAGGAAGCGCGACAGCTTCCTCTGCTCGAGCCGGTGCCCAAGTGCCTCCACGAATACCTCGCGGTTCCAGAGGCCGGTCAGCGAGTCCAGCACACGGACGCTGCGGAGCCGCTCGAGCGTGGTCGTATACTCCGTATTATCCGTCATCGATCCGGCGATACCGTCGCGCCGGCCGCCTGGCCCTTTGACGGCCACGCCGCGACAGAGAATTCGTCGGTATGCCCCATCCTCGTGCCGAATTCTGTGTTCGTGCTGGAACATCTCCGACCCATCGGAGAGATACGCCTCGAGCGCCTGTCGGAGGGACGCGATGTCCTCGGGGTGCACACGCTCGAACCAGATTTGACGCGATGCCGCTCCAGCGCGCGGAGCCAGACCGAGCATCTCGTACCAGCGTCCGGTGACGGAGAACTCCGGGATTCGTGCATTCCATTCCCAAAGGCCGTCGTTCGCGGCTTCGGCTGCGACCGCCAGCCACTCGTTCGCCTGGGTATGCTCCTCGTCGGCACGGGTGCGAGCCGTGACGTCCTGCCACACCAACGACAACCCGTCGCCGCTCGAGAGGATCTGAACGGACAGCACCCGATCGCGTGTCGCAAACGCCAGGCGCACCGAAATTGTGCGTGACGTGCGATCCATCAGTGTTTCCTTCATCGCTCCGGGGAGGTCGGTTTTTCTCGAGGCACTGATCGCGTCGGCGACCGTTCGTCCCAGTGCCCGCTCGCGGGGACACTCCAGCAGCCATTCGAGCGAAGGATCCCAGAAGGTGATGCGGGTGTCGCGATCGACTACGCACACGCCTTCTGTTCGGATTGCGACGACCTTGCGATCGCGGTCCTCCTGATCGAGCCCGGCAACATAATCTGCGTACATCCGATACGCAAACGTGACCGGCACGATGGCAACCACCAGCAGTCCCCAGCTCCCATGATCGATGGCCTCGGCCGCCGCCGCGGCCAGGCCGGCGCCGACCAGGAACGTGGAGCATCCCGGGATTGCCCACTTTGACCACGTGCGATTGACCGATCGAGTCCTCACGAGCGCCACCACAACATTCGCCAGGCCGCTCTCGAGCAGGTAATAGCCGATGGCCGCCCCCGCAAGTGGCAGCGCCTGCCAGGGTGAGTTGAAGGCAGCCACTTCGCCGCCAAGCGACGTATGGACGAGTCCCGCGATCTCCGTGGCGATCATGGCGATCGCCACATTGCCCAGGATCGGGGCGACCAGGTACCGGCGACCAGCGCGCTTCCAGCGCGGCGTCGCGGCGCCAATCGCGGCAACGAGCAGCGCAGCATCTGACCCAAGGAGCAGCAAGGCACAGAAGGTCGCGGCGAAGGTGGGCGGCATCATGACAGGCCCGCCGACCGAACGCTCAAAGGACACGGCGGACAGGGCGCTCGCAGCCAGGATCAACGCCGCGCACTCGAGCGTCAGGGTCAGATCGCGGCCGCCGGCAAAATACGCCGCGATCACCCCGCCGCCCCACATCAGGGCGACGCTGATAGTGACGGCGCGCCTGGAGAGACTTCCCACCTCGGGAGACGCCGGCAAATAAGCGACCAACGTGACGGAGGCAAAAATTGCCTGTTTTGAATAGGTTAGCTGAATTACGCGCCATGCTCGACCTGGCGCGATTGTGCCGAATTGGGACAGCAACCCACAAATCCGTCTGCGCGCGACGTCCACGATCGTGGTGGCCCCTCGAGCGTGACGTGACGATGCGATCGGCGCCACCATCAGCCCACCGGCAAGCGCCAACAGTTGACAGCCTCTCCCCAAAGGGAGGAAACTTCCCACTCCCATAGTTCGTCTATGCAAAGAGAAGCTGATGAAAGAAGCGCAAGAGGAAGAGCAAGAACGAGCTGCTTCCGGGCACGCTCGAGATGTTGATTCTGAAGACGCTGTCGATCGAGTCGATGCACGGTTACGGCATCGCGCAGCACATCCAGATGCTGTCGGCGGACGTGCTGACGATCGAAGAGGGATCGCTGTATCCGGCGCTGCAGCGGATGCTCGTCAAGGGATGGGTGTTGGCCAAGTGGAAGATCTCGGCGAACAACCGGCGAGCGCGCTTCTACACGCTCACGACTGCCGGGAAGACGCAGCTCGGCGTCGAGGAATCGCGATTCTCCCAGATGTTCGGCGCGATCATGCGCGTGATGAAGCCGACGTAGCGCGTGTCTCACAACACCGCCCATGCCCTCACCGGGCAGAGCGAACGAGCAGCCGCGAGTGAGCCACGCGATCGGAGCGAGCCTCTGGCGAGCGAGAGCGCGTGTAGGGGAGTCCGAGGGGCGAAGCCCCTCGGAAGAAATGTAGTGTCCTGACTCTCAGGAGAGTGCCGTGGGTTCTGTGCTCCGACGTCTGCTGTTCTTCTTCCGGCGGAATCAGTTCGATCGGGATCTGCAAGACGAGCTGCGCTTTCACGAGGAGATGAAGGCGCACGCCCTCGCCGACGCGGATGGCATGATGCGGCGACGAGGCGCGGGCGGCCGCGCGGCGGCGGATTGGCAATCCGCTGCGGCTGCGCGAACAGTCGCGCGAGCCGTGGACCTTCCCGACGGTCGAAACGTTCGCGCAGGACGTGCGTCACGCGCTGCGATTGATGCGGCGCGATCCGGTGTTCACCTTCACCGCCCTCGCCACGCTCGCGCTCGGCATCGGTCTCAACACCGCGATTTTCTCCGTCGCCTACGGCGTGCTCTGGCGTCCGCTGCCCTATCCCAATCCCGATCGCCTCGTCGTCCTCACGTCGGCGCAGCAGACCGAGAAGGGCGTCAAAACCTTCTCGGTCTGGGCGCCCTTGACGTACGAGGCGCTGCGCCCGCGCGTCACCGCGCTCGATCATCTCGCGGCCTATGACTCGATCGACGCGCAGCTCACCGGACGCGGCGAGCCGCTGCAGGTGCGCGCGGTCGACGTGAGTCCGAACTTCTTCGCCACGCTGGGCGTCAATCCCGCCCGCGGCCGCGCGTTCCTCACCGACGCCGCGGCGCCAGACGACGATCGCACCGCGATCGTCAGCGATCGGATGTGGCGCACGTCGCTCGGGGCCGATCCGGCGATCATCGGGCAGTCCATCACCGTCGACGGCCTCCCGCGAACCATCGTCGGCGTGCTGCCGCCGGACTTCAGCTTCAGGCCGGTGATCCCCCGGCTCGGCGCGCTGCCGGAAGCGGAGATCTTTCTATCCAATCGCTGGCCCGGCGACACCGGCAGGAACGCGTTTCTCTTCCTGCTGGGCCGCATGAAGTCCGGCGTGACGCAGGAACGCACCGAAGCGGAATTGACGCCGCTGGTGAACGATTCGTCGATCGCGTCCGCAGGTGCACTCGCGCCCGAAGGCGTAGTCGCGCCGAATGTCCGCACGCTCGCGCGCACGGTCGGCTTGCAGGAGTACGGCACGGAGTCGGTGCGCCCGCTGCTGCTGATCCTGCTCGGGGCGGTGTCGTTCGTGCTGCTGATCGCCTGCGTCAACGTTGCGAACCTGCAGATGGCGCGCCTCTCCGCGCGCCGCGGCGAACTGTCGGTACGCATGGCCCTCGGTGCCGGACGCCGGCGGATCGTCCGTCAGCTGCTGACGGAAGCGGTCGTGTTGTCGCTGCTGGGCGCGGCGTTCGGCGTGGTGCTGGCGCAGATCGCGATCGGCGTCACGCTGCCGCTCGTGCCGCAACTCGCGCTTCCGCGCCTCGGCGGCGTCGTGATCGACGCGCGCGTGATGGCGTTCTGCCTCGGCTTGTCGCTCGTCTCGACTCTGCTGATCGGCCTCCTGCCGGCGCTGCGCGTCGGTGGCGCCGGGTTTGGCGAAGGCCTTGCGCTGCACGCCGGTGAAACCCGAACGACGGGCGACCGTCAGGGCGAGCGGCTGCGGACGCTGCTGGTCGCCGCGCAGATCGCGATGACGCTCGTGCTCCTGATCGGCGCGGGCCTGCTGATGCATAGCTTCGTCCGTCTCACGTCGGTGTCGCCCGGCTTCGTATCAAGCGGGAGCGATGGTGTCGTGCAGACCGTGAGGGTGACGCTGCCCGAACGCCTTTACGACAAGCCCGAGCGCATCCAGGCGTTCGCACGCGGCGTGCTCGAGCGCATCCAGTATCTGCCAGGCGTGAAGTCCGCGAGCCTGATCAACTCGGCGCCGTTCGGCATGATGTTCATCCAGGGCGACTTCGACATCGAGGGGCAGCCGAAGCCGAAGCTCTATGCCGGCACGCCGAAGATCGACGCGGGCTATTTCACGACCATGGGGATTCCGCTGCTGGCGGGACGCGAGTTCACCGCACGGGACACGGCGGACGCGCCGAGAGTGGCGATCGTCAGCGAGCGCATCGTGCGCGAATGCTTTCCGGGTGGTTCGAGCGAGGCGCTCGGCCGGCGCGTCCGCCTGGACGACCGCGGCGAGTGGCTGACGGTGGTGGGTGTGGTTGCGGACATCCACCAGAGGGGACTCGATCGGGGCGTACAGCCGATGATCTATGCGCCGTTTCAGCAGGATCGCAGCGGGTTCTTGCGGTTCGTGTCGTTCGTTGCGCGCACGGCCACGCCCGCCAGCGTGGTCGATGGCATCCGCGCGGAAATTCGCCGCGTCGCGCCCGACCTGCCGATCCAGAGCACGGTGACGATGGACGAAGCGGTGGCGGCGTCGGTGGCGCAGCCGCGTTTCCGGATGGTGCTGCTGGCGCTGTTCGCGGTGGCCGCGACGCTGATCGCGACGTGCGGCCTCTACGGGTTAATGGCTTACGCGGTGACGCAGCGCCGACGCGAAATCGGCGTGCGCATGGCGCTCGGCGCCGAACGACGCGACGTGCTCCGCCTCGTGCTCACGCGCGCGCTCCGCATCGTCGTCGCCGGCCTGGTCGTCGGCCTCGCCGGGGCCGCCGGCGTAACTCGCGTGCTGCAGACGTTCCTGTTCGGGGTGACGCCGACCGATCCGATCGCGTTCACGATCGTCACGCTGCTGCTGATGGCGGTGGGACTGATGGCGGCATGGCTGCCCGCGCGCCGCGCGACCAGGATCGACCCGTGCGCCGCGCTGCGCGCGGAATAGCCGTCAACGGAAGTGACCCGCTTCGCTCTCTAGTCCGCCCTCAGTGCCCTGACCACATCCACCCGTGACGCCCGCGCGGCAGGCGTCAGCGACGCGACAATCGCCGCCACGACGAGCACGGCCGCGGCACCGACGATTGGTACGACGCCTGGGATCTGGACGTCGGTGACGACGCTGCCGACGATGCGCGCGAGCAGCAGGCCGCCGATCGCGCCCGAGACGATGCCAATCACGCCGATCGTCGCTCCCTCGCGGAGGACTCGCGCCAGGAGGTGGCGAGGCGTCGATCCAATCGCCAGCCGGATCCCGAACTCGCGCGTCCGGGCGCTCACCGAGAACGCCAGGACACCCGCCACACCGACGACGGCAATCAGCAGGGCCACGCCGGCGAAGCCGCCGAACACGAGCGCGTTCACCCGATTGGGCGCCAGCACCTCCGCGCGGATGTCGGCGAGCGTCGCGGCCCGCTCCACCGGCTGATCGCTCGCCAGCTCCCGGATCACTTTCGTGACGCTCGGGACGAGCGCGTACGGGTCCAGCTTCGCGTGGATGAAGAGGCGCCCGCCGTTCATCTCCTGCGACATCGGGTGATACACCGTCATCGCCGGCTCCGGCACCAGGTTCTCGTCGTCCATGTCGGCGGCGATGCCGACGATGCGCCGGGGACCAGTGCTGACGCCGATGAACTTCGTGACCGGATCGGTCCACATGAAGTGCCGGTTCACGGCGTCCATGCCCGGGAACATGCGCCGGGCGACGCTCTCGCTGATGATGACGACCTTGTCGCCGTCGGCCCGATCGCCCTCGTTGAAGTCGCGTCCGGCGACGAGTCGCACGCCGAGCGCGTCGAAGAAGCCCGGCGAGACGGTCCGGAACCGCGCGCGCGGATCCTCTTCGCCGTTGGCCTTCCGGTAGCCCTCGACCGTGAACTGCGCGGCAAAGAAGCCGGGATCCCGCCACGGGACGACCGTGCCGAGCGCCACGCGCTCGACGCCCGGCAGCTCCGAGATGCGGCGGATCGCTTCCTTGTAGAACCGGCTGACCTCCTCCGGCTTGCGCGTGTACGAGACGACGGGGACGTTCACCGCGAGCACGTTGCCCGTGAAGCCGGTCTGCTGGCGCTGGAGCGCGAAGAGCGTCGTCACCAGCATCCCGGCGCCCGCGACCAGCACGAACGACGCCGCGATCTGCGTGACGGCGAACACCTGCAGGCGCCGGTTCGTGCCAGACGTGATGCGCACGCCGCCGCTGGCGAGGCTCGCCCCGTTGGCCCCGTCCGCGGACGGCAATTTCGGCACGTACGCCAGCAGCACCGCCGCCGCGATGGCGAGCCCGGTACCCACCCAGAGCAGGCTCGCGTCCACGGTGACGTCGTTCGCCCGAACCGAGAAGCGCGCGGCGTAGCTCGCCAGCACGGCCACCATGGGCCGCGCGATCGCAACCGCGAGCACCGCCCCCGCGCCACAGAGGAGCAGGCTCTCGGCGAGGAGCGTACGTCTGAGGGCGCTCGTGCTGGCGCCAAGCGCCGCGCGCACGGCCAGTTCCCCCTGACGCCGCACCGATCGGGCCAGAATCAGATTCGCGACGTTCGAACAGGCGACGATGAAGACGAGGCCGGAGGCCGCCAGCAGAATCAGCAGGATGGTCTTCGCGGGCGAGATGATCTGGTCCCGCAGGCTCCTGGCCTCGATGCGGTAGTCGGCCTGCGCCTGGTAGGCTTCGGGGTGCGCCTTGACCATGGCGCCGTGCACGGTGCGAAGCTCGGCGAGCGCCGCGTCCAGGTTGGCACCAGGCGCGAGCCGGCCAAAGAGCTCCGTCATGCGGTGGACGCGTCCCTCGACCATCGTCGCATCGAGATGGTGCGGGCTGGTGACGACGTTGGCGATGATCTCGGTTTCCTGCGGGTACGGCACCGAAGGTTCGAGGACCCCGACAACGGTGGCGGGCCGATCGCTCAGCCGGATGACCTTGCCGATCACTCCTGGATCGCTCTTGAACGCACTCGTCCAGAAGCGATAGGTGAGCACGGCCGCGCCTTCGGCGTTCCTGCCATCGTCTCGCGGACCGAGGAGGCGGCCCATGACCGGACGAAGCCCCATCACGTCGAAATAGGAGCCTCCAACCACCCCCGCGCGAACCGTCCGCGGCTCGCCGAGACCGATCATGGTGAATTCGATGGTCGAGAAGTCGCCGAATGCGCTGAGCGACTTCACGCCTGCCTGGAGGTCCTTGATCTCGGGGACCGAGAAGTTCGTATTCGGCACGCCGACGCCGGGGGCGCTCTGACGGATGTAGATGAGGCGATCGGCATCGCGGTTCACGAGGGGCCGCAGCAAGACGCCGCGAACGACGCTGAAGATGGCGGCGTTGGCGCCGATGCCGAGCGCAAGCGTCACGATGACAGTAAGAGCAAGGCCAGAGGCCCGCGTCAGGGAGCGAAGGGCGAATTTGAAGTCGGTCATCAGGCTCATGGCGCGTCGGCCGCCCGGCATTCGGGGAGGCCATTCCTTTCACTCTTCTAGTCGAACCAGTGGGGCCATTTTCGACACCGGCCGCTCACTTTTACGCGGGCGTTACTGAAGGTCCTGTTAATGTTCGTGAGGTCCTCGGCGCCGCCGAACGCGAGCGTTGGCACCTTGATGTGGTCGTAACTAGTTGAATCATATGGCTAATGCGACTCGCTGACGCGCGCCGACATACATGAGCCGATCGTTGATCCGGTCTCCCCGCATCAACGAAAGACTTCTTCGAAAAAATCCTGAATCGCGACCGACGAGCGCGCGTCGGTTTGCGCGTGATACAGCACGCCCGGCTGCTGACCCGTCGCCGTCTCGTGCGTGAAGCCGTGCATCGCGTTCCCGTAGACGATCAACTGATAGTCCACGCCCGCGTTCTTCATCTCCTCGGCAAACGCCGTCACCTGCGACATCGGCACGTGCGGGTCGAGCGCTCCGTGGCAGACCAGAATGCGCGCGCGAATCGATGACGGCTTGGCGGGACTGGTCGTTTCCAGACTTCCGTGGACACTCACGACCGCGCTGATCGTCGAGCCGCTTCGCGCGTACTCGAGGACGATCATTCCACCGAAGCAATAGCCGACCGCCGCCATGCGGCCGTCGATCTCCGGACGCGCTAACAGGATTTCGCTCGCAGCCTGCACGCGCCGAACGATCGCGCCGCGGCTGGTCCGGAGCTCGCCGATGTGGCGCATGATCCGTTCGCGGCTCCCGGTCACGCCTTCGCCATACATGTCGCACGCGAACACCACGAACCCAGCCTCGGCGAAGCGTCGCGCCCGCCCGCGCGCGTGGTCGTCGACCCCGGCGCCGCCGTGCACGACGAGAACGCCCGGCCGTTTGCCGGCACGCTCCGCGTCGATCACAAGAAACCCAGTGAGTAATCCGTCGCCATCGCGGTAGACGATCTGTTCGGTCTCCAGTCTCACGCTGTCCTCACGGTGACGAATTAATTGGAAGCTGAATGAAACTCCGTTATTAATTATATCATATTTCCGTCATTTTTTCTAGGTTTTTGCCGCTTTGTCGAGGATTTTGTCGCATTCGTATCACGGTGAACAGGCGACCTTAGGTAGAGATCAAGGGCGAATGAGCTCCCGACACCGATCGAGATGCTTCGCCATGTCGTCATCCATCATCTGGACGGCGTACGTCCGCCGCGAGCATCTGCGCGATGCTGCTCATGCGGACGCGAGTTCGTGAAACTTCGCGATGGCGCTCCACGCGTCCAGACCGATGCCACTCGCCATTTGCTGCAACTCCAGCATGTTGTGCGCGAGAAAGATCAGGACAGAGTTATCTGTCGGATCGGCTTGCCACCAGCCGCCATACGCGCCTGGCCATCCGACAGTCCCGACACCGCCGCGACATCTCAAGGGATCTGCCTTGTCGGGTTCCGTCACCACGGCGACGCCCATGCCGTAACCGTGGCCGGCTGCGAACAACGGCATGCCGAACATTCGAGCCGTCTGACGCTGGTCAGACGTCAGCTGGTTTGCGGTCATCATGGCGCACGTTTCAGGGCGCAGCAGGCGCACGCCATCCACCGCACCACCACCAAGAAAGATGCGGGCGAACGCAAGATAGTCGTCCACCGTCGACCAGAGACCCTGACCTCCCGACTCGAACGTCATGTCGTCAGGCCGTTCCGCGAGCGCGTGCCCGCCAGGCGTCGTTGTCAAAGGGGTCAAACGCCCCTCGGCGTCGAACCCGCAAAGGCCCGCGCGGCGAGTTCGCTTCTCTCGAGGAACAACGAAACCCGTGTCGCGCATGCCCAGCGGCGTGAAGATGCGCCGCTCGAGGACAACGCCGAGAGGTACACCTTCGAGACGCGCGACGAGGAAGCCGAGCAGATCGGTCGACACACCGTAATGAAAGCCACGCCCCGGCTGATCGATCAAGGGCAGAGTGGCGAGTCGTGCGATCCACGCATCGGGCGAGAGGACGTTGTCCATCTGCCCGCCGAGGGCTTCGGCGAAGGCACGAGAGATCGGACCACGATGAAACTCGCCGTAGGTGAGCCCTGAGCGGTGCGTCAGGAGATCGCCGAATGTGATCAGCCGCTCCGTCGCGTCCGTCTCGTCCAGCGGACCATTCGGATCGCGCAGGACGCGAAGGTGTGCGAGCTCTGGAGCATGTCGCACGATTGGCTCGTCCAGCGCGAAGCGGCCTTCGTCGTAGAGCGTCAAGGCGGCCACGGTCGTCAGCGGCTTCGTCATTGATGCGACTCGAAAAATCGTGTCCCGCTCGACGGGCAGGTTCGTCACCAAATCCCGACGGCCCACGATCGCCGTCTGCACGACGCGTCCGTTCCGCCACACCAAAGTCGCTGCGCCGGCGAGGGTTCCGGCATCTACGTAGGCTCGAAGAGCGTCATCGATCGAATTGTGCTCGGACATGCTACAATAATATTGAAATTATTAAATAGATCAACTATTTTTTGATTAGTGACTGTGAAAAAAGCCAACTCGCCGCGGAACAAGCCCAAGGGCGACAAGCGTGACCGCACGCGAGCCAGGCTCCTTGAAGCGGCGCGAGCCCTGATTCGGGAAAAGGGCTACGCGCACACCACGCTCGAGGCGGTCGCGCGGCGCGCGGGCATGACCACAGGGGCGATCTACGGAAACTTCAAGAACCGCGACGAGCTCTTCATCGCGCTCGGCCAGACCTACTGGGCGCCGGTGACACCCCGGATCAAACCTGGCGCGACGTTCGCCGAAGTGATGCACGCAATGGCCAAGGCGACGCTCGAGGCAATCCCGGAGCGGACGACGGCGGCGGTGGGACGGTTGACAGGGCTGGCGTACGCGCTGACCAGCCCGGATTTGCGCGAGCGAGTCCGCGAGATCACCGCTGGCAGCTATGCGCTCGGCGAGGAATGGCTTCGCACACTGGGGGATGAGCGCGAACTACCGATGCCGCCGGAGCACCTGGTCCGTGTGATTCATGCCCTGATCGAAGGACTTGTGCTGCAACGGATTCTGACCCCGGAGCTGTTTCCTGACGAAGTGTTCTTCGCCGCATTCGATGCACTAGCTCACCGCAGGGAACCCAATCTCAACCCGACACCTGTCGCCGGGAAGCCGCGTGCTCGGAAGGGCCCCGCGTCCGACTAGGTGGCAGGATCCATACCTCCGTTATGCTTTCTCCGTCGCCGCTCGAAAGCTAGTGTTCGGACAGACAGCCAACAGCCAGAGGGTCGATTCTCGAGGACTGACATGACACGACCGATCCAAAGCCGGCGGGCCGGTATGGCCACGACGAACGCGATCGCATGCGCACTCGCACTCGCGGTCGCGCTTCCCTCGGCGACCGTGGCTGCCCAGACGATTCGGGCGCGCGCCGATGGTCTGCTGGAGGTCACGGACGCGCCGCCGGGGACCGTCGTGCGCTACACCCTCGACGGCACGGATCCGACCCGGGACGCCGGCGTGTGGCTCGCACCGGTCGAGGTGCCCGCTGGGTACACGGTGAAAGCGCGTGCGTTCACGGCGGACCAGACGCCAGTCGGAACACAGGTCGAATGGGCATCGCGTGCGACGGGCCCGCGCATCGCGTCGACACTCGTGCCCGTGACGCAAGGAAGGGACTGGCGCGTCTATGACTGGCCGGCGCGCCACGCGGCCGCGGTCGCGCTGATGCAGGCGCGTCAGCCCGAGATCGTCATGCTGGGCGATTCCATCATGCACTTCTGGGGTGGCGAACCCAGCGGCGAGCACGTCGGCGGTCGCAGGACTGCGCCTGAGGTCTGGGATCGGTTCTTCACGGGGCGCCGCACCGTGAATCTCGGCTACGGCTGGGACCGCACGGAGAACGTGCTGTGGCGGCTGCGGCACGGCGAGTTCGAACACGTCTCGCCGAAGGTCGTGGTCCTGATGATCGGTACGAACAACGTTCCGCTGAACACGCCAGACGAGATCGCGGCCGGGGTCTCGGCCATCTGCGACGAGATCCACCAGCGGTCACCCGCGAGCCGCATCCTGCTGCTGGGCATCTTTCCCCGCGGCGAGAAGCCCGATGCCGACCGCGCCACGATCGCGGCGGTGAATCAGCGCATTGCTACGTTCGAGGGACGCGGCGGCGTCGTGACGTATCTGGACATCGGCGACCAATTTCTCGCCGCCGATCGGTCGATTTCCAAAGACATCATGTACGACTTCCTACACCCCACCGCGAAGGGCTATGGAATCTGGACCGCCGCGATGGAGCCGACGCTGACCCGCCTCCTGTCTCGCTGAGTACACGTCGCCGATCGCAAGCTCCCGGGCGGCAGGCCTTCGACGGACGCGGCCTTGAAAACGCCGAGCAGCGCGACAATCGAGCGCGTGATGGTCGCGGACGGCTTTGCGCGGATCGGTCTAGGTCTAGTCCTCGTCTCACTGCTGAGCGCAGAGTCTGCCGCCGCCAGGCGATGCCGCATGACGGAAAAAGCGGCGCTGAAGCCGCTGCGTCTGATTCTGCGCTGGCAACAACTTGAGCCGATGGGACCTGTCCCGCGATATCAACAAGGCCGGTCCTTGCGGACGGGCCTTGGTTCAGTGCTCAGCGTGCCGTCGCGCTCGCGATGTTCGAGTACGGCGAGGTTCCCGCATCGTTGGACGCGAACATGCGATAGCGATAGGTCGAGCGCGACTTCACCCCTGCGTCGGTCCAGGAAGTCGCCGTGGCGGCGAGCTGGGCGACGCTGACAAACGCCGTGCACGTGCTCCCGGTGCAGCGTTGTACGGTGATCGACGTCGCGTTGGTGGCGGGGTTGGTCCACGTGAGGTTAATCCTGGCGCGGGTGCTCGAGCTCGCGGCCAGGTTCGTTGGCGCGGCCGGTGCCACGACGGGCGGCGGCGCGGGGGGCGGCGGCACAGGGCCCGCGAGGTTGGTCTGGCGGTAGCGCGCGGTGTACATCTGGCCGTAGCCCTGGACGAACAGGGTGCTGCCGTCGCCGCCCACCCGAACGACGTTGCCCGAGCCGCCTTCGATCGAGCCGATCGTCCACACCGGGGCGCCGCTCGCGCTGTACTTCACCGTGACCATGCGCATATAGCGGCTGCCGTTGGCGGCGACCACCTCCGGGCCGCCCACGCCGGTGACATAGACGTTGTCGAGGGGGTCGAGCGCGACGAACGCCGGCACCTCGTTGTTCGCGGTGAGCGCGTCGAAGGTCGCCGACCACCGCAGGGCGCCGCTCGGGGCCACTTTCATCGTCACCCAGTTCGCGTAGTAGGTGCTGTAGTCGGGGCCGGTTGCGATGACGTTGCCCAGCGAATCGACCGCAAGGCGGTAGATGTAGTCGCCCTGGGGATAGACGTTGGTCCACTGCACGACGCCCGTGGCGGAGTACTTCGTGATCTGCATGCCCAGGCCGCCGGCCAGGCCGTTGCCGAAATACACTTCGCCCAGGTCGTTGACGGCGACCGCAGCGGCGGAGACGGAATGGTCGCGAAAGTCCTGCCAGCGCTTGAACCCGGATTGGTCGCAGGACAGCGCGTAGTAGTTGTACCCGCTCGTGCCCGAGGCCGCGACTGAGCCGCCGTCCGCGGACAGGTAGAGGCCGGTCGGGAGGGGCGTACCGGGAAAAGCGTTGCCGTTCGGATTGACCGCCGGGCAAACCCACTGCCGCGCGCCTTTGGGCGAGTATTTCACGATGCCGAGCGTGTAGCTGCCGGCGACATAGAGGCCGCCGGTCACATAGGCGTTGCCGGCGACGTCAGCGACCGCCCGGACCGCCATCGCGGCGCCTCCGTCGCTGATGTCCGTCCACACGAGGGTGCCGTTCGCGTCGTAGCGCAGCACGAAGTAGCCGATGGCGGACTGGTTGGAACCGGTCCACTTGTAGCCGACGACGTAGGCGCCGCCGTTGGGATCGGCGGCGACCCAGGTCGCCTTCACGGCGAATTCAGGCCGGTAGCTGCGCTCCCACAACAGGACGCCGTCCTGGTTGAATTTCCGCGTAAGCACGATGCCGCCGACGATGGTGTCGCCGACCGAATAGACGTTGTCGAAGCGGTCGATATCCATCATCTTGCCGCCGAAGTCGGGAGTCGTCGCCGACCAAACGATCTCCGCGGCGGGAGCCGCGGTCTGCGCAAGCGCCGGAGGTTCCCGGCACGAGCAGCGAACCGGAGAGAAGTAAACCGAACGGAACGGACTGTATATTCATGGCGTCACCCTTCTTCCCTCGCCATCATTTTTGGGGAACCCGAGGCGCCTCACGCCCGGATGAATACCGGGCGTCCTCAAAGCTATAACTGAGGCCGGCACTCGCTGTCTGTAACCGTTGTCACGGACAAGGAGCGTCCGCCTGGGACGCTCGTCGGCCCCTTCGTCGCCGTGAATTGGTATATGTGAGTGGAATCACAGACGGCGTCCGGTCAGGCGCCGTACGAGTGAAGTCGCTGCCTGAGACGCGGCGGCGGGCTTTAGGGCCGCCTTACTTCAGTCCCTCGACTCGGTGGAGCCGGTCGAGTGCGTTCCGGTCCAGGATTTCGATCCGCTTTCGGCCGAGCCGGATCATTCCGGAGTGCTGAAAAGTTTCCAGGATGCGGCTCACGACTTCGCGGCTCGTCCCCAACTCGTCGGCGAGCATCTGATGGGTGGTCGCGTCGGGCTGCCGCTGGAGCAGCAGGCGCGAAGCCAGCCGCTGGTCGACCCGGCGGAAGGCCACGTCGTCAACGAGGGCCATCAGGTTCGCGATCCTCTGGGACAGGGCGTTGAACACGAACACTCGGAAGGCTGGGGACTCCAGGACGATCTCCAGGAACACGCTTCGTGGGACGGCGAGGAGCGCCAGCGCCGTCTCTGCTGTTCCGAACGCAGGATAGGACACATCGCCGAGTAGCGTCACGACCGTGATAACGCAGATTTCTCCAGGGTAGAGACGGTACAGGAGGATCTCGTGGCCTTCAGGGCTGATCTTCGAAGCCCGGATGATCCCTTCGATGAGGAGTGGATAGTAAGCGCAGGGACTGCCGTCATTGAAGAGCCGCTGGCCCGCGGGTGCCTGGACCGGCTTGGCCGTGGTTTCGACCTTCCTCAGAAGAGGAGCTGGCAGCTCACGGAGTACCGGGTAAATGCGAAGGAGTCGTCCGCGCTCTGTCGGATTCAACTGGCACTTCTCTCTCTGAAAGACACGCACGAGGTGGCGCCGGTGTACTCGACTGGCGGGCGCTCGCCCCGGCGTCGATCGGTGGGGGCAACATATGTGCCCAGAGCTCCTGCGTATCCATCGCAGGCGACAGGATACGCACTACCCTGTATCGCTTTCATTTCCTGACGATTACACGCTTACCGCATTCCGGCTACGAGCACTCGGAGCGCGGGGGGCAGACGATTCCGCTTTCAAGAAAAGTAAAGGGATTCGCCGCATGGTCGTCCGAGGCGGGCCGCGCTGAGCGTGACGATCCGTCTTCACAGTCCCGAGACTCGTAACCGGCGCCGGATCGTGACGTGCCAGATCCACATGATCGCCGCCGTCACCCACCACGCGATTCCGATGACTGGCGCGTCCCGGATCAAAAGGAACGTGACGGTCGTCCCGCGGAAGGCAAACGTGAGCGGCAGCACGGTGAATATCGTCGCGACGACCAGCGTGGACGTTCGGTTCTTGAGCAGTTGCCGGGTTGCGTCGAGCGTCTGCTTTTCCGCAGTCGGTTGGCGCGTCGTGGGTAGTCCAGGCTCGTGCCGCGTGCCGCCGTGACGTCTCCCGCAAGCTCGGGATCGGTCTTCAGATAAGACTCCACGAGCGCCTGAGTGTCGGCGCTCGCGTCACCCGCCAGATAAACGGGGATCAGGTCCTTGATGACGTCTCGTGAGATGTTCATAACTTCACCTCCGGTTCAGCGATGCCAGGGCCGCCCGTTCTCAGGGCCTCGACCAACTTCAGCCGCGCGCGATGCACCTTGACCCGCGCCGCGACGGGGGAGATCCCCAGAGCCGCAGCAACCTCGTCGTACGACATCCCCTCCTCCGCCCGCAGCAGGACGGCCGCCCGGTCGATCTCCGGGAGCGTCTGAAGTGCCGCCAGCACCGCCTGCAGTTCGAGGTGCGCGTGCGCGCGGCGTTCGGGGTCCGGACGGGGGTCTTGTGCCCGCTCGTCGAGCGCGGTCATCCGGCGGGCGTGGCGCCGATCTGCGAGCAAGAGGTTACGGGCGATCGCCAGCAGATAGCCCTTCACCGTTGTCAAATCCACGCGATCGCGCGCGTGCCACAGGCGTATGAACGTCTCCGAGAGGATGTCGTCCGCCAGGGCCGGATCGCCTGAGAGGAACAATGCGAACCGGTGCACGTCGCCCGCGTACGTCCGGTACAGTTCCGAGAAATCGATCACGTCCCACTCCGTAGCCAGGCACTCCGCGCGTTCTGGAGGATGTACGCAGCAACCCGGCTACTTGTTACACGGGCTCCTCGACACGGGCGACGGCCGGGGCTACATCGAACTATGTGTCAACTCGACCTTGAGTGGCGTGACGGGTCGTCAGGCGAGGTGATCGCGGTATGGGAAAGCGACGGTGGCTTTCCCTCGAATGCCGTGATGTTTTCACACGAGTCGATGGAAGCCGTGGCGCGTGATCGTCGTCGTGGCGTTCGTTGACGAGACACGAGCACTCGCCTTCGAGGACGGCGGACGTCACGATGGTCTCAATTCAAGGAGTCCGTCAACACGTCTGGGCGTTCGAACGCGTGCACAAACGCTTCGTCGGTCATCGAATCCATCTCAATCAGCGCGACTACCTTTCTCCGGAGTAGACCAGCGGCAGCCCGTTCTTCGAGTTGCCGACGACGATGACCTTGGAGTTCTGGCTCTTCACGAGCTCCATCGTCGCTTCGATGCCCTTCCACTCGAGCAGCTTGTCGCTGATGCCCTGGCTGACGATGTCCTGGAAGTCCTTGATGCCGGCCGCCTCGACACGCTTGCGCTCGGCCTCCTGTTTCTCGCGCTGCAGCACGAATTCCATCCGCTGCGCTTCCTGCTGCGCCTGCTGCTTCGCTTCGATGGCGCGCTTGAGCGTGTCGGGCAACTGCAGGTCGCGCAGCAGCACGTTCTCAACGACGATGCCGCGCGGGGTGACCTGCCGCGCCACGTCCTCCTGAATCATGCGCGCGATCGATTCGCGCGCATCCGAGTACAGCGATGCTGCGGTGTTCCCTGCCGTGATCGCGCGCATCGCCGATCGAAACGTCGGCTGCAGCAGCACCTCGGCGTAGTTCGGTCCGATCTGCCGGAAGACTTCCGCTGCGCGGGCGGAATCGAGGTGGTAGAGAATCGACGCCTCGAGTCCCATGATCAGCCCTTCCTTCGACGGCACCGCTGCGTGCTCCTTGACCTCCTGCGTCTTGACGCTCAGCTCCGTTACGTTCGCCGCCGGGTTCACGAGGTGGATGCCTTCGGTCAGCGTCCGACCGGTGACGCGGCCGAACATCGTGACGACGCCGACGTGTCCCGTTCGGACGCACGACGTGGACGAGAACGCGACAATCACCGCGATGCCGATCAAAAGGAGCGTGCCGACGCCCCTGACGAAGTCTTTGCGCTTCCGCCGCCCGCTCGCTCGATGGTGAACGGTCCAGGCATTGTGCCTCCTCAACTGTTGAACTGATGAGGCAGGATACAACGTTCAGGTTTCCGTCCTGTTTCAGACGGGATCCCGTCTACCCGCATGACGCGTCGCGCCGGTAAGTAGCAGGCCAGCAACGGGATGGCGCGACTAGCGCCCCGCCTTCACGAGCGCCTTCAGCTTCTCGACGGACGTGCCGTCTTCGAGCGCCGTCACGTCGGAGCCGACCTCGCCGGTGGCCATGATCTCCTTGAGCAGGCGCCGCATGATCTTGCCGCTCGGCGTCTTGGGCAGCACATCGGTGAAGATCACGCGCTCCGGCACCGCGATCTTGCTGATGCTCTCGGCGACCTGCGTGCGGATGGACTGCTCGATGTCAGACGACGCGGCCTGGCCCACCTTGAGCGTCACGAACGCCGCCGGCACGAGACCCTTGATCGGATCGGGAGCACCGACGACGGCGACTTCGGCGACGCCGGAGCACTCCATGATCGCGCTTTCCATTTCCATGGTGCTCAAGCGGTGCCCCGCGACGTTGATCACGTCGTCCACTCGGCCGGTGACCCAGAAGTGGCCGTCGGCGTCCTTCACGGCGGCATCATTGGTGAAGTAGCAGCCGTCCACCTGCGAAAAGTAGCTCCGCACGAACCGTTCCGGCTCGCGCCAGAGCGTCCGCAGCATCATCGGGAACGGCCGGCGGATGACCAGATTCCCCGTCCGGTTCACGCCGACCGGTATCCCCTGGTCGTCCACGACATCGACGTCCGCCCCGAGAAACGCCGGACCGCACGACCCTGGCTTCATGGGTGTGAGCCACGCAGCGCCGGCCAGCGGGCAGCCGGAGAGTTCAGTCTGCCCCCATGTGTTGTTCACGTAGATGCGCTCCTTCCCAAGCGTCTCGTAGAGCCAGTGCCACGCCTCGGGATTGAGCGGCTCACCGACAAGCGCCACGACCTCCAGGCACGACAGGTCATACGTCGTCATCAACGCATCACCATGCCGCATGAGCATGCGGATGGCCGTGGGCGCGGTGAAAATCTTGTTCACCCGGTAGCGATCGACGATCTGGTAGAAGCGTTCCGGCGTTGGATAGTCAATCGCGCCTTCGAATACCACCGTCGTCACGCCGTTGGCGAGCGCGCCGACAATGCCCCAGATGTGCATGGTCAGCCACCCGATGTCGGCCGTGCACCAGAGCACATCGTGTTGATGGTGGTCCAGGTGGTACTTCGCGTAGACGTAGTTGTTGACGACGAACGCCATCGCAGCGTGGACGATGCCTTTGGGCTTGCCCGTCGTCCCGCTCGTGTAGAACACGATGCCCGGTTCGTTGGCTTCCATCGGCTCGGGCGCGCAGTCAGGTGACGCTGGCCGCATGAGGTCGTGCCAGAAGCGATCGCGCCCTTCGCGCATGGCCACCGGCGCACCCGTACGGCGAACAACGATCACGGTCTGGACGCAGGGAAGGTCCTTGATGGCCTCGTCGACCGTGGCCTTGAGAGGCACGCGCTGACCGCGCCGCACGGCTTCATCGGCGGTGAGGATGACCTTCGGCTGGAACGACTCGAGACGATCTCGCAACGAGCGGGCGGAGAAGCCGGAGAAGACGGTATTGAAGAGCGCGCCAATCCGGAAGCAGGCCAGGACAGCGACGATGGCTTCCCACAGGTTCGGCGTAAAGATGGCGACGGCATCGCCCTTCCTGATGCCGAGGCCCTTCAGCACGTTGGCGCACTTGCACACCTCGACGAAGAGCATCCGATAGGTGAAGAAGCGCGTCTGGCCGTCCTCGCCCTCCCAGATGAGCGCGAGCCGGTTGTCGGCGGCCTGCGCCAGGTGGCGATCGAGCAGGTTGACCGTCGGGTTGCCTACGCCGCCCACGAAATACTTGAAATGCGGAAAGCGCCCTTCGTGCACGACGTCCCACGGCCGCATCCACTCCAGCTCGCGCGCAACGTCGGCCCAGAACTCGTCGGGGCGCTCTCGCGAGCTCGCGAGCAATGCCTCCCAGGCTTCGACACTTCCGCAGTGCGTCGCCCGCGCGCGCTCGGCCTCCGGAATGTACAACCGGCTCGCACCGATGAGACCCTCAGCGCCTTCGTGAGGTTCGGCCATGAGCGTGATTCTACGCCCTGCCTTTCCTCTTAATCCCCTCGGAGAGCGGCAAGGGATCAATCCGCGGCGTACCGAGCCGGAATCCACGCCGCGATCGTCGCCAACAGGACAGCACAATGACCGCGATCGCAAAGGCGACAGGATCCCAGGTAGAGTCCGAATAAGAAATTTTTCAGCACACGCACCGCCAGGAGCGCGGACGTGGTACCGCCAACAATGCCGATGATCGAGTAACGCAGACTGGTCATGACGATCATCCAGTGACCTCTCCTGGTTCCGCGCCAACCGCCAGACGAATCCCAATTTCCGAGTCCGTCGTCGGACCGCATATGCCATCAGCCCGTATACTCCGATCGTCGAGAGCAGGACCGCGACGACCGCGAACGCAGCCATCAGCCACATCCGAAACGCTGCCTGCGCCGTCGATTGATGAATCAGCGCGTCCATTTCGCCGACGGTGGTGACCGGCATTCCCCCGCTCGCACGTTGCAGCTCTTGCTCGATGCGCGGTCGAAGCGTCTCAGGATCGACTGCGCTTGACCACCCACCCCAGCTCGATCGGCACTCTCAGCTGAGTGATCGGCACATAGTTCGCCGGCTGCGCTTCGCGGTCCAAGGCTGAATCGCGAACGTTCGCAACGATCCCCACAATCTCACGGGGGGGTTCGTCCCACGCTCCGCCGATTCCCTTCCCGAGGATGATTCGCTGCCCGATCGCGCCTCCGCAGGGCCACCACTTGTCGGCCATGGCTTAATCGATCATGGCGACGCCTGGCGCCGTGAGCAAATCACGATCGGTGAACGTCCGGCCACTGACAAGCGGAATCTTCATCGTCTCGAAGTAGTGAGACGAGATGGGCCGCCAGCCCCCCATGCCGTGATACAAGCCGTCGAGCGGTCTTCCCTGATGACATAGCGTAAGGTCGCATCACCGTTGACAAACGGGACGCAGCAACTTGCGGCCTCATCGATCACCCCCGGAATGCCCGCAACCGTTCCTGTCCATCACGAATCGAGCGGGCGCGTGCCGACGGATCGGAACTCGGTGAGTCGACAGGGCCGGGAACGTCAACTGCAACGTCAGCAGGTGATGGGTGTCGAAGCCAGGCCGAACCCGGCCCAGAATGGCAAACATCAATGAAGAGCGCGGCGCCGACCAGTACCAAGACGGCGATCCCGATCTCTCCGGCGGTCAGCAGTCCCCTGAGTCGGCCGTGATGTCGGCCGCTCCACGGCTTTCTGAATCGTTCAGTCCGCGGCTGAGATCGATCCGCGACGACATCAGCGCGGGTACGAGGCCGAATGCCAGCACGGCCACCGTGGCGATCGCGCTCGTGAACGCCAAGACCGTCGCGTCCATTGGGACACCATGACCCGTGAGACCGATCCTGGTGATCGTCGGTCCTGTCCATCCCACCACCGCGTTGATGGCCACGCGACCAACGACGAATCCTGCCACTCCGCCGATCGCGGCCAGGACGACGCTCTCCGTGAACGGTTGCTGAACGATCCGGCCCCGGGTCGCGCCCAGGGCGGCACGCAGCGCAGCTCTCCGGCGCGCACGTACCCGCGCGCCAGTAGCAGATTGGCAAGGTTCGCGCAGGCGATCAGCAGCACCAGACACACGGCACTCAAGAGGACGAGCAACGGTAACCGATCGTGGCGCGCGAGAATT
>CAWAZT010000024.1:0-160432 GCA_963786615.1 uncultured Acidobacteriota bacterium
TCGTCTCGCACCACGAACGCCTCACCCTTGGCGGTGACGGACCGCCAGTGTCAGCCGGTCCGTTCGTGGTCAGTCTCCGTTGCCACGGGCGGGCGCTCGGCATCCGTCCGGCGTCGGCCGCCGAGAGCCCGGCCCCGCTCAGCCGCTCGCGGGAGTCCGGGCGGCCGGTTCATGCGCATCGCACTGAAGACTCAGACACCAGTCGCGCAGGTCGCACGCCCAACGGCAATGGGCGTCATCAAAACTAGTGTTCCTGACGGCCGCACTCCGTTCACCCGGCGATCGCCAATAGCTCAACGAGAAGAGCATCGACGTAGTGCTTGAGCTTCGTACCTCCGCGGCATCGGTGGAGGCGTGGGTTGTGGCCGATCCTCGCTCATAGGTCGAGCGCGCCAACTTGGCGATTCCTTCTTCAACAGTTTCAACCGAGTTCCACGGCAACGCCGACAGATCTCCGGCGAGCTTTTGAGGATGAACCGAACCTTCTGCTTTTGCGTCGGCCGTTTGAGGTCGGGTTCCAGCTTAAATCCCGGCGCGGCCATAACGTCCCCGTCGGGCGCAAGTGGTCCATAATCTCTCGAAGCACTTCGCGAAGTTCGGATCCAGTGCCTCGCCACGAGACCGTTTCCCCGCAGCGATGCCCAGTAAGACCTGTTCGTACGAAGACGCGGTCGTTGGTAGCATCTTTTCCAGAGTGCTCAAAATGCTTCGCTCCGTCTCGGACAGCACAAGACGGCGAACTCCGCGCCTTCATCGCGTCGATCATCGCCTCCTGCAAGTAGCGGCTGCAGCTCCTTGACCTGGCCAAAAAAGACAGAGGCGCTTTTTCTCTGGGCTCGCTGCTCAGCTGAAGGAGCGCCGTGACGACGAACTCGATTTCGTCGGCGAGACCAGCGCGATGTTGAACGGCTTGAAGATGAGAGCTGGACGGACCGAAATATTCGGTCAGCGATCAACGTGCAATTCGCTGACGTTTCGGCGGGGACTAGCTTCAAGCGCACGGCCTCGACTGACGGACGTGAGTTTCGTCATGTCCTTTGAAAGCCGCTCCAGTGCGGTCAGGACCTCGGTCATTGCTACCGCGCCTGACTTACCGGCGAGCCTTCTTTTTCTTTGTTCTCTTCGGGCGGGAGGTTCTTAGTGTCCTGGCCACGAGGCAGGACCATGAACAACAAGTTATAGCCGACCGGATTCAGCCGATATCGACCACCACCGGCCCCATCGAAGTAACCCGCCGCCGCGGCGTTGGGAAGTGTCTGCTGGATCGATTGGGAAGCTTGAAGCCGCCTGCTCGAAATGATTTCCGAGATCAGCCGCGCTTATCTCGCCTTTCCGTTCGTTCTCGGGCGCAAGTTCGGAAAGATAATACGCCACGAGTGCCGCCATCTGGTTCAACGACTCGGGCTGCTTCGCTCCTTGAGATCTCGAATACTGGCTTGACGGCTCTTGCGCTGTCAACAGGTGCAGGGGCCAACAGCAGCCGACAACGAGGCCGCCGCGTCGGGCGATTCAGGCTCAGCCGTCCCAGGACGTAGTCCAGCACTCGTTGGATCGATTCACCCTCGAGACCTTCCAAGGCGCCGAGGATGGTGCCCATCGCCTGAAGTTCTCGGTCGGCCTTGCTTCGCGATCGACTCATCGGGGGAGCCTATCACGCCAAACAACAAAGGCACCACGAGGACGCCCGTTACCAGCACCACGCGAACGCGTTGTGATTCCCTGTGACTACGACAGGAATTCAGCCCACCCAGCCAGGGGAGGCTCGCAACGGGAACAGCTACTGTTTATTGAGTTTTTGTTGAGCCGGCGCTCGGACTTGAACCGAGGACCTGCTGATACTTGCTCACGTCCACGGCGGCGCACGGACGTCCGTGTTAGCAAGGCGTTAGCAAAACGACCACCAACTATGAAAAAGGCCAGCACTTGCTGGCCTCCCGAGTAGCTACCTCTTATACGACAGCGAGATTCCTTCCCCGGACGGCGCCACAATCGTCGTCCAGAGCGCCGGATTGCGCTGAATCGCATCCAGGAAATCCCCCATCTCGCTGCGCTTGTTCACCACGTTGTGCGCGGTGAACAGGCCGCCCCGTCGAGCCGCGGCAGCATCAGCTCGAGGAACCGCTTGTAGTCGCGCTTCCACGCGTCGAGGAACACGAAGTCGAACGTGCCCGGCAGCTTCGGGATCTCGGCGAACGCGTCGCCCGCAACGACCTGGACCACGTCGGTCATGCCGGCCTTGCGGATGTTTTCGGCGAGCTCGCGCGCGCGAACCGGGTCGTATTCGATCGTGACGAGCTTGCCGCCGGTCTCGCGCAGCCCCTGCGCCATCCAGATCGCGCTGTAGCCGCTGGCGCCGCCGATCTCGAGCGCGCGCTTGCGTTGCGCAGACGCGATCAGCAGCCGCAGGAACCGTCCGTCCTCTTCCGAGACGGCGAGCTGCCCGTTGTCTTTCGCCCGGATGTCCGCGAGGATCTTGTGCAGGTCCGGCGCCTGCTGCGCCGAGACGCTGACGACGAGCGAGCGAGCGCCACCGCGCCGACAATTCCCGCCAGGCGCGCCATTCCGTAAGAGTCCTTCATCCTCGATCCCCCATTGCCTACCGATATCGCCCTCGACCTGATGGTCGGGCCTTCGAGCGAGCTCACGCACGAACGACACCGCCTGTGCCGCGACGGTCCTCGCATCGCCCACGCAATCGGGAATGCCCACGGCGCGGAAGCCGCTGCCCGCGACGAAGAAGCCGCGATGCGGCCAGGCGATCCTGCAGCGCCTCCATGCGATCCGCGTGCCCGACGGTGTGCTGCGCGCCGGCATTCGCGCCAGCGATAGACGCGCGCCAGCGTCGGCTCGGCGTGGATGCCGAGGACGCGGCCCAGATCGCGTCGCGCGACCGCGATCAGCTCGTCGTCGTGAGATCGACCGCGCCGGATCGTGCGCGCCGCCGATGAAGGCGCGCAGGAGCGCCGTGCCCTCCGGCGCGCGGCCGTCCCACTTGGACGAGACCCACGTGCACGCGGTGATCCGCACGTCGCTGTGGCGCCGCGCGACGACGAAGCCGGTGCCCGGACAGCGGATGCGCAATGGCCGTGCCGCGGCCAGGCGAGCGCGACGCTGGCGGTGGAGACGTAGGGCACCTGCGCGCAGAGCGCGCCGCGCTCGCGTCGATCGGCGCGAGCAGCGTGGCCGCGGCGGACGCCGGCGCCGCGAAGATGATCGCGCGCGCGTCGAACGTCTCGGGCCGCTCGACACGTGCCAGCCGCGCGTGTCCCGCTTGATGCGCATCGACCGCCGCCCAGCTGATCGTCCCGGGCGGCAGCGCGCGCTCGAGCGCCTCGACGAGGCTGCCCATGCCATGTCGCAGCGCGACGAACGGGGTCGCCGAACGGGTCGATCCCTTCGGCGGCCGGTCGCTGCGCACCGCGCGCAGGACGCTGCCGTCGGTGCGCTCGGCGTCGAGCAGGCGCGGAAACAACGACTGCATCGAGAGCTGCTCGATGTCGCCCGCGTGGATGCCGCCGAGCAGCGGCTGCGCGATCAGATCGACGCTGCTGCGCCGAAACGACGCCGGAAGAACGACGCCGACCGACTCGTCCTCGGCTCCATGCTGCGCGGGCACCAGCGGCTCGATGCGCCAGCCGCACGCGCGCGGCAGGCGGCAGCAGTGGTAGCCTGCCAGCCCGCGCCAGGTCGGCGGAATGCCGAGCAGCGACGGACGCGGAAGCGGATAGAGACGTCCGCTGCGCAGCACGAACGCGCCGCGGCGGCCGAAGCCTCTGAAACTCCGCGCAAGACCGAGCTCCTCGCAGAGCTCGAGCGCCGCGGGCTTCTGCGCCAGCAGCGAATCGGCGCCGGCTTCGATCATGAAGCCGTCGCACGTGCTCGGTGTGGATCAGCCCGCCGGCGCGTCGGACCGCTCGAGCACGATCGACGGGCATGCCACGCCGGGCCAGCTCGTAGGCCGCCGTCAGGCCGGTGATGCCGGCGCCGATCACGACGACGTCAGGCATGGGATTTGGTGATCTGGTGATTCGGTGATTTGGTGATTTGGTGATTGCGTAATTTGGCGATCGCTGCCCTCCGAAACGATCACCAAATTACCAAGCTACCAAATTACCAAGTCCCAGATTACGAGATTCGCGGTGCACGTGGCGCGCGAGCTCCTGGACGTGCTCGAGCGGCGTCGATCGGCAGGACGCCGTGGCCGAGATTGAAGATGTGGCCGGGGCGGCCGGCGGCGCGGCGCAGGACGTCGTCGGCGGCCGCGCAACAGGCGATCGACCGGGCCGAGCAGCAGCGGACGGATCGAGGTTGCCCTGGATCGCCGCGGTCGTGGCCGATGCGGCCCACGCCTCGTCGAGCGGCAGGCGCCAGTCGACGCCGATCACGTCGCCGCCGGCCTCGGCCATGTCGGGGAGAATCGCGGTCGTGCCGACGCCGAAGTGGATCGTCGGCACGTCGAGATCGGCGAGCGCGTCGAAGATGCGCCTCGTGTGCGGCATGCGCGAACTCGCGGTAGTCGGCGCGCGAGAGCTGGCCGGCCCACGAGTCGAACATCTGCATCGCCTGCACGCCGGCATCGATCTGCGCGCGGAGGTAGTCGGCCATCGATGGTCGCGAAGCGGTCGCAGAGCGCGTGCCACGCGGCGGGCTGCGCGTACATGAACGCCTTGGTCCGCGCGTAGGTCGTCGAGGGACCGCCTTCGATCGCGTACGCGGCCATCGTGAACGGCGCGCCGCCGAAGCCGATGAGCGGCACGCGGTCGGCGAGCTCGTGGCGCAGCAGCGGATCGTCTCGAGCACGTGACCGAGCGCCTCGCGCGGCTCGAAGGCGCGCAGCGCGATCGACGTCGGCCGCGTGGCGGATCGGATGCTGCGATCGACGGGCCTTCGCCTTTCACGAAATCGAAGTCGAGCCCCATCGGCGTGAAGGGCAGCAGCAGATCGGAAAAGAGGATCGCGGCGTCGACGTCGATGGCGTCGACCGGCTGCAGCGTGACGGCGACGGCGAGATCGGGGTGGCGGCAGATCTCGAGCAGCGAATAGCGCTGCCGCAGCGCCCGATACTCGGCCATGTAGCGGCCGGCCTGGCGCATGAACCAGACGGGGGTGGCGTCGACGGGCTGCCGTCGGCAGGCGCGGAGGAAGCGATCGTTCACGCCGGAGACGAGGGTCTTGGCCAGCGCGATCAGATCCTCGAGCCACAGCGGCTTGAAGCGGATCGACGCGCCGAGCGATTTGAGTTCGTGCTGGATCGGTTCGGGAAGGAAGTAGTCGCCGGTGACGATCGCGACGGGCACTTCGACCAGATGCGGCTTCGACCGGACCATGCGCAGAAACTGCAGCCCGTTGGTGATCGGCATCCGCATGTCGAGGATGATCGCGTCGGGCCGGACGCTGTCGGCGAGCTCGAGTCCGGCCTCGGCATTGATCGCCGTGGCGACCTCGAAACCCTCCAGCTTGAGCATCCGCGCGAACGTATCGGCGACCGATCGGTCGTCGTCCACGATCAGGATGGTTCTTGGTGGCGGACTGGCGAGCGGGCTCTCAGCCGGGGCAATCACCGCATCATTCTGAAGCGAAAAGAGATCGGCGTCAAGCTGGCAATCGGAGGCTGCTCCGGACCCCTATACATGAGTCGCGCAGATCGGCTACTATTTCCGGTTATTTTGCGTACCGCGGCGCGTTGGTTCCTTACTTCAGACGTGAGGCCCCTTGAGTCCGATTCTGGTTCGACCTGTTCGCGAACAGCTCGAGCACGACCGCGTCATCCGCCTGCTGCAGGCCCGGCTGAAGCGCAGGCACGACGTGGCCATCAACATCGGCGACGAGCAGGCGGCCGGCGTGAAGGTCGGGGTTGGCCAGATGTTCCCGGACCTCGTGCTGACGTCCCAGGACGAGGCACACGGCTCGAAGGGATCATCGAGGTCGAGACGGGGGAATCGGTCAACCATCTCGAGGCCATGGCCCAGTGGGCGCACTTCGGCCGCGTCCGCACGCCGTTCCACCTGTATGTGCCGGCCGCGGCGGTGGAAATCGCCCGCCGGCTGTGCATGGAAAACCAGGTCAAGGTCGCGGAGATCTGGAGCTACCACACGATCGGCGACCAGACCCGGTTCACGCTGGTGCAGCGCTCCGCCGGCGGCGGCCAGCCGCGAAGCCGCGTCCGAAGCGCGGCACGCGGCAGCCGGCCGAGGCCGTCGAAGCCGGCGGCCGAGAACGCCCGCAGCGTCCGGCGCCGGCGCGCGAACCGCGCGAAAGCCCGCCGGACCGCGCGCAAGGCGGCGCCCGCCGCGCGCGGCGCCAAGGCGCGCACCGGACGGCGAAAGCGGCACCGCGACGAAGCGCGCGCGCGCAGAAAAGGAAGTAAGCCCTGCCACACCTGCGCTTCAACCGCGATCGCCGCGGCTACGAAACGACCGCGCTCGTGCAGACGCGCGCCGGCGAGGGCGCGGACAGCATCGCATCCTGTACTGGTTCCGCACGCCGCCCGGCGTCCGCGTCGGCCGCGCGGCGATCGACGAAGACGCGATCCACCTGCTCGAGCAGCACAATCCCGACGTCCAGTTCGACTGGACGCGGATCCTGAAAGCAGCCGATGACCGTCCGAGGTCGCAACCGTCGGGCAGCCCGAGCGACCGGCCGCTCGGCCGCGGCCAGGAGCCGCCTCGATCGGCGTCGCCATCAGCGGCGTCACGCGCCGCTCGTCCGTCGACCGTCACCTCCAGCCGCCGTCAGCGCCGCCTGCTGAGATGGACGTCGACCGAGTCCGCGGCACCCGAGCCGGTTGGCGCAGCCGAGGACGTCACCGTGACTGCGATCCCGGAGCCGCGACCGATGGATCGCCGTGCCGGAACCGCCTGAAGAGCCGGCAGACCGCGGCGTTCGTCCCGCCTCGGGGCCGAAGGGCTGAGCCGGCTGCGGGCGCGTTACGCGGAAGTGCTGGCGCGGATCACCGATCGTCCCCTCGAAGAGGCCGCCCGCGAAGAGCTGAAAGCCCGCGCCGAGCGTCTAAACCCCGACGCCTGGGTCACCGATGAGGAAGTCCGCGGGCCTCGAGCAGTACGAAACCGTATTCGAGTGCCTTCGGTCGGTCGTCGGCCACCCGCGCCGGCGACGCCGACGTCGCGGATAAGGTCCCGCCTGCCGGCGCGAAGCCCGGTATAATTACAGACATGCACGCAAGATTCTGGCGGCCCGTGGTGTTGATCCCGCTGGCGCTGCTGTGGCTTGGCTCCGCGCCGGGCGCACAGGAGCCAGCCGAAGCCTGCCGCCCCTGCGCAGAACCCCGAGGCCAAGCCCCTCCTGCCCACGCCGCCGCCGCAGACCCGCGACGTCATCCGCCGGAGCGTCGACCTCGATCACCAGCGACGTCATCGTCCGCAACGACGGCGGGCAGTTCGTCGCGAACCTGGCGAAGAACGACTTCGAGGTCTACGAGGACGGCGTCAAGCAGGACGTCGTGACGTTCGTGCTGACGCACGGCGGCCGCGTCTTCAACGACATCGCGGCGCCCGCGCCGCCGCCGATGGAAGGCATGCTCCTGCCGCCGCCGCGACCGACCAACGACGCGGCGGGCCGCATCTTCCTGATCTTCGTCGACGACCTGCACCTGGACTTCCGGAACACCGGACGCATCCGCGAGCTGTTCAAGAAGATCGGCAAGGAGCTGATCCACGACGGCGACATGTTCGGCATCGTCTCGACCGGTCCGTCGTCGATCGCGATCGACATGACGTACGATCACAAGCGGCTCGACGAGGCGATGAACAAGATCTCGGGCGCCGGCCTGAAGCCGACCGACATCATCGATACGCCCGACGGCTCGCAGGGTCCGCCCGAAGTCCGGTATCGCGCGCACGTCGCGTTCTCGACCGTCTACGACATCCTGAAGAAGCTCGAGCAGGTGCACAACCGCCGCAAGGCGTTCATCTACGTCAGCGACGGCTACGACTTCGATCCGTTCGCGAAGTCGCGCGCCAAGGCGAACGCACGAGCGCATGGGCATGACCTGCGACAACACGGTCCCGGGCTCCGGGTCCGCGGGCTGCAGCTTTCCGGCGGCAACGGCGACAGCAGCGGATCGAGCGACACCAATCCGTTCGCGACGAACAAGCAGTCGAACGAGTTCGCGTTCGCCGATCTGGCGTCGGAGCTCGCCGAGCTGACGCGGGAAGCGAACCGCGCCAACGCCACGCTCTACACGATCGATCCGCGCGGTCTGGTCGGCGGTCCGGATCTCGACGAGAAAGGTCGACAGGTCGAGTGGCAGAATCACATTCGCGAAACGCAGAACAGCCTGCGCGTGCTGGCCGAGCAGACCGGCGGCTATCGCGGTCGTCAACTCGAACGACTTCGACAAGGCGCTGAAGCGGATCGATGCCGAGACGAGCGACTACTATGTTTTGGGTTACTACTCCAGCAATCCGGATCCCACAAAGAAGCGCCGTGCCATCGAGATCCGCGTAAATCGGTCAGGCCGCTACGATCTGAAATACAGGACTTCGTATACGCTGAAGCCGCTGCCGCCGCCGAGCAAGACAGTAACGCGCGCCGATCGTCTCTCGATCGGCGTTCGTCGGCGCGACTTTTTACGCGTCTGTTTCACCCCTCCTGCTATACTTTTTGCGCCTAATTTCCTCATGTTTTCGCGTTGTTTTTCGAACATTTCTTGTGAAATTGGAGTACCTGATGAGATTGCGGACCAAGGCCGTCTCGAGCCTGGCAGCCGTGCTGTGTCTTCTGCCTGGTGTTCGCGGCGGCGCGGCGGCGCAGACCGTCACGACCGGCAACATCGCCGGCACCGTCACCGACACGCAGGGAGGCGTGCTTCCCGGCGCGACGGTGACGGCGGTGCACACGCCCACGGGCACCAGCTACGAAGCCGTCACCGGCGCCGACGGACGCTTCAGCGTCCTGAACGTGCGCGTCGGCCCCTACACGGTCAGCGTCGCGATGAGCGGCTTCAAGGAGCAGAAGCAGGAGAGCCGTCGACGTCGCGCTCGGCCAGGAGCGCACCGTCGACTTCAAGCTGCCGCTCGCGACGGTCAGCGAGACCGTCGAAGTCGTCGCGCAGAGCCCGCAGATCGATCTCTCGCGCGCCGGCACGGCGGACAACATCTCGAAGCCGATCAAAGAGAATCTGCCGACGATCACGCGCAGCCTGACCGACATCGCGCGCATCAGCCCGCTGTTCGTCGCGCAGGGGAGCGGCGCCGGCGACGGGCCGGCGGCGCTGTCGGTGGCGGGCAACAGCTACCGCTACAACTCGCTGCAGATCGACGGCGCGGTCAACAACGATCTGTTCGGCCTCGCGAGCTCCGCCGGCACGCCGGGCGGCACCGCGGAAACGCAGCCGATCAGCCTCGACGCGATCCAGGAAATCCAGCTCGTCGTCTCGCCGTACGACGTGCGCCAGGGCGGCTTCTCCGGCGGCGGCATCAACGCGATCACCAAGAGCGGCACCAACGACATTCACGGCACCGCCTTCTTCTTCGGTCGCAACCAGGACTGGGTCGGCAAGGGCGTGTCGCGACACGAAGATCTCCACGCTCAAGGACAAGCAGGGCGGCGGCAGTCTCGGCGGTCCGATCGTCGCAGAACAAGGTCTTCTACTTCGGCACCGCGGAATGGGCGCGCAAGCAGCGGCCGACCGGATTCTGCGTCACGGGATGCGGCCAGACGTTCACGCAGCCGGCGCTCTTCGATCGCTACATCACCGATCTCAAGATCCTCTACGGGTACACCCCCGGGACCGAACCCGGCCGGCGAGTTCCCGAAGGAGACCGACAGCGACAAGTACTTCGTCCGCGGCGACTTCAACCTGCACGAGAACAACCAGCTCACGATCCGCAACAACTACATCAACGGGTTGAACGACATCAGCACGCGTCTCGACGACGGCGTATCGTACGCCTGATGCGTTCTACCGCTACGTGAGCAAGGTGAACTCGACGGTCGGTCAGCTCAACTCGCAATTCGGCAAGGGCGTGAACGAGCTGCGCATCACGTACACGCGCGGACGCGATCACCGCGAGAGCCCCATCGGCAACCCGCCGTTCCCGCAGGTCACGGTGCAGCTCGCACCGGCACGACCGTCGTGTCGGGAACGGAGCAGTTCTCGGCGCGGAACGCGATCGACCAGGACATCATGGAGCTCAACGATGCGTACACGGTCCTGAAGGGCACGCCACACGCTGACCGTCGGCACGCACAACGAGTTCCTGAACCTCAAGAACCTCTTCATCCGCGACAACTTCGGCACGTACTTCTTCAGCAGCCTCGGCACGTTCGAGGCAGGGAAGGCGCAGCAGTACCGACCACAGCTTCTCTGCGACGAGCGATCCGCTGCAGCCGGCGGCGTTCAAGGTCCGGCAGTGGGGCTTCTACGCGGGCGATCAGTGGCGCGCGCAAGTCGAACATGACGCTGACCTACGGCGTCCGCCTCGATGCGCCGACGTTTCCGACCAAGCCGAACGCCAATCCGGCGTCGGTCGCCAACTTCGGCTTCGCAACCGACGTCGTGCCGAGCCACGTCGAGTGGTCGCCCCGCGTCGGGTTCAACTACGACCTGAACGGCAAGGGCACGCAGCAGATTCGTGGCGGCGTCGGGCTCTTCACGGGCCGGCCGGCGTACGTGTGGATCTCGAATCAGTTCGGGAACACCGGCATCGACTTCACGCGCATCGGCGCGCCGCGCAACACCGCCAACCAGGTGCCGTTCATCTCCGATCCGCTCAACCAGCCGACGACCGTGACCGGTGCGCCCGCTGGCACGTTCACGAACGAGATCGACATGATCGATCCCGACTTCAAGTACCCGTCGGTCCTGCGCGGAAACGTCGGCTACGACCACACGCTGCCGTGGGGCCTCATCGGCACGGCGGACTTCGTCTGGTCGAACACGGTGAAGGACATCAAGTACCAGAACCTGAACTTCGTCCAGGTGCCCGGGGCGGTGGGCGTCGGCGGCCGCGAGTTCTTCACGCGCAAGGTCACGACCTTGAGCGACGCCATCCTGCTGGAGAACACAGACCAGGGCTATTCGTACAGCTTCGCCTACGAAGTCCGGCGTCCGTACAAGAACGGGCTGTTCGTTCAGGGCTCGTACTCGTACGGCGTTGCCAAGTCGATCATGGACGGCACGTCGGATCAGGCAGCGTCGAACTGGGGGTTCGTGTACGTGCCCGGCAACCCGAACGACGCGCCGCTGGCGCGATCGAACTTCGATCCAGGCCATCGCGTCACGCTGACGGCGCAGCTACGACATGCCGTTTGCGAAGGTGGTGAGGCCGGTCGTGTCGGTGTTCTACTCGGGGCAGTCCGGCCGTCCCTACACCCTCGTCTTCAATGGCGACGTGAACGGCGACAACCGCACCGGCAACGACCTCGTGTACATCCCGAATCAGAGCGATCCGCTCACCTACACGGGCGGGACGTATGCCGACTTCATCAGGTGGATCAACGGCGACAGCTGCCTGGCGGACTTCGTGGGGCAGATCATCCCGCGCAACGCCTGCCGCTCGCCATGGACCAACACGCTCGACGGCCGGTTCGCCGTGCAGCTTCCGTACAAGCGTTTCAGGACCGAGGTCACGCTCGACGTGTTGAACCTGATCAACCTGTTCAACAGCGACAAGGGGCTGATCCTCTACTCGTCGAACAACGAAATGCTGCAGCCGTCGCCCGTGCCGAGCACGCCGACGCTGGCGTCACCGCTCACGGGCTACAACATCGGCACGCTGGTCTCGCCGACGTTCACGCGGTTCAACCGCGACGACCTGCGCTCGCGCTGGCAGATCCAGCTCGGCGCGCGCGTCCGGTTCTAACGACCGACCCTTCTTCATACAAACGCCCGGTCCCTCTCTGAGGGCCGGGCGTTGTGTCGTTCTTGGGGGACAATCCATTCAGGTGCGCCGAGAGTGAGGCTCACGCAGAGGCGCAAAGCGAACGCGCAGAAAAGGCGAAGCTCTCCGCGTACCTTGGCGTCTCTGCGTGAGATTTACTCTGCGCCCTCTCGAATCGCCCGCTTCACCCGCGCGATGGCTTCGACGAGGTAGTGCTCGTCGATCTCCACCCCGACGAAGTCGACGCCCAGTCCGGCGGCGGCGACCGCGCTGCTCCCGAGTCCGAGGAACGGATCCATCGCGACGCGCACGCGCGGCACCCCATGGAGCTTCAGGCAGTACTCGGCGATGCGGGGCGGGAAGGTGGCGGGGTGCGGCCGGTCCTGGTCGCGGTTCTGGATAGTCGTCGTACGGAACGAACCAGGTATTGCCACGGCAGCGGCGGTTGCCGGCCGCGCGGCGCCAGCGCGTTACGTTCGACGCGTCCTGGTAGGGGACACCAATGGCGTGGCGGTCGAGCGGCGTCTGGCCGTCGACGCTGAAGTGGAAGATGAACTCGTGACAGTCGTTCACGAACCGCTCGCTGTTGATCGGCTTGTAGTGCCCGACGCTCAAGTCGCGGTCGAGGCCGGCGGAGGCGCCGGCGGCGTCGCGGTCGATGGCAATCGACTTGATCCAGTGAATGGTGTTCTGCAGCGTCAGATGGCGACGGGCGGTCTGCGCGACGTCGAGCGCCGTCCAGGGGTCCGTGGGCTTGGCGCCGACGTTGAGGAAGAGCGAGCCTTGCGGCCCGATCGCGCGCGCGGCGGCCTTCGTCCAGGCGTCGGTCCAGTCAAGGTAGCGGTCGCGGGGCAGCGTGTCGTCGTAGCTGCGGTAGCGCACGCCCAGGTTGTAGGGAGGCGACGTCACGATTACAGAAATGGCACCGGGTGCCACGCCGCGGAGCACATCGAGGCAGTCCGCAAGATAGAAGCGGAGCGTGCCGCGGCCGGTATCGATCTGGGTGTGAGGTTTGGGAAGCCCGGAGGGCATCCGCACGAGCGCCATCGAGGGGAATGCTACATCAGCCGGCCGCGGTCAGCAGACGGCTGCGTCGAATCAGCGCGAGTCTAGCTCGCCTTGGTGATCGGCAGCGGCGCCGTCGGCGCGAAGCGCGCGGCGGTCAACGTGTGATTCTGCCGATGCGCGACCAGCGTGCACGTGTGGCCCTTTTCCTCCACGTAGACGATCTCGCGATGCGTTGCCACTTCGCGGTACCGCCCCGTCACGCATCCGCACGCCAACGTCGTGAATCCAAGCAGTCGAACGAGACTCATCATGGTCATTCCCCTCGACGAATGGCCATTGAGCAACTTCTGTACCGATGAGGCGCGATCAAAAACTCCGCGCCGAACGATGACATCGCGGGCGTGGGCGCAGTTTTCTCGCCGTATTTCTCCCGGAGACGCCGTCGCGTGGGAGAAAAGTCAACGCGAGAGGTGACGTTTTTAGGTCATCGCGAGTGACAAAGTTTGAATAGTGTCACCAACGGGTTGGATTGGATCTGGACCGAAGACCGAGGTCGAGGACCGCGGCGCAAGTTGGGCCCGAGAGACGGTCGGAGTGTCACGACAAACCCGCTATTGACGAGTGGAGGAGCCAATCTGCCGATCCGACAAGACGAGTGGAACGTCGAACGGCGTCGAGCGCCCCAGTCGCTCCCCGACCCTCGGAGCTCGATCCTCTGACCCGCGCCCCACTCATGGAACAGCTCTTGTATAGGCCGCGCCAGCCCGCACTTCTCGTCCCGTCGGGCTCTTTCGACCGGGCACTTTTCGGTAAAATTTCATAAGTGGTTGATCGCATGGGAGTTTGTTGGTATTCTGTAGGACGTTCCACTGAACAGTACCAACGGTTGCCCCCAGCCAGCCGCTTGGCCGTGGATGGAGGATTCTTGCGTTCGATCCGCCCTCTGATGGTCGTCCGACTCTTGACCGCGTCGCTGGGGGTTGCCCTCTGCGTCCTACCCGGTACCGCGTCGGCCGCTGACGCCGCGCAGAAGCCGGGTCAGGCTCACCGCGCCACCTCAACCGTCAAGAAGAAGCACGCGTACTCCGCCACGGCGTCCCGATCGCGCCGCGCCACGCTGGCGCGCGCCCGCGCCACAGTAAGGGTCCGCGAGCAGGTCCGGCTGCGCAGCCTCCACGAGGCGATGACGCCGCGGTTCAAGACGGACTCGACGGGCGCCATCGTGCCCGACGTCCGGGCGGCGGCCGCTATCATCTTCAACCCCGTGACCGGCCAGATCCTCTACGAGGAGAACTCCCAGGACAAGCGATCCATTGCAAGCATCACGAAGGTGATGACGGCCCTGGTGTTCCTCGAAGACAACCCCGACCTCTCGTCGGACATCACGATTGAGCGGAGCGACGTCTACGCGGCCTCGACGACGTATCTAAGGGCCAACGACCAGATCACCGGCGATCAGCTCCTGCACCTGCTCCTCATCGCCTCCGACAACGGCGCCGCGCGTGCGCTCGCCCGGACGTCGCACGGCGGCACCCTCAGTTCGTCGAGCGGATGAACGAGAAGGCGATTGAGCTGGGGCTGGAGAACACAAGCTTTGCCGATCCGTCGGGGCTGAACCCCGACAACGTATCGTCAGCGTTCGACCTCTCGCACCTGATCACCTTCGCGGCCAGCGACGAGCGCATCTCGTCGATCATGCGGACGCCGGCCTACTCGGTGACGACGAACCGCCGCACGATCCCGATTCACAGCACCAACCACCTGCTCATGAGCGGTGACGTCGACGTGATGGGTGGGAAGACAGGCTTCATCGGCAAGGCGGGGTACTGCCTCGCCACGCTCCTGCGTCTCCCGCAAGGCAACCCCGTCGCGGTGGTCGTCCTCGGCGCGCACTCCAACACGGGCCGCTTCTGGGAGACCCGGCATCTGTTCAACTGGCTCTCCGAGAAGACCGGCACGCTGCTCGTCAAAGACCAAGAGAAATAAGAAACGCTGTCGGGCTACAGGCTGTGGGCTTCGAATGCGGGCGGAGCCTGCCTGAGCCCTCGGCCCGACAGGGCAGCCCTTATCTGTACCCGCGCTGCACGGCTGCGGCGTCGAGCGGGAGGGTGGCGATCGCGTCGACGGCCGGCATCACGGGCCGCGGCGCATTGCGTCCATCGAACGCCTTCACATACCGCTGGCAGACGTCGCAGGCGTTCAGCCGGTACAGCCCGTCGCGCGTGGCGAACGACGTGATCCGTGAGCGATCCGCGTTGCCGCAGAACGGGCATGCGAGCTGATGGAAGTGCCAGCGGGAGACGCAGCGTGAGCAGAGCAGCAGGCGCTCCGCCGCGGGCGTGATCAGCGAGAAATCCGGCTCGCCGCCGCAGAGCGGACAGGTCCCCTGGCTCCAGCCGCCGAAGATCGTCCTCGCCATCACCGCGTCTGCGCATCGCGAAAGAAACGGCCGCATCGCCTGCAGGAAGAGCGGCTCGAGCCCCGCGATCACCGGCGACACCTCGCCGCCGCCCGACGACGGTGGCCGCGCTGTCTCGTACCATTCGCGGACCACGGCAGGCAAGCGCTCGGCGTCACGGGTCAACGCGTCGACGCGGCGGTAGTCTTCGGTCTCGAGGGCGTCGTGCGTGCGCATGGCGTCCGCCGCCGATCGCATCAGAAACCTCAAATCGCTCCAATCGATGGGGACCTGGTCGAACGTGAGGATCGGCTTGCCGGCGGCCAGGAGACCGTCGAGATGCTTCGACTCGAGGTTCATCCCCGGAAGGGGCACGCGCGACTGCACACGCCGGTGCAACTGGAACAGCTGGATCTGCAGGTCGGCCGCGGACCCGAGGTCGGGCTGATCCTGTTTCAGGCGCCGCAGCTCCACGATCTCTCGCGGCTCGCTTCGGGTGGGCTGAGGGGGACGTTCCACAGTTGAGATTCTAGCCTTGGTGGGGCGCCGGATGGGTAAAGACTTGCCGTACAGAGCACGGGCCCGGCTGTCAGCGCCAACCGGGCCCGGCTTTCCGTGCGTTATCCGCTAGGTGCTAGAACGACCAGCGAGCGCCAATGCGAATCTGGCGCGGCGCCTGGACGGTCGCCGGCGTGTTGAACGGCAGCGGGAACGTCGAGCCGTCCAGAAGCGTCACCGACGTCGGCCGCGTGATCGTGTTGGTGACCGTGCCGACGTTCGTGATGTTCTGCAGGTCCGCGTAGATGCCAATCCGATTCGCGGCAAACAGGAAGGTCTTTTCAAGCCGCACGTCGAGTTGGTTGAGCCTGTCCAGGTAGTACGCCCCCCGAGGTGTGATGTTCAGGCGCCGATACGTGGACGACAGGCCTGAGGTATTGAGGTCGCTATTGGAGAACTGCTGGACCCGGGCGTAGGGCAGTCCGCTCGTGCTCGCGAAATACGCGCTGACCGACGTTTCAATCTTCGGGATCTGATAGCTTCCCAGCACCTTGAACTCGTGGGTCGGCGTATAGCTCGCCGGGCCCTCCGCATTGACGAGCGCCAGGTTCGGTGTTTCGAACTGCCGCGTCGACACCTGCGCCTGGCTCGAGTTGTCCACGTTCCCGGTGGCCTTCGAGTAGACGTACGAAATCTGCGCTTGCCAGCGATTCGCGTACCGCTTGCTGAGCACCGCCATGAATGCCCGGTATCGCCGGAACGGATCGGCAGTGGCGATGAGCTGTCCGTCCGGGGTGCGATACGGGAAGCCCTTGACGTCCCGGATGAGATAGTCGGTGTTCGACTCCTCGCGGTTGGTCCACTCGTAGAAGGTCTGCGTGTTCCCCAGATCCGTCTCCAGCTGGATGGGCGTCCATCGCGCGGACTCGGCGACCGAGTTGACGAAGTTCTTGTTGTCTCTCCAGATCCCCGTCAACGACAGCCTCATCGTCCCCGTCAACGCCCGTTCGAACCCTATCGTCTCTTCGTCCACTCGCGGGTGGCCGATATCGTTGGAGACTTTGTACGGCACGAATGGCTTGACATCGCTGATATCTCCCAGCGATCCATCGGCGTTGACGAGATACGTGACGTAGTCACTAATCCCGGGCAGCGCTCGTTCAAACAACAGCGCCTGCGACCCTTCGTAGTAGATCCCGTACGATCCTTTGACGACCGTGCGGTTGTCGCCGGCGAGGTCAACTGCCGCGCCGATGCGGGGCGCCCAGTTGCTGCTCGAATAGACGTTGCCGCCGCTCTTGCCGCCACCCTGGAGCATGTCGCCACGGACGCCGGCGTTGATGGTCAGCCGGTTGCCCACGTGCCACGCGTCCTGCGCGAACACCGATTGACGGCTGTTCCGCGCCGAGACGTCGTAGCTGTAGCTATACGCGTAGTAGGGCACGCCGCCGTAGTCGTAGAAGTACGCGCCGCCCGGGTAGCCGTAGCGGTTCCGCACCGTGCTGTGCTCGAACTCGGCCCCGAACTTCAGCTCGTGCCGGCCGAACTTCTCGGCGTAGTGCGTGAGGTTGGCATTCACCTGATCGCGCGTGCGGTCGCCGTAGTAGAAGTAACCGGAGGACCCGGTCGCCAGCCCGGTGAGGCCGTCGAAGTGCCGCGCGACGTCGTTCGTGGGGTTCAGGTCGTAGAAGCCCCACCAGCCGGTGTACTTCACCTCGGCAAACGTGCTCGAGTTGAAGATGTGCCGGTACTGGGTCATCCAGACGTACTCGGGCGCGTCTTCCTTCACGGTCAAGGCGTCGGTGTCGGTCAGCGATCCGGTGCGGCCCGTGATGTTGTACGCGTCGAACTGCAGGTGACCGGTGAACTGGTTGTTGGCGTTGATCTGCCACGTGACCTTGCCGTTGAGCCGTGGGCTCACCTCGTGACGGGTGGTCACGGGGCCGCTGGGATCGGTCTCCAGCAGGAAGCGCTGGGCGCTTACGAAGAAGAACAGCTTGTTCTGCTTGATCGGGCCGCCGAACTGCGTGGTGATGTCCGCGTACTTTTTCGTGGTGGCCGGATCGGCCAGGCTCGGGTTCTGCGCCGCGATCGTGTCGGAGATGTTATTGCTGCCGAGCCCCTTGCTCGTGCCCAGGTAGTCGAACAGACCCGAGAAGCGGTTGCCGCCCGACTTGGTGATCGTGTTGACGACCGCGCCGGTGTAGCCGCCGTACTCCGCGGGCGCGCCCGAGGCCCTGGAACTGGTACTCCTCGACCATGTTGTAGTTGTAGAACGTCCAGGCGGTTCCCCCCTCCGGATCGCGGGTATCGACGCCGTCGATGAGCAGCGAGTTGCCCGAACCGGCGCCGCCGCCGTACGCCGAGCTGTTGTTCACGCCAGGCGCGTAGTTGATCACGTTGATCGCTGTGCGGGTGATCGGTGCGCTCGCAGAGCAGCGACTGCGAGATCGTGGTCTCGGTCGCGCTGCTCTTGACGTCGACCACCGGCGTATCGCCGACCACGGTGACGTTCTCGGCGAGGCCGGCGACCTTCATCTGCAGATCGATACTCAGCTCGCGGCCAGGTGAAATCTGCACGTTCCCCTGCGTCGCCTTGCCGAAGCCCGAGAGCTCCGCCGACACTTCGTACGTCCCGACTCGAGCGCCGGGAAGCGATAGTTGCCGTTGGCTTCGGTCACCTGCGTCTGAGTGCCCTGCTTGCCGGTCAAGGTGACCGTGACACCCGGAAGAACGGCGCCCTGTTCGTCCTTGATCGTCCCACTGATCGATCCCGTCAAGGTCTGGGCCATGACAGGCGCCGCGATGGCGGCTGCGAGCAGCAGCAGCCCGGCGGTCCTGAACAACTTGGTCATATGTAATGTGCCCTCCACCGGCTTATCGAACCGGAGACTTCACAGGCTCGCGATCATGTTGAATGGACCACAGCGTGAAAACGGCGCCCGCTCCCATGAGGGCCAGGGTGACCGCGCCACGCTTGCTGTGAAAAAAGCTGCTGGGACTCGAAGGCGGCTCGGCGACGCCGCCTTGCTGAGCGCGAGACACACGCGCCGTGAGGAGCGTCTGGCTGGCGGCAGAGAGTTGGGTGAGTGACGCGGGCGCTTTTTTCACGTTCGGCGCCTTCTTCGATGGCTGGTCGGCCGCGACGCACGGCGTCACACCAATTCCGAGACCCAGCGTGGCGACCACCGCCACGGCAGCTACCCGGGTCATGAGTCCTTTCACGTGCACCTCCTTCAACTTGCCTTTGGGACGAACGGTACAAACGGGTAATCGGCCAGGATGAGCAATCGGAGTACCGTGACGCGCCATGCGCTGGCGTGTGGACCTAACTTCTAATGCTAAAATACTTAGCCGTCAAGATTGTCATTCGCCTCCAGCGGAGATCTTCAACTTCCAGAACAATCGCCGGCTCGAATCCAACCCATTGAATCGATCACGTTCCCGCAGACGCTCGCCCCCAGTTACGCCGCCGACGGCGCCCGCCCGCAGCTATCGGAGCGGCCTGACGGCGCTGATCGTCCTGGTGGCGCTGGGCCTGGGCCTCGGCAGCCTGGGCCGCATGGTTCCGACAGCCGGCCGTGCTCAGCAGCGCCGGCGGTGTGTCGCTCGGGGCGCTGCCGTCCGGCGTCGATCCCGGCCGGCTGAATCTCGTCGTGGTGACCCTCGACACGACCCGAGCGGACCGCCTCGGTGCGTACGGCTATCCCCAGGCGGGAACCCCCAACGTCGACGCCCTGGCGCAGGACGGCGTGCTGTTCGAGCACGCGAGCACCGCGGCCCCCATCACGCTGCCGGCGCACTCGTCGCTGTTCACGGGTCGGTTTCCACCGCAACACGGCGTGCGCGACAACGGTGGGTATTTCCTGAACGACAGCGAGCAGACGCTGGCCGAGACCCTCAAGGCGCGCGGATACGCGACGGGAGGATTCATCGCGGCGTACGTGCTCGATTCGAAGTGGGGCATCAATCAGGGATTCGATACGTACTTTGACGACTTCGACCTGTCGAAGTACAAGGTCTTTTCGATGGGCATGATCCAGCGTCGCGGCGACGAGGTCGTGGACCACGCGCTGCCATGGATGGAGCAGCACCTCGGCAACCCGTTCTTCGCGTGGATCCACTTGTACGACGCGCATACGCCGTACGATCCCCCGGAGCCGTATCAGAGGCCAGCATGCCGGCGACCCGTACCAGGGGGAAATCTCCTTCGCCGACGCACAGGTTGGCCGCGTCGTGCAGTTCCTTCGCGATCGGCAGGTGTTCGACCGGACGGTGATCGTGGTGATCGGGGACCACGGCGAGAGCCTCAAAGATCATGGGGAAGACGGCCATGGCTTCTTCATCTACGAAAGCACGCTGCATGTGCCGCTCGTCATCCGCGCGCCGTTCTCGCTCATGCACACTCGCCGCGTCGTCGATCCCGTCCGGTCAATCGACGTGATGCCAACCGTCCTCGATCTGCTTCACGTACCGGCGCCTTCGAATGCCGCCATGGACGGCCACAGCGTGGCCGCGCTCATGACCGGCGCGCGCGCCGAGATGGGCCTCGAAGCCTACGCCGAAGCGGTCTATCCGCTGCACCATTTCGGCTGGAGCGATCTGCGCGCCTTGCGGCAGGGCCGTTTCAAGCTGATCGCGGCGCCGCGCCCCGAGCTGTACGATCTTCAGGAGGATCCGAAGGAGCAGACGAACATCTATCAGAACCGCAAGGCGCTCGGCGATCGTATGCTCGAGCGGCTCGGCGAGATGGAGGCGCACTTCAAGACGTCGGCGCAGGCGAGCAGCCAGGCGGTTGAGGTCGACCCGGACGCGAAGGCTCGACTCGCGGCGCTGGGCTACGTCGGATCGTTCGTCGCCACCGTCAAGGACGACGCCTCGCGAGCGGGCCTGGCGGATCCGAAAGACAAGGTGCATCTCTTCAACAAGATCAACAGCGCCCGCGATCTCGGGCGCGACGAGAACGAGATTGCCGCCGCCATGGCCATGCTCGACGAGGTCGTCAAGGAAGACCCGAAGGTGATCGACGCGTGGTTCACGCTCGGCAACATGTCGGCGCGCCGCGGCCGTCACGCCGAGGCGGTCGACTATTTCAAACGCGCGCTCGTGCTCAAGCCCGACGACGAGGAGGCGGTCATCAATCTGGCCAAGGCGTATCGCAGCCTCGGTCGCGACGACGATGCGATCGTCGGATTCCGCCGGTTTCTCCAGCTCGATCCGAAAAACGCGCAGGTCCATTACGAGATCGCGCAGATCCTGATCGATCACCACGATCTCTCCGGTGCGACACAGGAGCTCCGGCAAGCGCTGCAGGTCGAGCCGACCATGGCGGCCGCGCGAAACGCGCTCGGCGTCGTGGCGCTCACCGAGGGGAATGTCGATCGCGCCGAGCAGGAGATTCGGCAGGCGCTCTCACAAAAGCCTGACGTGCGGCTCGCGCACTTCAACCTGGGCGTCATCGCGGAGCAGCGCGGCGATCCGCGCCGCGCCATGGCCGAGTACGAGCAGGAGCTCTCGCTGCATCCCGGCAGCTACAAGGCGGCATTCAACCTCGGGCGCCTGCACGCCCACACGGGCGACCGGGCTGCCGAGGAGGCCGCGTACCGCAAGGCGATCGAGGGCAACCCCGAGTTCGCCGAAGGGTACTTCTATCTCGCGAAGCTGCTCCTCGACAGCGGGCAGCGGTTCGATGAAGCCGTCACGCTCGCGAAGAAGGGACTCGAGGTAGGACCCACGTCCGCGTACGCGCCGCTCGGGCACTACGTGCTGGCGGATTTGTACAGCCGACTGGGGCGGCACGCGGATGCCGCCGCCGAGGCGCAGCGGGGCCGCGCGCTCGAGGCGAGACCACATCCCTCCAAGGTTGCCGGCGGATGAGCAGCGCCGCACCGCTGGACATCCTCATGGTCACGCCGGAGGCGCGGCCCTTCGCCAAGACGGGCGGTCTGGCCGACGTGGCCGGAGCGCTGCCGCCGGCGCTCGCGCGGATGGGCCATCGCGTCACGCTCGTGCTGCCGCGCTATCGCGGCATCGACACCGCCGACCTGCGTCCGGTCGCGGCGGACGTGCCGTTCGGCGCGAATCACTATCCCGTCAGGTTCTTCGAGCGTCCGATGGGAGAGCACGTCACAGCGGTGTTCGTGGACGCGCCGGATCTCTTCGATCGCGACGGGCTCTATGGATCCGCCGCCGGCGACTACGCCGACAACGGGTTCCGCTTTGCGGTGCTGAGCCGCGGGCGCGCTCGAATACGCGCGTCTCCGGAAATTCCGGCCGTCGGTCGTGCATGCCCACGACTGGCAGGCGGCGCTGGTGCCCGTGTACCTCCGGACGGTGTTGAACGCCGATCCCGTGCTCGGCGGCGTGCCGTCGGTGCTCACCATCCACAATCTGGCGTTCCAGGGGCTCTTCGGACCCGACATCCTCCCCTGGATCGGCCTCGGGCCGGAACTCTTTCGCGTGGACGCGCTCGAGTTCTGGGGTCGGGTCAGCTACCTGAAAGGCGGGATCGTCTTCAGCCAGAAGATCACCACCGTGAGCCAGGCGTACGCCCGGGAGATCCTCACGCCGGAGTACGGCTTCGGCTTCGAGGGCATCCTGGCGAGCCGCGCGCCGGATCTGGTGGGCATCCTCAACGGCATCGACGTCGACACGTGGAATCCGGCGACCGACCCCTACCTGCCCGCCACTTCACGGCCGAGCACGCTCGACGGCAAGGCGGACGTCAAGCGCGCGCTGCTCGAAACCGCGGGTCTGCCGACCGACGCCGCCGCGCTCGCGCGTCCGGCGATAGGGCTGGTGTCGCGCCTGACTGATCAGAAGGGATTCGATCTCATTGCCGCGGCGGCCGGGGGCTTGATCGCCCTGGACGCCACCTGGGTCATGCTCGGCAGCGGCGAGCCCCAGTACGAGCGGTTCTGGCAGGATCTGCACCGCCGGTTCCCCGAACGGGTCGCGGTGTCCATCGGCTTCAACGAGCGGCTGGCGCACCTGATTGAAGGCGGGAGCGATCTCTTCCTGATGCCGTCCCGCTTCGAGCCCTGCGGGCTGAACCAGATGTACAGCTTGCGCTACGGCACCATTCCGGTCGTGCGTGCGACAGGCGGACTCGAAGATACGGTCAAGGACGAAGCGCAGGCGGGGCGGACGGCCACGGGATTCACGTTTCGGGAGTACACTCCGACGGCGCTGCTCCAGGCCGTCGCCCGGGCGCTCGAGGCCTACCGGAAGCCGAAACGCTGGAGGGCTTTACAGCTGACCGCCATGGCCCAGGATCATGGCTGGGACGTTTCGGGCCGGGAGTATGTCAAAGTGTACAGAGGGGTCGATACACGGAAGGAGAGCGATGGCATCCGAAAAAGTACAGACGCTGACCGACGGCAACTTCGAACAGGCAATCGGCGCCGGGCAGGTCGTGCTCGTTGATTTCTGGGCGGAATGGTGCGGCCCCTGCCGCAGGCTCGCGCCGACGGTCGACGAGCTGGCGGGCGACTACGACGGCAAGATGGTGGTCGGCAAGCTGAACGTCGACGAGAACCCGAACGTCGCGGGACGCTTCAGCATCCGCGGCATCCCGACGCTCCTGTTGTTCAAGGGTGGGCAGGTCGTCGAGCAGGTCGTGGGCCTCGCCGACAAGGCGACGCTGAAGAAGGTCATCGACAAGCACGTCGCCTGAGGACAGCCATCAGCTACCAGGCATCAGCCCTCAGCTGAAAGCTGTCGAAACCCTGACAGCTGAAACCTGACGGCTGAAAGCTGACGGCTACCAGTTACTACCTTCATGAAAAACGTCATCATCATCGGGTCCGGCCCGGCCGGATTGACCGCCGCGCTGTACACCGCGCGGGCGAATCTGAAGCCGCTCGTCATCGAAGGGGTCGAAGCCGGCGGCCAGTTGATGCTGACCACGATGGTCGAGAACTGGCCCGGGTATCGCGACGGCATCATGGGCCCGGATCTGATGGCCGAAATGCGCGCGCAGGCGGAACGGTTCGGCGCGGAGATCATCCGCGGCCACGTCACGTCCGTTCAGCTCACGCATCATCCGTACGCGGTCCGCACGCACGACGAGGAGTACCTCTGTCGATCGCTCGTGATCGCCACGGGCGCCTCGGCCCGGCTGCTCGGGACTGCCGTCGGAACGCGCGCTCATCGGACACGGTGTCTCGACCTGCGCGACGTGCGACGGCTATTTCTTCCGCGGCAAACCCATCGCCGTGGTCGGCGGCGGCGATTCGGCGATGGAAGAAGCCATCTTCCTGACGCGGTTCGCCTCCCATGTCACCGTGGTTCACCGGCGCGACACGCTGCGGGCGTCGAAGATCATGCAGGACAAGGCGTTCGCCAACCCGAAGATCGCCTTCGAGTGGAACGCCGAAGTCGACGCGATCCTCGACGGCGGCGGCAGGGGAGAGGTCACCGGCATGGTCCTCCGGAACAACGTGACCGGGCTGGTGAAGGAGATCCCCGTCGACGGCGTGTTCGTGGCGATCGGCCACACGCCGAACACGTCACTCTTCATCGGTCAGGTGGAAACCGACGCGAACGGCTACATCGTGACGCACGCCGGCACGCGCACGAGCGCGCCCGGCGTCTTCGCCTGCGGAGACGTCCAGGACCACGTGTATCGACAGGCGGTCACCGCCGCCGGCTCCGGCTGCATGGCCGCGATCGACGCGGAAAAATATCTCGAAGGCCTCCCGCAGCACCTCGGGGAAGCGCAGATGATTGGGTAATCGGGTAATTTGGTGATCGGGTAAGTGACGAGCTTCGATTACCAAATTACCAAATTACCAGATTACTCAATTCCCAGATTTCAGCCCATCACTCAATCCACCCTCCGCCCAGCACGACCTCTCCGTCATAGAACACGGCGGCCTGGCCAGGCGTGATCGCGCTCTGCGGCGCGTCGAAGTGGACCTCCACGCGATCTGCGTCGAGCGACGGCGATCGTGGCCGACGCATCGGCGTGGCGGTGGCGGATCTTGACGAGCGCACGGACCGGTGTCGCGGGTGGCACGCCGGCGATCCAGTTGACGCGCGACGCGGTCAGGGCCGGGCGCTCCAGGGAGTCACGCGGGCCGACCGTCACTTCCGCACTCGTCGCGTCGATACCAAGGACGTAGAGCGGGATCGGCGACGAGAGGCCGAGCCCTTTCCGCTGCCCGATGGTGAACCGGTGCACGCCCTCGTGACGCCCGAGCACGTGCCCGTCGCGATCCCGAATGGTCCCGGCGGACATGCCGACCCGCGTTTCCACGAAGTCCGCGTGCGCGCCCGGCGCCACGAAACAGATCTCCTGGCTGTCCTGCTTCTCGGCCACCGACAGGCCCAGCCGCCGCGCTTCGTCGCGCACGGCCGCCTTGTCCAGCCCGCCAACCGGAAACTGCGCGCGCGCCAGTTGCGCCTGCGACAGCGTGAAGAGAAAGTACGACTGATCCTTCGCCCGGTCGACGCCTCGAAGCAGCCGATAGGCGCCCGACACGCGATCGCGCTCGACGCGGGCGTAGTGGCCGGTCGCGACCGCGCCAGCCTCGAACGCCTCGGCCCGCTCGACGAGCGACGCGAACTTCAGGTCGCCGTTGCAGTGCACGCACGGAATCGGCGTCCGTCCCGCCGCGTACTCGCGGACGAAGTCGGACACGACGTGTTCCTCGAAGCGCCGCTCGAAGTTGACGATGTAGTGGGGGATGCCGATGGAGCGCGCCACACGGCGCGCGTCGTACAGATCGTCGAGCGTGCAGCAGCTCCCGAAGCGGATCTGTCCGTCATCGTCTCCGCGGGGAGACTGATCGTACAGCTGCATCGAGAGACCGATCACCTCGTGCCCCTCGCGGGCAAGCAGCGCGGCGGCGACGGACGAGTCGACGCCGCCGGACATCGCGACGACAATCTTCATTGGATTTGAGAATTTGGTAATTTGGTGATTTGGTAATTTACTCAATTACCAAATTACCCGATTACCCGATACCAGATTCATTACCGTCTGACCAGCAGGCGCAGCTTGTCCACGACGCTCGGTACCTTGGCCACCAGCGCGTCCACCTGCGCCTCGGTGTTGCCGGCGCCCAGGCTGAACCGGATCGAGTTCTGCGTCCGGTGCGCGGGCAGGCCCATCGCGCGCAGCACGTGGGACGGCTCCAGCGTGCCCGACGAGCACGCCGACCCCGTCGACACCGCGAAGCCTTCGAGGTCGAGCGCGATCAACAGCGATTCGGCCTCGACGCCGTCGAAGCTGATGTTCGTCGTGTTTGGCACGCGCGGCGTCAGCGCCCCGTTCACGATTGTCCCCGGGACCGCGGCCAGGATCCCCTGCTCCAGGCGATCCCGCAGCGCGGCCAGGCGGAGCGCGTCGGTGGCCAGCTTCTGTCGCGCGAGGCGCGCGGCCACGCCCAGCCCGGCCAGCCCCGGCACGTTTTCGGTGCCGCCGCGGCGATTCCGCTCGTGCTTCCCGCCGGTCATGGTCGCCACCATCCGCGTGCCGCGTTTGACCCACAGCGCGCCGGCGCCTTTCGGACCGTTGAACTTGTGCGCCGACAGCGACAGGAGGTCCACGCCGAGCGACGTCACGTCCACGGGAATCTTCGCGACCGACTGCACGGCGTCGGTGTGAAACAGCGCGCCGCGCGCATGCGCCACGGCCGCCAGCTCGCGAATCGGTTGAACCGTCCCGATCTCGTTGTTCGCGTGCATCACCGACACCAGCGCGGTCTGATCCGTGACGAGGGTCTCGAGGGCGGCAGGGGAGACGAGACCCGAGGCGTCCACCGGCAGCAGCGTCACCGACCACCCGCGGCGCGACAGCGCCTTGACGGTGTTGAGCACGGCTTCATGCTCGATGCTGCTCGTTATGAGGTGACGGCGTCCCGTCGCGTCGAGCACTTCCGCTGCGCCGCGAATCGCCAGGTTGTCGGACTCGGTCCCGCCGCTCGTGAAGACGACCTCGGCAGGCTCGGCGCCGATGAGGTCGGCCACCGACGACCGCGCCTCGTCGAGCAGGGCCTTCGCCCGCTGGCCGAAGTAATGGACGCTCGACGGATTGCCGAAATCTTCTTGGAGGGCGCGCGCGACGACCTCGACGACCGCCGCGTCTGGCGGGGTCGTGGCGTTGTGGTCGAAGTAGAAGCGGCTCATACCATTGGCGATTGGCGATGGCAGATTGAAGACTGACGTTTGGCGATTGGCGGCCGACGGAATGTCGAATGGAATCGTCAAGTGGCCATTCGCCAAATCCCAATCGAGCAATCGCCCAATCACCACTTCGTAATCGGCAATCTGCCGTCGGCAGTTTCCAATGATACCATTCCGCCCTAAGTCTCAGCAGTAAAAGGACTAGACACAGCCGAGGCGGATACATATACTGGCCGGACCCGCTCGCCCAGCGCGCGATTTTCGGACACCCTGCGAGGTCAAACCTTCGGATAGGTGGAGAGTGCACCATGTGGAAACGGGATGACGCGGCCAAGCCGACGCCCTCCGCCGGGACTGGCCCAGCGCCGGTGCCGAGCGTCAGTACCCCGCCGGTGGAGCCGGCGCGGTCCGTCAGCGAGTCTCACCGCGGAACAGAGAGGGAGAGGTCGACCGTGAACATCGGCAAATCCGTTGTGATCAAGGGCGAGCTGAGCGGAAGCGAAGACCTCACGATCGAAGGTCAGGTCGAGGGCAAGATCGAGCTGCGGCAGAACGTGCTCACGATCGGCGCCAACGCTCGGATCAAGGCTCAGGTATTCGCGAAATCCTGCGTCATTCTCGGGGAAGTGACCGGCAACGTCACGGCGAGCGAGAAGGTCGACATTCGCGACAACGGCTCGGTGGACGGCGACATCGCCTCACCGCGCGTGGCGATCGCCGAAGGCGCGCACTTCCGGGGCAGCATCGACATGCAGCGGGCGGGCGCCAAGGCAGGCGAGGCGAAATCGGACGCGAAACCAGCCGCGGCGGCAGCCGCACCTGCAGCACCGGCCCCGGCACCAGCCGGCGCGGGCGCGCAGCGCTAGGCGGATTCGTCCGATTCAGCGCGCCATCCCTCCGTCGCCCACGCGACGGTCGGACGCCGTGGTTCGTTTCCGTGCGGAGGGGGCCTGAACAGCTCGGCCCTTCCGCCCGATAAGCGGACGAAGCGGTCATCGTGTGTCGCTTGCGACCCGGGCGCCGTGAATCTGCGAGTCTCCGAGTCATCCCGTGTCCATCACCGATCTGCTCAAGTTCGGCGGCAAGCGGCCCGATCAGGCGGGCGAGGGTGTCGCCACGTCTCCGGCGGCCGCGGCGGCTGACGCCATGGTGCCGTCCAAGGCACTCCCGAAGTTCGTCGGCGCGCTCGCGGCGCGAGACGCGCCCGTCCTCGTCGACTGCGGCCCCGTCATCGGCCCCAACGTCGCGTTCTTCGGCGAGCAGCTGGGGTGCAAGCTGTTCATCGAGGATCTCGCGGCCGACATCGACCGGCACACGCGCGCCGGCACGCGCGACGCGCTCCCCGACACGCTCTCGAAGCGGTTTCCGAAGGCGGATGGAACCGTCGACGGCGTGCTGTGCTGGGACATCTTCGACTTCCTCGACAAGAACGCCGCCCAGGCGCTCGCGCGCGAGGTCGTGCGCGTCCTGCGGCCGGGCGGGGTGCTGTTCGGCTTCTTCTGCAACTCCGCCTCCGAGCGCGCGCCGTTCACGAAATTCGAGATCGTCGAAGGAACGACCCTTCGTCATCGGCCGCATTCCGGGGTCGGCGGCGCGAAATACGTGCTCCAGAACCGCGACATCATCAGGATGTTCGACGGCCTGATCGTGTCGGACTCGTTCCTGCTCAAGAGCAACACGCGCGAAATCCTGCTGCGGAAGCGGGCATGACGTGCGCCCCCTCATTGCGCTGCTGACCGACTTCGGTACCCGGGATCACTACGCCGGGACCATGAAGGGCGTGATCCTCACCATCTGTCCCGAGGTCACGCTGGTCGATCTCACCCACGACGTCCCCGCCCACGATGTGCTGGCGGGGACGCTCGAGCTCGCCGCCGCCTACAAATACTTTCCACCGGGCACGATCTTCGTGGCGGTCGTGGACCCCGGCGTCGGCTCGGCACGTCGCGGCATCGCGCTCGACACGGGCGACTACCGTTTCGTCGCACCGGACAACGGCGTGCTGACCGCGGTCCTGCGCGAGACGCCCGCCAAGAAGATCGTCGAGCTGACCGAGCGGCGCTACGCGCGACCAACCGTCAGCCGCACGTTCGAAGGGCGCGATCGCTTCGCACCCGCCGCCGCGTGGCTCGCGAAGGGCATCCAGCTGTCGGCGCTCGGGCGACCGGTTCCCGACGTCCACCGCCTCGACCTCCCGATGCCGGAGGTCGGGCCCGCCAGCCTCCGCGGCATCGTCCTGCGCGATCGATCGGTTCGGCAATCTGGTCACGAACATCGACCGCAAAGCGGTGGAGCATCTCGCCCACGGCGGGACCATTTCGATCGAGGTGGGGCCCCATCGCGTCGAGCGGCTCGTCGCGACCTACGCGGAGCTCCCCGCAGAAGGCGTCGGCGCGCTCTTTGGCAGCACGGACCACCTGGAGCTCGCCGCGCCCGCCGCCAGCGCCGCCGAGCGCCTCGGAGTCGGCCGCGGCGCCGCCATCACCGTCGTCAGAAGTGGATAGCCAGGCACGAGAACCGATAAAATAGCTCCTTTTATCCACTTCGAAGGGCGGCTTCATGATTGATTTCGATTTGACGGAAGAGCAACGGCTGCTCGAGCAGTCGGTGCGCGAATGGGGTGCGCGCGAAGTCGCGCCGAAAATCCACGATCTGGATCGAGAGCATCGGTTCGACCCGGGTATCCTCCCGCAGATGGCGCAGCTCGGGCTGCTTGGGCGCGTCGGTGCCGGCCGAGTATGGCGGCGCCGGGATGGACTACATCAGCCTCGGTCTCGTGAGCGAGGAGCTGGAGTACCTCGATACGTCGCTGCGCGTAATCATGTCCGTGCACGCCGGGCTGAACTGCCTCTCGCTCCTGACCTGGGGGTCGGAGGATCAGAAGCAGCGCTATCTCGTCCCACAGGCGCAGGGGAAGAAGATCGCCACGTACGGCCTGACCGAGCCGTCAGCGGGCAGCGACGTGCGCGGTATCCAGACGGTGGCCGTCAAGAAAGGGGATCGCTACTTTCTTACGGGCGAGAAGATGTGGATCTCGCTCGCCGACGTCGCCGACAACTTCTTGGTGTTCGCCTGGAGCGATCTCGAGAAGAAGAAGCAGCGCGATCCGTCCGGCATCTCGGCCTTCTTGCTCGAGCGCAGCTTCAAGGGCTTTTCGAGCGGCACGTTGAAAGAGAAGTGGGGCATCCTCGCCGGCAACACCGGCTTCTTCAAGATGGACGAGGTCGAGGTGCCCGAGGCGAACGTGCTCGGCAAGCCGGGCGAAGGCTTCAAGATTGCGATGTTCGCGCTGGACCAGGGGCGCTACACCGTGGCCGCCGGCGCCACCGGCCTGATTCGCGCCTGCCGCGATGCGAGCGCCAAGTACGCAAAGGAGAGGAAGACCTTCGGCGTCCCCATCGCCGAGCACCAGCTGGTGAAAGAGATGATCGCGCAGATGGAATCCGACTATCAGGCCGCGCGCCTGCTGTGGCTGCGCGCGGGGTTCCTGAAGAACACCGGACGACGAAACACGCGCGAGACAGGGCTGGCGAAATGGTTCGCGACCGTGGCGTCCGAGCGCGCGGCGGGTGATGCTGTACAGGTGCACGGCGCGAACGGCTATTCCGACGAGTATCCGGTCGGCCGTTTCTACCGCAACTGCAAGGGGGCGGTCATCTACGAAGGCACGCGCGAGATCCACAAGGTGATGCAGGCGGACTACGTGCTCGGATTCCGTCAGGACAAGCCGACCCGTTGCGAGCTGCCACCGCATCGAGCTGACACCTGACATCTGACAGCTGACAGCTGTCAGCGATTTCTATGGATTCTGACCTCTCGCTCGAATTCCTCGGCGTCGTCGAGCAGGCGGCCATCGCGTGTGCCCACACGATGGGGCAGGGCGACGGCCACCGCTCGGATCAGGCGGCGGTCGAGGCCATGCGGGCCAACCTCGACGGCGTGCCGATCGACGGGACGATCGTGATCGGCGAGGGTGAGCGGGACAAGGCGCCGATGCTGTACATCGGCGAGAAGGTGGGCCGCGGCGCACGGACGCAGGCGTCCACGCCGCTACCCGCCGTCGACATCGCGGTCGATCCGTTGGAAGGCACCAACCTCTGCGCGACGGGCGCGCCCAACGCCATCGCGGTGCTTGCCGCATCGGAACGCGGGGGCCTGCTGCACGCGCCCGACCTGTACATGGAGAAGCTGGTCGTCGGGCCCGAGCGCGAAAGGGGCCGTCAGCCTCGACGCGCCCGTTGCCGAAAACCTGAAGGCGCTCGCCCGATGCCTCGAGCGCAGCGTGAACGACCTGGTCGTCGTCGTGCTCGAGCGTCCGCGCCACGAGCGCCTCATCGACGAAATTCGCGCCACCGGCGCGCGCATCCGGCTCATCTCCGACGGCGATCTGTCCGCGGGCATCGCCGCGGCGGTGGTCGGCAGCGGCGTCCACGCGGTCATGGGCACCGGCGGGGCGCCCGAAGGTGTGCTGACGGCGGCCGCGATGCGCTGTCTCAACGGGGAGATTTTCGCGCGTCTGGTCGTGAACAAGCCGGAACACGAAGCGCGCTGCCGGGCGATGGGGATCACCGACTTCCGACGCATCTACACGTCGAAGGATCTCGCATCGGGCGACGGCATCATCTTCGCGGCGACCGGGGTGACCGACGGCACGCTGATGCGCGGTGTCCGCTTCTTCGGTGACGGCATCCGCACGAGCTCCATCGTCATGCAGAGCGATCCGGCCCGCATCCGCTTCATCGACACTATTCACGTGGAGCAGAAGCGGATGGTGCGGATTCGGTTCTGACGTGCCGTCGTACCGCAAGAACCTCTTCGCGGTCACCGCGGCCTCGTTCATCGGCTTCATGGGCTTCACGCTCGTGATGCCGTTCCTGCCGCTGTATTTCCATCAGCTCGGCGTCGAGGACGTGGGGCAGGTGGCGATGTGGTCGGGCCTGAGCCTCGGCGTGACGCCGGCGCTCACCGCGTTGCTCTCGCCATTGTGGGGACGCCTCGCGGATCGCTTCGGCCGCAAGATCATGGTCGAGCGATCGCTTGTCAGTTTCGTCTTCGTCATGGCCGCCATGGCGTTCGTCACGCACGCGTGGCACGTCTTCCTCCTGCGAGCGGTCCAGGGTCTCTTCGCGGGCTACGGCGCCCTGACGCTGACGATGGCGGCGGACTCGGCGCCGAAAGGCAAGATGGCGCAGGCCATCGGCACCGTGCAGACGGCTCAACGCCTCGGCCCGGCGCTGGGTCCGGTCGTCGGCGGCGTCGTGGCAGCGCTCGTCGGACTGCGGCGCGCATTCTTCGTCGCCTCGGTGTTCTACCTGGCTGCCGTCGTGCTCGTGTTCGTCCTCTACGACGAGCATCAGGTCCGGCCCGCCCACGTGCCGGCAGACGACGCCGATCGGAGCATCACGTTTCGGAGTCTCCTCGCGTTCGAGAATTTTCTGCTCATGATGGCCGTCATCTTCGGCCTGCAGTTCGTTGACCGGAGCTTCGGTCCGATTCTCCCGCTGTATGTCGGGCAGCTGGGCGTTTCGGCGACGCAGATCCCACTCGTATCCGGAATACTGTTCTCGATTGCCGCCGGGGCCGGCGCGCTCGGTCATCATTACTGCGCGTCGCTGCTTCGCCGTCATTCGCCGCCGCGACTGATCGCCGCGGCGTCAGCGGCGGCAGCCGTCGGCGCCGGCCTCTACGTCGTCGTCCATGACGTTCGATGGCTCTTTCTTGCAACGCCGGTCTTTGGCATCGCGATCGGGTCCGGCATGACAGCCGCGTATACGTCGGCCGCGTCCGTCATCCCTGCCTCGGCGCGCGGAGCCGGTTTCGGACTGCTGACGACCGCCTCGCTCGTCGGCCTGGCGGTGAGCCCCATCGTCAGCGGGCTGCTGGGCGCGACGTCTATCAGGGCGGTATTCGGCCTCGACGTCGTTGCGCTTGCGGCGCTGGCCGTTATCGTGGTCCGGGTGACGGGCCGCGGAGCCACGTCGGGCGATGGCGGACGCCGCACCGACGTCAAGGCCGTTTCGGAAGAACCCGTCGTCTCGGAAACCTTGTAGGCCCCACCGACATGCCAACCGTCATCATCGTGGATCCGGCAGGTGTGGAGGAGGGGCTCTTGCGCGAACCCGCGCGGCTGCTTCGCGAAGGGCGCGTCGTCGCGTTTCCAACCGACACGTTGTACGGACTGGCGGTGGACCCACGGAACGCGGCCGCCGTGCGGCGGCTCTACGCGTTGAAGGGACGCGCGGACGGCTCCGCGCTTCCTCTCATCGCTGCCGATCTCGCGCAAGCTGAGCGTTGTGCGGTGTTCGACGAAACCGAACGGACCCTGGCAGGCACGTGGTGGCCCGGCCCGCTGACGGTCGTGGCGCCCGCGACGTCAGAAATCGCTCGCGATCTGCTGGCGGGTGGCACGACAGTCGGTGTGCGCGTGCCGGATCATGCGATTGCCCGCGCGCTCGCCCGAACGTTCGGTTACTGCATCACGTCAACGAGCGCCAATCGATCGGGCGATCGACCCGCGGTCGCGGCGAGCGACGTGCTCGAAGCGCTGCCGGACGTCGACTGTGTGATCGATGGAGGTGTCACCCGTGGCGGTGCGCCATCCACGATCGTCGAAGTGCACGACCGCTCGCTGCGGCTGATTCGCGAAGGAGCGATCCCCTGGGACCGCGTGATAAGATCGCTGGGGTGACGCGGGAACGGGCGGCGCTCGTCGGCCTCTTCAAGGACTCCCAACGACATTTCGATCCCGAACATTCGCTCGACGAGCTCGGCGGGCTCGCGGCAGCGGCGGGCGCGGAGATTGGCCTTCGTGTGCTGCAGGAACGGTCCAAGCCCGATCCGGCCACCTTCCTCGGCAGCGGCAAGGTGACGTCGCTTGCGACAGCGTGCGACGAAGCGTCGATCGACGTGGTCGTGTTCGACAACGAGCTCAGCCCGGCGCAACTACGCAATCTCGAGCGGGCGCTCGACCGGAAGGTGATCGATCGCACGCAGCTGATCCTCGACATCTTCGCCCGTCGCGCGCGTACGCGTGAAGGCAAGCTGCAGGTCGAGCTCGCGCAGCTCAAATACCTCATGCCACGCCTCGTCGGCGCGAGTGCGGCGCTCTCGCGGCTCGGCGGCGGCATCGGCACCAGGGGACCTGGCGAAACCAAACTCGAAACCGACCGGCGGCGCATCCGTCATCGGATCAGCATCGTGTCGAAGGAAATCGACACCGTCCGGCGTCGGCGATCGCAGCTTCGCGAGCGTCGTCACAAGGAAGCCGTGCCGACAGTCGCGCTGGTGGGCTACACGAACGCCGGCAAGACGACGTTGTTCAACACGCTGACGGGCGGCGACGCGGTCGCGTCCGACGCGCTGTTCGTCACCCTCGATCCGCTCGTCCGGCGCGTTCGTCTGCCGGATCAGCGTGAGCTGCTGGTCTCCGACACGGTCGGGTTCATCGACCGCCTGCCGCATTCGCTCGTCGCGGCCTTCCGCGCCACGCTCGAGGAGGTCGCGGGCGCAGACCTGCTGCTGCACGTGATCGATGCGTCGAGCGTCGAGCGCGAGCGCCACATGGCGGCGGTGCAGTCGGTTCTGGTCGAAGTGAATGCGGACCGCGTGCCGACCCTCGACGTGTTCAACAAGTGCGACCTGTTGGACGCGTCCGAGCGCGCTCGCCTGACGGCGCTCTGTCCCGGCGCGCTGATGGTATCCGCGACAAGCGGGGACGGACGCGACGAGATCGTCTCGGCGCTGGAATCGCGCCTGGGACTCGACACCACGACGATGACCTTCGAGCTCGATACGGGCGACGAGGACGAGCGCGCGCTGATCGCGCAGCTGTATCGCGTGGGCCGCATTCTCAGACACGTCGCCGTCGACGGTCACGTCACCATCGAAGCGGAGGTGCCGCGCCGGCTGCTCGACCGGCTCCGGCCGGCTGCGCGCGCGTCGTGAATGCCCGGCGGGTCACCACGATCGGGATGGCCGATGGCGGCGGTCTGCGCCTTGATGCTCGGTCTGGGTGCGTGTGCGCCCAAGACCCTTCCGCCGGCGCCGGCCGTCGCGACGCCGAAATTCCCCGAGTTCATCTTTCCGACGCTGCCCGACGGGCTCGCGGGCCCGGCGATCGCGGAGCAATACCAATCGGGCTGGAACTACCTCCAGGGCGGCGACACGCATGCGGCCGACCGCACCTTCAGCGCGGTCTTGAAGTCCGTGCCCGGACTGTATCCGGCCGAGGCGGCCCTCGGGTACTCAGCACTCGCGCGTCGTGACGCGCAGAACGCCGTCACGCACTTCGACCGCGCGCTGGCGGCCAACGCTACGTACGCGCCGGCGCTTGCGGGCAAGGGCGACGCCCTCCTGGCGCTCGGCCGGACGGATCCCGCGCTGGAAGCGTTCGAAGCCGCGCTGGCGGCAGACCCGACGCTCCCGGGCTTGCGCAGCCGCGCCGACGTCCTGCGATTCAAGGGCGCGCAGCAGGAGATCGCGGCGGCGCGCAGGGCCGCAGAAGCCGGCCACATCGACGAAGCGCGCAAGGCGTATGAAACCGCGATTGCGGCGTCGCCCGACAGCGCGTTCCTCTATCGAGAGCTCGCGACGGTGGAGAAGCGCGGTGGCGATCTCACATCGGCCATGGCGCACGCGCAGCGCGCGGTCACGCTCGATCCAAGCGACGCACGAGCGCTCACGCTCGTCGGCGAGATTTACGAAGCCAACAAGGATTGGGTGAAGGCGGCTGAGGCCTACGGCGCCGCCAACGCACTGGAGCCGGGCGACACGCTGGCGGCACGCGCCGACGCGATGCGCGAACGCGCTGCGTTCGAGACGATGCCGGAAGAGTATCGGACGATCGAGAGCGCACCGACGATCACGCGCGCCCAGCTGGCGGCGGTCCTCGCCGTACACCTCGAAGATCTGCTGCGCCGCGCGCGGGCCGGCAACGCTGTGGTCATCACCGACGCACGCGACAGCTGGGCGTCGCCATGGATTCAGTCGGTGACCCGCGCGGGCGTCATGGACGTGTTTCCGAACCACACGTTTCAGCCGACCACGCTCGTGAGGCGCGCCGACCTCGCGTCGGCCGTCAGCCACATCCTGACGCTCATCGGCACCGAGAACCCGAAGGCGGCATCGAAATGGCGCGACCCACGCCCGAAGTTCCCGGACATGGCGCCAACGCATTTGAGCTATGCTGCCGCGGCACGATCGGTATCGAGCGGCGTCATGGCGCCGCTCGATGATGGCTCGTTTCAGTTGGCGCGGCCCGTCACCGGTGCCGAAGCGCTCGCGGCGGTCGCGCGGCTCGAATCGCTTGCAAAAGGATCGTCATGAGAGTGACGGCAGCCAATCAGCTCACGATTACCCGAATGCTGCTGATACCGGCATTCGTGATCCTGCTGCTGTACGGCTATCGCGGCTGGGCGCTCCTGACGTTCTTCACCGCCGCGCTCACCGACCTCTTCGACGGCCTGATCGCCCGCTGGACGGGAGAGAAGACCACGCTCGGCGCGTGGCTCGATCCGATGGCCGACAAGCTGCTCCTGGTGACGATGTTCGTGATGCTGACGCTGCCAGAGGTGGGCGCGCCGAACCGGTTGCCGCTCTGGTTCACGGTGCTGGTGATCAGCCGGGATATCGCGATCGTGCTCACGGTCGCGGTCGTGAACCTGGCGGTGGGCCCGCGCACGTTCCGGCCCGTCCATCTATGGCAAGGTGGCCACGGCAACGTTCATCACCACCGGGGTGGTGGCGCTGTATTTCAACTACCTGGACCGCGTCTCGCCGATCGTGCAGGCGCTCGTCTACGCCTCGTTGGCCATCACGTTGATTTCGGCGGGGCATTACGCGGTGCAGGTCGTTCGGATGGGCCATTGAGGACACGCGGCCGGAAATAGTCGAGCGTCTTCGCCAGGCCTTCTTCCAATCCCACCTTCGGCTCCCACCCGAGCAGCGTCCGCGCCTTCGTGATATCCGGCTGACGCACCTTGGGATCGTCTTCGGGCAGCGGCCGGTAGACCAGCTTGCTCGCGGACCCGGTCATCCTGATGATCGTCTTCGCGATCTCCTCGATCGTCATCTCCGACGGGTTGCCGATGTTCACGGGCTCGTTCAGATTCGAGTCCATCAGCCGCAGAATCCCGTCGACGAGATCGCTGACGTAGCAGAAGCTGCGCGTCTGCGTGCCGTTCCCGAAAATCGTCACGTCCTCACCGCGCAGCGCCTGGCTCATGAATGCCGGGACGGCGCGACCGTCGTGAAGACGCATGCGCGGTCCATAGGTGTTGAAGATACGCACGATCTTCGCGTCCAGCCCGTGGTAGCGGTGATACGCCGTCGTCATCGCCTCCGCGAAGCGCTTCGCCTCGTCGTAGACGCCGCGCGGACCAATGGGGTTCACATTGCCCCAATAGGTTTCCTTCTGCGGGTGCTCCAGCGGATCGCCGTACACCTCCGACGTCGACGCGATCACGAACCGCGCCTTCTTCTCCTTGGCGAGACCGAGCGCTTTGTGGGTCCCGAGCGCGCCGACCTTCAGCGTGGGAATCGGCAACTCGAGATAGTCGATCGGACTGGCCGGGCTCGCCCAGTGCAGCACCACGTCCACGGGCCCTTCGATGTAGATGTAGTTGGTGACGTCGTGCTTGATGAAGATGAAGTCGCGATTGTGGAGATGGGCAATGTTCTGGGTACTGCCCGTCAGCAGGTTGTCGACGCCGACGACCGACCATCCGCGATCCAGCAGCGTTTCCGAGAGATGCGAGCCGATGAAGCCCGCGGCGCCTGTGATGACAACTCGTGGCATAGGGCAGGAGTTAGGAGTTGGAAGTCAGAAGTTAGTTGGAGCGACGAGATCTCAAAATGCGTGACCGTGGAAGCCGCGGACGAGCGTCAGCCACATGATCTTCAGGTCCAGTGAGACGGACCAGTTCTCGATGTAATACAGGTCGTACTCGATTCGCTTCTCGAGCGAGGTGTTGCCGCGCCACCCGTTGACCTGAGCCCATCCGGTAATCCCCGCCTTGACCTTGTGGCGCAGCATGTACTGCGGAATCCGATGCTTGAACTGCTCGACGAAGTAGGGACGCTCCGGCCGCGGGCCGACGATGGACATGTCGCCCCTGAACACGTTCCACAGCTGCGGCAGCTCGTCGATGTCGAAACGGCGCAGCCATCGGCCGAGCGGCGTGCAGCGCGGGTCGTCGTCACGCGCCCAGACCGGGCCGGTATCGTCTTCGGCGCCCTCGAACATCGATCGGAACTTGTAGACCTCGAACGCGCGTCCGTCGAGGCCCATGCGCTCCTGCCGGTACAGCACCGGCCCCTTCGAGCTCTTGCGGATCAAGAACGCGACGATGCCGAACGGAATAGCGAAGACCGCGAGGGCCGCCGACGAGATCGCGACGTCGATGGCCCGCTTCAACAGGCTGTTGAAGCCGCGCAGCGGCACGTCGTTGAGGCTGATGATTGGAACGCCGTCGAGGTTCTCGAGCCGCGCGCGAAGTGCGATGAACTGCAGCAGGTCCGGGACGACGTGCACGTCCACACCGGCGCGATTGGTCGTCTCGACGAGCCCCAGCATCTTCACGTGCTCTTCGAGCGGCAGCGCAACGTACATGTGGTCGACGTGCTCGCGCCGGATGATCTCGTCCGCCGCGGCCAGGGGACCCATGAGCGGAATGCCGCGATAGCCGATGTGATCCCCAATCGCTTTGTCGTCGAGGAAGCCGACCACCTTGAATCCGAGCTCGCGGTGCTCGAGGACCTTGTCGGCAACAATGCGTCCGAGATCGCCGGCGCCGGCGATGAGCACGCGCTTCAGGCCGATGCCGGCTCGCCAGCGACGCTCGAGCGCCTCGCGGACCAGCTCCCGCGACGCGTACGAGAAGACGACGTTGAACACCAGGAACAGGACCCATACGCCCTGCGACACTTCGTAGAGGCCGATGTCCTTCGCGGATTCCGACACGTAGTACGTCTGCACGTACAACGTGCCGCCCAGACCGAGGACGACCGCGAGAATGCTGCCGACGAAGACGCCGAAGAAATCGTCCACACGCGATCGGCCCCGGCGCAGCCGATACAGGCCTTGCACCTGAAAGGCAATCGGCACGAGCAGGCCGATGAAGGGCGCGATGCGCAGGTATTGCGCAAACGGCGGCACGCCTTTGAGGACGGGGAGGCCGGTCTCGAAGCGAAGCACGTAGGCGACGATGAACGCCGCGATGCCAAGGATCGCGTCGCTCATGACGAAGCCCGCCACGAGCAGACGGTTGTACCGCCGCATCATTGTTCATCCTCGCGGGCGGCAGAGTTGCTGCGGCGGGGGTCAACACTTGCGGCGACTCGTTCGTCTTCGCGGGCGGCAATCGCCGAGAACTGATCCTTGAACCGGGCGACGGAAAAGCCTTCGGCGTGGCGGCGGATGGCGGTCGGGTCGAACGATCGGGTCGACACCTGCGCGACGGCATCCGCAAAGGCCTCGGCCGATTGCTCGCGCACCAGCACCCCCGTGTGGCCGTCGATCACGCTTTCCAGGGCTCCTCCCTCCGCATAGGCAATCACCGGGCGGCCGCAGGCCTGCGCCTCGACGGGCACCATGCCGAAGTCCTCGACGCCGGGCATCACCACCGCGTGACTGCCTTGGTACAACCGCCGGACGTGGTCATCGCTGATCCATCCCAGGAATTCAACGTTTGGGCCGGCCATCGCGCGCAGCCGTGCTTCCTCCGGCCCTCGTCCGACCATCTTGAGCGGGACGCCGGCCAGCTCGCACGCGCGGATCGCCATGTCGAGCCGCTTGTAGGGCACCATCGCCGACACGACCAGGAAGTATTCGGGACGACGGGCGGGGTCGGGCTCGTAAAACTCTGTATTGACAGGGGGATACACGACGCTCGCCTCACGATTATAGTATCGGCGGATTCGGCCGGCAACATATCTGGAGTTGGCCACGAAGCGGTCCACACGGGCGGCCGTGGCGGCGTCCCACCGCGCCAGGCGCGCCAGGACGGGCCGAAGGAGGCGTGACCGGACCTGGCCTACCTGTGCCGGTCCGAAATAGGCATCGAACTGATCCCAGGCATAGCGCATCGGAGAGTGGCAGTAGCACACGTGCCGGGCACGCCCCGGGACGACGACCGACTTGGCAGCGCAGTGACTCGTGCTGATGACGAGATCGAAGGCGTCGAAATCGAACTGCTCGATCGCGGTCGGGAAAAGCGGCAGATAGTGGCGGTAGTGGCGTCCGGCCGCCGGCAGCCACTGGACGAACGACCGGACGGTCCGTCGTCGCTCGAGTGTGGGGGAGACCGTGCCCTTGACCTGGACCAGGGTATGAATCGGCGCGTCCGGATAGAGTTCCGCGATGGCCTGCAGCACGCGCTCCCCGCCGCGCATGCCGGTCAGCCAATCATGGACCAGCGCGACTTTCACCCGCCCAGGACCTCGCCGTAGATCTGGCGAACGCGCCGGATCGACCGCTCCCACGAGAACTCACGCGCCCGCGCCAGGCCGCGTGCCTTCAGCGAGGCGCGTAAATCGGCATCGTGCAGCACGCGACGGATCGCGTCGGCGATGGCTTCCGGCTCGTGCGGATCGATCAGGATCGCGGCGTCGCCCACGATCTCGGGCAGCGAGGAGACGTCCGACGTAATCACCGGTGTGCCGCTCGCCATGGCCTCGAGCGGCGGCAGCCCGAACCCTTCGTAGAGCGACGGAAAGACGAAGACGTCCGCCAGGCGGTAGAGCGCGGCCAGCGTCTCGTGCGACACGAACCCGAAGAAACGCACGTGCTTGTGCAGCTTGTGCCGGTGCACCGCGCGACGCAGCGTCGCGTACTTCGAAATCTCGTCGCCGATGATGAGCAGCTGCACGTCCTTGAGCGCCGGCTCCTGCCGCAGCAGGTGAAAGGCTTCAATCAGGCGGTCCAGATTCTTGTGCGGCTTGATGTTCCCGGCGTAGAGGATGAACGGCGCGGTGAGCTGATAGCGTTGACGCACACGCTCCATATCCTCGGCTCCCGGCGGCTGCCAGAACCGATCGTCAATCGCGTTGTGGATCACGTCGATCCGCGATTCGGGTACACGAAAGTAACGCAGGATGTCGCGCTTCGACGCTTCCGATACCGTAATCACGCGGGCGGCCCGGTGCGTTGCCGTCCACAGCGCCGCGCGCGCGTAGGCATACCCCAACCGGCTGCGGAGATATTGGGGAAACCGCAGATGGATGCAGTCGTGAATCGTGACCACCGTTCGGCACGGCGTGAGCGGCGGCAGCACGTAGTGCGGCGCGTGGAACAATGCCGCGCGCTCGCGCCGGACGTTGAGCGGGACGCGCACCTGCTCGCGGACGGAATATCCGGGAGACGTTTCGGCGACGGGGTGGAAGTTCTCTCCCAGCTGCGACACGCTCGAGAAGTCCTCGTCGTGGCACAGCACGACGTACTCGGTCGCCTGATCCTGCTGCGCGAGCTGTTTCAGCAGGTTGCGCACGTACGTCCCGATGCCGTAGTCGCGCAGCTTCCGCGCGTCGATCGCGATCCGCACGAGTGCAGTTTACAGGACCATCCCGTGGAGGGCAGTCAAAAGGGTCGATCAGTCGCCCTTGAGCCGCAGATACAGCCGCAGGACCGGCGCCCACGCGGGATGATGCTTCTCGTAGAACGCCAGGTGGCTTCGCCGGTAGGCGGCCTGCGAGGGCGCGGGCGCGGCGGCGCGGGAGCGCCCGCGCAAATGGACGATCTGCGACGCGGGGGTGAAGAGGATCCGCCCGCCCCGGGCCCGGATTGCGGCGCAGAAGTCGACGTCCTCGGTGTAGAGAAAGAATCGCTCGTCGAGCAGGCCGACGGCTTCGGCGTCCGCGCGATGAACGAGCAGGCACGCGCCGCTCACCCAATCGACGAACCGCTCGCGACCGGTGAGCCGCTCGGCAAGACGGCGCCCCGATGGCGACTGTCGGTCGGTCCGCCGCACGAGGATCTTCTGCCGGAGCTCGTTCAGCGGCGAAATCATTCGTCCCAACGACAGCTCGATCGTCCCGCTCCATCGATCAGCCGCGGGCCCGCCACCCGCGCTTCTGGCACGGCGAGCAGCCGTTCAACGAGGCGGTCGATCGCCCCGTCCGGCACGATCGTGTCGCTGTTGAGGAGCAGCAGCAGATTCCCCCGGCTCGCGCGAATGCCGGCATTGTTCGCGGCGGCAAATCCCAGATTGCGGACCAGCGCGATCGTGCGTACCCCCGCGACCCCGCGCGCCACCTCGACGCTGCCATCGGACGAGGCGTTGTCAACCACGACGATCTCGTGCTCGACCGCCGGCGGCGTATCGGTCAGCGATCGCAGGCAGGCCGACCAGATCCGCTCTGGCGTTGAAGCTGACGATGATGATCGAGACGAGCGTCACGCGCGCCCACCGACACGTTCGATGGCGGCGAGAGTTTTCGCGGCCGCCTCATCCCAGGAGTACCGATCGAGCACGGCGGGCGCATGCGTCAGGAACGCGGACGGCGCCGCCGGATCGTCCAGCAGGGTGGCAATCGCCTGCGCGGCCCCGCGCACGATGTCACGCGGGTCGACGTACCACGCCGCATCGCCGTACACCTCGCGCGAGATCGCCGTGTCCATGACGACGATGGGGATGCGGGCGGAGAGGGCTTCGAGCGGCGTCAGGCCGAAGCCTTCGTAATCGGAGAGAAACACGAACACCGAGGCGCGCGCGTACAAAGATTCCAGCTCCGCCTCGTTCACATAGCGGCGCACGTCCACGCGCGCGGCCACGCCGGCCGCCTCCGCGAGCTGGTCGAGGTGCAGCGTCGGGTAGCGAGCGGTCGGATCCCACGATCACGAGGCGCGCGTCGGGACGCCGGGCGGTTGCCTGGGCGAACGCCGTGATGGTCTCTGGCAGCCGGCGGCGATTGAAGATCGATCCGACGAACAGCACGATGCGGCTCGCGGGACGAGGGGTTGGACGGGCCGACGGATCGTCGCGTCACGCCCGGCGGGACCACGACGATCCGGTCGACCGGCGCGGAGAGCCGTTCCAGGATCTCCCGGCGCGAGAACTCCGAGTCGGTCAGGATCGAGATCCGCGGCGCGCGCCGCCTGACGCGTCAGCAGCCGCCGGCGCGCACCTTCGCGGGGCGTGAACCACTCCGGGTGCGCGGCGAACGAGACGTCATGAATGGTGACGACGAGCGGGACGCGCAGCGCAAGGGGAGCCGTATAGGCCGGTGCGAAGAAGACGTCGGGAGGGTTGGCGCGAACGGCCCGGCGCAGGTGCGTCTGCTCCCACCACGTGCCGGTGCCGCTGCCGACGATCACCTGACGAATGGGCGCGTCGCGTCCCAGCGCCTCGACGAAGGGCAGCGTGCGGGGCGAGTACAAGAGAAATTGCCGGGTGCCGTCCGCGTTGACGGCCCATCGGCGCGCGAGCTCCCCAAGGTAGCGCCCGGTGCCCGTCGTCTCACCCAACAACTCGCGCGCATCGACACCTATCGTCAGGACTCCGGGTCTCATCCTCGCGCCCCGCGCCTCCGGCCTATCGCGTCGCGGTAGGCGCCATACAGCGCAGTGGCGCTCGCGTCCCACGAATACTGACGCGCGCGGGCGCGTCCGCGCTCCGAGGCGGCCGCGGCCGCCCCGGGATCGGTGAGGAACCGGCGCATCGCCTCGGCCAGGCCGGCATGATCGTCCGGTTCGACCACGACACCCGCGTCGCCGGCCACTTCGGGCAACGCGCCGCGCCGGCTGATGATCACCGGCACGCCAACGGTCATCGCTTCGAGGACGGGCAGACCGAAGCCTTCGAGATGGGACGGCAGGACCAGCATCGACGCCTTGGCGTAGAGGTCGTAGCGCTGCTCGGGTGCCACGTAGCCGAGGTGTTCGACATGACCCGCGAGCGGGGGCTTCGTGATGGCGTCGAGCCAGGGCGCCGCGGCGGGCGGCGCGCCACCCGCGAGCACCAGCTTCGGGACGGTTGGGCAGCATGAACAGCAGGCGCGCGTAGGCGCCGAGCAGTGCGCCGACGTTCTTGCGCGGTTCGAGCGTGCCCATGAACAGAATGGGACCATCGGCGATGGCTGACGGCCGCGCGGGCCAGGCGGGTGCGCCGGGCGAGCACACGGTGATGCGCTCGCGCTTCACGCCAAACCGCGTCACGACTTCTTCGGCAGTGAAGCGCGACACGGCGACAATCGCATCGGCGCGGCGCGCATGCCACGAGGCCAGCTCGGCGTAGTCGCGGCGGATCTCGTTGCGCGTGCGCTCGGGGTGGTCCAGAAAATCGAGGTCGTGAATCGTCACGACCCGGGCGGCCCGGCGTGTGGGAATCAGGAGCGGCGAAGGGGAGTGCGCGATGTCCAGCGGGCCGACGAGCCACTCGACCGGCGGAAATTCCAGACGGTGCCAGGAGAAGTTGAGAAACCGGACCGGGACCCGCGTGTCGACGATGCGCGCGCGCGCCAGACGGACCGAGGTGAGACGATCTTTCCAGGAGCTCGAGAAGAGCGTCAGCGTGTCGTCGGCGGGGCGCTGGCGGTCGAGCGCGGCAGCGAGCTCATGCACGTATTCCCCGACGCCGGTGCGCTCCCGGAGCGCGGGGCGATAGTCCAGCAGAATGCGCACTCGGGCCATGGTAGCACAACGCCTTGTGGCCACAACTCCTTACACCTCAATTAATTGACATGATTCGACGCTCCGTGTTAGTTTGAGGGGTTTGCTCGACCATTCAGGAGTTGGTCAGCGATGAAGATTGCGGTCGTCGGCACAGGATACGTGGGACTCGTTGCGGGGGCGTGCTTCGCGGAGAACGGCAACGAGGTCATCTGCATCGACAAGGACGCCTCCAAGATCCGGACGCTGCAGCGGGGACGGATTCCAATCTACGAGCCTGGCCTCGAAGAGCTGGTCCGCCGCAACCGGTCGGAAAAGCGCCTGACCTTCACGACGAACCTCGCGCGGGGCGTGCGCGCCTCGCAGATTCTCTTCATCGCGGTCGGCACGCCCACCGACGAAGACGGCTCCGCGGATCTCCGGCACGTCCTCGACGTCGCGCGCGAGATCGCCCGGGCGATGAACGGCTACAAGGTGATCGTGAACAAGAGCACGGTCCCCGTGGGCACGGCCGAGCGCGTCAGGGACGCCGTCAAGCGCGAAACCTCCCATCCCTTCAGCGTCGTCAGCAACCCGGAGTTCCTGAAGCAGGGTGCGGCCATCGACGACTTCATGAAGCCTGATCGCGTGGTGATCGGCGCCGAGGACGCCCGCGCCGGCGAGATCATGCGCGAGCTGTACGCGCCGTACACGCGCACGGGCGCGCCGATCATGATGATGGACTGCGCGAGCGCCGAGCTGTGCAAGTACGCGGCGAACGCCATGCTCGCGACGCGCATCTCGTTCATGAACGAGGTCGCGAACGTCTGCGAGGTCGTCGGCGCCGACGTGGATCACGTCCGCCGGGCGGTCGCGGCGGACCGGAGAATCGGCCCGTCGTTCCTGTTTCCCGGCGTCGGCTACGGCGGCAGCTGCTTTCCAAAGGACGTGAAGGCGATGCTGCAGTTCGCGGCGCGCAAGAGCTACGACTTCCAGATTCTGAAGGCGGTCGAGTGCGTGAACGAGCGGCAGAAGGTCCGCCTGCTCGCCAAGATGCAGAAGCACTTCGGCAGCCTGAAGGGCAAGCGCGTGGCGGTCTGGGGTCTCGCGTTCAAGCCGAGAACCGACGACATGCGTGAAGCGCCGTCCGTCCCGCTCATCAAGGCGCTGCTGGACGCCGGCGCGTCGGTCGTCGCCTACGATCCGGAAGCCATGCGGGTCGCGCGAAGCCATCTTCGGGGCGTCGGTCGAGCTCGCCGACAAGAGCTACGAGGCGCTGCACGGCGCGGACGCGCTCGCGATCGTGACGGAGTGGAACGAGTTCCGCGAGCCGGACTTCACGCGCATCCGCAAGATGATGCGGACGCCTGTGATCTTCGACGGCCGCAATCTCTACAACCCCGAGCAGCTCCGGGGCGGCGGATTCACCTACTATTCGATGGGACGGCCATGAGCCGAGTGCTGGTCACGGGCGGCGCGGGCTATATCGGCAGCCACGCGGTCAAGGCGCTTCTCGCCGCGGACCACGAGGTCGTCGTCTACGACAACTTGTCTGCCGGCCATCGCGCCGCGGTTCACGCGATTGCCGCCGGCAATCCCGCCGGCCGGATGACACTCGTCGAAGGGGACATTCGCGACACCGCGCGCCTGGCCGCCGCGCTGCGCGAATCGCGGGCCGACGCCGTGATGCATTTCGCCGCGTGGCTCTCGGTCGGCGACTCGGTCCGGGATCCCGTCGGCTACTACGACAACAACGTCCGCGGCGCGCTGTCCGTCCTGCAGGCCATGGTCGAGGGCGGCGTCAACGTACTTCATCTTTTCATCCACCGCGGCCACGTTCGGGAACCCGATTCGCACGCCCATCACCGAGGACCACCCGCAAGCGCCAATCAATTCGTACGGCGACACGAAGCTGGCAATCGAGCGCGCGCTGCCGCACTACGAGCGTGCGTACGGCCTGCACTGGACGGTGCTGCGCTATTTCAACGCGTCCGGAGCGGATCCGGACGGCCGGCTCGGAGAGGACCATTCGCCCGAGATCCACGTGATCCCGCGCGCGATCGATGCCGCGCTCGGCCGCGATTCCTTCGCGATCTACGGCACCGACTACGACACGCCGGACGGCAGCTGTCTGCGCGACTACGTCCACGTGGCGGACCTCGCGTCGGCCCATGTCCTTTCGCTCGATGCGCTTCGCGCGGGCGCGCAATCCACGGCCTACAATCTGGGGAACGGGCGGCCGATATCCGTTCGAGAGGTGGTCCACGCGGTCGAGCGCGTGACGGGCCGCCCGGTGCCTGCCGGGATCGCTCCCAGGCGCCCCGGCGATCCGGGCGTGCTCTTCACCTCGAGCGACAAGATCCGGCGCGCCCTCGGCTGGGCGCCGCAGTTCGAGGAGCTCGACGTGATCATTGAAACGGCGTGGCGGTGGCGTGAACAGCATCCGCACGGCTACGACAAGGACACCGCCACCTGATGCCTCGGCGTCACGGGCCGCGGATCACGCGGACGCACGCGGATCTGGCCAGGCCGCGGACAACGCGGACACACGCGGGCATCATCAGGCCGCGGACGACGCCGCGCGCGGTCGACGGACCGAGGGTCCACGAGACGTGACGCAGAGTCCTCTCCCGCGGCTGTTCACGTATTCGCGTCCGTATCGGCCGCGGTTCATCGTGGCGCTCGCGGCGATGCTCGTGTATGCGGGCGCCTCGGCCGTCGTTGCCTACCTGATCAAACCCATCATCAACAAGGTCCTGCCAGGCGAGGAGTGGCTGCCGTTCACGTACTGGGCGGCGGTGATCCTGATCGCCTATCTGGCGAAGGGTCTGGGCTCGTACTTCTCGACGTACTTGATGACCGACATCGGCCAGCGGGTCGTGCGCGACCTGCGCAATCAGCTCTTCGGCCACATCCTGAATCAGTCGGCCGCGTTCTTCGGCCGGCGCACCACCGGCCAGTTGATGTCGCGCATCACCAACGACGTCAACCAGGTGCAGCAGGCGGTCTCGGAAACGATCGGCGATCTGCTGCGCGAGGCGCTCTCGGTGGTCGGATACGCGGTGATGATGTTCTACTTCGACTGGCGGCTCGCGCTGTTTTCCGTGACGAGCGCGCCGCTGGTCGTCTATCCGCTCGTCCGCCTCGGTCAGCGTGTCCGCCGGTCGACGCGGCGGAGCCAGGAACAGCTCGAGCACCTCTCGCATCTGACGGCCGAGGCGTTCACCGGTCACCGGATCGTGAAGGCGTTTGCGGCGGAGCGCCACGAAGGCGCGCGCTTTTCCGCGGCCTCCGAGAGGCTGTACCGCACCAACCTGAAGGTGACGAGCACGCTGTCTCTGCTCCCGCCGATCATGGAGTTTCTCGGCGGCGTCGCGATCGTCCTGCTGCTGTGGTACGGACATCTTCGGATTGCCTCGGCGGCGATGACGCCCGGCGACTTCCTCGCGTTCATCTTCGCGGCCTTCATGCTCTACACGCCGATAAAGCGTCTCAGTCGCGTGAACGCGAACCTTCAGCAGGCGAGCGCGTCGGCGTATCGGATCTTCGAGTTGCTCGACACGCATTCCGAGGTCAAAGAACGGCCGCACGCGCATCCACTGCCGGGCGTGTCGCGCAGCATCGAGTTCCGCCACGTCGGCTTCGCGTATGACGACGGGCCGGAGCGACCGATTCTTCGGGACGTGTCGTTCACGGTGCCGGCCGGCCAGATCGTGGCGCTCGTCGGGCTCAGCGGGGCGGGGAAGACGACGCTCGTCAATCTGCTGCCGCGGTTCTACGACGTGACCGACGGCGCGGTGCTGTTCGACGGCATCGACATCCGGGACGTCACGTTGAAGTCGCTGCGCGAGCAGATCGGGATCGTGACGCAGGAAACCGTCCTGTTCGACGATACGATCGCGAAGAACATCGCGTACGGCGCGCCCGGTGCGCCGCAGGGCGCGATCGAGGAGGCGGCGCGGGCGGCGCACGCGCACGAGTTCATCCAGACGCTGCCCGAGCGCTACGAGACGAAGATCGGCGAGCGCGGGCAGCGGCTGTCGGGTGGCCAGCGCCAGCGGCTGGCGATCGCCAGGGCGCTCTTGAAGAACTCGCCGATTCTGATTCTCGACGAGGCGACCTCCTCGCTGGACGCGGAGTCGGAGCTGCTGGTGCAGGACGCGCTCGCCAACCTGATGCGGAATCGCACGTCGTTCGTCATCGCGCACCGGCTGTCGACCGTGCGGCGCGCCGACCAGATCGTCGCGCTCGAACGCGGGCGCGTCGCCGAAGTCGGAGGGCACGACGAGCTGCTGGCGCGGCCCGACGGCGTGTATGCGAAGCTATACGCGCTGCAGCTGTTCGATCAACGGCGCGAGCCCGTGGACGCCGGGGGAGTCACCGAAGGTCGATGATCAAATCCATGACTGGTTTCGCCTCGCTGACGCGCGACGAGGACCTGGCAACGATCAGCGTCACGATCCGATCGGTGAATCACCGTTTTCTCGACGTCCAGCTTCGCGCGCCGGCGGCCCTCGCCGCGGCGGAGTCCAGACTGCGCGCACTCGTGCAGCAGCGGATCGCGCGCGGACGGATCGAAGTCTCCGTGTCGTTGCAGTCACGCGCCGACAGCGGTGTCGACGTCGAGGTCAACGACGCCGTCGTCGAGGCGGTCGCGGCGGCCATGGATCGCGCGCGCGAGCGGGGACTCATCACCGGTTCCCTGACGGCGGCGGACCTGCTCCGCGTGCCCCAGGCGATCTCCATCCGCGAACGTCCGAGGGATCAGAGCGCGGACGCCGTGGTGACGCCGGCCGCGGAAGCCGCCGTGGCCGCCGCCCTCGAAGAGCTCGATCGGATGCGGTGCACCGAGGGGGCGCAGCTGCGCGCCGAGCTGGACGCCCGTCGGACCCTGCTCGGGGACCTGTTCGATCGCGCCGCACAGGCAGCGGCCGCCGGCGCGGAGGCGCTCCGGATGCGATTGGCCGAACGAGTCCGGGAGCTGCGCGCAGACCCCGCCGTCGAAGAGTCGACCATCGCGCAGGAGATCGTCCGCTTCGCGAATCGCTCGGACATCACGGAGGAAACAGTCCGGTTCCGGGCGCACCTCGAGCATTGGCGCGCCCTGTCGGACGGCCCGGAGCCGTGCGGCCGCAAGCTCGACTTCCTCTTGCAGGAGATGAACCGCGAGATCAATACCATGGGTGCCAAGGCCGAGGGCGCCGGCGTGCCGGAAGTCGTCGTCGCGTTGAAGGCGGAGCTCGAGAAGATGCGCGAGCAGGTCCAGAATGTCGAATAGCGGCAGGCGGGGCCTGCTCTTCGTCGTGTCTGCCCCCTCCGGCACCGGCAAGACCACCATTGTCGAGCGGCTCGTGCAGGTGGCGCCGGACCTGAGCCTGTCGCGGTCATACACCTCCCGCCCGGCCCGGGATGGGGAATGCGATGGAAAGGACTATAATTTCATTACACGCGAACGGTTCGACGAGATGGTCCGGACGGACGCCTTCCTCGAGTGGGCGGACGTCTTCGGGAATCGCTACGGCACCGGCGCGGCCGATGCCGACCGCGAGCTGTCGAGCGGCCGGGATCTCGTGCTCGTCATCGACGTCCAGGGCGCCCGAACCGTACGCGCCAGACGACCCGACATCATCGGGATCTTCATGCTGCCCCCGTCGTTCGAGGTGCTCGAGCACCGTTTGCGCGGCCGGAGCAAGGATTCAGAAGAGGCGATCCGGCGTCGGCTGGCCACCGCCCGAGCGGAGGTCGCGGCCGTGTCCGAATACGAGTACGTCGTCGTGAACGACGAGCTGGACGCGTGCGTGGATCGATTGCGGGCGATCGTGCTCGCCGAGCGGGCCCGGCTCGGTGCGATGAAGTCAGTCGTCGCGGGCATCGTTTCATCATTCAGTGGAAAGGAAGACGCGTGAACAAGTTCGAGTTCGTCGTCGTGTCAGGTGCCCGGGCGAAGCAGCTGCTCCGCGGGTGCACGCCCAAGACCACCGGCCCCGAAAAGCCGGTGCGGTTGGCCATGAAGGAAGTCCGGGAAGCGAAGGTCGAGAAGCTCACCCCTCTCCCGGACGCGGACAGACAATCCGCCTGAGCGCCGAGGATCACCATGCTGATCGGGCTCGGCGTCACCGGCGGCATCGGCGCCTATAAATCCGTCGAGGTGGCCCGCGGCCTGCAGAAGCGCGGGCACGACGTCGTCGCGATCATGACGCGATCGGCACGCCGCTTCGTCGGAGAGGTGACCTTCGAGGCGATCACACGACGGCCGGTGATCACCGATCAGTTCGCGCGCGGTGTGAACGCCGACATCGAGCACATTGCGCTGGCGACCCAGATCGGCCTGCTCCTCGTGGCGCCGGCCACGGCCAACATCATCGGCAAGTTCGCCAACGGCATCGCCGACGATTTCCTGACGTCGCTGTACCTGGCGACGCGTGCCCCCGTTGTCATCGCGCCCGCGATGAACACGAACATGCTCGAGCACCCGGCCATGCAGCGCAACCTGCAGACGCTCGCGGCCCGGGGCGTGACGTTCGTGGACCCGGGTGAAGGCTTTCTCGCGTGCGGCTGGATTGGCAAAGGCCGTCTCGCCGAACCGGAGGCCATCGTGGATGCCGCCGAACGGCGCTTGCGGCCGGCCGGTTCCTTGCTCGGACGGAGAGTCGTCGTATCCGCGGGGCCGACGTACGAAGATCTGGACCCCGTGCGCTACGTTGGCAATCGGTCGAGCGGACGCATGGGCTATGCGATCGCGGAAGAGGCCTCACGGCGGGGCGCACACGTCGTCCTGGTGTCGGGCCCGACGAGCCTCCAGGCGCCTGGTGGGGTCGATGTCGAACGCGTTCGCAGCGCGTCCGACATGCACCGCGCCATACGCGCACATGCTGACGGCGCCGACGCCGTGATCATGGCGGCGGCCGTGGCGGACTACACGCCGGCCGCGGGGCCCGCGGGCACCAAGATCGAGAAGGGCGACGGTCCGCTCACCGTCACGTTCACGCGAACCCCCGACATCCTGGCCGAGCTCGGCCGAGGCCGGCAAGGCTCGGCGCTGCCGATCCTGGTGGGATTTGCCGCTGAGACCGGGGATCCCCGTCCGCGCGCGCGGCAGAAGCTCGCCTCGAAGCAGATTGATCTGATTGTCGCCAACGACGTCTCCCGATCGGATGCGGGCTTCGACGTCGAGACCAACGCCGCGGTGCTGATTTCCGCCGGAGAAGAAGTCGAGACGCCGCTGCTCCTCAAGAGCGGTCTCGCGTCGGTGATCCTCGACAAGGTCGAACAGGTGCTGGCCTCGCGCGTGCCGGCGCGATCCAGCTGAGCCCAAGTCCCGTCGTGACCGATATCCGCCGTCAGCTCGTCGATCATCTGGAGCTCTATCGCGAGATGGGAGTGGCGGGCGTGAGCCGTGACTCCAGGTGGCGCAGGCGGGCGACCGATGCTGCCGTCCCCGCGACTGCCGTCCCCATGACCCAACCGACTCACTCGGACCCTCTCATCCAGATCGCGCGCTCGTCCAGTGACGCGCTGGCCGCCATCCGCACCGACCTCGGCGAAGACTGCAGTCGATGCAAGCTGCACACGCTCGGCCGGCGCCAGATCGTTTTCGGCGTGGGCAACGCTGATGCGGACTTGATGTTCGTCGGGGAAGCGCCCGGTGGAGACGAAGATGTCCAAGGCATTCCATTCGTGGGGCGCGCGGGTCAGCTGTTGACGAAGATCATCGAAGCCATCGGGCTGACGCGCGACCAGGTCTACATCGCGAACGTCATCAAGTGCCGTCCGCCCGGCAACCGCAACCCCGAGCCGGATGAAGTCGAGACGTGCGAACCGTTCCTGTTTCGCCAGATCGATGTCGTCTCGCCGAAAGTGATCGTGGCGCTCGGTACGTTCGCCGCGAAGACGCTGCTTCGCACGCAGGATCCGATCTCGCGGCTGCGCGGACGCGTCTACGACTTCCGCGGCGCCAAGTTGATCCCGACGTTCCATCCTGCCTTTCTCCTTCGCAGTCCCGACCGCAAGCGCGACGTCTGGGAGGACATGAAGAAGGCGCGCGCGCTCCTGCAGGACGCCGGCGAGTAGCCCGCCGTGCGCCAGGTCAGCGTTGCCGTTCCGGTCCCGGGGCTAGGGCCGCTCTCGTACCGCCTTCCCGACATTCTCCTCGACCCTCCTGTAGGGGCGCGCGTCCTGGTGCCGCTGGGGAAGCGCGTCCTGACGGGCATCGTGTGCGGCATCGATATTGACGGGGCCGCCGCACCGAACGCGGACGAAGGCTCCGTCGATCTGAAGCCCGTCGTGGACGTGCTCGACCGTGAGCCGTTCCTACCGGCCGAGATCGTGCGCCTGGCAGATTGGGTGTCCGAGTACTATGCGTGCGGCCTCGGCGAGGCGCTCGCCACGGCCATGCCCCCTCGGGCGTGGGTGCAGAGCGAACGGCGCGCGCGGATCACGGATCTCGGCGAGGCGCACCTGCTCCGCGAGCGTGGCGCCCGGCGCGATGTTCTGGACGCGCTGACGGGCGGGCGCATCACGTCCGTGTCAACCTTGAGCGCCCGCTCACGCGCCGTGCACGACGCGGTCATCTCGCTCGAGCAGGATGGGCTGATCACGCTTGCGCAGCCGTTGCGCGGGAAGGCCGACGCGTCACGCACGGTTCGGGTCGCGCGCGTCACGACGCAAGGTACTGAAGATCTCGCCGGCACGTCGCTGACGTCCCGGCAGCGTGCCGTTCTCGATCTCCTGCGCGGCGCCCCCGACGGCATGCCCGTCGCCGAGCTCACGTCGCGCGGGCTGGATGGACGGAGCGTCTCCCGTCTCGTTCGACTGGGTCTCGTCGCGGTCGAACAGCGACGCATCGAGCGCGATCCCTTCGACGCGCTCGTCGCGCCCAACACCGCATCGACGGTGACGCTGACAACGGAGCAGGACGCGGCGCTGGAGAGGCTGGACAGTCTGGCGGCGAGCGGCACATATCATGTCGCGCTGCTCCACGGCGTGACGGGCAGCGGCAAGACCGAGATTTACCTCCGCCTTGCGCGCAGCGTGCGCGAGTCGGGCCGCAGTGTCCTGCTCATGGTGCCGGAAATCGCCCTCACGCCCGCCGTGGCCGCGCTCTTCCGCAATGCGTTCGGATCACGCGTGGCCATTCAGCACAGCGGCCTATCGCACGGCGAGCGCTACGACCAGTGGCAGCGCATCCGCCGGGGCGACGTCGACGTCGTCGTCGGCACGAGAAGCGCCGTGTTTACGCCGCTCGCGAGGCTCGGGCTGATCGTGGTCGACGAGGAGCACGACGGATCGTACAAGCAGGAGGAGACGCCCCGCTATCACGGCCGCGACGTCGCCATCGTCCGGGCCAAGGCGGCTGGCGCGCTCGTGGTGCTGGGCTCAGCGACGCCCGCGCTCGAAACCTTCCATAACGCGGCAAACGGTCGTTACGGCCTGGTCACGCTGACGCGCCGCGTACTGGACCGTCCGATGGCGCGGGTGCACATCGTGGACATGCGGGAGGTCTTTGCCGAGGAAGGCCCGGACGTCGTCTTGAGCGTGACGTTGCGTGATGCCCTCGCGGCGCGCGTCGAACGGGGCGAGCAGTCGATTCTGCTGTTGAACAGACGCGGCTTTGCGACGGCGGTCTTCTGTCGCGAGTGCGGCGATACGCTCGAGTGTCCCAACTGCAGCGTCTCGCTGACGGTGCACAAACGAATCAATCGGGCACGCTGCCACTACTGCAACTACTCGATGCCGATGCCGAAGACCTGCCGCAAGTGCGCCGGGCCTTTTCTCGAGCAGCTCGGGTACGGGACGGAACGCGTCGAGGCCGAGGTCCGGACGCTTCTTCCGGCCGCGCGCGTCGCGCGCGTCGATCGCGACACGGTTCGCCGGCGGGGCGCCATTGCGGCGCTCCTGGCGCGGTTTGCGGCGGGCGAGCTCGACGTGCTCGTCGGTACGCAGATGATTGCGAAGGGCCACGATTTCCCCCGCGTCACATTGGTTGGCGTCATCAATGCGGACGTCGGGCTCGGCCTCGCGGACTTCCGTGCGGCCGAGCGGACGTTTCAGCTGCTCACGCAGGTTGCCGGCCGTGCCGGACGCGGTGAGATGGCAGGCGATGCCATCGTGCAGACGCTCTATCCGCGCCACTACAGCATCCGTCACGCGTGCGATCAGAACTACCCGGCCTTCTATGCTGAAGAGCTGACCTTCCGTCAGGCCATGCGCTACCCGCCGGCGGTGGCGATGATCAACGTCGTGGTCAAGGGACGCAGCCGTCAGGCGGCCATGGACGGCGCAGGCGAGGTCGCCGCCGCGCTGCGGACGCCCGGCCTCGAAGGCCTCCGCGTCCTGGGACCGGCGCCCGCGCCGCTCGGACGGCTGAAAGGGGAGCACCGCGCGCAATTGTTCCTCAAGGGAACGCAGCGCCACGCGATGCGCAAGGCGCTCTCGGCCGTGCTCGACAACCGGCCGGAATTGAAACGCCGCGTGATTGTGGATGTGGATCCCTTGAGCGTCCTCTGACGGTCAGCGAACGATGTGCTGCATCGGGACGGGGGTGAAGCAGAGCACGAGCATGGCGATCGCGACCAGCGCGAGCACGCACCGTCCCGGGCCGATGGGCTCGTACTCGTAGACCACGCGAGGATGACGCGCGCCGAAGAAATAGAGCATTGCGAGCATGACAAGCGTCATCAGGATCCAGCTCATTGAGATCGTCGACATCACGATGGCACCTGCCACGGTCGCGATGGAAATCCGCGTGGATACCTCGCCCAGTGATGCATAGGAGATGTGCCCGCCGTCCATCTGACCAAACGGCAACAGGTTCCACGCCGTCGCCAGCATCCCGAACCAGGACGCGAAGACCATCGGATGGATGTTGAGGGAGTAGCCATTGGGGATCGTCCCGAAGATGAGGTGGGCGGCCCCGCGGAAGAGGAGCGGTTCGCCGAGGTTCCATCCTTCCATCTGCACGGGCGTTGCGACGATGGTCGAGAGCTTGAGGCCGATGAACAACGCGGGAATCAACGCGATGAAGCCCGCGATGGGGCCGGCAATTCCGATGTCGAACAACGCGCGTCGCGTCGGGAATGCCTGGCGGATCCGAATCACGGCGCCCAGCGTGCCCGCAATCGACGGAAACGGAATGAAGAAGGGCAGCGTCGCGTCGACGCCGTAGACTCGGCACGCGAGGTAGTGGCCCATCTCGTGGGCACCCAGAATGCCCAGGATCGTCGCACTGTACAGCAGCCCCTGGAGTACGGCGGACGTCGTGAAGAACACCTCTCTCGTGCCGAGGTCACTCGCAAACGAGAGATAATGCAGCACCCCGAGCGACGTCGTCGTGGCCGCGGTCAGGACGAACAGCAGGACATGCAACCAGATACGGCGCCGCGGGTGCTGCGCGCGAAATGGATAGCTATGCGACGGCTCGAACGAGACCGGCAGATCCAGAGGGTACGCTGGTTCCTTCGAGAGCGACGGAACGGGTGCGGGAGTTTCGGCCAAGGCGGACGTTCGACGAAAAGGCGATCACCCTCCGATATTCTGGAGATCCTTGCCAGGCTTGAAGCGGATTGTGCGCCCGGGCGGGATGCGAACTTCTTTGCCCGTCCTCGGGTTGCGCCCAATGCCCCGCTTGCGCGGCTTCACTTGAAAGACGCCAAACCCACGCAGCTCGATTCGCTCGCCGCGCTGCATGGAGAGCCGCATCGCCTCGAATACCGCATCGACGGCAACCTCGGCCTTGACCTTGGTGATATCCGCCACGCGCGACACCTCGTTGACGATGTCGACCTTGATCATGCTTAGGCGCTCCTCAAGATGTCTAACTAGCATATCTTCTGTCACTTACGCTGTCAAGACGCGTGCTAACTGAGTTTTGCAAATGTCGCAGAAACGCCCAGGAGCCCTCCCCACGGTCGTGCTGGTCGGCCGGCCCAACGTCGGCAAGTCCACCCTGTTCAACCGGGTGACCGACTCGCGGCGCGCGATCGTGACGGCGATCGCGGGGACGACCAGGGACTCGATCGCGCAGCCCGCAGAATGGCAGGGCGTGCCGTTTTCCCTCGTGGACACGGGCGGAATGTTCGGGGCCAGCACGGATCCGCTGCACGCCCTCGTGGTCGATCACGGGCGGAAGGCCATCGCCAGGGCGGACCTCATCGTCTTCGTCGTGGACGGCCGGGAGGGTCTCGTTCCCGGGGACGAAGAGATTGCCGGGGCGCTGAGAAGTGCCGGCGCACCGGTCATCATGGCCGTCAACAAGACGGACGACCGTCGCGCCCGCGGCCGGGCGGTGGAGTTCTATCGTCTGGGATTCGAGCCCGTGATCGAGCTGGCGGCCGAGCACGGCACCGGCGTGGGCGACCTGCTCGATGAGATCCTGCAACGGCTTCCCGCCGGCCGTCGCGATGGCCCGGTCGCCGCAGCAGAACTCGAAACGTCGGTCGCGATCATCGGCCGGCCCAACGTCGGCAAGTCGTCGTTGTTGAACCGGTTGCTGCGTGAGGAGCGCTCGATTGTCAGCGAGATGCCGGGCACGACCCGCGATACCGTGGACGCGCTCTTGCGCTGGCATCGCCGGGTCTTTCGAATCCTCGATACGGCTGGCATCCGCCGGCCGGGTCGGGTGGCTCGCTCGGGTCAGGTCGAAGCCGTCAGCGTGATCGTCGCGCGCCGCGCCATCGAGAAGGCCGACGTCGCCGTCCTCGTGATCGACGCAACGGAAGGCGCAACCGACCAGGATGCAACCATTGCCGGCGAAGCCGACAAAGCCGGCGCCGGCGTGATTGTCGTAGCGAACAAATGGGACCTGATGAAAGGGCGAGGGCCGGAATTCGTCAAGGAGTTCGACAGCAAGTTGCAGCGTCAGTTGAAGTTTCTCGACTACGCACCGGTCCTCCACCTGTCGGCGCTGACGGGCGAGCGGACGCCGAAGCTACTCGAGGCGATCGACAAGGTGGCCGAGTCGCGCACCCGCCGCATCCCGACGTCGGAGTTGAACAGGTTCGTTCAGGCCGTCACCGCCGTCCACCCGCCCGCCAGCCCGGGTCGACGCGAAGTGCGCATCCTCTACGCCGCGCAGACGGCCGTCGCGCCGCCGACCTTCGTGTTCTTCACGAACGTCGCCACGTCGTTTCACTTCTCCTACGAGCGGTTCCTCGTGAATCGGCTGCGGGAGTCGTTCGGCCTGATCGGGACACCCATCCGTCTCAAAGTGCGAAGGCGAGCGAAGGGCTAGCTCCTCACTCCTAATCCAGGATCCGTCTTCCCAGCAGCGGCTCTCCGCCGCGGGACGCGTAGAAGCCGTACAAGGCGAGGGTTGTCGGGATCAGGATCAGCAGCAGCGAGTCGCCGAAGAACCAGCTGGAGGGGTCGAGCGTGATGGCGGCGCCAGAGAACATGAACTCGATGAAGAACAACACGACCATGGCGAGCAGGCCGAGCCGCTGCGCGGTGAAGACCATGACCGAGATGAACAGGAAGGTGCTCGACAGGTCCACGGCGCGCGATCCGATATCGGACAAGCCACGCGCCGCGGTGAACGTGAAGAGGAGGATCGCTACGAGCACGGCAGCCCACTCGCGCCGAACCAGCAGCTTGAGCAGCACCAGGCCGAACACGATGAACAGCGCGTTGATCGCCGAATTGAACACCTGGTTGCCGACCAGCGCGAGGACGAAGCGCGTGCCCAACAGGTAGTCGAACGATGGCACCGACGGCGGCGGCCAGTGGCCGAACCGTCCTGCGAGCAATGTCCCGCCGGCGTCGACGATGTAGACGAGCATGCCGAGGCCGACCCCCAGAAGGATGTCGCGCCCGACGAGCGGATCGCGCCATTGCTTTGCAATGAGCCGGGACCACGACACCACCGTCGACGGCCAGAAGCGTCGGATGTACGGCTCGACGGCGAGGTAGAGCAGCCAGAACATCCCAGCCGCCCACAGCGGCAGGCCGCTGAAGAACCGTGACATCTCGATATTGGGATCGAGCACGTGCTTCGCGTTCAGGACCCAGACGAAGAACGCAATCGTCAGAATGAAGCCGGCCACGCGGCTGGCACCCTGCCGATCGCCGCGTCCTTTTTTCAGGTTGTGGCGCGCGATGAAACCGGAGGCGACGAACATCAGGAAGACCGCGAGCGTGCCCAGCGCTGATGGCAGCGACACGCGCGCCCGCTCGGCAATCGCGGCCGGCATGCGTGTCGCGCGCGACCATGGTCCGAGGATCTGGACGTACGTCGCCTTGCCGCGATAGCCGCCGGCCTCCACGCGGACATTCAACTCGGGACTTCCCCGCAGCGGACCGGTCCATGCCGCGCGCGTGTCCGTGTAATCCACGGGCGTCCATTCCGGCTCCACTGATGTGAACGCCGCGATGTCGAGGTCGGCTGCCTCGAACAGTGGCTTCCAATCGACCGGCGCCGGACGGGTCCCCGGATCCTGTTCCGGCGGCACGACGTGAAGCTCGAGGAGGCGTCCTTCCGGATCCAGCACGATGTAGGACATGCCCGACACCGTCATCGGCGGGTTCGTCGCCGACACCCGGTCACTGTCGCCGGCGGGCACCATCTCCGTCGGGCTGTTCCGAAGCCAGAACTCCACCAGCGGCGGACGGCCGCTCCGCATGCGCTCGGCCGTGCCCAGCTCCTGGTGCTGCGTCAGGTAGCGGATGTAGGAGCCGCGCTGCGCGAACCGATATGCGGAATCCGCGACGGGGCCCGTCTGACCGATCGACTGCAAAATCTGATTGGCGCGCTCGACGAGCAGGAGCGGCGGCTTCGGCATCGGCACGCGGCTCGTGACGAGGGAGCGATCTGCCAGGATGACTCCGACGATCACCAGGCCGAGCGAGAAGGCGAGACACGCGAAGGCGCCGAGTGGTCTCAGCGCGCTCGTCTCTCCGGACGCCGCGACCATTTCCGGCGACGGTGTTTCGCCGGCCGCGAGGGCGGCCGCGAGGGGATCGCCACCCGGAAGCGTGGCCGCGACCCCCAACGCGGACGCTGGACGCTTCGCGGGATCCAGTTCCAGGCATCGCATGATCGCGCGCTCGATCGCGGGGTCGAGATCGCGAACGATGTCGGTCGGCAGCGTGATGCCGGCCTGCTCGCGCTTGGCGATGAGCTCCGCAAGGTTGCGGCCGTCGAGCGCCCGCCGCCCGGTGAACACCTCGTACAACACGAGGCCGAGCGAATAGAGGTCGCTTCGCGGCGTCACCTCGCCGCCGGCGAGCTGCTCGGGCGCCATGTACGCGGGCGTGCCGGCGCGCAGGGTTTCACCGGTCATTCCCGCCAGGCCGAAATCGGTGATGCGAACCCGCCCGCTCCCGTCCACCATGATGTTGGCGGGCTTCAGATCCCGATGGACCACACCGCGATCGTGCGCGGCGGACAGTCCCGCGCAAATCTGTCGGGCGACCTCAATCGCGCGCTCTTGCGGAAAGCGCCCAATGCGTCTGAGCAGCGACGCCAGATCTTCGCCATCGACGTATTCCATCGACAGGAAGGTGTGACCCTCGTACTCGTCGATGTCGTACACGCGGCAGACGTTCGGATGCGACACCTGCCGCGCCATCCGCACCTCGACGTGCAGCTGCGTCAAGCGCGCGGGATCCCGATCGACCTCCTCGGGCAGGAACTTCAGCGCGACGGGCTGCCCCAGCTTGAGGTCGTCGGCGCGATAGACCTCACCCATCCCACCCCGGCCAAGGCGCCCGACGATGCGATAGCGAGAGTCGAGCAGGGTGCCTGGGGAGAAGCGGCCGTGATCGATCGCGTCGGTGCTCGTCAGCCAGCCGCTGCTCTTCGTCGAAGGCTTCGTGTGCCCCGTACGAACGGGGGAGTCGCTGACCGGGGCGGTCACCTGGCCATCGGGACCCGAGAGACGTGTCACGCCGGCCGCCCACGGGAGGGGCGTTGCACACCGCGGGCAGACGTCTGCGCTGTCGGGGAGCTCGGTGGTACAGGTCGGACAGGTCGGCATAGGTGTACCAGTAATGCTTAAGGCAGAATGCAAAATGCAGAAACTCTAAAAAGCAAAAGGTAGAGGGCCTCACCGACCCTGCACTCCTTTGCCCAGCGCGAATGACGCCGCGGTAACGGTCGCCGCTACGAGCAGGCCGAGCATGGCCAGTCCAATCTGCGCCCACCACACGCCGAGGTTCGTGGTGATCGGCGCCCGCACCAGCAGGAAGTGCGTCGTCAGCGCCGCGGTCGCCGCGAGCAGCCCGAACCTCGAGACTACGAGAAAGAACACCACGATGATCAACGCGCCGAGGAGGAGGTCCAGGAGCGGCGTGCCCGCGACAAACATGCCGTTGACGGCGACCGGCGTGAACAAGGCGATGGCGACGAGCATCGCAGCCCACCGGCGGCGTAGGAACATGGCGAGGACCACGAACCCGACGGTGCCGAGCATCGCCGCCTGAATGGCCTCGTTCGTGAGGCGCAGGAGATAACCGAGACCGAAGCGCTGACCGAGCAGGAGCTGCGGATCGAATGGCGTCGGCATCGGCGAGGGCCGGCCGAAGAGCGGTGGAAGGACGTTGTGAACGGCGAAGAACAGCGTCATCAGCACCCCGGCCGAGATGCCGATGAGCACGTCGCGGCCGACGTGCGGGTCGCGCCACCGACCGCCGATCAGCCGTGTCCACCCGATCAGGCTGTCAGGCGACAGACGGCGCACGTACGGCTCGACGCCGAGGTAGATCAGCCAGAGTAAGGCCGCCTCGAACAGTGCCTTCGCCACAGCGCCGAAAATCCTGTTCAACTCGGCGCCGAACGAGGGCACGTGGCTCGCGCTCAGGATCCACGCGGTGAGCGAGATGAGGAAGGTGATCGTGGCCGCGCGGAACGCGCCCACCCGATCGCCGCGCTTGAGACGCATCTGCCGCCTGGCGAGCACAACGCCGACGAGCATCATCGCCGGCATCACGAAGCCGGCGATCTCCGCCATGGACTCCGTGAATCGCGATACGGCCGCCTGCGGTCCGCGGCTCGATCGATCCCACGAACCCGTCACGACGAAGAACACCGGCCGTCCGGCGAATGCCGAGGCCTCGACACGGATGGGCACGTCGGGGCGCTCGGGCAGACGTCCGTCCCAGGCCTTGCGCTCGTCAGAATACGCCAGCGGCACCCATCGCGGCACGGCCTCCGTGAACTGGGCCATCGGAAGACCCGCCGCGTCGAACAGCGTGTTCCAGTCGAACCGCGTGGTCCAGTCTGCCGGGCGAGGTGATGCAGTCGCATGAATCGGCTCCGGGACGGCGTGGAACTCCATAAGATGTCCCGCCGGGTCGAGCACGGCGAGCGTCATGCCGCTCACGCTGAGGGGTGGGTTGAGGCCGGTGATGTTGTTCTCGCGTCCCAGCGGCACGAGCAGCCGCGGACTGGTGCGGTACCAGAAGTTCACCGTCACCGGCCTTGGCGCTTCGAGGAGCGCCCATCGGCCGGCCTCTCGGCGCGTGACATCGATGCTGCGCGCCCAATCGAGATCCAGGCCCATGCCGCTCGCGGTCGACGCGATCTGGTCGGCGTAGCCGAGCCGGCCGACGATCTCCGCCGCGCGATCCTGAAGCGCCGCGGGCACCTTGGGCAGGACCACATGGGTGACGAGCTGCACGCGCTGGAAGAGCACGACAACGACGATCAAGGAGAGCGCGATCCAGACGAGATTCGCGATGACGATGCGCGACGCCACGCGGTCCATCTGTCCTGCGGCCGCCACCATTTCGGGAGACGGCGTTTCTCCGGCTGCGAGGGCAGCCGCCAGCGGATCGCCGCCGGGCAGCGCCGCGGCGACCGCAAGCGCGGACGCTGGACGCTGGCGCGGATCGCTTTCCAGGCACCGGAAGATCACGCGCTCGATTGAGGGTTCGAGATCGCGGACGAGTGCCGTCGGCGGCGTGATGGTGCCTCGCTCACGCTTGGCGATCAGCTCGGCCAGGTTCTGCGCGTCGAGCGCCCGCTGACCCGTGAACAGCTCGTAGAGCACGAGCCCGAGCGCGTACACATCGCTCCGCGGCGTTACCTCGTTGCCAGCAATCTGCTCCGGGGCCATGTAGGCCGGCGTGCCGGCGCGCAGGCTCTCACCTGACGTTCCCGCGAGGCCGAAATCGGTGATCCGAATCCTGCCGCCGCCGTCGAGCATGATATTCGCCGGCTTTAGATCGCGATGGACGACGCCGCGGTCGTGGGCGGCGGCGAGCCCGGCACAGATCTGCCGGGCGAGCTCGATCGCGCGGTCCTGGGGAAACCGGCCGATTCGGCGGAGGAGCGACGCGAGGTCCTCGCCGTCCACGTATTCCATCGAGAGAAACGTGTGCCCCTCGATTTCGTCCACGTCGTACACGCGGCACACATTGGGATGCGACACCTGCCGCGCCATGCGCACTTCCGCGTGCAGCTGCGTGAGCCGCGCGGGGTCGCGGTCGACGGCTTCCGGGAGGAACTTGAGCGCGACCGGCTGGCCGAGCTTCAAGTCGTCCGCGCGATACACCTCGCCCATCCCACCCTTGCCCGCACGTTCGATGATGCGATACCGGCTGTCGAGCAGCACGCCGGGCGCGAAGCGGCCGTGGTCGATCGCATCGGTGCTCGTCAGCCATCCGCTGCTGGACGTGAGCGCTCTCGACTTCTCGCGGGAGCGGCCGTCTCCCGGCGATGTCCCGGCGCGCCCGGTCGCACCGTGGGCGACGCCGGCGTCAGACGTCCGGGGTGAGACCAATCGTGTGGCGTCGGGATCGTCGGCCAGCCGCGTGAGCCCGACGTGCCACGGCAGAGCAGTGCGGCACGACGGACACGTCTCAGCCCCATCGTCGACCGGCGTGCCACAGGTTGGGCAGCGGACCACGAAGGGATTCTAGCAGCCGCAGGTGTCTGCTATACTTGGCCCGCTTCATGCCCTCCGTGGACACGATTCAGATTCCCAATCGGTCCCTGTTCCGGCAACCTGAGGTCTGCGAAATCGCGCAGGTCCAGCCTTATGTGCTTCGCTCGTGGGAAGCCGAGTTTCCCGACCTGGGCGTCGCCAAGACCGAAGGCGGTCCCCGTGTCTACCGGCGCCGCGACGTCGAGCGCGTCCTGCGGATCAAGCATCTGCTGTTCGTCGATGGCCTGACGCTGGCCGGCGCGCGGCGCAAGCTGCAAGAGGAGCAGGGATCCCCCGATCCGAATGCGCCTGCGCTCGAAACGCTGCTCACGCGCGACGCGCGCGAGCGGATCGGGCACGTGCGTCAGATGCTGCGCGAGCTGGCGGCGATGCTCGCGCATAAGCCTGGAGCCACGAATGGAGAGTTCCGGCTTGCGGCTCCGGCCGTGAAGACCCCCGCCCGCGCGGCGAAAGTCGCCTCCAAGCCCGCACAGAAAACCGCAGCGCGGCGTCGTTCGCGATAGCGCGCGCGGGAATACTGCAGGGCTTCACGCCTCCGCGTGGGCGTTTGCTATACTCACCAGATACCTACCGCCGACGCGTCGCGTCGACCGCAGACGAACGGGATGTAGCGCAGCCTGGTAGCGCACCTGACTGGGGGTCAGGGGGTCGCTGGTTCGAATCCAGTCATCCCGACCAATAAAATCAAGTGTGAACGGCTCGATCGAAGATCGAGCCGTTTTGCTGTAGGCACATTGTAGGCACAAGCCACGGCTGAATGCAGTTCGTCTCCGCATTCGGAATGGTGGTTCGAGCGTCTCCTCGGCGGATTACCCGGCCAGCCTAGGAAATGGCACCGTACGCAAGATGACGTTAGGAAGCCAAGATGAACCCTTATCGAGTTTGGCGCGAGCTTGCGAACGACGCCTTGGCCATGGGCCCCAAGATGGTTGCGTCGTGATTGTCAATGGCAACAGGGTGAAGGTCGTGCTTGTTGGCGCGTAACGCATTTCGCGCCGGCACGATTCACAACGGACGACGACACTCCAGCACACGCGGCCGCGCGCCCGCGACCGCTTTGGTGTGTCGTGGTTCAGGGATCTGATTGCTGGCCAGGCGCGAGACTTACAACGAGTCGAATCAATCTACTTCGCTGGCGCTACTCGCTGGTAGACCATCGTCACTGTTGACGATTTGCCGTCCTTCGTCTTCGACGTGACGAGGTCCGTGATGGTGTTTCCGTCTGCCGAAAGTGTTGCGCGCCCATCGAACGAGGATCCGTCGGTGGTGTCCGCGCCGTGTCGAAGCAGTGCACCGTCCTTATCCCGCTTCAAGCTTTCCTGGGCGATGATCTGACTTTGGGCGTCCTTGACCGGCTGCATGCTCCCGTCTTGCGGTCCGCTCCACGAGAACGACATCGACTGGCCCTTCGCATCAACCAATTCGACTCGCCACGAACACAATTCGGGGGTGTCCTGCAGAATGCTGAGTGTCACGGCCTTCGGCGCTGGCTCGGAACCAAAGCTGCTCTTCGCGACATCGAGCTTCCAGGTGCCCACACCCGATGCTTGCGCGGCATTCGTTTGCGCGGATGCGGTGAACGAGGTGAGCGTCATGGCCGCGACGGCGAGAGCACACATCTTCATAGAAGCCTCCTTTTCGTATGCGCGCGATTATGCGTCGAGTACCGTGGAATGTGAAGGAAAGAAAAATGACGAGCCCTGATTCGATCTCGCGTGGCGCGCCCGTGATGCCGCTGATAAGAAGCGCGAGCTGCTCTTCTTGATCGTGGAGAGCCGTTTGCGCCCCTACCGATGGGAAGCCTTCAAGGCGCGGCAGATCCGCGTCACTGACGCCTCTGACGCTGAATGTGTTCTCCCAGCCTTTCTCACTTTTCACGGGGATCCCGCCGACGCGGGCCGATCTACCACTCTCAGGCGGATGCATCCATTCTGCGTCGCACGTGGTTTCGACCGATCACACCGACCAGCCCACCAGCCAGAAGGATGAGGGTGCCCGGCTCGGGCGTCGGCGCGAAGTTGTAGTCCTCTTGCAGGATCTCCCAGGTGGTAACGAAGGGTGGGGGAGAGGACATCAGTTCGAGACGCGCGGTCCCCCGACCGCTGAATGAGACAACCGTGCCGTTCGGTAATATGTCCGAGTCTTCGAGCAAGCCCTCCAACCCGAATGGGAACGTCAGCACCACGCGTCCCGGCGTCACCGGCGGAAGCGTGACGGTGCCGGTGAAGATGCGCAGAGACGCGGTGTCATCACGGACCGGAAGATTGAAGCCTCGACCGTCGACGATCACGTGAGCCGTTCCAAATGCGTCCTCAAGGCTGCCATTGAAGGCCGTGGTGGGTCCGGGAGTGCAGTCGCCGCCGCATCCTAATCCGTTGACTGCGCTGAGCGACTCGAAACGAAACCCGTCCGTCCCCAAAAGCCTGGTCGTCGCTATTTGGCCGAACTGGGTCGATATGGACGCCCCCGTTCGTGATCGTGACGGGATCCGCCTGAGCGATGAGTGGGATAAGCGTGAGCGCGGATGCCAGCCACAGACGAGCTCGTGACATAGACTCCTCCTGGGACGCTGTCGCATGCAATTGAGTCTCCCGCAACTGAGGTCGCCGCTAACGGTTCCGGCGCTTTCTCCCGCGAGCGCCGCCGCGACGAGGCCGCCGCTGATGAGCGTGACCGTCGCGGGTTCCGGCGTTGGCGTCGCCACAAAATGGTACCGGAAGGGACCGACGTCCCACAGTCCGATGGTAGGGTTTGGCGCCAGATTCAGCGTCACCGTGCCGCTGCCGTTTATAGGAACCTGGAACAAGAACGGGGTACCGACATTGTGGCTAAAGTTCCCGGTGGCTGCAAAGGGTGCGCTGATCGTGACGGATTCGTTTCGCCACTCCGGGATGTGGATCGTTCCCTCCAGGAGAAGGGCTAGGTGGTCCACCAAAGGCTCGGAGTTGACGTCCGCGTACGTGTGGCCATCGAGCGTGACGGTTCCGTTAAACGCCGCGCCACGGATGAACGTTCCGGTCGAAATCGTTGAGTCAGCCGGGCACAGTACGGCCACAGATGCCACAAGAACGGCAGCGCGGGTCATGGTTCCTCCCTTCTGACGACGACCCGAGGCCGGGGAGCAAGCCGAGTGCCCATCCGGTCCGCATCAGCTCGTGCGTGCGCGTTTCAACAGCCCTGGCAGGGCTGTGCCCGTTCAAGATGTCTGTGGGCTGCGAGAAGACAATCCTCTGCAGCGTTCTGAGCAACTCTGTTCCTGCGCCCGCTCCCATTCCGCGTGAGCGCCAACGACGACGATTCATCTTTCGGCGCGGGGGGTCCCGGGTTGTGAGGCAGCGCAGCGAACTAGCCAACCGGCGCGGGCGATCCTATTCCGAACGCAACGCCGCCGCGGGATCGATTCGCGCCGCGCGCCGCGCCGGGCGAACCGCCGCGCCGACCGCGACGACAACGAGTACAGCCGTGATCGCCGACAGCGTTGCAGGGTCGCGCGCGCTCGTCTGAATCAGCATGCCTTGCACGAAGCGGCCGACACCGAATGCGCCGGCCAGGCCGAGGACGAGGCCCCACGCGAGCGGCCTCAGCGTCCGGCGTACGAACAACCACACAACCTGAGAGGGTCGAGCGCCGAGCGCCATCCGCACGCCGATTTCGTGTGTCCGCTGTCGAATGGCGTACGCCGTAATGGCGTGCAGCCCGACTGCGGCCAGCAGCAGCGACAGGCCAGCCCCGATGCCGAAGACCGTTGCAAACACGCGATTTCCGAATCGCGTACCGGAGACCAGCCAGTCCAGCGGCCGGACGTCAAGCAGCGGCACGTCGGGATCGAGCTGCCGAAGCTGCTCGCGCAGGGCCGGCGCAAGCGTCGCAGCGCTTGCGGATGCGTGGGTAAGGAGCGTCATGCTCCCCAGAGGATTCATCCGGTACGGAACGTAGACGACCGGATCGATGGCCTCGGCATAATGTTGCCTGACCGTCGGCGACACCGCGACGACTTCGAGCCACGGCGTCGTTGTATCGGGCCGATTCGGATCGGTCGCTCGAATTCGCTGCCCAATCGGATCGAGTCCGGACAAATACTTCGATGCGAAGACCTGGTTGACGACAGCCGCGTCGTGGCCTGGCGTACCGTCGAGATTGGTGAACGTTCGTCCACGCACCATCCGCAGCCGGAGCGTGTCGAAATACCGCGGCCCAATGGCGACATACGACGCGGTCGGCGCACCGAGGTCGTCTGCGGACGGACGACCCAGGATGGTGACCGACCAGACCGGCGCGGTGTAGAACGGAAGGCTGCTCGCCACCGACACCGCGTCGACGCCGGGCAGTGCGCCGATGCGCTCTTCCAGCCGGTGGTAGAACGATAGACGCTGTGCGGGTGTCGCGTAACGCTGCAGTGGCAGATCCACGCCGGCGAGCATCACCGGTGACGTGTCCACGATTGAGTCGGCCCGATACACCGCCAGCAGCGTCCGAGCAAGCAGGCCGGCGCCGGCAAGCAACGACAGCGTCAGCGCGAATTCCACCATGAGCAGCGCGCCCGTCCATCGCCGCGCGCCGGGACCGGTGGCGGTTCCGCCCCCTGCGATCTTCAGATGATCGTGCGGATCGCACCGCGAGACGTGGACCGCCGGACCGACGCCGAACAGCAGCGCGCTGCCGCCGCTGACCGCGGTGAGATACGCAAGCACGCGCCCATCGATGGTGAAGTGGTACCAATAGGGCCACTCGGCCACCGGCATCGATGCAAGCCACAGACGCACGCCAATCGCGGCAACCCCGACCCCCATCACGCCCGCGGCGACTGCCAACAACAGGCTTTCGACGAGGAACTGGCGCATGATTCGCCATCGCGAGGCGCCAAGCGACATGCGGATCGCAATCTCGCTCGATCGGCCCACGCCCCGCGCGAGCAACAGGTTGGCGACGTTCGCGCACGCAATCAGCAGGACGATCGTCACGGCGCCGAGCATCGCGTTCCACGGATTCGTGAGATCGAAACCGCCTCTGAACGGCTCGACGAGTGGCCGCACGCCATCGTTCGTCGCCGGATACGTCTTCGACAGCGATACGGCGATCGTGTTCAACTCGCCGCGAGCCTGTTCGAGAGTGACGCCGTGGGCGAGCCGCCCAACCGCCGTGAGCGTACGTGCATCGCGCGATAGACCCGACAGCTCCGGCATCGACGCAAGGGGCTGCCAGACATCGTGAACCAGGGGAAACCGAAATCCGTCGGGCATCACGCCGACGACGGTCGCCGACTCGCCGTTGATCGTGATGGTTCGGCCGATGATGCCGCGGTCTCCGCCGTACCGATTCTTCCAAACGGCCGCTGCAATGATCGCGACGCGCGCCGCGCCCGCTCGATCGTCGTCGAGCCGGAACTCGCGTCCGAGGATGGGCTGTTCCTCGAGGATTCGGAACGTCGATGCGGAGATGAACACACCGGCCACGCGCTCCGCGACAAGGCCGCGGTCGGTGAGGTTCATGGTGGTGCCGCTATACGCGGCCAGAGTGTCGAACGCTTTCGCAGCGGCGCGCCAGTCTTCGAAGTCCAGATACGAAACGCCGACGTGGCGTCCTGCCGGATCCAACGACGCGAGCGACACGATACGCTCGGAATCCCGGACGGTCGGACCGCTTCCCATACCGTTCACGATCGCATAGAGCGTCGTGTTAAAGCCGATGCCGAGCGCAAGGGTCGACACCGCGACAATGGTGAACCAAGGATCAGCGAACGTCAGGCGGAGCGCGAACCGAAGATCGTTGGACACATCGCGCACCATTCGGCGCCGATTGCACCACAATCGAGGCCACGAACACAACAGCGCTCGGCCTGACAGGCTCGCGCTCGAATCAGGTCATCGGTCATAAGAGAAGTGCGACGAGACATCTTTTTGAGCGCATGACATCGCGAAGACACGGACGGAACTGCGCGAGATTGCATGACCGCTGCCATCAGTCACGGCCGCACGGCGCAATGACAGTTTTGATCGAGGCTGTTTCACATTCGTTCAGCCCTGGCAGTCCTCGACGCTGTCAGGATTTCCGCAAACCACTCCACGCTCGGTGCTCAACCCACTTAATCGACGGTCCTTCTTCCGGTGGCGCAGGATCGCCGGGCACAGGGTACGGGGTTTGCCCTATCCGATAGTGCTCCGAGCCGTCGATATACGACTTTTGTCAGACATTCTGGAGACCAGTGGTCCAGGGTGTGAGGCCAGCGTGACACCGGACGTGTTGCGCGAAGAGATGGGAGAATCGCATGGCGCCAGAGACCCTGAAGCGGAACGACCTCACGGAGGAGCCAGCATCCAATGTCAGCACGCTTCCGCTGACCGCGGCGCTCCTCGAGTTCGCCGCACGAGCGATCTCCTTCCAGACCCCAGGACACCGCGGAGGCCGGAGCTGCCGGACCACGCCTCGCGTTGGGAGCGGCGCCGGTGACTCGCGTGTTCCATAAGGCCTCCGATCTACTGCAGGGAGCGTTTCAACTCGATTACACGACCGCCCACATTCTGGGGAGTCTGTTCGATCGCGATAGCGACAAGCCGCTCCATCGGCTCAAGCGGCGACTGGCCAGTGCGTATGGTGCCTACTGGAGCTTACCCTCGACGAATGGCACGACAATCCTGAACATTCTGGCGCTCCTGAGTGCGTGTCCGATGGGAGGCCGGGTGATCGTCAACCGGGACGCTCACAGCTCGGTCACGGCGGCGCTGATCCATGGCGGCTTCGAACCGATCTATCTCACACCTGAATACGACGTCGAACTCGGGCTCTCGACCGGCCCCACGCTGAACCGATTCGACGAGCTTGTCAGTCACCAGCGCATCGATTGTGTGTTCCTGACTTCTCCCAATTACTTCGGGATCGTTGGGGATATCGCCGGCATCATTGAACGGGCACACGCGCGAGGGATTCCGGTCGTGGTTGATGCTGCGCATGCACCTCACTTCCACTTCTGTACAGCGCTGCCTGTGGGGGCGGAAGATCTCGGGGCCGATCTGGTCGCCCAATCGACGCACAAAGTGGCGACCGCGCTGTCACAAGGCAGTCTGCTGCTTCTGAACAATCCGGTGTTTATCGACGCGCTGTACGAGCACGTGAACGACCTGGGTTTTGTCAGCACCTCGTTTTCGTACCCGATCCTCGCGTCTCTCGAGCTTGGGGTCCAGCAGCTCGTAGAAGAGGGAGAAGAGATCTGGCGGCACACGGTCGAGCGTGCGGAACGCTTCCGCCGCGACCTGTACGGTCTCTCGAATATCACCTGCTTCGGACGTGAACGCGTGTCCTCGCTGGGGTTTCACGATCTGGACTCGACGCGCATCACGCTGGATGTTTCCGGCACCGGTTTGACCGGCTTTGATGTCGAGCGGGAACTCAATCGCGAATGGATCTATCCCGAACTGGCAACGCTGCGACACTTGCTGTTTCTCTTGACGCCCGGGACGACGGAGGGCGATCTCGAGCGGTTGTTCGCCAGCCTCACCCGGATAGACCGCGCCGGTGACACCCGGCCGTCCAGATCATTCCCGCTGCCGCCGCCCGTTCCACGCATGGCCGTCATTCCCCGAGCCGCCAAGTACTCGCAGAAACGTGCCGTGCCGCTTCGGGATGCGGTGGGTCGGGTGTCCGGCGAGACGATCTCGGCATATCCGCCCGGCGCGCCCGTTATCGCCGCGGGGGAGATCGTGTCCGTGGAGGCCATCGAGTACCTGCGTTGTCTGAAACACAGCGGCGCCGCGCTCCGAGGGGCGGCTGATGAGCACTTCGAAACGTTGCGAGTTCTGTCGTCTTGATCTGACCGTGGATCAATCAAGGATTGCAGCCATGTTCCTGGAACCCAGCCGTCGCCGCTTGGCAAGGCCACGATTGCTTCGTGGACGCGCGACGCCTTTACTAATGCTCGTACTCGTGGTGCTGGGACCGACGCTGTCGGCGCAGTCGGGAGATCCGCAGCAGCAGCCGCCGCCGCCACAGTCAGAGCTCTCTCAGCTGAGCCTGGAGCAGCTCGCCGACCTGCCGATCGACTCGGTATTCTCCGCATCCATGTACATGCAGAAAGTGACCGAGGCCCCATCGTCGGTCACGATCATTACCGCCAGCGAGATCCGCGGGTTTGGTCACCGGACGCTCGCTGACGTGCTGAGGACCGTCCGTGGCTTCTACGTCACGTACGACCGGAATTACAGTTATCTCGGGGTCCGTGGGTTCTCACGTCCCGGAGACTACAACGCACGTGTCCTCTTGCAGGTAGACGGGCACAGGCTGAACGACAACGTCTTCGGAAGCGCCCTTATTGGCACCGAATTTCCGTTGGACGTGGATCTGATCGAACGCATAGAGATTATCCGCGGGCCGAGCTCGGCGCTTTATGGGACGAGCGCGTTCTTCGCGGTAATCAACGTCATCACGAAACGCGGCAGCACCGCGAACGGACTCGAAGCATCAGCTGCGCTCGAGACCTCCGACGCGTATGAGGGCCGTGCCACCTACAGCCGACGGTTCGCGGCGGGTCCGGAACTGTTGGTTTCGGGGACCGGCTTTCACAGCAACGGTCAACGGGCGCTCTTTTTCCAGGAGTTCGACGATCCGGCTACCAATAACGGCATCGCCGAGCGCGCCGACGGCGATCAGTTCACGAAACTGTTCGCGCGGGTCTCAGCAGGAAACCTGACGCTGCAGGCGTTGTATGGAACACGGGATAAGGCAATTCCCACCGCATCGTTCGGAACAGTCTTTGACGATCCGCGTAGCCGAACCATCGAAACGCTCGGATTCCTGGACATGCAGTACACGCGCAAGCTCCGCGCGCAGTGGGAGCTGGCCTCGCGCCTGTCCTACGATCGCTATGGGTACGACGGCGACTACGTATACGGGTCCGAAGAGGAAAGCGCCGAGTCACGAGTGATCAACAAGGACTTCGCCCGGGGAAACTCGTGGGGGGCGGAGGTCAAGGCCAGCCGACGCGTCGCACGAATCCAGAGGGTGGCACTCGGCGCGGAGTACCGCAACAACTTTCGGCAGGATCAATACAACTACGACCTTGATCCATTCGTTCAGTATCTCGACGATCGGCGGAATTCCCAGAATTGGGCTCTGTACGCGCAGGATGAGATCACCCTCCATCCGAAGCTTCTCCTGAACCTGGGCGTCCGCCACGATCGTTACGACAGTTTCGGCGGAACGACCAACCCGAGACTGGCGCTGATCTACTACCCGCGAAGATCGACGACGCTCAAGGTGCTCTATGGCGAAGCGTTCCGCGCACCCAATGCGTACGAGTTGTACTGGTGGCAGAGCGACGTAGCCAAAGCGAATCCGCACTTGCAACCGGAGACGAATCACACAGGTGAAGTCGTCGTCGAGCACTATCTCGATAGTCGGTTTCGTATCGCCGCCACGAGCTTCTATTACCACATCAACGATCTCATCACACAACAGACGGATCCGGCCGATGGACTGCTCGTCTACAACAACATCGACGAGATCAATGCGCGTGGGGTGGAACTCGAGGCAGAAGCGAAGTGGCCGAGCGGTCTGCAAGGGCGGGTCAGTTACACGCTTCAGCGCTCCCTGAATGAGATGACCGGCGTGAGTCTCACGAACTCTCCTGGCCACCTGGTTCAGTTCAATCTGATGATGCCGCTCTTCAAGGGCGCCGGCTCTGCGGGCGTCGAGTTCCAATACGTAGGTCCGCGGAGAACACTCACGGGGCACAGTGTGGATGGTGTCTTTCTGCCGAACATCACGCTGGTCAGCCGTCGGTTGTCGAGAAATCTCGAGCTGTCGGCGAGTATCTACAACGTGACGAACGCGACCTATAGCGATCCCGGCTCCGAGGAGCATCGACAAGATTCCATCGTTCAGGACGGACGCAATTTTCGCGTGAGGCTCACGTATCACGTCGGCCGCGGCAACTGACCGCCTGTCTGCACAAGCGATGCTGCCGAGTCACATGCGAGGCGCTGGAGGGTTGGTCGTCAGGACCGCCGCGATCCTGGTGCTCGTCTGCCTGGGCATCCTGCGTGCGTCCGTCTCGTTTGCGCGTTCAACTCCGCCCGAATACCTGATCAAGGCGGCATATCTGTATCACTTTGCGATGTTCGTCGACTGGCCTGCCGACGCCTTTTCCAGCAGGATCTCGCCGATTGTGATTGGTATCGTCGGCACTGACCCATTCGGGCCGGCGATCGACGACACGGTCCGCGACAAGCGAATAGACGGCAGGCCGCTCGTCGTCAAGCGTCTCGACTGGGGTCAGGACCTGCGGCAATGTCACATCCTGTTCGTCGCGGACGGCGCCAGAATCGGGGACGTCGTGCGTCGCGTCGGCGACCTGTCCGTCCTGACGGTCGGCGAGACACAGGACCTCGCCAGGCATGGCGCCGTTATCACTTTCAGGATCGAGGACAATCGCGTCCGTTTCGACATCAACGTCGACGCCGCGAAGCGCAGCCGCCTGACGATCAGTTCCAAGCTGCTGAACCTTGCGCGGATTGTCCGTAATCCCTGACGGACGAGTTCGCATTCATACGGACCATGACGCCTATGAGTTTTCGCACGCTGTCGATCAAGGGCAAGCTGATGCTCATCACGATGCTGACGAGCTCGGTGGCCCTCCTCGTCGCGTCGGCAGGATTCCTCGTCTACGACCTGGTGGCGTTTCGTGACCGCATGAGCCAGGACCTGATGACCGAGGCACGGATCATCGGCGCGAACAGCGCGGCGGGACTGGCATTCCACGATGAGCGCGCTGTAGGCGAGATCCTGGCTGCTCTGAAGGCGAGGGACGAGACGGTTGCGGCGGCTCTCTACACACCGAACGGGGAACGCTTTGCCGTGTACCTGCGGGACGACGCAGCGAGCGTGCCGCCGCGGCCGAAGGCCAGCGGCTATCATTTCGAGAACCACCGTCTCGAAGTCTCCCAGGAAGTCGTGCTGCACGGGGAAGCGCTCGGCACGTTGCAGATCGTGTCGGACATGCGCCACTGGGATGCGCGCATCAAACGCTACACAACCATCGTCTTCATCCTGATGTTCGGCGCGGCCGGCGTCGCCTTTCTGTTTTCATCGAAACTGCAGGCCGTCATCTCCAGACCGATTCTCGATCTGGAACGAACGATGCGGACTGTTTCGAACCACAAGAACTTCGCCTTGCGGGCGCCCAAGCCGCATGACGACGAAGTTGGTGCGCTGATCGACGGCTTTAACACGATGCTGTCGGAGATACAGCAACGCGATACCGCCCTGCAAGCCGCCAACGAGGACCTTCAGGCGCGCACGCGCGAGCTGGAGCAGGAGATAGCCGAGCGGCTACGCACACAGGAGGAACTCAAATGCCTGAACGCGACGCTCGAGCAGCGCGTGGCCGAGCGTAGTGCGGCAGCGGAGCAGCGGAGCCTGGAACTCGCACGATCGCAGCATGCGCTCGAGAAGCAGACGAGGATCCTGCAATCAATTCTCAACAGCATGAGCGACGGCGTCATCGTCGCCGACGAGGCCGGGCGGTTCATCCTCTTCAATCCCGCCGCCGAGACCATACTGCACTGCCGTCTTGCAGAGGCGCCGACCGAGACGTGGTCGGAGCGCTTCGGCTTCCACCTGCCGGATGCCGTAACGCCATACCCGGCCGACGAGTTCCCCCTCGTGAAGGCGATTCGCGGGCACGCTGTCGACGCGGCCGACGTATTCATCCGTCACTCTGGCGTTCCCGAAGGGCTGTGGGTCAGCGTCAACGCCACGCCGTTGAGAGATGAGGAAGGCGTTCTTCACAATGGCGTCGCGGTTCTTCACAACATCACCCCTCACAAGCGCGCGGAAGAGGCACTCCTCAAGGCGAAGGATGCGGCAGAGGCAGCTAACCGCGCCAAGAGCCAGTTCCTCGCGAACATGAGCCACGAGCTGCGTACCCCGCTGAACGCGATCATCGGGTACAGCGAGATGCTGCAGGAACAGGCGGTCGATTCCGGGCAGAACGAATCGATCCCTGATCTTCAGAAAATTCATTCTGCCGGTCGGCACCTGCAGTCGCTCATCGACGACATCCTCGATCTCTCGAAGATCGAGGCCGGCAAGGTCGAGCTGTTTCTCGAGGCGTTCGACGTTGGCGATGTTGTTGCGGAGGTGTTGACGACTGTCGGGCCGCTTGTCGAGAAGAACGGCAACACGCTACGGGCGCATTACCCGCCCGATCTCGGCGTCATACGCGCGGACATGACGAGGCTGCGACAGATCCTGTTCAACCTGCTGAGCAACGCCTGCAAATTCACCGAGCGCGGATCCATCCGGCTCGACGCATTCCGCTCCGTCACCGACGGCAGCGAATGGATTCACTTCCGCGTCAGCGATACCGGCATTGGGATGACGCCGGACCAGATCAGTCGCTTGTTCCAGGAGTTTACGCAGGTTGACGCCTCCACCACGCGGAAGTACGGCGGCACCGGGCTCGGCCTGGCGATCAGCAGGCGCTTCTCGGAAATGATGGGCGGGCAGATCTCTGTCGAGAGTGCGCTTGGAGAAGGATCGACGTTTAGCGTCCGGATTCCGGTCGGGTTCAGTGCCGCCGACGAGGACGCGGCGCCGCCGCCGGAGAGAGATGGAGCGTACGAAACGTCAGTGTCCTCTCTGCAGAGTACGGTCCTGGTGATCGACGACGATCCTGTCGTGCACGATCTGATGGCGCGGTTCCTCGCGAAGGAAGGGGTTCGAGTCGTGGTCGCGTCCACTGGGGAGGAGGGTCTCGCGCTGGCGCGTACCGTTCATCCCGCAGCCATCACCCTCGACGTCATGATGCCGGGCATGGACGGCTGGACGGTTCTGGCGACGCTCAAGGCCGATCCCGAGCTCTCCAGCATTCCAGTCGTGATGGTCACCATGACTGACGACCGCCGGAGGGGATACGCGTTCGGCGCGTCGGAATACCTGACGAAGCCTATCGATCCGAGCAGGCTCACCGCGGCGCTCAGACGGCAACTGGGCGATGCCGCACCGACGGCGGCTGTGCTCGTCGTGGACGACGATCCGGCAGTGCAACGCCTGACACAGCAGGTGCTGCGCCGCGAAGGATGGACCGTTCTCGAGGCGGAGAACGGACGAATCGGGCTGCGTCGCATCGTGGACTGCCGCCCCGCGCTCATCATTCTCGATTTATTGATGCCCGACATGGACGGCTTCGAATTCCTCGACACGCTCCGTCGAACGCATGGGTCACCAACGATACCCATCATCGTGTTGACGGCGAAGGACCTGACCGCGGCCGATCGGGAGTCACTCAACGGTTCGGTAGCAAAGGTGCTCGACAAGTCGGTCTGCAACCGCGAGGACCTGCTGGTTGCGGTTCGTGAGCAGGTTAAAGCACGGCTGTTTTCTCAGGCTGTCGGGTCATAGGGCACTGTCATGTCCAGGATTCTCATCGTCGAAGACAACGAAATGAACCGGGACATGCTCTCGAGGCGTCTGGAGCGCAGAGGCTACCAGGTGATCCTTGCCATGGATGGCCGACGAGGTCTTGCAGCCGCTCGCAGCGAGGCCCCCGACCTGATTCTGATGGACATGAGCCTCCCTGAAATTGACGGCTGGGAGGTGGCGCGTCAACTCAAGTCGGACGACAGTACACGATCCATCCCGCTGATTGCGCTGACGGCCCATGCCATGACGAGCGACCGTCAGAAGGCGCTCGCGGCAGGCTGCGATGATTTCGACACGAAGCCTGTGGAGTTTCAACGGCTGTTGATGAAGATTCAGACGATGCTGAGGAGCGCGTCCACCCAATGACTACCCCTATTGACACGCTGCTTCTGGTCGACGACAACGAAGTCAACCGCGACCTGTTGTCGCGACGTCTGCGGCGGCACGGCTATGACGTCGTAACCGCGGTGGACGGACCTCATGCGCTGGAGCTGACCGAGGCACGAGAGTTCGCGCTCGTACTCCTCGATATCGAGATGCCGCGCGTCAGCGGCCTCGACGTTCTGCGAGCGATCCGGCAGCGGCGCGCAGCGAGCGAGCTTCCGATCATCATGGTCACAGCCCGGCACGAGAGCGCCGACATTGTGGAAGCCCTCAACAGCGGCGCGGACGACTACGTGACCAAGCCGGTGGACATGCCCGTCACGCTCGCGCGCATCCAGACACAGTTAGCTCGGAAGCGAGCTGAGGCGGCCCTCCGTGAGAGCGAGGAGCGCTACGCACTTGCGGTGCGCGGCGCAAACGACGGTTTGTGGGACTGGAATCTGCGCACCGACCACGTCTTCTTCTCCGATCGTTGGAAGCAGATGCTCGGGCTGTCCAACGACGCAGTTCCCGCCATTCCTGACGAGTGGTTCCGACGGGTCCACCGTGATGATATCGACAGACTGAAGAGTAGTGTCGCGGCGCACCTCGAAGGGCTCGCGCCCCACTTCGAGAGCGAGCACCGCGTGTTGCATGCCGACGGCACGTACCGCTGGATGCTCGCGCGCGGCGTCGCCGTCCGGGACGCGGCGGGCCGGGCGCATCGCATGGCAGGCTCGCTCACAGACATCACCGAAGGCAAGGTATCGGATCCACTCACCGGCCTGCCGAATCGCGTGCTGTTTCTCGATCGCCTCGGACAGTCGATGGAGCGGGCCAAGCGGCAGGGCCACGTCTCGGCGGTGCTCTTCGTGGATCTGGATCGGTTCAAACTCGTGAACGATAGCCTTGGACACGAAGCCGGAGATCGTTTCCTGGCGGCAATTGCCAGTCGGCTGGAACGCAGTGTCCGAACAGTGGACACCGTCGCCCGCGTGAACTCCGAAGTGACAGTTGCCCGTATCGGCGGGGACGAGTTCACGATCCTGCTCGAGCATGTCAGGCACGCGAGCGACGCCGTTCGCGTGGCTGAACGAGTTCAGCATTGTTTGAAGCAGCCTTTCGAGCTCGATGGCCGCCAGCTGTTCACCTCGGCCAGCATCGGGATCGCGACGAGCGAGACGGCCTACAGCAATGCGCAGGACCTGCTGCGCGACGCGGACACGGCGATGTACCGCGCCAAGTCACTCGGGAAGGCGCGCAGCGAGGTGTTCGACGTCCGGATGCGCGAAGCGGCAATCGCACGGCTGGCGCTCGAAACTGACCTGCGGCGGGCTCTCGAGCGGAACGAGTTCGAACTCCATTATCAGCCGATCATTTCACTCGCGACAGGCAAACTCGCGGGCTTCGAGGCGCTGGTGCGCTGGCGCCATCCCGAGCGCGGCCTCGTCTCGCCTGAGCATTTCATCGGCGTCGCGGAAGAGACTGGTCTGATTGTGCCTCTCGGCGCATGGGTACTGCGCCGTGCCTGCACGCAGATGAGCGAGTGGCATCGGGCACATCCGTCGTCAGGAGCGCTGACCATGCATGTGAACCTGTCAGCGAAACAGTTCGTACATCCGGATCTGGCCACAGAAATCGCCGGAGTACTTCAGGCAACCGGCCTGCCCGCGTCGTCGCTGAATCTCGAAATCACCGAAAGCGCCGTCATAGAAAACCCGGACTCGGTGATCGAGGTCCTCGGAACACTGAAGGCACTCGGTCTCCGCATCTCGATCGATGACTTCGGTACGGGCCATTCTTCGCTGAGCTACCTCCATCGGTTCCCGATCGATGCGTTGAAGATCGATCGGTCGTTCGTGAGTGCGATGACCGTCGAGCAGTCGAAAATCATTCAAGCTATCGTCGCGCTTGCACAGGCGCTGCACCTGGAGGTGATCGCTGAAGGCATCGAAACCCTCGACCAGCTGTCGCGCCTGTCTCAGCTCGGCTCCGACGGTGGTCAGGGGTACTTGTTCGCTGCCGCTCTCAGTGCACCGAACGCCGAGTCCGTGCTGGCGAGCTCTCAAGACATGATCGCCAATCCTTGGATCCAGCCAGTCGGCACGATCGGGGCGATTGAACCGTAACTGAGGCCTTCGCGACATAGGTGTCGTCGGCCAACCTCTTATACAAAACTGCCGACTTCGCTTTCGTGGACGAAACCGCAGCGTCTGACGCACGGTCGTGAAGCGTCCGGTATTGCCCCGGTAGTGGATGTCGCCGGTGACGTCATGGACCGAGCCTCGCGATCACGGCGTTTTCGGCAATATCGTGGCGTCCGCACGCGCGGCGCCCGGCGGATTTGTCAGGTACTTTTCTGCCGAGAGCACGATCTGGTCGATGGAGATTCCGTCTTCCCGGGCTTGCACTCGAAGCGTCTGTGGACCTGACTTGTCGAAGTAAATCAGCGGGCCGAGGACACCGGGCCCATAGCCGTTGTCGTTCCAGCCCCAGCCCGACATCACGCAGCCGGAACAGTCCTCGAGGACGAATGCTGTCGCGCTGGTGGTGCCGATTCGATAGGTCTGAGTGCCGGTCGCGGTCACGCTCTGGGAGAACTGGAGATAGGCCGAGTCGTTCGTATAGGCATTTCGTTCGGCCTTGGCCCGGATCCAGAGGCGATAGGCCGTGCCGGCGTCAGCGGTGAAGGTCATGTCGAAATAATTGGCCGGGGACGCGAGCGGAGTCTTGACTTTTCCCGTCCCCAGATCGGGCTGATGCTCGGATGAGCCGCCCGCGGCGCTCGTGTCGGGATCCACGTGAAACTGTCCAGCGGTCGTTGCCGCCGTTTGCGTGTACAGGACGATTTCGCGATGCGTCGCAGGCGCCGTAACCGGTTCGAACAACTCATTCATGTCCGGCGCAAACGCGGACGCGCCTGGCAATGAGTCAGTGACGCCGAGACCTTCGAGCGAAATCCGGAGGAACGCTTCAAGATGATAGAGCGTCGTCGACTGATAGCCACGCTTCACGCCAGCGCCGATGAACATCGCCACGGTCCGCCCGCCACATTTCCAGGCGCCGCGCACGCGCGCCGCTTCGGTCATCGCAATCGTCGTGGGACCGTTGCACGTCACATCATCGAGTCGGGCTTCATCGAACAAGATCAGCAATAGATCGTTGTTCGCGACGAACGACGGATGATTGATGTACGCGTCGATGGTGTCCTTGAGCCGATCGTCCACTGGCCCCATGCACGCGCCGCCGTCCGGACAATTGTGGCCATTCACCGTCGGGAGATCGTGAATCAGCGAATAACTTGGGAGCGATCCGGCCGTCACGTCCTGCATGAAGTTCGGGAAGATGGGAACGATCTTCGCGAGCTGAGTTGGATTCTGCCAGACCTCTGGAAAGTACCCGGAACACGGCCTCGTGAGTCGTCACGTCGGTAAAGTATCCCTTCCAGCTCTTGTTCCTGGTCGCCAGCGCCCGCACGATGGTGTTCGTGCCTGCCGGAATCGGTCCCTCTTTCGTGTAAAAGCTCTGGCCGGTCGTCAGCGCGAAATAATTCGGCTGGGATGGGTGGAAGTTCGCGTAGAAGTTCGTGAGCAGGGCCGATCGGTCGAGCAGCGAATTCAGGTACGGCATGTTCGGGTTGCCGATGATATTGGTGTAATTCTGATTCTCGAGCGACATGATGACGAAGTGTCCGAAGCGGCGGACATTGGCGGCGCCCAGTGTGTTCACCGCGACATTGTCGAAAACCCCCTTGGTGTTCGTGGTCATCAGGCCGATCTTTCCACGCCGGTACCGCGTGTCTTCGGCAAAGCCTAACGAGTTGAACGTCAGGCCTTGATCGAACGAGATGGACGCCTCGATGTGCTGCTTGTAGAAGGTGAGCCTGAGCAGGTAGTAGTAGCCGCTCTGGAAGTACTGGATGCCAGACGCAAGCTCGGTCGCGACGCCGCCGTCGATTCTCGAGAGCCACCATTTCTTGTTTCCCAGCTCGTCGCGTTTCAGCGACAGCCGATAGTAATGAGACGCGTCCTGGGCGCGACCGATGATTCCGATCTCGCCGGAGGCATAGTTGTAGAGTTTCGCCGCCGCCTGGATCGAGTAGTCGTCCCAGGCAAGATCTCCGTCGAACGACGACGTCGAGAGTTGTGCGGTCGCGTCAGTCTGACAATATTCCTGCGAGCCGGTGGCGACGGTTCGACAGGTCATCCAGCTTGCGTCGGCAGGGGCCCAACTGCCACTCGTTCCGTTGTCGAAATCGTATCGATACAGCGTTGCAGCGGACGATGTGCCACTGAGTACGAGACAAGCGGTCATGGACAAGGCGATCAGATGGGTTCGGCTCATGCAGTGTCGCTCTCCAGGGCCCTCACGCTCAAGTACGCGCCGTTTCATTCTAACCGCGACCGCCACGGCGAGGCCGGTGACGGTACCTCCCAGGGTCGCCTTTCGGAGGAAGCCGGTCTGCCAGGCTCGGTGCCATGCGTGTGTCCGCCGCCCACGGACTGTGCGAAGACATTTATCGCGAGAGCCAGAAGACCTGGTTCGTTCGCTCCAGGCCGTTGAGTGCACGGTACGTTGAGAAGACCGTCGAGTTGTGGCGTCGCCTGAACGAGTAACGCGTGTCGAGGCGAGCACGTGTGTCGCGAATTTCGTTGGTGACGTCCGCAACGGACTTGCGGCCACGGCCAGACACGGATTCCGGCCGACGCCTTCGTCGCCGCACTCGCGAAACATCGGCACTTCGACCGAGAAAGCGATCCGCCACGCGAGTCAAAGGACGCGCCTGCTGTACGCGGCCCGGTCGAGGAGTGCGAAGCGTTGAGCCGGCCGATATGCTGCGCCTTTCGATCGGGAGGTAGGAGGACCGTCCGGCCGGAACCTTGCTTGGTAGCCGGGCGCGGCGGCGCCCGCCACCCCGACTCGGAACAGTGGTGCCGAAATACTGTAAGAGACCGGGCGAAGTTCGGAAAAGGCGGGCCCCATTCGATCGGTGTCGGCCATGGTTGGGGGTGGGCTCGTGCCCGCCGAGGAGAACGGTCATGCAGATTCGGTGGATCGGCACGATTCCCGTGGCGGCGTTACTCGTCGTGGCGTTGGCGGCCGGAGCCATCGCCGACCCCGTCCAGGTCAGCGGCTTCTACAGCACCCAGCCCTTTGGCGCGATCAGCAGCAGCGAGTTGACGCTCACTTTCCCTGACTTTGCGGTGGAGATCTTTGACAACGATCTGCCGAGCGCCCTTGCCCTTATCCCCGGCTTCGATGTCGGCAACCACTCTCCGGTGCCGTTCACTCAAAGCACGGGAACCTTCTCGAAACACTCCGTGGCCTCGCCCGGATCCGGCATCGTCGAGGCGGATGTCACTGGTCACTTGTCATTCGTTGGACCGACCGACACGGTGAACGTCCCTGATTGCCCGTTCATCAGTTGCGGGCAGACACTCGTCGAGCCCATCACCTGGTCGGGATTCGTGACGATTCAACAGGGCAGCCATCGCTTCTTCAGCGGTTCGCTGCATGGAACCGGCACAGCCACGGCGCTGTACGGAACCTTTCCTCCCAGCCAGTTCTGGCAGGGTTCCGACTACACCTTCGCGGGTGTCGCACAGACCCCTGAACCGGCGTCGATCGTCCTCCTCGGCAGCGGCGCTGCGTGGCTCGCAGGGCGCCGGCGACGGAACGCGCTCGGCCGGTAGGACTTGGCGTCGAAGCGTCCATCTGGCGCTGACCGGTTAGCCTCTCACATTTACGGCGGGCTCGAGGCGCGCATGCGCGCCTCTTGCGCATCAGTCGCCAGCGGTATTACCGTCGGCGGGTCGGGAGCGATCAGGAGATCAAACCGGGGGTGTGCCGAGCCGGGATCTATCTGAGAGATTCAGTGTCACTGGAGCGTTGAAGGCCGTGTGGCCGAGACCCGGCCGGCGAACGCATCAATGCTGAAGGTGATACCGAGAAGCCGGCGATTTGCTTGCCCGCAAGTGAACCTCCACTCTACCACCTGGACACAAGACGGACATGTGCGGCCACACTTCGGCCGCCGGCAGCCGCGCTGGCGTGGAGGTGTGCAGTGCTGGAAGAACAGGGCAACGATGGGCTGACGCGTCGAATACGGCTGACGCTGGAAGGGATGGACGACGTTCGGATTTGGCGCGATGTGCCGTATGGACGCGCGGACGGGCGGAGTCTCGACCTCTACGATCCGCCGACCGACCGTCGCTCCGAACTGTCTCCTGCGGTGATCATCGTGGCCGGCTACGCCGAGCGGAGCGCGTCTGGCCGCAGTTACAAGGACCTTGGCTGGACCACGTCAATGGCGCAGTTGATCGCGGCGTGCGGGATGACCGCAATCACGTACGCCGCACGCGAACCGGCAAACGATCTGCGAGACCTGCTGCGGCACCTGCAAACCGACGCCGCCAATTGGGCAGTCGATCCCGCTCGCGTCGGTCTGGTCGCCGTGTCCGGCAACGCGCCAACAGCGCTGTCGGCGTTGATGCGGGACGCGGACGACATCGTCGCCTGCGCTGCATTCGCCTACGGATGCTTCCTGGATGGTCCCGCTGTCACCGATGTCGTCGAAGCTTCGCGGGCGTTCGGCTTCGCCAACCCGACGGCCGGCCGAGTCGTGACTGATCTGCGCCAGAACGTGCCGTTGCTCATCGTCCGGGCAGGGCGTGACCAGTTTGCGGCGATGAACGCGTCCGCCGATCGGTTCGTACGGGCTGCCCTCGACAACAACCTCCCGATTACCGTCGTCAACTTTCCGGACGGCTCGCACGCATTCGACCTATTCGATGGAAGTCATGCTGCCCAGGACGTCACAGGCCAGATGATTGCGTTCCTGCAGCGTCACCTGCTCGGCCTGTTAACCTTTTCCCGTCCGCGCACGTAATAGGTCAAGAGGCCTCATGTTCGCATCGACGATTCAGGACGTCCGGTACGCGCTGCGTTTGATCAGGCGCTCGCCCCTCTTCGCCGCCACCGCCATCCTGTCGGTGGCGATCGGGATCGGCGCCAATACCACCATCTTCGCCGTCGCCAGCGCGATGCTGCTGCGGCCGCTGCCGGGGGTCCAGGATCACCCGCGCCTCGTGGACATCGGGCGCACTCAGGACGGGGAAGGATTCGACAACAGCTCGTACCCGAATTTCCTGGACGTGCGCGCGCGCGTGACCACGCTGACGGACGTCTACGCGATGAAGCTCGAGGCGCAGCCGATGAGCCTCGGCGGCGCAGATGGAGCCGAGCGCATCTATGGCACGCTCGTCAGCGCGAACTATTTCACCGTCCTCGGGGTAACCCCCGCCGCCGGGCGGCTTTTCATCGACGACGACGATCGCGGAGGCACGGGGGAGCACGCGGTGATGGTTATCAGCCACGAGTTGTGGCTGCGTCGGTTCGGCGGCGACCCCGCCATCGTCGGCCGAGCCGTCACACTCAACGGGCAGCCGTTCGGGATCGTGGGAATCGCGCCGCGCGGATTTCAGGGCACGACGCTGGTGCGCAACGACGCGTGGCTGCCGATGTCGGCGACCGCGGCCGCGTCGCCGCGGTTGGGCGCGGACATGCTCACCAGCCGGCGCGCTGTCTGGCTGCTGATGGGCGGGCGGCTCCGGCCGGGGACGACGATCGCGCAGGCGAACGCGGAAATCGCCGCGATCGGCCACAACCTCGAGCGGGAGCACCCAGAGGAAAATCGAGGGAAGGGGCTGACGGCGATGGCCTCCGCCGTCGTACCCGGCCACATCGACATCTTCGCCGACTTCCTGGGCCTGCTGATGGCCATCGTCGGAGTGGTGCTGCTGATCGCGTGCGTCAACCTGTCCGGCATGCTCCTGGCGCGCGCCGCGGCGCGCCAGAGGGAGACGGCGGTGCGGCTGGCGATCGGCGCGTCCCGGTGGCGGCTGGCGCGGCAGCTCGTCGTGGAAACGGTCGTCCTCTTCGCGGCCGGCGGTGGGCTGGGCATCGTACTCGGCGCCTGGCTGCGCGGCCTGCTGATCGCGCTGCTTCCTGCGCTGCCCGTTCCGATTGGGATCGAGCATGCCGATCGACGGGAGGGTCCTCGCGTTCGCGACGCTGGTGTCGCTGCTGGCAGCTCTCGTCTCCGGCCTCGCGCCGGCGCTGCACGCCACGCGCGGGGATCTGATGACCGCGCTGAAGGCAGAGGGGGCTGCTGGCGGCGCGCGCCTCCGGCTGCGAAGTGTGTTCCTGGTCGGCCAGATCGCCGGCTCGCTCCTGCTCGTCGTCATCGCGGGTCTCTTCCTGCGAACGCTGAGCCGCGCGACGCTGTTGCCGACCGGATTCGATCAGACGAACGTCGACGTCGCGATGCTGGACCTATCGCTGGCGCGCTACACCGACGTTACAGGGTCGAGTTTCGCCGCGAATCTGGTAAGAGAGGTTCGTACGCAGCCCGGCGTCCAGGCGGCGGCGTTCGCCGCTGATTTGCCGCTCGACGGCGGCCGGATGGGATTCGGGCAGATCCGCACGCCGGGCGTCCGGCGAGGTGAAAGCGAGGCGTTCGATGCCGACTGGAACGTCGTCTCACCGGGTTTCTTCCGGACGTTGAACGTGCCGCTCCTTGCCGGCCGCGATTTTTCAGACGCCGACGCCGCCGGGTCGCTCCGCGTCGCGATTGTGAACCGCGCGATGGCGCGCGCGATCTGGGGGGACGCGGATCCGATCGGACGGACGATCGAGCTGGGCGACGAGTCGAGCTGGGACAAGACCACGGTTGTCGGGGTCGCGTCCGACGCGCGGGTCATCTCGCTCGACGGAGCTATCGGACCCTACATCTACGTACCGCTCGCGCAGCGGTACACGCCGCGCGTGTCGCTGCTCGTCAAGACGGCGGAGGCCCGCGGGATTCCGCTGGTTCGATCGATCGTGCGGCGGATGGATCCGAACCTGCCGATTTCGCAGGCGCTCCCGCTGACCGAGATCACCGCGCTCGGCCTCGTGCCGCAGCGGATCGCCGCTGCCGTCGCGGGAAGCCTGGGTCTCGTCGGGCTGCTGCTCGCCGCGATCGGGATCTACGGCGTCACATCGTACAGCGTCGCGCGACGCGTGCGGGAGATCGGGATCCGCATGGCGCTGGGTGCCGACGAGCAATCCGTCCTGCGCCTCGTTTTGCGCCAGGGGCTGACGCTGACCGCGGCCGGCGTCGCCATCGGCGCCGCCGCAGCTGCGATTGTCGCGCAGCTGATTCGCTCGCTCCTTTTCGGCATCCGCCCGCTCGATCCCGTCAGCTTCGCGGCGGCCGCGGTGCTGTTGACGCTCGTCGCGGCGCTCGCCGCCGTCGGCCCGGCGCGGCGCGCCGCGCGCGTCGATCCGATGCTGGCGCTACGTGCGGAGTAGCAAGGACTCCCCGCATCGGGTTGCGATCAGGCAGTGATCGCGAAGCGCAACGGCGGCGACGCTCAAACACTGACGCGATGCCAGCGCCGGCCGTCGCACTCCCAGGTGTCGAACGCGCCGGCGAGACCGCCGTAGAGAACAGTGCGGCCCCGCGCGCGGTCGTACACCATGACCGGCTGATAGCGATGACCAGGTGTTTCGCCCGTCAGCTGGATCTCACGCCAACTCGCGCCGTCCCACTGCCACATGTCGCTCAACGGCGCATCGCGATGCGCCGCCGCGCCGCCGTAGAGCAGCACGACGCCGGCACGCTCGTCGAACACCATCGCGTGGGCATAGCGGCCGCGCGGACCCGTATCAGTGGCCTTGCGCCACCGGCCGCTGGTCCAGATCCACGTGTCACCGAAGAAGGTCTGCCGCTCGTCGGAACCGGATGGCGCGCTCACACCGCCGAAGAGGACAACCTGGCGCCGGCGGTTGTCGTAGGCCAGCGCGCCGCGGGCGCGAGGCGGTGGGCCGTCGCTTGCCACGCGTGTCCAGCCGTCCGGCCCGAGCGTCCACGTATCGTTCGGCCACGGACCCGCTCGATCCCCCGTGATGCCCCCAAACATCAACACGCCCCATCGTGCTCCGACCATCGACAGATGATCGCGCGCCGGAATGTCTCCCGTCCGGCGCCAGGTGCGGCCGTCCGACTCCCAGCTGTCGCCCACGATCTCCCAGCCGGATCCCTCGGCAGATTTGCGGCCGCCGCCCGCGACCACAGCACGCCGGCGCGCGCCATCGTAGGCCGCCGCCGCCGTGACGCGCCCCGGAGGACCGGACTCCGCCGCACGCGTCCAGCGCGTGCCGCTCCACACCCAGACCTGATCGCGGTCGCCTGGCTTCGGATCGCTCTCCCCGCCGATCAAGACGACGCGCCGGAGCTCCGGATCGTAGTAGCCGAGGGCATGGCTCAATCGCGGAACGTCAGAAGCACCGGCCTGAGAGGCGAGCTGGACGGGCACGGCGCCAGCCATGACGTGGAGTCCCGCCACAAACGCCAGGCCGCGCGTGATCCGAACGAAATTCACGCGCGATTCTCGCGTGTGGCTCGGGGCTCCCGCAAGCTGCGTGTGACGAGCGGCAGCGGCACGTGATGAAGGCTGCGCATTCCGTGCTGCGGCGGACAGCCGTAGGGAATAATAGGGACCGTGCAAGGGGCACCGGGATCCGTCTTCGGGTCGTACGAAATTCGTGGGTTCATTGGCGCCGGGGGAATGGGCGAGGTGTACCGCGCTCACGATCCGCGCCTCGGTCGAGACGTCGCCCTCAAGCTGCTTCCGGCGACGTTCGCGCACGACGTCGAGCGCCTGCATCGGTTCGAGCACGAAGCGCGCGCCACCGCGGCGCTCAACCACCCGAACATCACCGCCATCTACGACATCGGCACCTCGGAAGGGCAGCCGTTCGTCGTCTCGGAGCTGCTCGAAGGGGAGACGCTGCGGACGCTGCTCGCGACCGGACCGCTGCCCATCCGCGTCGCGGTTGGCTACGCGCAGCAGATCGCGCACGGATTGTCGGCGGCGCACCGGCGGGGGATCATCCATCGAGATCTCAAGCCGGAGAATCTGTTCGTGATTCGACAGGGCCTCATCAAGATTCTGGACTTCGGCCTTGCGAAGCAGACGCTCCCGTTAGCGACGTCCGCCGAGCAGCACGACACGACGGCACCTGGGATCATTCTCGGGACCGTCGGCTACATGTCGCCCGAACAGGTCAGGGGCGAGCGTCTCGATCACCGATCCGACATCTTCGCGCTCGGCATCGTTCTCTACGAGATGATCTCCGGCCGCAAGCCGTTCCACGGCGCATCGGGCGCGGACACGCTCTCGGCCATCCTCAAGGAGCATCCGCCAGAGCTCGGTCAGACCGTCGGGAACGTTCCTCCCGCCATCGAGCGCATCGTCGCGCGCTGCCTCGAGAAGGATCGAGAGGATCGGTTCCAGTCCGCCGCCGATCTCGGCTTCGCGCTCGACGCGGTGTCGGGGTTTTCCACAGCGGTCGCTCAAGCGGCGCCGCCGGCACGCCGGCGATGGAAATATCTCGGCGCCGCGATCGCGGGAGGGATCGGCGTAGCGATCGCGGCTCTGGCCGCCGCGCCCTGGTTCGCGTCGAAGAGCGCGCCGGAGTTCCACCAGCTCACGTTCCGCCGCGGCACGGTGCAAGGAGCTCGCTTCGCGTCCGACGGTCAGACGATCGTGTACGGCGCCGCCTGGGAGGGCAATCCCACCGAGCTGTTCTCGACACGGTCCGAAGGACCCGAAGCGCGGTCGCTGCAACTGACGTCCGCCGGACTCTTCGCGCTGTCCTCGAAAGGGGAGATGGCCGTGGCCATCGATCCGCAAGGCTTCGGTCTGGTCGAGGGAACGCTCGCGCGCGCGTCGCTCGCGGGCGGCCCGCCGCGTCAGCTCGCGAGGGCAGTCGTTGCGGCGGACTGGTCGCCGAACGGGGAACTGGCAGCAGTCCAGTCCGTCAGCGGCCACAGCCTGCTGCAGTATCCGCTCGGCAAGACCTTGTACGATCCGTCGCCGGGCAACATCACGCATATTCGCTTCTCGCCATCCGGTGATGCCATTGCGTTCATTCAGCATCCGGTCCCCGGCGATACCGCGGGATCCGTGATGCTCACCGATGTGAACGGACGCGCCACGGTGCTGTCCAAAGGGTGGAACAGCGTTCTTGGATTGGGCTGGTCGCCGGACGGACGCGAGGTGTGGTTCACGGGAACGAGGGTGGGAGCCGCGCACGCGCTGTACGCTGTCACGAGAACAGGGCGCGAACGTCTGCTCGTCCGCGCACCGGCGACGTTGACGCTGCACGACGTGTCGCGCGACGGACGCGTGCTCCTCACGCGCGACGCGTGGGGCGCCGGTGTGATTGCGCTCACGCCCGGCGCCGCGCGCGAACGCGACCTCTCGTGGCTCGACGGATCGACGGCGTGGGATCTCTCCGCAGACGGAACGACGATGATCCTCGAGGAGTCGTGGGAGGCCGGCGGCGCCGAGCGCGGGATCTACCTGCGGACGACGGATGGCGCGCCTGCCGTACGACTGGGCGAAGGGGTCCCCCTGGCGCTGTCACCCGACAAGCAGTGGGTGATCGCGACCAACGTCGCCGGCGATCGGCTGGCGCTGCTGCCGACCGGCGCCGGTCAAGGGAAAACACTGCCTCGCGGCGGTGTCACCAACTACTTTCCGACCGCGCGCTGGCGTCCCGACGGACGCGAGATCCTGTTTTCCGGGGCTGAAGCGGGGAAGCGAAGCCGGATCTTTCTTCAATCCGTCGATGGCGGCGATCCCCAGCCGGTCACACCGGAGGGCGTCTTCGGCCGCCTGGCCATACTTCCGGACGGGAAGCGGTTCGTGACACGCGGACTCGATCGACGGCTCGCGGTCTACTCGCTCGACGGCGGCGGCCAGCCGATCCGCGGCGCGGACCCGGGAGACCTGCCGATTCTCGTCAGCGCTGACGGGTCGATGCTCTACGTGCACGCCGACTCCGGCGTACCGGCGCAGATCGCCTCGATCGATCTCCGATCCGGCGAGCGCACGATCGTTCGGAGTCTGCTTCCTCCGGACCCGTCAGGCATCTCCAGCATCCTCCGGATCGTGATGACGCCCGACGCCCGTTCGTACGCGTATACCTACGTCCGGGCGATATCGGCGCTGTACCTGGTCGAGGGGATTCGATGAGCGGGGGCGATGCACGAGCGCAGAATGTCCGTCGCGCGAGCATGCCTGATCGCGGCCGAGGTTCGCGTTACGCGCCCGCTCGCCGTCAGCCAGGTCATGCCGCGGATCACCGCTTCTGATACGAGTGAAAAATGTAGTCCTTCTTTGCCACGGTCGTATGGCACGCGAAACCGCAATTGACGGTGCCGGTCGCGTTCGGCGTGAACGTGTCCGACGCGGGGACATAGTCAAACACCGCGTAGGCCCATCCCTTCGTGTCTGGGAATCGCTTGCTGTCCTTCTCGATGAGAAAGACGTCCTGCAAGGTGTCAGGCACGTTCGCGACAAAAGGTGCCTCCGCCATCCTTTTCGGTTTCCACTCGATCTTCGCGATCTTGGAGCCGTCGGGGAACGGTTGGCCGTTGCCGGGAATGCCGCTCCGATAGGCGTCGATCATTGTGGGATTGGCGACCATCACCTTGAGCAGGTCCGCGGTCTGACTGACGGAGACAACCTGCCAGTTTTCGTATCCTTTGAACTCAGAAAACGCGAGCCCGTTCGGAACTCGCAGGGTGTACTTGTCCTGCGCGGACTTGGCCATGGTGCCCACGACGGCGAGCACGACCGCAATAGTCGCAATCGTCAACAGACTCTTGGTCTTCATCGTTAGAAAGTCGTTTTTCAAGTTCGGTGTCCTTTCACGATGGCTCCTGCCGGAAGGAGTTCACGTCTGTCGAGCGGCTCGGCGGCCACTGACGCGCTCGATCTGGATGCGGTAGACGATCACCGTGTGGCGGTCCCGTGATGTGGGGTGGGCGGCGCCTGGCAGCCACCACTCATCCCGTGCCTGAAAGAGCGCAAGGGCACGCTCTCGCGTGTCACGGTCGCTCTCCGAATCAAGAAGTTCCTCATACCGACCAAACACGAGCACGGTCGCCCAGTGGTCCTTGTCGTGAATCTCTTCGAACTGGACGCAGACCTTGGGATTGTCCCGCATCCACAGGATCTTCTGGCCGACGGCTGAAAAGCAGTAGAGACAGTCTCGTGCGGCATCGAACGAGTACGAAACCGGTACGACGTACGGCTGGCCGTGATGCGCACACGCAAGCCTGGCCACCTGCGTGGTGCGTATGATCTCCCGGCAGTCCTGGGGTGTGAGCTCGTGGATCAGCATAGACAACGCAACCGGCACAGACGTGTTGCCAGAATGGAGTATACCGGGTTGCGCCGCGATTTGACGTCCGTTGCGAGCCGGTGGAAAACGCGCACAGTCGGACAGGAGTTCCGGGACCATGAACCTGTCTGGAACGCCTCAGCTATCCGGACTACGAAGCCTATCGGGATGGTCTCCGGTCGTTCAGCGGCGTGATCGCGTTCTCGATCGAAGAACTGAGGCTCACAGACGCGGGCGGCATTGTGAGCCGCCGCAGCGCGGAATCGCTGATCGGAGGCCTCGGCCTGGCGAGCCCGCCCGCGAGCAATACCGAGATGGCGAGCACTTTCGTCGTTTCAGAGAACTACTTTTCGGTACTCGGCGTGGTTCCACTTGTCGCGCTAAGGGAGCAGGGAGCAGTAACCTGTCGCGCCCCGGCGCTCCCGAGATCGCACGGCACGCCGCGGTGAAAAACGCGCACAATCGGACTGGGATTCCAGGACCATGGGCCTTGGCGGGAACGCCTCCGCCGGGATGAGCGTATAGCCGGGCAACCCTCGAAGTGAGCAGGTGCCCCGATGAGTCTGTTCGAGACGTTTCTCCAGGACTTCCGCTATGGCGCTCGGACGCTGCGGCGCGATCTGGGTTTCAGCGCCGTGTCGGTTCTGGCGTTGGCGCTCGGAATCGGCGTCAACACGGTTGTCTTCACGGCATACAAAGCGTTCGTCGCTCGGCCGCTCGATGCGCGGGACCCCGACACGCTGGTCAATATCTCGTTACATCTCCAGTCCGGCGCGACCACGGCCAGGTTCAGCTATCCGGACTATGAAGCTTATCGGGATCGGGCTCAGATCGTTCAGCGGCGTGATCGCGTTCTCGATCGAAGAACTGAGGCTCACGGACGCCGGCGGCATCGTGAGCGCGCCGCGGAGCGAGGAGTCACTGATCGGGAGACTCGGGTTGGCGAGTCCGTCCGCGAGCAATGCCGAGATGGCCTCCACGTTCGTCGTTTCGGAGAACTACTTCTCGGTGCTCGGCGTGGCTCCGGTCCGTGGGCGTGCATTCGACGCCTTCAACGACGTCCGAACTCGCCACGTCGCCATCAGTGTTGATCAGTGAGAACTACTGGCGCCGGCGCTTCGCGGGCGACCCCGCGGTGTTGGGCAAGAGCATTCGCCTCAATGGCGCCGCCTTCACCATCGTCGGGGTCACGCCGGCCAACTTCACGGGCACGAGCATCGCAGTGCCCAACTTCTGGCTGCCGCTCAGCCTCTATCCTGTCGTGCATCCAGACAGCAGCCGGCTGCGTGACCGTGAGGAGCTGTGTTGTCGTGTGTTCGGCCGCCTGGCGCCAGGCGTCAGCATGCGCTGAAGCGCAGGCCGAGATGACTGTGCTGGCTTCTCGACTGCGGGCGTTGCACACGCCAGACTCAGACTTCCGGAAGGACGTGAACGCGGTGATCTCGGCGGGTTCGGCCTTGCCGGGGATCAACGCCGGCCTGCGGCTCACCATCATCCTGATCATGGCTGCGGCCGGGATGGTGCTGGTGATCGCCTGCGCCAACGCTTCCGGTTTGCAACTGGCGCGTGCGACTGCCCGTCAGCACGAACTTGGCATGCGTCTCTCGCTCGGCGCCACCCGATCGCGTCTGATTCGGCAGTTGGTAACCGAAAGCGGCCTTCTGGGCGTGCTGGCGGGATCACTTGCACTGCCGTTGACGTGGGCGCTGCTCGCACCTGGCGGTGACCAAAGCGGCCGAGGAGCTGCCCTGCGGAGTTCACGCTCGTCCTGAATGTGAACCCTGATTTCACGGTCCTCGCGTACGTCCTGGTCATGTCGGTGCTCGCGGGCGTTCTGTTCGGGCTCGTCCCTGCCCTGGCGAGTTCCCGTTCCGGATCGTTCTCGACGACTCGGGGAACCGGTACGTCGCTCGGTGCGCAGCCGGCTCCGCCGGGGGCTCATTACCGCGCAGGTCGCCGTGTCGCTCACGTTGCTGATCGCCAGCGGCCTGTTGGTGCGCAGCGCGAGTCAGGCGCTCGAGATGGACACCGGGTACGACGCCGAGCGGGTGATCAGTCTGAACCTTCAATTCCCCGAGGGGCTTGATTCACGATAGCGGCTACAGAGCCGCCATCGTGCACGACCTCCGCAGCCGGCTCGCGGCACTGCCGGGCGTCACAAGGATTACCACCGCGCGGGCACCCAACGACATCGGCGCTCGACGCGCCGCGGTATCGGTGAACGGCGATCGTCCGTCAGCGTACGAACATGCACGCGATGCTCTACTACACATGGGTGGAGGCCAACTATTTCGAGACGCTTGGCATCCCCCTGATCCAAGGGCCGGGGCTTTCGGGCGCAGTCCGGACAGCCGGAGCTCGCCGTGATTCTCAGTGCTTCCGCCGCGCAGCGCCTCTGGCCCGGACAGAACCCGATCGGTTCCAGCCTGCGCCTCGGAACCGACGGACAATTCCACAACAAGGGCGAGCTGTTACCCGACGGCCCGAGCTGGTCGGTCATCGGCGTGGCCCGTGACACACGTGGCGTGACGATGGACGGCAGCGACGCACAACAGGTCTATCTGCCGCTACCGAAGGACCGACTCCAGGATTACCCGATCCTCGTTCGGACACACGACCGATCCGACGTTGGTGATGCGCGCATCGAGCCGGTGATCACCGCGGTCGATCCGGGACTGACTGCCACGACCTCGACGCTGCAGGCGATGCTTCGTCGCACGGATGCGTTTCTCATCGCCAGCATGTCAGCGGCGATCGCGTCCAGCATCAGCCTCTTCGGGCTCCTGCTGGCGTCGATGGGGATCTACAGCACCGTCAGCTACGACGTCGTCCTTCGCACGCGCGAAATCGGCATCCGGATGGCCATCGGCGCTCAGAAGCGTCACGTCCTCGGCTTTGATGATGCGGGGGAGCCTTCGTCCCGTGGTGGCGGGATTGCTGCTCGGGATTGTGCTGGCCGTCGGAGCGTCGCGTCTGCTTCGCGGCGTGCTCTACGGCCTTGGCGCCATCGATGTCGTGTCCTTCGCTGGCGCGTGCTCGCTGTTCCTGACCATCGCGCTGGCCGCGACGTGGCTGCCTTCACGGCGCGCGGTGCGCGTCGATCCACTTGTCGCGCTCAGGGATCAGTAATCCGCCCGCCGGCATCCCATCAGGTCGTCACGGTTGCAGATTGCCCCAGATGACTGTGGTGGGTCCCAGGCTGTTCCAATCGGCCCCCGCGCCGACGTCGAGCAGGCCATTACCCCACACGACGGTGCTGGCCCAGGTCTGTGGGTCCTCCCACACGGCGTCGACCTGATTACCCCAGATCACTGTATTGCCCCAGATGACGGTGTTACCCCAGATCACGGTTTGGGACCAGGCCTCCAAGTTGTAGTACGCCGCGTTCCCCCATATCACCGTGTTGCCCCAGATCACGGTCTGGCCCCACGACAGCGCCGCACCGTCGATGGTCGTGAAGGTATCGACGCCCGCGGTCAGCCACCACGAACCCGATGGAGACGACGGATCGATCGACGCGGCGAGCTGGATGGCCCCCGCCGCGTTGACCTCCCCGGCGCCCTGTGTCAAACGATCGACTCCTGGAAGGGGAATCGCAGAGAATTCCAGCAGCGCCTTGACGGCATTTGGCGCCAGCCGCTCCTTGAATCGCTCCTCGTGGGCTTCGAGGATCAGCGCCACGACTCCACTGGTGACGGCGGCAGCCATACTCGTGCCGCTGAGCATGAAGTAGTCCGACCCCTTCTTTAACGACCCGACGCGACGTGTCGGCCACTCGGCGTACAGCGAGCTTCGCAGTGCGGCGGGTGCCACGAGGCGATGGCCTGGCGCCACGACATCCGGCTTTGCCGCCGCGTCGTACCACGTGGGTCCGCGCGAGCTGTAGCTCGCAACCCGGTCGTCGAGACGAGAGGCGGTGCCCCGCGTGTCGACCGCGCCGACCGTTATCGCGGACGGCGCGTTGCCCGGTGACGTGATGCCCGCGTATCCCGGGACGCCCGTGTCCGGGTTGGTGCCGAAGTTTCCCGCGGAGGCGACGACGACGATGCCCGCGCGCACGGCGGCTTCGACGGCCTGCACGAGGGGATCGGTGTCGCGCGGCTCGTAGATCGGATGCCCCAGCGACAGGTTGATGATGTCGACTTTCAGACGCTCGCGGTTTTGAACGGCAAACTGAATGGCGTCGATCACATCACTCGTCCGGCCTGTGCCATCGCTGTTCAAGACCTTCAGGCTCACGATGCGCGCCTTCGGCGCGATGCCGCGGTAGACGCGAACCTTGATGCGGTGAGCGTGCCCATCGCGCGCGATTTCTTCCGCGTCGCCCTCCGAGGCCTCGCCCGAGCCCCCAATGAGACCGGCGATGTGGGTGCCGTGGCCGTAGTCGTCGTACGGGGCGACCTGTTTCGGAGCGCCGCCGACGAACGCGTACTGCTTGTCGTGCTCGCCGCCGTGCAGATCGACTCCCTGTTCCAATCCCGAATCGATCACGGCGATGCCGACGTCCTTGCCGCCGGGGCCGTCCATCTCCACCGCATCGAGCCCGAGTGTCTGGAGGAGGGCACTTGGAGCAGCGTTGCCTCTGCCATCGATCGCGGCATCCGAAGTCACGATGGCGTCCGCAGAAACGTTCGCGACATCAGGATCCGCGTCGAGCGCATCCAGATCGTCTGCGTGAATCGTGGCGGAGAATGCATCGACAATCGTGTGCTCCGAGGTAATCGCATCACCGTGCGCACGGCGCTTTTGAAGTGCGGCCGACCCGTGTCCTGCCGCAGGTGTGACGATGACGCGCACCATCTCGTCGCGGTGCGCGCGTCGCTGCCGTTGCAGCTCGAGATCAAGCTTCGGCGCATGTTTGGAGGCGCGTCGCGAGTCGGCCGTCGTGCCGGATCCGTTATCGGCGTGCGCCGTGATGGTTGGAGCAACAGGCGCAGCGATCGTCAGGAGCACGAAACCAACGAACACGCGCACAACGCCGCGGCTGGCGAACAGACTCATACCGTTGTCACCTCGTTTGCACCGACCACAACAGCAAGCCGCTGGCCACTCACCGGCAAATCGCGGTAAACGCCGGTAAGCGTTGACATTCCGGGTGCCGGCACCGATGGAAGAGCGGGCGTCACTTTCGGCCGGCGTGGCGCGTAACGGCACACAAGGGTGTGCCAGCATGGAACGCGATTCGAGATGGGCAGGCTGGAGGCGCGAAACGCCTGATAAAAGCCGACGCTCGGTGTCACGTTCTGGGACAGCAGGGATTCAGACATCGCGATGACTCCGATCACCGACGCCGGCGTTCGGGCACAGACGTGGCGCCATTGGGACTGGCGGCCCGCGGCGCCGCAGATCTATCTCGGAAGCGTGATCGTGGCGGGCATGTTCGTCCTCGCGACGTCTATCCGATCGCTGATATCCGCGCCGTGGGATCCTCGATTGACGTTGCTCGTGGCGTTGACCGTCGCCGGCAGTCAATTGATGTTGCGCATGCCCGCCTTCCCGGTCAGCTTTTCAATCTCGGACATCTTCACCTTCGCGACGGCGCTGATGTTCGGGCCGGGCGCGGGCGCCGTTGTGGTCGCGGTCGACGCGGCGGTGCTCTCGACCCGTCTCGTGCGCAGCCAGCGATCCTTGACGCGCTACCTGTTCAACGCGTCGGCCGGGGCTCTCGCGATGTCGATGTCGGCGCGCGCGTTCTTCGCTCTCAGCCACACGGCACCGCTCGCGGCGGATCCATCGGCCATCGTCGGGCACGTTGGATCGCTCGCCGCGTTTGCGATCCTGTATTTCGCGGCGAATACCGGCCTCGTTGCAGTGGCCATCGCCCTCGCCGGCGGGCAGCCGCTCTGGCAGGTGTGGCGCGCGCACTTCATGTCCTTGTGGCCCGGGTACGTAGGCGGCGCCGCGGCTGCCGGTTTGGCGCTCTTCCTCATCTCCACGCAGCACGGCGATTTCCGCGTGCTCGCATTCGTGATGCCCATTCCGTTCATCCTGTACGTCACGTTCAGGACCGCCGTGGGACGGATGCAGGACGACGTCGCGCATCTCACGCGAATCAATACGATGTATCTCGCGACCATCGAGACGCTCGCACACGCCGTGGACGCCCGCGATCAGGTCACGCACGATCATCTCCGGCGCGTGCAGACAAATGCCATGCGGCTCGCGCGCGAGTTGAACATTCAGGACGAGTTGCAGTTGCGCGCGCTCGAAGCAGCCGCGCTGCTCCATGACGTGGGGAAGCTCGCCATTCCCGAACACATCCTCAACAAGCCCGACAAGTTGACCGCGGCCGAATTCGAGACGATGAAACTGCATTCGACGATCGGCGCAGACATTCTGTCGCCTGTCGGCTTCCCGTTCCCGGTTGTACCCATTGTTCGGCATCATCACGAGAACTGGGATGGCAGCGGCTATCCCGACGGCCTGCGCGGGGAGGACATTCCGATCGGCGCTCGCATCCTCTCCGTCGTCGACTGTCTCGATGCCCTCACGTCAGACCGGCCGTACCGCCGCGCCTTCGCGCCCGACCGCGCGCTCGGCGTGATTCTCGAGCGCAGCGGGGTCATGTACGATCCGGCCGTGGTGGCCGCGCTGCTGCGTATCAAGGACGAGATCTCGGCCGAGCGACGTGGTGGCGTCCGAGCCGCCGTCTATGGCCGTCGCCGAAGCCATCGCCCACGGGCGCCAGGCGGTAAAACCCGACGACACGGATCGGGCGATCACCGCGACGACCCTGAAGGTTGCGGGGCAACTCGGTGAGATCGTCGGGCGCCATCGCGACATCCGGGCGCTGTGCGAGGCCCTCATCCCGCCGCTCTCAACGCTGATTCCTGGTCTGACGGTGGTGATCTATCAGTACGATCCGCAACTTGATGCGCTGTTCGCTCGAGCCGCAGCCGGCATCCATGCAAGGGCCGTCGAGAGTCTGACGATCGGAATGGGCCTCAGGTTGTCCGGATGGGTCGGGGCACATCGAAGGAGCATCGTGAATTCAGAGGCGGCGCTCGACCTGGGAAACATCGCCGCCCAATTGCGTCCATCGCCCCAATTGTGCATGAGTGCGCCACTCATCCCGGAGGGGAAACTGGTCGGCGTGCTCACGATCTACTCGACGCTGGAACGCCCGTTCGTTTCGGCCGACGTGGCGCTGTTGGAGATGCTCGCAACGCTTCTCGGGCCGAAACTCGACAGCGATGCGGCCGACCAGTTGCGACAGGACCTCGTTGCGAACGCCCGCAGCGAGCGTGGACTCACATTGATCGGACGGGCAACCTTTGCAGCACGACAATCGTCTCGTCGTCGTCGGCCGGGCGCCCGGCACGAAAACTCACCGAGGGCCTCCAGGAGCTGCAGTCCGAAGCCTTCCACGGAAGTGGGTTCTACCGATCGAGCCATCGTCATGAGCCCGTCTCGACCCAATTCCTCGCCAACAGGATTGGTGGCCTCTGACACCCCGTCGGAGTACAGGACAATGAGGTCACCCGCGTCCGGCTTGACGATGATCCGGTCATACGACACGTTAGGCAACAAACCGAGCGGGGTGCCGCTGACGCGCGCTTCTGCTTGTTGCCGCTCGAACCAGGTCCACTCGTCACGAGTGGCCCGATACCACATGGCCGGAGGATGCCCGGCATTCGTCATCACAAGCAGTCCCCGGCGATCGTGGAAACCCACCGCGACCATCGTCGCATAGTGGACGCCATCGAGCTCCTCCGCAACAGCCTCGTTGAGATCCCGCATCAGGCTGGCCTGCTCGAGGGCCGCAAGGTATTTCTGCATCAATTCTCTGAGCTTGGCACCCATGAGTGCCACAGCGTCCCCGTGGCCGCTCACGTCAGCCAGCGCGATGCGCGAAACGATGCAGCTCGGACAGACTGAGATGTAGTGCACGTCGCCGCCGGCGTCATCGGCTCCGAACGGCGCCGAGTGAACCCAGACCGTCAAGCCCGGCAGCTCCGCAACGCTGGACGCGCCGTCGTTACCGGCCCATGTCTCCGCGCACTGCAAACGGTGAGGTCTCGGCATTTGACGGCTATCCTGTAGTCAATCGCTGCGCGTTGAGATCCACGCGGACATCTATCCCGTTGGCTGGCGCAGAAAGGACCCACAATCGAGCGGTCGGCCAGCCGGTACCGGTTTCGTGGAGCGAGTCCGCGACCCGTTTGTCTTCACGAGTCCGAGGAGGCCAGCCCGCGCAAGGACTTCGCGCACCCGGTTGGTCGGATTCAGGACTTCGAACGTGCCGTTCGCCTCGCATGTCATCCTGTAGGCCCGGACGAGTTCTCCCACGCCGGCTGCGTCAATTTGGGTCACTCGGTGTAAATCCAGGACGAAGTGGCGCTCGCCACGACGAATGAGCTCGCGCACCTCTCGCACGAGCGCCTTGTCGACGGGCGCGCGCAGCGGTCCCTCAACGTTGAGGACACGGACCGTCAAGCACGGCCCGCCAGAAACAAACATGGATCCCTCCCTTTATACTGACGCGCCGGGCCGGCTGAAGGATCCAGGGAGGGTGGACAAAGCTCGAGCATGTAACATCCGTGCGACAGTTCGACACTGCTGGCGATTAGTGTGCGCTGTTCGGGACGCTGAGTCTGGCCGCTTCCGGATCGACGGTGGACCCAGGCGCGTCAGTTTTGGACGTCTGTCGGGGCGACAGACGCTTGCACGGGATCAACTGCCGAAATAGCCGCTTCGAGTCTTGACCGTCGCAGACTGCGTTTTCACGCGCACATCGAGGCGACGCCATTCGTGCGCGTCCGCGGCTTCAATGGCCAGCACATACTGCTGTCGCAGGTCGTCGACAATATTTGACGCGACGACGGTCGACTCTCCGAACGTGCTGGCGAACACGAGATGCCCGCCGGTCCACTCGGCCAGATCGCGCAAGTCCGCACTGTCTGATCGCACGCCTCGAGCGGTCGCCTCCATCATCGCGCGCTGATCGACAGACGGCACGGTGGCCACGACATAGACTGGAACACTGATCGAACTGGCAAGTCCCGAGACCTCGGAGGCTGAGAGGCGGCTGCTGGTATCAATCCCGTCCGTCAGCACCAATATCGCGCGGTGGCTCGCGGACCGGTCGCCGAGTCGATGGGCCGTGGCGGCCATGGCATCGTACAGCGACGTGCTCCCGTACGGTTCAAACGTCGCGAGTCCGTTTCTGAGCTGCGTGAGGTCGTGCGTGAACGTCTGCCGTTCATGCAGCGAGGAGTCGAATGTGAACAGCGCAACTTCGTCCTGGTCGCGGAGTTGCGACAGGACCGACTCGTATGCCTGCCGCGCCATGGCGATCTTGGGGCCGACGCTCATGCTGCCGCTCATGTCGACCAGAATTGCGAGACGTGACCGGCGATTGCCGGTCGGCTCGGAGGTCGATCACCGGCCGGAGTTGTCCGTTGTCCCGGACCTCGAAGTCTCGAGGGGTGAGCCCCCGCACGACCCGCCCGCGCGCGTCGCGCACCGACGCCTGAATCGTGACGATATCGACCGAGCTTCGAAACGTTTCTCTCGGTGGCGTCGGCGACTGAGCGCTCGCCCGCAGCACCGTGAGTCCAGTCAAACCCGCAAAGGCGAGCACTCGACGAAGTGTTCCTGGCATCATGATCGTGGTCCGTGATCGGCTCGCGGCCGAGGTGTTCGGACTCGAGCCTTCGAACGGTGACTCTCTTATCGGCGTCTCCGGGGACCGGTGTGAATCACCGCCGGATTGACATCAATCGAAATGCCAGTTGGTTTCCAGCGACCTCATCCGCTGAATGTGGCGATTGCCGCACTCCGAAGGGGACCCGACGCGCGCGGATGTCGGAGCGTCGAAGCGCAATTGTGTGATGGGGAGACAGAAATGACCGTAAGCGATCGCCAGCGTCCGAGCCGGTAGCCCTGGCTGGCCTCACGGCAAGGCTCGTCGGGGCCTTCAGTGACCCAGGCAACCCAGCCGGCGGAATTCGTTGTATTAATATCTGTCAGGCCGTGGTCTTGCCAGGCGTCTCGGCGCAAAAGGGGACTGTGAATGGCTCCCAAGGACGAACCGTCGGACGGCGTGAACCTCAGCCGCCGCAATTTTCTGAAATCGACCGGCGTCGTCGGTATCGCGGCGACCGTCATCGCGCCGGCCGGAGCTCGAGGCGCCAAGCCGGGCGTGCGCCGCGGTCGGCCCCGGCGACGTGCCGGTGCGGCTCACCGTGAACGGCCGCCAGCTCAATCTGATGATCGAGCCGCGCGTCACGCTGCTGGATGCGCTGCGCATGCGCGCCGACCTGACCGGCAACAAGCGCGGCTGCGATCGCGGCGCCTGCGGCGCCTGCACGATGCTCGTCGACGGCCGGCCGGTCTACTGCCTGCTCGACGCTGGCGATCGACGTGCAGGGCAAGCAGATTCGCAACGTCGACGGCCTGGCCAACGGCCAGACGCTGCATCCGGTGCAGCAGGCGTTCTGCGACAAGGACGCGCTGATGTGCGGCTTCTGCACGCCGGGCTTCATCATGGCGAGCGTCGGCCTGCTCGAGAAGCATCCCAACCCGACGCCCGAGCAGATCAAGAAAGGGCTCGACGGCAACATCTGCCGCTGCGGCACGTTCACCCGCATCTTCGAAGCGGTGTCGAGCGTGAAGGGGGTGCAGCGTGGCTAAGCCCAGTGCTCCACCACCGCAACACCACCGGCGCGGCGGACGCAGGGCGGGCGCGGCCGCCGCCGCCGACCCGTCGATCCGAAATACAACTGGCCGACGCACGCCGACCGTGCTCGGCACGTCGCGTCAAGCGCCTGGACGGTCCCGACAAGGTGACCGGCCGCGCCAAGTACACGTTCGACATCAAGCGTCCGGGCATGCTCTACGCGCGCATCGTCCGCTCGCCGCATCCGCACGCGCGCGTGCGTGTCGGTCGATCTGTCGGCGGCGCAGCGGGCGCCCGGCGTCAAGGTCGCGCTCGTGCATCGCGATCCCGCCGACGACGAAGACCAACGTCGTGATGTTCCAGGGGGACGAGGTCGCGGCGGTCGCGGCCGACACCGAGGAGCACGCGATCGACGCGGCGCGGCTGATCAAGGTCGAGTACGAGGTGCTGCCGCACGTCATCAGCGTCGACCAGGCGCTGGCCGGCACGGCGCCGCCGGTGTTCACCGGCGGCAACGTGCGCGCAGGGACAGACGCAGGAAACCGGCGACCTCGCGGCGGGCTTCAAGGCGGCGGCGCATCACGCTCGAAGAGACCTACGCGACGCACGTCATCACGCACGTCTGCCTGGAGTCGCACGGCACCGTGTGCGAGTGGGACGGCGACAAGCTGACGGCCTGGGTCTCGACGCAGGGCGTCAACTCCGCGCGCGAGAACTTCGCCAGCGCGCTGGCCATTCCGCAGGCCAACGTCCGCGTCATCTGCCAGTACATGGGCGGCGGCTTCGGCAGCAAGCTGCAGCTCGGCGCCGAAGGGCTGATCTGCGCGCGGCTGGCGAAGCAGGCGAACGCGCCGGTCAAGCTGATGCTCGATCGCAAGGAAGAGCACCTCGCCACCGGCAACCGTCCGTCGGCCGCGGCGCGGATCAAGGCCGGCGTCTCGGCCGACGGCATCATCACCGCGTTCGACGCCGAGTCGTGGGGCACGGGCGGCGCGGGCGCGGCGTCCGGCTTTCCGCTGCCCTACATCTACCAGATCGCCAACCGCCGCCGGACGCACAAGGACGTCTTCATCAACACCGGCCAGCAGCGCCCGATGCGCGCGCCCGGCCATCCGCAGGGCTCGTTCATCACCGAAATCATGATGGACGAGCTCGCCGACAAGGTGAAGATGGATCCGGTCGAGTTCCGGATCAAGAACCTGCCGCCGGAAGCGCCGAACGCGATGTGGCGCAGCGTACCTGCGCGAAGGGCGCCGAGGCGTTCGGCTGGAGCAAGCGGCATCCGACCGGCGACCCGACGCCGGGATCGATCAAGACCGGCATGGGCGTGGCGATCGGCACGTGGGGCGGCGGCGGCCGCGGCCCGGCGCCGGCCCACTGCGAGATCGCCTCCGACGGCAGCGTCATCATGCGCATCGGCACGCAGGACATCGGCACCGGCACGCGCACGCTCGTCGCGATGGTCACCGCCGACGCGCTCGGGCTGCAGCCGTCGCAGGTGACGCCGGAGATCGGCGACACGCAGTACGGCGTCAGCCCGGGCTCGGGCGGCAGCACGACCGCGGCCAGCATCAGTCCCGGCGATCCGCATCGCGGCGCTCAAGGCGCTCGACGCGCTCAAGGAGAAGGTCGCGCCGGCGCTCGGCGTCGAGGCCGGCATCGCTCGTCGCGGCGGGCGGCCGCATTCACGTCAAGGGCGACTCCGTCGAAGGGGCTGTCGTGGGCCGACGCCTGCAAGCGGATCGGCCCGCAGCCGATCGCCGCCGACGGCGACTGGCGGCCCGGCATGACGTCGGTCACGACCTCGCGGCGTGCAGTTCGCCGAAGTCACCGTCGACGTCAAGACCGGCATCGTCAAGGTGACGCGCGTGCTCGCGATCCAGGATTGCGGCCTGGTCGTCAACCCGCTCACCGCCGAGAGCCAGTGCTACGGCGGCGTCATCGGCTCGCTGAACTTCGCGCTGTTCGAGGATCGCATCCTCGACCGGAACACCGGGCAGATGGTCAATCCGAACATGGAGTGGTATCTGCTCGCCGGCATGTCGGACATCCCGCAGATCGACATCCGCCTGAAGAATCAGCCGGAGCGCGGCGTGATCGGCCTCGGCGAGCCGCCGACGGTGCCGACGGCGGCGGCCATCGCGCTCGCGGTCCGCAACGCGATCGGCGTCACGGTGCGGAGCCTGCCGCTGACGCCGGCGAAGATCCTGCAAACCCTTCAGCAGAAAGCGTAGGCGCTTCGTGAAACCCTTTGCCTACGTCAACCCGACGAACGAGAAGGACGCCGTCGCCGCGCTCTCGCCGGAGCACGAGAAGGCGATGCCGATCGGCGGCGGCCAGGACCTGCTGGCGCGGATGAAGGACTACATCACGCAGCCCGATCGCATCGTCAACGTGAAGAACGCGCTCGAGGCCACGGTGACGCCGGTCAGCGGCGGCCTGCGGATCGGCGCGGCGATGAAGATGGTCGATCGTCGCCGAGCACGCCGAGATCGGCGCGGCTGTATCCGGCCGTCGCCGCGGCGGCGATCGAAGTGGGCACGCCGCAGATCCGCAATCAGGGAACGGTCGGCGGCAACCTGAATCAGCGGCCGCGCTGCTGGTACTTCCGCAACGAGGAGTTCGTCTGCTTCAAGAAGGGCGGGAACACCTGCTTCTCGCCGGCGGGCGAGAACCAGTTCCACGCGATCTTCGGCGGCGGCCCGAGCTTCATCGTGCATCCGTCCAGCCTGGCGGTGCCGTTTGTCGCCTACGGCGCGACGTTCCGCCTGTTCGGTCCGAACGGCGAGCGGCTGGTGCCGGCGGCGGAGTACTTCACGCTGCCGACGCTGCAGAACGTGCAGCGGGAGAACGTGCTCGCAGCCGAACGAGCTGCTGACGCACGTGATCCTGCCGGCGCCCGGCAGCGTGAAGAGCGGCCACTACGAAGTGCGCTACAAGACGTCGCACGACTGGCCGATCGCCTTCGCGACGGTGCTGCTGGCGATGAACGGATCGACCGTGCAGTCGGCGCGCGTCGTGATGGGCGCGGTGGCGCCGATTCCGTGGCGCTCGCAGGCCGCCGAGCAGGCGCTCGCCGGCAAGACGATCAGCCCGGAGACGGCCGCCGCCGCCGCCGAGGCCGCGCTGCGCGGCGCGACGCCGCTCAGCCAGAACGCCTACAAGATTCAGGTCGCGAAGACCGCCGTCGAGCGCGCCATCCTGCGCGCCGCCGGGCTGCCGATCGTGTGAGCCGGGAGGTATCCAACGATGGAAGCGCTGACCTCGCCGAAGATCACCGTGGGCGTGCACTGCCTCAAGATCCGCACGAAGAGCATGTACATCACAGGCTGTGGTGGACCCCGCCGAGGCGACGTTCTACGATAAGTACGACCAGACCGCCTACTGGTGCGTGCTGACGCAGACCGGACTCGGCCCGGACCGCCAGCCCGTCCGCCCTGATGTCTGCTGCGACGGGCGCGCGCTGTTGCAGTCTGTGAACGGACCGGAGAAGCATCATGAAGAAGATCGCCCTTTCGTTCGCCCTGTCGAGCCTGACGCTGGTCACGTCTGTCCGCCAGACCCGCGTCGATTACAGGCACCTACGTGGAGGCGAGAACGGCGGAGGTGTTCGCCGGCGCCTGCGTCATGAACGGCGAAGCCGCGACGACCGGACGCGAGGCGCTGCTCGCGTGGAAGGTCGATCGCGGGCAGCTGAACGGCGTCTCCCTCGACGGCCTCGCCGTCGTCGCCGCGCTCTCGGCGGACACCAACCTCGGCATTCACGAAATCGGCGGCGAGTCCACGCCTGCACGCGCCGCGCTGTTCCTCGATGCGCGCGCGACGCCGGCGCAGCGCAAGGCGCTCGTCGCGATGGTGAAGTCGCTGGCCGGACCCGTCATCGGCAGCGTCGTCCAGGAGACGGCCGCGCCGATCCAGTTCGTCGACAGCGGCCACGACATCCGCGTCTCGACCGACGCGCTGAACCTGTCAGTGGAAAAGCATCTTCACCACGACGCGAGCTGCGGCAACAAGCAGTGGTTCGGGCCGCTGACCGCCGTCGATCACGCCGAGATGGGGACGACCGCCGAGAACGAATTCAGCGGGCGCGTCGCTCTGCACGAAGTGGAGCGACCCGAACAAGCGCTCGTCGTTCTTCGGTACGTTCTCCTATTGATATAGCGGTTGAGACCGCTTCTACGGGACGACGATCACCAACTGCTGTCTGACCGGCTGGCCGTCGCGACCGTGAGCCGTGAGCTGATAAGTCGTCGTGCGTACCGGTGCAACGCGAAGACAGGTCAACCTGCTCGTCGCGTTGACGTCGCCGATGCCGGGTTCGACTTGCACTTGCACGGCGCCGCTGACCGCGTAGCAGAGCTTGGTCGAACCGCCCGTCGCGATCGAGCCGGGTCGCGGAGTGAAGATGAGGATGTTCGCCCTGTCCGTGCCGGTGTCCCGCGGCACCGGAGGAAACAGCGCCTGGTCGTTGGCGCGCGCCTGCAACACTGGCGGCGCTGGCGTAGTCCGAGCGCTGGCCGGTGCTCCTCCGACGCCGGTCGAGAGGACCGAGCTGATGTCTGCAAGGTGCCAGGATCGCCACGATGAAGCGACGGGCGCACCCCAATAAGCGAGACCGCTCAGGACCGCCAACAGAAACATAACCGGCAGAGCACCCTTCGTCTTCGGGATTGGAACGGCCGGCTGGATGCCGTCTCGAAGCGGCAGCGCATCGAGATCGAGCAGATCGTCGCGCACCGCCGTCGCGCTCGGTGACTGATCGATGACGGGCGCGAGGACGAAACTCAGATTCCGCCGGCTAGCCGCGGCCCCGGCGTCCTCGTTCAGCGTCTCGCGTAGCTTCAGCGCATGGCTCAACGCCGAGCGCGCCACGCCCGGCTCGCCGAGACACACCGCTCGAGTGCCCATTTCGTGAAACGTCCACGCCTCGGCCGATTGATCTCCGATTGCCTTCGCGGCCGCGAGGCAGTGTTCGAGCACGATCCCCCAGGCGCCCCAACGCGCGCCGGCGATGAGTGCCCCCTCGAGAAGCTGACCAATCCGCAGCACTTCTCCCCAGCGTCTGGCGTCGGTCGCGCACTGCTGGACCCGCAGCAACGCTTCTGATTCCTCCAACAGGTTGTCCGGGTTGCGCCGGTACCGTTCGGCCCACGCGGTGAAGTACGTGATGGCGCGATTCACCCATGGCTTCACGTCTTCCGTTCGCCGGAGCTGATCGCCGACGCCGTCCGCGAGTTGATGCCGTGACTGGGTGCTCAGAACGAGACCTCGTCGGACGAGCGCCATCAACGATGGTTCGATGTCGTGGAGCTCCGCGATGCCTGAGAGGTGCTGCACCTGTAATGGCACGCCGGGGAGCGCGGCCAACGCCAGCAGGGCGCGCCGCTGCTTCTCGTCGATCGACGCCAGCGACTCCGTGACGAGGCTCTCCGGCCCGATATTGCTCGCCCACGCGTCGAGCGAGATCCCCCGCTCGCGGACGATGGCAGCGCACTGCAGGAGTCGAAGCGGATGCCCGCCAACGGACGCGCACAGGCTCGCGGCCTCCGATCGCTCCATGACATCGAGCGGGCGCTCGATCTCCCGCTCCAGGAGCAATACGGCATCATCCACCGCCAGCCCGTGTAGAGAGAGGCTGCGGGCCTCACCCCAGAGGCGCCGCTCACGCGTCGCCACGGCGAACGCGCATCGCGGGGCGATATCGAGCAACTGTTCCAGCTCATCCCGATTCAGCTGAACGTCGTCGAGGAGGATGAGCGCCTGCTTGTCCTGAAGACCGCGCCGGATTTCCGCCTCGGTCGGTTTCCAGATCTCGTCGCTCTCGTAGAAGGCGTCGAAGATCAGCTGCTGAAGATCGGCGGACGATTGATGCCGTGCCGGCATGTAGACGATGCCATCCACAAACGAGGCGGCGGCCGGATCATGCGCGAGGTGTCGGAGGACTGCGGTTTTCCCGATTCCAGGTTCGCCAGTCAACTCGACGGGAAGGCCTGCATCGAAAGCCGAGAGCACGGCGGCCAGTTCCAGCCGCCTGCCGAACAGGCATCGAATCACTCTCGGGCGGAGGAGAACCGGCCTGGGGCGCGGACGAACGTGGGTCCGTTGGGCGCGTGAGGCCTCGCGGAGCAGGGCGCCGCACGGTTCGCCGATATGCAGGACATACCGACCGACGGCTATCTGGCCGATGATGGCGCCGTGCATCGAAGCTCCAGGAACGTGCCCGTTCATACTCCACACTGAACCGCGACTGCTGATCAAGCCGGCCACAGTCCCGCTTGATTCTCGGCAGAGTTGACGCGGGAGCGCCGATGATCCCCCGGGTGTGCGATGTTTCCATCATATGCGCTGGCTTTCCTCCCTCGTCAAGGCCATTTACGTTATCTGAGGATCAGTGATCTTCTGTAGACTCGTGCACGCGCATGAGCGCCGACGGCCGGATGAGCCAACGTGGGTGTGCGATGATCTCTCGTCGTAAAGCGCTGCGCGGACTCGGCGTTGCGACCGCCTCGGCCCTGTTTCGGTCCGACGTGGCAGCCCAGGACTCGCCGTTCCGTTTTGCTCTTCAGCCCGTGGACCTGATCGTTTCCGCGCTCAGCCCTCAGACGGTTCGCCTCAGCGTCGTGCCTCATCGCGCCACTGCTTCGATTGATGGAGATGGCGCGCTGGCCGCCTTCTCGCAGCATCCCGTTCAGCGCGTCCGCACACCCGGTCGCGTCACGGCCGGCGAACTCACGCTCGACATAAAAGCGCCATTGAGCGTCGCCGTTACAAGCCATGAGGTCGGCGTACAAGCGATCGAGTTCCTGGACGAATCGGGACAGATTCACTTTTCGACGAGCCGGAACCCGGACGCGCCCGTGCTCGGCTTCGGCGAGGGAGGCCCCCAGTTCGATCGGCGCGGTGCTCACGACGTGATGCGGAATGGCCAGGAAGGCTATCAGCTCCGCACCCACGGTGGCCGCGTCCCTATCCAGTGGCTGATCGGCACCGACGGCTGGGGCCTTTACATTCATCAGCCGCTCGGCGAGTTCGATCTCAACCTGGCCGACCGGGGAATATTCACGGCGCCAGATCCGCTGCCCGTTGACATCTTCCTCGTGGCATCCCGCGACCCCCTCGTCATCATGCGCGAGTACGCGCGCATCACGGGATTGCCGGCGATGCCCGCGCTGTGGACGTTCGGCTATCAGCAATCGCACCGGACGCTCGCGGGACCGGAAGAAGTGATATCGGTTGCGCGCACGATACGTGAGAAGAAGCTCCCGTGCGACACGCTGATCTACCTCGGCACCGACTTCACGCCGTCAGGATGGAACACGCACAACGGGGAGTTCACGTGGAACAGCGCGAACTTTCCGGATCCGAAGAAAGCGATCGACGATCTTCACGCACTCAATTTCAAGGTCGTCCTGCACGCGGTCATCGAAGGGCGGCATCTCACGGGCACGGTAAACGACAGCTGCGCCTCGCCCGAGTCCAGCGGCAGGACACCTGACGGCAAGTGGCCTGACGAACGGCGGGTCGGTTGTTACTGGCCGCATCACAAGAGCGTGTTCGATCTCGGCATCGACGGCTGGTGGCCCGATCAGGGGGATGGTCTGGACGCCGCGTCGCGCCTCACCCGGATCAGGATGTATTGGGAAGGCTCTCGGCTGTGGCGGCCGAAGGAACGCCCCTATGCGCTGCACCGCAACGGCTACGCCGGCATGGCGCGCTACGGCGCGTTTCTGTGGTCCGGCGACGTCTATTCGACGTGGGAAACGCTGCGGACGCACGTGCCGGTCGCCATCAATACCGGATTGAGCGGCATTCCGTATTGGGGAACGGATATCGGCGGCTTCGTGCCGACGCCCGAATTCACCGGCGAACTCTACGTGCGCTGGTTCCAGTTCGGCGCGTTTTGTCCGTTGTTTCGGGCGCACGGTCGGACGTGGCACCTTCGGTTGCCTTGGGGATGGAACACCGGCGAGCTCGGCCCGAATGAGACGTCGAGCTATCGCGATGCCGGCAATCCCCCCGAATCCGAACTGCACAACGGGCAGGTGGAGCCAATCTGTCGAAAGTATCTCGAGCTGCGCTATCGATTGATGCCCTACTTGTACTCGTGCGTCCGGCAGACCTCGCTCACCGGCCTGCCGATCATGCGCGCGTTGTGGCTGCATCATCCGGACGATCCCCGCGCGGTCGTGCGCGGCGACGAGTATCTGTGGGGACGAGATCTCCTCGTCGCGCCGGTGACGGAGCAGGGCGCTTCGACACGCCGCGTCTACCTGCCACGCGGCACGTGGTTCGATTTCTGGACCAACGAGCGCGTAGAGGGCGGACGCGAGATCGATCGCGCCGTCGATCTCGAGACGATGCCGTTGTATGTGCGAGCGGGCGGAATCGTCCCGATGGGGCCCGTGAAGCAGTACACGACCGAACACATGTCCGGTCCCCTGACGATCGTGGTGTATCGAGGTGCAGACGGCGCGTTCGATTTCTATGAGGACGACGGGCAATCGTTCGAGTACGAGCGCGGCGCGTGGATGGGACTCGAGATGCGCTGGTCGGACCGGACAGGCCGCCTGTCTGTCTCGCTCGCCCGCGGCTCGCGCATGCTGCCGCCGAGGCCTCGCGAGCTGCAGCTTCGTCTGGCAGGAAGTACCGCGATCCAAACGATTCAGTTCGATGGACGACCGCAGTCGGTGTCGCTACGTACCTCTGGCTGAGGACGGAAGCCACGGGCCGGTGAAGGCGGGTGTTCCTTCGGTCAGGCCTTCACCTCGACGTACGTGCTGTAGCTCTCCTCCTTGATCGTCATGAACGGCCGCATGACCACTTCCTTCCCATCGGCCGAGGTGACCGCAGCAATCGCCGGAGCCGTTGCCGGCCGCTTTCGCCCGGAGCAGCTCCGCCTTCTCGAACGACGGCTGTTCAGGCGCCACCGCGAAGAGCACGAGCGGCCCGCGCAGCAAGGCCTGCTGATGCGGGTGCTGCACGTCCACGGCCTCGAGACGAAGCGGCATCGGCAACTCCAGCTCGATTCGGTCGCCTTCCTTCCACGTCCGGCGGATCGCCGCGAACGCGCCGGGCTCGACGCCTGCCGTCACCCGCGTGCCGTTCACAGACAGCACGGGCGCCGGCGTCGCCCACGCGGGGATTCGCACGTACAACGTTGTCTCCACCGGTGACGACGCCGACACCGTGATCGTGACCTTGCTGTCGAACGGATAATTGGTCTCCTGCGTCAACGCGCATGTCGCTGCGCCCTCGGTCCATCGAACCTTCGACGGAGTGAACAGGTTCACGTAGACGCCGTCGGCGGATCGCAGGTACGTGCTGATGTGGTAGTCCGCGGCCAGTTGGGGGAACGTGCCCGAGCAGCACGGCCACTTGTTTCCGTACCAGACTTTCCGTCCGGTGGTCCCGTAGTCGGAATAGTAGAACGATGTGCCGTCGGCCTGAATCGGCCACGCCCCGAGGATGGTGTTGTAAAGGATCCGCTCCATGCTGTCGCCGTAACGCGCCTCCTTCGTCGTCCGAAGGAGGTACCGCGCGATCTTGAAATGACCGTACGCGCCACAGGGCGTCTCGAAGCTGGCGTGCGACGTCCGCAGGCTGTCTCCGAGCTGCCCGGTGCCGGGTTCGCCGAACGCCTCGTTCGGGCCCCAGCCGCCAGTGGCAAAGCTCTGAGTCAGGACCATCTCGAAGCCGTTCCGTGCCGCGCGCAGGTGCTTCTCGCTGCCGAGCGTGATGTAGGCCTGCATCGCGGAGCTGAAGGCGTTCACGTGGCTGTAGGCGTGCTCGAACGGCAGGACGTTGTAACCCCCGGCCAGCGGATCGAAGTACGTGTCGTCCTCGAGAAACTGCTTCGCCATGTCGCGATAGAACGCCTTGCCGCTGCGCTGGTACGCGAGAAAGAGGTTCTCGGGCAGCGTGTAGGTTTCGTCCCAGGTGAACGAGGTGTCCTTGTGCGGACGCATGCGCTGCTCGGCGCGTGACAGAGCCTTTTCCGGCAGGTACGCCGTGACGCTTCGCGTGAGCTTCTCGTGAACGTCGAGCGCGATTGGATCCCGCGCGAACTCGTACGCGTCGATCAGACCACACGACAGCTTGTCGTAGGTGTAGGCCGGCAGCCGGTACCCCTTGAAGAAGATGGCCTTGTCGTCGAGCGTGTCCGCGTAGCCCTTCACCAGTCGGCTGACCTTGGCGCGCGTCGGCTCCGACCCGGTTACCGCATACGCGCGCGCCAGCCCCGACACGTACTGCCCGAAACTGTGTCCGGCGATGAACCCCTGGAAGTCGTTCGTGTCGAGGTTGAAGCCCGTGAGATCGTACCAGCCGCCCATGTCTTCTCCGGGCGCGGGCATGCCGGCGACCTGCCGAAACACTTTGAGCATCCGGTCGTCGTCGAGATGCAGGAAGCGCTCGTGGTTCTCGTCGAACTGGCGCTTCATGGGGCCGTCGAGGAGCTGCACGTCCCCGTACGGAAACGTCGCAAGCGGCAGCGTGACAGACGACGGATCCGCGTGCGGCTTGCTCCGCGCGGGCCCGGCGCGCGCGCCAGACGGAGGCGGCGGCCGCCGCTGTGGTCGCGGTCTGGAGGAACGTTCGCCGGCTGACTGCTGCCATGGCAAGCTCCTTTCGGGGGCTGACGCTGCTGAGCAGGAAGGCACGAGCGCGCTCGTGACAGCGTGTGAGCGGGTGTACGATAGACGGCCGTGCGCTGTCAACGCCGGGAGGGGAGTCGTGGTCGACGCCGTCCGGCATGGATCGAGAACCGCGCGGTTCGCGATCGCTGTCGGCATCGCCGTCGCCTGCTGCCTCGGAGCCGCGGCGAACGCCAGTCCCCGCGATCAGGCGGACGCGATCACGTCGGCTCTGCGTGCGCGCGACTACGACAAAGCCGTCGAGCTGACCAGGGAAGCCTTGAAGGCGTCCCCCAACGACCCGCAGATCTGGACGCTTCAAGGCATCGCGCTCTCACGGAAGGGAGACACCAGCGGCGCGCTTGCCGCCTACCGCCGCGCGCTGACCCTCTCCCCCGATTACATCCCGGCGCTCGAGGGCGCGGCACAGCTGCAATACCAGGCCGGCAGTCGCGACGCGGTGCCGCTCCTGACACATCTGCTCCAGCTGCGCCCCACGGATCCGACCACCCACGCGATGCTTGCCGTCCTCGAGTACCGCGAAGGCAAGTGCGAGACGGCGGTCGGCCACTTCGAAAAGACCGGCACGCTCCTCGATTCGGAGCTCGACGCCTTGCACGCCTACGGCACGTGCCTCGTCAGACTGAAGCAGCGCGACGAGGCCATCGCGGTCTTTCAGCGCGCGGTCGCGCTTCGCCCGGACGATGCCCGCGAGCGCCGGCTGCTGGCCTCGATTCAGCTGATGGCCTCGAAGCCGCGCGACGCCATCGACACATTGAGCCCGAATCCTCGAAGGCGGCGCAGCCGATCCGGAGACGCTGGAGCTCGCGGCCAGCGCCTACGAGGATGCCGGCGACACCGCGCGCGCGGTGAGCACGCTGCGTCAGGCGATTCTCCTGGATCCGCGGAATCCAAACCTGTACGTGGATTTTGCAAACATCGCCTTCGCGCACCAGTCGTTCCAGGTCGGGATCGACGTCGTCACCGACGGCATCGGCCTGCAGCCGCAGGCCGCACCGCTGTACCTCGCCCGTGGCGTGTTGTACGTGCAGCTGGCCGAGTACGACAAGGCAGAAGCCGACTTCGAGAAGGCGAACGAGCTCGACCCCAGCCAGTCGCTGAGCTCGGCCGCCCAGGGGCTTGCCGCCGTCGAGGCCAACGATCTCGATCGCGCGCTCGCGACGGTGCAGCAAAGGCTCGCGCGCAAGCCGGATGATCCGCTGCTGCTGTACGTGCGAGGCGGACATCCTCGCGCAGAAGGGCGTCGAGCCGGGCACGCCGGAATTCAAGACGGCCGTCTCGTCGGCGCAGCACGCGGTGGCGCTCAGGCCGTCGCTCGGTCCAGCGCATGGCGTGCTGGCCAAGCTCTATCTGCAGGCCGGGCAGACACAGGCCGCGATCGACCAGTGCCGCAAGGCGCTCGCCATCGATCCGAACGACCAGACGTCGGTCTACCGGCTGATCCAGGCCCTCCGGAAGACCGGCGACAAATCGGAGATTCCCGCGCTGCTCAAGCGCCTCGCGCAGCTGCGCGAGCAGTCGGCCCAGCAGGAACGCGAGCGGAATCGATACAAGCTCGTCGAAGGAGACAGGACGCCGTCCGCGCCATGACGGTGACGCGCCGGGCGTTCATGCGCCTCTCGCTCGCGTCGGCCGCCGCGGCGTCGGTCGCGGCCGATCGCGTGCTCGCCCAGGGGATCGCAAGCCACACCGCAAAGCCGTTGGCCAGGCCGGCCCCTTCCGGCCGGCCGTTTCCTGCCCGCTTCGTGGACGTCGCGTCTGCCGCAGGACTCACGGCGCCGGTGGTGTATGGGGCCCGCGAGGGCCAGAAGTACATCCTCGAAGCGGTCGGCTGCGGCTGCGCATTCATCGACTACGACAACGACGGGTGGATGGACGTCTTCCTCCTCAGCGGAACGCGGCTCGAAGGCGATCCGGAAGGCGCAAGCAATCGCCTCTACCGCAACAACCGCGATGGCACCTTCACGGATGTGACGGAGAAGGCCGGCTTGAAGGCGGTCGGCTGGGCCTCCGGCGTCTGCGTGGGCGACTACAACAACGACGGCTTCGAGGATCTCTTCTGCACGTACTTCGGCCAGAACCGCCTGTATCGCAACAACGGCGACGGCACCTTCACCGACGTCACGAAGGCCGCCGGTCTGTTGACGACGGAGGCGCGATGGGGTGCCGGCTGCAGCTTCGTGGACTACAACCGCGACGGCCACCTGGATCTGTTCGTCTCCAACTACGTCAACTTCTCCTTCGCCCACGCGCCGGTGCCGGGCGCGAACACGAACTGCAACTGGAAAGGCATTCCGGTCGTCTGCGGGCCTCGCGGGTTGCCCCCGGGCACGCACGCGCTCTATCGCAACAACGGCGACGGGACGTTCACCGACGTCAGCCGCGAGGCTGGCATCTCCCAGGCAACCAAGACGTACGGCATGACGGTCGTCGCCGCCGACTTCGATGAAGACGGCTGGCCCGACATCTACGTGGCCAGCGACTCGACGCCGAGCCTGCTGTTCATCAACAACCACGACGGGACGTTTCGCGAGGAGGGCATCGTGCGGGGCGTCGCGTTGAGCGATGACGGAGCCGAGCAGGCGGGCATGGGCGTCGGCATCGGAGACTACGATCTCGACGGTCACCTCGATCTCTTCAAGACGCACTTCGCCGATGATGCGAACGGCCTCTATCACAACGACGGCGCCGGCATGTTCGACGACGTGACGCGCGCGTCGCGGATCGGCGTCGAGACGCGCTACGTCGGCTGGGGCGCGGGGATCGTGGACCTCGACAACGACGGCTATCCCGACCTCTTCATGGTCTCGGGGAACGTCTATCCGGACGTCGAGCGCAAGCTCCCGATGTACGCGAGCAAGACGCCGCGCGCGGTGTTCCGGAACCTCGGCAACCGCACATTCGAGGAGCTCCAGGAGCAGGCGGGGCCGGGCGTCGCCGACGCACACTGCAGCCGCGGGTGCGCGTTCGGGGACTTCGACAACGACGGCGACGTCGACGTGCTCGTCGTCAACCTGAACGAGCCGCCGTCATTGCTTCGCAACGACGTGACGGGGTCCGGCCATTGGATCAAAGTGAAGCTCGAAGGCGTCAAGTCGAACCGGAGCGCCATCGGTGCACGCGTAGTCGTTCACGCTGGCGATCGGACACAGGCACAGGCGGTGGTCAGCCAATCGAGTTTCTATTCCTCGAACGATCCACGGCTCCACTTCGGTCTCGGGGCGGCCGCGAGCGTCACCATCGAGATCTTCTGGCCCAGCGGGGGACGCGAGGTCGTTCAACGCGTGGCGGCCAACCAGCTCGTCACCGTGCGCGAGGGCGCAGGGATCGTGCCGAACAAGGGCTGGGGTAAAGAGTAACTTGACACGGCCCCGGCTTTGGCGCTACGGTCCGATATTCGGCACCGTGAACGTTCACGGTGGCCGAATTACGGCGGTCTCTGCATCGACAGGGGGACACATGCGCACCCGTTGCCTGCTACGGAGCGCCTGCGCCGGGCTGTTCGTCGTGCTGACCTGCGGCGCGGCCTACGCCCAGTACACCGGCAATATCACGGGCATCGTCAAGGACCCGACCGGGGCGGCCATCGCGAACGCCAGCCTTGAAGCGGTCAACACCACGACCCAGGTGTCCGCGACGACGACGTCGGATGCGGCGGGGAACTTCCAGTTCCTGAGCCTGGCTCCCGGCCCGTACAAGATCACGGCCGAGGCCCAGGGGTTCCGCAAGCACGAAGCCACCGTCACCCTCCAGACCAACCAGACGCTGAACGTTCCCATATCGCTGGAGGTCGGCGCCATTACCGAGCAGACGACCGTGAGCGCGACGAGCCCGCTCGTGAACACGGCGGAGACCCGCAACGAGATGACGCTGGGGACCGACGCCCTGTCGACGTTGCCGCTGGCCGGCCACAGTTATATCTCGCTCGTGACGATGGCCCCCGGCGTGTCCGGGCTGGGCACGATGGGAGGCGGCCAGCCGGGCGGCCCCGGCGGCACTCCTGGAACGGGCGTCGACAACTATTCCACCGAGACGGCCGTCGACGTCAGCGCGAATGGCCAGGGCACCGTGGCGAACCAGTTCATCGTCGACGGCCTCAACGTGACGAGCGGCATCCGTCAGGGCGTGCTGAACCTGACGCCGAATCCCGACGCGATCCAGGAGTCGAGCATCCAGGTCAACACGTTCTCCTCCGAGTACGGGGGCGGCAGCTCGATCCAGATGGCGAGCACGACGAAATCGGGATCGGAGCAGTTCCACGGGCTGGCCAGCGACTACTACAACAACCAGAAGATGTTCTCGAACACGGTGTTCATGGCGCCCGGTCAGAAGTACAACCCGTTCCACGCGCACAACGCCTCGTTCACGGTCGGCGGCCCGATCATTCCCAAGCAGCAGTTCTTCTTCTTCTTCGCGTACGAACCGCTGCGCTCCTCGGTGTCGACGGGCAACCAGACGATCTTCTTCCCGGATCAGCAGTTCGCGACGTGGGCCGGGCAGAACTATCCCAACACGTTCGGCACGCGCATCCTGAACACGTATCTGCCGAGCGCGGCCAGCATCAGCGGCGTCTCCAAGACCGCGGCCGATGTCTTTCCCGGCACCTGCGGCACAGCCGCCACGAACGGCCTGCCCTGCTCGACGGCGATGATCGACACCGGTATCTTCAATTCGAGCAACTTCCGCGACGGCGACCAGTACTTCCTCCGGATCGACAAGCAGCTGAAGGCCGATCGGCTGTACGGCAGCGCGTTCTGGACGAACCTGAACTACGGCGGGCCGGCGGTGATCCCGCAGTTCTCGACGACCAACCACAACACGCAGCAGGCGCTCCAGATCAACTACACGCACATCTTCAGCTCGAGCACGCTGAACGAGGCGATCTTCGCGCAGAACCGGATCGAAGGGTTCATCGGCGAGACCGGTGATTTCACGATCCCGTCGATCTCGGTCACGGGGCAGTCGGTGGGGTATGGGGTCGGCTTCGCGCAGGGCGACTTCATCCAGCACAACTACCACTGGCGCGACGTGCTCACGCACGTCCGCGGCACGCACGTCCTGAAGTTCGGCTACGAGGGCTGGTTCGGCGACGACGTCGAGCCGTTCCAGGGACCCTGGTCGCAGCCGAAGTTCAGCTTCGACAACCTGCTGACGCTGGCGCAGGATGCGCCGCTCAACGAGGCCGGCGTGATGTACGACCCCGTGGCAGGCCAGCAGAAGCTGTGGGAATGGAACGCTGCGTCGAGGACGTGGGGTGTCGTTCGCGCAGGACACGTGGACGGCCCGTCGCAACCTGACGCGTGACGCTCGGCTTCCGGTACGACGATCAAGGGAATCCCTATTCACGGACCGACACGACGGTCTTCGGGAACTTCTATCTCGGAGACGGCTCGAGCTTCCAGGAGCAGGTCGCGAACGGCGTCGCACGACAGACGAAGAACGCGCTCAAGAATTCGCCCAAGGCCTTCAACCCGCGCGCCGGCGTCGCCTGGGACGTCGCGGGGAACGGCGAGTGGGTCGTGCGCAGCGGGTTCGGCGTGTACGCCAACTGGCTGACGGCGGCCAACGTGCAGGAAGAGTTCCGGGGCAACCCGCCGGGCCTGATCCTGCCGACCTTCTTCGCCGGATCGTCCACGCCGCCGATTTTCAGCCAGGGCAGCGGCAGCACGCCGCCGTTCGGATTCACGTTCCCGAACCTGGCGGGCTCGGCGCTCTGTCCGACGGCTCCCTGTCTCGACGCCGCAGGCGGCATCGCGGGCGCCGCCGCGCCGATTGGCGGGATCAATCCCGACTTGAAGTCTCCCACCGCGTACATCTACACCGCGGCACTCGAACACAAGATTGGGCACAACCTCGCGGCACGCGTGCTCTACAGCGGATCGCACTCCACCAACCTCGTTGGCAACGGCAACCAGGCGGGCCTCGTCAGCTACGGCGTGGACATCAACGCGCAGCCCGGCGATCTGCTCACCAAGCCGCCGGGCTCGGCGCCGACGCGCCTCAATCCGAGCTTCGGGTCGATTGCCTATGCGGACAACGACCGCGTGGGCAACTACAACGGGATCACGTTCAATCTCAGGGGACGTGGGAGAGGCACGTTCTTCGACGTCTCCTACACGCGTTCGAGCTCGAAGGACGATGCCGGCAACTACCCGACGGCGATCAACCCGCATCAGTTCTACGGGCCGTCGCCGTGGGACGTGCCGAATCGATTCTCGGCCACGCTGACATATGTGATTCCGGGCATGAACGACGGCCGTGGCCTCGTGGGGGCCCTGACCCAGGGCTGGGGCGTCAGCGTCGTCGACGTCCAGCAGTCGGGCTACCCGATGACGGTCCTCACGGGGGCGTCGTTCACGGCAGGAGGCGACTACAACGCCGACGGTGACAACCTTGATTACCCGAACGTCACGAGCTACGACATGAACCGCTCGCACGAGGCGTATCTGAACGGCGTCTTCTCACCGGGGCAGTTCACCGCGCCCACGCCTGGTACGAACGGTAACGAGAAGCCGCAGCAGTTCCGGCAGCCCAGCTTCTCCGAGGTGGATCTGGCGGCGTTCAAGAACACACGGCTGACCGGGCGGTTCAACGTTCAGATCCGGTTCGAATTCTTCAACCTGTTCAACACCGACAACCTGTATCTCGGCAACGACCTATCGAGCGGGGGCTTCGGGAAGGCCATCAGCCAGCAGCTGCCGTTCTGGTGGCAGTTCGGGTTGAAGCTGACGTTCTAGTCTTATCCGGGGGGCTTCGCCCCGCCGGACCCCCCTACACGCGCGCTCGTGCGGCTTCGACCGGCTCGCGCGCGCTGGCTCGCTCGCGGCGCTCGCTCGCGCCGCTGCACTCGCGAGCTCGTTCGCGATATGCTCCTGGTCGGCGATCGCATGGGTCAGAGCCGCACACATCACGGAGGGCGCACGCGACGACTGCGGCGAGGCGCCAGTTCGACCGATCAGCCGAGCTGCTGACCGATCTGCGATCGAAGACTCCGATTCGTAACACGGGCTTGTTCCGCGAGGCAGGTGGATGTTGGAACGGAACCGATTGATGGCCTGTCCACGAACCGTGCGGAACCATGATGTTGCGGTACGGTCCGTGCTGTAGCGCGCGGCGGATTGATTCGATTGTGGCTCTGGCTCGTCTGCGGGAAACCTCCTTCGATCGTGGTGCTCGGAACACCCCATTAGCGGTCAGCGCTCCTGCCGATGGTCCGGCGTCGTACGAGGCATTCTACGCGCTCGCGGAGAACCCGTTCAGCCAGACGTCCGCTCCGCGGTTCTTCTACCCCAGTCCCTCGCACGCTCACGCGCTCGAAGAGCTGCGCAACGCTATCCGTCGTCGCGAGTCGCTCAGCGTGCTCGCTGGCGAGATGGGCACCGGCAAGACGACACTGTGCCGGACCATTCTTCAACAGCTGCCCCGCAAGACTGTCAGCGCATTCGTCCACGATCCGGCGGTCTCGCGCGAGGATCTGCTCACGATCCTGCTCGTCGACTTCGGCGTCGCGACGGTCGACGAGATCGCGCGCGGTCGCTTTCAAGGCGCGACCCGGACTGAACTGAACTATCTGCTCCGCGACTTCCTCGGTTCCCTTGCGCCGCACCAGGCGTTCGCGGTCGTGTTCGTGGAGGAGTCGCAAAACCTGTCCGCGCCTGCGCTCGAGGAACTGCGCATCCTGGCCGACAGCGACGGCCAGCTCCAGTTGGTGCTCATCGGACAGCCGCAGCTCCGGGCCAGGCTCAGGATGCCGGAGATGCGTCAACTCGAACAGCGCATCTCGGTCAGCTGCAGTCTCGCGCCGCTCGATCGTGATGGCGTTGCGGGCTACATCGCTCATCGCCTGCGCGTGGCCGGTGCCTCTCCGGATCGTCCGCGCTTCACCGCCGACGCCGTCGCGGCGGTTCATCGTTTCTCGAACGGCGTTCCGCGTCTCGTCAACCGGCTGTGCGATCGCATCGTCCGGGAGGCAAGCCTGGTCGAGGCGACGACGATCGATGGTGCGCTCGCCGAGTCCAGCCTCGTCGACGAGACCGGCGTCCCAGCGATCGGGAGGCCGGCGGTGGATCCCATCAGCCTCTGGCTCAGTCAGGTGGACGAGGTTCGCCCGGCGGCGCTGCCGTTGGAGGACGCCCGCAAGAACTCACCGATCGAATCGGAGGTGTCGGGCCTTCGCCTGGGGTTGTGCGTCGACGTCGACCGACCGGCACCTCGCGCCGGGATGCGGCGCTACAGGCGATTTTCGTCTCCTCACCGAATCATCAGGGCAGCCGAGCGGATCGTCGCCGCGCCCTTCGCCGTCCCCTCGTACTTGTACCGCACCATCACACTCACGAGGTGGCGCGCGCCGGTGAATCAGCGCGCGGAGCAGGCTGGAAAGAACTCGCGACACCAGTCCCGACTGAGCCTCTAACCTACGGAGCGCGTGTCCAGCCGCGCCGGGCGATGCATGCCGCCGTCCCTCGTCCGGCTTAAAGGTGGTCTAGGATACGCGCCAATACACAGAATACCGCCGGTCGAACAACCGGTTGAGAGGCACCAGGGTCACGTCCTTCTTCTGCCCGACAGTGCGAAAGGTTCGCGGCTGGTCGGCCGCCTTGATCCACGAGTCGGGATTGGCCGCCGCGGCTCGAAACGTCGGAATCTCGATGTCCGGAATCGGAGGGGTTCGGTTGACCGGTCCAAGGGGCGAGCCGTGTTGCTCGACGCCGGCTGCGCCGACGCGCAGATTCGGTCCGACGATGTGTGCTTCCGTGAGGCCGTCGTTGCCAAGATCGCCTGCCAGGACCAGCGGCCCGTAGAGAAACGCCTGCGTGCCCGGCTCGTCCGGCATCGCCTCCACGTGCAGGTGCATCGGAAGATCCATCTCCACACGGTCGCCGGCCTTCCACGCTCGCGTGATCGTCAGATAGCTCCCGGGCGTCGCGGATGCGTCGAGCTGTTTGCCATTGAGCGTCAGGACGGGTGACGATTGGAGCCACCCTGGGATGCGCAGTCGAATCGTCAGCTGACGACGCCCTGCTTTGACGATGGTGAGGGCCGTGCGCTCGGCTTCGGGATACTTCGTCTCCTGACGAAGCATGAAGCTCTCCTCCGGCCAATCGAGCTCCGACGCGATGAACAGGTTCACGTACACGCCTTCATCGTCGCGCCAGTAGATGCTGTCGGCGAGCTTCGCGTATTCCTCGATGCCGGTTCCCGTGCAGCACCAGAACGTCTGGTCCTCGGTGTAGAAGGTCTTCCAGACGCCTGGCGTGAGCGACAGGTAGTACTGGGTGGTTCCAACGTTCGGACGGATCGTGCCGATGCGGTGATTCAGCAGGAGGCGCTCGTAGTAGTCGAAGTATTCCGCCCGCGGTTCCCAGCCGTAGAGGTGCCGGGACAGCTTGAGCATGTTGTAGGCGCAGCAGCACTCGGCGGTATTCGCGCTGGCCTTCCATTCCGACGCGAGCTGTCGCGGCGGCGACAGCCAGCCTTCCGCGTTGCTGGTGCCGCCCGTCACGTAGGATCGCGCGCCGCTCACCTCGTGGAAGAAATAGTCGGCAACGTCGCGGAACCGCGTGTCGCCCGAAATCTCGTAGCGGCGGGCGGCGGCGATGGCCTGCGGGATGTGCGTGTTGGCGTGCAATCCGCGCAGCTCGTCGCGCCTGAGTGCCAGCGGGTTGATGAAGCTTTTCTTCTGAAACCGGTCACCGACGGTCGCCCAGCGGTCGTTGCCGGTCGACGCGGCGAGGTTATAGAGCGTCTCGGCGATGCCTCCAAACTCCACCGCGAGAATCTGCTGCATCTGGTCATCGGTCTTCGGGGCCGTCCATCCATCCGCCCATGCCGCCATGCGCTCGAGCACCTGAAGCGCCTGCGCGTTACCGGCAAGTCGATACATGTCGAACATGCCGGCCATGATCTTGTGAATGGTGTAGAACGGCGCCCACACCCGCTGGCCGGCCTCGAGACGATCCCACCATGTCGTAGGGAAGGCGCTGAGGTACGTGCCGCCCAGCCGCTCCTGGCACTTCGCCAGCTCCGCCACCATGAAATCGGCTTTCGACTTCACGTCGGTCGCGCCAGTGGAGGCGTAGAGGAGCGCGCTCGCCGACAGGAAGTGGCCGACGAAGTGACCGCGCAGCTCGCTCGACCGCTTGCCATTCTCCGGCTGTTCCCAGCCGCCCAGGGGCGTTGCCGAGCCCACCGGCAGACCGGCGTTCACCCGGAACGTGTACAGAAGCCGCTCCGGCGCCAGTCGCGCCATATACCCTCGGTTCCATTCCTGGGCGTCGTGAAAGACCGTGCCTGGCAGCAGCCGCACCTGCGACATCGGGAACGGTTCCACGCGGGGCGCCACGCGCTTCGCTGTGAATTTCAGGGGTTCGGAGAACGGCGGCACTTCAGGGACGAGCGGGCGCGGCGGGGGCACGTAGTCGGGCTGCTGCGGCTTGGACTGCAGGCTCCCGTCTGCGCCGGGCAGCCGAAGCGCTGCCCCTGCCGCCAGGAGTCCTCCAAATTCACGTCGACTGATTCGCGGAGACCTGATCCTGCTGCTCATGGCGGACCTCGAGTGCCTGCCGATCTTACTCACTTGAGCGACCACAACAAGCGCTCGGCGATTTCGGACTACTGATCGCGTGGCCCTCCGTGACGTTACGTTCCCAACGTGCAGACGGAGTAGAACCCGAAGATCGGGGACGCCACCGGGCGATTGCTCCAGTACCTGTGATGGAGCTCCAAGGTCTCGACGTTCTCGATCAGATCCATGTTCAACTCGTGCGCGAGGCTCCGGATGTCGCGGACTCCAGTCAGCCACGGAGCCCCCATCGCTGCAAAGCTTTCGACGAGCCGCGTGATGCCCTCATCGCCGGTGGTCCGTGAAATCACCGAATCGGCCATGTAGTCGAAGGAGATCTGGAAGCGCGTCACGTGCCGCCTGAGCGTCGCGAGTGTCTGCTTCATTTTCTCGATCGGCAGGTACATCGTGTTCCCTTCCCAGATGACATACGTGGGCAAATCAACGTCGAACCCGTTCCGCGTCAGCAGGTCGATGAGCCCGTCGGTCACGTAGTTTCCCGAAATGAATGTCACGTCGGTCTGCACACGGTATTGCTCGTAACACTGGCGCTTCAGTTCGAGCGTTGCGGCGTCGTCGATCTCGAAGTAGCTGACGCGAGGACTCTGTTTCCTCACGGCGCGAGTGTCCAGGCCGGCGCCAAGAATCACGACCTGTCGAACATCCGAGAGGATGTGCCGCTCCAGCGTCTCATCGAAATACTTCGTGCGGATCCTGACGAGATCCTTGGCCGGTGGAAAACCGGCTGCGACGAGTCCGGCGGCGTATCGGCTGTCGGCCGAGAGAAACAGCTCGACAACCCAGTCGTTGTAGAGTGGTGTCTCTTCTTTGTTCTCTTCTGCTCTGAACTCCGCGACGACGAACGCGGTTCCACTGATGTCTTTGACGAGTGCCATGACTCCTCCGACAGGAAACGTGGGTATTGAATGCCGAGCGCTGCACGCCCTCGGGAACTCACGCATGGTACGAGGAGCGGGGTGGAGACGCCCTAAGCGTTCGGTGAGAATTTCGTAACGCTTTGGTGGGTGAGGCACGGATGAGCTCCACTGCTCTCGGCTGGCAGCCTTACCCAACGGTGCGCGGGCAGCCGTCGGGAACAGGCCCACGCCACTACCGGATCGCGCCATCAGTCTCGAGAATACGCGCCATGGCGACTGCCTTCTGGCCGGTCTTCATGGCGGCGACCCGGAAAGGGGTCACCCTGCGAACCAGGACACGATCAGGCTCTCGACATACGTCAGAGCGGTCAGTGCGACCAGGATCTTCAGGGTGACCGGCGTCATGTCGCGGATCCACTGGATGGGCGTATATCGATCGTCGACGTCGCGCAGAATGAAGGCATACGCGACCACGGACTGCGCACAGCCGATATGGGTCCAGCATCCGCCGAGGGCATAGCCGGCAATCTGCGCCATCGCAAACAGGTGCAGCGTGCCGATGTCGAGCCCGTGGAGCCCCCTCGATGCGAAGTCGGCGACGACGTTGTTGTCGAGCATGGCGGACAGAACCGTGCTGCCGAGGAACTGGGCATACGCGACATGGGATCGGCCCGACCGCTTCGATGCCCGTTCGGATGAGACCCTGAATGCGATCGAAGAAGCCGGCGCTCGTCAGCAGCGTGATCGACAGGAACAGGGGAAACAGGAAGTAGTACTCCGCATACTCCTGATACGCGTCGCGCAGCGCCAGGCGGCGCATCCGCGGAATCGACGCGATCCCCGGCAGTGCCGCGGCGAATGCCGCAAACGACGCGAGGAACAACGGCACCGCGTGCCAGACACCGTGCACGATCAGCAGCAGCGCAAAGGGCACGAGCGCGAAGGCACCGATCGTCTGCGCGCGGCGCCGGACCGCCGCCGTGGACGCGAGCACCTCGTCGACCGCCAGTTCGGCGCGGAACGCCGCTTCGTATTGACCAGCGTTCTCCAGGATGTAGTGATTGTCGAGCCCGTCCGCCAGCTCCTCGCTGACGTAGTGGGCCAGCAGCTCCCGCCGGGTCGGCTGCGGCACGTCCGCTCTGATCATCGCAATGCCGAGGGACTCGCCGAGGCGAAGCCGCTCGATGACGGTTCTCCCCCGGCCGTCGAGGATGGACGCGTGGCCGTCGATCAATTCCACGGGTGTCATGACGTCGCCGTGCCGTGAGGCCTGGAGGAAGCGTACGTCTGCGGCTTTCGCGTCGAGAATATCGAGCGTGTCCATATCGACGCGTTCGGGTCCAAACCTCCCGCGGAGCTCCGAGGTGATCACCAGATAGCTCACCACGGCCGCGGGCGCGCAGTACAGAAGGAAGAACGCGTTGCCAAGGTGCGGATCCAGATTCGCCTTCATGATCAGATTGGGAGGCTCGCCGTAGGCCAACCAGACTCCGCAAATCGTCGTCACGTTCGTACAGAGCATGACGGCATAGCGCATGGACGGCAGCGGCGTCGCCGCCAGCAGCATGATGATCACGAGCGTGCGGATCGTCAGCCCGATCATCGACACGCCGTCGAGCACGCCGGAGGCCACGGAGACGACGAGCGTGATCGCGATGACGGTCGGGAGCACCGCGCCGCGGTAACGGCGAAGCAGGCGAAACGACAGGCCTTCGAGCAGGCGCGTCTGCGAGATCACCGACACGAACAGCGTCAGTCCGAGGATGAAGAGCATCGTGTCGGCGTGAATGAGATCGTCCAGCCCTGCAAACGACCACACATGATGCCGTGCCCAGCTCTGCCATCCGCTCTGCGCGATTTCAGCGTGCCACGTGGACGTGGGGATCTGGGAGAACGTCGCGGCGATGACGAGCAGCATCCCGAACGTCAGCGCATTCTTGTGGATTTGGAACCTGAACGATCCGAAGAGGAACAGCCCGAGAATCGTCGCGAGGACTTCGGCGGTGAGCAGCCCGGACGGAATGTCGACCAGCTGTCCGGCGATCACGATCGCCGCTGCGGCGATCGCGCAACCGCCCATGAACGACGCCGCCGGCAGCATGATGACTGCCGGCGCGTCGGGAACGCTGGCCGCATCGGCCGCGACAGCCTCGCGTGCGTCCGGAATCACTCGCTACGAATGCGACGTGTTCGCCCGGCGATGGCGGAGCCAGGTCAGGATTCCGGCGAGGAGCAGGCCGCCGGCCACGGGAACGAGAGGCGCGCCGGCCTTGACCACAAGGCCGGCCGCCAGGATGCAGGAGCCGATGAAGAACTTCGAGCCGTTGCCTACCACAGCATGACTCCGCAGACGGCCACGATCAGGAGGACCAGGGCCAGCGCCGGACGTCCGAGCGGTTTGTCGAAGGTGATGTTGCGGGCGCCGTCGCGCGCGAGCCGCCGGATCTCCTGCAGTTGCCGCCGCGCAATCCCGAGCTGCAGCGGCGTCTCGGCGAGCTCGAGCGCCCGTGAGCGTCTCCTGTTCGGCGCGCACCAGCGTGCGCAGTCGGTAGTGCAGCTCCGCGTACTTCATCTGCGCCCAGAAGTCGGTCCGATCGATCGCGCGGGCATCCTCGAGGGCGTCGAGTGCCCGGTACACGTCGTAGTTCATCGCGTGCGCCATGCCCAGGCACGTCCGGAGAGCCACCGATCTCGGATGCTCCAGGCATGCGTGTTCGAGGCGCCCGATGTAGGCCGCCAGATCCGCCGCGGGAACGTGATGCGGGTCCCGCCACGGGATTGCAGGCAACGACGACGGTGGGGGATGCCCCACCGTCGTCATCGTCGCGAGTGCGTGCGAGCTTCGCTCGAGCATTTCGATCTCCATGATCAGACCGCCTGCTGCAGGGAAACCGGTTCGGGCTTGAGCACGAACTCCGGATATCCAAGCGCACCCATTTCAGGAATGTCCAGGCCCTCGAGCTCGACTTTCGGCGCCACGCGGTGTCCCCACACGACTTCGAGAATCATGTTCAAGACGAAGCTGAAGGTGAAGACGAACCCGATGAGCGTGGCGACCCCAACCAGCTGCGCCACGAGCTGCCCGGCATCGCCGTAGAACAGGCCGGTCACCGACCCGGGCACGCCATTCCACGCGCCGCCGAAGTTGCTCTTGCCGTCGGCGAACAGCCCGACCGAATCACGCCAAAGAGGCCGTTCGTGCCGTGCACCGAGATCGCCCCGACCACATCGTCCAACTTCAGCTTGCGTTCGACGAACTCGCACGACAGCGGGCACAACACGCCGGCGATCAGCCCGATGATGACCGATGCCATCGGGTTCACGAAGCCGCTCGGGGCGGTGATCGCCACGAGACCGGCGAGGAAGCCGTTGCCCGTCATGGAGGCATCCGGCTTACCGTAGCGCAGCCACATGTAGTACATCGAGGCGAACGATCCCGCCATGCCGGCCAGCATCGTGTTGACCGCCACCGAGCTGATGCGGAGGTTCCCGTTCGCGGCGGCTCCCAGCGTCGACCCGGGATTGAAGCCGAACCAGCCGAAGGCCAGAATGAAGCAGCCGAGCAGGACCAGGGTGATGTCGTGACCCGGGATGGCGTTGGCGATCCATCGCGATTGAATTTGCCGATCCGCGGTCCGATGATGATGGCCATCGCCAGCGCCGTGACGCCGCCGACGGAATGGACGACGCCGGAGCCGGCGAAGTCCGCATAGCCATGTCCCAGCCCGTAATTGCTCCCGAGGGTGGCGAGCCAGCCGCCGCCCCACGCCCAGTTCGCGAAGAGGGGATACGTGAACGCGCCCATGAACAGCGACGAGATGATGAAGGCCGAGTACCGCCACCGCTCGGCGGCGGTGCCGGTGACGATGGTCAGCGCGGTGTCCATGAACACCATCTGGAAGAGGAACATCACCATCACGCCGACGTCGTACGTGCTCCCGCTGAGCATCACGCCTTTCGTTCCGAACAGTCCCCAGTCCTTGCCGAACAGGTGCATCGCGAACTCCGAGTTGAGCGGTGGCGTGCCGCCGAGATTGGCGACCGCGCCGACGCCCCCTTCCTGGATCGCGAAGCCGATCAGCCAGTAGCCGAGCATGCCGACGCCGTAAACCATGAAGTTCATCATCATGGTGTGATTGGCGTTCTTGGCCCGGGCCAGACCAGTCTCGACGATCGCGAAGCCGGCCTGCATGAACATGACGAGGAAGCCCGTGATGAGCGTCCAGACGAAGTTCGTCGCGATGAGATTCTGACCCACGGCGCCGACGAGATCCTGAATCGTGAGGCCCTTCTTCGGGTCGCTCATCGGGATGTCTGCCGCGGTCCCCGTCAGCGTGCCGGCCGGATCGCCCTTCGCCCGATCCTCCGGTTTTGGCGTCGGCGTACTCTTGATGTCGGCGTCCGTGATTGGCGTCGCCGCGGCGGCGGGCTCGGGAGATGCCGGTGCCGGCGTCTGCGCGCGTGCGACGCCCGCGCCGAGCGACAAGACAGCGATGAAAGCGAGTATCACGTTTCTCATGGCGTCTCCCCTTAGCGCTTCCACGCCGCGTGTTGCTGATAGGCGGGATTGATGAGCCCGATGATGCCGCCGAGACTGACCGCGATTCCCACGAGCACGAGCACCAGCCGCACGCTGTTCGCCGTCGCCAGACCGACGCTGCCGACAGCAATGACGAATCCCAAGAGCGTGACCAGGAGACCCACGTAAGCCATTCGTTCCTCCTCGAGTGAGTGGACGCACACACCTACCTGCGTGCCGCTCGCGCGGCCGACAGGAAACCAAATCGACGAGCGCTGCCGGGTGATTCGCTAGAGGCGAAGAACCGTGGGCGGGGCGACGTACTCGTCAGCCGGACTCAACTGCTGCCACGGATCGCACGTTGCGAGGTGTGCCTGGCCCATGAGGGGAGCAGGCGGCATCAGCGTGGTCGTTCTAAAGGGACTCCTCGACTGCATCGGCTTTCCCAACACAACGCGCTTGATCTCCGGCGAGAGGCTCAACGCGTCGTCCGTCATGAGCCATACGGACGCGCCGAGCTCAATCGTGCGGATGTCATGCGCCCGGTGCGCCAGGAGCGTCACCAGATCGCAGGTCGAGAACGGCGCCGTGAACGGCGAGACGCAGAGCAGACAGCAGCGACCAGGCGCAAAGGAGTCGGGCCATCGAAAATCTGTTCGCCGGGGTAAGTTGCAAGACAAACGCCGACGGTACGCGGCGGCGCGCCCGTCTTCTCGACGTTTTGCGGAGGAAAATTGCCGAAGGTGCGGTGAGGGCAATGCCTCAAACGAAACAGTTATGTCTTCGGCGGCCCAAGCGGAGACATTCTTGTCTGGATTGACCGGACACGACGATTGGGGAATGGTCCGTGTCGCCGGCAGGCGTTTCAGCGAGGCCGAACGCGAAGGGCGGTCATCGACCGACATAAGTGTCCGAGCGACGCTGGCCCGCAGACGTATTTGTTGCGCTACGTGCGTCCGGCCTCACGCTAGCGCGCCAGACAGCGCGTGCAGGGCGTATAGCCCTCGCTGATGGCCTGCGCGACTGATTCCGTGTGAATCGGTCCATGGACGAACGTGCATTCGGGCCGGTGATACAGCTTGCCGTCCCTGGTCACGGCCACCAGCGGCGGTGGCGCCGCGATCGTCGGATCGCTGTGCCGAGACCGCAGCGGCTCCGACCGTTCCAGACGCTGCCGCCGCGAGCCAGCCGCCGACCGCCAGCACGAGAATGACCGACGTCAGGGCGAGCACGCGGCGCGTCATCGTTCGTCCTGCGGCACGTACTCCGGATGGCGCTTCCATCCCGTGAGCATCGACGCGAAGTTGTCCCACCCGTGCAAAGCCACCATCACCAGATGGCCAGGAATGAATGCGAGGATGCCGCACATCGCGAGAAAGTGCACGAGTCGAGCGCCGTGGTACCCACCGAAGAGCCATCCCAACGGTGGAAAGCTGCGCCGGCTTGTACATCACCATTCCCGTCAGCAGGGAGAGTGCGCCGAGCAGGATCGCGGTCGTGTAGGCGAGCTTCTGAAGCGGATTGTACGCACCCGTGGCGGTCGGCTTCGGTCCGAAGAAGAAATAGTGGCGGGCCATCGGCCAGACGCCCGGAAGATCGCGCGGCGTGAAAAGGACCGTGCGGTAATGGCCGCTGGCGATCTGCGAGATCACGTACAGCACACCGCCGGCGGCAAAGATCCACATGAAGGTGAAGTGCCACCGCAGCGCGCCTCCGAGCCAGCCGCCGAGGGTGATCGCCTTCGGCACCGCCTCGATCAGGTCGCGCTCGGGGATCTTCGGTCCAAAGCTCGGAAACGCATTCAGGATTCTCAGGCCGCTCAGCGTGAGAATCGTGATCGCGACGGCAGTGGTCCAGTGGCACAACCGAACCGCCCAGGGGTGTTCGTACACCGGACGACGGACTCCAGTGGGCGACGTCATTCTCAGAGTCCTCCGTGCCAGCTGTAGCCCTGGTCGCCCCAATAACTCCGTCGAGCGGGCAGCACGTGGGTCACGTTGAGCGTCATCAGGTATTTCGCCTGCTTGTATCCAAGCGTGGTCGGCATCTGCAGGCGTAGCGGGGCGCCGTGCCCACGGTCGAGCGGCCGGTCGTACATCTCGTAGCAGAGCAACGATTGCGGCTGGCGTGCCGTCGCCATGTCGAGGGACTCGTAGTAGTCGTCTGCGCAGGTGACGGTAAGGAACCGTGCGTGCGGATCGGCCCCGACCGCGTCGAGAAAGTCGTTCAGCCTCACGCCACCGAACCGGCCGATGGCGTCCCACCCCTCGACGCAGACGTGACGGGTGTTCTGCGTGATCTTGGGCAGCGCTCGAATCTGATCCAGGGTGTAGCGCCCCGGCCGACTCACGGCGCCGCCCACCGTGAGCGCCCATCGATCGAAATCGATCTCCGGCTCGAGCACGTCGTAGCCGTTGTACGGAAAGCGTTCGAAGGGCACGACGTCGCGTTCGGAGAACGTCGGCGCCAGATGAGCCCGGCGGAAGAGGGCTCGGGAGGCGACGTCGCTCCACGCGACCCCTGCGTCGAGCAGGCGGTCGCGTACGCCCGGGACCGCAAAGCTCCCCAGCAGCAGGACCGGGCTCAACTTCAGTAACTCGCGCCGCGTGACGCGAGGGTCAAAGGTCCGTGGCATGTTTTGACGCTCCACACTTCGAACGCGCCAGGCGCGAAGCGGGCTCTACGAACCTTATACCCAAGATTCAGAGGATTATTCCCGTGGAAATCGTAAAAGACGCCGCTCACCGCAGGCTCATTGACTCAAGGCTGATTCTTGCGGACGCGCACCACCGCCAGACCCACCTCGGCTACAATGGGCGCCTCCGCGCGGAGGCTGCGATGCTCCTTCGAAAACTCGTCGTCGTGTGCATGTTCCTCGCGGTCGCAACCATTCGCGCCGAGAGCGATTGGACACCGCTCTGGGACGGGAAAGACTTCGACGGCTGGACGACGTGGATGCAGCGGCCGTCGCCGACCTCCGACGTGCCGGGTCTGGCACGCGGCGCGGACGGCAACTACACCGAGCCGATTGGATCCGGACGCGATCCGCTCAAGGTGTTCACGATCGTCACGGTCGATGGCCGGCCCGCGATTCGGATCTCGGGCGAGGCCTTTGGCGAGCTCCGCAATCAGGGAACGTTCAAGGACTACCACCTGCGGCTGCAATTCAAGTGGGGCCAGAAGCAGTGGCCGCCGCGCGATCAGCCGGGCACGCCGCGAGACAGCGGCCTGCTGTACCACGTCCACGCGCCGCCCGGCGCCGAGGGGCGCACCTGGGCTCGTTCCATCGAGCTGCAGATTCAGGAGCACGACGTGGGCGATCTGTACGCGGTGGGATCCGCAATCGCCGTCCGCGCGCGCGCGCGTCCTGGTCCGCAACCGCGGCTCTACGACTACGACCCGACGGGGGAGTGGACGTTCTTCTCACAGAGCCAGGGCTCGTCGGGCAGGTGCATCAAGCAGCCGGACAACGAAAAACCCACGGGCGAGTGGAACACGGTCGAGCTCGTCTGCCTTCGCGACGACAGCATCCACATCGTCAACGGCAAGGTCGTCATGAGGCTGCACGGTCCAGTCCGGATAGACGGCGAGCTCCCGACGCCGGTAAACGCCGGCCAGATCATCCTGCAGTCGGAAGGGGCCGAAATCTTCTATCGCGATATCGAAATCCGGCCCATTTCCGCGATTCCCCCGGAATTTGCCGCCAGATAGCGGCGCGCGCGCTCGGATCCCGCTTGGAGGCAACTACGGTTCAGTTTAAAATGTGACCACATCCATGCCACGACGCGTCGCGGTTCTTGCGTGTCTCCTGCTCGGCGGCAGCATGCTCGTGCGTGGCCAGCAGCTCCCCGGGGCCTTCCCGCCGCTCGAGCGATACCTCGAACCGCTTCGGGAGCAGGCCGGCATTCCCGGCATGTCGGCCGCGGTCGTGCAGAACGGCGAGATCATCTGGGAAGCGGGCTTCGGCTATCAGGACGTCGGAGCCAGAATCGCGGCGACACCCGACACGCCGTATCTTGTGGCGGACCTCAGCCAGACGCTGGCGGCGATTCTCGTGCTGCAATGCGTCGAGCAGCGCCACATGTATCTCGACGAACCGGTCACCCGCTACGGGATGTCACTGCCCGAGCCGGCGGCCACGCTGAGACACGTGCTGACTCACACCTCCACCGACCCTCCCGGCACGACGTTTCAGTACAGCCCCGAGCGGTTCCTGCAGCTGACGTCAGCAGTGGAGTCGTGCGCACCACAGCCGTACCGAAAGAGCGTCGCGCATCGCATTCTCAATCGGCTCGCGATGAGAGACTCCGTGCCCGGCACCGACCTGAAGGATCGGTCCGTCGTGCCGGAAGACCTGTTCGATCAGGCCGACATGGATCGATATCAACAGATCCTCGAGCGCATGGCCGTTCCCTACAGAGTGGACAACCGCCGACGGGCCGAGCGAAGCGAGTTCACGCCAGAGGGCATGAGCGCGGCGGGCGGGCTGGTGACGACGGTGCGCGATCTGGCAAAGCTCGACGCCGCACTCGATTCAGCCGCTGATGCTCACCGACGAGACCCTCGCCGTCGCGTGGACGCCCGGAACGAGCCCCTCAGGTGAGCCCTTTCCAACGGGGCTTGGTTGGTTCGTGCAGTACTACCGCGGCGAGCGGGTCGTGTGGCACTTCGGCCTCATGCCCAATGCCTACTCCGCGTTGATGGTGAAGCTGCCAGAGCGGCACCTCACGTTCATCCTGCTGGCGAACAGCGACCGGTTGACTGTGCCGTTCCAGCTGGCTTCCGGCGACGTCACGAAGTCCGTGTTCGCCACGCTGTTCCTGAGGCGGTATACGTGCGCGCTCGCTGGCCTATGTTGAGAGCGTTGGCGTGCTGTTGCGCGCTGCTCGCGGTCACCCCGCGGCCGGCGGCGGCGGAGTGGCATTTCATCCCCAGCGTCGGCCTCACATTCGCGGGGAAGACGAGCCTCATCGATCTCGAGCAGGCCACCGACAACGTCCATCGCAACATCGGCGGTACCGTCACGCTGCTCGGCCACGGCATCTTCGGCGTCGAGTCCGTGTTCGTCTACACACCCGGATTCTTCCAGATGTCCGACGACATCGACACGAGCCTCGTCACGAGCAGCCGCACAATCGCGTTCATGGGCAACGCCGTATTGACGACGCCGCGGCGCTGGACCGAGTACCGGCCTGCGCCCGTTCGTCTCCGGCGGCCTCGGCGTGCTGCGCACTTCTGTGACCGACCGCGGCAACATCTTCAGCACCAACACCAACGTGGGTGCGTTCAACATCGGTGGCGGGGCGGTCGGTTTCTTCTCGCGCCGCGTCGGCGTCCGCTTCGACTTCCGCTACTACGCGAACCTCCACCGCAGCGAGCCCCTCGAGCCCACGGCGTTCGGCGCCGTCCACATCAACTACATGACAACGTCCGTCGGGTTGGTCATACGACGGTAGGGATATCAGATATCAGATGTCAGATGTCGGATGTCAGATATCGGATGTCAGATATCAGATCTCGGAAGTCAGATGTTGGAGGGGATGACAGATCGGAGATGGGCGGGGGTCGAGCGCTCATCCGTCATCCAACATCCAATCATCCGTCCACTGAAGGCGTTTCTGTGACAACCTAAACTGCTCCGAGGGTCGCAGCGTATCCTCAGGCAGCGGGCATGCGACCCTTGTCTTTTCGTCCGTGGATGGCGATCGCTGGCGCTGCGGCGATGGCGATCGCGTCCATCGTTCCTATCGGCGCACAGCGCGGGGCATCGACTGGATGTCGCGTCTCAGGACAAGCTGAAAGCGGCGCCGTTCCGTTACCCGGCGTGTCCATCGCCGTTCGCGCTGGCGACACGGCGACTGCGTCGACGTCGACCGACGTCGACGGCAGCTACACCGTCTCGCTTCCTCCTGGCACGTATACGCTCGTCGCGACGCTGACAGGGTTCAACGCGATCGAACGGACGATCACGCTGTCGGACGCCGGGAACTGCGACGTCGCGATGCCCCTGGCGTTGACCATCGCGCCACGCGCCTCCGCCGCCGCGGCAGCTGCGACCAGCTCCGCGGCGGCGCCGGCGGCCGCGCGCTCGTCGCCTCAACTGAGGGGGGGCGATTCGGCTGCCAACGGACGCGGTTCTGGAGCGAGCGCGGTACGGCAGTCGTCATTTCAAAGCGTCGATGCGCAGGCGCTCGGCGGATCGGCAAGCGACTCGGCATCGACCGAACCGGACACCGCAACGCGCTTCCTCTTACCGCCGGGTTTCTCGACCGACACACCAGCTGACGCCATCGCGATCAACGGAAATACCGCGAGCCTCGATCGGGGTTTGATGAACGATCGGTTCGGCGCCATTGGACGCGGGGAGATCGATCCGGTTACAGGAGAGGCCACGACCACGCCGTTCGGGGCCGGAGATGCGAACGGACCCGGCGCGCGCGGCGGGCCTGCTGGTTTTGCCGGCCGCGGCGGCGCGGGCGGGCGCGGCGGTCCCGGCGGTTTCGCCGGCGGCCGCGGCGGGTTTCTCGGTGGTCGTGGCGTCCAGCAGAATCGCCTCTTTGCCACGACGAACTATTCCTATGGCGGATCGGCGCTCGACAGCCGCCCGTTCGAACTTCGGGGCGACACGCCGGCACCCGACACCCCTTACAGCCATCAGTCGTTCGGAGGAACGATCGGCGGCCCGTTGAGGATCCCGCACCTCTACGACGGGACGCGACGAACGAGCTTCGTCGCCACCTATAACGGGAGCCGCGGAACGAGCCTGTTCGACCAGTACGCGACGGTGCCCTCACCAGCCATGCGTGCTGGAGACTTCTCGGAATCGTCCGCTTCGTTGATTGATCCCGTCACTGGTCTTCCGTTTCCCGGCAATCAGATACCGGCCACTCGCATCGATTCGGCCGCAACCGCGCTTCTCCCGTATATTCCGCTGCCGAACCTCCCGGGGGCGTCACGAAACTTTCACAATGCGACCACGGCCGAGACATCCACCGACTCGCTCAGCCTGCGCGTGATTCACAACTTCACGCCTTCCACCGGCGGCGGAGGCTTCGGGCGTGGAGGATTTGCCGGACGCGGCGGCTGCGGGTGGATCAAATCAGGCGCAGCAGGGAACGAGCGTCACGATGACCGCGCAGTTCCAGTATCGCCGTGGCGATAGCGAGCTCGTGAACGTGCTGCCCGCGCTGGGCGGCCGGTCGACCACGTCGAGTCTGACGGCGCCGGTCTCCCTGAATATCCGTCACAAACGGTCGATGTACAGCATCAACTTCAATGTCTCCCAGACCAGCGCTCGAACGACCAATCAGTACGCGGGGCTGATCGACGTCGCCGGCATGGCCGGCATCTCCGGCGTGTCCACAGCGCCCTTCGATTGGGGCATCCCGTCGCTCTCGTTCTCGAGTTTGTCGAGCCTCCACGACGTGATACCGCTCGACAGAACCGATCGCCGCCTGTTGCTCACCTACAGCTGGATGCATCCCTATAAGCAGCACCTGGTGCGTGTGGGTGGTGACGTGCGCTTCGATCGCTCGAGCAGCGATACCGATCCGAACGCTGAGGGCGCGTTCGTCTTCACGGGGCTCTACACGTCGGGCGGAGCACCCGGCGCCCGTGTCGGCGGATATGACTTCGCGGACTTCCTGCTCGGGTTCCCGCAGCAAGCCTCGGTGCAGTACGGTCCTGGCACTGTCCCGCTGCGCGGACGCGAAACGAGCCTCTTCGTCCAGGACGACTGGCGGCCGCGCGCGAATCTCACGTTCAATCTGGGTCTCCGGTACGAAGTGATCTGGCCCTTCGTCGAAGCAGATGGACATCTCGTCAACCTCGATGTCGCGCCCGACTTCACCGCGGCGGTTCCGGTCGTCGCCGGCCAGGCCGGTCCGTTCCATGGGGCGTTTCCCGGACGCGCTGCTGAACACGGATACCAACAATCTCGCGCCGCGGCTCGGCGTCGCCTGGCGGATCACGCCTGGCATGATCCTGCGCGGCGGTTACGGCGTCAGCTTCAACTCCGGCTCGTATCCGACGATCGCGCGCCAACTCGCGGGTCAGCCGCCATACGCGACTGCTGCCACCGCCATCGGCGAGGCCGCGGTACCGCTGATCTTCCAATCGCCCTTCATCGACGTCGCGCCAGATTCGACGGCCAACACGTACGGCATCGATCCGACATACGACCTTGGCCGCGTGCAGACATGGAATGCGGACCTCTCGCGCGACCTCGGGCCGAACTGGAGCGTTGGCGCCGGCTTCACGCGCACCACCGGCTCGAGCCTCGACATCGTCCGCGCGCCGAATCGTGGTCCGTCCGGGCTGCGCATCGAAGGCGTGCAACCGTTTCTGTGGCAGACATCCGAAGGCGCATCTGTGCTGAACGCCGGCAGCGTGCGGCTCCAGCGCCGGTTCGTTCACGGCATCGGGGGCGACGTGACCTACACGCTGGCGAAGTCGCGCGACGATGCGTCGAGCGTCGGGGGAGGGGGAACCGTCGTCGCGCAGAACGATCAGGATCTTGGCGCTGAATGGGGGCTCTCGAGCTTCGACCGTCGTCACCAGCTGACCGCCGACTTCTCGGCCGAGCTCCCGTTCGGCGCGAACAAACGCTGGCTGCACAACGGCGGAGTCTGGGCTGGCGTCTTCGGCAGCTGGCGCGCCTCGACGATGTTCGCCTGGCTGTCCGGTACGCCGCTGACGCCCCGCGTCGCCGGTGACGCGACGGATGTCTCGCGTGGAACCAACGGAACGCTTCGCGCCGACTACGACGGCGCGGCGATCCAGCTCGCGAATCCCACGATCGACGAATTCTTCAATACTGCGGCGTTCTCCGTTCCGCCGCCAGGCACGTTCGGCACGGCGGGACGCAACATCATCATCGGGCCGGGCAGCCGTCAGCTGAACGGGCAGGTGTCGCGAGACATTCATCTGCGCGCGACGCGCACGCTGACCGTCCAACTGACGGGCACGAACCTGCTGAACTCGGTCAACTACGCCGCAGTGGACGCGGTGGTCAACTCGCCGACCTTCGGCCAGGTGCTGTCCGTCCGGCCGATGCGCTCGCTGCAGTTCACGTTCCGGTTCCGGTTTTGAATCATGCGCCGGTTCGCCACAGCGTTCGTTCTCGCATGGCTCGCCGTGAGCCGTATCCGTAGCGCAACAGCCGGCGCCGACGCCCCGAACCGTGTTTCGCGCGAACACGGCGCTCGTATCGGTGGACGTCGTGGTCCGCGACAACGCGGGCGCGGTCGTTCGCGGCCTCACCGAGTCCGATTTCGAGGTGTTCGAGGACGGAAAGCCGCAACCGATCAGGAGCTTCGCGTTCGAGGAGGTCGACAATCGGCCCGGGGCGGCGCGAGCGCTCGCCCTGCTCGGCGACGCGGAGTCACGCCTGGCTGGCGGGAGCTCGCAACCGGACGCCCAGCCACATGCACCGGAGCCAGCTCCAACGCCGTTGTCCTCGGACCAGCTGGCAGGACGGCGTCTGATTGTGTTGTTGTTCGACATCAGCTCGATGCAGCCCGAGGACGTGCAGCGGGCCGTGGACGGCGCAACGAAGTACGTCAACGAGAAGATGGCGCCAGCCGATTTGGTGTCGGTCGTCTCGATCAGCTCGATGCTGAACGTCCTGACCGACTTCACAACCGACCGCGCGACGGTCGCCGCTGCGCTTGCCACGTTGACCTCGAAGGAAGGCACCGCGACAGCCGCTGCCGGACGCCAGCACGGTGGCCACCGACGAAGCCGAGTCGGCCGACGCCGCTGTCACCAATGACGATGCGACAGCGATGGAGATGTTCAACAACGACATCCGTCTCCGCGCGCTGAAGGCCGTGGCGGACACGCTCGCCCCAATCGATCAGAAGAAGGCGGTGCTGTACTTCAGCGCCGGGCTGCAGCGCAGCGGGGAAGACAATCAGGTCGAGCTCCGTACGGCGATCAACGCCGCGGTGCGTGCGCACGTGTCGATCTATCCCGTCGACGCCCGCGGACTCCAAGCCATCGTTCCGGGTGGCGATGCCACTCATGCCAGCGGCCGGGGCACACAACTGTTCTCCGGCGCTGGAGTCGCCAAGCAGTACTCGGATTTGAGTGCGTCGCAGGACACGCTGACGTCGCTCGCATCGGACACCGGCGGCCGGGCGTTTCTGGACACGAACGATTTCGGCGAAGCATTCGCACGTGTGCAGCGCGACATGTCCGCGTATTACCTGCTCGGATACGCCAGCACGAACATGGCCGAGGGATGGACGGTTCCACCGTATTCAGGTCAAGGTCCGCAAGCCAGGACTTCACGTCGAGGCGCGGGCAGGCTATTACGCGGACCGCGACTTTGCGCACACGAACAGGACGGACCGCGAGGCGCAGCTCCAGGAACAGTTGCTGTCCGCCGTATCCGCCACTGATCTGCCGGTGATGGCTGCGTCCGGCTACTTCCGCCTGGCGACCGATCGATACTTCGTCCCGCTCGCCGTCGTCGTGCCAGGATCCGCGGTGCCGCTGCCGCCCGACAAGGACAAGGACAAGCTGGCGCTCGACGTGCTCGGCCTCGTGGCCGACGAACAGGGACGACCCGTTGGCCGCATTCGACAGACGCTGCGGCTGCCGCCAGGATCGGTCGGCAGCCTCGGGTCGCACCAGATTCTGTATCAGACGAGCGTGACGCTGCCGCCAGGGCGTTTTTCGTTGAAGGTCGTTGTGCGCGAGAACACAAGCGGCCTGCTCGGCTCGTTCGAGGCGCCCGTGATCGTACCCGAGCTGAAGCACGCGCCCTTCAAGGTCAGCTCGATCGGGTTCGGCACGCAGGTGCAGGCGGCCCCTTCGAAGTCGAGCGAGAATCCGCTCGTTCACGATGGCGAGCAGCTGGTGCCGAACGTCACTCATGTCGTCGGCCGCGATCAGCGGATGTTCTTCTTCTACGAAGTCTACGATCCGGCGACGGCCGCCTCGACAACGCCCGACGTCCGCACGAGCCTGGCGTTCTACAAGGGAAGGATCAAGGTGTACGAGACGCCCATGGTCGAGCGGGAACGCCTTGACGACACCTCACGCCGTGCGGCTGTCTTTCGCCTCGAGGTGCCGGCCGCGACATTCGCGCCAGGTGTCTACACCTGCCAGGTGAACATCATCGACGCGGCCGCGTCGACGTTCGCGTTTCCTCGCCTCACGCTGCTGCTGAAATAGCGCCAGGAATCCACCATTCGTTACGCATTCGTTTCGGTAACGTTGCGGGACTGTCATCTTGCTGTCATCGCCGAAACGCCACTCTCGAAGCATGAGACGTGATGCAGTCCTGCTCGCCGCACTGCTGTTCCTGGTGCCATCGGTTTCATTCGCGCAGAGTACGGCTGCAGACGCGCCACGGCTCAGCATCGATTTCGGCCTGAGCGATCTTGACGGACCGGACGATCCCCAGCCACCAATCGCCAGCGAGCCCAAGCCCACGCGCAACTTTCCGTCGGCGCTGGTGCACAACCTTGGCGACGACTTCAAGCACATGCCGCGGCGCAACAGCTGGTACTGGCTGGGAGCGGGCGCGCTGGCTGCCGTCGCGGTCCATCCGATCGACGACAACGTCCACGATCACTTCCTGAAGACCGGCGGAGGGAACCAGGCCTTCTGGAAGGCCGGCGAAGTCATCGGATCCACGCCGCTGGTGGTCGGTGGCTCCCTCGCGACCTACGTCATCGGGCGCGCGAAGAACATGCCGCGCGTGCAGCATCTCGGCATGGACGAGCTCGAGTCGGCGATCCTCGCTGAAGGTCTCGTGGCCGTGGCGAAGCAGGTCGGTCGCAGAGAACGACCGCTTCGGGCGGACGGAACACGCGACTCCGGCTATTCCTTCCCGTCAGGGCATGCAACCGTGACGTTCGCTGCGGCAACCGTCCTCCAACAGCATCTCGGATACAAAGCGGCCATCCCGACGTACATCGTCGCCACCTATGTCGCTGCCTCCCGGCTGCACGACAACGTTCACTGGACCAGCGATGTCGTCATGGGTGCGGCGCTGGGCGTCATGATCGGCCGCACCGTGACCTGGCACGGGCGCAACTTCTACGCGTCGCCCATGCTCCTCCCGCACGGCGGCACCGGGATCGCCATCACGGTGCCCACCAACTGATGTTCAATGTTGAATGTTGAATGTTCAATGTTGGGTGCTACGAACCCATCGAACCTTCAACATTGAACATTGGACATTAGAATGCCTGATGCACATTCCGGGGCGATGCTGTCTGGCGCTCGTCTGCGCCCTTGCGGCTGCGGTTCTCCAACCGTCGCGCGTCTCGGCTGAAACGGGTACGACGCGTGGCTACGTTACGCACCGGTCCCAGAGGTCACTGCGCGCCAGTATCGCGGGGTCGTGCCGGCGGTCGTGGTCGTGCTCGGCGATGATGGGCCGGCTCGAAGCGCCGGCGACGAGATCGTCCGCGGCATCCGTGGCCTGCTCGGGCGGACCTTGCGTCTCGAGACCCGCCTCCCGCACGAACCCGCGATCGTGCTCGGTACACGAGCGCGCTGCCGCGACGCGGCCTCCACGCTGTTTCTCGACGGCCGACTCGAACCCGACGCCTACCACCTCAAGCTGATTCGCCCGGCCGCCACCCAGTACCTCGTCGTGACGGCGGACACCGATCGCGGCGTTCTGTACGGTGCCTTCGCCTTGTTGCGACGAATGGCGCTCGGCCAGCCGTTGACGAGCCTCGACGAGGAGCAGACGCCCGCGGCACCGATCCGATGGGTGAACCAGTGGGACAACCTCGATGGAACGATCGAGCGCGGGTACGGTGGCCGGTCGATTTTCTGGGAAGACGGCCATTCGCGCGCGGACCTGACGCGCGTGTCCGACTACGGCCGTCTGCTCGCGTCGATTGGCATCAACGCCGTAGCCATCAACAGCGTCAACGCCAACCCACGCGTGCTGTCGGACGAGCTGATCCCGCATGTGACGCGGATCGCAAATGCCTTGCGTCCCTGGGGCGTTCGTATCGCCGTCGCGATTGACTTCGGCAGCCCGAAAACGCTCGGCGGGCTTGAGACATACGACCCGCTCGATCCGTCGGTCGTCCGCTGGTGGCGGTCGAAGATGGACGAGCTCTATAAAGTCGTACCCGACATGGCTGGTGTCGTGCTGAAGGCCGATTCGGAGGGACGCGTCGGTCCGTCGCAGTACGGCCGCACGCACGCCGACGCGGCCAACGTGGTTGCCCGCGCGCTGGGCCCACACGGCGGCCTCATGTTCTATCGAGGCTTCGTGTACGACCACCACATGGACTGGCAGAACCCGAAGAACGATCGTGCCCGCGCCGCCTACGACAATTTCCATGACCTCGACGGCAAGTTCGACGACAACGTCGTCGTGCAGATCAAGCACGGGCCAATTGACTTTCAGGTCAGGGAGCCGGCATCGCCGCTCTTCGGCGCGCTCGAGCATACGAACGTGGCGATCGAGCTGCAGGTGACCCAGGAGTATATGGGCCAGTCGCGGCACCTCGTGTTTCTGGTGCCGATGTGGAAAGAGGCGCTCGATTTCGACCTCCGCGCAACAGCCGGCGGGTCGCCGGTGAAGACGATTGTGTCCGGTAAGACCTTTCATCGGCCGACGGGTGGGTACGTCGGCGTCGCAAACGTCGGCCTCGACGACAACTGGTCGGGCAATCACCTGTCGCAGGCGAATCTCTATGGTTTCGGCAGGCTGGCGTGGAATCCGGACCTGACGGCTCGCCAGATCGCGGAAGAGTGGACGCGTCTGACCTTGGCGAACGACTCGGACGTGGTGCAGACCGTCACGGCAATGCAACTGAGCTCGTGGCGCACTTACGAGAACTACACCGGTCCGCTCGGTCTCCAGACGCTCACCGACATCGTCGGCAACCATTACGGCGTGGCCGTTGAAGCGTCAGAACGAAATGGCTGGGGACAGTGGCATCGGGCCGACGACAAGGGCGTCGGCATGGATCGGACGATGGCGAGCGGCACGGGGTACGTGGGGCAGTATCGGCCCGCGGTTCAGAAGCAGTACGAATCGCTCGACGCGTGTCCTGACGACCTGCTGTTGTTCATGCACCATGTGCCGTACACGCACGTGCTGCACGACGGCACGACCGTCATCCAGCACATTTACAACACCCATTACGATGGAGCAGCTGCGGTTGCCGGCTACGTCCGTGTGTGGACGACGCTCAAGGGCCGGATCGATGACGAGCGATACCGGCAGGTGCTCGACCAGCTGACATACCAGGCCGGCCAGGCGATCGTCTGGCGCGACGCCGTGTCGATGTGGTTTTTCAAAGCGTCTGGCATCCCTGATTCCAAGGGTCGCGTCGGACACTCTCCCGGCCGCAAGGAAGCAGAGGCGGCGCGGCTCGAGGGGTACGTCGTGACAGCCTGTCACGCCCTGGGAAACGGCATCGGGTGGACAGGCTGTCGAGTGCGGTGCGGCATCGTGCACGGCAACGTTCACGTACGACGATGCCGCCGGGTGGCGGGATCTGGTCGTTCAGTATTTCGACACCAACGCCGGTGTTTCGCGTTTTCGCGTCCGCGTCGGCAACCAAATCGTCGACGAGTGGACGGCGGCCGATCACGTGCCGACCAGAAAGGTCGACGGCTCCTCGTCCGCTCGACGCGTGATCACCGGGTTGGCGTTGCGGCCCGGCGACACAATCTCGATCGAAGGGATCCCGGACGGGGCGGAGACGGCCGCGTTGGATTACGTCGAGATCCGAGGGTCGAGGCCCGAGGACCCCGACGGAGTGCGCCCGTCAGGGTTGGCGCGAGGATCGGCGAAGCTCGAGATCGATCAGCGCATCCAGCGCTGATGCCGAAATGCCGGGGACCTTTCGTCCGTTGATGAAGAACGTCGGGGTGGACTCGACGCCAACCTTGGCGCCGATCGACGCGTCTGCCCGCGCCTGCGCGAGCGCCTGCTCGTAGCGCGCGTCGAAGTCCTTGATGCCGCCGACGTCCGCCGCCGCGCGGCGCACGGTCGCCGGCGTCAGTTCGTTCTGGTGCATGAAGAACCAGTCCGTCAGCTTGTCGAATGTTCCCAGGCTCTGGGCCATCACCGCCGCGGCTGCGGCATCGCACGCCGCGGGGTGGGCCTGGTTGGTCACGCCCGGGTTGCACTTCGGATCGAGCGGAAAGTGCTTGAGCGTGAAGCTGACATCCTGCGGCCGATCCTTGTACTTCGCGACGACCGGCTCGTAGGCGAAGTACGTCCCCCGACACGGCGGACATTGATAGTCGTTGAACTTCACGATCACGACCTTGGCCTGATCGTGCGGGAAGGGCAGATCCACCTTCGGCTGGAGATCGAACCAGCGCTCGAGTTCCGTTCGCTCGTTCTCAGCCAGTGATTGGAGCGGCGGCACGTAGGGGCGGTGTTCCGGCTTCGGAAACCCGGCAATCAACCCCACCGCGCCAATCACGAAGAGCGTCGTCACGACCGTCGCACCCGTGGTCGAGACCAGGCTGCGCATTCCGTCGATCGCGCGTGCCGGGAGCGCCGACATCGGGGGCATGGCGCGCATGGACGTGGCGAACAGACCGATGACCGCCACGTATGTGGCCAGGCACAGAGGACAGACCTGTCCGAGCGCGAAGAAGGACGCCACTGCCAGGTAGACCACCATCGCGAGCGCCACGGTCGAGAGCAGCAGAATGCTGCCGACGGCCCCTTCCGGCTTCCCGGTCCGTCCGCGTGCGACCCACACGAGGATGAGCACGAGCGCGAAAAACAGCAGCCCCAGCACCGCGACCGGCACGCCGCCGATCGAGCCGTAGGCGCTCAGGTAAGCCTCCTTACAGCTCACGGTCGCGTTGACGTCGCAGAACGACGTGTAGTCGGGGTTCTTGATCAGCCGATAGTGCACCCAACTTGCAGTGGAGGAGGCCGCGAGGCCAAGCACGGCGAATGCGATGAGCAGCCTGCGGACGGTGGCGGACATGGTCGGAGGTCTCTTGTACCTGTGACCGCTCGCTGCGGTCAAGCGGCGCCCGTCGGGGGTTCGGGCGTTCCGCCTGATGACGTAGACTGACGGCGCCGATATTCCGGCCGCCGGAGGCAACCGGATAGCCGTCAGGGCGCCGCAGGGAGGGCCGAGGAGCATGACCGACGAGGAACGCGAAGAGGTGCTGCAGCTGCTCGCCAACTACGAGAACATGTCGCGCGCCATCGCCACGTTCATCCAGCGGGTGCGCACCGACCCCAAGATCGACGTCAAGGAAGAACGCTATCGCTTGCTGCTCGACGACCTCGAACGCGTGGCGCCCGTCTGGAAACGGTATGCGACGAGCGTCCGGCTGAAGCTGATGATGGAACGGCGCGAGTCACCTGAGTCGGTCCCCGACGGATCCGACCGCCGCGGGCCGCTCCTGTAGAGCTCGTTTTGAATTCAGTAGCGCAGCCCTTCGGGGCTGCGCATGCAGGCGAGACAGGCCTGCGCTACTCCGTCACGGGCGGCAACCCGAGCTCCGCGCGCGCGCCGTCGAGCAGCAGCAGCGTGCCGGCCGCGGCCGACGCCGCCGTCCATCCGAGCGTCGGATTGCCGCTCGCCTCCGATTCCATCCGCGCCTTGATCGCCTGTGACGCCAGGCCACACGCCTGCACGAGTCGACCCTGCGTCCGGTTCGTCCGGCTCGTGAACCGGATTCCGCTCACGGCCTTCCCAATCGACGACAGTTCGGCGGCCGCCACCTGCAGGTTCACGCCCGGCTGCGTGCTTCGCGCGTCGATGGCGACGAGCAGCGGTCTCAGCTTCTCGAGGCGATCGATGATGCCGACCAGTTGCGCGAACGGTCCGTCCGCCTGGCGCGGCGCGGGCGTCACCGGCTTCGGCGTCATCTCTGGCTGCGGCGTAGCCGGCGCGGCGACCTGCGATGGTGCGGGAGCGGCCGGCTTCGGCGCAACCTCCGGCGGTCGTCGAATCGCCGGGGCAGCGCTTGGGAACGACCGGGGTCGATGCGGTGGCTGGTGGAGGCGACCCGATCGCAGACGATCAGCCGACTGGGATCGGTCGACGGCTCGATGCGGTGCGTCGTCGGACGAACGAGGTCGATCACCACCCGCGTCACCCGCGGCTCGCTGCTGTGCAGCGCGACCCGCACCCGACGAATCGCCGGACTGTCCGTGACCTCGGCCCCCCGATCGGCCGGCAGCAGGCCCGGAAAATCGAAATAGATCCGGGGTGGCCCGTTCAGCACGTCGGACTCAGCCGGCGATAGCGCGCCGTCCGCCTCGATCACCACCCGCGCGCTGCCATCGGCCGCTGGGAGGACTGTGATCGAGCGGACACGTGTGGCAGCCGAGGCACGCTGATCCTGGGCGGCCGGGGTGGACGTCATGCAGGCGACCGCCGCAGCAACGAGAAGGCGTTTCACCGTATTGATGGGGTCAATGTTATCGAACCTGAGCGTTTGCCGTCGACCGGCCGGCGAGCGCGCTGCCCGCAACCTTGCCCGTCGCCCACGCCCACTGGAAATTGAAGCCGCCAAGCCGCCCATCGACGTCGAGAATCTCGCCGACAAGGAACAGCCCGCGGCAGACCCGCGACTCCATCGTCGCCGGATCGATCTCGGTGAGCGCCACGCCGCCCGCCGTGACCTCGGCGTAGTTGAACCCGCGCGTGTCGCGAACCGGCAGCGGCCACGCCACCAGCCCATGGACCAGGCGCCGGCGGTCGTCGCGGGTCAACTCCGCCAGTGCCTGAGTTGGGATCGATCGCGAGCGCCTCGAGCACAGCGTCCGCGACCGCCGCTGGCACGTCGGCCGACAGGCTCGATCTCACAGACGTGGTCGGCCTGCTCCGGCCGCGCGCGATCCACATCTCGTCCACGTCGTCGAAGCGCCGCCCTGGATAGAAACCGGCGGTCAGCCGGACCTCGCGCTCTTCGATCGCCGCGCGAGCCCAGTGACGGGACGCATTCAGCACGACCGGACCGCTGACGCCGAAATGCGTCCACAGCAGCGCGCCGGTCAGGCTGATCGAGACCGCGCCGTCGATCCAGATTGCGAGCTCCACCTCATGCGAGACACCTGCCAGCTCACGATGGATCGCGGATGGATCGTCTTCGGACAGCAGCAGCGGCGCCAGCGCGGGTGTCGGATCGACGATGGAGTGACCGAGCGCACGCGCGATCGCATAGCCCACGCCGTCGCTGCCGGTCTTCGGAAGCGAGAGACCTCCAGTCGCCAGGACGAGCGATGATGCGGTCAGTGGTCCGCGCGAGGTGCTGATCAGGAACGCATCCCCGGAGCGTTCGACGCTGTTCACGCGAGTGCCTGAATGCAGTTCGACAGAGGCGTCGGCTGCGCTGCGCAGCAGCGCGTCGAGGACGTCGCGCGATCGATTCGTCGAAGGAAACAGCTTGCCGCCTTCTTCTTCCAGCAGCGCCACGCCATTCGCTTCGAAGAACGAGACCGTCTCGCTCACCGGAAACGCGCGCAGGATGCGGCGGACAATCGTTCGCCTGCCGCCCCAGTAGTCGCGCTCGGTGACGATGGTGTTGGTGACGTTGCAGCGCGACCCGCCGCTGACCAGAATCTTCGCGCCGGGCGTACGGGCGCCGTCCAGGAGCACCACTCGGAGTGTGCGCGGTCTTGCGCGCCTGAATCGCCGTCATCAGGCCGGCCGCGCCGGCGCCGACGATCGCCACGTCGCACGAGGCAGGGAGCGGACCGGGCGAAGTGCTTGCGGAACGGACCGATCCGGCGTACACTTTTACCTGTCTCCCCAACATCCCTGGCGGTCCCGGTGTCGAATAACGCCGTGCAACCTGGTGCGCGTGTTTTGTGGTGTCTTCGACGCCGCACGACGGACGTCCGTTGTGTGATGTACGGGCACATTCTACCCGTCGAAGTGCGCGTGATGCACGACCGCGACATCATCCTCACCGAGATGTTTCCGGATCAACGGCTCGCGATCGAATGGGCGCGTGTGTACGGCGATCGTCTTCGCGCGCGCGGCTGGTTCGACACGCCTCACGAGCCCGCCAAGGCGGGTTAATCCGTCCCGACACCGGAACTGCGGTAGACTGGCAGCTGCCAGCTTGCCGCGGAGGTCCGACGTGTCCATCCCCACGCACCGCGGGTGCGGCCTCGGTCTCGCCCTGTTCCTGACACTCTCGGGCGTCCTGGTCGTCGCCGATCCGCAGCAGCCACCGCAGCCCCCACCGTTCAAGGCCGGAACGAACTTCGTCAGGGTGGACGTCTATCCCACCCGGAACGGCGTGCCGGTCGAGGACCTCGGTGTCGCCGATTTCCAGGTCGCCGAGGACGGCGCGCCGCAGAAGATCGACACCTTCGAGCACATCGTCGTCCCCACGGGCGGCTCCCAGGACGAACGCGTCGAGCCGCAGTCGCCGACCCAGGGAAACGCGCTCGCTGCGGACCCGCGCCGGCGCGTGTTCGTCATCTTCCTCGACACCGGCAACGTCGGGATTCCTGGCGCGCACGACATCAACGGTCCGATCAAGGAACTGCTCACGCAGTTGCTCGGACCGGACGACCTCATCGGCCTGATGACGCCCGACATGAGCCCGGACGCAGATCACGTTCGCGCGGAAGACCCAGGCGATCGAGCAGGGGCTGACGGAGAACTGGGCGTGGGGACGCAAGGACACGCTCGCCATGGACGAGCAGGAACAGAAGTACGACATGTGCTTCGACAAGGCGAAGGCCGCGGAAGTGATCGCGCGGCGGCGCGAGCGCGTCGCGCTCGACAGCCTCCGCGATCTGATCCTGCACATGGCGTCGATCCGGGAAGGCCGCACCGCGGTCCTGACGATCAGCGAGGGTTGGGTCTTGTACAGACCGAGCGAAACGCTCACGCACCTCAGCGAAGGATCCGCTCACGGGCAAGTACGACGAGCCGACTCCGGGCACGCCGCCGCCGGTCGGCGTCGGCCCGGGCGGGACGCTGACCACCAAGGACCCCAACCGTCAGTACGGTACCGACCGCCAGGAATGCGATCGCGATCTGATGGAGCTCGCGATGGCCGACAACGACAAGTACCTTCCGCGACATCCTCGGTGAGGCGAACCGCGCGAACGTGAGCTTCTATCCGATCGATCCGCGCGGGCTTCCGGTGTTCGACACGGACATCAACCAGGCCTTGCCACTGACGGCGGACCACGCCGTGCTGCAGGGTCGCCAGGACTCGCTGCGGGTGCTGGCGTCGAATACCGACGGTATCGCGTTCCTCAACAGCAACGACCTGCGTGGCCAGATGCGGCGCCTGGCCGCAGACTTCACGTCGTACTATCTGCTCGGCTACTCGTCCACGAACGCGAAGCTCGATGGGGGCTTCAGGACGATCAAGGTCAGCGTGTCGCGTCCGGGTGTCGAAGTCCGGGCGCGGCGCGGCTATCGTGCCGCGAGCGCCTCGGAGCTCGCGGCGGCGAAAAAGATCGCCGACACGCCAAAGCCTGCCGCCAATGCCGCGTTGGACAAGGAGCTGGGGATGCTGGCCCGTGAAGGCCGCCCCGCGGAGGCGAGGCCGGAGCGGGCGGCGGCTGCGCCCATGGCGGGCGAGCCCGTCATCTTCCGTCGCGGGCCGACCACAGGGAACGTGCTCCAGAAATCGACCGGTCGTGAGTTCTCACGCACCGAGCGGCTGCACATCGAAATGCTGCCCGGTGAGGCGTCCGGCTGGACCGGCGCGCTGCTGGATCGCACCGGCAAGACGTTGGTCGTGCCGGTCACGACCGGGGAGCGGACGGATGCGGCAACCGGTCAACGGTGGCTCATCGCTGATCTGACCCTCGCGCCGCTCGGGGCCGGCGACTACGCGATTGAACTGACGGTCCAACGCGCCGGTGAGCCGGTGAAGATCCTCAAGGCCATCCACGTGACGCCCTGAACTGACCGGGTCGATCTGCGCTAGACTCGACAGGCCAGCTGCCGCGGAGGTCCGACGTGCTCACCCCCACGCGTTCGCGCCCCGGGCGCGGCCTCGGTGTCGCGCTCTCACTCGTCGTCTCCAGCGCGTTGGTCCTCGCCGTCCGCCAGCAACAGCCGCCCTTCAAAGCCGGAACGAACTTCGTGCGCGTGGATGTCTATCCGACGCGCGATGGCGTGCCGGTCGAGGACCTGACTGCACCGGACTTCCAGGTTGCGGAAGACGGCGTCCAGCAAACGATCGAGAGCTTCGAGCACATCGTCGTGCATCCGGCCACAGAGGGAGAACGTGTCGATCCTGGATCGCCGGCGCGCGCGAACGAGCTGGCGGCCGATCCACGCCGCCGTGTCTTCGTGGTGTATCTCGACACGGGTGGCGTGCACGTCGAAGGCTCGTACTACATCAAGGAACCGCTGATCTCGCTGCTCACGAACATCCTCGGTCCCGACGACCTCGTGGGCGTCATGATGCCGCACATGAGCCCTGACGAGATCACGTTCGGCCGCAAGACGGAAGTCATCGAGGAAGGCCTCCGAAAAAACTGGCCGTGGGGACGCCGGGATACGCTCACGCTCGATCGGCGGGAACAACTCTATGATTCGTGTTTCCCGCCGACCCGTGGCGATCCGGCTGGCCCTGACGGCCTCTCCAGTCGTGCACGCGCGATGGTCCAGCGCTATCGAGAACGCGTCGCGTTCGACAGCATGCGCGATCTGATCCTTCACATGGGCGCGATTCGCGAAGGGCGGACCGCGGTCATTGCCGTCTCGGAAGGATGGGTGCTCTATCGCCCCGACGAGACCCTGACGCACCTTCGCAGGGATCCAATCACGGGCAGCCGAGCGAGCCGATACCCGGTACACCTCCTCCCGTCGGCGTTGGCGCAGGCGGCGTCCTGACGGCGAACCCCCAGCCATATGACGATCAGAGCCGCCAGAACTGCGACAAGGAGCAGATGGAGCTCGCGATGACGGACAACGCGCGCTACTTCCGCGACCTGTTCGAGGACGCGAACCGCGCGAACGTGAGCTTCTACCCGGTCGATCCACGAGGATTTCCCGCTGTTGACACCGACATCGGCCCGGCGCAGCCGCTGCCGCCCGCGCTGGATCGCGCGGTGCTCGAGCACCGGATCGACACGCTGCGGATGCTCGCCGAGAACACCGACGGCATCGCGCCGTGGACAGCAACGATTGGACAAACAGATGCGCCGGCTTGCCGCCGACCTCACGTCGTACTATCTGCTCGGATACGCGTCCACGAACGCGAAGCTGGACGGCCGCTTCAGAACGATTAAGGTCAAGGTGTCGCGCCCCGGTGTCGAAGTGCGCGCGCGGCATGGGTACCGCCCGCCACCGCCGCCGAAGTGGCGGCAGCGAAGAAGGCCGCGGACGCACCGGAACCGCCGTAAACAAGGCGTTGGAGACCGAGCTCGGACGGCTCTCGCGCGAGGGCGATCTTGGAGCCGGCGCGGGAACGACCGGCGTCAGCCGATGTAGCGGGGGAGCCCGTCATCTTTCGCCGGGGACCCTCGACAGGCAATGTCCTGCAACGATTGACCGCTCGCGAATTCTCGCGCACCGAGCGGCTCCACGTCGAGATGCTCCCCGGGCAGGCGACCGGCTGGACGGGCGCTTCTCGACCGTACCGGCAAGACGCTGCCGATCCCGGTGACGACCGGAGAGCGACGGACGCCGCCACCGGGAAACGCTGGCTCGTCGCGGATTGACCCTGGCGCCGCTCGGCGCCGGCGATTACGCGATCGAGTTGACCGTCCAGCGCGCCGGCGAGCCGACGAAGATCTTGAAGGCGATCAGGGTGACGCCGTAAGGGAGCCGGGAGCGGGAGGCTAAAAATGAGAGGAGCGACGTATGCGCATTTCCCGTTCGACAAAAAAAAAAAAAAAAAAAAAAAAAAAAAAAAAAAAAAAAAAAAAAAAAAAAAAAAAAAAAAAAAAAAAAAAAAAAAAAAAAAAAAAAAAAAAAAAAAAAAAAAAAAAAAAAAAAAAAAAAAAAAAAAAAAAAAAAAAAAAAAAAAAAAAAAAAAAAAAGGGGGGAGGTAGAAGGGTAGAAGGTAGAAGGGAAGCAAATGCAAAAAAAAAAAAGGGGGGGGGGGGGGGGGGGGGGGGGGGGGGGGGGGGGGGGGGGGGGGGGGGGGGGGGGGGGGGGGGGGGGGGGGGGAAAAAAAAAAAAAAAAAAAAAAAAAAAAAAAAAAAAAAAAAAAAAAAAAAAAAAAAAAAAAAAAAAAAAAAAAAAAAAAAAAAAAAAAAAAAAAAAAAAAAAAAAAAAAAAAAAAAAAAAAAAAAAAAAAAAAAAAAAAAAAAAAAAAAAAAAAAAAAAAAGGGCGTGCGGAATCAGCGAGCGCCGCCAACGGGAGCCGCCGAGAACTCGCACCGCCTCGAGACGCGAGCGCACCAGCACGGCGATCTCCTCGATGCTGATGCTCTTCAGGCACAAGTTGTCGTTGCAGGGCGACCGACGCTGGTTGAGCGGACCGATGCACGGGCTGCAGGAGTATCCGGTGTGGATCACGTCCGAGCTGGCCGTCAGCGGCCGATAGCGCTCGGGAATCTCCGGCCCGAAGAAGACGACCACATGGATCCGTGTCAGCGCGGCGAAGTGGGCCGGTCCCGAGTCGTTCGTGACCAGCACGTGCGCGAGATCGAACAGGTGCAGCAGCTCCGTCATCGTCGTCTGGCCGGTGAGGTCCAGCGCACGCGGCGAGCCGAGCCGCGCGCACATGTATTGCGCGTCGGGCTTCTCGCTGGCCACGCCGGTGATCAGCACGAAGACCTCGGGATCCTCCAGCAGCGGCGGGCGAGCTCGGTGAACGACTCGAGCGGCAGGCGGCGCATGGGAAACCTGGCGCTGGCGTTTGGATTGAGCACGACGAGCTTGCGGGTCGGTCCGATGTCGGCATGGATCGCGCGGAGCTTCCGCCAGATGCCGGCGGCCGCGCTCGCGTCGGTCGTGATCTTCGGCACGTCGAGGCAGTCCATGACCTTCGGCCGTTTCACGCGCGGCACCTGGTCCGGCGGCGCGTCGAGCGCGTGCACGAGATCGAGGAACGTGTGCGCGGCATGAATGTGCGCGTTGTGCAGCACCTTGTGGGTCAGCAGATCGCCGGTGTACAGCCCTTCCTGGTTGAACCGGTGAAACCCGACGCGCCGGCACGCGCCAGACAGGTAACTCAGCAGGCTGCTGTACCTGACGAACGCTTCCATGTTGATCACGGTGTCGATGCGGCGACGGCGGGCACGCCACGGAAACAGCAGCGTGTCGCGCACGAGTGCCAGGCGGGAATGCGCGTCGATGGTGATGATGTTCTCGGCCGGGATGATGTCGAGCATCTCCACGCTCGACCGAATCTGCGTGAAGCACAGAAAGTGCAGCGTGGCGTCCGGATAGAGCTCGCGCGCTTTCCTGAGCGAGGGATAGGCCACGACCATCGTCCCCATCTCGGCGAGCTGAATGAACAGGATGTTCCGCGGCCTGCCGGCCGGCGAGCGGGCCAGTCCGATGAGGCGCTGGATGCGGGAGACGATGGTGAGGAGAAATACGAGCGGGATTCCGACCCAGTAGTCGATGGCCCGCATCAGATTCGGATTCATCGCGGGTTCAATCCTGGCGGAAAGAGTAGTACGTTCTATGCGTGCCGTCACGGCCTCGATCAGTTATCTGGCCCATCATCGTCTTTGTCGTCTTCGTTGCCGGCGGCTACGCTACGGTTCGTTTCAAGCGCACTGAGCTCGTCGATCTCGCCGCGCCGCGCAGGGCAGCCGCGCGCTTCCTGGCGCACGAGACGATGTACCGGCCCGATGATGGTCACTACCAGTTCAAGTATCTCCCAGCGTTTGCACCGCTCATGGTGCCGTTCCTGTGGGTGCCCAAAGACGTCGGAGAAGTCACGTGGTTCGCGTTGATGGTGGCCATGATCTGGGCATTTGTCCGCCTGTCGCTCGCCGCCCTGCCCGACCGGCGGCGGTCCGAGCGGTTGCTCATCTGGCTGACACTGCTGCTGACCGGCAAGTTCCTCGTGAAGGAGCTCGTCATGGGGCAATTCAACCTGCCGCTGGCGCTGCTCCTGATCGGTGCCGTGATTGCCGCGCAGCACGGCAAGGGGCTCGCGGCTGGAGCGTTGGTCGCGGCGGGCGTGTTCATCAAGCCGTATGCCCTCGTCATGGTGCCGTGGTTGGTCTGGACGCTCGGCTGGCGTCCGTTTGTCACGTTCGGCCTGGTGCTGGCGGCCGGGCTGCTGTTGCCGGCCGCAGCCTACGGCTGGAACGGCAACCTCAGCCTCTTGCATGACTGGTATCGCACCGTCACCGACACGACTGCACCAAACCTCTTCACGGAAGAGAATATTTCGTTCGCCTCGATGTGGGCGAAGTGGATCGGGCCCGGCCCGGCGGCGCAGGGTCTTGCGCTGGCTTCGGCGGTCGGCGTCGTCGCCGCGGGGCTCTTCGTGATGTCGCGGCGGCGACACGTGGCCGAACCGAACTACCTGGAAGGCGCGTACTTCTTGATGCTGGTGCCCCTGTTGTCGCCGCAAGGCTGGGACTACGTGCTCCTGCTCGGCTGCCCGCCTACATGTGCCTCGTGGATCGGTGGCACGACGTGTCGCCGTTCTGGCGCGCGGTAGCCCTCGTGGGCTTCTTTCTCACGAGCTTCACGATCTTCGACCTGCTGCGGCGGCCTCTCTACGTGCTCCTGATGCACTGGGACGCCGTAAGCATCGGTGCCGTGCTTGTGGCTGCCTGCCTGGTCCACCTGCGGTGGCGGGCCCTCGCCTGAGGGGCGGGCGTCAAATCTCTTTCATGCCGTGAGAGTGAGCGTTACCCAGACCGGCCCGTGCAGGAGGTTCCCCTGCACGGGCCGGTTGGTCGTGCCATCACCCAACACGGTCGTTGCTAGGCGTGCGCGTGCGTCGACACCTGCCGCATTACGTCGTCAAGGTTGAACGACGCCGCTTCTGGCGCGGCGGGACTTGACGAAGTTCTCGACCTCCGATGCCACCACCGCCTGCATCAGGTACATCTGCGGCACGTGATTGACCATCCAGTCCAGATAGGTATTCGAGTTGAGCTCGGCACGCTCGAACGGATCGCGACGGAGATCATGATGTATGGGAGCCGAAGTTTCACGAACGGCTCGGCCCACTGTCTCATCGTGTTGGCGCGTTGCTGCGCCAGATGGAACTTGTAGTCCCCGACCCTCACCGCAATGACCTCGCCGTCGTCGCTGAAGTAGATGAGGGATTGCCTCGGGCTTTCCTTCACCTGGCCCGTCACATAGGGCGCCAGGTTGTGGCCATCAAGATGGACCTTGTAGGTCATGTTGCCGACCTTATAGCCATTGAGGCACTTCTGAGTGACCTGGTCGTCACCGGCGATCGCCAGAATCGTTGGCAGCATGTCGATGTGAGAGCAGATGCCGTTCAGGGTCGTGCCCGCCTTGATCTTGTCCGGCCAGCAAAGGAAACACGGCACGCGCCAGCCACCCTCCCAACCCGAATCCTTCTGGCCGCGGAAGGGCGTGTTGGCGCTGTCCGGCCAGGTGTCGTTCTCGGGACCGTTGTCGGTTGAATACATGACGACGGTGTTGTTGGTCAGGCCGAGCTCGTCGAGCTTGTCGAGCAACTGGCCGATTTGCTCGTCGTGGACGACCATGCGATCGCTGTAGTCGTCCTGGCCACTCTTCCCGCGGTTCTTGTCGGCGAGGTGGGTCCTGAAGTGCATGGCGGTCGAGTTGTACCAGAGGAAGAACGGCTGGTTCGCCTTGGCCTGCTTTTCCAGCCAGTCGATCGCCTTGGAGGTGATCTCCTCGTCGACCGTTTCCATGCGTTTCTTGGTCAGCGGCCCCGTGTCCGTCACCGTCTGCTTGCCCACCCGGCCCCATCGCGGTTGGTCAGTGGAGTCGTCTTTGTCGGTCGCGACGCAGTGGAGCACTCCACGTGGTCCGAACTGCTCCTTGAATTTCGGATCCTTGGGATAGTCCGGCAGTTCCGGTTCTTCTTCGGCGTTCAAGTGATAGAGGTTGCCGAAGAATTCGTCGAAGCCATGGGCGGTTGGCAGGTATTCATTCCTGTCGCCAAGGTGGTTCTTCCCGAACTGGCCCGTGGCATAGCCGAGCGGCTTCAGCAGCTCGGCGATCGTCGGGTCTTCTTTCTGCAGACCGACGGTGGCGCCAGGCATGCCGACCTTCGTGAGACCGGTACGGATCGGATTCTGACCACAGATGAACGAGGCGCGGCCGGCTGTGCAGCTCTGTTGACCGTACCAGTCAGTGAACGTTGCTCCTTCCTGTGCGATGCGGTCGATGTTGGGGGTCGGATAGCCCATCATGCCCTTGCTGTAGTGGCTGATGTTCCAGTAGCCGATGTCGTCACCCCAGATGATCAGAAAGTTAGGTTTGTTGGCAGCCATACTCTTAGCACCTCCTCAGCCCTTTTCAGAGGCCTCGCTGACGAAACGCGATCCTGCCTCCCCACACCAGATCCAAGGTCAAATTGCCATCGAGGCGGATCGTCTGATCGTCAATCTTCCGTCACGAGATTCGGTTGCGCTATGCGATTTCGGCAACTCGCGAACCACCTTCCTGAACTGAACTTCCAGCCCGTCACGCGGCTTCGGTTGTCAGCGACTAGAACATGGTGGTTCGCCCGATTGCCGAAAACGCATAGTCCCAGCCGGCCGGCTTGAGCACAGTTGAGTGGAGGTCGCCCCCGGACCTATCCTGGGCAAGCCTGGATAGGAAGGTCGTACTTTGCCCTGAGGGCGCCGCGGTCTTCTGTCGGCGGCGATACCGGCGGACTTCCACAGAAAGGACGGAGCATGACAGACGGCACGATGTGCGTGTGGAATGCATATGTAACGGTGATCCTCATCGGAATCGTGCTTTCGTGGCCCGCACGCGAGCCTGGCCCAGCAACCACCTGCACCGGCGCCGGGAGAGGCCGAGGAACTCGCGAAGAAACTGGCGAATCCGATTTCGGATCTGGTGAGCGTGCCGTTCCAGTTCAACTGGGAACAGAACGTCGGACCGAGTGACGCCACGCGCTTCATCCTGAACGTTCAGCCGGTGATGCCGTTTGCGCTGAACAAAGACTGGAATCTGATCGCGAGAGTGATCGTCCCCTTCGTGAGCCAGCCGGCGCTGGTCGACGGCGGAGAGCCGGCCTTCGGCGTCAGCGACATTCTCGCGTCGTTCTTCTTCTCGCCGTCGAAGCCCGGATTGACGTGGGGGGTGGGGCCGGCCATCAACCTTCCCTCGACGAGTATTCCGACGCCTCGGCACAGAGAAATGGAGCGCAGGCCCAACGGTTGTCGTGCTGAAGCAGTCTGGAAAGATGACCTACGGGACGCTGTGGAATCAGATCTGGTCCTTTTCCGGCAATTCAGACCGGCCGGACGTCAACCAGATGTTCCTGCAACCGTTCTTCGCGTACCAGGCGACACGGACCGTGACGGTGACCCTGCAATCCGAGACGACGGCCAACTGGGAAGTCGATGAGGACAGGTGGACCGTCCCAATCAATGTGATCTTTGCCAAGTTGTCGTCGTTTGGCGCGTTCCCCGCGAGCTACCAGCTCGGGTTCGGCGCATTTGCGGCGCATCCCGACATCGGGCCGTCGTGGAAGATCCGCGGCGCCATCGTCATTCTTCTGCCGCGGCGGCGGTAGCGTGTGGGTTTGTGACCGCTTCGGCGAGGGCCATTCTGGTCGACTCGGACAACCGTAGCGACCGCAGCTGAGCGAATCAGTTCACCTTCTTGACGTCTTCCGGTTTCCAACTGTGGTCGAAGAATTCCTTCTTCGGGCCATAAAGGCGGAAGAGGGTGAACCAGCCTTTGCCCGGGAGCGTCGCCACCTAGTTCTTACCTTCGCCGGGAGATTTCGGGCCGAAATAAATGTCGAAAGTGCCGTCCGCGTTCTGCACCGGCCCGTCCATCGTGTTCAGCGACGGAAAGGGCTGGCCATTGTCGAGGCCGGAGCCGGTTATAGGGTCTAATGTCGCCGACCATAAGATGGCGACTGGAACGATTTTGGGCACATGCAGCTTGTAGTTTCGATCCCCGCTGAAAAAATCGCCGTCGGCGTCGGCGAAAGCGGCCGGATATTTCGCGCCGACGTTGTCCATGTTCACCGCCATACCGGGACTGGTGGAATAGGCGTAAGTAAAAAAGGTGGTGCGTGCATTGATGAAGTCGAACGAGTCCGACGTAAAGGTGGCGTTGCCGGGGAAGACGTTGAACCAATGCCGGTCGGGATACCAGAGCTCATTCTTTACGAGCGGCGAAGGCGTGTAGGCCATGACGTGGCCCATGCGGGTGGCCGCCCGCGCCGCTTTATCCAGCAGTGCGCGAGCAGGGCATCCGGCGTGAACGGCTGGCCCTTCACGATGCCGATCGCCGCCGCCATGCCGCGCATAGACATTCGGCGGGTTCCACGTATTCGTGGTCGATGAACCGGGAGAGCATGTCGAACGCCGTGCCGTCCTGCGGATAGAGCATGTTCGCCGGCACGCCCGACGCATCGGGAAACTGCATCGGCTTGGCGCTGTCCTTTTTCCGAGCGGATAAATGCGCGTCTGCTCCATCACCCTCACGGGTTCTTCGAGTTGCTTGGATCCTTGAAAAAGCCACGCCAGAACACGAAGACGCCATAGGTGCCGCGAGCGATAGGTGAAGTAGCCCGGAGGAACCTCGCCCGTATAGTCGGGCGGCAGTACCAGGTATTTGCCGCCCTTGCCCCTTGTCCGGTCCTGGCAAGCCGACATCGCCAGCCCACGTGCGCCCGTCGATCTCGCCACGGGGGATCGGCCGTTGCCAGAAGTCGTCGAGGATGCCTTGCAACCCCGGCGGCACCTCGATGACCAGCGGGCCGTCCTCCTTCAGGTCGACATAGCCCATCGCGTAGATCACGTCTGAGTTCGGCGTGGTGATCAGCGTCTTGGCGTCCAGCCGCTTCTTCCAGATCGGCAGGACGTTGTAGCCGCTTGCCGAAGTCCTTCTCCGAGCCTTCCTTCATGCCGTACATGTTGAGCGCCGGCAGCGCCCACAGGTAGGTCTGCGTGGCGCGCTGGAAGAGCAGCTCGTCGGCAGTGTCGGCACGTCGCTCGTGGCGACGTAGCCTTCCGCGAATGGCAGGTTGGCGAGTTCGTCAGAATGCGATTGAACCTGCGCCACTGGAGTTGTCGCAGTGCGTCGGCATGTCATGTCCTCTTTCTGCGCTCGATCGGCTGATTCACTTCACCATCGCGACGGTCGGCGGCTGCCAGGTGCCGTCGAGGATGGCCTGGTCGGCCCAGTAGGCGCGGATGTAGAGCGAGAACGTGCCGTTCGGCGCCGGCAGCCAGTTGCTTTCCTTGTCCTTGCCGGGCGATTTGGCGCCGGCATAGAGCGTCAGCGAGCCGTCCGCGTTGTATTTGAGGGTCTTGTTCTTGGTGCCCAGCGAATAGCGCTTCAGCGCGTTGGGGTTGAAGAAGTGTACATCGTTGTACAGGGTGAGCGACCAGAACCCTTTGACCGGCGGCGTCTGTCCCTTGGCGAAGGTGACGTGTAGGTGTTCTGACCATTGAGTTGCTTGCCCTGGCTGTCGTCGTCGGTGTAGATGTACTTGGTCTCCTCCGGGCGGTTGTCGTACATGTTCGACTTGGCGGTGCCGGTGCGGTTGAGGTAGTCGGTTCCCCACTTCGCATTGTTCACCGGCGAATTCCAGCCGTTGCCGGCGGGACGGCCGTTGTAGCGCCACTGAAGGAAGCCGGCGATCATCTCGCGCTCAGCCGCGACGGCGGTTTCCTTGAGCGTCTGCATGATCTTCGGGTCCTTGGCGGCGGCCTCCAGCACGCTGCCGATCCAGTTGTAGAGGGCTTCCTCGCCCGGCAGCGGCGGCACTCTGCTTCATCACCGCCGGCAACTCGTCGAAGAAGGTCTCCGGGTTCACCCACTTGGTCTCGCCTTTGCCGGTGGACTTCGGCGCCGGGAAGTGCGGGAGCTTGCTCCAGTCCTTGGTCTTCATCTTCCCGTCGAACTGCGACAGCGGGTAGAAGACGATCTGGCTGAGCACCGGCTGGATGGCCTTGTGATCCTCCGCCGTGTCATCCATGAAGATGCGCGGAATGGCAAACGCCAGCGACGTGGAGGAGCGCACCACCGCCGTGATGCCGGCGGGCGTTTCGCCCTTCCAGTCCGGGCCGACGATCATATAGAAGCCGGGCTTGGTGCCGTATTGCTTGCCGATCTCGGAGAACTCGTCGGTGCGCGCGTCATAGAGCGCATAGACCCAGAAGCGATCGCCGAAGTCCGGCACCTGGAAGACGATGGGCTCCTTGTCCAGTGGCATGAAGCCGGCGCCATACACGACGTCCTGGTTCGCGCAGGCGATGAAGCGCTGGTCCGGGCTGATATAGTCGGTCAGCATGGCGATCCCGCTGATAGGCGATCGGCACGACGCCGCCCAGCAAGCCGGGCTCGGGCGCCTTGGAGAAGGCCATGGCGCGGTTGGCGTTGTTGACCAGCGGCCAGCCCCAGAGGTAGGCCATCCGGCCGACCATCTGGACATAGTCCTTGGTCATGGCGTTGCCCGGGGCCGGCCCGGGAACCTGGGCGGCGGTCTGTGGGATCGGGACCTGCTGCGCCTGCGTGCTTCCCGCCGGTTGCGTAGCGGTTTCCATATCGTCTCCTTTGTGCTGAATAACAGCAGCACGAGGACCTTGTCGCGGCGTCAAACGACGACTGGTATCGCAGGCCTAATCGGAGTCCTCGGACGACGCACTGGGGAATTTCTGAGTTGGCGCGGCCATACGACGGGTGCAGGGCATGGCGTGCAACAGTGGTCCAGCAGTCGCGGCTATCCGCAATGGTCTCTCGCGAGAGTCCGGTCGCGCTATGCGTTTTCGGCAACTCACGGAACACGTGCGCTGAGCGAGGTCGGACGAAACGTGCAAGCGAA
>CAWAZT010000025.1:0-99663 GCA_963786615.1 uncultured Acidobacteriota bacterium
AAGAGCGTGACGAATCGGTCCGCCATCCCGCGTCGGCATAAGGCGCGATTCAGGCGTGCCACTACGTTCGCGGCGCCGGTTCGGGCTTCGACTTCCACGGCGAGGACGCCCTGCGCCATCGCAGCCTGCAGCGCAGCCGGCGTGCCCTTGCCACACGCGTCGCCAAGCAGGACGTGGAACTCGCGGCCCGTATCGACATAGTCGTAGAAGTCCCCACCGATGGTCCTGCACGGACGCGCCGTCGCCGCGACGTGGACGAAGCCGCCGGCGTACGACGGCGGCGGCATCAGTGCACGCTGTGTGGCGGCGGCATCGTGGGACCCCACGACTCGTGCGAATGGCGTCGCCACCGGAAAGTTGGTCGAAATGCTGGAAGATTCTGCCTACCCTATGGCTCTGTTACCTGGTACATGGTCGCTCTGCTGAAATCATTTCCTTCCTCGATTGCGGGCCAGGCGCGCCGGGACTAGACTCACCTACCTGCCCGCAGGTGACGGGCGCGATCGTCAACCTTCCATTCCGCGCTGGGCACGGTCTGGAGGAGCACTGCGGGAGGCACCGGTGACCTCCGAAGCGTCATCGCCGGTCGCTCGGAAATGAATCGCCGGGAATCGCCATTACTTTACGAAAGAGGAAGCCCGCCTGAGGAAACGCCGTCGCCGTCCGGCTCGTCGCGTCCCGTTGAATGGGGTATCGCCAACACGCGTTATCTGGTAAAGGAGCGGTCGTTATGACACCGACAGTAACCCTCCCCGTGAACTCAAACATCCGGCCTATTGATGACACTCCAGACTCCCAAGCCGACCGGCAGCCTTGGCTCGTCATGCTGTACCTCGCGGGCGACAACAACCTCTCAGAAGACATGGTCCTCTCGCTGCAGGACTTCCTGCCTGTTGGATCGGTTGTTGGAGCATCGTCATCTCCTGGACGACGCTCAGGTGACGCAATCGTCGCGCAGTTCGACCAAGCGGTATGGGTCTGGCGACCCAGCGATACGATTTCAAGCGATCCGACCGGCAAGAAGACCCTCGAGGAGTTCCGTGTCCCGGGCACGTACGCAGAGACCAACACTGGAAACCCAGAAACCCTCAAGGAATTCATCAATTGGGCTTTGGACAAGGACCCCAACGACAAGATGAACCACCTCCTCATCCGTCCGGCCACGGCAGTGGGACGACAGATGAGTTCCTTGAGCGTGACGAGAACTCGATGGACGCGCTGTCCATTGACGAGCTCAAGGATGTCCTGGCCTGCCGGCGACGAATTCCAAGAAGAAGATCGACATTCTCGGTATGGATGCCTGCTTCATGAGCATGGGAGAGGTGGGTTACGAGATTCGCGACTTCGTCAATATCATGATCGGGGCGGAGGGGCTGGAGCCAGCGTTAGGCTGGCCCTATAGCCGGATTCTGGCTGACGCAAAGGCATATCGCGAGAGTGCGAGAGGCAAAACGTATCCAAACAGGACTGCCCGCGAATTCGCAGGAGCGATCGTCAAGAGTTACGTCGACCACTACGCCGATTACGATCGCGCCGCCGGTCTCTCGGTTCGATTCGGGCTGCAATGGACCTTAGAAAGATCCAGGGTGTAAAGGACGCCTTCGAAGCGCTTGTCAAATCTCTAGAGAAATTCACCGCGGCCTATTACGACAAGCTCTTACTGGCCCACTGGTATGCCCAGACGTACAAGTTCGATCAATTCGTTCACCTAATGGATTTGTGCAGTCAAATCCAGCAGCAGTTCGGCCACGGTGAGCTATGGGACTTGTGCGAGGCTGTCATCACTGCGCTCAAAGAGTGCATCATCAGCTCGGGTTGCAGTGGGTTTGCGTATCAATACTCCAACGGATTGTCCATCTATTTCCCCTGGGCCTTCGTGTCGGCGGACTACAGGAACCTTCAATTCCCTAGGGGAGACGAATTGGTATGAGTTTATTAAAGCGCACGTGCAAGCGACTCAACGGGCGCCGAGATTCGCGTGCGAATCTGAGAAGGACTTTCCAGCTCTGAGATGTGGGCAGGACCTGACCAAGGCCGTTACGGCCCGCCAAGAAAAACTGGACGAGGCCTTCAGAGAAAGTCTCTACGGAACCCTAACCCTGCGAGGGGAACAAACCGGACAACAAGGTCGAACGGACAAGTGGTACGGCGAATGAGGGCGCTGCGCCGTTCGGCCAAAGTCTACGAGATCCCTGACGGCCGGTTCCAGAAGGCATTCAAGGATGTCGCGGAAAGTGACATTCTCGAAGAAGACGTGGCATGGGAAATCAGTCGCCGGGTGCTGCTTCCCGGGAGCGTCGGTGCCCAGAGCCGTTTCAGCGACAACACTCGATTCAGCGACAACACGCGGTTCGGCCAGCGCACGCGGTCGGTCTACGAACGCGGTTTCCTGGCGATCGCGAAGTGTCGGTCAAGAATCTGCCGCCGGCTATTGGCAAGATTATCGAGTCCAAGTAGGCGGGGGATTCTCTTCGGCGCCGACGCTTCGTGGTTCGTCACAGAGGAACTTCGGTGAGAAGACGCTTCGCACTTCCCGCGGCTGGCGCGATCATCGCACTGGTGGGCTGGAGCGGTTGTGGCTCCAGGCCAGCGCCAGAGGCGGTCTTCGCGGAGGCGGAAGGCCTGCCGACTGAGGATACGACAAAGCGGCGAGCCAACAGGCCATCGTCAAGTACCGGCAGGCGCAGAAGGAATTCGAGCGAAGAGGTGACATGGGATCAGCCGCCAGGGCCAGCCAGCGTGTTGGCACCACATATTGGCAACTGGGGTCGGTTCACGACTCTCTACTTGCCTATCAGAGGGCCCTGGCGCTCGTGCGGGACGCGGCTGATCCGATTCTGGAAAGCGACGTGCGAAGCGACGCTGGTGTGGCGCAGGCTTTCGCAGCAGAGAACGCACGTGGCCTGGCAGAAGCCGAACAGTACTGCCAGGCCGGTCTCGCGCTGGCTCGGGAGTCCCGCGCTGAGCCATCGACCGCAAAGGCTTTGAACTGCCTCGGCGAGGTTGCATATTTCAATCGTCGTCTCGATCAGGCCCTGGGGTTCTTCCGTGACGCCGGACAGTTGTGGGACAAGATCGGCGACCCGCACGGGCAGGCTCAGACACTCCTTTATCAAGGCTATGTTTACTCCGAGTTAAGCCGGTTTGACGAGGCATCGATCTCTGCCTCGACCGGGCGCACTCGCTGTGGACCTCAGTCCGCGACAAACGAGAACAGGCGATCACATTAGTGGCCGAAGCGCGATTACACGAGCGACGTGGCGAGTATCAAGAAGCGTTGAACGGTTTCTTGAAGGCATTGGCTCAAATTGAACCGATGGGCGATGCGATCTGGGAAGCCAGCAGTGTGACCGGCGTGGCCACCGTCTACTCGCAGATGGGCGAGGAAAGTCGAGCGCTCAGATACTGGGAGCGTGCATTTAGTCTTTTCGAGACGACTGGTCTGAAAAGTGCTTCCATCGACATACTCATTTCACTCGGCTCAGCGTTCCTCGCATCAGGCGACGACGCCGGGGCCCTGAGCCGGTTCGAGCGGGCTCTCGTTTTTGGCCGAGGAGCTGAAAAGCCCTCTCTGGGAGTCCTACGCTCTAAGGTATATCGGCGTCGTCTATTTGCAGCGTCGCTCGCTGGGGCAAGCGCGCCAGTTTCTCGAACGAGCCCTGGATGTCCAACGATTGCTCGGCGATAGGCGGCTCGACGCGGAGACCCGTGCCGACTTGGGCGAGGTCCACGAGCTACTGGGTGAACACACTCAAGCCGTCGCCCTCTTCGAAGATGCGCAGGGGCTCAGCAAGGCAACCGGAGACCGTTTTGGAGAAGCCAGAGCACTCTTCGGCCTGGGTAGAGCGGCAATCGGTCTCAACCATCTCGATACCGCGCGCGGTTACATCGAGCGCTCATTAAAAGTTGCAGAATCGCTTCGCAGTGAGGTTCAGAGCCAGGATCTCCGAGCTTCTTATCTTGCGTCGGTCCACGAGTACGACGAGCTCCACGTGGAAATCCTCATGCGGCTCAACGACGTGAGACCTCGCGCCAACCTCGTGGCTGCGGCATTCGAAGCCAGCGAGCGGGCACACGCGCGCTCGCTCCTCGAGAGCCTCGCACATGCTGGAGTCGACCTTCGAAAGGCAGTGGAGGCTGATTCGACTGAAGCGCGAAGAGGCCGTGAAGAGAGGATTCGACGACTGGGCCGAACGCCAGCGGCGGGTGGAGAACACGCAGGCCCGCGGTGCCGCCGAGGCACGAGCCGAAGAGTATCGAGATCTCGAGGATCGCTACAACCAGATCGAAGCGGAGATTCACAGCAAGGAGCCCGCGGTATGCCGCGCTCGCGCAACCGCAGCCTCTAAGCCTCAGGAGCTGTCCAGACGGCATAGTCCTCGATGCTGACACGGTGTTGCTCGAATACGCCTTGGGCGAAGAGCGAAGCTATTTGTGGGCTGTATCGGACAGTCCGACTACACCAGCTACCAGCTGGCACCGCGCGCGGAGATCGAACGGTCGCGCGCAGCGTGCCTACCAGCTCCTGACGACGCGACTCACAGCAACGGGAGACCAGAGCGAACGGCGTCAGCGAATCGAACAAGCCGATGTCGAATACTGGAAGGAGGCGCAGCGCCTCAGCGAGATGCTCCTCGGTCCGGTCGCGGCAAGGATCGTCGGCAAGAGAATCCTCGTGGTGACCGACGGCGCGCTGCAGTATCTGCCGTTCGCAGCGCTGCCCATACCGGGTGGCCTCGGGCGAGCCTGTCCCGATGGTCGTCGAGCACGAGATTCTGAACCTGCCGTCGGCTTCCGTGCTGGCAGTCCTGCGACAGGAGATGAAAGGCAGGCAGCCGCCGACCGGAGCGGTCGCCGTGTTGGCGGACCCGGTGTTCGAGTCAGACGACCCGCGCCTGCAGAGTGTCAGCGCCACCGACGGGCGGGACAAGGTGCCGTCGCCGACCGACGCTGTCAAGGCAGCTTCCGCAGCGGTGTGGAACACTGTTCGCCAGCGGCTTCTTACGTGATGGCTGTAAACGTCCCGCGATTGGCCTCGACGCGGCAGGAAGCGGACGCGATTCTGGCAACCGCCGCCGACGGAGCGACCTTGCGGGCGATCGACTTCGACGCCAGTCGAGCGACAGCCATGAGTCCGGACCTGGCTCATTATCGAATCGTGCACTTTGCCACTCATGGCGTCTTCAACAACGAGGACCCAGGGCTCTCGGGCATTATCCTCTCGTTGTTCGACAAGCGCGGTCAGCCACAGGACGGCTTCCTGCGTCTGCACGACATCTACGGTCTCGACTCCCCGCTCAACTCGTCGTTCTGAGCGCATGCAGTACGGCGCTCGGCAAACCGATCAAGGGAGAGGGACTGGTTGGGATCGTCAGAGGATTCATGTATGCAGGCGCCAAACGGGTCATCGCCAGCCACTGGAAGGTGGACGACGAGGCAACAGGTGCACTGATGGGCCGCTTCTATGTCGAGATGCTCAAACAGAATCGGTCCGCCGCGGCGGCGCTGCGGCAGGCCCAGCTCGCCGTCAGAGAGCAGCAGAGATGGCAGTCGCCGTTCTTCTGGGCCGCGTTCGTTCTTCAGGGAGAGTGGAAATGATAAGCACAACCCTCCGCGCGTGCGGTCACGCTCCTGAAGGTCAAGTCGAACGAAGAAGTAGGTGACGTGACCGTGACCGTGCGCCGATTGCTCACCGAGGAGTCGTGGGACCGCCTCTTCGATTTCCTCGACCCGACTCGTGGTGCCAAGGAAGGACCGAATCGCGACAAGGACGCCGAAGCGAAGTTCCAGGTGATTGTACGAAAGCTGGTGACGCTCTTCGCCAGCCGGGGATGTGGAGAGGCCGAGGACCTTGCTATGGAGACAATCCTCGAGAGTCGCGGCGAAGTGCCATGAGATCGTTATGGTCAACCCGGACGACCGCATGGGTTACTTCTATGGAGTGGCCCGCAATGCTCTCCACGAATGGCAGCGCGACGGCCAGCGGGAATTCAAGAGCCGTGAATCAATGAGTAAGGATCCGACAAGCCTTGCGGTGTCGAACGCGGAAGAGTGGGCCTCTGAGGAAACAGCGAATCGCTGCCTGGAGCAATGTTTGACCCAGCTGACCAGGGAGAGCCAGGAGACTGATCATCAGTTATTACGAAGACGAAAAAGCCGCGAGGATCGAGCGCCACCAACGACTGGCAAACGAATTCGGCAAGTCGGTCAACGCGTTGAGAATGAAGTACACCGCACAAGAAAGCTCCTGCGACAGTGTGTCGCGGCCTGCCTGTCTCCAGCGGGGGTGACCGAACCAGCCTTCTCGTTCGTGGCTGAAGACGCAACGGAAGAGGCGAAGATGACCGCCAACCCAGACGTCGACGAGGTCCTCAGGCGCTACTTGCTGGGCAATGTGACTCCGGAGGTCCGCGAGGGCGTCGAGGCACGTCTGTTCTCGGACGACGCGATCTTCTGGGAGCACCTGTGTCTGGTGGAGGACGAGCTCATTGATGATTACGTCGGTCAGGATCTCGACGGCAAAGATCTGGAGAACTTCGAACGCTGCTTCCTTTCCACCGAGGAAAGGCGCCGGAAGCTGCATTTCGCGCAGGCCCTCAAGACTTCACCTCCAAAGACAAGAGTCAAACAGAGGTACGCGGCGTCTGGTCGGGGTTGCGACGCCAAGATCCGGCGCCGGCCTGGGCGGTTGCGACCGCCGCATTGCTGCTGCTGGTCGCAGTCCCGGGCGCTGTCTGGCAATTCGCAAGCTCGCGCGCTCAACGGGACGAAGTCAGCGTATCGCTGTCGGCGGGTCTCGTCGGGGCGGAGCGGCGACATGAAACGGGTGCAAATTCCCGCGGGCTGCAAGCTGGTTCGCTTTCACATCGAATCGGACCACCGAATACAAGAGCTACCGGGCGTCTCTGTATCAGGTCTCCGGTGACGAGACCGGTCTCAAGCCAACCTCAACGCGGGCACAGTCGACGGGAAGGGAGTGACGGTGATGCTGCCGTCCGAACTCCTGGCGGGTGGAGACTACTTCCTCAGGCTCCGAGGTGTGTCGCAGCGGCAGGAACTCGTTGTCCTGAACAGGAACGACTTCCGAGCCTTGGTCAGTGAGAAAACCAGCCACGCTGAACGTCGATTTTCGCTCGGGCGCTAAGAACCGGCGGCCGGATTCTTTATTCGACGAGCTGGCGACTTACACGAGATTAAGAGATTAGAAATTGAACCTGTTGATCTTCGAGCGCATCGAATTATTCCGCTTGGACCTGAAGTGTTTCTTGGGGGCCTTGGCCTCTGCCTTGCTTTTTCTCTTCAAATCTGCCCGGTGCGCCCGCTCGGCAACGTCCGGATGTCCTTGGGCAAGTGTCCCGACGTGTCCCGGACCGCGTAGAGTTTCTTTCCGGCACTGCTCCTATGGGTCGTGCGGGTGGCCATGTGATTCTCCTTTGACGATTCCTCGAGGACCCAAACAGGGTCCTTGGCAACGCCCGCGAACGCTCGCGACATGTCGCGGCTGCGAACGAGCGCTGGGGAAGCGGTCGAGTAGTGTTCGTCGTCGCCTGACCCGAGGAACTGGCCGAGTTCTTCGCGACCGCGCCGCTCAAGCCGGGGACCCAGGGCGCCGGAGCCAGCAAGCGTCAAGCGAAATCGCTGCCATCGGTGACCCGTGTCCGGCGTGGTACCTTGCGACTGGACGTGCGCTCTTGCGCGTTCGCCGGTAGAATGCGCCACTGATCCCGCGGGCGGGCACGCAACACGCGAAGATATGCGAGGTGGAACCATCATGACCAGGTCGATTCTCAGCCTGATACTTACGTCGGCTCTGGCGACAGCCTGTTCGCAGCCCAGTCCTCCCGCAATGGGGTGCTGCCCACCAGGCACCCGCCTCAACCGGTGCTCAGCCTGGCGCGGCGTCAACCCCACCGCCAGCCGCGGCACCTGCTCAGGCGCAGCCCGGAACCGCGCAACCGCAAGCGGTGCCTGCCACCGGGTCACAATCGGCGTCTTCCGCTGCGGCGCCGGCGCCCCGGGACGACTGCGCCGCCAGAGCCGAAATTTCGTGAGGTGACTATCCCGGCGGAAACACCGATTTCGGGTCATGCTCGTGACGCCGGTCGCGTCGAACACGAGCAAGATCGAAGACCAGGTCGTCGGAAAGCTTGCCAGCCCGATTGTCGTGTCGGGAACTACCGTCGTACCCACGGGTTCGGAGGTGATCGGATCGGTCATCGACGCGAAAGAGTCCTGGCCGCGTGAAGGGACGTGCATCGGTCGCATTCCGGTTCAGCCGCCTCAACTGTACGCGGCCAGAGCCACCGGATCGAGTCTGCGCAGATAGCGCGTGAGGCCGCGGCAAGCACGAAGAGCGACGTCAAGAAGGGAGCCGTCGGCGCGGGCGCAGGTGCCATCGTCGGAGGCCTTGCTGGAGGCGGAACGGGTGCTGCGATTGGCGCGGGTGTTGGCGGGGCAGGTGCTGTGATGGCGACGAAGGGTAAAGAAGTTGAGCTGCCAGCCGGCACGCGAGTGAGCACGAGGCTGCTGCAAGCCCTGACGGTGCAGGTGCCGAACGCCGAGAAGGTGACTCCTCAAAGCCTGACCACGTTGCCGGGAGCGCACTGACTCGTCAGCCGCAGTAACAACGTAGGCTCTTCACCCCATCGCTCATGTGGGGAGGAGAGATTGAGATTCTCGTCGATTGCCTTCAGTAGATATCGCTGCTCCCGCTCGCAGAGCGCGTCATGGTCCGGCTCGTCGGCCATGTCGATCCGTTCGTCTGGCTTCGAAGGATCGGCGTGGTGCCAGAGGATCTGATTCGTCTTGGTGTGCGCGTTGATGTCGTCCGACTTCACGTGACCCGCGGTTCTCCGCCATGACGATCGACACCGAGCCCTCCGGGCCGATCACGTCCTTCACGAAGAACGCGGTCTCGCTCATCATCGGTCCCCAGCCGGCCTCATACCAGCCGACCGACCCGTCGTCGAACGCCACCTGTAGCGCGCCGTAGTTGTACATCGGTACATCTTCCTTGGTGAGATGTGCCCCCGATCGCGTGGACACGGGATCGGCTTGGCTGCCGTCATCTGGCACATCACATCCACATAGTGGACGCCGCAGTCGACGATGGGCGAGCAGGAATGCAGCAGTCGCTTGTGCCATTCCCATGTTTCGCCAAGTCGACTGTTGGTTCAAGTTCATCCGGAAAACCAGCGGCGTTCCAAGGGTTCTGGCAACTTCGATGAACTTTATCCAGGACGGATGGTGCCCGAGGATGTAGCCGATCACGAGCCTTCTGTTTTGTACGCGTGGCGGTCTCCACAACCTGCTCGGCGCTCTGCCACTGTTTCGGCGAGCGGCTTCTCGACGAGCACGTGCGCCCCCGCTTCCATTGCTTTGATCGCATAATCGGCATGGGTGTCGGGGAGGGTATTGATCGACACGACGTCCGGCCTCAGTTCGGCGATCGCCTGCTCATAGTTCGAATAGCGTTTCGCGTTGGCCAGGGCCTCGGGGAGAACCTTTGCGGCGATGCCGCGCGTGCAGGCGCCCGCCACCTCGAAGCCCGGAATGCGCGCGCAGGCCAGCGCGTGGGACATTCCCATGTTCCCGAGCCCGACAACCAATACCCGCTTGTTCTTCATGCGCTCCCTCCAACTAACGCCATCAAAGTTCCTCCAGCGTCAACTCGCGCGCCATCACGATGTTGCCGGCACTCAGCCCGCAATCGACCGGGATACGACGCCGGTGATCGCCGACGCTCGGTCGGAGGCGAGAAACGCGACCGCGTGCATGACCTCGATCGGCTCGACGATCCGGCCGAGCGGATACCAGCGCCTGAGTTGTGTCAGAACTTCGGGTTGCGCAACGCGCGCGCGTTCCACAGCGGCGTGCGCACGGTGCCAGGACAGACGATATTTGCGCGAATGTTGTATCGTCCGAATTCCAGCGCGAGAGCCTTTGTCAGGCTGATCAACCCGGCCTTGCCCGCGCTGTAGGCCGCGTCGCCGAGAGCGGCCAACCCATTTATCGAACCGATGTTGACAATCGCGCCGGAGCAGCGCGCCTTCATGTCAGGCAGCACAGCATGAGTGCAGTTGTAAGCCCCGTTCAGATTCGCATTGACGTCGTCGGTGAAACCAGCAGGCGTCGTGCGCTCCAGGCTCGGGTTCGTAGAGACACCGGCGTTATTGATCAGGATGTCGACCGGGCCAAGAATGGCGCCAATTCTCGCAAACGCCAATCGGACGGCGTCTGCATCGACGATGTCGACGACGGCCGCCTCGATCCGGTGCCGTCAGCACGAAGCCGCTCAGCGAAACTGGTGATGGACTCGTTTCTGTCGAGCGCGACGATCGCGGCACCCTCTTTCCCGAAGTGCCTGCACAACTCCTGACCGATGCCGCCGGCGGCGCCAGTGATGGCGACGACCTTGTGTTGAAACTCCACGATCAACCTCCGAAGACGGCGAGCGCGTCGGCAATCCAGGCAAGATTGCTGCGACGCAGGTGACCGTAGTTGTAGAAGGCGATCTCTGAGATTCCGGCGTCGCGAAAGGCGTGCGCCGCGGCGATCAGCTCGCGTCCGCTCTGCAAATCCGGGAAGCCCGGACGCAGGATCCCCCGTAGCCTTCCCACCCCCTGCAGCCGTCGCCGGACATCGTGAACGTCGGCGCGCACGCGCTCCGCACCCGGCTCGTAAAAGCAGGCCTCGATGATTCCCGTGGCTTCGGCCAGAGCCCGTAGATTGCTTCCCTCGTACCAGGCGCCCGCTGTCGGCCGCGCCACTGACGGGATGATCGCGACGGTTGCGTCCGCGCGCACCGCGCTGCGAATCTCGCGCACCAGTGAGGTCACGACGTCGCAGCGCCATGTCAGGAAAGTCGCCAGCGCGCCGTCTGTTGCAACATCGCTCAGCCAGAAGGCTTCAGCCATGTCGTCGGGAAAATCAGTGCCGCCGGCGAGATAGGTCTCGATGTCCTCCCGCGTTTTCTTTTTTAGCTGTTTCGCATCGATGCCCGCTGCAGTCGCGTTTGCAACGCAATGACCGCAGAAGCAAAGACCAAGGTAGTTGTCGAGCCATGTGTTCGGTTTCACCATCGCGAATTCGTGATGATAGCCGTGAGCATACGGCAGAAAGCCAGGGGTCTCGAGCGAAATGCCCATCACAGGATAGTTGTCGGTGATGTCTTTGCAGAGCGCAACCGCATATTCGCGTGCTTCGGGAGCCGAGGGGCACAGGCTGTAGACATACCGGTCGTCGAAGGCGTTTCTGACTGTGGCGTGCGGATACAGTTCGCCCAGACGGGAATTGTGGAGCAGCACCAGCCACACATTCGCCGCGACCTGCGAATGGTCGATGGTCTCGCGAAGAATGTCGCGCTCGCGAACGAGGCTGTTGAGGACTGGCGTGATCGCGCCGTAGCCGGCCGGGTCAGCTCGGAAATAGACGGTGCCATCCTCCGGAAAGAACACTCGGCCACTCCGCCCATGGGGACGCAAGAATCGTCCGGCATGATAGCTGCCGGCAATCGTGACGGTATCGACGCCAAGTGCCGTGATGGCTCCAATCACAGCGGCGACCCCTTCGTCGGCGAGGTCCCAGGGGTACGCGTAGATCGCCTTATAACTCATCAGTCGGCCGGCCTCCCTCCGACAAGAGACAGGGATTCCTCGAACGGGCGCAAGTATGAAACGGAAGTATCTCGAGATCCAGACGGTGTTGGCGGAACCTTGGGCGCCCCTTCGATCACGAACGTGACGAGAACGTGCAACGTACTACGATGTCACTCGTGCCGGTACCGCAGCCTTCTGTGCACTCGGCAGCGACTCGACCTGGTTATATCCGGTGGCCGCCGCCAGGCAGGAGATCCCACACCCGCCAGAACTCGTTCATGGCAGCCGGGGAGCCGAGCGAGACGCGAATGTATTTGTTGTATGACGGGATTGGCCCGGCGACGAGCACATCGTGCGTCCGGAAGTGCTCGACGATGTGGTCGGCGGGGCGATCGGTGTCGAGCATGACGAAGTTCGTCTGCGAATCGATCGCGGGCACCATCCGCGCGTTGGCCTGGTTGAAGAACTCCTGCCGCGCGTCGGTGTTCCGTCGCGCGCTCAGCGCCACGTGATCGGGGTCCTGGATTGCTGCGAGCGCCGCCGCGACGGCTACGGTGCTGACATCCTCGGGCAGTCCGCCAGCACCAAGCATGGCGGCGGTTTGACCGTTGGCAACGGCGTAGCCGATACGAAGTCCGGCCAGGCCGTGAATGTGCGAGAAGGTGCGCGTCACGATCAGCCGTGGGGCCTCTATGGGTCGATCGAGGAAGGAGGCGTAGTCGGCCGATCCGCCAACGTAGTGATGATACGCCTCGTCGATCAGCACGGTCGTGGTCGGCGGCAGCTTGCGGATGAACGCCTCGAGCTCACGACGGCCGGTCAGCGTACCCGTGGGATTGTTCGGATTGCAGATGTAGACCAGCGTCGTGGTTCCGTCGGCGCAGGCCAGCATACGGTCGAGGTCATGTGCGTGGCTAGGGGTCAGCGGAACGGCAATCACATCCGCGCCGCGCCGCTCGGCACAGCGGCCCATCAGATCGAAGGTCGGGACCGCCGTGATGACCTTCTTGCCTGGAGCCGCCAGAGCGGCCACCGCGCGTCGCAGGATGTCGCTCGATCCACATCCGATCACGATCTGTTCCGGCAACACGCGATGCATCGCCGCAAGTCGATCACTCAGGTCCGCCGACTCGACGTCCGGAAAACGGTTCGTGAGGTCTGCGGCGCTCTCCTGAATCGCCGCGATCGCGCGCGGCGACGGACCGTACGCCGTTTCGTTGCGGTTCAGACGGACCGGTCCATTCCGGCTCGTGCCCTCCAACCACTCGATTCGCTCGGCCGCAGCGGCGTCGAGAAGCGAGGGCACCGATGCCGCCACAGCCGCCGTGGCGCCGACCTGCTGCAGAAGATGCCGTCTTGTGACACGCATACGTTTATTACACCGTCAGCCTGACGGTCGTCGTGCGCACGGGCACGACGTCCGTGCCGGTGACCGTGAGTGTGAACGCTCCCAGCGACGCCGTCCATCATAGTCGTGCGCAAGCAATCCGGTGCGCTCGGCGTCGTGACGCTCGTGCTGCTCGTGTCGAGGTTGCCCTTCATCATGCGGCGGTTGCCAGGCTGATCGGTGATCGACGTCATCCAGACGCCGTTGGCCGTCCACACGTTCGCGGCGGTCGTCGACGTGCCCGTCTCGTCGACGAGCCGCTGCGGCGTGCTGCGCGCGGCTCCGCTGGCATTGTTCCAGTTGGCCGCGGCAACCACGCCTGAGATATCGCTGGCGTCCATGCGGACCGTGCCGCCCGGGCGAAGTTGACGCTGATTGTCCCGGGACCGGGCGGCGGCGGTGCTGCGACGACCGGCACAATCTCCAGCGCATTGACCGGCGCTCGTCGACTCCCGGCGCCGGGCTCCGGAAACGCCGTCAGCGTGAAGTCGCCGCCGGTGACGGTGAACTTCAGATAGTTGCCCTTGGCGTTGGCTGCCTGTGTGAACGTCCCGGAAAAATTGGTGCTGGCGGGATCGATCACCTTGATCGTCGTGGGCGTCAGCCCTGGGCCGCTGAGCGTGTAGTTGGCCGGACGGTCTGTACGTCCGATTGTCGCCGTCCACGTAAACGTAGACGTCCGTACGTCCTCGGCATCAGCCGGGCGACCGACACGGTCGTCGTCGACGTGTTCGCCGAGTCGAGATAGCCCTTCATCATCCGACGATCGCCGGGCTGGTCCACGGTCGGCAGCATCCAGACGTTGTTGGCCGTCCAGGTCACGGTCCCCCCGGTGGCGGTACCGGTCGTGTCGAGCAGCGCCAGCGGCACCGTCGAAGCAGCGCCCGCCGCGCTATTCCAATTCGACATGGGAACCACGCCCGCAACCTCGGATGTGCTCATTGCGACGGGAGTGCTGCCGGTGAAATCGATCCCGATCGGCTGAAGGCCCGCCGCCGACCTCACCACGAGGTTGACGGTCGCGGTGCCGGTGATCGCCCCGGTCGTTCCGGTGATCGTCAGCGGATAGGTTCCAGCGGCCGTCGTCACGCTGGTCACCACATTGAGCGTGGACGAACCGGAGCCGACGATGGATGCGGGGCTGAACGAAGCGGTGACACCCGCGGGCAACCCGCTGACGTTGAGTGCAACCGAGTCGGTGAATCCGCTGGTGCCGGTGACCGTCGCGGTATAGCTCGTGTTGGTTCCGGCCAGAATCGTTCCAGAGGCCGGCGAGGCCGCAATCGAGAAGTTGGGCACCGTGACGGTCCGTGTGGCCGATGCGCTCGAGGCTCCGTCGTTGTCGGTGGCCTTGAATGAGACGACGTAGGTCCCCGGCGACAGGTACAGTCACGTGACCAGGCTCGAGCTGCGTGCTGGTGGCCGGGTTACCACCAGGGAAGGTCCACGAATAGCTGCTGACGGTGCCGTCAGCATCGCTCGCGGCGCCCGTGAAGTAGACCTGCCGACCCGCGCTCACCGTGACGTTCCCGGACGGGTTCACAATATGGGCGGTTGGAGGCCGATTGGGAATCGTGGCCGACAGCTGCACGAACCTCGCGACCGACGGCACCCCGGCCGCGTTCAGGATGAACAGCATGTAGTAGCCCGGGCGGCGCGATGTTGCCGTTGGGCGGCGCCGTCACGTCAGCACGCCCGCTGCCGCCGTGTAGGCCAGCTCGACCAGCCGCTGATCCATGTCGAAGGCATGCGTCGGCGCGCCAGGCCGCACGAGCACCACCGATCGCGATGTCGGCGGCGTCCGGGGTCTGCACCTGGAACGTTGCAGCCGTAGCCGAACGCACCCGGGCGTGACACTGGTGATCGTCGGCCGCAGCGGCTCGGGTGCCGTCCCCGTTGAACAGGTAGGCCGGCGAGTAGATCTCCATGTGCGCTTCGTACGTCCCGCGCACGGGGTTGCCGCCGACGAGGAGCACCGTCGCGTCCGGCAGCAGCAGCGACCCCGAATGATACAGGCGCGGAAACGCATTCGCGCCGGCGGACGTGAATGTGTTCGTAGTCGGATCGTAGAGATCGGCGTTCAGGCTGGCCGTCGTGGCATCCTCGTCGTTGTGCGAGCCGCCCATCGCGAGGACTTTCCCGTTCGGGCAGGATCGTCGCGTTCATCTCGATCCGCGGCTGCGACATCGGCGGGTCCGTACTGCCACTGCCGGCGGCGCCACCGACAGGTCGATGATCTCCGTGCGTCGCCGTCGCGGGGTTGCCGCCGCCGAAGATCATGACGCGCGGCGTGTAGCCGTTCGCCGGCGTCAGCGGCAGCAGCACCGATGTGCCGTAGGTCCGCGTGCCGGTGTAGTTCGTCGTCGCGACGACGCCCGTCCACGTCTTCGTCGACGGGTTGAAGATCCGCGAGCCGGTGCCCGAGCCCGACGTAGAGGACGGTTCCGTCCGGCAGCAGGTGCATGCGCGGGATAGAGCGGCGGCGTCCAGCCGGCCGGGTACTCCTGACTCCAGCCGGATGCCGGCGCGTATAGATCTCCACCGCGGTGTTCGTGCCGCCGGTTTCACGTCAGGCCGGAGAAGGTCATGACGCGCCCGTCGCCGAGCACCGTGACCGTCGGATACCAGCGGCCGTGCGCCATGTTCTGGAGGTCGCGTGAACAGACGCCGGTCACCGGGTCGTAGACGCGCGTTGCGTCGGCTCGCCCATGAAACGGGTCGTACTGCAGGTTGCCGCCGTTGATGAACACCCGGCCGTCCGGCAAGACCACCATGCCGTTGCAGAACATGTCCCAGGCCGACCGGCTGCGTGACGATCGTCTCGGATCCGCGGATCCCACACCGCGGCCTGATAGTTCGTCTCCGTCGCGACGTTGCCCGAGCCGGCCACGATCAGCACTTTGCCGTTGTTCATCAGGGCGAGGTGGACCGGATTGATCGGCATCAGCGACGGCAGCGTCGTCCACCGCCCCTGCACACCGGCTTGAGCGCCCAGTTGCGGCGAATAGGGGAGGGCAATGCCGAGAGCCAGAACGAGTGCGGCGGCGACGCGTCGGAACGTCATCGATGTCAATCCTGGATAAAAAGGCAGAGCGGGAACGGTGGCTGCGAAGCAAGGGATGAACCGAGCGATCGGGCCAGAATTTAGGCCCGAAACGGCGTGGTGAGCGGATTTGGTCGCCGCGGGCCGCGGGAGAACTCTGCGCGGTCGAGGCTTGTGGTACTGCGGATCGCGTTGAGTGTTTGTCGCGATGAACTCTGTCGAAACGGGAACAGCTGAGCATGGACCGAGAACGGGAGATTGTCGCTTGGTGCTTGGAGGGTTACGCCAGGCGCTCTATCACCACAATCGTCACATCGTCATCAAACCCGCGCTCGGGGGTGCGTCCGCTCCAGGCCGTGACATGACTCACGAGGCCGCCGGCAAGTTCGTCAGCACTGCGGGCGGGCCCATTACCTGCAAAACCACGAAGCCGCTCGGGATCGAAGAAATCGCCGTTGCCGTTGGTCGCTTCGATGAGCCCGTCTGTGTACAGAATCAGACGATCTCCCGATTGAAATGGACGCTCAACCGATCTGTAGATCCACTCCGGGAAGTGACCCAGCATGACGCCGTTCTCGGCAATCTCATCGACGTCTCCCTGACGATTGACGAGGAGCGCGGGCGGGTGTCCGGCGGATCCGTACCGCAAACGACCATCGACGGCGTCCACGTACACGTAAGCGGCTGTCACGAATTGCCGTTCGAGTCGGCCACAAAAGATCTGATTCATCCCAGCCAACACACGTGCGGGGTCGTCGGGATGGGATGACTGCGCGACGAGGGCGACTTTGACCATCGAGGCGATGAGCGCCGCGGGCACGCCATGACCGGAGACGTCGGCGACGAGTACGCCGATGCGTCCCGGGCCGAGATTCAGGAAATCGTAGAAGTCGCCAGCAACAGCAGCCATCGGCAGATACCGTGCCGCGAGCGCGATGCCCTCGACGGTCGGCATACCGCGCGGCAGAATCGAGCTCTGAATCTGGCGCGCGGTCTCGAGCTCGTGCGTCAGCTCGTGAAGCCGCCGGTCGTTGTCCACCGCCTTCGAAACCGCGACAAAGCCGAGGCATCCCAGCATCACGAGGACACCCGCCCACTCCACGTTCCACGCGCCTTTCAAAAAAGGGTTGTTGACCAGGTTTTCGAACAGCACAAACCCGCCAAAGATCAACAGCCCGGCCCTGACTGTACGCACGCCTGAAAATTCCGCTGCCCGCGCACGAGCGCTGTGCGCGATGAGAACCGCGATCGTCACGACGACCAGAAAGCCATTGATGCCGCGCGCGGCCCCAGGCGTTCCGGTGACGGCGTCGAAAACAATGGCAGCTACGGCGTAGACCGTTGCAACGAGCCGAAGCCAGCGGATTGATGCGCGCCACCCGGCACCGAAACTCGCCTCGAAGAAATAGAGCAGGGGCACGAGAATCACGTACGTGACGAAGCCGTCCACGTAGAGCCAGAACTGCGGCGGCGCTGGAACCAGCATATGAAATTCATGCCGGCCGGCGAGCAACCGGACGCCGTACAACACTCCGCACACGCCGAGCGCGAGAAGCGCCCGATTCCGATCTCTGCGGAAGGGATGGGAGAAGGCGAATTGAACCGTTCCGGCCGTGAAGATCAGCACGCCGGCCACCAACTGTGCGAATTGCAGCCAGCGATCGACCAAGTCAGGGTTCATCGGAAGACGGACAACGTGCGCACCTCCTTATACATCGAATGCGGTCGGCTAGTCCGAGGTAAGCTACCAGCCTCGAACCGACCTTTTCATCCATCTCGCCGCCCGGCTGCTGATTGGCAAAGGAGCCATCGCATGAACACCTCTCGATTGGCGTTGTGCATCGGGTTGCTATTAGGCTGCCTCGCGGCGGGTGCTGGCACGGCCAGCGGTCAATGGCCTCAGTTCAGGGGGCCGAACGGGAGCGGCGTGGCCTCCGCCGTCGGATACCCGGTCGTGTTCTCGCCCTCAAGTCACGTTATCTGGAAAACCGCCGTTCCCTACGGACAGTCGTCTCCCGTCGTGGCGGGTGGACACATCTACCTGACCGCCAGCGAAGCCGACCGACTGATTACGATGTGTCTCGATGCGACGACCGGACGCGAATTGTGGCGAAGGGAGATGCGGCCGACTCGGTCGCAAAGATCTTCCGCGCCAATGATCCGGCGTCGCCGACTCCGGCCGCCGACGAAGACGGCGTGATCGTGTTCTTCTCGGATTTCGGATCTGGCTGCGTACTCACCAGACGGAAGGATCGCTGGACGCTCCCGCTCGGCCCGTTCAAACTTCGAATGGCCGCGTCGCCGATCCTCGCGACATGCTGGTGCTGGTCTGCGATCAGAAGGCTCCTTCCTGCTTGCCGTCGACCGTAAGACCGGGCGACCGCGGTGGAAGACGGAACGTGGAGGTGCGACGATCGGCTGGGCCACCCCCATGGTGTTCCGGCCTGGCGGTGGAACCGGACCGGCGCAGCTGATCGTGCTCGGCTCCAGCAGCTGGACGCCTATTCACTCGACACGGGGGAGCGGCGCTGGTGGATGCCCCTCGGATGGGGGTGCGCTTGGCACGGCCGTGGCCAGCGGCGACACGCTCTTTGTGTCCACGCTGAGCAGCAGCGAGCCCTCGATGCCGACCTTCGACGCGGCTCTTCAGCAGTACGACAAGAACACCATCATCGGCTCTCCCTTCAGGAGTTCAGCGGCGACAAAGATCTGGGGAACACTTCGGCTGGATCGACACCGATTCAGACAACGTCATCACCGGGGGAATGGAACACGGCGCGAACTGGGATCGGTCGAATACGGCGCCATCGCCCTTCGGCCGGAGAAGGCCAGGGCAACTGGATGCAAAGGCGCGCGGCGCTTCAAGACTGTACATGGCCCCGTTGTATACAAGGGCGTGTTCTACATGGTGAAGGATGGCGGGATATCACATCGCTCGATCCTGCGACGGACAACCTCTGAAGCAGGGTAGAAGTCCGGGCGCGTTGGGGAGTACTACGCATCACCGTGGCCGCGGACGACAAAGTGTTCCTGGCCAGCGGGGAAGGAAGATCACCGTCCTTCAGGGCGGCGGCGCAGTGGGACGGTCCTGGGCGTCAACGACATCGGTCGAGCTGAAATGCACTCCACGCCGAGCTCTCGATGGCGGGCGAATCTACGTGCGGACGCGCGGTTCCGTCTATTGCTTCGGCGGCAAATAGAGCGGGCCAAGCCGCCTGCGTTCGACTCACCCGCGAACGCAGGCGGATATTGCGGCTTTATCGCTCCTGGTGCTGCGGCTGCGAGGCGGTCTTCGCCTTCTTCGGATTCCAGAACGCCGGGTCCGACGCGCGCACCTCCTTGGGGACGTAGCACATGTTCGGATCGACGCGGAATCGCTGCGTCTCCGCGTTGACCAACCCTTCGCTCCCGAACTTCTGCATCAGCTCCATCTCGTCCTTCGTCATTCCCTTCATCGTCGCCTGACCGTCGCTGAAGTTCTTGTCGAAGTCGGCGTGCGCGGGTACGGAGCTGATAACGAAGTACGCTGGACCGGGCATGCCGCCAACCACCTCGTACACGCGGTAGGACACGTTCGGCGCGGATCGACCCGCCGATGCGCCGTAAGCCTTCGCGACCTGCTCGAACAGATCCTCATGGCCCGGCCGGACACGGAAGATCGTGACCTCGTAGAACCGCTGCTTGGCGACATCCGGAAAATCGCCGCGGCTCAGGTCCTTGCGGCCGACGAGGAGGATCGTTCGCAGGTTGTTGATATGCGCTGCATCAGCGCGCGCGAGTCGCGACAGCTCTGTCGCGAGCACCGGATCGTCGGCGCTGCGCTTCATCGAGTCGCCCATCGCCTGATTCGATTCGAAGGGCGTCAGGAACCACGCCTGGGGCGCGCCGGTCAGGGCCACCATCCCCATGCCGAAGTACGGGGACTTGGCTTTCTCGAAGGCCGCCGGCCAGCCCGCTTCGAGCTGCGAGTGCTCCTCGTCGTGGCCGACCTTCACGTCTTCGATGATCACCTGAAGGTAGGTCGGCTGCGAGGTCGGGAGCGACTGAGCCAAGGCCGGAGTGACGCGCACCGCCGAGAACACGACAACTACTAGCCAGAGGAGCTTGCGCATGTGTGCCCACCTCCGGGGCTTGCGAGGGCGGACGAGGCGAATTGTGGAAGGAACGGTCGCCAGTCTTGATCTTCGCGACAGGCTTGTCAAACGGGCAGTGTGCGAAGCCACAGGCCTGGCCAACGACCCAACCCACCCTTGGCCTTCTCGGATCACGTTACTTCATCGCCACTCCGTGCGGCCGCGCGGGTCCTGTCGCGAACGCCGTGTTGAAATCCACGTCGAAGCGACGATCGAGTGCGAGCCGATCCTTGGAGACCTTGACCACGCGAACGTGATGGTCCCCCTCGAAGTGAACCTTCCCGAAGTCGTCCTCATTGAGGAAGTAATCGCTCACCACCAACCGCTTGTCGTCGTCGGTGAGCGCAACCATGTGCGGACCTGCATCGATCCCCAGATTGACGATGCTCGCCTGGACCGGATGTGTCGGATCGGTGATGTCGAGCATGCCGACCTGACCCGCCTGGAAGAGTCCAAAGATCAGCCGGTCGCCTGATTGCGGCATCGCCAGCAGCTGCGTCATCCCTCCTCGAACAGGAACCTCTATGTGAGGCACGATGTTCTCGCAGTCAAAGACGACCTGCGCCGTTCCGTTCCTGGTGTCAACGAGGTACACGAGGCCGTCGAACATCCCCGCCGTGAACGCGCGGCCCAGCGGATCCCCGGGGATCAGCTTGACATCCATCGTACCGACGGCACTCGGAATCACAATCGTGCGGACGATCGACCGTCTTTGAAGATCCCACACGCGGATACTCCCGCGGAGGAGCGGATCGCCGGAAACCACGTTCAACGAGCTGGAGGGCATCATGAAGTCGGAGGTCACCATCAGGTTCAGGTCGGGACGGGCCGAGATGCCATGCGGGTTGAAATCGTGCTCCGGCGGATAGTAGGGCCACTCGCCCACGAGCCGCAGGTGTGCGTCAAACTCGGCGACACGGCCGGGCGTACCGCCGGTGTGGGAACCCATCTGTGTCACCAGGAATCCGCCGTCTTTCAGCGGCAGGAAGTCGTCGGTGATGTTGGAGAGCGTGCCGGTGGTAGAGAACAGGAATTTCGGGTGGCGTGCCTCCGACACATCAAAGAAGAAGATGCTGTTCTGACCCTTGAGCAAAGCGAGCAGGCCGCCACAAGCCAGGATGTTCTTGTCGGCGTCGAGATGGCAATGATGCGGCTCATTTCCGGCGCCGCCCGGCCCTGGAATGGGAACGGTCCTGATGACCTTTCCGTAGCGGGGCGAGTCTTCGTCGAAATCGATGACCGCGAGAAAGTCCGGCGCCAGCCGCGCCTGGTCGCCAGCCCAGACGTACAGCGTCTTTTGTGGTCTCCGTTCGTCGTGATCTCGATCCCGGCGCTCATTCTGTGCCATCGTCATCGGCGCGAGTGCCGTGATGGCCAGGACCAGCGCCCCCAATACGCGTGCTCCACCCAGCCTGCAGGTTGCGTCCATATCGTTCCTTCCGCCTCTAGGGCTACTATCAACGGACGTAACTGATACGGCGACGCGACTGCGCAATCAATTCCCGGCGGGTTCCCTGATGGTGGAATCTTCATTCCCGCCGAGTGGTAGACTCTGGAACGTCCCCCGATGGTGGAAGCGATGGAAGCCGCTTCACGATCCGTGCGCATCTACCGTTTTGGGGCATTCGCGGTCGACGTTCGGACGGGCGAACTGACGAATGCCGGACGGCGAATCCCACTCCGCGACCAGCCCTTCCAACTTCTGCTGGCCCTCCTGGAGCAGCCTGGCGAACTGATCACGCGCGAAGAACTGACGAGCCGGCTATGGCCAGCCGGTACCTTCGTGGATTCCGATCACGGCCTGAACAAGGCCATGAATCACTTACGAGAGGCCTTGAGTGATTCGGCCGACCATCCGCAGTTCATCGAGACACTGCCGCGCAAGGGCTATCGATTCATCGCCCCAGTCACGCAGGATCCGCAGGAGTCCGAGCCGGCGGCGCGTGGCGGATCGCGGGGTCGGTCGAGACTCCGCGCCAGGCTCGGGATATCGGCGGCCCTCGTCGCCGTCATCGGAATCGCGATTGGCGCCGAGATCGGCGTCGCTCACAGCTGGCTCGCGGGTCGGCGGGCTGCCCTGCCGCGCATCACGTCCCTTGCCGTCGTACCGCTTGAAAATCTGTCGAACGACCCCGAGCAGGACTATTTTGCGGACGGGATGACCGACGCGCTGATCACGGATCTCGCCAAGATCGGCAGCCTCCGGATTACCTCTCGCACCTCAGCGATGCGCTACAAGGGGACGAAGAGGAGTATCCAGGACATCGGGCGGGAACTGAATGTGGACGCCGTGGTCGAGGGGACTGTGACCCGTTCCGGCAGCCGGGTGCGGATTACCGCGCAGCTGATCCAGGTTTCCACCGACATGCATCTGTGGGCCGAGACCTACGAACGCGACGTCAGCGAGATACTTACCCTCCAGAACACGGTCGCGACGGATATCGCCCGACGTATCGACGTCGTCCTGCGGCCTCTTGATCTGCCGCGAGTCGTGAACCCGGAGGCGTATGGCCTCTATCTGAAAGGGCGCTATTCGTTTTACGAGTACACGACCGAAGGGTGGCAGCGGGCGATTGAAGACTTCAATCGGGCCATCGAGCGCGACCCGACGTTCGCATCTGCCTATTCCGGTCTCGCCGACGCCTACATCGTCGCGGGCGCCTATGATGCGATCCCGGCCGAAGAAGCCCTGACCCGCGGAAAGGCCGCGGCGGCCAAGGCGCTCGAACTGGATGACCGACTCGCGAGCGCCCATTACGCGCTCGCAACAGCCTATGCGTGGTACGACTGGGACTGGCCGAATGCGGAGCGCGAGTTTCACCGGGCCCTCGAACTCGACCCCGACGACGCGCTGGGTCGGAACTGGCATGGCGGCTACCTGTCGCTGAGGGGCCGACACGAGGAAGCGATCAGGGAACACGAACGGGCGCGCGCTCTCGATCCGCTTTCCTTGATCGTCAATGCCAACCTCACGCGCGCGCTCTATTGGGCCCGCCGCTACGATGAGGCGATTGCCCAGGCGCGGAGGACGCTCGAAATCGACCCGCGCTTCGGAGTCGTGCTGTTCTGGTTGGAAGGGTCGCTTCGCCACAAGGGTCTGTTCAAGGAAGCCGTAGCCTTACGGCAGGCTGCATCCACTCCGGAACGAGCGCAGACCATCTCGCGAACTTTTGAGAGCCGCGGCTTCCAGGCGATCCTGCGCGAGAGTGGAGAGATGTTCAAGAAGAGCGGGGCGCTCGTGACGGCAGCCCGGTGTTACGCGCAGATTGGCGACCGGGAGGAAGCGCTCGCGCTGCTCGAGGCCTGCTCGCTCCGTCGCTGCTCCTCTCTGGTCAACGTGATGGTGGAACCGGACTTTGACGTGCTGCGATCTCAGCCGCGATTCCAGCGCCTCGTGCACACCGTCGACCCCGATGGCATGGGGGGTCATTGATAGCCACTGGAAAGACGTCCGCATCCTCACCCTTCGCGGCCGGCCGCGGGACGGTGTAGGCTAAGGGCTCGTGTCGAAATCGACCTCATGGCGCGCTACCGGAGCGAAGGCCGAGTCAGAGCGAACGAGCGGAGCGAGTGAGCCACGCGAGCGGAGCGGGGAGCGAGGGGCCCCCGCGAGCGAGCGTGTCGGGGGGTCCGGCGGGGCGAAGCCCCCCGGTAATAAATGAAGGCGTACCACGACATCGTCGGCGACGGAGGGTCCAGAGTCCTCGAGCAGGTTGCCGAACAGCGCACCCGCATCACCGACGGGCTCGCCGGGGTGCGCCATCTCGTCGCCGTGGGCTCCGGAAAAGGGGGTGTCGGCAAGAGCACCTTGACGGTGCATCTCGCAGGCGCTTTGCGCGCCCGGGGGCTTCGGATTGCGATCCTGGACGCCGACTTCAATGGCCCCTCACAGGCGCGCATGGCAGGCGTCCAGGGCGCGCTGTTCGTTCCCGGCAGCCGCAAGGTTGCGCTCCCGCGGACCAGGAACGGGATAGCGGTCTTCTCCATGGGCTCACTGATCCCGGAGTCGGAGGCGCTCGAGTTCGAGAGCGCGGCGCAGGGAGAGTCCCATACGTGGCGCGCCACGAAGGAGTTCGCTCTCCTCAGCGAGATCCTCGGGTCCTTCGAGTGGGGAGCGCTCGATCTGCTGCTGTTCGATCTGCCGCCGGGAGCCGAGCGCACCGTCCAGTACGCCGATTTTCTCGGGCCGCGCACCTCGTTCCTGCTCGTGACGATTCCTTCGGAGGTGTCACGCGGCGTGGTCGCGCGCTCGGTGGCAGCTTTGTCGAAGGGACCTAATCGCGTCCTCGGTTACGTCGAGAACATGAGCGGCTACTACTGCCGCGACTGCAACGCCATCAAGCCGCTCTTTCTCAAACCGGGGGGCTTGCTCGGGCCTGGAGAATCCCTTGCCTCGGGTCGGTTCCATTCGATCCCGAGCTTGCACGGCACTGCGATCGCGGGATCCCTCTCGCGGAACTGCCCGAAACACCCGTCGGCCAGGCCCTGGAGCATGTTGCGCAGCAACTTCTGGACAGCCTCGACTCGACGATGTCAGGCATGGAGCCCTCCCGATGAAGTTCCTCTGCGTCCCCTGCGATAGCCCGATGAAGCTGCAAACCGTCCGCCCGCCCGAGAGCGGCTCGCTCTCGGTGGTGTATTCCTGCCCTGAGTGCGGCTACGAGATGGCGATGCTGACCAATCCATTCGAGACACAGCTCGTCCAGTCACTCGGCGTGCGGATCGGCCCCTCGACGGAGCTCGGGGCAGGCCCCGCCGAACGCTTCAGCGGAGCCGGGCGGGTCGAGCGTCGTGAGTGCGAGGCCGGGGCGTCCGTCCCTGAGACGAAATGCCCGTTCCCCGCGATGATGGCTGGTATGGAAGGCGTCGAGGTCGCAGGCCCGAGCAGGCCGGCGAGTCGATTCCCGTCCGATGGACGTCCGCCGCGGAAGCGCGGCTCGCGAACATTCCGTCGTTCGTCCGCCCCATGGCGCGGACCGGCATCGAGCAATTCGCCCGGGAGCGAGGAGTGGTCGAAGTTGACGAAACAGATCCTTGATGCCGCCCGCGACTTCTTCGGCATGTGATCGAGCGTCATCGCGATGAATCCGGCCCCGAGCTCGTTTCACTCGACCGTACGTCATCTCCTGGAACCTCACCTACCGCTGCAACCTCGCCTGCGAGCACTGCTACCTCGACGCCGGCGGCGCACCACTGGTCGGTACGGAGAACTTCGCGGATCGGAGCGAGCTCGGCACCGACGAGTGCTTCAGGGTCATCGACGAAATCGCCGCCTTCGCGCCCGGAATGCCTGACGATTCTCACGGGCGGCGAGCCGCTGCTGCGCCGCGACATCCTCGAGATCGTCCGGCGCGCCTCGGAGCGCGGACTTTGGGTCGTCGTCGGCACCAACGGCGTCAGCATCACGGAGAACCTGGCGAGGCGCCTCGCGGAGGCCGGAGCGCGTGGGCTCTCGCTCTCTCTCGATGCTCTCGATCCCGATCGTCACGACCGCTTCAGGAATGTGCGGGGCGCCTGGCGGAACACGGTGGAAGGAGCGGAGATCCTGAACAGGACCGGGCTTTCCTTCATCGTGCAGACGACCGCGGGCTCGCACAATCTCGGAGAGCTCGACGCGATCGCCGACTTCGCGCACGATCGCCTCGCCGCCAAGGTCTGGAACCTCTACTTCCTGGTTCCGACGGGACGCGGGCAGTTCGTGTCTGACATCACACCTGCGCAGTACGATGAGGTTCTCGCCTCGCTCTACCGCATCCAGAGGAAGTACGACGGCCGGATGCTCGTGAACGCGAAGTGCGCTCCGCATTACATCAAGACCGTCCTGGAGAATGCCCTTCCACCTGGGGCATCCCGCGGCGAGACCGATCCGATCGCGATGGACGCCGACATGGCGGCCAGATCTGCCGGGCCTGTCCCGGATCAGGACCTACTCCGGAGGGGCCGGCGGGTGCCCGGCGGGAACGCATTACATGGGGATACGGCCGAACGGAGACGTCACGCCTTGCCCCTACCTCCCGGTCTTCGCGGGGACTCTTCGGAACTCGAGTCTCGCGGACCTCTGGACGTCCTCGGCGCTGTTCACCGATATTCGCCGCCGCACGTCGCTCGGCGGGCGGTGCGGAGACTGCGAGCTGAACGCTCAATGCGGGGGCTGCCGGGCCCGGGCCTATGGAATGACCGGCGATTTGATGGCCGAGGATCCGCTCTGCACCCACGTCCCAGGGAAGTTCGCCGGGTCCCCCCTTCTCACGCTACTTGGCGCGCGCCGGCAGCGGCAGGGCGAAGCCTCCCGGGTCTAACAGATCGAGTACGGAATCGACTCTCCGGCGACCATTGCGTGGGACGATGCCGCCGCCGAGCGCATGAAGAAAATCCCTGCGTTCGTTCGGGGCATGGTGGTCAGGGCCGTCGAGGAGTCCTGCCGCAAGAAGGGCATCAGCCGCGTCACAGCCGAGGAGTTGGAGAAGATCCGCGCGCGGATGCCCACGCCGAAGATGTTCGGATGAGCTTCGCGAATCAACTCCCCACTCCCAATCCCCAACTGCCCAATACTCAATTCCCAAATTCCCAATTGTGAGTTGGGAGTTGGAAGCTAGTGTCCCTTGGCTCCTCTGATGCTTGTCATGGATGTCACTAACTGGAGCGTCAAGGACAAACCGTACGATCTCCGCGAGCGTTTGTTCAATTTCGCTTGTGTCGGCACGCGGATGGCGCAGGTTCTCCACACTCGAGGCCCGATTGCCGTCGCAGTATGTGCGCAGCTATTGAGGAGTGGGACATCCGCCGGCGCGAATTACGAGGAGGCGGACGATGGATCGAGCTCCAAGGACACTCGGGCGAAGAGGTTGATCGTTCTGCGGGAATTGAAGGAGACCTCGTTCCGTCTTCGTGTCTTGCGCGACACCGGGATACTCATGCCGGAGCACGATCCGGTCATACATGAGTGTGCTGAGTTGGTGAAGATCGTGGCAGCGCTGATCCGCAACTCCAGAGCGACCTGACGTCGCGGACCGCAGTCAACTCCCAACCTCCAACTCCCAATTCCCAAAATTATTGGGAGTTGGAAGTTGGCGAGTTGAGAGGTTGGAAGTTGGGAGTTGAGAGTTTGAATTTGGGAGTTACTTGAAAACGTCCGACTCGCCCTTGAGCTTTTCCTCTTCGTCAGCCATCCACTTCTGGAACTCCTCGGCGGTCTGGACGGTGACAAATCCCCGCATCCGGGCATGGCCGAGACCGCAGAGCTGCGCGCAGGCGATCTGGTACTGGAACTCGGCATTCCCCGTCCGGGTCCGCATCTCCGCGGTCGTGACGTTGGGAACGAACCAGATGGGGATCGTCAGGCCGGGCACGGCGTCCTGCTTCACGCGGAACTCGGGTACGCCAAAGCTGTGGATGACGTCCTTGCTCCTCAGCCTGACGATGATCGGCTGTTCACGGGCAGGTAGAGCTGATTGAGCGTCGTGATGTCGTCCTTCGCGGCAGGATCGGATCGATCGAGTCCCAGGGGGTTCGACTGGAGGTCGATCAGCTTGATGTCCGTGCGGCCGAATTACCCGTCGGGCCCGGCATAGTGGACGTTCCAGGCGAACTGCTCGCCGGTGACCTGAACGATCAGCGATTCGCTCGCCGAGGGAATGCGGTCGACCCTCGCGGCCCAGATCGGGATCGAGAATGCGAACAGGAGAATCGCTTCGATCACGGCCACGCCGATTTCCGAATAGGTCGACGCTGTTCGACTTGACCCCGGTGTAATTCGCCACCGGATGCCGCGATCGCCGGAAACGGACCAGAGCAGTAGACGAAGAACCCTCCCCACCCGACGAACAGGATGAGCATGAACACGTGCATCCAGCCGATCAGGCTGTCGATCTGCCCGCCGTGAGCCGTGGCAAGCGGCGGGAGTCCGATCCACTCAGTCATGATGTTCTCGACGCCCCTTGGAGCTCCGACCATTCGGTGTCGAGCTCGACGTCCGCAATGCGCTTCGCGCGCTTGCGGAGATAGATGAAGAAGGCTACGAACGCACCCTGCACCGCGAACGTGATGGCCAGCATCACCAGGACGCCAAGCTTCGCGCCGTCGATCATCGGGGTTTCCTCCGCCCCGAAGCATACCGGGCAGGCGAGCACGCTCGTGCCGCCAGCTATCGCCACGAACACCACCGTCGCCAAATAGAGGCGGGCTTGGCGCGCCGAAGCAGCGAAGCTGCTCAGGCGGCTCATCGCAGTGTCCTCGTCTTGCGCAGGAACCACCGGTCGTACATGACGAGGCCAAACGACAGGGCGAACGCCGTTATGGCCGCGACCAGGCTTGCGACCCCGTGCCCCTGTCCGTACTGGAGCAGACACCAGATCCCGAACAGCACCGCGAGGGCGGCGGAGAAGAGGATCAACAGTGCGTGGACCAGCCGCAGGTTCATCAGCGAATCCAGTAGCCGTCGTGGACGGTCAGGACGGGAAGCGCCAGCAGCGCGACGAAGAAGGCGGCGGTCAGTGCCAGGACCGCGTAGATCAGCTTCTTCTCGGAGATCAGGTGCATGAAGTAGCACGCCACCAGCGATCCCTTGATGATCGCGACGAGCAGCGCCACGGTTACGGCAATCGGCACGGGAAGGTGAAAGCGCGAGACCGCCACCGTGATGATCGTCAGGGCCATGAGCGACACGAAGACGGTGATGTAGACCCTGACGTGTTTGTCGATGTCAACTGCGTGGTCGCTCGTCATGCTCTCCATGGATGCTGCCTACAGAAGATAGAGGGTCGGGAAGAGGAAGATCCAGACCAGATCCACGAAATGCCAGAAGAGGCCCGAGTGCTCGACCCGGTTGGTGAACCACTCCGGGTTCGTCTTCCACTGCTTCGAGCCGGGAAACAAGAAATAGGCATTCACCATCATCCCGCCGAACACGTGGAGCATGTGCAGGCCGGTCAGCGTGAAGTAGATGGCGAGGAAGTTGTTGGTGCTGGGATAGAGCCCGGCTTCGAACTTGTGGCTGTATTCGAAGTACTTGACCACCAGAAAGACGCCCCCGAGCAGGATCGTCGCCCCCATGTAAATCCGAAAGGTCCCGAATCGGCGGCGCATCAGCGACGCCCAGGCCATGACCATCGTGACGGAGGACGAAATCAGGACGATCGTGTTGAACGTGGCGAGCGGCACGTTCAGAATCGTGTCTCCCCGTGGCCAGCTTGGCGCCCCCGTCCGGATCAGGATGTAGCTCGCAAACAGGGCACCGAACAGCATGACCTCGGAGGCCAGGAAGAGCCAGATGCCGATCTTGCCGTTGGTGAGGCCGGTGTCCCGGCGCACCTCGACGGTGTACGGAATGTCCATGTTGCCTCAGGCCTCGAACTGCGGCGAGAAGTCCTTGGCCGCGCCGGGAACGCTGTATTCGTAGGGGCCCCGGTACGCTTCCGGCGCCACGAGCGAAATTGCCGTGCGGGGGAGGCGACGGTGCCGCCCACTCAATCGTCGTGGCCTGCCACGGGTTCTGTCCCGGTCTTCTCCCCCTTCCAGATGCTCCAGAAGAAGTTGAAGATGAAGGGAATCTGGAAGATCGCAAGGGTCCACGCGCCCCAGGAGGACACGACGTTCAGGTGGAGGACTGGCTGTGCAAACGCGTAGCCCGCCCCACCGTCGTACAGTCGCCGCGAGACGCCGGCCAGCCCGACGAGGAACATCGGCATGAAGATGACGTTCATGCAGACGAACGAGCCGAGGAAATGGATCTTGCCGAGCGTCTCGTTCATCTTCCGCCCGGTGGCCTTCGGATACCAGTAATAGATCCCCGCAAAGAGCGCGAAGATTGTTCCCGGCGCGACCACGTAGTGGAAGTGGGCGATGACGTAGTAGGTGTCGTGCAGCGGGATATCCGCGACGTTCAGGCCGAGCGGAAGCCCCGTGAGCCCGCCGATGCCGAACATCGGGAGAAAGGCGACCGCGAAGAGCATGGGCGTGTTGTAGCGGATCGATCCGCCCCAGAGCGAGATGATCAGCGCCGTGAGGATCGACGACCGACGGGATCGAGATGATCATCGTGGTCGTCTGGAAGAACGCCGCCATCGCCGTCCCCATGCCGGTCATGAACATGTGGTGCGCCCACACGATGAACGACATGAAGCCGAGGAAGACGAGCGAGTAGACCATCGAACGGTAGCCCCACAGGGGCTTCCGCGTGTTGTTCGCGATGATCTCGGCCACGATGCCCATCGCCGGAAGGATCAGCACGTACACTTCCGGGTGCGCCAGGAACCAGAACAGGTGCTGCCAGAGGAGCGGGTTGCCGCCGCCGGCCCGGGTGAGGACCTGGCCGCTGACGACGAGGCCGCTCGGGAGGAAGAAGCTCGTCCCGGCGACACGATCCATCAACTGCATGGCCGCAGCGGCCTCGAGCGGCGGGAAGGCCATGAGCAGCAGGAAGGCCGTGACGAACTGGGTCCACACGAAGAAGGGGAATCGCAGGAACGTGAGCCCCTTGGCGCGGAGCTGGATGATGGTCGTGATGAAGTTGATGGCTCCGAGCAGCGACGAGGTGATCAAGAAGACCATCCCGATGAGCCACATCGTCTGGCCCTCGCCCGCCAGGACGGAGAGGGGCGCGTAGGAGGTCCACCCGGACTGCGCGGCTCCGCCGGGCACCAGGAAGCTGGCCAGCATCGTCACGCCGCCGAGGAAGAAGAACCAGTAGCTCGCCATGTTCAGCCTCGGGAACGCCATGTCCGGGGCTCCAATCTGGAGCGGGACCACGAAGTTCCCGAATCCTCCGACAGCGAGGGGGACCACCCCGAGGAAGACCATGATGGTGCCGTGCATCGCCCCGAGCTCGTTGTAGAACTCAGGGAGCATCGTCCCGCCCGGCATGCGCGCCTCGCCGAGGATCCTGCCGAGCAGCGGCAGCGCGGCGCCCGGGTAGGCGAGCTGCCAGCGCATGAGCATCATCAGCGAAAAGCCGAAGAGGAGAAACAGCAGGCCGGTGATCGCGTACTGGATGCCGATGACCTTGTGGTCGGTGGAGAAGACGTACTTGCGCCAGAAGCCGAGTCGCGTCGTGATGGGCTTCGTGCGCGGCGTGCGGCGTGTGTGCCGCGACAGCTGCTGGCTCACTCATGCGGCTGGTCTCCGGATCGCTACTTGGCGGCGGGGACGGCGAACTTGAAGTTCTGGGTCTTCGTATCGCTGGCACCCACCGTGACCGAGGCGGTCTGCGTCCCGAGCCGCTCGTGCCAGGCGGTGATCTCGTAGGTCCCCGGGTCGAGGCCCGAGATCGTGAATTTCCCGTCGGCGCCAGTCACAGAGAAGAAGGGATTGGAGAAGACGCCCATATAGGCACTCATCCATGGATGGACGTCGCACTTGATGTGAAAGATCGCCTCCGCCTTGGTGAACGTCGTGGTCACTTCCTTGACCGTCGCCGGCATCGCCCGGTTGAATGGCGTGTTGACCTGGGGAAGGGTATGGATGTTGTGGAGCACGCCGTCGGAGTTGAGGATCTTGTAGGGCTGACCGACCATGATTCCCATCACGTGCGGCTTGTACTGACAGCCATTCTGATCGAGGACAACGGGAGTCTGGGGAGCGGGATAGGTCTTTCCCGACGGGAGTCCCTTCGAGACCCAGACCAGGATGTTCCCCATGGTGCTGCCGTTGCCGAGGACCAGCATCTCGTTCGCCACTGGTGCCGAGTGCTTCTTGGCACACACGGGGTCGGCGTCCATGGCGAGCGGCTTGAGCGTGGGGGCCTTCCCGTCGAAGGTGACGATTCCGGTGACGGTCGAGGCGGCGAAGGCGACACCCGGCCAGAAGGACACCGCGATCACTCCAGCTGCCAGCCACAACCTGTTCCCTGTCCTGCGCATGCTCGGCTCCTTGGTCATTCCTTCCACCTATCCTCGATTTGGCCGACTCTACACCGGGCCCGCTATCCGCGCAAGGCCGGCTACCTCATACGTTCTCGAACGCGAGCGATTCGGCGAGCCTGGGTCGCGTAGCGGTACGAGCGCCTGCCGTCGCATGAGCCAGCCAGCGTCGCCACGAAGCAGCCGCCGACGGCGAGGAGCGCGGCCACATCCAGCACCGACGGACGGAGTCCCACCGGATGGAGCGTCGGCATGACCTGCCAGTAGAGATCCACGAAGTGCATGGAGAGGACCCACGCTCCGCCTGCGGCCAGGCGTCGCTCCGTTCCGCTTGACGCTCCGGCCCATCAGGTAGAAGAACGGGGCGACGAAATGTCCCACCATGAGAAGGAGCGAGACCTGCAGCCAGGACCCCTCGATCCGCGCCTTGTACCAGATCGTCTCCTCCGGGAGGTTCCCGTACCACATGAGGAAGAACTGGGAGAAGGCGATGTAGGCCCAGAACGCCGTGAATGCGAACAGGAACTTTCCGATGTCCTGCAGGTGCTCGGCGCTGATGACCGTGTCCAGCAGCCCCGCCCCGCGCATCGCCGCCACGAGAACCGAGAGAAGGGCGATGAACCCGACAAAGGAACCCGCGAAGAAATAGACGCCGAACATCGTCGAGTACCAGTGCGGCGTGAGCGACACGATCCAGTCGATCGAGGCGAACGTCTGGGTCAGCGCGAGGACGATGATGGCGGGCCCTGCGAGTCGGCGGAGGCGGGCCGACACCGCAGGATTCCCCGTCACGTCCTGACCGCGCGAACCGCGGTAATAGAGGAGGGCGATGAAGGACCAGGCTCCGAAGTAGAGCGCCGCGCGAATCAGGAAGAACGGCACGTTGAGGTATGGCGCCTTCCACCGAAGCAGCGCATCATGCTCGGCCGCCCCGGGAACGCTCCACGAGTACAGATCGTGCAGGCCGAGGAGCAACGGGAGGAAAAGGGCCGCCATCACGGGAATCGTTGCGAAGATCGTCTCCCCGATCCGTCGCACCACGATCCCCCATCCTCCTTGCGTCGCGTACTGGATCAGCACGAAGAAGAGCCCGCCAAGGGCCAGGCTCAGAAAGAACAGGAACGAGACGAGCCAGGAGAAGAAGAACTGCTTCGGATTCGACGCCCCCAGAATCGCGCAGGCCACCGCCCCCAGCAGGGCGCCGCCGGCGCCCATGACCGGGATGCGGTTCCACGGACGGCCCGGCGGGATCGTGGCCTGCTCAGGCCGTAGCGCGACGGGATCGCGTTCGGGGCTCATTCAGGACTCCAGGAGCTCGACGCTTCGTGCGTGCAGGGACTCCAGCAGCTTCCGCGTGGCCGACGGATCGAACCGAGGATCCCACGATTCGATCGAGATGAAGAACGCGTCGTCTGTCGCCCGCTCGAAGACCTTGGATTGGAAGAGCGGATGGTAGTGCATGGGGAGCCGGTTGAGGCCGAGCATGCCGAAGACGGCCCCGAGCGCGCCGAAGAGGACTCCGAGCTCGAAGGTGATCGGAATATACGCGGGCCACGAGAGGTACGGTTTGCCGCTAATCACGAGAGGGTAGGCCGAAGCGTGGACCCACCACTGCAGGCCGAACCCGAGCGCCGCGCCCATCAGTCCCATGGCGAGGACGATCCAGGGAAGCGTCGAGCGTCGGAGCCCCATCGCTTTCGAGAGGCCGTGGACGGGGAACGGGGTGTGGGCGTCCCAGCGGGTGAAGCCCGCGTCACGCACCCGCTCGCACGCGTGATAGAGATCCGCCGGCGTCGCGAATGCGGCGAGGACTCCATAGTAGGGCCCCTTCGGGAGCCGCGCGACGAGCGGCAGTCGCGAGGCTCCATCGGGAAGCGGGCTCCGGCACACGCATTCGGCATCCGCGCAACCTGGTGCTTGTCGATCTTCGGGTTCGGGGCCCGGCTGCCCATGCGGATCGGCCTGCGGCAGGACGGTCTTGACCTCCGCGGTTGCCACCAGCGGAAGAAAGCGCACGAAGAGACAGAACATCGTGAAGAAGAGCCCGAAGCTTCCGAGCAGGCACGACACGTCCCAGACCGTGGGACGGTAGTAGCCCCAGGCTGAGGGAAGGAAGTCACGGTGCAGCGACGTCACGATGATCACGAACCGCTCGAACCACATGCCGACGTTGATGACGATCGAAAGCACGAACAGGACCGGTATGCTCGTGCGCGCCTTCTTGAACCAGAAGATCTGGGGGCTGATCACGTTGCAGGTGACCATGATCCAGTAGGCCCAGGCGTACGGTCCCAGCGCGCGGTTCATGAACGTGAAGAGCTCGTAGGGGCTCCCACTGAACCAGGCCGTGAAGAACTCCGTGGCATACGCGTAGCCGACCATCGACCCGGTCACGAGCATGATCTTCGCCATGTAGTCGAAGTGCCGGAGCGTGATGATGTGCTCGAGGCGGAACGCCGTGCGGCAGATCACCATGAGCGTCAGCACCATGGCGAACCCGGAGAAGATCGCGCCCGCGACGAAGTAGGGCGGGAAGATCGTCGTGTGCCATCCGGGCAGGACGGAGACCGCGAAGTCCATCGAGACGATCGAATGAACCGAGAGGACCAGCGGCGTCGCGAGGGCTGCGAGCACGAGGTAGGCGGTCTCGTAGTGATGCCATTGCCGCACCGAGCCCCGCCATCCGAGCGCCAGGATGCCGTAGACGAACTGCCTGGTGCGGGTTTTCGCCCGATCGCGCATCGTCGCCACGTCCGGGATCAGGCCGACGTACCAGAACAGGACCGAGACGGTTCCGTAAATGCTGACCGCGAAGACGTCCCAGAGAAGCGGGCTCCTGAAGTTGGGCCACATCCCCATCTGGTTCGGGATCGGGAACATCCAGTAGGCGACCCAGACGCGTCCCACGTGGATCCCCGGGAACGTCAGGGCGCACATGACCGCGAAGATGGTCATCGCCTCCGCCGACCGGTTGATCGACGTGCGCCACTTCTGGCGGAAGAGGAACAGAATCGCCGAGATAAGGGTGCCGGCGTGGCCTATGCCGACCCAGAACACGAAGTTCGTGATGTCCCACGCCCAGCCGACGGGGACGTTGAGGCCCCAGATGCCGATCCCCTCCCAGAAAAGCCACGAGACCGCCACGCCCAGAAGGCCGAGGAGCGCGAGGGAAGGGAGGAAGAAGAGCCACCAGCCGATCGGCGTCCGCCGTTCGACCGGCTCCGCGACGACCTCGGTGATTGAGTGGAAATCGGGCGAGCGCAGGATCAGCGTGGGCCGGCCCACGACAGGGTTGTCGAGCAGCTCTGCGTCGGTATGGGCCAAGCCGGCTCCCGCTTCGACTGTTTTAAAAACGGCTGTTTTGTATCATCCGGCATCGCCGGGAGTCAAGCGTCCGTCTCCGCGCGACGGTTGTGAGACGCGCTTGGGCGAGACCTCGCCGTAGCCTCGGCGAAGGGGTGGCGAGACGGATAGCGCGCGTACGAGTCAGAAACCTACAGTTCCCTCAGCGCGGTCACGACAGGGAGGCGGGCCGCACGAAAGGCCGGAAGAAAGCCGCCGACCAGTCCCATGATCAGCGCGTAGCTGAGGGCGATCAACAGCAGGCGAGGCGTCACGGCAAACGAAAAGGCGATCTGGCTGAACGACTGGAAGTTCATCGTCGCCGTCTCGTAGCCATCGAAGGCCAGCCACGCGATGGCGCCGCCGATCAGCCCGCCGATGATGCTGAGGAAGGCCGCTTCCACCAGCACCGACGTCACGACCGGAACGTTGCCGAAGCCAAGCGCGCGGAGCGTGGCGATCTCGCGCGTCCGGCTGGCCACGGCGCTGTACATCGTGTTGACGGCTCCGAACACCGCGCCCACACCCATCAGAACGGCGATGATGCCGCCAATCGTCCGGATGATCCCCTGCAGGGTCTGTGTCTGCGACGCGTAGTAGTCGTTGGCCCGCATGGCCGAAACCGACAGCTGCGGGTTGGTCGTCAGCGAGTCTTTCAGCTGCCGGAAGGCATCGGGCGACGCCAGCCGCGCGTAGACGGACTGGTAGCTGTTTCCGCGGCGGTACGCCGGCTGCAGCACCTTCACATCGCACCAGAGCTCGGACTCTGATACCGCCCCTGCGTCTTCGAAGATCCCGACGAGTTGCCATCTGCTCTCACCCCACACCAGGGTCGTGCCGACGGTGAGGCCGACGAACTGACGCGTGGCGGCGCGCCCGGCGATGATCTCGTTCTTGCCGGGCTCGAAATTGCGTCCTTCGACGATCTTGACGTTGGGGTGGACTTTGAACGCCTCCTGCGTGACACCTCTTAGCGGCACGTTGGCCGGTGTCCCGGAGCGCTTGAGCGGATGGTCCACGACGACGAACAACTCCGGCGACGTCAGCGGGGTGCCGGAGCTGTCGTGCGCGATGCCCGGTGCGTCCTGGATCACGCGGACCGCGTCCCCGGCGAGGCCGCTCGTCATCTCGGTATCGCTGCCGGCCCGCATGATCATCACCGTATTCGGATCGCCCGACGACTCCATCGTCGCCTTGACGCCTTCAGCGATCGAGAGGACCGCCACGAAGACGAGGACGACCCCGGCAATGCCGACCACCGCTACGGCCGACGAGCCGAGACGCTCGCGGATCGATCGGATGGTGACGCCGGTGACCGCAATGATCTGGGACAACATCAGTTTCTCCTGAGCGCGTCGACGATGCGGAGCCGTCCGGCCTGGAGCGCCGGCAGCGAGCCGGCTGCGAGCCCGAGGAAGAGGACGAGCGCGATGCCCGCGACGACATCCTTCGACGGGAAGTAGAAGGCCGGGAGGAGACCTCCCGTGGGATCGCCACGCGAGATGAGCAGGTACGCGACGCCGAGGCCAAACGCTCCTCCGACGACAGCGATCAGCGTCGATTCGAGCAGCACCATCAGCAGGATCCGGCCGTCGCCGAATCCGAGGGTCTTGAGCACCGCGAGCTCGTTGGTCCGCTCGCGTACCGCCTGTGCCATCGTGTTGCCCGTGACGAGCAGAATGGTGAAGAGCGCCATACCGACGATCCACACCATGATCTTGCCGATGTCGCCGACCTGCTTGGCCCAGTCGGAGACGAACGCCTTTTCGGTGTTCGTCTTGGTCTCCGACGGAGAGTTCGCGAACATCGCGTCGATCTTCGCGGCGATCTGCGGCGCGCGGTCGGGATCGGCGATCGTGAACACGTACCAGTTGTACTTGTCGCGGAACCCGCTCTGGGCCGGAATGGTCTCGCGCAGGAACTGATAGTTGAAGATGAAGTTGGTCTTGTCGGCCCCCTTCAGCTTCGAATCGTAAATGCCGTCGATCGTGAATTCCCACGGCCCGCCGTCGGGCCGGCGGTAGATCGTTCCCTGAATCGGGACCTTCTGTCCGACCTTCCACCCGTATTTCTTTGCGGTGTCCGCGCCCACGATGGCGCCCGTGCGATCCGCGAACCAGGCTTTCTTCTGATCGTCCGGCAGGTCGAACTCCTTGGGATAGACGCGCAGCCAGCTCTCCGGGTCGACCGCGAACGTGGCGAACTGATTCTTGACTTCCTGGTAGTAGCCGCCGAACCAGTTGGAGTGCGTCACCTCCTGCACGCCTTCGATCTGCTTGAGCTGCTGCTCGTAGCTCGCCGGCAGCGGGTTGATGATCGACACCTTGTCGATCACCATGAGGCGGCCCTGACCCGCCATGTCGACGCCCATGGTGAACGCCATTCTGATCGCCATCAGCACGCCGAACAGCACGAAGGCGATGAAGATCGACAGGATCGTGAAGACCGTCCGGACCTTCCGGCGAAGGAGGTTGCGCCAGACCAACGGCAGGAACTTCATGCGACAGCCTCCCTTTCAGAAACGAGCACGCCCTTGTCGAGATGCAGCGTGCGCTTCGCCCGCGCAGCCGCATGCGGATCGTGGGTCACCATCACGATCGTCTTGCCGTGCTGCTCGTTGAGCGCATGGAGCAGCTCGAGGATTTCATCGCCGGCCTTGCGGTCGAGATCACCGGTCGGCTCGTCGCAGAGCAGCAGCGTCGGATCCGTGACGATGGCGCGGGCGATGCCCACGCGCTGCTCCTGGCCTCCAGAGAGCTGACGCGGATAGTGATTCATCCGCTCGGACAGGCCCACGACGCTCAGCGCCACCTGCACGCGCTTGGCCCGGTCGGCCTTCGACAGCTTGGTCAGGAGCAGCGGCAGCTCGACATTGCGCGCGGCGGTCAGCACCGGCAAGAGGTTGTAGAGCTGAAAGACGAAGCCGATGTGGCGGGCTCGCCACTGCGAGAGCTTGCCGCCCGACATCTTGTCGATCCGATCTCCGGCCACAGCGATCGAGCCTTCGGTGGGGGTGTCGAGCCCGCCCAGCAGATTCAGCAGCGTCGTCTTGCCGGACCCGGACGGTCCCATCAGCGCCAGATAATCGCCGGACGGAATATCCAGATTGACGCCTTGCAGGACGTCGATCCGTTCCCCGCCCCGATGAAACACCTTGTGAAGATCGCGAACTGTTACAAGCGAGTTGGACATCACAGCACCTTCACCTTGTCGCCGTCCTTCAATGATTGCGGTCCTTCGATGACCACGCGCTCGCCCGCCGAGACGCCGGACAACACTTCGATCTGATCCCCGTTCTCGAGCCCCACCGTGATGGCACGGCGTTCGAGCCGATCGTCGTTGACGACGAAGACCACCGAGTGTCCATCAATCGTCCGAACGGCCACCTTCGGCAGCAGCGTGCGTGGAGCGCTCGGCGCGGAGCCGGCCTGTTCCGGATCGCGGAGGAGCACCACCTTCACTCCCATATCCGGAAGGATGCGAGGATCGAGCTGATCGAACCCGATTCGAACCTTCACCGTGGCCTTCTGGCGATCGGCGGACGGAATCGTCGCGATGACGTGCGCCGGAATCCGCCAGTCCGGGTAAGCGTCGAGCGTCGCTTCGACTCTCTGGTCGTTCTTGACGCGGTTGATATAGCTCTCGTTGACGTCGACCTCGATTTCCAGCGACGACATGTCGACGATCGTGCAGATGCCGGTACGCGTGAAGCCGCCGCCGGCCGACACGGGCGAGATCATTTCGCCGGGCTGTGCGTCCTTCGAAATCGCCACGCCACTGAACGGCGCACGGACGACCATGTCCGCCAGGAGTGTCTTCTGCAGGCTCACCTGACTCTCCGACACGATGACCTGCTGCTGCGCGTAGGCGATGCGCGCCTTGAACGAATCAACATCCGATTGCGCCTGGTCCAGTTCCGCCTTTCCGACGACGTTCTCTTTCAGCAGCTGTTCGCGCCGCTTCAGGGTCAGCTCCGCCTGGACGAGTCGAGCCTGATCCTCGGCCGCGCTCTTCTGCGCGGCGGAGAGCTGTGCCTCGGCGAGGATCAGCGACGCGCGCGCCTGTGTGTCGTCGAGGTGGGCCAGAATCTGACCCTCCTTGACCACATGCCCTTCCTCGATCAGCACGTCCACGACCTTGCCCGTCACCTTCGACGAGACTGTCGCCCGCCGACGCGCCGTGACGTATCCCGAGGCGTTGAGGACCGCGCCAGGGCCGGACTTGCCGCCTGCATTCGCGGCCGTGACCGGTGCAACCTTCACCGGCGCCGCCTGGAGGCGTGCCGACCAGAACCAGAAGCCTCCCCCCGCGAGGAGAACGGCTAGGACGATCCCGATGAGAACCGACGCGCCGCGTTTGCTGCCGGCTCGGTCGGTCTGGGGAATACGCAACGCCGACAGGTCTTTGGAAAGGTCTGCCATTTACCGATGATGAATCCCACGCTGAAGGCTGAAAACCGAGACCAGGGAGGGTGGAACAGCCTCCTCCCATCGCCCTCAGTATAGACAATACGGGGCGGGCGCGTGTGGGGGTCGGATTGGTCGGTAAATGGTGGTCAAGACGCGGCGAATGGCGCAGGGCGCTCACGCGCAATGTTCAATGCCCAATGGTCAATATCCACCCATTGACCATTCAACATTCAACATTGGACATGGTTCTACCGCCACGTCCCCTCGACCCATCCCCGGCTCATATAGTCGGTCATCGTCAGCCCGAACAGGATCAGCAGCCAGAAGAAGCCGGATGCCACGGTGACCCATGTCAGGCGCGAACTCCAGCGGACGTGCATGAAAAAGAGGATGACGAGCAGCGCCTTCGTGCAGGCGATGGCGAGCATGACGATATTGTTCAGCGGGCCCATGTCCACTTCAGCGGCGGCGACGGTCAGACCCGTTCCGATGATCAAGGCGATGAACACCCAGTAGTACATCGTTTTCGGCGCGACGTGATTGGCCATGGTCTAACCCTTGAAGTGTCCGCCGATGAGGTACAGCAGCGGGAACAGGAAAATCCACACGATGTCGACGAAGTGCCAGTACAAGCCGGCGACTTCGACCGGCGTGTAGTAGTCGGCATCGAACGTCCGACGCCAGGCCATGACGGCAATCACCGTCATGATCCCGATCCCGATAATCATGTGCAGCGCGTGCAGACCGGTCATCGCGAAGTACAGCGAGTAGAACTGTTCCGCGGCCTTCGGGTAATGCCCATCCCAATGAAAGTTGGGCCCTGGCACGTGATGATGCACGAACTTGTCGTAGTACTCGATTGCCTTGATCCCGAGGAAGGCGACACCGAAGAGGATCGTGACGAAGAGAAACAGGACCTGCTTCCCGCGATCCTGGCTCGTCTGCGCCGCGCGCACCGCCAGCGCCATCGTCAGGGAGCTGCAGATCAGGACGGCCGTGTTCGTCGTGCCCCAGACCCGGTTCAGCTCGAAGCTGGCCTCCTGGAATCCTTCCGGCGAGAGGTATCTGTAGACCAGGTACGCCATGAACAGGCCGCCGAAGAACATGATCTCGGTGACCAGGAACACCCACATGCCCAGCGTCGACGCCTCCGCCTGCTGCGGCATGCTGTCGAAGTGATGCTGCAGGTACGGATGGTGCGGCGCCTGGCCGTGCGACTGCGGATGAATCGCGACGTGTCGTGGATGATAGTGTCCGTCAGGCAATGCCGACCTCCCCGCTCGGGGCGTACTGGTGCGTCCCTTCGGTCACGACCGGCGTGACCGGGAAGTTTTCCGTCGGCGGCGGCGAAGGAATCTCCCACTCGAGCCCGCATGCGCCCCACGGATCCTCGTCAGCCACCTTCCCATGGGTGAACGCCCAGGTGAAGTAGATCATCGGAATCAGGTAGCCAACGCCAAGGATCGTGGCGCCCGCCGTCGAGAGCACGTTCCAGACTTGAAACTCTGGCGGGTACATCGCATAGCGCCTCGGCATCCCGAGGTACCCGACGATGAACTGCGGGAAGAACGTCAGGTTGAAGCCGACGAAGATATTCAGCGCCGCGAATTTCGCCCACCATTCCGGATACAGGCGTCCGGTGATTTTTGGCCACCAGTAGTGCAGGCCTCCCAGGTACCCCATGATCGCGCCGCCGACCATGATGTAGTGGAAGTGCGCGATGATGAAGTACGTGTCGTGCATGTGGATGTCCATGCCGAGCGTCGCCAGGAACAGTCCCGTCAGCCCGCCAATCGTGAAGAGGCCGATGAAGCCCATCGCGTACAGCATCGGCGAGTCCCACGACACCGACCCTTTGTAGATCGTCGCGGTCCAGTTGAAGACCTTCACCGCGGAGGGGATCGCGACGAAGAAGCTGATGATCGAGAAGATCAGTCCGGCATATGTGGACTGGCCAGAGACGAACAGGTGGTGGCCCCACACGAGGAACCCGATGATGGCGATCGCCAGGCTCGAGAAGGCGATGAAGGAGTACCCGAAGACGTTCTTCCGCGCGAAGGCCTGGACGATCTCGCTGATGACCCCCATCGCCGGCAGGATCATGATGTACACCGCCGGGTGAGAGTAGAACCAGAAGAGATGCTGGAAGAGAATCGGGTCGCCGCCGAGCGCGGGATCGAAGATGCCGAGGTGCAGCCCTCGCTCGACCGCCACGAGCAGCACGGTAATCGCGATTACCGGGGTGCCGAGGATCATGATCAGGCTGGTCGCGTAGTGCGCCCACACGAAGAGCGGCAGCCGGAACCACGTCATCCCGGGAGCGCGCATCCGATGGATCGTGACGATGAAGTTGAGGCCCGTCAGGATCGATGAAAACCCCGTGATGAAGATCCCCAGCCCCGCCGTGATCACGTGGCTGTTCGATGCGGCCGTGCTGTACGGCGCGTAGAACGTCCAGCCGGTGTCGACGCCGCCGTTGGCGACCGCGACGATCGTGAAGATGCCGCCCAGGATGTAGATGTACCAGCTGATCAGGTTGATTCGCGGAAACGCCAGATCCTTCGCGCCGACCATGATCGGAATGAGGAAGTTGCCGAGCGTCGCCGGGATCGACGGGATCAGGAAGAAGAAGACCATCACGACGCCGTGCATCGTGAAGAGCTTGTTGTACGTCTCGGGCTGCACGAGATCCGCGGCGGGCGTGAGCAGCTCGAGGCGGATGATCAGCGCAAACGATCCGCCCAGGAAGAAGAAGGCGGTGATCGAAAAGAGGTACAGCAGCGCAATCCGCTTGTGGTCGCGAGTCAGCAGCCACGACTTGAGGCCGTGGCCGTTGTTCAGATAGTTCAGGCCGGGTGTGGTCGTTTCCATAGCGTTCTTACTTCTGTGGCGCCGGTGCGGGCGCTGGCGTCTGCGGCGCGGCCTGGTCCGCGCCTGCGGACGGACTCGACGCCACCGACTTCACGTACGCAATCAGCTGCAGCAGCTGTTCCTCGGTCACGAGGCCCTGGAACGGCGGCATGATCGGCTGGAAGCCCGCGACAACCTTCGCTGCCGGGTTCAGGATGGACTCGCGAATGTACGCGTCGTCCATGATCACGGTGCCGCCGCCCTGGAGCTGGACGGGGTGGCCGTACAGCCCCTTCAGGATCGGTGCGCGCCCGTCCGCCTTTTCCGTGTGGCACGTGACTGCAGGTGAGATCCTGGAACAGCTTCGCGCCCGCGTCCGCCATCGTGCCCGTCGCCGGGCCGCCGCTGAGCCACGCCTGGTAGTCCGCCGGCTCCATCGCGGTCACCCACCCGATCATCGCCGAGTGCTTCGTGCCGCAGTACTGCGTGCAGAAGATGTGGTAGCGGCCGGGCTTCGAAGGGGTGAACCACATCGTGTTGTAGCGCCCGGGAACGACGTCCGCTTTCACGCGGAAATCAGGAATGAAGAAGCTGTGGATGACGTCTTCCGACGCCATGATCAGCTTCACCGGACGGCCGATCGGCACGTGCAGCTCATTGAGCTCACGGGCGCCGTCGCTGTGCTGCAGCTTCCACATCCACTGCTTGCCCACGACGTAGATCTCCATCGCGCCCTTGGGCGGACGGGTCATGTGGAAGAAGACCTGCGCACCCCAGACGAACATCACCATCGTGATGCCGAGCGGTATGAACGTCCACAACAGCTCGAGCGGGATCGAGCCGTGGATCGCCTCCCCCACTTCGTCGGCGTGTTTGCGGTGGTACTTGAACGCGAACACGAGGATCAGCACCGCGATCAGCAGGGCGAAGAACGCCGACACGGCGACGAGAAAGAAGTACAGCGCGTCGACCTGCGCCGCTTGCTCCGACGCCTGTTCCGGAAAGAATGGAAGGTTCTCAAACATCGTCTAGATGCGGTTCGGGATGTGGGCCTCGGTCCGTCGCTCGTGTCTGAGGCTGACGAACAGGAACGTCAGAAACCCGAGTATCGTGATCACGCCGCCGATGCGGACGGCCCGCAGAATCGCGCCGCCGTACTTACCGGTCGCCGGGTCGAAGTGATAACAGAACAGCAGCACCTGGTCGGCGACCGTCCCGAGCCGGTTCTCGGACGCTTCCACGAGCGAGAACCGGAGATCCCGCGGCGGAAAGTCGATCCCGAGGAGATAGCGCGCGACGACGCCCTTCGGTGTTGCGACGTAAATCGCCGCGCCGTGGGCGTACTGCTGGATGGTCTCGTCGAACGCGTAACGGAATCCGATGGTCGAGGCCAGCGTCCTGATCGATGCCTCGGTGCCGGTCAGGAAATGCCAGCCCGCCGCGTCCGCCGGCCGTCCGTACTGCCGCAGATAAGTCGCCTTCTTCTCGGCGGCCAGCATCGGCCCTTCCTTCGGGTTGATGCTGACGACCACGACGTCGAAGTCCTTGCCGGCATCGAACGACAGCGTCTTCAGGGCGCCGGTCATGCCGTTGAGGACCTGCGTGCAGAGCATCGGACACTCGTAGTACGCGAGCGCGAGCACGACCGGGCGTGCGCCGAAGTAGTCGCCCAGACGAACGTTCGCGCCGTGGTCATCGACGAACGTCAGATCGAGCGGAAGCTGCTGACCGATCTTCTGGTCGATGCCGACCTTCTCGAGAATCAGCGGTTTCTTGCTCGCCGGGTCCAGCGGCGGCTGGGACGTGCCCATGGCCTGGGCGTGCGCGGACAGCGGCGCTCCCAGGATCACGGCAACGAGCCCGGCCAGCGCGAGACGGATGCTCACAGTCCGCCCCCAGGTCCCTTCGGTGGCTCCGCTGCCGGGGCCGCCGGCGGGGTCGTTTGCGGCGGCGCCGGCCGTGCGGGCGCGGCCGCTGGAATGTTCCGCCCGCCGGACGCTTCACCGCTCGCGGCCACGTGGGTGCCTTCGGTCGGGTCGGCCGGCGATGGTCGAGATGGCAATCCCCTCTGCAGCAGCAGCGCTTTGGCCTTGTCGATCGGGAGATGCGCGACGCCCGCGCTCTTGTCGACCCAGCCGTAGCTGTGGAGGTAGAGATCTTCGGCGGCCCGGAACGTCTTCAGGTCTTCCCACGGCGTGATCTGCAGCCGCGGCTCCGGCGGCAACTGGCCGGCGGGCGCCACGAGCGGGCTCAGGACGGGATCGTTCTTCGCGTCGATCCGATTGAGCACGACGAACAAGCCCCACATCGACGTGTGAATGGCGAAGGTCGTCGCCACCAGACTGCCCACGAACCAGAGGATCGCGCGTACGTTGATGTCGCCCGCTTCGTGCGCGACGTCTGGATTCTCGAGGCTGCCGTGCGGGTGCGCGGCGGCGTCAGTGCCCGGCGTGCTGCCCATGGGCGAGCATCTCCTTGAAGTACGGATCGTTGACCGGCACCAGCGGATACCGCCGCAGTTGACCGGCGAACAGGTAAAACCAGACTCCTGCCAGCGCTATCGGGATGCCGATGTTGGCGAGGCTGATCGGAAAGCCGCCGTGGTTGAAGTTCGGCGCGACGATCCAGATCAGATCGACCAGCCGCATGGCGAGGATGAACCAGCAGAGACGCGCGAGCGTCTGCGGCTTTCGCTTCAGGTCCCTCGACAGGAGCAGACAGAACGGAATCGCGAACTGCCCAAAGACGAGGAGCAGGCTGACGTACTGCCAGCCGCCGCGCAGCCGTTCGAGGAAGAACGGAATCTCCTCCGGGAGATTGCCCGCCCAGATGATCAGGAACTGCGAGAACGAGAAGTACGCCCACAGCATGACGAACGCCAGGGTCAGGTTGCCGAGATCGTGGAACTGACCGGGGCGCGCCGCCGACGCCAGAGGCTCGCGCCCCGACAGCAACGACAACACGATGATCGCCAGGCAGAGCCCCGACAGGCCTTCGCCGGCGACGATGATGAAGCCGAAGATCGTGGAGTACCAGTGCGGGTCGAGCGACATCAGCCAGTCGATGGCGCCCAGGCTGATCAGGATGACGTAAATGAGCAATCCGGGCGCGCTGATCACCCGGAAGCGACGCGTATCCGCTTCCGTGACCGCGACCTCTCCGCGATCCTGCGCCGCCGACCACTTGTTCAGGAAATACGCGCACCCGAACCAGACAATGAAGTAGATGGCCGCGCGGATCAGGAAGAACGGCACGTTCAAATAGATCTGCTTGTACCGCAGGATCTCGTCGGCGGCGACGGCCTCCGGCCGTGCCCAGACGTACAGCTTCGGCAGCATGATCGCGATGGGAAGAAACAGCACGACGCAGTACGGAATCAGACGGCTCGCGGCTTCGAAGATGCGCCGGGAGGCGAGTCCCCACTTTCCGCCGGTCATGTGCTGCAGCATGAGCAGCGCGAGCGATCCGAGCGTGAGGCCCAGGCAGAGCGCAAAGCCGATCAGCCACGACGGGAGGAACTGCGCCGGGCTCACGAGCACGCCGATCGCGCCGAGCACCGCACCGGCGACCCCGACGATCAGGCCGCGCTGCTGAAGGCGATCCAGTTCCGCGGACGCGGTGGGGGGAGCATATGTCTGCATTAGTGCTTGACCGCGCCCTCCGATGGCGCGCTGGCTGGCTGGGACAGCTTCGGCCGATCCTCGGCCGGCACGTCGGACTCCGACGCGTGCTGGCTCAATTGCAGCGCGCGAATGTACGCCGCGATCGCCCAGCGGTCGCGCGGCGTGATCTGCGCGCGATAGTCGGGCATCGCGCCGAAGCCGTTGGTCATCACGTCGAAGAAATGCCCGATCGGCACCTGCCGCAGACGATCGATGTGATACGACGGAGGCTGCCGATAGCCGCGGCGCACGATCATCCCCTGGCCGCTGCCCGTGCGATCGTGGCACGGCGCACAATAGATGTTGTAGCGCTGCTCTCCACGATCGAGCACGTCCTGCGTCAGCGGAAACGGCAGCGTCGCCAGCTCGGCGCCATTCTCTTTGCCCGTATAGAACGCGGCGTCCTCCTGGAGCGTCCCGCGCGCAACCGTGTCCTCGATGAGCGGACGCGCGCTCGATCCATCCCGGAAGAACGCACTGTCACGCAGCGGGATGTACTTCGGCTGGTTGTGCATGTCCTGCCGGCAGCCGCGTGAGCGCCACAAGACAGACCGTAGGAATCAGGAGCCAGCAGGCGTCCGATCCGCGGAGCCCGCATTCCGGATCCCGGATTCCGCCCTGGAGCGTTACGGCTGCACTTCATTGATCTCGCTCGCATTGAGCCCCTTCAGCAGCTCCAGCGTCTGCCGGCGATCGAACTTCGGATCGGTCGACTCGACCAGCAGGAAGAACTTGTCGCGGCTCGCATGTTCGAAGCGCTCGACATTGAACACCGGGTGATACGGCATCGGCAGGCCGTTGAGCACGATCATGCCGATGACCGCCGACAACGCGGCGAACAGGATCGTCAGCTCGAAGGTCACGGGGATGAACTGCGGCCAGCTGTTGAGCGGTTTGCCCGCGATGTTGATGGGATAGGCGATCTGATGCACCCACTCCTGGAGCCCGAGGCCGGTCAGCAGACCCGTGATGCCGCCGCCGAGCACGATCGCCGACAACCGACGGTCGTGGTGATGCATCGCCTCCCACGCCTCTTCAATCGGATACGGCGAGAACGTGTCGATGCGGCGGTAGCCTTCCGCGTGGACGCGCTTGGTCGCGTCGACCAGTGACGTGGGCGTGTCGAACTCGGCGAGCAGGCCGTAAACCGGAGCTGGTGTCGCAGGCGTGCTGGCCATCAGTGTCCCTCGCTCCCGGAAACCTTCGCGCCAGGCACGAGCGTCCGCATCTCGAAGATCGAAATCATCGGGAGGGCCCGGATGAAGAGAAAGAAGAGCCCCGTGAACAGTCCCAAGGTGCCGACGAACGTCATGATGTCCCACCGCGTCGGGTAGTACATCCCCCACGACGAGGGCAGGAAGTCGCGGTGAAGGCTCGTGACCACGATCACGAAGCGCTCCAGCCACATGCCGACGTTCACGACCATCGCGACCATGAACAGACCGACCGTGTTCGTCCGCACGCTCTTGAACCACAGCCACTGCGGGGTGATGATGTTGCAGAAGATCAGCGTCCAGTACATGTACCAGTACGGTCCGACCATCCGGTTCCAGATCATGAACCCTTCGTACTTGTTGGCGCTGTAGAACCCGAAGAACGCCTCGGACACGTAGCCATAGGCGACGATGAGGCCCGTTGCGAGCGTCACCTTCGCCATGTTCTCGAGGTGGCGCATCGTGATGAAGTCCTCGAGGCCGTACCACTTCCGGATCGGGATCGCGAGCGTCAGCACCATCGCGAAGCCGTCGTAAATCGCGCCCGCGACGAAGTAGGGCGGGAAGATGGTCGTGTGCCAGCCGGGGATGATGCCGATCGCGAAGTCGAAGCTCACGACCGTGTGCACCGACAGCACCAGCGGCGTCGACAGGCCCGCGAGCAGCAGGTAGATGTGCTCGTAGCGCTGCCAGTGCCGCGCGGAGCCGCGCCAGCCGAGCGCGAGCATGCCGTACGTGACCTTCAGGAACTTGTGCTTGGCCTTGTCGCGGAACGTCGCCAGGTCGGGAATCAGGCCGACGTACCAGAACAGCAGCGAGACCGTGAAGTAGGTCGAGACCGCGAAGACGTCCCAGATCAGTGGGCTCCGGAACTGCGGCCAGACGCCCATGCTGCTCGGATACGGGAACAGCCAGTAGGCGGCCAGCCATGGACGCCCCGTGTGAATCAGGGGAAAAATGCCGGCGCACATGACGGCGAAAATCGTCATCGCTTCCGCGAATCGATTGATCGACGTGCGCCATCCCTGCTTGAGCAGCAGCAGGATCGCCGAGATCAGCGTGCCGGCGTGGCCGATGCCGATCCACCAGACGAAGTTGATGATCGCGAAGCCCCAGCCGATCGGGATGTTGACGCCCCAGATCCCGGTGCCCTTCAGCAGCAGCCAGGTCACCGCCATGCCGAGCATCCCCATGAGGAGGAAGCCGATCGCGACGACGACGAACCAGGCGATGGGCTGCGGGCGTGTCAGAACGACACCGCTGATCTTGTCGGTGATCGACCCGAACGTGTGCCCTGGCTCGATGAGTGGCGGCGTGACGTAGGTTGCGGGTTTCGGATCCATCAGTTCTTCGCCGGAGTGGAAGCAGACGTCTGGGCTCTGGGCGCCGACTCGAGCTCAGGGTTCGGATTGCGCAGCGCGGCCAGATAGGTCGTCCGCGGCCGCGTATTGAGATCCTCGAGGAGACCGTAGTCGCGGCGCTGCGCCTTCAGCTTCGAGACGCGACTGGTGGGATCGTTCAGATCGCCGAATACGATCGCGTCGGCCGGGCAGGCCGACTCGCACGCGGTCACGATCTCCCCGTCCTTGATCCGCCGGTCGCCCTTCTTCGCCTCGATGCGCGCGGAGTTGATGCGCTGCACGCAGTACGTGCACTTCTCCATGACGCCACGGCTGCGCACCGTGACGTCCGGATTGCGCATCGGGTAGAGGCTCTGCGTATTCCAGTCCTGATACAGGAGAAAGTTGAACCGGCGCACCTTGTACGGGCAGTTGTTCGAGCAGTACCGCGTGCCGACGCAGCGGTTGTAGACCATGTCGTTCAGGCCTTCCGCGCTGTGCGTTGTCGCGCCGACCGGACAGACGAGCTCGCACGGCGCGTTCTCGCACTGCATGCACGGCACGGGCTGATGGAACGTCTCGGGATTGTCGAGGTCGCCGCCGAAGTAGTGGTCGACGCGAATCCAGTGCATCTCTCGTCCGTCGCGGACCTGTTCCTTCCCGACGACGGGAATGTTGTTCTCGGAGACGCACGCCGTGATGCACGCGCTGCAGCCCGTGCACGACGTGAGGTCGATCGACATGCCCCACTTGTAGCTGTTGTATTCCCACTCCGGAATGATCGTCAGCGTTCGCGGCGGCCGTTCGCCCATCTCCGCGACGAACTCCGGTTTCGCGCGGTATTCCTCGAGCGACCCCGCGCGGACCGGGTTTCGCCCTTCCATCAGGTGATGTTCCTGCGTCTGGGCGAGCACGTAGCGTCCGCCGCTCTTCGCAATCTCGAGCCCGCCGCCGAACCAGGGCGCGTCTGACGTCCGCAGCCGGTAGACGTCGAATTCCTTCGCGACATCGCTCGACGGAGCCCCGACGCGACCCGTCCGGCGGCGTCCGTATCCGAAGAACACCGTGACGGCGTTGTCGGGATGGCCGGGGACGACGGCGACAGGGAGACGCGCGGTTTTCCCTTGATAGCGCAGCTCGATGAGATCACCTGTGTCGAGCGTGTGCTGCTCAGCCAGCCGCGGCCCGACCCACGCGGTCGGATCCCAGGTGATCTTGGTCAGCGGCTTCGGCAGCTCCTGCAGCCACCCGTTGTTTGCGAACCGTCCGTCCCAGATCGTCGGATCGGGACGGAAGATGATCTCGAGGCCGCCAGACGCGGACGATTGGATGGTAGATGATGGATGACGGATGTCGGAAGCAGCCCCAGCTGCGGCAGTCTGGAGGGCCGTTCCGGCATCCGCCATCCGACCTCCGCCATCCGATCCCGTGGTCGTCACGAACCCATCGTGCAGGGCGTGCTTCCAGAAGCTGTCAGCGTTCGCAAACGGCTGACCGTCGGTATCGGTGATCGTCCAGCCCGCTCGCTTGCCACTCTGGGCGCGGGTCCAATAGTCCTTCACGAGGTCGTGGCTCGACTTGCCGAGCTGCGCGTCGATGAACGTGGCGAGCAGGTCGATGATCGTGCGCCCTTGGTACAGCGGCGCGATCAGCGGCTGCACGATCGTCACGGTGCCGTCGTAGGCGCGCGCGTCGCTCCAGCCTTCGAGGGCGTGCGCCTCCGGCAAGTTCCAGTGGCAATACGTGGACGTCTCGTTCTCGTAGAGGGAGTGGTGGACCGAGAGCGCGACCTTCTGCAGGCGTTCCTGGAATTGCAAATCCGCCGGCGCCGTGAACACGGGGTTTGCGCCGAGAATCACGAGCACGGCGACCTGGCCGGCCTCCATGGCCTGCGAGAGGTCGCGAATCGACGCGAGCTGGTCGGTGGGATTGACCTCGACGGTCGGGATGGTTGTCACCGTGACGCCCACGTTGCCCAGCGTCTGATTGATCTGCTGCGCCAGCGCGTGAACGGCCGCCGGTTGATAGTCGCCCGGTACGACCACCGATCGTCCGCGATGTGCCTGCAGATCCTTCGCGATGGCCGTGACCCACTTGTCGGCCGTCGCATGCGACAAGGACGCGGCCCCGCCCTGTCGGGCGCCAACCGCGCCGGCGAGCGCCTGCGCAAAGGCCTCGATCTCCGAGGCGCGAAGGGCCAGCCGATGATCCGCTTTCGCGCCGGTCAGCGTCGGCGTGCTCTCGACGGCGTAGAGGCGGTTCATCTCCTTCTTGTCGTCGGTCACCCGGCGGCGATCGGCAAAGTCGCGCGTATACCGCACGGCCGCCGGGCCGCACGTCAGAAAATCGGCGTCCAGCGAGACGACGATGTCGGCTTGGTCGAAGTGGTAGATCGTGTCGGTCTGTCCGGCGGTGGCGCGAGCGCCGTCACGGGCGGTCGGATCCCAGGAATGCCACTTGGACTGGGGGAGCGCCTGCTTGATCAAGGAGATCTGCTCGGCAGCCGTCGGTGACGTGATCGTTTCGGTCAGGAAACGGAGGCCGGCACCCCCTGAGGGCTTCTGAGCCGCGAGCGCCAGTTTGATGGCGGACAGGAAATCGCCCCAGCTGCGCACTTCGCCGCGATACCTGACCGTCTGTGCGCGGTCGGGATCGTAGAGATTCAGGATCGCGGCCTGCGTGAACGCGTCGGCGGCGCCGAGGCTGGCGGGGTGTTCCGGGTTGCCTTCGATTTTGGTTGGATGCCCTTCATGGCTCTCGACGAGAACCGGCTGGGCAATGCCGCCAAATGTGACCGCGGTGGCGAAGAACAGGGGTTTGCCCGGCACCATGTCTTCGGGCTGGCGGACATAGGGAATGATCTTCTCGGGCGGCTGCTTCGTGCACGCGCCAACGCCGGCCAGCGCCAGCGACGCACTCATGAGCTTCAGGAACTGCCGGCGGCCCGTTCGGATCGTTCCACTGGGACGCCTGTTCCGGAAACTCGCGATGCAGGTATTCGCGAAACTGCGGCGTGTCGGCCAATTCGCCGAGGCTTCGCCAATAGAGACGGCCGTCGGCTCCGGCGATGCGCGATCGAATAGCGGAGAAGTCCATAAATCAGCAATCAGCTATCAGCTATCAGCTCAGTCAGCTATCAGCTGTCAGGTCCAGCGTGGGCTCGACGCAGCTGTCAACTCAGCCGGGTCAAGCTGACAGCTGTGAGCTGTCAGCTATCTGTGACACGTCGAGCAGCTTGTCAGTTGCCGAACGTCCGCGATCTTGTATTCCTTGACGAGCCGCTCACCGAGACCGGGATCGTTGGCCGGCCGCTCGTACGACATGTTGAACACCTGGTCGCGCGGCCTGATGAACTTCTCCGGATTGCGGTGGCACTCGAGGCACCACCTCATCTGAAGCGAGTTCTCCTGAGACATCAGCGGCATGCGATCGACCGGGCCGTGACAGGTCGCGCACCCAACGCCCTTGTTCACGTGGATGCTGTGATTGAAGTACACGAAGTCGGGCAGATCGTGGACGCGCTGCCACTCGAGCGGACGGTTGTCGCGGAAGCTCGCGCGCACCGGCTCAAGAATGGGGGCGTTCGTCCAGATCTGCGAGTGGCAGTTCATGCAGGTCTTGGTCGGCGGGATGTTCGCGAACGAGGATTCTTCGACGGTCGTGTGACAGTACCGACAATCGATGCCCATCGACCCGACATGATGGGCATGGCTGAACTGGATGGGCTGATCGGCCGTGACACCCTGACCCGAGACGTAGCCGGACCAGGAAATGGTGACCACCGCCCAGGAGACGAACCCCAGGAGGACCAGGACGGCGAGGATGCTGACCTTCGACCAGATGTTGGTGCTTCGATGGAAGACTTGACTCATCGCTCGGGGGTCTCGGGCGCGTCCAAAAGCTACAGCCTATATCAATGGGATCGCTTTGCGAAGGCGAACGATGTGCGGGAGGCGCAGACGTCCGCCGTCTGGAACCGTGCCTATAATGTGAAATTTTTCACAAGGTGTCAATCGGCCGCTGAACACGCGCTCGAGGCGGAACGATTCATGGCCCGTCTGCGAGTTCCACGTGTTCCGCGCAGAGATAGAATGACGGCTCCCCGAAGATGACCGACGCGGCCATCCGCCTCTCCAACGTCACCAAACGGTTCGGCGTCACGACCGCCGTCGACGACCTGTCACTAGCCGTCCCGACCGGGTCGATCTACGGCTTCATCGGCCCCAACGGATCCGGGAAGACCACGACGCTCCGGATGATCATGCACATCCTGCTGCCCGACGAAGGGCAGATCGAAGTGCTCGGCTCGCCCGACACCGCCGCGGCCCGCGACCGCGTCAGCTATCTGCCCGAAGAGCGCGGGCTCTATAAGAGGATGTCCATTCGGCGGCTCCTCCGCTACTACGGCCGGCTGAAGGGCCGCACGCATCGCCGAGCTCGATCCGCTGATCGACGAGTGGCTCACGCGCCTCGGTCTGGCGGAGTGGGCCGATCGCAAGATCGAGACGCTCTCGAAAGGCATGTCGCAGAAAGTCCAATTCATCGCCGCCGTCGTCTCGCAGCCGTCCCTGCTCATTCTCGACGAACCGTTTTCCGGTCTGGACCCGGTGAACGCGGAGGCACTCAAGGATGCGGTGCTCGAGACGCGACGACGAGGGACGACGGTCGTGTTCAGCACGCACGACATGTCCACCGCGGAGAAGATGTGCGACCGCATCTTCATGATCTTCCGCGGGCCGCAAGGTGCTCGACGGGACCCTCGAGGAGATTCAGGCGGCCTACGGGCTGGATACGGTCCGCGTCCGGAGCGCGGGGGGCTCCTCGGCGCTGGCCGACCTGCCGGGCGTGGAGGCAATCAACGATTACGGCCAGCTCCAGGAAGTGCGCCTGACGGGAGACCCGCAGGCGTTCCTCCACCAGCTGGCCGCGCGGACCTCCGTCTACCACTTCGAGGTGGCCCGTCCGTCGCTGCACGACATCTTCGTTCGCATCGCCGGAGGAGAAATGGATGCGTAAGATCCAGATCGTGGCCTCCTCCGAGTTCGTGACGCTGACGCGCTCGAAGGCATTTCTCATCGGGCTGTTCCTGATGCCCGTCTTCATGGCCGCCGCCTTTCTCCTGCAGCGCACGAGTCGCGATCAGACGGACACCCGCGATCGCACGTTCGTCGTGATCGATCGGACAGGCGTCCTGTTCCCGGCGCTGAAAGCCGCGGCCGACGAGCGGAACGCCGGCAGCGGCGCGCCAGTGGCACGATCGGGCCCGCGGTTCATTCCGGTCGCGGTCGAGGACACCGCGAGCGGCGACGCGATGCGCGCGCTGCTCTCCGATCGCGTGCGCAAGGAGGAGATCTACGCGTTCGTCGAGATTCCCCCCAACGCGCTCGATCCGGGCGCGCCGGAGACGATGAGGTACTACTCGAACCATCCTGGCCTACCGCCTGCTGCCCGACTGGATCTCGACGACGCTCAATCGGGAGATCGTCAACGCGCGCTTCCGCGCTGCGTCGATCGACCGGGCGATCGTCACGCGGCTGACGCGTCCGGTACGTCTCGAACAACTCGGCCTCGTCTCGCGCGACGAGCACGGCGAATTGAAGGCGGCGGCGCACGTCGACGAGGTACTGACGCTGCTGCTGCCCTCCGCGATGATGATGCTGATGTTCCTGTCGGTGATGTCGACGTCGCCGCAGCTCCTCAACAGCACGATCGAAGAGAAGATGAGCCGCATCAGCGAGGTCCTGATCGGCTCGGTCACCCCCTTCGAGCTGATGATGGGCAAGCTCGTGGGGAGCGCGACGGTGTCGCTGCTGCTCGCGGGGCGTCTACCTGGCGGGTGGTCTGCTCGTGGCAAACCACTGGGGCTATGGCGACGCGATCACGCCGGCCGCCTTGGGCTGGTTCCTCCTCTTTCTCGTCCTCGCCCTCTTCATCTTCGGCTCGGTGTTCATCGCCATCGGCGCTGCGTGCAGCGACCTCAAGGATGCGCAGAACATGATGACGCCCGCCATGCTCCTGCTGATGCTGCCGGCGCTGACGTGGTTCTCCGTCGCACGGTCGCCGGACAGCACGATGTCGTTGACGCTATCGATGATTCCGACGGCGGCGCCGTTCCTGATGCTCATGCGCATCGCGGTTCCCCCGGGCCGCCGATGTGGCAGGTCCTGATGTCGGTCTCGATCACCGCGCTGACGGTCGTCGCTGCCGTCTACGCGGCCGGCAGGATTTTCCGGACCGGCCTGCTGATGCAGGGAAAGGCCGCGACGGTGGCCGAGATGTGGCGCTGGGTGAGAAATGCTAATGCAAATGCAGAATGCAGAATGCAAAAAGGTAAGAAGGTAGAAGGGAAGGGCTGCCGCGAAGCGGCGGCAAGGCCAAAGGCCGTCGCGCGAAGCGCGTGAAAGCGCGTGGGGGTGGGGCCCCACGCGCAGTTGAGAAATGCAGACACGTAGAAGGTAAAAGGTAATGCGCAGTGTGATTCTTGCCGTTGTTGCTGTCCTGTCGGTGCCGCTGACGGCGCGGCAGGGCGGGATGGTGGCCCCAGTCGTCTATCAGGTTTCGTTCCCCGCACCGGAACATCGCTTTGCGCAGGTCGAAGCGACCTTCAGCCAGGTCCCGCAGCCGCTCGAGCTGCGCATGAGCCGTTCGTCCCCCGGACGCTACGCGCTGCACGAATTCGCCAAGAACGTCTATGACGTCCACGCGTGTCGATGGCGCCGGCACCGCGCTGGAGATCACCCGTCCGAACCCATACCAATGGAACGTGACCAGCACCGACGGCGTCGTGCGTGTGCTGTACAAGGTGTACGGCGATCACGTCGACGGCACGTACCTGGGCATCGACGAGACACACGCGCACATGAATCTGCCGGCGACGCTGATGTGGGCACGGCATCTGGAAGACCGGCCGGCGCGTGTGACGTTCGTGCCGCCCGACGGTCTCGACTGGAAGCCCGCGACGCAGCTCTTCCCAGGCGACACGCCGTGGACGTTCACGGCGCCGAACCTTCAGTACCTGTTCGACAGCCCGACCGAGCTCAGCGCCTACGCGCTGCGCGAGTTCACGGTGCGCAATCCCGACGGCAAGACGTACACGATTCGCGCGGCCGTGCACTCCGGCGCGTCCGCCGAGGAGGTCGATCGCTACGCGGCGGGCCTCGAGAAAATCGTCAACGAAGCAGTGACGGTCTACGGTGAGTTTCCACAGTACGAGCCGGGGACGTACACGTTTCTGGCCGACTATCTGCCCGTACGACTCCGGCGACGGCATGGAGCATCGCAACAGCACGGTCGTGACGGGGCGGGCGTTGGGCAACGCCCTCAGCACCGCGTCGCACGAATTCTTCCACTGCTGGAACGTCGAACGGATCCGTCCGCAGGGGCTCGAGCCATTCACCTTCGAAGAAGCCAACATGACGGACTCCCTCTGGCTCGCCGAGGGATTCACCCAGTACTACGGTGTCCTGATCATGACGCGCGCCGGCCTCCTCGATCCCTCACAGGCCGTCGGTCAGTTCGGGGAGCTCGCGAGCAGCATCGTGAACGGATCGGGCCGTCAGTTTCGATCCGCGGTCGACATGAGCCGGATGGCGCCGTTCGTCGATGCCGCGCGTGCCGTCGATCGGACCAATTTCAACACGACGTTCATTTCGTACTACTCCTACGGCGGCGCGATTGCGCTCGGCCTCGACCTGACGCTTCGCGATCGCACCGGCGGCAAGGTCACGCTGGACGACTTCATGCGCGCGATGTGGCGCACCTACGGCGCGCCCGGTGGCCCCGCGCCGGGGCTGGTCGGCCATCCGTATTCGCTCACCGACGTACGCGATCGATTGGCCGACGTGAGCGGCGATCGCGACTTCGCAACGGACTTCGTCAACCGGTTCATTGCAGGCACCGAGGTCGTGGACTATCCGCGGCTCTTCGCGCGCGCCGGTGTGGTCTGGCGCCCGCGTGCTCCAGGGCACGCCTGGCTCGGCGATCTGCGGGTCGATCAACAGATGAAGATCGCCGAACTCGTCGCGCCGGGCATCGCCCGCGTACGAGGCGGGCCTGGAGCAGGACGACGTGATTACGGGGTTGAATGGGAAGGACATCACGACACCGCAGGCGTTTCAGGAGATCCTGCGCGCGGCGAAGCCTGGCGATCGGATGTCGATCGCGTTCACCCGGCGCGACGGGCCTCGCACCGCGACAGTGGTATTGAAAGAGGATCCATCCGTCGACGTCGTGCCGATGGACGCGCCGTCAGCGGCGCAGAAGGCCGTTCGCGACAAGTGGCTCGGGTCGAAACGGTAGCAGCCACTACCTCACTTCCAGCTCCAGGCTCCCTCCTCACATCGGGCTCGTCATCGTGACGTCGGTCATCCGATGCGACGACGGCACCCGGACTCGCAGATACAGGTGGAACGAGACCGGATGATCGCCGTGCGTCGGCTGGAGGACTGACGGAACGACATAGCCCGTGACGTCTGCGCCCGCGGCAAAATCCCACGTCCTCGGAGCCCAGAACGTGTGGCTCGCCCCGGCCGTGAACGTCGAGAGGTAGTCGATGCTTCCGGGGAGTACGACGTGCGCCTTCTTGCGTCCTCCCTGGAACGTATGGACGCCGAAGCGCAGCACGTCGGTCTCGACCTGGTCGTGCTCCACGCGGCCGAAGATCGTGAGCGTGCGCCCGAACGCGTGCGTGGCCTCGAGGAGGAACGCGTTGTAGTCGCCCCCGAGCTTCCTGTTCAGCCCCCACGCGCCCGTCACCGCGGTCCATCCCGCGTCTCGTACCCGGCTCCACGAGCCGGAGACAGTCGTGCGGCGAACGTCGCCTTCCTCCGACGGCGTCGGGTTCGTTCAGGAAACCCTGAGAGACCTGAAAGGCCCACGACGGCGACGGCCGATACCAGCATGCGCGCCGACCATGAATCGATCGCGCCGGGATCGAGCGAGATCCCAGCGCTGCTCGTCCGGCTCCGCACCGCGAAACGCCGAGCCTTCGACCTGGAATGGTCCGCGACCGATGGACGCGGTCAGGACTTCCATGGCCAGGTGGGTCGAGTCGAGCGTGTGATGGCTCAACGGCGCGATGGGGTTTTCGAACGACGAGAGTCGGTGCATGAACGCCACCGGGCCGAGCGCCGGCTCCCCAACCGGCGCGCCCGCAAGCGTCAGGCCGAATCCCTTCGCGAGCGGATGTCTGTACACCGCGGACGCCTGCATCAGGAAGTCGTGCGGGTGCTGATGATCGATCAACGGATCACCGTTGAAGGTTTCCCCGACCTGGAAGATCTCGCTGTATCCCTGCGCGCCGACGGTTGCGGGATCGAGGCTGAGCATCAGGTTCAGCGTGAGGCTTCCGCGTCCGGCCGGGTGTCGCGCCATCCCCATCCACCAGTTCGGCGCCTTCACCTCTGTCTCGCCCCGTGGCCCGCCCTGATTGTTGAACATCAGGAAGACCGCACCGTCCTCCATCACCTGCCAGCCCTGCGCCGGCTGATCGTGATGCATGCCGGCGTGTGGATCCTGTGCGGCCTGATCGGCCAGCGCGACCGCGCGCATCGCGAGCAGCGCGAGGACGAGCGCACCCGGTTCGCCACGTGATCGGGTGCCGCCGCGCACTCATGGCACCATGATGTCATGTACGACGCAATCATTGTGGGGGCCGGACCCGCGGGTTTGAGCGCGGCGCTCATCCTCGGGCGCAGTCGTCGGCGCGTGTTGGTGTGCGACACAGGTCGTCCCCGGAATGCCGCCTCGCACGCCATCAACGGATTCGTCAGCCGTGACGGCATCGACCCGCGGGAGTTCCTTCGCATCTCGCGCGAGCAGCTCCGCAAGTACGACGGCGTCGAGCTGCGCAACATCGAGGTGCTCGAGGCGCGGTGTCGTGCCGACGCACGGTTCGAAGTCGAGCTCGCCGATGGCCGCGTGCTGATCGCGCGAAAGCTGCTGATCGCGACGGGCGTGGCCGACAACGTGCCGGACATCCCGGGCCTGCGCGATCTCTACGGCCGCAGCGTGTTTCATTGTCCGTACTGCGACGGCTGGGAAGTGCGCGATCAGCCGCTCGCGATCTACGGCCGCGGCAGCCGCGGCGTCGGCCTCTCACTCGAGCTCACCGGCTGGAGCCGCGACCTCGTCTTGTGCACGGACGGCCCGGCCGAAGTCGACGACGACGACCGTGCGCGACTCGCGCGTGCGGGAATCGGGATGCGGGAAGACCGCATCGATCGGCTCGACGGGCACGATGGAGCCCTGACGCGGATCGTGTTCGCCGACGGCAGCGTCCTGCCGCGCCGCGCGCTGTTCTTCACGACGGGGCAGGCGCAGCAGTCGCAACTGGCCGTCGGGCTGGGCTGCGAGCTGAACGACAAGGGCACCGTCCGCACGGGTCCGTACGAGAGCACACACGTGTCCGGCCTGTACGTGGCCGGGGACGCCTCGCGCGCCGTGCAATGGGTGGTGGTGGCGGCGGCCGAAGGCGCCGAAGCCGCCTTCGCGATGAACACCGACCTGCTGCGGGAGGACCTTGGCTCGTCAAATGGTTGGTGAATGGTCTGCGATTTATCCCTCAAATATGCTCATTCGTCCCAATTGGACCTCGTTTTTGCGCCAGCCAATCAGGAATTGGACTTTCATTGGGTCAGGCTTTCGGTCCATAGTCTGAGCTCAAGCCTGAGGTTGCGCATGCTCACAACGATCGAACGACACTTCGTGCGGACGGAGCGGCCGCTCTACAGCCATCTCGTCACGTTGCTTGAAGGCGCGATTGCGCGCGGCGAACTGCCGTCGGGCGCGCGGGTCCCGCCGGAGCGGACGCTCGCGCAGCATCTCCGCATCAGCCGCACGACCGTTGTCAGCGCCTATCGCGAGCTGGAATCGCGCGGATTGTTGCGCGGGTACGTCGGACGCGGGACGTTTGTCTGCGCGGCCCCCGAGCCCGAAGGGACGCCATTTGCGTGGCGCGGAAAGATTGCCGCGGCCGCGCTGCGGTCCAGCGACTCCACGCTCCGCGACATCGTCCGTCACTCGTCGGACGCGCGGCTGTTGTCGCTGGCTGCGGGCGAGCCCGCGATCGACAAGTTTCCCAACGAGGCGTTTCAGGAGGCGGTTGGCCACGTGTTGCGGACCGACCCGGCGTCGGCGTGGCGGCACGGGCCGACGGAAGGGCAGCCGGCGCTGCGCGAGGCGATTGCCGAGCGATACAACGTGCCGCGCGAGAGCGTCCTGATTCTGTCGGGCGCGCAGCAGGGCCTCGACCTCCTCGCGCGGTGTCTGCTCGATCCGGGCGATGCGGTGATCATGGATCGGCCTGGCTATCTGGGCGCCATCCAGTCGTTCCGCGCGGCCGGCGCGAAGTTGATCGGCTGGGACGTGGTCCATGCGGACAGCGACGAGCTCGAGGATCTCCTCGTCCGATATCGTCCGAAATTGATCTACACGAACCCGACGTTTCAGAACCCGACCGGCGTCACGCTGCCGATCCGGACGCGCCGGGAGCTGCTGTCGCTCGCGCAGCGATACCGCGTGCCGATCGTCGAGGACGCGACGTACCGGGATCTGTATTTCAACGAGCCGCCGCCGCCCTCGCTGCGCGACATCGACGATCACAACCTCGTGATCTACCTGAACAGCTTCTCGAAGGTGATGGCGCCAGGTCTCCGGCTTGGCTGGATCGCCGCGGCCCCGTCGATCGTTGATCAAATCGCGATCATCAAGCAGCGACTGGATCCCCACACGCCCAACCTGGTCCAATTCGCGATCGCGCGGCTGATGCGCGAGGGCGCGTTCGACGCGCATCTCCGAACGATTCGCGTCGAGCACGCGCGACGATGTACGCAGATGGTGGCGGCGATTCAACGTCAGGCGCCGGCGGGCTCGTTGCGGTTCGGCCGGCCGGCCGGCGGCCTGTATCTCTGGTGCCGGCTGGCATCGGGCATCAGCGCCGGCGCGTTGCACCAGCGCGCGCTCGCGGCGGGCGTGGCGTTCGTACCCGGTCCGGCGTTCTATGCCGATCCGGCAGGTGACGGCGAGCTGCGGCTCTGCTTCACCAGCGTCCTGCCGCAGGCGATCGACGAGAGCATCCGCAAGCTGGCGGCGTGCCTCGCCGACGAACAGCGCTTGCTGGCATCGGCGTGATCAGGTGATTGGCCGCAACACGCATCACGACCCACTCACGCAGATCACGATGAAACGAAGCACACGAGTGGTGTCGCGTCTCCTTGGTGATGTCTGGTCGTGTCACGCGGTTCGCCACGCGTCAGCGCTTCGCGCTCTCGCGGCCGGCCGCAATCCAGCCGACGCGCGTCATGATCGATCCGGCGATCGTGGCGGCGGCAGCGAGCGTGCGGATGTTGTGCGAACGGCCGCCGAGTAGTCGAAGGGCCAGAGGCAGCGGGCCTGACAGCACTCCGCCAAGTCGCGTGATCGTGCCGCTCGTCTCGTGCTTGAGCGGAACGAGCGCCTCGCTGCTGCGCAATTCGAGCTGGCCGCCGACCAGTGTTTCGACGAGGGCCGCGCCCGCGCCGAGCGCGTTCAACGCCCCATCACGATGTCCCATCAGCTCCAGCAGCGAGACCGCGGCCCCGACGCCTGACGCCGCGAAGTGGAGCGGAAGAATCGCGACGTTCTCGGACCATGCGGGTATCGCCGTCGCGCCTATCAGGACGCCCGTGTAGGTCGAGAGCACGAGCCCCGTGGCCGCGGCGAGCGATTCGGCGGCGTTCCCGATCATGCGAACCGGTATGCGGCCGCGTGACGCGCGATCGACGAGATCACAAAACGTGGCGGCAGCCGATGCGTTCGAGAACGCGACGAGCGTCCAGGCGCCCACCGACATCGGACTCTGGAGCTTGAACACCCGGAGCATGTTGAGGAAGCGTTCCGGGCGCCCGAGGTCGGCCACGAGCAGCGGCGGCGAAATCGCGCCGCCAATGGCGGCGATCCATCGGGCATCGCGAACGAGGTCAGGCCGACCTCCGGCGAGACGCGCTGTCGAGGCAATGACCGCCGCGGCGCCGGCGGCGCCCCCAACGAAAAAATACGCGGGAATCTCCCAGGTCCAGACCGGCGCCTTCAACGTCGGCAGGCCGTAGTAGCCATGCGCTTCAGAGATCTCGCTGTTCACATCACTACGATATTCCACGTCGGCCTGGGGCTGAGGGCTTCGGCTACGGGCGGAGCGTCCACGAAGAATCCACCACCACCTCCATCTCCCCCTGGCGCCGGAGCAGGTCCACTTCGATCCGCTGACCTCGCCGTTCGAAGAGCAAGTCGATCCGGCGGTCCGACGTGATGGCGAGGTCGCGCACCACGACGCGATCGAGGCCGTCAGGAAATAGAGGCTGCGAGATCGTGACGCGTCCGCCGAGCGCGTCGATTCGCAGTCCGAGCGCCGCCTGGAGGATCAGGAAGACGCTGCCGGCCGCCCACGCCTGCGGCGAGCACGCGACCGGGTAGAGTGTCGGACCCTCGCCGCGCCGGCGGTGAAAGCCGCAAAAGAGCTCGGGCAGCCGGCAGGATTCGAAGTAGCCGCTCGCGTCGAGCAGAGCCACTCAGGACGGGCTGGATGAGATCGCCGAAGCCGTACCGGGCGAACCCCGCGGCAATCAGCGCGTTGTCGTGCGGCCAGACCGAACCGTTGTGGTACGACATCGGGTTGTAGCGCACTTCGGCGGCGTCGATGGTCCGGATGCCCCAACCGGAAAACATGCCCTGACCGAGCAGCGACTGGGCGACCTTTCGTGCGCGATCCGGTTGCGGGAGACCCGTCAACAGGCACTGCCCGGCGTTGGACGAGCGAACCGCGCAGGGACGCTTCTGTCCGTCCAGCGCCAGCGCGTAGGTTTGCAGTCGATCCGACCAGAAAGCGTCCTCGAACCGCGCGCGCAGGGTGTTCGCCTGACTCGTGAGCGTGTCGGCGCGCGCGACGTCGCCACGGACACGCGCAAGGCTGGCCCCCGCCAGTCGCGCCCCGTAGACGTACGCCTGCACTTCGGCGAGCGCGATGGGCGCTTCCGCGAGCTCGCCGTTGTCGTGGAACACCGAGTCCTGCGAATCCTTCCAGCCCTGCTGGATCAGGCCCTGCGGCGTGCGACGGGCGTATTCGACGAACCCGTCGCCGTCGACGTCGCCGTACCGATCGATCCAGCGCAGGGCACTCTCGATGTTGCTCCAGATCGAATCAATCAACGGTCGATCGCCCGTCCGTTCGTAGTACGCGCCCGCGAGCAGGACGAACAGCGGCGTGGAATCGACGCTGCCGTAGTAGCGTCCGAACGGGACCTCTCCGAGGGCGGCCATCTCGCCGCCGCGCATCTCGTGCAGAATCTTGCCCGGCTCGGCGTCACGCTCGGGAACCGAGTCCTGCGCCTGCGTACTCGCGAGAAAGCGCAGGACACCCGCGGCGATGTGCGGGTTCATCCAGAGCATCTGAAGCGCCGTGATGATCCCGTCGCGTCCAAACGCGGTATTGAACCAGGGCACGCCGGCGTAAGGATACGGACCGCTCGGCGTGGCCGTGATCATCATGCGGACGTCGGAGATCGATCGCTCCAGCCAGTTGTTCAGTTGGCTGTGCGACGTCTCGATGATCGGGTACTCCCGCGATGCCTGGCCTTCGCGACCCGCGAGATGCTCGAGAGCGTCCTCGTATGATTGGACCGACGCCGCCGGCGCATCGGTCTCGCACGACACCGTCAGCTCGATCGCGGAGGTATCGTGCGCGGGAAGCGCGACGTCGAATCGCGCGCTGGACGCGCTGATCGCCGACGGCGCCACGTTCCATTCCAGGCGCGTCCGGCGAATGACGTGGTCGAGGCCGCGATACGCCAGCTCGGTACCGTGCTCGACCAGTTTCCATGGCAGTCGCATGCCCCGTCTGGCGCGCGCGTTGCCGCGGACCTCGAAGATGTCGGCGAAGTCGGCGTCGAATTCGTAGTCGAGGGTCAGCCTGACCTGACGTCGACTGTAGTTGGTGAGGCGGACGCGCTCGTGCATCGCGCCGTTCCACAGGAATCGGGATCGAAAGACGTGGACCAGATCCTTGGGCAGCGCGACATGGCCATCGAGGAAGTAATCGCGATTGGTGAGGTCCGCGCCGAACTGGAGGTTGTCGGGGCTCGAGCGGGAACTGAGCAGGAGCGGACGGTCGCTGTTCAACCGCAACTCCAGCATCGACAGGAATCGCGTGCCGTCGTGATAGAGACCCTGCTCGCCGAGCCCCTCGCCGAAGATGTCTCCGACGGCGTCGAACACCGCGAACGTATCGCCGTCCTTCAGGACCGCGTGCGTTCCGATCGCGCGCGTCGCCGTCGCGAGGATGTAGTACTTGTCTTCCACTTTGATGACGTCGGGCATGCGTCACTCTCACGCGGAATGGCGATGCGGTACCCGTGAGCCGCCCGCAAGGCTTCGATACAGGGCCTCGTAGGCGTCGACCATCGCGTCGAGCGAGAAGTGGCGTTCGACATGGCGCCGGCAATCGAGCGGATCGACCGCCGGATTGCGGATCCATTCGGACATCTCGTCCAGATCCTCGCAGATCCGTCCGTTCATGCCGTCCTCGATGACCTCCGGGACCGAGCCGGTGGGGAACGCCAGGACCGGCGTGCCGCACGCCATGGCTTCCACCATGACCAGTCCGAATGGCTCTTCCCACTGGATGGGAAACAGCAGCGCGCGAGCGTTGCCCAGCAACTCGTTCTTCGCCTGCGGGTCCGCCTCGCCGACGTACTCCACGTCCGAGCCGTCGACGTGCGGCGCCACCTGCTCGTCCCAATACTCGCGAAAGACCGGCTGAATCTCACCCGCGAGCTTGATGCGGACGCCCGCCTGTCGCGCGGCGGCAATCGCGAGGTGCGGCGCTTTCACAGGCGCCATGCGGCCCAGAAAGCAGACGTAGTCGTCCTTCGTCTCCTGACACGTATAGTCGGCGAGCTGAATCCCGTGATGGATCACCGTCATCTTCGGAAGCAGCTCGGCCGCGCGCTGCGCACGGCTGATGGCCACGTACGATACATCCGGAAACCGCTGGTACAGACTCGTCAGTTCCGGTTCGTGCGGATGATGCAGCGTATGAAGCATCGGGATGTCCACGAACCGCGCCAACGGCACATGGATCGCGTCGTTGATATGGATGATGTCGACGTGCGACTCCATCGCGTCCCGGAGCGACCACGTGCCGTGATCGATCGACTTCAGCGCGCTGTGCGCTTCAGGTCTCGGCGGCCAGTCCGGCTCTTCGTAACACCACCTCAGCTCGCCGGAGACACGCGACGCGCCGTTCGCATACACGAGCACGTCGTGACCTCGTGCGACGAGCCCGTCGGCAAGTTGTGCAATGAACAGTTCGGTTCCGCCGTAAGCAGTAGGCGGAACAGGAATGAATGGTGGAGCGACAATGGCGATGCGCACGGTAGTAGATGGGCTCGTCTGAATCCTGGTCACTCAGCAAACAAGCTGATGCCAGCGGCGAGGGCTGAGCCGTTTCAGTCGCGATCGCGTAGGAGGAACGCGGCGGCGCTGCCGAGCAGCATCAGGCCCGCCGCAACGGTCGCACCGGCCCAGCCGGTTCGAAGGTGAACCGTAGGGACCTCGGGGCTGGTCGGGAGGTTGTAGTCTTCAGGCGTTCCACGCAGGACGAAGATCGCGTGCGTCCCGCCGACGCTCGACTCGACGGGATCGTAGACGACGGCATCCGTGATGCCGCGCGCGTTCAGCTCGTCCACGCGGGCCCGCGCGCGCGATCGCATCTCGTCGATGTCGCCGAACTGAATCGATTCGGTCGGACACGCCGTCGCGCACGCCGGCATCAGCCCGACCTTTTGACGGTCGTAACAGAACGTGCACTTGAACGCCCGCCCATCGTCCGGTCGCCTGTCCACGACGCCGAACGGACACGTCACGATGCAGTAGCCGCATCCGTTGCAGACATCAGGCTGGATGTAGACCCCGCCGAACTCGGTGCGGACGATGGAACCGGTCGGACAGGCTTCGAGACATCCGGCGTGCTCGCAGTGTTTGCATACGTCGGACGAAAAGTCCCACCGGAAGACGTTGCTCCGGTACCCGGCGCTTCCATCCGCGGCCGCCGCGTCGCCGGTCATTCGCTCGATGAACTTCACGTGGCGCCATGTCGAATGGCCGAGTCCGGCGGTGTTGTCGTACGAGAGCCCGGTGAAGTGGTAACCGTCGCTTGGGACCTGATTCCATTCTTTGCAGGCGACTTCGCAGGCTTTGCAGCCGATGCACAGCGTGGCGTCGGTGAGAAATGCGGTGATCACGGTCGAGCTCCACGACGGGCGGCCACCGGCCGGCGCTCGAGCGGCGCGATCCGGCAGACGAGCGCCTTCGATTCCATGATCTTGACGTTTGGCTCTTCCGAGATCGCGACCAGATCATTCACGACGTCGCCGCGCACGAGACCCCGATGGCCCCAGTGATACGGCAGGCCGACCTGGTGCACGGTGCGACCGCGAATCTGCAGCGGCCGCATGCGCACGTGTGACGAGCGCGCGCGCGACGATCGAGCCGCGCGGCGACGAGATCGTCACGTCCTCGCCGTGCCGCGCGCCGACTTCCGCCGCAAGCTCCGGGGAGATTTCACAGAAGAGCGTCGGTTGCAGCTCGGCGAGATGCGGGAGCGTCCGCGTCATGCCGCCGGCAGTGTGATGCTCCGTCAGACGATAGGTCGTGAGCACGCACGGATATCGATCGCCGACGGGAGACTCCGCGTAGGGATTGTCGGTGCGCGTCTTCGGATCGGCGGGCGGGTTCACCTGCTGGCGCGTACACCGGATTGCTGATCGGGGACTCGAATGGCTCGTAATGCGCAGGCAGTGGTCCGTCCTTGAGCCCCTTGGCGACCCAGATCCACCCCGCGCCATCCGCGTGCATGATGAACGGCGCGGTTCCCGACAGAGCCGCATCGCCCCTGGCGTTTGCCGGCGGCCGATAGTCCGGCGACTTGTGCCGCGCGAAATCCGGCGTATCGAGGCCGGTCCATTGCTGCGCGTCCGCATCCCACCAGACCAACTTCTTGCGATCGCTCCAGGGGGACCCGTCAGGCCTTGCCGACGCGCGGTTGTAGAGGATGCGGCGGTCGGCCGGCCAGGCAAAGCCCCAGCCGTGACCGTACGGTCCGTCCGGGTTGCGCTCGCGCGCTCGATTACGGTCGGGTGACGGGTGAACGCCGGAATAGATCCAGCACCCGCACATCGTGGTGCCGTCGCTCGCGAGCGAGTCGTAGCCGGTGACGAGCGATCCGTCGGCGGTGCGCCGGCCGTTGATCTCCTGCAGGACTTCGGCGATGTCGGGTTCGTCGTGGTGACCGATCGTGCGATACGACCATGTGAGCGCGTTCAACCCCGCGTTCCGGGGACGTGGATCGCGGGCCGCGCGAGCCTTGAGACGTTGACCGAGATGGTACACGAACCACGCGTCGCTGCGTGCATCGCCGGGCGGATCGATTGCCTTGTCGTGCCATTGCAGCAGCCGCTGCGTGTTGGTGAAGCAGCCGTCCTTCTCGGCGTGCGCGGCGGCTGGAAGGAAGAAGACTTCGGTGCCGATTGACGCGGGCGTCAACTCGCCGCGCGCGACTTCGGGAGAGTCCATCCAGAACGTCGCCGTTTCAGTCTCCACCATGTCGCGCACGACGAGCCATTTCAGGTTCGCGAGCGCACGGCGTTCAAGACGCGCATTGGGCGCACCGACCGCCGGGTTCTGCCCCATCACGAACAGGCCTTCGATTGTGCCTGTCGCGTCGGCCATGTCGAGCCAGTAGCCGAAGTGCGAGTGGTCCCCGCTGATGCGTGGCAGCCAGCCGAACCCGAAGTCGTTGTCTGCGGTCGCGCCGTCGCCGTACCAGGCTTTCAACAGCGACACGATGTACTTGTCGATGTTCGCCCACCAGCCGCGTGACTGGCCGTTCTTCCCGACGTACGCCGCGATCGACTGTCCGTCGGCGCCATTCGTCGGCATCGGCAGGTAGCCTGGAAGCAGGTCGTAGAGCGTCGGAATATCGGTCGAACCCTGGATCGACGCATGGCCGCGCAGCGCGAGGATCCCGCCGCCGGGTCGGCCGATGTTCCCGAGCAGGAGTTGGAGGATCGCCGCCGTGCGGATGATCTGCACACCGGTCGAATGCTGGGTCCAGCCAACGGCGTAACAGATGGCACCGGTGCGCTCGGGTCCCGATGCGCGGCAGAAGGCCTCAGCCACGCGAACGAACGCATCCGCGGGAACGCCGCAGACGTCCTCGACCATGGCAGGCGTATAGCGCGCGAAATGCCGCGAAAGGATTTGAAAGACGCACCGTGGATGCTGCAACGTCGGGTCGCGCCGTGGTTCGCCGTCAGGCGCGGCGGGATCGGTTGCGTAGGCCCAGGACTCGTTCGAATAGCTGCGGGTGCGCCGGATCCCAGCCGGAGAAGAACCCGCCGAGATCTTCGGTATCGCGAAAGTCGTCGCTGACGATCGTGGCCGCGTTCGTGTAGGGGACGACGTACTCGCGAAAGACCAGACCGTTGGTCAGGACGTAGTTGACGAGCGCGCCGAGAAACACGATGTCGGAACCCGCGCGAAGCGGCAGCCACATGTCGGCCATCGCCGACGTGCGTGAGAAGCGGGGATCGACGTGGATGATCGTGGCGCCGCGCTCGCGTGCCTTCATCACCCATCGGAAACCGACGGGATGATTCTCGGCCATCGACGAGCCCATGATCAGGATCGCGTCCGCGTTCGCGAGATCCTGCTGCGCGGTGGTCGCGCCGCCGCGTCCGAACGAGGTGCCCAGACCGGGCACCGTCGAGCTATGTCATATCCGGGCCTGATTGCTGATCGCCACCATGCCCAGGCCCGCGGCGAACAGTTTCTTGATCAGGTAATTCTCTTCGTTGTCGAGCGTGGCGCCACCCAGGTGGGCGATCGACGGGCACTGCATCAACGTGGACGCATGGTCCTTGTTCCCGAAAGTGCCGATCGCGCGAGTCCCAGACACGTTCGGCGATCATGTCCATCGCGGTCTCGAGGTCGAGATCCTGCCAGGCCGTGGCATTGGGCGCCCGATACTTCACGTGCGTTGCACGCGCGGCGTGCGTCAGCAGCTCGAATGTGTCGGCGCCCTTGGGGCACAGATGGCCCTCGGAAATCGGTGACTGCGGGTCGCCTTCGACGGCAATCACCCGTCCCTTGCGGTGAAAAATCAGCTGGCCGCATCCAACCGCGCAGTAGGGGCAGACCGAGCGCGTGACGTCGGCCCCCTCGTGACGCGGCCGCAGCGAGCGGGTCGCCTCGCTCATCGATTCCGCGCCCGTACCGTGCCGCCGTTCAGGATCTGTCGGACGAGGGGCCAGCGCGCGAGCAGATCGAACATGCGACCATCCTATCGTGGGAAGATCACGCCTGGCGCGAATTTCCAGTCTCGATCGAGCGCCCGTTTCACAGCGCGCATCTCTGCAATTCCCTCGTCGCCATACAGCCCGCGCAGCAGGGCTTGCTTGACCGGACTCCGCCCGACGCCGTGCTCGGCCAGCGGGCATCCGCCGAGCCTTCCCACGTCACGACCGAATTCGAGAATCGCCAATCTCCCGCGTTCAACGTCCGCGTAAGACCGCGGCAGCACGTTGGGATGGACGTTCCCGTCGGAGATGTGTCCCCAGACCGCGAAGTCGAGCCCGCGGGCGAGGAACCCGTCGCGGTAGACCTGCATCATCTCTCCGAAACGATCGAACGGAACGATCATGTCGGCCGCCGTCTTCGCGATACGGGGGTCGATCTCGCGCTGCGCGCGTCCCACGCGCTGGTTGACGCCAGCCGGAACAGCCTCGCGCATGGCGATCAGTTGCTCGGCGCGATGGCGATCGCCAGGCAGCGCGAGCTCCGTGTCGTCAAAGAGATCATGTTCGGTCAGCAGGCGGCAGAAGCGCGCGAGGGGGCCATCGATCGCGGACGACTGGATCTGGTCGAAGCCGTCGGACGCCGTCGTGCCTGGCGGCAGCTCGAGCTGCACGAGGAGCGCCAGCTCTGTTGACGAAGGAAAGCGGACCTGGTGTCGCCGATCGGCCTCGTCCTCCCTCAGAATCTCCAGTGATCGTCGATCCATGTGCTCGATGGCAGCCGCATCGATGCCGCTGGGATCCCGCGTCTTCCACGTGCCCATCGAGCCCCGTCGAAGATCGTCGACGAGGGCAAGCGCGACACGCTCCGATCGGCAGGGCACGAGGGCAAGCGCAGTCGTCGGCGCCGGCGAGATCGCGCGGAACGTGACCTGCGTGATGACACCCAGCGTGCCTTCGGATCCGATGAACAGGTCGATCAGATCCATGTCGGGGGCAGCATGGTAGCCGGCCGAGCGCTTGACGACGTCCGGCATCCGATAGCCTGGGACTGGAACGAGAAGGCGTTCTCCCTCACGCGGAATGCGGAGCAACCGGTCGGTCGCCCGGCAGCGTCCGCGGCGCACGGCCAACTCGGCACCGTCGGCCAGCACGACGACGAGCGCGTCGACCCATGATCGTACGGAGCCGTACTTGAAGGTGGCGGCGCCAGCGGCGTTGGTCGCGACGACCCCACCGGCAGACGCCCCTGGCCATGTGGGCCCAGCGGGGAACCACGCGCCGTGAGCCGCCAGTGCTTCCTGGATGGCCGTGATCGTCACACCCGCCTCGACGGTGATGCTCGTCGAGCTGGCGTCGAGGATTCGCGTCAGCTTCTCGGTCGAGAGAACGGTCTCGCCCATCGGCGTCGCGCCGCCGGTCAGCGACGACTGCGCGCCGATCGGAAGAATCGCTGTCGCGTGTCTGACGATCGCGGGAATCTCGCTGGTGTGGCGAGGGACCTCAATCCCTGCGGCGTGGCCGCCGGGGAAGTGGGCCGCATCCGACAGGTATTTGGGATCGACGATGTCGCTCACAGCAAGAAACCCGCGAGCAGGAACAGCGCCGCCAGGCCTCGATCGACCACGACGCACCTGAACCCGTCAACACGAGCGTACACCGACCTGAGAACGGTGATGACGACGCGGATGCCTCGTCCGTGGGACTCGGGACGTGAGACTGGGGAGTCGCGACGTGGGACGTGGGACGTGGGACGTGGGACGTGGGACGTGGGACTGGGACGTGGGACGTGGGACTGGGGACTGGGGACTCTGTATGTACACTGGGCAAGTGGTGAGCCGTGACGTCTGACTGGAATGCCGACCGGTATCACGAGATCTCGACGCCGCAACAGACGTGGGGACGTCGCGTGCTCGACCGCGTCCAGCTGACGGGCACCGAGCGGGCGCTCGACCTCGGTTGCGGCACGGGCCGCCTGACGGCCTTGCTGGCCGAACGCCTGCCGCACGGCGGCGTCATCGGGCTCGATCGCTCGCGGTCGATGTTGACGACGGCCGCTGACTGGCTGGGGGCGCATGCGCCACGAGTGGGGCTCGTGATGGCCGACGGCGCCGCGCTCCCGTTCGTCGAGGCCTTCGACCAGGTGTTCAGTGCCGCCACGTTCCACTGGATTCACGATCACGAGGCGCTCTTCCGGTCGATCGCGATCGCGTTGCGGCCAGGTGGCCGCCTGCACGCGCAGTGCGGCGGCAGGGGCAATCTTGCGCGGCTCTACGAGCGCGCCGATCGCCTGATGCGCGAGCCCGGGTCACGGGCCGATCTCAACGGCTGGTCCGATCCGGTCTATTTCGCGGACGTCGGTCGCACCCGACAGCAGGCTCGAAGACGCCGGTCTCGACGTCGAGGATGTCGGCCTCGAAGAGGCGCCGACGCGTCTCGATGGGCCCGAACAGTACAAGGAATTCATCGCCACGGTGTGTGTGCGACATCACCTGAACCGACTGCCTGTCGAGCATCGCGGGGCGTTCCTGGACGCGCTGGTCACCGCCGCGGCTGCCGACACTCCGGCCTTCACGCTCGACTATTGGAGACTGAACATTTCGGCGAGAAAGCCGGCATGACACCCCGCGAGTGGTACGCCGGTCGAATTCAGGCGTGGACCAGCCGTCGCGACGCCGCCAGCGCCCATGGCGTCGTGATCTCGCGGTTTCGACTGGTGACGTTCTTCGCGCCATTCGTTCTCCTGTGGTGGGGCTTCCGTCCCTATCCCGTTTTCTCGATTGTTGCGGCCGTCGGTCTCCTCATCGTCTTTGCCGCACTCGTCGCGCATCACGCGCGCGTGCTCGCACAGATCGAGGCGGCCGAGGCCGGCCGTCAGGTCGCGGTGCGCGCCATCGCGCGAATCGATCGAGACTGGACGACGCTGCCGGAGGTCGGTGGGCCGCCGGGTCTCCGTCTCGACGATCACCCGTATGCACGGGACCTGGATCTCTTCGGCCATGCCTCGCTGGCGAGCTGGCTCGGGAGGGCAGCGACGCCAACCGGCGAAGACAGGTTGTTTGGATGGCTGCTGGCCGCAGACCAGCCGGATGATGTCGCCATTCGGCAGCAGGCCGTCGACGACCTCGCCCCCCGTGCCGAATGGCGCGAAACCTTGGCGATCGAGGGCTTGCTGGGGCGGGCAGGGGAGGCGGAGCTCGCCAGGTTCCTGGCCTGGGCGGAGACGGGCGCACCAGCCATTCCCTGGTTCACATATCGGATCGCGCTGGTCGCGACGGCGGCGATCTGGATGCTCATCGTCTTGCAGCTCATCGGCGTGACCGATCGTGAATGGTGGCTGCTCCCGCTGACGACGGGCGTCGTGATGTCGTTCATCCTGGCGCGCCGCATGTATGGCGTTTTCGATCAGGCGTCGATGGGCCAGCGAGTCCTCGAGCGCTACTCGGCGATGCTCGCCCACGTGTGCAAGGAAACGTGGTCGGCCCCCGAGCTGCTGCGCTTACTCGCGGAGATGCGGGACCGCGGTGGCGATGCCCCGCATCTGGTGACGCGCCTGTCGAGGCTCGTCGAATGGTCTGAGCTCAGGACGGCGGCGGCGCTGCTGCACTTTCCCATCCAGGCGTTGACGCTCTGGGACTTTCACGTGCTGTTCGCGATCGAGCGCTGGCGCGACGCACACGGGCGTCACGTGCGCCACTGGCTGGACGCGCTCGGCCGGGTCGATGCGCTCTCGATCCTTGCCGCGCTCCGGCACGACTATCCGGAGTGGGCGTTTGCCCGCATCGATCCGTCAGCGCGTCGTTTCGTCGCGACCGGACTCGGCCATCCCTTGATTCCAGACAGCCGCCGGGTAAGCAACGACGTCGACGTCGGACCGTCCGGCACGCTCCTTCTGATCACGGGGTCGAACATGTCTGGAAAGAGCACGCTGCTGCGCGCGATCGGCGTCAACGCGGTGCTGGCTCAGGCCGGCGCTCCCGCGTGCGCGACGTCGCTGCAGATGCCCCGCAGCGAGGTGTGGAGCAGCATCAGAATTCAGGACTCGCTCGAGCTCGGCCAGTCCTACTTCATGGCCGCGCTGGCACGGCTGAAAGCGATCGTGGACGCCGCCGAACACGGACACGGTCCGTTGTACCTGCTCGACGAGGTGCTGCAGGGAACCAACAGCGCCGAGCGAGCGATGGCGGTGCGCGCGATCGCCCGTCACCTTCTCGACGCAGGCGCGATTGGCGTCATGACGAGCCACGACCTCTCGCTGGCGCAGGAGGAGCCCTTCGCCTCGTCCGCCGGCTCCAGCACTTTGCCGAGCAGATACACGCCGACGGAAGCATGACCTTCGACTACCAGCTGCGGCCCGGCCTCGCGACCTCGAGAAACGCGCTCCGGCTGATGCAGCTCATCGGCCTGGCACCTCAATGATCCGCATGCCTCGATGGTCGCGCGCGGCCGCCGTCACCATCGGCGGCTTCGTGCTGCTCACGGTCGTGATGACCTGGCCCCAGACCCCGGGCATGATCGATCGCGCCGCCCCGCATCACGATGTCTATTTCAACCTCTGGCGGCTCGAGTGGTTCGCGCACGCGCTGGCGACACGGCCGTCGCATCTGCTGGACGGCAACATCTTCTATCCGGAGGAACGGACGCTCACGCTCTCGGACGCGATGATCGTGGAAGGGACCGTGGCCACACCGCTCGTCTGGCTGGGGCTTCCGCCGCTGCTCGTCCACAATCTCCTGCTGCTCGGTGCGATTGCACTCTCGGGCGCCGCCATGTTCTTGCTGGTCAGCACGCTGACGCGCAGCCGCGGCGCCGGGCTGATCGCCGGCGTCGTGTTCGCGTTCGTGCCGTACCGGTTCGAGCACTACATGCACATGGAGCTCCAGTGGACGATCTGGATGCCGCTGGCGTTTCTCACACTGCACCGCACGCTCGACGCCGGGCGCATCCGCGACGGGCTCATGCTGGGCGCGCTGATCGCGCTGCAGATGCTCTCGAGCATCTACTACGGGATCTTCCTCGCGACGCTCGTGAGTCTCTGCGCGCTCCTGCTCGTCGTCAGCGACCGGCGGGCGTCGATCAAGCGTTCACTGCTGTCGCTTGCCGCGGGCGGGATTCTGGCCATTGCGGTCATCGGCGCATACGCCGTGCCGTACATCGAGACCCGCGACAGCGTCCGCGGCGAGCGTCCCACCGAGCAGATCCTCATGTTCAGCGCTCGGCCATCGAGCTATCTCGTCGCGACTCCGACGAACTGGATGTATGGACGCATGTTCCAGGGACGAGGCCGGGGGGAGCGCCGGCTGTTTCCCGGGTTCATCGTCCTGGTGCTCGCTCTGTGCGGGCTCTTGTTGCGAGCGCCATCGGCGCGCATCATCGTCTATCTGATCGCGCTGGTGGCCGCATTCGAAATGTCGCTCGGGTTCAGCGGCTACACCTTCCGATTTCTGTACGACCACGTCGTCGCGTTCCGCGCGCTTCGCGCGCCGGCGCGGCTCGGTATCTTCGTGGTGATGTTCCTTGGAGTGTTGGCGGGCTTCGGCTACGTGGCGATTGCCAGACAACTGGAAGGCTGGCAGCGTCGGTCCCTGCTCGCGGCAATCGTCGCCGGGTTGCTGATCGAATATCACGTCCGTCTCGATCTGACGGCGTATCCGAATGCCGCGCCTGATGTTTATCGACGCCTGGCGCAGCAGCCTATCGGCGTCGTTGCAGAGTTGCCGGTGGCGTCTGCTGCCTTTCCCGACGCGGGAGCGGAATACGCCTACATGTCGACCTTTCACTGGTTTCCGATCGTCAACGGCTACAGCGGTGTGTTCCCGCCGTCGTACATTGCTCGGCGCGATCGGCTCGAGCACTTTCCCTCGGCGGCGTCGCTCGCACAACTTCGCGGGGACGGCGTGCGCTATGTCGTTCTGCACGCCGGACGTTACGCGCCGGAGGTCCGGACGGCAATTCTCGAAGGGATCGCGCGATCCGGATCTTTTCTCGAGCTTGGGGCGTTTGGCGACGGATTCAGCCTGAGTTATCTCTACATCTTGCGTTGAGCCCCCGCGCACGTGGCCCTGCTCTTGCACAGCGGGCGGCCGTGAGCGCTCTGCGTGTCGCGACCTTCCACTCCTGTGACTATCGCCACGGCCGCGCTTGGGCGCGGACGATGGTGACAGGCGCTCTCGCTTGCGGTGCTCCTGACCGCCGGATGCCATCGGGAAATGCCCGTGACCGACACCGGGCGCCGGCCGTCGGCCAGCAGCGGACGCCTTGCCGGTACGGTGCGGGGGTCCGATGGAGCGGCGATGATCTCCGGGTCGAACCGTTGCAGATCGTGAACGTGGCAACCGGCGAGCGCCGAACGACGGAAACGACATCCTCCGGTGGATTCACGATCGAGGTGCCAGCCGGGACCTATCGCGTGGAACTGGCGCTTCGCGAAGGCGAGACGGTTCTGAATCGTCCCGACGAAGTGTCGCTGCGCCTACGGCGACGTCGACTCGCACATCGAGCTCATCCTCGCGCCGGCAAAGGCCCAGCGTCCGCGCGGGCCGGCGTATCGCCTCGACAACGGCCTCGGTTCCCCCACCGCCTGAACCGGTATACTCTGCGGCGATGCCTGCTTCGCCGCCCGTCCCCGATGAAGACGCGGGCATGCGTCGCACCTACGCTCTGGTGCTGCTGTGTCACGCCGGGGTGATTACGGCGCTGTGGCTCTTCGGCCGCGTGTTCTCGAGCTGACCCTCCACACGATCCATGCGTCTCCTGGACTGGCTCGTCGTTGCGGCGTACCTCGTGTGGATCGTGGTGGACGGCCTGAGACGGACGAAGTCCGCCAACGAGGTCGAAGGCTATTTCCTCGCCAATCGCAGCCTGCCGTGGTGGGCGGTGGGGCTATCGGTGATGGCCACGCAGCTGAGCGCGATCACGCTCGTGGGCACGACCGGACAGGCGTATGCGGACGGCATGCGCTTCATCCAGTTCTACTTCGGCCTCCCAATCGCGATGGTGGTGCTCTCGGCCACGCTGGTGCCGTTCTTCTATCGATCGGGCGTCTACACGGCGTACCAGTACCTCGAGCGCCGCTTCGACGCCAGGACGCGGACTGCCGCGAGCCTGCTGTTCCTCTGCGGCCGCAGCATGTCCACCGGGGCCATCATCTCGGCACCCGCCGTGATCCTGTCGGTCATCTTTCACTGGAACCTGACGCTCACGATCCTCGCGATCGGCGGACCAACGATCCTCTACACGATGCTCGGCGGCGTCCAGGCGGTCACCTGGACCGACGTGAAGCAGATGGCCATCGTCGTCGGCGGGCTCGTGTGCGCCGTGGTGGCGCTCGTGCTCGGGCTGCCGTCAGAGGTTGGCCTTAACAAGGCGCTTCACATTGCCGGGGCCGCCGGCAGGGCCACGACGATCGATTTTCGTTTCGATCCGCGCCAGACCTACACGTTCTGGTCCGGTCTCGTCGGCGGGCTGTTCCTGCACCTGTCGTACTTCGGCTGCGACCAGAGTCAGGTGCAGCGCTATCTGACCGCGAAGTCACTCAAGGAGGCGCGACACTCGCTGCTGATGAGCGCGTTCGTCAAGATCCCGCTGCAGGTGTTGGTGCTGCTCGTCGGCGTGTTCATGTTCCTGTTTTACGTTTTTCATCAGCCGCCGATGCTCTTCAACGCGGCGTATGCGCCGCAGATCGCCAAGAGCGCGCGGGCGGACGAATACCGTCAGCTCGAGGCGGAGTTCTCGAGGGCGTTCGACGTGCGCCGCCAGGCGGCGCTGGCCATGGCGGAGGCGTCGACGTCAGAGGGCGAGCGGGCTCGCGCCCGGTTTCGCGACGCGACGTCCGAGGTTCAGAAGATTCGCGCCCGCGCTGCGGAGATTGTCGCGGACGTCACCGCCGCTCCAGGCTACAAGGATTCCGTTGGCGACACGCCAAAGCCGGACGTCAACTACGTGTTTCCGACGTTCGTGACGACCAAGCTTCCGCCCGGGCTCGTGGGTCTGATCATCGCCGCCATCTTCGCGGCCGCGATGTCGGCCACGGCAGGCGAGCTGAGCGCGACGGCCAGCGCGACGATCATCGACATCTATCGACGCCTGCTGCGGCCAGGTGAGACCGACGCACATTATCTCTTCGCATCTCGCGTCGCGACCGCGTTCTGGGGTGCGGTCGCGTGCGTCGTGGCGCACTTCGCCGTGCAGCTCGGATCGCTCATCGAGGTGGTGAACCGGCTCGGATCGATCTTCTACGGCTCGCTGCTCGGCGTGTTCGTCCTCGCGCTCGGGTTCCGGCGGGCGAACGGTACCGGTGCGTTCGTCGGACTGATCGCCGGCATCATCACCGTGCTGGTCTTCGCGTTCCACCCCCGGACGCGCGGCATCTCGTACCTCTGGCACAATCCGATCGGTGTGGCGGTCGTCGTCGTGGTGGGGCTTCTGGTCAGCGCGTTCACAGGTCAACGGGATCGCGTGTCGGGCTGAAAAACGACGGGCTGAGGGCGAAGGGCTTCGAATGAGGGCTGCGAGTGCCGTCGTTCGCATCGCGATTGTCGTTGCGGCGCTGCTTGCGTCGACCGACGCGGCGCTACCGGCTCGCTACGATACCGTCATCGTCGGCGGCCGCGTGATCGACGGCACCGGGCGGCCGGCCATCCGCGCGGATCTCGCGATCAAGGATGGCCGCATTGTCGCGATCGGCACCGTGCAGGCCTCACAGGGCGCGACGCACGATCGACGCACGCAATCTGGTGGTGGCGCCAGGCTTCATCGACGTCCACACTCACGCGGACGACCTCGCGGATCATACGGCGGCGTCAAACTTCGTCCGTATGGGCGTGACCACGATCGTCGCGGGGAACTGCGGCGCTTCCGCCGCGGACATCGCCGAGGCGCTGACGCGCATTCGCGACGCGGCGCCCGCCGTCAACTACGCCACGCTCATCGGTCACAACACCGTCCGCCAGATGGTCATGGGCACCGCTGATCGCCTGCCGACCGCTGCGGAATTGGCGCGGATGAAGTCGCTGGTCTGGAAAGCCATGGCGGACGGCGCGGTCGGGTTCTCGACGGGCCTGCAGTACGTGCCCGGCGTCTACGCGCATCAGCCGGAGATCATCGAGCTCGCGCACGTGGCCGCCAATGCCGGCGGGATTTACGCCTCCCACATGCGCAACGAAGGAACAGAGCTCGAACAGGCCGTCGCGGAGACCATTCGCGTTGGAGATGCGTCAGGTGCCCGCGTGCAGATTTCCCATCTTGAAAGTCGACAGCCCGCGGCGCTGGGGCGCCAGCACGCAGGCGCTCGCGCTGATCGACGCCGCGCGCGCGAAGGGGATCGACGTGGAGGCCGACCAGTACGCGTACACCGCGGCGAGCTCCACGTTGAGCATCCGGTTTCCGCCGTGGGTCCTCGAAGGCGGCGCGGCACAGATTCAGTCGCGGCTGACCGACCCGGCGACATGGACCAAGATCAAGGGCGAGATGACGGCGCTGCTGGCGGATCGCGGATTGCCCGACCTCTCGTTTGCCGTCGTTGCGCTGTACCCGCCGGATCGCGCGTTGAACGGGTTGTCGATGGCCGAGGTTGCCGCCCGCCTGAAGGGCAGCCGCACATTCCGACGCGCAGCTCGAGGCGGCGCGCGACATGCTGCTGGCGGGTGGCGCCGCGATGGTCTATCACCTGATGAGCGACGAGGATGTCACGCGGATCATGCGGCATCCGCAGGTCGCCTTCGCGTCCGACAGCGGCGTGCTTGCGTTCGGCGATGGTGTGCCGCATCCGCGCGGCTACGGCAACAACGCACGCGTGCTCGGCGAGTACGTGCGTGCACGACACGTCATCAAGCTCGAAGAAGCGATTCGCAAGATGACGTCGCTTCCCGCCGAGCACTTTCGATTTCAGAACCGCGGAGCGATCAAGGTTGGGTATGCCGCCGACGTCGTGGTCTTCGACGCTTCGCGAGTCGAGGACACAGCGTCCTACGAGCGTCCGCACGCCTATCCAACAGGGATGGCTTATGTCCTCGTCAACGGCGTTCCGGTCGTCGATGGCGGCAACCAGACGAATGCGCGGCCGGGGCAGGTGCTCGCGAAGTCGCTGATGGATGGGAAACGGTAGACGGCGTCAGTCCTCCGACACGATCACGTAGACGGCGATCGGCGCGAGCAGGAGGGTCGCCGCGAGCGCGATCCACGGAAGGGCTCCCCATGCGTCGGTCATGGGCAGGTGCGCGGATTTCAGCGCGCCCAGCGTGGCGGTGGGGGAGGAGACCACCCACGGAGCCGCTTCGCGAATCCACGCGCCTGCCAACCCGATCAGCCCGACGAGCAGGCCGGCCGCGCAGGCAATCGCGAGCGCGTGCACGACCGTCAGCGGACGTTCCGCGGCGCGGGCCGCTTCCTGGCGTGCGCGCATCTGCGCGCGCCACCAGACGATCGCCGACGAGGGAGGCGCGGACTCGGCACGCGCGGTAACCGCATCCGCAAGCAGCGCAGACGTCACGTCCACCACGTCGGCGCAGGATGCGCATTCGCGGACGTGCCGAGACAACGGCGACTCAACGTGATCGGGCCATCGTCCGGTCGCGACCGCTTCCCACACATCGGCTTCGTATTTACAGACCGTCGGCTTCACAGTCGTCCCCCTGATGTGTGGTGCTCGCCTCGAAGAAGGGCTGCCATCCGCCGGCGCGCCCTGAACAGCAGCAGCTTGACGCTGCCGGTCTTGAGCCCCAGCACGTCTGCGATCTCGACGTGCGACGAGCCATGCGTGTACGCCAGCCACAGCAGCGCACGCTCGCGCGGCTTCAGCTTACGCATCGCCCGCCGGACGTCGACGAGGCGCTCGGCATCGACGGGCGCGTCGTTCTCCGCGGGCAGGCTTGCCAGCTGGACGTCCTCGTCGCGCACGGGCCGGCGCTGCCGCCGGCTGTCACGAACGAGGTTCGTCGCAATCCGATAGAGGTAGTTGCGGCGGTGCGCTTCGCTCTCGAAGGCCTGGTTCGTGCGGAGGAGGCGATAGTACGCTTCCTGCAACAGATCGTCGGCGAGCTGACGATCGCCGCTGATTCTCGAGAGATATCCCCACAACGCCGCTGAGGTCCGTTCGTAGAAGCCGCGGAACGCGTCCTCGTCCATCGCAAGCGCCACGTCTGTTTCGTCGGCAGCCGACTGCAGGCGTTCGATGTCTGAGAGCGTGATATCAGACATGGGATTCCGGACTGGAGGCCGGTGGCTGCGCGAACAGGCCGAGGCGCTGCGAGATCACGTAGGCCATCGCGGCAGAGATCAGGAACCCGATGCCGAGCGCGACGGCGACGACGCCCAGCGCGCCGAGCGGCTCGCGTACCTCATCGACCGTGCGGCCGGCAACGATCAGCAGGCCGATGCCGCCAACGCCGAGGACCGCGCCGACCTGCACGGACCAGAGAATGCGTCCAAGCGGTGCGCCGATCGATCGCGGCGTTTCCAGCGGAATCGGAGCGGACTCGAGGAACTTCCGTCCCGCCGGCGTCTGGATGTACGCGAGCAGATCCTCGTTCGAGCTGAAACGATCGAGCAGCTTCGTGTGCACGTCGGTCTGGATCTTGGACAGCCGCGTCCAGCGGCGATGCTCGATCAGGGTCTTGATGAGCCACACCAGCGCGCCGCGATCGCGACCAGCACGGCGGCGATCGTGAACCCCTGAATCGTGTCGCGCCACATCTCGATCGCGCGCTGTTGCGGGTCGAAGCGGTAGAAGTTCCCCTGGTTGTCGGTGCCGAAGAAGTAAGAGGGATTGTGCTCGATTTCCGGGTGCTGTGCGAGGAACGCGGACAGCGCGGGATAGGGTTGCAGATACGCCTGGTTGGACAGGAGCGTCGGGTCCAGGCTCAACACCCGCGGTAGCGACGGCGGATACTGGTCGAGGAGCCGTTCGAGATCCGTCTTGGTTTCCTGCGCCGCCTGAGTGACGGGCGCTGCCGCTACCGGTCCTTTTTCAGCGGGCTCCCGGACGGGCTGGGGTTTCTGGGCCGCGGAGGCGCCCACCGCGACCGAAAGGGCGGTAAGTAGGGCAACGGCGAGGCTTGCGGGTCGGTGCATCGAATTGTGGCTCCTTCACCTCTTTAATACGGAGGATCCGGAGCCGGGTTAACACTCAATCGAAAAGAGCCGTCAATTCGGCGCCAATCCGGCGCAGACCTTCCTTCAGGAACGCTTCCCGCCCCCCGAGCCAGACCCGGATGTGCCCCTCCACGCCGACCTGGCTTCCTGGCACGATCAGGGTGCTCTGGCCGACGCGAATTCGATCCGCAATCGTCAGGCTGGGCGTGTCGGCGGAGTACTTCATCAACCCGATGGCCCCCGCCCGCGGCTCCGTCCAGGTGAGCCGCCCGCCGAACGACGCGACCCAGTCCCGCACGATCGGGAGGTTGTGTCGGAGCAGCTCGCCCGTCCTCGCGTAGCACCGTTCCCGGTTCGCGTGCTCGACCGCGGAACGGGCGACACGATCCGAGAGCTTGTTGGGACCGATCGTGATGTAGTCGTGCTGACTCCAGCACTGGGCGACCACCTGCTGGCGGACCGACAATCCATCCGATCCGGACACCGGGGATGCCGTATGCCTTCGAGAGCCCGCTCGTGACGATCACACGATCGCTCATGCCCCAGAAGCTTCTGGTTCGCGGACCATCGATCTCGGCGCCGAGGTAGACCTCGTCTGCCAGCAGCCAGGTTCCTGTCTGCTCGCAACGATCGACAATGCGCTGCATGGCCGCGTCTGAGAGGACCGAGCCGGTCGGATTGTTGGGATTCGACAGATAGACGAGCCGCGTCTCGCGGGTGACCGCGCGCTCGAGCTCCTGCCAATCCGGCTCCCACGCCTGGTCCGGCCGCAGACTGAACGCGCGAACGTCCGCGCCAAGGCTCCGCGCCACGCCCCACATCTGCATGTAGTTGGGAACCTGCATCGCGACGACGTCGCCTGGCTCGATCTGGCTGAGCGCGATCAAGTAGTTCGCCTCGGACGTGCCGTTCGTGACCTCGACGTGGTCGATGCCGGCGCCGGGATAGAGCGCGGCGATTCGCTGGCGCAGCTCGATCGTGCCGTTCGACTGGCTGTAGCCGAGCGGTTCGTCCAGGAATCCCTCGAGGTCAAACCCCATCGTCGTCAACTCGCGCAGCGTGAGCGGCCGGATGCCGCTCTCGCTCATGTCGTAGTCGACGATGTTCTCCCAGGTCGACTGCATGCGCTCCATGTCGAACGTTTCGATGCGCATTGCGTGAACGTTGACGTCCAATCGTGTCCGAAAGACCGCGGGTCGTTGTCTTCCTCGTATCGTTCGTATCATCGTGATCTTCGTGTCGTATTCGTCACACGAATCTACTCCGCGGCAGTGATACGCACTCCGGATCCAGGTTGCCGCCGCTGACCACAGCGACGACCGGAGGGGCGAACGCGGCGTCGGCCGCAAGCGCGGCGGCGACGGCGGTGGCGCCGCTCGGCTCCGCGAGGACGTCGGCTTTCGTGAACGTCCACACCACCGCGTCGGCAATCGCCGGCGTCGTCAACCGTGACGATGCGATCCACGAAGCGTTGAACGTGCGCGAAGTTCAGGCTGCCGGGGCGGACGGCCATGAGCCCGTCGGCGATGCTGTGTGTCCGCTCCAGCGTGACGACATGGCCGGCGTCGATGGACGCCTTCATGGAGGCAGCGCCCGAGGCTCGACGCCCGACGATCTGGACCGACGGCTTCGTCAGCTTGATCGCGGCCGCCACGCCGGAGATCAGCCCGCCGCCGCCTATGGGCACCAGCACGGTCCCCACCTGCGGCAGCTGGTCCAGGATCTCGAGGCCCACCGTTCCCTGGCCGGCCACGATCCACTCATGATCGAACGGCGGCACCATCGTCAAGTCCTCGTGCGCTCGCCTCGCGCTCGGCACGCTCGAGCCGATGGAGCGTCGTCGTGCCTTCGAGGATGATCTCCGCGCCGTGATGACGGGTGCCTTCGATCTTGATCCGAGGCGCGGTCGTCGGCATCACCACGACGGCCGGCGCGCCGAGGGTGCGCGCGGCAATAGCGACGGCCTGGCCGTGGTTGCCGGACGAATAGGTGATGACGCCGCGCCGGCGTTGCTCGTCGGACAGCTGCGCAATCATGTTGTACGCGCCGCGGATCTTGAAGGCGCCTCCGGGTTGCAGGCTCTCGCACTTCAGCCAGAGCGGTCGGCCGGCGGCGGCGCTCGCGTCGACGAGCGGCGAGATCTTCGCGATTGGCGCGATGCGGCGGCGAGCCGCGGTCACGTCGGCGATCGAGATGAACATCGAGGACACGGAGTCGGTCATTGATGACACGCTGCGATTCAGAGCCCGCCAGGACCCTTTGATCCGATCGGCTCGCCGGCGGGCGTCGGCAGTGGATCGGTCTTCTTGTAGACGTCGGCGGGCCGGTTCAGGAAGCGCGTGATGTCGTCACGCGTCTGCAGCGTGTGGGCGTTGGCAGTCAGCTTCGCGATCTTCATCACCGAGCGCAGCCCCTCGGTGGCCGACGCCCGAACGTCGGCCGAGGCGTGGGGGTCGGCGGAGAGCTCCATCAGCCGTGTGACCGTCAGGCTCTCGACGGCGCTTTGAATCGCCCGTCCGTAGCGGTCCGTGGCGCGTGGCGCACCCCACGTCCTGGTCACGAGCGATGTCACCACGTCGCTGAAGGAAGGATTCTCCACATCGCGTGAGGCGTGCTCGTTGACGCGAGCCGCGCGCTGAGGCTGGAGCAAGGCGGAAACCGCCACATCGGCCGCAATAGTCGCGGCGCCGATGGGATCGAAGGTCGGGGTGGTCCGCCTGTCGAACGGTTCTGCCGTGCCCTCGCCGTAACCGAACGCTGTCGGCGGGATGAGGCTCAGCACGCGGTCGGGAATACGCAGGGCGTCCACGGTGAGGGTGTCGAGCACGGCCGCGAGCGCCGCTTTCTGTTTCGCCGGCGGAACGATCTCAGCCACAACCGGACGGGTTCGGCCCACCTGGCGTCCGGACAGCGTAGGTGAAATTGACACCGCCGAGCGATTTCACCGCGGCGAGCAGTTGATAACGATGGTGCAAATAGAGCGGCAACAACTTCAGCTCGAGCTCGGAGAGTGGCATGCCCGACCGGAATGCTCGTCAAGCCGAACTGTGAGAGGCCGATGCGCCGCACCTCCATTTCGTGCCCGAGGGTGGCAATCGGATCGGCGCCGTTGTCCCACAGGCTCGCGAGCGGATGCGCGGCGTTGGCCGGACGCGCATCCGAGTCGGTGATGTAGAGCATGCCGTGGGCCACGCCGTCCTCGAGGATCTGTTCGAGCGCCTGCGTCTCGTTTGCGCCGTCGGGGAACTGCGAGTAGGCGTACCGAACGGCGAACTTGTCGAATTCGCCGATGCCGGTGGCGTACGCGTGCGACAGGTCCAGCTTCCCGTCCTTGATGTCGACCCACGGGCGCGGGATAGTCCATCACGGACCCCCGGCCGTACGTGCTCGCGGCGAAGTTATGCGCGAAGCCCAGCGTATGTCCGGTTTCGTGCGCCGCGAGCTGACGGATGCGGGCGAGCGACATCGCGAGAATATCGGTGGAGTCGTCCAACGCGAGCAGATAGTCGGGCTCGGGTGACATGTCGGCGAGACACGCCCGCGGGTCGTCGCCTTCAGCGTATTGCGGAATCAGGCCCGCGCCGATCATGAAGTCCTGCCGCACGCGCAGGGACCCGAGCGTCACGTTGCCCTTGATGATCTCGCCCGTGCGCGGATCGGTGATGCCACCGCCGTACGACCATCCCCGCGTCGATCGATGAACCCAGTTGATCATGTTGTAACGGACGTCCATCGGGTCGGCATCGACGGGCAGCACCTTGACCTGGAACGCGTTGCGAAACCCGGCCGCCTCGAACGCCTGATTCCACCACGACGCCCCTTCGATGAGCGCGGCGCGAATCGGCTCCGGCGCGCCGTTGTCCACGTAGTACACGATTGGCTCGACGGGATCCGAGATCGCGGCCGACGGATCTTTCTTCTCCAGACGGTGACGCGCGATCCAGCGCTTCTCGACCGGCTCGGTGATCGGCGACGCGTAGTCGTAGAACTCGATGCCGAACGACGGGGCGCGCGGGTCCAGCTTCCGTGGCTTGTACTTCAGGTCCGGCAGCTCGACGAAAGAATGATGCTCCCTCAGCGTCACCGCCGCCGGCGACGGCGTGGTCTGCCGGATGTACCGCCCGGGATCTTCGTCGGTCGTGAACGTCAGGATCGTTTCGACTTCGGTGTTCTTCGGAAAACCCTTGGTGCGCGGCATGTAGAGCGCGCTCCGGCTGTCATCGAGCTTGTAGCGCCCCTGCTTCGTCTCACGCAGCTTGTCGATCACGCCGTGCGCGTCGCGCATGAAAAAGGCGGTTGCGTCGACGAGCACGCGCGGGCCGTCCTCGGCTTCCACCTTGAATCCCCAGAGTACGCTCCTGGCGAACGAATCCTCGACCGCACGCCGTTCCGCGTCGTTGCTGCTGATGGCGCGGTAGTGGTAATTCGGCTGCATCATCAGAACCTTCGGACCGATGTGCTCGAAGGCGATCACGCTGGAGTCGCCAAGCTGACCGCGATCCAATCCCACCGGATTCGAACCCAGGCCGGCCGGCAGCGACACCTGGTAGAGCAACTCTTGATTGAAGCGTCCGACTTCCATGAACAGCTTGCCGGTGGACGCCTGCCAGTACAACGGCATGTAGCCGTCGATCTTGTGCAGGTCTTTCACCTTCTCCGCGATGGAGGGCAGCTTGGTGTCGCTCGCGGGCTTGTCCGATTGCGGCTTGTCCTGGGCGAACGTGGTGCTCGCGACCGCGAGCAAAGACAGGAGGACTAGGGCGCGTCTGGGACCATTCATAGATGAGCGATTATAGCCACTGACGACACCAGCCACAGACACCATAGACGCCGCCGACATCTCACGCCACAGACGACGTCGAGAACACTGAAGGACATCCGTGTGGTCTGTGTTCTCTATGGCTTGTGTTGTGTGTGGTTGCTGGGGCGCGGTCAGGCGGGAGGAAGTTCCGCCTTGTACAGCGATCGTCCTGAGACGTCGCGCAACTCCACGGTCAGCGTCTTGTGGCGCACATCGGCTTTCAGTGTCCCGAAGAATTGCAATCCATCGCTCGGCGGCCGGTTACCCTTCATGCCTGGGGGCACGCCCGTGAACTTCACCTCCGGCCCGAACGTCGCGTCGAGCGTGTTCGGACCGAACGTCCCTGCGTTCAGCGGGCCCGCGACGAACTCCCAGAACGGGTCGAACTCGGTGAACGTCGCCCGTCGCGGGTCGTAGTAGTGCGCGGCGCAATAGTGAACGTCGGCCGTGATCCAGACGACGTTCCTCACGCCATTGGTTTTCAGGTGACGTAACAGGTCGGCGACCTCCAGCTCCCGACCGAGCGGGGCGCCAGGATCGCCGTTGGCGACCGCTTCGTAATCGGTCTCGCCATCACGCACGACGAGACCGAGCGGCAGGTCTGCCGCGACGATCTTCCACGTGGCGCGGCTGTTCGCGAGGCCTTGCTTCAGCCACGCCAGCTGCGCCGGACCGAAAATGGCGGCCGAGGCGTCGGGCGTCCCCTGCCGGTTTGGACTGTTCGCACCCTTGTAGCTCCGCATGTCGAGTGCGAAGACCTCGACAAGCGGTCCGAGCGGAATCGAGCGATACACGCGCTCCGGGTCGTCACCAACAAACGGGAGTGGGTTGTATTCGAAAAAGGCCTGCCGGCCGCGCACAGCCAGCAGCGCCACCGACTTCACGTCGTAGCGTGGATCGTTGTCCTGCCGTCTCTCCCAGTACCAGTTGTCGCGCACCTCGTGGTCGTCCCACATCACGATCTGGGGAACCTCCGAGATGAACCGCCGCATGTTGGCGTCGGCCAGATTGTACTGATGACATCCGCGAAAATCACCCACGGTCTGCGCAACCTTCGACTTGGCCTCGGTCACGACGTTCTTCCAGATCTTCCCATCGTCGAGGGGCACTTCGGCTTTGAGTGGCTGATCTGCGTAGATCGTATCGCCAAGGTTGACGAAGACGTCCGGCTGCGCCTGACGCATCGTCTCGTACATCTTCAGGCCGCCCCATTCGAGGTTGATGCCCCACCCCTGGCCGACTGTGTCGGCCGACCACGCCAGCGTGACGTCGCGTGGCGTAGTGGCGGGAGTCGTGAAGCTACCGCCGGCAGGCTCGCTCCAGCTGCGCAAATCGGACAAATCCTGGAACAGCACCCGATAGAAAATCCGTTGTCCGGGCGGCAGATCCGTCAGGGAAGTCCGGCACGTGAAATCTGACCCTTCGATCGCCGCGGGTCCACGAACCCGCCGGGGACTGGTGAACGACTCGCTGGTCGAGTACTCGACGAACATCCGCGCGGATCGATCCGCGCGACTCCAGATGACGGCGCGGCCGCCGCCGACATCACCGGCGGCAACACCGAAGGGCGCCGAGGGTTTCGGGCCGGATGCGATCGCTGGCGCCTGCCCCACGCGTACTCCGGCCGCCGCCGGCGGCACCAGCATCGCCGACCCGGCAACTCGCAGGAAGTGGCGGCGATCGACGCGCGTCCGTCCACTCATCGCTTGAAGCGCGCCGGCACCGTACCCAGATCTCTCGCGGCCGGCAGGTTGTTCGACGACGTCGCCTCCGTGGCTGCGCGGACGATGGCGTCGGCCATGGCCTCAGCAGCGAGCGCGCCAATCGTTCCGTAGTCCGGCTGGCCGTCCCACGTCCCGGTTGCGACCGAGAAAATCGTGTCGCCGTCGGCCGGCGTGTGTACCGGTGCGATCGCTCGCGCGTAGCCGTCGTGCGCCATCTGCGCGATCTTCTGGGCCTGCACCTTGGTCAGCCGCGCATTGGTCGCCACCACGCCGATGGTGGTGTTCTCGCCCGCGCGTCCGTCGCGTCCGCCGCCCTGCCGGAGCAGCTTCCTCGCATCCGCCAGCTTGCCGTCCGGTCCCCGGACGCCTGCCACGACCTGGCCCGTCGCCGGATCGACGATGTCGCCGACCGCGTTGACGGCGACGATGGCCGCGACGACCAGCCCGTTGGGCAGTTTGATGGCGGACGAGCCGATGCCCGCTTTCATCGGACCGCCGGCGCCGCTGCCGCGACCGCCGGACTTCCCGATCGTCGCGCCCGCGCCCGCCCCGACATTGCCCTCCTGCACCGGCACTTCAGATGCGGCCTGCGCCGCACGATAGCCACAGTCGGCCGTCGGACGGATCGTCGGATCCCCACCGAATCCCAAGTCGAACAGAATCGCGGCGGGCACGATCGGCACGACACCGGCCGCGCCAACGGGATAGCCGATGTGGTGCTCGTCGAGCCAGCGCATCACGCCGGTCGCGGCATCGAGCCCATAGGCGCTTCCACCCGCGAGCGTGATCGCGTTCACGATTTGCACGCTGTTGACGGGATTCAAGAGATCCGTCTCGCGCGTGCCCGGGGCGCCGCCCCGAACGTCGACGGCGCCTGTCGTGCCATCTTTCAACAACACCACCGTGCAGCCGGTCGGCCGCTCGGCCAGCGTGAAGTGCCCGACTTTGATGCCCTCAACCGCCGTGAGCGTGGCATTGTCCGCCGCAGGCTTGGCGAAGGTCGCCGCCTTCGGCTCCGCGCTGGGTGACGCGGGCTGTTGCGCCACCAGCATCGCGCCGCCAGCGAAAACCGCCATCACGACAATGGATCGCATCATCTTAGTAGAACCCTGAACCCTGAACCCTGAACCCTGAACCCGAATCCCGAACCCCGAACCCCGAACCCCGAACCCCGAACCCCGAACCCAAGATCAGAAAAGATACTGCACTCCCAGCCGGCGCTCATTTCCTGAATCGCTCAGGGATGGTGCCGAGCTCGCGGGCGGACGGCAACCCGTGGGACGCTCGTGATTGCACCGCGGAGCGCACGATCGCCTCCGCCATGGCATCTGCCGCGAGCGCGCCAACGACACCCTCGTCGGCTGTCCCTGTCCAGGTTCCCGTTGCGAGCGAGAAGACCGTGTCGCCGTCCACGAGCGTGTGGATCGGCGAGATCGCCCGCGCGTACCCGTCGTGCGCCATCTGCGCGACTCGCTTCGCCTGTATCTTCGTCAATCGCGCGTTCGTTGCGACCACACCGATCGTGGTGTTCCCCGACGTGGACTGCTGCCTCGGCTGGCCGGCCCGGAGCAACGTTCGCGCGTCCGCGAGCTGTCCGTCCATACCTCGAACGCCCGCAATCACCTGTCCGGTGTCAGGATCGATGATGTCGCCCATCGCGTTGACCGCAACGATCGCGGCCACGACGAGGCCGTTCGGAAACGTGATGGCGGACGATCCGATCCCAGCCTTCATCGGCCCGCCAGCGACGGTGGCATGTCCAAGGAACTTCCCGACGGTCGCGCCGGCGCCGGCGCCGACGTTGCCTTCTTCGACCGGTGCCGCCGACGCCTGTTGCGCGGCGCGATATCCGCAGTCCGCGCCAGGACGAACGCGCGGATCACCGCCGAACCACAGATCGATGAGAACCGCTGATGGCACGATCGGGACGCGCGCCGTTCCCACGCGATGTCCGACGTAACGCTCGTCCAGCCACTTCATGACGCCCGTCGCCGCATCGAGGCCGTACGCGCTTCCGCCGGCCAGCACGATGGCATCGACGACCTGGAGATTGCCAATCGGATCGAGCGCGTCGGTCTCGAGTGTGCCAGGTGCGGCACCGCGTACATCGACGCTGCCGACGGTTCCCTCCCTCGCGAGGATCACCGTGCACCCGGTCGGACGCTGATCCAGCGTGACGTGTCCGACCTCGAGCCCGTCGACCGCAGTCAGGGTCAGATTCGCCGACGCAGGCTGTGCCGGTGGTATCGAGGCACTGGCCGCGCGACCAGGCGTTCCGACACCGGACAGCATGGCAGCCACACAGGACGAGACGATGATGGCGGCTCGCGACGTCATTCCAAGCCAAAAAGTGGACGGACCAGCACTGTTAATATCATGAGCTGACAGCTGACAGCTGACAGCTGACAGCTGATAGCTGATAGCTGATCAGACCTCAGCCATCAGACCCCAGCTATCAGACATCAGCTATCAGACATCAGCTATCAGTTACCAACTATCCTCAACCTGTGGCCTATCTCCTGACGATCGTGATCTACGCCGCCGCGCAGATCGCGCTGGGCGCGTGGGTGGCGCGGCGCGTCCGTGGGTCGAGCGATTTCTTCGTCGCCGGACGGCGTCTCGGACCAGGTCTGTTGTTCGCCACCTTCCTTGCCGCAAATATCGGCGGCGGATCGACGATCAACGCCGCGGGTCTCGGCTATCGAGACGGGCTGGCGGCGTGGTGGTGGGTGGGGTCCTCGGCGATCGGGTCGGCCATTCTGGCCATCTCGGTCGGACCGCGGATCCGCCGCATCGCCGCCACGCACGATCTGCGGACCGTTGGCGATTTTCTCGAGTGGCGTTACGACGCACGCGTCCGCGGCACGATTGCGGCCCTGCTCTGGGTTGGCACGCTGGCGATTCTCGCGGGACAGTTCATCGGACTCGCCCGCGTGCTCGACGCGGTCGTCGGGATTCCCAAACCGCTCGGGTGCCTGATTGGCGGAGTTGTCGTTGCCGCGTATTTCGGCGCAGGCGGGCTCATGTCCTCCGCCGTCGTCAACGTCGTTCAGCTGACGGTCAAGATGGTCGGGTTCGCGGTTGCGTTGCCGTTGACGTTGCGTGCGGTCGGAGGTCTCGGGGGACTGCACGCGCGGATTGAGGACCCGGCCATGTGGAACGCGTGGAGTCAACGGGCCATCGGGATGGGTGTACCTCGCGATGCTCATGCCGGCCTTCATCGTTTCGCCCGGACTGCTGCAGAAGATCTACGGGGCGAGAGACGATCGGTCAGTGCGGATCGGCGTGGGCCTCAATGCCGCCGCGCTCCTGGCGTTTGCCCTCGTCCCGCCGCTCCTCGGTCTGTCGGCGCTGGCGCTGCACCCGGAGCTCTCGAATCGCGAGCTCGCGCTGCCGACGCTGCTGATCCACGACGTGCCGTTCTGGGTCGGCGCCCTCGGGCTCGCGGCTGTGTTCTCGGCGGAGGTGAGCGCGGGCGACGCGATCCTGTTCATGCTCGCGACGTCGCTCTCTCAGGATCTCTACAAGCGCTTCTTCAGGCCGTCCGCGACCGACCGGCAGGTGCTCAAGGTCGCGCGGGGTGCGTCGGTCGCTGGCGCCGCGCTCGGCGTGGGATTGGCGATCGTGTCCGAATCCATCACCGACGCACTCAGCATCTTTTACACGCTGCTGAGCGTCAGCCTGTTCGTGCCCATCGTCGCCGGGCTGTTCATGCGCCGTCCGGGTCCGCTGGACGCCCTCGCGGCGATCGGTGGCGGGGTGACGGCGGTGATCGCCGCGCAGCTGTGGAACGGCGGTCACGCGATCGGGGGCCTCACGCCGGCCATGTGCGGCCTGGCTGCGGCCGCGGTGGCGTTTGCGCTGGTGAGCGGGATCGCGCCACACTCGGGTTCCACGTCGCCGGCGCGGGCCGGCGGATCGCGATAGCCCGACGTGCGCGTCAGGAGCGTGCATGACAGCTTCGAGGAACGCATTCGATCTGACCGGCCGGACCGCCGCCGTCGTCGGCGGCGGGTCGGGAATCGGCGAGGCCGTCACCATCGGCTGCGCACGTCACGGCGCGAACGTCGTCTGCCTGGACGTCAACATGGCAGCCGCCATGGGGGTGGCGCAACGCGTCGTTGAGCACGGCGGTGTGTGCGAGGCCGAGGTTCGCCGACGGCGGATGGCTGGCGGCGGATGGAAGGTTCATGCCACCTGGGATATGAACGTTAAGCGGGTTCGGGGTTCGGGGTTCAGGGTTCGGCGTTCTGGGTTCAGGGTTTTGTGAGGAGACGAAATGAAGATCGACGAAGCAACCGCGAGTCTCAGTGGCCGGGAGATCGTCGAGCTCTCGCGCCAGCACACGCTGTATGAATGGTCGGCGCAGGCTGGCGTCGATCCTATTCCCGTGGCGGGCGCCAAGGGATGCTGGTTCTGGACGCCCGAGGGCAAGCGGTTCCTCGACTTCAACAGCCAGTTGATGTGCGTGAACATCGGCCATGGCGACGAGCGTGTCGTGCGCGCGATTCAGCGTCAGGCGGAGACGCTGCCGTACGCGAATCCGTTCATGGCCACCGAGGTCCGTGCTCGGCTCGGTCGCAAGCTGGCCGAGATCGCGCCAGGCGACATCGACGTGTTCTTCTTCACGCTCGGGGGTGCCGAGGCGAACGAAAACGCAATCAAGATCGCCCGTCAATACTCCGGACGCCACAAGATCCTCGCCTTTTACCGGTCGTATCACGGCGCCACCGCCGGCAGCATGATGCTGACCGGCGATCCGCGGCGGTGGGCCGCCGAGCCAGGAATGGCGGGCGTCGTCCATGTGCTGAACCCCTATCACGGGATTCAACGCGGATGGGACAGCCCGGCGCAGGCGCTCGCGACGCTGGAAGAGACGATCCAGCTCGAAGGCGCGGGGACGATCGCCGCCTTTTTCCTCGAGCCGATCACCGGTACGAACGGCATCCTCATTCCGCCCGACGGGTATCTGCAGGGCGTCCGCGAGCTGTGCACGAAGTACGGCATCCTCATGGTGGCCGACGAGGTGATGTCCGGGTTCGGTCGGACGGGGCAATGGTTTGCCGTCGATCACTGGGGCGTGGTGCCCGATCTCCTCACGATGGCGAAAGGGCTGACGAGCGCCTACGTGCCGCTCGGCGCGGTCGGCATGCGACGGACAATCGCAGATCGGTTCAGAGACAAGGTGTTCTTCGGCGGGCTCACCTACAACAGCCATCCGCTGGCCTGCGCAACGGCGCTTGCCGTGCTGCAGGTCTACGAGGAGGACCACCTGCTCGAGAACGCACGACGGATGGGCGCCGTGATGAAGCAGCTGCTCGCCGAACTCGAGGCGAAGCACCCCATCGTCGGCGCGGTCCGCTCGATCGGCCTGTTCGGCATCATCGAGCTCGTGCGCGATCGGGAGTCGATGGAGCCACTCGCCCCGTTCAACGGCACGTCGGACGCGATGAAGCGGCTCGGCCGCTTCTTCCGCGACGAGGGCCTCTACACCTTCGTACGCTGGAACACGTTCTTCACGAATCCGCCACTGACGATTACGGAGGGCGAGCTCCGGCTCGGCTTCGGCATCATCGACAGGGGCCTGTCACTCTTGAGCGGACGCTGAGCCACAGACAGCACTGACAACCCGGACTGTTCGCATATGAATCTGACGTTCGACGAGCTCCTTCGATTCACGGGCGAAGAGCGCGACAAATGGCGGGCCTGGTTCGTCGATCATCCCGAGGCGACGGAGGTCGAGGTGCAGCCTGGCGCGCGGTACCCGACGGTTGGCGCGTTGATCGACCACATCTTTCTCGTCGAGCGACGCCATCTGCAGCGGCTTGCCGAGGTCCGACCGGACGAGAGGACAGGCTTGAGCGGACGCCATGCGCCGCCACTGTTCGACTACGGCGCCTCGGTGCGGCGCGAGCTCGAACAGTACGTTTCGGATCTCGACCCGGACGTCGCCGACGAGCCGCGGACCTTTGTCGTTCAGACCGGCGAGTTTGCGCTGACACCGCGAAAGTTGCTGTTCCACTGCCTGCTTCACGAGATCCGTCACTGGGCGCAAGTCGCCCTCGCCGTCCGCCGCGCCGGGCTGACGCCGCCTGGCAATCACGATCTGTTCTACAGCAAGGCGCTTCGCTGAAGTGTCTCTGCGACAGCGTCAGATTTACTTCAGGATCTCACCCGGCTCGACGACCGTCAGCGGTCCCAAGTTCAGCGCGCGGATGCCGGGCTCGATCGTCTTGCGGTCGCCGACAACGACCACGATGAGCTTTTCTGGAACGATGTACTTGTCGGCCATGCGTTTGAGATCCGCGGGCGTCACCGCGCGGACGCGATCGGCGTACGTCGCGTAGAAATCGTTCGGCAGGCTGTAGACAGAGAGCTGCGAGACCGACGTCGCCACGCCCTGTGTCGTCTCGAAATTCCGCGGCAGCAGGAGCGCGAGGTAGTTCGCGGCTTTCTGCAGCTCGTCGACTGGAATCGGTTCGTGAATGCGCTTCAGCTCGACGAAGAACTCGCGGAGGGCGTCCGCGGTCTTGTCGGTCTGGACACCGGCGGCCGCGTAGAAGGGACCCGCGGCGAGGCGCATGTCGAACGACGAGAACGCCCCGTACGCGTAGCCGTGTTGCTCGCGCAGGTTCGCGTTCAGGCGCGACGTGAACGCGCCGCCGAGAATCGTGTTCAACACCCGGAGCGCGAAGTAATCCTGCGTGGACCGCGGCACGCCAATCGACCCGATTCGAACCTGCGACTGGGCGGCGCCAGGCTTGTCGATGAGAAAGAGCCGACGCGACGGGGGGGGCGCAGGTACCTGTGGCGACACGGACGGTGGTGCCGTTCCTGTCCATCCGCGAAGTGCCTGGTCGAGCATGGGAACGAGGCTCTCGGTCGACACGTCACCGGTCACGACGAGGACCGCGTTGCCAGGCACGTAGTACTTGGCGTGAAACGCTCTCAAATCATCGGCCGTGAATCCCTGGAGCGAGGCCGCCGTGCCGATGTTGCCCGTGCCGTACCGCGCAGTCGGTCCGTAGAGCAGCCGCGGAAACGCCAACTGGATCAGCTCCTCTGGATCGTCCTGTGCTTCGAGCAACGACGTGAGGCGATCCTTCCGGACCCGGTCGAGATCCGAGGCTGCGAAGGTCGGCCGAACCACGACGTCCGCCAGAATCGGCAGCGCGTCCGCGAGGCCGGCGGATGGAAGATGCAGATCGACGTACGACGCGTCTTCTGTGGCCCGGGTCGTCAGATCCGCACCCAGATAGTCGACGGCATCGGCAATCTCGAGAGCGCTGCGGTTGCCGGCGCCCTCGTCCAGCATGTCGGCGGTCAGGCTCGCGAGGCCGAACTTTCCGGCCGGATCGACGCCCGTTCCAGCCTTGAGTGCGAGCTGCAGGTGAACCAGCGGCACCTTGTGACTTGGCACCAGCCACACCTGCAGACCGTTCGCCAGCGTGCGCTTGTCGATCGCGGGCACGTGCAGCGCGGGCGCCGGGCCGACGGCAGGCGGCTTCGTGCGGTCGGGCGCCTGCTGCTGGAATGCGGAGATGGTTGCCGCGCACGTGACGAGGACGCCGAGAAGGCTGACGGACAGGCGGTGCGCCGTCACTTGACAGGCTCCACGATCAGTTCCGCTCGTCGATCGAGCGGAAGAAAGGATCCGGCCGCGGCCTCGATGTCCGAAACGGACAGGGCCCGATAGCGCGCCAGGTCCTCGTTGAAGTAGTCGGGGTCGCCGGCCGCGGCGAAGTACGCGTTGAGCTGATCGCCAACACCGCCGAACCCCTCGACCCGCTCCATGCGGCCGTAGAAGGATGCCTCGATCTGGTTGATCGCGCGCTCGAGCTCGTGCGTGTCCGGCGGCGACGACTGCAGCTTCCGTAGCTCCTCGTCCACGATGCCTCGAATCTTATCGATTGTGGCGGTCACCCCCGCACCGTCCGCGGAAGGGCGAGCGGTGACGACGATCTCGAACTGTGAATTGAGCGCCTGGGAAGCCTGCGCTGCGGAGACATCCTGTGCGATCTGCAGATCGTAGACGAGCCGCTTGTACAACCGCGAGTTCTTGCCGCCCGCGAGCAGGAGCGACACGACGTCGAGCTCCGCGTCGCCCGGCTCGAAGTGCGACGGCGTGATCCAGTCGAGATACAAGCGAGGGAGCTGCACGCGATCCTGAATCGTCTTGCGTTGCACGCTCGTGAGCTGCGGGTGCGGATAGTCGATCGGCGCCACGGGGACGGTCCCCGGTTTGACGTCGGCGAACCACTTCTCGACAGCCGCGCGCGCTGCGGCTGGTTGAAGATCGCCCGCCACGACCAGCGTGGCGTTCGACGGCTGGTAGTACTTCTTGAAGAACTCCACGACATCCTCGTACGAGGCCGCGGTGAGATCCTCCATGTAGCCGATCGTGGGCCACCGGTACGGGTGACCCTCCGGGTAGAGCATCTTGGCGATCTCGATGGACGCCATCCCGTACGGCGCGTTCTCGTAGGACTGACGGCGCTCGTTCTTGACCACCTCGCGCTGCGCGTTCACCGTGTCGGGCGACATCGCGTCCACCAGCCAGCCCATCCGATCGGATTCCAGGTACAGCGCGAGGTCCAGCGCATTCGAGGGGACATCGATGTAGTAATTCGTGCGATCCGCTTCGGTCGAGGCGTTGTTGGTGCCCCCAACGGCTTCGAGCAGCGTGTCGAACCGGCCGTACTTCACGTGCCCGGACCCCATGAACATGAGGTGCTCGAACAGGTGTGCGAACCCTGTGCGCCCAGGCTTCTCGCGTGCCGACCCAACGTGGTACCAGACGTTCACGGTCAGGAGTGGCACCGTGTGATCCTCGTGCAGGATGACGTGGAGCCCGTTGGACAAGGTGAATTGCGTGTACGGAACCTCGAGTCGTCGTTCAGGGCCGGACGGAGCCGCCGCCGGCGCCTGAGCGTGAATGACGAGGCCGGCCGCCATGACCGTAGCTGACATCAGAGAGCACATCGCCTTCATACGACCGATTCTAATACTCTAGAAGCATGTTCTCGTGTCGCGTGCCGAGCGACCGCCGGCCGAACCGCCTGTCTGCCGCGTTGTGCCGTGCGAGGTCCACGCGTCGATTGCTCGATCTCACGGTCTCCAACCCGACGCGCGTGGGCATCCGCTATCCCGAGACGCTCCTCGCGCCGCTCGCAGCCTCGGATGCGCTTGCATACGCTCCCGCACCGTTGGGCCTCGAGGATGCGCGTCAGGCCGTGGCGGCGACCTATGCGCGCCGCGGGCTCGGCGTCGACGCAGGGCACATCGTGCTGACCGCGGGCACGAGCGATGCCTATTCACTGTTGTTCAAGCTGCTGTGCGATCCTGCTCGGGCAGACGTGTTGACGCCGGCACCGAGCTATCCACTCTTCGATCACCTCGCCAGCCTCGATGGCGTCGGGCAGCGGCGCTACCCGCTCGACTATCACGGCTGCTGGAGCGTCGATCTCGACGAGATCGATCGCGTGTGGACGGACCACACGTGCGCCGTCCTCGCCGTCGCGCCGAACAATCCCACCGGATCGTGTCTGAGCGATGCCGACGCCGCCGGACTCGTCGCGCGATGTGCGACGCGCGACGCGGCGCTGATCCTGGATGAAGTGTTCATCGACTATCCTCTGCGCACGGTGATTCCGGAGGCCGCGCCACTGGCCGTGCCCGACTGCCTGCTCTTCCGCCTGGGCGGCCTGTCGAAATCGGCCGGGCTGCCGCAACTGAAGCTGGGATGGATGACGGTCGAGGGGCCGATCGCGCTCGTGGTCGAAGCGCTCGATCGGCTGGAGCTCATATGTGACACGTACCTTTCGGTCGGGACCCCGGTGCAGGTCGCGACCCGAGCGCTCCTGGAGACCTCGATTCCCGTTCGCGAGCAGATTCACGGGCGCGTGCGCGGCAATCTCGGTCTCCTGCGCGAGGCGATGGCCTCGAGCGCTGGCGCCGCCACGCTGCTCGAACCGGACGGCGGATGGTCGGCCGTGCTGCGCGTGCCGTCACGCGATGGTGAAGAAGCGCTCGTCCTGGACCTGCTGGAGCGCGACGATGTCGTGGTGCACCCCGGGTTCTTCTTCGACTTCCCGCGCGAGGCCTACCTGGTGATTAGCCTGTTGCCCGAGCCATCGACGTTTGCGACCGGCGTGCAGCGCATTCTGGGGCGTGTCGATGGCGCGTGACTTCTTCCAGGGCCGGCACGCCGGAGTCCTCGTCCCGCTGTTCTCGATTCCGTCCCGTGAGAGCTGGGGGATCGGCGAGATCCCCGATGTCGTCCGTCTCGGCCAGTGGATGTCGGCGGCCGGGTTCGACTTCGTCCAGCTCCTTCCGCTGAACGAGATGGCGGAAGGGCAGAACTCACCGTATTCGGCGCTCAGCGCCATGGCGATCGATCCCATCTTCATCGCCCCAACGCGCGTGGCAGAGCTCGACGGATTCGGCGCGGAGTCGTTCCTCGACGCGGGCGAGCGGCAGCTGCTCCAAACGGTTCGCGAGTCGGCCGCGATCGAGTATGCGACCGTCCGCGCGCTGAAGACCCGCGTGTTCCGGGCGGGGTTCGATCTGTTCCTGACCGACGAGTGGCGGCCGGGGACCCCCCGCGCGAAGCGGCTGCAGGCGTTCATGGATCGCGAACGCTGGTGGCTGGACGAGTACACGCTGTTTCGTGCGCTGCACGCGGTCCAGGACGGCACGCACTGGCGCCAATGGAACGCGCCGGTGCGCGACCGCCAGCCAGACGCCCTGGCGCACGCCCGCGACGAGCTCGCGCAGCACATCCTCTTCTACGCATATCTTCAGTGGCTGGCCGACGAGCAGTGGTCCGCCGCGCGACTCGAGTCTCGCGTGGGCGTCTTCGGCGACTTTCCCTTCATGGTGAGCGGCGATAGCGCGGACGTCTGGTCACGGCAGCACGACTTCAGGCTGGACGCCTCGGTGGGAGCGCCGCCAGACGCGTTTTCGGAGACCGGACAGGACTGGGGGTTTCCGGCGTACCGCTGGGCCGAGATTGCCGCGGATGGCTACGACTGGCTCAAGGCGCGCGCGCGGCGGAGCGCCGAGTTGTACGACGGTTATCGCGTCGATCATCTGGTCGGCTTCTTCAGGACGTACGCCCGCGAACCTGACGGAACGGCGGGCTTCGTACCCGCCACCGAGCCGGACCAGATCGCGCAAGGCGAACGGCTCTTGCGGTTGTTCGCGGCGAGCGGCGCCCGCGTCATTGCCGAGGACCTCGGCCTCATCCCGGACTTCGTCCGCCGTTCGACCGAGCAGCTCTGTATCCCAGGCTTCAAGGTGCTGCGCTGGGAGCGCGACTGGCAGGCGGACGGACATCCCTTCACGAATCCCGCACAGTATCCGGCGTGCTCGGTCGCGACGACGAGCACGCACGACACGGAAACGCTGGCCGAATGGTGGGACACGGCATCGGACGCTGACAGGCATGCGGCCTTGCAGATCCCACGGCTTCGCGAAGCGAGCAGTCTCGCGGACGAGGAGTTCCACAACGGCACGCGCGACAGCCTCCTGGAACTGCTCTACGCGTCGAATGCGGATCTGCTACTGCTGCCGATTCAGGACATCTTCGGCTGGCGCGATCGGATTAACATTCCGGCGCTGATCAGCGATCGAAACTGGACGTGGCGCCTGCCCTGGCCGGTCGAGGATCTGAGCGGCGAGCCAGCCGCCAGGGAACGCGGCGCGTTCACGCACGCCATGGCAAATCGCTACGAGCGTACGTAGCCAGGGCCGCAGAAAAACACAGAGAAGACCGATATGGCTCAGATCAGCAGGAGGCATTCGTCGCTGCGTCAGCGGGCTTGGTGTTCTCGAAGTCTGTGTCTTCAGTGTTGTCAGGGGCTGATGTGATCTGCGGCTAGCCGCTCGTTG
>CAWAZT010000026.1:0-232713 GCA_963786615.1 uncultured Acidobacteriota bacterium
CTTGAGGAGCGCGATGTCGGTCCATTGATCGACCCCGACGATCCTGGCCTTCAGCTCCCGCTTGTCGGGCATCACGACCGAGACCTCGGCGCCGGCGTCGCCCACGACGTGGTTGTTCGTGAGAATGTAGCCGTCGCTCGATACGACCACGCCGGACCCGAGGCTCTGCGAGATCCGGTTGCGATATCCGTAGACATCGTCCTGACTGCCGAAGAAGTACCTGGAACAGCGGATCCATCGCGAAGGGTCGCGCGCGCACGACCTGCAGCGATGAGATGTTCATCACGCTGGGAATCGCATGCGAGGCCACGCCGGAGAGATCCGGCAACCCGCCGACGATGGTGACTGGCCGGGTTTCGGCTCCGCCGGTCGGCGTTTGCGCCTTCGACTCTTCGGCCGTCCGCATCCGGCCGGTCAGGACCATCCCCGCCACGAACCCTGACATCACGAACACCAACGAGAGCGCCAGGCGCCTCATAAAATCCTCTACTGCACTTCGATACGTCGGGCAGGCGCCGGCGGGAGTTTCGGGAGCGTGATCGTCAGGACGCCGTCGCGCAGATCGGCGGTGACCTTATCGCTCGCGATGGCGTCGCCGAACTCGAAGGTCCGCGAGAAGTTGCCGTACCCGCGCTCGACCTGGTGGTAGTGCCGCTGGGCCCCGTCGGGAATGCTCGCGGGGCGCGTTCCGCGGATGGTGAGCCGGTTCTCCTCGACCGCCAGCTCGATCTGCTCGCGCACCAGACCGGGCAGCTCCGCGGAGAGCACATAGCGATCGCTCGTCTCGTACACGTCGATTGGCGGCGTCCACGCGGATCCCGGCTGGACGACGAGACGTTCCAGACGCTCCTGCCAGGCGCGCAAGTCACGAAGCGGATCGAAGGCCACGAACGAATCGTAACACGTGATAACATCTTCAGGTTTGGGCGCCGCTCATCTGCGCCCCCAGGGGACCATGAGCTCCATTCAAGCGACGCGACTCAAGAAGGGCATGCTGATCAAGATCGGGTCGGACCTGTTCCGGGTCCTTGACCTGCAGCATTTCACACCCGGCAACAAGCGCGGGTTCGTGCAGGCGAAGATGCGGAATATCCGGACGTCATCGCTCAGCGACCAGAAGTTCCGTTCGGAAGACGACGTTGAGCGCGCGGTGCTCGACGAGCACGAGATGCAGTACCTCTACCGGGACGGCGACGCGTTCCACTTCATGGACACCTCGACGTACGAGCAGCTGCACATCGACGTCGAGGTGCTGGGCGACGCGGCCAACTACCTCATTGCCGACGCCACGATCCGCGTCGAGTTCTACGGCAGCGAGCCGGTCGGGATCGAGCTGCCCCAGACGGTGGATCTCAAGGTGGTCGACACGGTCCCCGGCATCAAGGGGGCGACGGCCAGCGCACAGGTCAAGCCCGCCACCCTCGAAACCGGCCTCGTCGTCCAGGTGCCGCCGTTCGTGAACGTGGACGACCTCGTGCGGGTCAATACGGAGACGGGGGAGTACCTGAAGAAGGTGTGAGGGACGGCGTCGATAACAGTTGGAGGATGACGGATGACGGAAGAGCCTCTGGCAGACATGATCTGACAGCTGTCAGCTGACATCCGACATCCGACATCCGACATCCGACATCTCGACATCACATCCGACATCCACGATCATCTATGGACGTTCAGCATCGAGCCGGCGGTGGGTGGATCGAGGTCATTGCCGGGAGCATGTTCAGCGGCAAGAGCGAGGAGCTGATCCGCCGGCTCAGGCGGGCGCAGATTGCGAAGCGCAAGGTCCAGATCTTCAAGCCGCGGATCGACGACCGCTACGCGGAAGACCACATCACCTCACACAGTGCGATGCGGATCGAGTCGCAGAGTGTCGGGTCCTCGCGCGAGCTGCTCGATCGCGTCGAGTCCGACACCGAAGTGGTCGGCATCGATGAAGGACAATTCTTCGACCACGAGCTGCCGGCGGTCTGCAGCACGCTCGCGGATCAGGGCAAGCGGGTGATCGTTGCGGGGCTCGATCAGGATTATCTCGGCAAGCCGTTCGAGCCGATCCCGCAGCTGCTCGCGATCGCCGAGTACATCACCAAGACGCTGGCGATCTGCATGGTCTGCGGCGCGCCCGCCAATCACACGCAGCGTCTGGTGGCGAGCAGCGAGCGTGTGCTCGTAGGCGCACAAGGCACGTACGAGGCGCGCTGCCGTCACTGTTTCGATCCGCGGCTCGGGCAGTAAAATCAGTGCCGTCTCCGGTGACGGCCATGCTGAGCAGTCAGTCCCCGCTTCTCCAGCGGATCCTCTTCGTCCTTGGTGTCGGTTTCCTGGCGATCAACGTTCGCCTGTTCGTGGAGTTCATCCGTTTCCGCAGGCTTCGGCCGTCGGCGCTGCTGATCTGGCCGGGCCAGCGGCCGCCGCTGTACACCGTGTTCCTCGGAGCGGGTGCGCTGCTCGGATTGCTCATCATCTACAAGCTCGCAGTCCTGCGGCTCCATCCGATGCAGGTGTTCGGCGAGTCGATGATGCTGGTGTACTACGTCTACGCGCTCCCGCTCAGCCTCAGGATCGGTCGGGGCTTCTACGAGGACGGCATCTGGACGGAGGGCGGGTTCATGCCGTACTCACGCATCGGCGGGATCACCTGGCGGGAGGACGAACAGCTCACGCTCGTCCTGATGTATCGCATGCGCAGCGTCGCACGCCGCCTCATCGTGCCCGAGCGTTACTACGGCGCCGCGCGCCGCGTGCTTCGCGACAAGATCGCGGCGCACGACATCCATTTCACGGGTAAGACGCTCGACCTCGGGATGCACGACGAGCGGGATGACGTCTGAGAGTCCCACGTCCCACGTCCCACGTCCCGAATCCCAAGTTCCTAGGACCAGATGGACTCGGCCATGAGCGATTCTCAGGGACTAAGGACTCTAATGAGCCACCCGATCGGGCCGGAGCCGTGCGCGGTGGGATCGCCGAGCCAGCCGGGCGGGGTGAGCCAGACGAACGCCAGGATGGCAATCACCATCAGGTCGTACTGCCACGTCGCGCGGTCGTAGGTCCAGAAGAACGCGTTCCAGAGTACGCGTCCAGGGAGACTGGCGGCCCGCTTCATGCGACCGCCTCGCGCGGCTCGCGCAGCTCGCGATAGGTCAGGATGATCCGATCGGCGACGGTGAAGATCGACAGCACGAGGATCACCCACAGGACGGCCGCCATGCGGTTCGTGAACGCGCCAATCATGAAGAGCACGATCCGCTCCGGCCGCTCCATGAAGCCGACCTTGCACTTGCTGATGAGCGATTCGGCGCGCGCGCGCGTGTAGCTCGTCATGAGCGCGAACATCATCGCGAACGACGCCACCATGACGTAGTCGGTGCGTCCGAGCTGCGCGTACAGATAGATCAGGCCGATGAAGAGGACGATGTCCGAGAAGCGGTCGATGACCGAGTCCCAGAAGCCGCCGAACTTGCTCACCTCGCCCAGCTCGATCGCCACCTTGCCGTCGATGAAGTCGAAGATGTTGGCGACGATCATGATGACGCCGGCCTGGACGAACTCGGCGTGCGCGAGCCGGTGGGCCGCCACCCCGTTGATGATCACGCCGACGAAGGTCAGGATGTTGGGATGGATCCGAAGCGCCACGCACGTCGCGATGATCGCGCGAAGTGGGAACATGCAGATGCGCCCGATGAGTCCGGTGACGGTCATGTGGCTGGTATAATGAAAGGTTCAGACGTTCGCTGGAAACGCACAGTGTAGTCCATGGCGATTCGTGACCTCAAGGGGCAGATTTCACGACTGCCGGAGCAGCCAGGCGTCTACCTCTATTACAACGACCGCGGCGACACGCTCTACGTGGGCAAGGCCCGCGTGCTGCGGGATCGTGTCCGCAGCTATCTCGGTGCGCACGGTACCAGTCCGCGCATCGACGCGCTGCTCGATGAAGCCGCGCGCCTGGAGGTGATCGTCACGGACTCGGTCGTCGAGGCGCTCGCCCTCGAGAATCACCTGATCAAACAGCGGGCGCCCAGGTACAACATCCTCCTCCGCGACGACAAGAACTACCCCTACCTGCAGCTCACGACGGGCGAGGCGTTCCCGCGAGTGCTGGTCGCGCGGCGCGTCGAGCGGGACGACCACTATTATGCAGGCCCGTTCCTGCCCGCCTCGCTCGGGCGCAAGACGATGACGCTGACGCACCGGCTGTTCGGCATCCGGTCGTGCAACGAAGTGATCACCGGCGAACGTGCGCGTCCATGCCTCGAATACGACATCGGCCGCTGCATCGCGCCCTGCGTCCGCGAGATCTGTGGTCCCGAACGCTACGCGGCGGCAGTCCGCCACACGCGGCTGTTTCTCGAAGGGCGCAACGACGAGCTCGTCGAGGATCTGCGGCGGCAGATGTCCGAGGCGTCGGGCGAGGAGCGCTTCGAGCAAGCCGCCCAGCTGCGCGACGCGATTCGCACAATCGACACGCTGCGCCAGCGTCAGCAGAAGATGACGTCCACGGCGCTCGGCGATCGGGACACGTTCGGGCTGAAGGTCGGGCCCGCCGGTGCGGTCGTGCAGGTGTTTCAGGTCCGCGGCGGCAAGGTCGTCGAACGCGTCGAGCTGGTGACCGACGCGGCGGGCGCGGGCGGCGATGGCGCGGAGACCATGCGCGAAGCGGACGTCCTGCAGGCCGCGGTGGAGCAGTTCTACGCCGAGCGCGAGGCGCCGGCCGAGATTCACCTGCCGGTCTCGCTCAGCGACTCGGAGACCGAGGTCCTGCAGGCATGGCTGACCGATCGCAGCGACCATCACGTCCGGCTCGTCGTGCCCAAGCGCGGAGAAAAGCGCGGCCTGCTCGAGCTCGCCGCGCGCAACGCGCAGGTCGCCTATCAGACACGCTTCAACGAGACCGTCGCGGCCAACTACGACGCGCTCGAAACGCTTCGCGCCGTCCTGAGCCTGCCGTCCATTCCACGCCGGATCGACGGCTTCGACATCTCCACGATCCAGGGCAGCGAGACCGTGGCGTCGATGGTGGTCTGCGACGACGGCCGGATGAAGCGGGGGGAGTATCGGAAGTTTCGTGTCAGGGGCCGCGTGGATGACCGAGGACAGATGATGGATGGCAGTGGGAAAGAGAACCTTCCGACATCCACCATCGCCCATCCGCCATCCGCTCCAGTACGGATCCTGGACGACTTCGCCTCCATGCGCGAGGTCGTCGCGCGCCGGTATCGGAGGGTGCTCGAGAATGGCGGGCCGTTTCCTGATCTCATCCTGATCGACGGAGGCAAAGGGCAGCTCTCCGCCGCGTACGAGGCGCTCGAGACGCTGGGACTGGCCAACCTGGTGGCGATCGGCATCGCCAAGAAGGAAGAGCTCCTGTACACGCGCGATCGCGTCGATCCCATCGCGCTCGCGCAGAACAGCCCGGCGCTGCTCCTGATCCAGCGGATACGCGACGAGGCGCACCGCTTCGCCATCACCTTCCACCGCCAGTCGCGCGCCAAACGCGATCTGCGGTCGGCGCTCGATCAGATCCCCGGTGTCGGCCCGCGACGCCGCAAGGCGCTGCTGATCAAATTCGGCAGCCTCGCGGGAGTCCGGCGCGCCAACCGCGAAGAGCTCACCGCCGTCGTCGGCACCCGGTGCGCCGACGCGGTGCTGGCGCACTTTGCCAGCTCTTAGTGCCACGAAGTTCTAGACACGAGCACGTCACGAAGACCACCAGGAACACCGGCCTTGGTGTTTGCACGTGACCGACTTTTGAAACCCCGAGGGACTATGGGATGATGCGCCATCATGCTGAGCCGACTGACACAAGTGACGTGTACCGTGCTGCTCGCGCTCCCTATCCTGACGGCGTGTCAAGCCGCGCCGCGGGGTACGGCCTGTGAAAATGGGTCCCGTCGACACCGGCGCCGGCTCGGTCGAATCGGTCCGCCGCCAGCTCCAGGGATCGTGGCAACTCGTGACACTCGAAGTCATGACTCCGGGCGGCGGCGCGCCCACCAAGGTTCCGGCGACCGGCCACCTGAAGTACGACGAATACGGGAACCTGACGATCGACGGGCGCGTGACGGAAGCTGCCGGCGGCGTGGATCCGAACGTGCTGAACATGTCGGGCCGCGCGGTCATCGACCCCGACAAGCACATGCTGCGCTTCCAGGACGTGGAGGCGACAACAGCCGCCGCCGATCGCCCGCTCGACTCGCGCATCGATGCCTCAAAGGTCAGGTATTACGAGTTCGTCGGCGATCAGCTGAAGACGACGACGAAAGATGCGTCCGGCGCGACGACGGCGATCGCCACCTGGAAGCGTGCGAGCTGATCAGCCGCTGACGAGCGACTCGAACCGGCGGCGGTCCGCGATCGATGACGCCGCCGTCGTCGTGCTGTTTGATCAGACCGCGCTGCTCGAGCGCGGAGAGCGCCGGCGAGATCGATCCTACTGGCAGATTCACGTAGTCGGCGATGTCCTGCCGCGTCATCGGCAGCTCGATCGGGTCGTGCGCTGGTGCGCTTGTCGCCCTGCGCATCTTCGAGCAGCGAGAGGAACATCGCGATGCGCTCGACCGGATCGCGCCGGGTTACCATGATCGACTGACGCTGCGTCTCGCGCAACACCTTCGTGGCCTTGCAGAGGAAGCGGAACTGAAGACCCAGCGTCGCGGGTCAGGAGCGCCGTCAGCGAGTCCATCGGGAACTTGAAGACGGCGGCCGGCGTGATCGTCTTGATGTTGTTCACGTACACGCCGCGATGGGAGAGGCCGAACAGGTCTTCGGCGAAGAGAAATCCCATGACGCGGCGGGTGCCGTCCGGACGCTCGCGGTACGAGGCCAGCGTGCCCGAGACCACCGTGTACACGGCGCTCGCCTCGTCACCCCGGCGGCAGAGCAGCGTGCCCTGGGAGAGTCGCATCAACGTGGCGATGGAGGCCAGATGTTCGCGATCCCGCGTCGTGAGACGCAGCACGGGCGGTCCGTTGCCGAACGGCACGGCCCGTATCGAGGGCCGCGGGGACGCGGGCGGTTCGTCACCTTTCTTGGAACCTGCCATGATCACTCAACGCTAGCATAGACCCGGCGGGCAGCACCCGCAAACGCGAGGGCGCGCGCGACAGCGGCGAATCTGTATCATGCAGTCGACGTCGACATCGGAGTGAATCATGGCCAAGAGCCGGATGAGCAAGCTGATCGATCGGTACATCGTGCGCGACGGGAAGAACTTCCGACTGAAAGACATCGACCCGGGAGACACGGGCGGCTTCAAGACCGGCAAGTCCGCCGCCGAAGGAATCCTGAAGGAAGGGGTCGAGCGGTTGTGCGACCTCCAGGAGAAGCTGTACGCGCAGGATCGCTGGGGCGTGCTCCTCGTGTTCCAGGCCATGGATGCCGCCGGCAAGGACGGCGCAATCAAGCACGTCATGTCCGGAATCAACCCGCAAGGCTGTCAGGTCTATTCCTTCAAGCAGCCCTCGTCACAGGATCTCGACCACGACTTCCTGTGGCGAAACCTGGTCTGCCTGCCGGAACGGGGTCGAATCGGGATCTTCAATCGCTCGTACTACGAGGAAGTGCTCGTCGTTCGCGTGCATCCCGAGCTGCTGTCGAAGCAGCAGATTCCCAGCGAGCTGGTGACGAAGCACATCTGGAAGGAACGGTACGAGGACATCAACGCGCTCGAACGCTATCTCGGACGGAACGGTTATGTGATCCGCAAGTTCTTCCTGCACCTGTCCAAGAAGGAACAGGCGAAGCGTTTCGAGAAGCGGCTCGACGAGCCCGAGAAGCAGTGGAAGTTCTCGCTGGGCGACCTGCATGAGCGGGAGCGATGGAAGGACTATATGGACGCGTACAAAGACACGATCCGTCACACGTCGACGCCGCACGCGCCGTGGGTCGTCGTGCCCGCGAACAAGAAATGGTTTGCGCGGTGGGTCGTGGCCGCGACCGTCATCGATGCGCTCGACGAACTGAATCTGGCCTACCCGAAGGTCACGCCGGCCAAGCGCGTCGAGCTTCAAAAGGGCCGCCGCCTTCTCCAGGCCGCGGCACGCAAATCCTGAGACGACGGTGACACGCGCCGGGACTGCGGCTCGTCGGGCGATCGTGACGATGATGGCGTGCGCCGCGCTGCTTGTGTCGTGTACGAACGCGTCCGCGGACCAGGCGGCGCGGCGCGTCCTGGTGCTGCACTGGTTCGGGCTCGACGCGCTGTTCCGCCCGGGTTTCGACGCCGCCCTCGAGCGCGACCTGCGGCAGACCATGCCCGTCGGGATCGATCTGTATTCCGAGACGCTCGAGACCTATCGCTTCTCTGCGGACACCCACGAGACCCTGATCCGCGAATACCTGCGCCGCAAGTACTCCGGCATGCACCTCGACGTGATCGTCGCCGTCTGGGATCCGGCGGTGGCGTTTCTCCGACAGTACGGCGCCGAGCTCTTTCCGAACGTGCCGGTCGTGTTTCTCACCACCTCGGCACCGACGCCCGAGGATCGCGCGGCCGGGATGACAGGGGTCTGGCAGCCCGCGCCCGTCCGTGAAACGCTGGAGCTGATCACGAGCCTGCATCCCGGGGCGAGGCGTTTAGTAGTTGTGGATTCGACGGCGCAGACCGGCGCGGATCTCGAGACGCAGATCCGTACGCGGTTTCAGCCGTTCGCGCAGAGGATGGCGCTCGTCTACCTGCATGACCGCCCACTCGACGAGGTCACGCACGCCCTCACGGACACACCGGACGATACGGTCGGGTTGTTCGTGCGACAGGTCGTGCGCACGCGTACTGAGCGGATGACGCCCAGCGCGGGGTTGAACGCCGTGATCGAGGCTTCGCGGGTCCCGATCTACGGGATGGTGCAGACGATGGTTCGGCAGGGGGCGGTGGGCGGTTACGTCTTTTACAACGACGAGACGTCGAAAGCCCTTGCGGGCATGGTGCTTCGGGTCGCGGATGGAACGCCCGTCCGCGACGTGCCCCCGATCCGCCTCGTAGGCACGCCGATGTTCGACTGGCGGGCCCTCCAGCGCTGGCACATCGACGAGCGCCGGCTGCCTGCGCAAAGTGTTGTGGTGTTTCGACCTCCGAGCGTCTGGCGGGATCATCGCGGTCTGATCGTCGGGGCACTGGCCATCGTCGCGGCCCAACTCGTCCTCATTGCCAGCCTGGCGTTCCATCGCGCGAGACGTCAGAAAGTGGAGCGCGCGCTCCGAACGAGCGAGTCCCGCACGACGGCCATTCTCCGGATGGTTCCGGACCTCATGTTCGTTATGAGCCGCGACGGCGTTTACTTGGATTATCACGCGCGCGACCCGCACGCTCTGTTCGTTCCCCCCGATCAGTTCCTCGGGAAACGGATGCAGGACATCTTTCCGCCCGAGATGGCTCGTCTATTCGAGGAGAAGTTCGAGCAGGCCCTCCATTCCGATGAGCCCGTCATTGTCGAGTACCTCGCTACCCATGCCCGGCGGAGATCAGCACTACGAAACGCGCCTCGTCCGGTGCGACAACGACACGATCATGACGATCGTGCGTGACGTCACCGTGCGGTACCGGGCCGAGGAGCAGCTGCACAAGGCGCAGTCCGAGCTCGCCCAGGCAGGCCGGATGCGGGCGCTGGGGGAAGTGGCGGCGGGTATCGCTCACGAGGTCAATCAGCCGCTGGCGGCCATCATCACCAACGCCCGCGCGGGGCAGCGGGGGCTCGACGCCGTGCCGCCGAACTCGGCGCTCGTCCGCGAGGCCCTCCACGATATCGTGTCGGACGGAAAGCGCGCCAGCGAGGTGATCACGCGTATCCGCGGACTGGTGAACCAGGAGCCGATGCGCCGCGCGCCGCTGGCCATCAACGACGTGATCCGCGACGTGGCCGCGCTCAGCGACCGCACGTTGCGGCAGCGTCATATCGAACTGCGGCTGGAGCTCGCCGCGGATCTCCCCCGCGTGCGGGGCGATCGAATTCAGCTGCAGCAGGTCCTGCTGAACCTGGTGCTGAACGGCGCCGACGCCATGGGCTCGCTCAACGGCCGGCCGCGGAGCGCTCGGCATCTCGTCGTCTCAGCGCAACGGGCAGGTCACCGTGGCTGTAGAGGATTCGGGCAGCGGTCTCTCCTCGACAGAGCTGGCGCACATTTTCACGCCGTTCTTCACGACGAAGCCGGAGGGGATGGGGGTCGGGCTCTCGATCAGCCGATCGATCGTCGAAGCCCACGGAGGAAGCCTCAAGCTGACGCGCAATTCTGAAAACGGCGCGACGTTCGAATTCGAAGCTGCCGGTGCTGTCGTCGTGAGGCGCCGCGCGATGGCGTGTTGTCCAGAATGCTGACCACTCCGACGGTCTTCGTTGTCGACGATGATCCCTCGCTGAGGACGGCGGTTCGCCGTCTGCTCGCCTCGGTCGGCCTCCGCTCGCAGACGTTCGCCACGGCCGAGGACTTCCGCCGGGAAGTCGATCCGTCGAGGCCAGGCTGCCTGATTCTCGACGTCCGCATGCCTGGTGCGAGCGGACTGGATCTTCAGCAGCAACTGACCAGCGCCGGGTATGAACTTCCCGTCATTTTTGTGACGGCCCACGCGGACGTGGCCTTGGCGGTCCGGGCGATGAAAGCCGGCGCGCTGCAGGTCTTCACCAAGCCCTTCGACGACCAGCTGCTCCTCGATGCGGTCCACGAGGCGCTCGAACGCGACCGCGTGCACCGGTTGCAACTGTCTGAAATCATGGAACTTCGCGAACGTTACGAGACGCTCACCGGGCGCGAGCGGGAGGTGATGGCGCTCGTCGTCACCGGTCGCCTCAACAAGCAGATCGCGTCCGATCTCGGCACCTCGGAGAAGACCGTCAAGGCGCAGCGAGGCCAGGTGATGGTCAAGATGCAGGCGCGGTCGATTGCCGACCTGGTCCGTATGGCCGACCGCCTGGCGATCTCGCAGTCCCCGAACCTCAACAGTGACGGGTAGTGGCGCCACGGACGCCTTACTTATTGGACCAAAGTCCTATCGGGAAGGGTCTTAAGTCTCATGGATCCCGTGGCCCTACTCACCGTAGAGTTTTGCAGCTGTTCCTTCCGCTAGCACGGCATGAAATACTTTCTGTCGTATCGGTTTGACCCCCCGCGCGGGACACTCTGGCGAGGCACTCGTCAGATCGAGATAACGCGAAAAGCCGCCGATGTCCTCGCCTGCCTCGTCGAGGCCGGTGGCGACTTGGTGTCGCACGAGGAGATTCTCGCTCGCGTCTGGCCCGACACGCACGTCCAGCCACAGAACATCAAGGTGCTGGTCAGTGAATTGCGCCGCGCGCTGGCGGACGATGCGCGGGATCCGCAGTTCATCCGCAGCGAACCCAGTCGCGGCTACGCTTTCCTTGCGCCAATCTCGGACACCCCGCTGCCCACGGCCGGCGGTGATCGCCAGCCGGCCTCGTCGATCTTCGTCAATCATCGCGCCGACCTCGCGCGTCTCAGCGAGATCCTCGCGGGCGCCGAGACGTCCGACTGCCGGCTCGTGCTCGTCGAAGGTGAACGGGGCACGGGTAAGACCGCGCTCTGCGATGCGTTCGTGCAACAGGCCGGCCGTCTTCCGTCAGTGCGGATCTGCTACGGGCAGTGCCTCGAGCATGCGGGCCCGTCCGAGCCGTACTTCCCCGTGCTGGACGCGCTGCACCATCTCGCGCGTCAGTCGCCATCGACCATTCCGAAGCTGCTCGCGAACGTCGCTCCCGCCTGGCTGTCGCAGCTGCCGCCCTGGGTGGCGGACGCCGCGTCGCCGCCCTCGACCGAGGCGACGCCGGATTCGTCACGTTTGATCCTCGAGCTGAGCGCGCTGTTCGAGACGCTGTCGACGGACGCGACAACGGTGATCGTGCTGGAGGACCTGCATTGGGGAGACCTCGCCACGATCGAGCTCCTGCGCGGGCTCGCGCGGCGCCACACGCCGCTGCGCACGCTCATCGTCGCGACCTACACGCGCCACGCGACGACGGTCACCGGCGCGGCGCTCCGCAGTCTCGCAACCGAGCTGCGCGGCAGCGCGCGCTGCGCGACGATCGCGACGCACCCGCTGAGCATGGAGGACGTCCACGCGTATCTGATCGCGCGATTCGGTCCAGGACGTGTCGAGACGCTCTCGCGCACGCTGCATCGGGTGACCGGGAGGGATTCCGCTGTCGGTCGTGGCGGTCACCGACGGGCTGATCGAAGCCGACTATGTGACGCTGACCGATAACACCTGGCGCCTGCGCTACTCGCCACGCATGATCGAGAAGTCGCTCCCGAAGCGGCTCCTCGATGTCGTCCTCTGGCGCTTCGAGCAGCTTGGCCCTGAAGATCGCGCCGTGCTCGAAATTGCCGCAGCGGTCGGTCCGGAATTCACCGCGGCCGACGTCGCGCGCGCGGCCGACATCGACACGCCCTTTGCCGTCCGTCGTCGGCTCGAGACGCTCGCTGACCGCGGGTTCATCGGCTGGCGCGATCCACTCGACCTGCCGACACCGCGGTCTTCCGGTTCCTGCATCCGATGCACGCCGACGTGTTGAACGAGAACGCGCCGCCGCTGCGCCAGATTCAGGCCGCGAGACGCCTCTCGCTCACCAAGCGCTCACGGCGAACGTTTCGGGTGAGCGGGTGGCCGTGCCCCGGTCCGGGGTGCCCTGCGTCGCGCCGCTCTCCTCAAAGCGGCTTCGTAACCATCCGTTACGCCACGGCATGTCGTGACGTAGGCCTGGCTCCGCAGCGGGCACGATAGTTCGTGGAAGCGCCGTGGGTTTCGTGGCTTACACGCGAGGGCCTACGCAGGACCAGCCTTTGAACCAGGGCCGTTGTCGCCGTACCATGCACTGCGAATACACGGCATGTAGCGGACCGTGAGCGGACGCGGAACTGGCCTTCACTTTGGATACGTCAGCTGTCATGGCTGGTTCTGGCCGACGGATCGATGCCGGCATCGCGATTACCGCCGTTGTTCTGATCACGCTTGCGAGCCTTACGGCCAGCCTGCGAGGCCAGGCCGCGTCCGCGGCGGGCCGGACGATCGTCGCGTTGTACGGATACGGGCCCGACACGATCGCGAATCTCCGATTCAGCGAGGGGCTGCGGAGCGTCCTGCGGGGCGCCGGGTCCCGCGCGCCCTCGTACGTCGCCGAGTACCTGGACGCCACCCGCCTCGCCTCCGGTGAGTACGCCGAATCCGCCCGGCACTATCTCCAGGAGAAGTACTCCGGCCGCAGGATCGATGCGCTGATCGTCGAGGGCGAGTCGACGTTCGCATTTCTGCTTCAGAACCGCAACGCGCTGTTTCCGGATGTGCCCGTCGTCCACGCCGCCGTCATCCCGTCGCTGCTCGACGCGGAACACGTCGGCCCCGGCGTCACCGGTGTCGTCGCGCGCGGCGCGTGCCGCCAGACGCTGGAGCTCGCGCGACGGCTGCAGCCCGGTCTGACGCGGGCTTTCATCGTCCTCAGCATGCCCGACCGGCACGGACGCTGGATCGAAGCGGCAATCCGCGACGAGCTCGACACGCTGAACCTGCCGCTCGAGGTCACCTATCTGATCGATCGCTCGACGAGCGATCTGCTCGGGACGATCGGACGGGCACCGGTTGGCTCAATCGTGCTGTACGTGCGGCATTCGGACGAGTCCGGGGATGGCGCGCTGCAGCCAACCGACGCTCTGGCGTTGATTGCGGATGCGTCGCCGGTTCCGGTCTACGGCCTGTCGGCCTGGTACCTCGGCGAGGGCATCGTCGGTGGCTACGTGATGGATCAGCGTCTGGTCGGTGCGCAGGTCGCAGAGATGGCCCTGCGTGTCGCCGCCGGAGGCTCGATTCGCGACGTTCCGGTCGCCGCCGCGGCGCTCATCCCCATGTTCGACGCGCGTGCGCTCCATCGCTGGAGTATCGCCGAGAGCCGACTGCCAGGCGACGCCGTCGTTCGATTCCAGGATGCTGTGATGCCGACGACGGGCGGTGTGCCGAGCACGGCGGGCGTGCTGATGGGGCTGGCGGTCAGCGGGCTCCTGGGCACGCTGTGGCTCGAGCATCGACGCCGGAATCTCGCGGAGGTCGAGGCGCGACGGCATCTGGCCACGATGGCGGATCTGGATCGGCGGGCGGCCATGGGGCACTTGACGGCATCGCTCGCGCACGAGCTCCGTCAACCGCTCGGCGCGATCCTGCGCAACTCCGAGGCGGCAACCGCGCTCCTCGCGTCGCAGACGCCAAACGTCGTCGAGCTGCAGGAAATCGTGGAGGACATCCGGAAGGACGACAAGCGCGCGGCTGAAATCATCCGGCGCGTCAAAGGGCTCCTCGAGAAGCACGAGGTCAAGGAGGAAGCCGTCAACGTGAACGACGTCGCGCGGGAGACCGTCGAGTTCCTCGCGCCGGACGCGGCCGCCAAGGGCGCGAGCCTGCACGTGAACCTACAGGGCCCCGCCGTCGCGCGTGGCGACCGGGTGCACCTCCAGCAGGTCCTGGTGAACCTGATCCTCAACGGTCTCGACGCGATGAGCGCCACGCCTCCCGATCGCCGCGTGGTCCTCGTCTCGACGGTGCCCACCCAGGGACGGCTGGAGCTCTCGGTGCGCGACGAAGGCTCGGGCATTCCTGCCTCGGTGATGTCACGCGTCTTCGAGCCGTTCTTCAGCACGAAGAGCGACGGGATGGGCATGGGCCTCTCGGTCGCACGGAGCATTGTCGAGGCGCACGGCGGCCGGATCGCCGCCGAGAACAACATCGATCGAGGCGCGACGATGCGCGTCTTCCTTCCGCTTCGAGGAACACACATTCATGGCGAGCACGATCATGCGCGGCGCATCTGAGACCGCCGCTATCGTTCACGTGGTCGAAGACGACGCGTCGACGCGAACCGCGACGGTACGCTTTCTCCGGGCGTCCGGGTATGTCGTTCGTGCATACGCCACCGCAAGTGAATTTTTCGCAACCGTACCGATGCGGACGCCGGGCTGCGTGGTGCTCGATCTGCGCCTGCCGGGTTCGAGCGGCCTCGAGGTGCAGCGGACGCTCGCGCAGCTCGAGGATCCGCTGCCGGTCATTTTCCTGAGCGGGCAAGGGGACGTTCCGGACTCCGTCGAGGCGATGAAGGGCGGCGCCGTTGACTTTCTGACGAAGACCGCCGACGGCGCGCAATTGCTCGACGCCGTGTCGAGAGCGCTCGATCGCGACGCCGGGGATCGGCGCCGCCGCGGACGCCTGCGCGAGCTGCATGCACGGCACGCCACGCTCAGCCCGCGCGAGCGCGAGGTGCTCGCGCACTTGATCAGCGGTCAGCTGAACAAGCAGGTCGGCTTCGATCTCGGAATTTCCGAGCAGACGACGAAGATCCACCGTCACCGCGTGCTCGAGAAGATGCGCGCGGAGTCGATTGCCGATCTCGTGCGCATGGCGAGCGATCTGGGAATTGCCCCGGTTGGCAGCGTCCGGTAACACCAAGGGATTATCGCGGCGGCGCCGCATCGAGCGTAGGCTGGGCCCTGGCTCGCATGACAGCGCCCTCTCCGCTCGTGGTCGTAGTGGAGGATGATGCCCCGACGCTGAAGGCTCTGTGTCGTGTCCTTCGCGCCGGCGGGTTCGACCCGGTGCCTTACGGGTCGGCGGAGGAATTCCTTGCCTCGTCTCCCGGGCGTCTGCCCGCCTGCCTGCTGATCGACATTCACCTCGAAGGCATGTCGGGCCTCGAACTGCAGCGCGAGCTCAAGGCCCGCGGCTCTACCGTCCCCGTCGTCGTCATGACGGCCTTCGACGACGATCGGATCAGGAACGAGGCCCAGCGCATCGGCTGCGCAGGCTACCTCGACAAAGTGGCGGATATCGGCGGCCTGCTCGAACTGATCCGGTCCTTTTGAAGGCCCACCTCGCGGGCGGGCGTGGGACCGCCGATGATGCCTGCAGGGCCACGATGGGACGCTCTACTGTTTGACCTTGCTGGTCGCCTGCGCCACGGCGTCGAGCAGCGCCTTGTCGTCGAACGGTTTCGCGAGAAAATCGGCGGCGCCGGCTTTCATCGCGCGCACAGCCATCGCGATGTCGCCATGCCCGGTGATGAAGATGACGGGGATGGACTCGCGCGTCGAGCGGAGTGCCTCGAAGAGCTCGAGCCCGTTCCGATCCGGCATCCGCACGTCGATGATCAGGCACGCCGGACTGCTGTTTGGCAGCTCCGTGAGCACGTCCTGCGCCGATGCGAACGCGCGGACCCGATAGCCGGAGACCCGCAGCAGCCGATCGAGAGCCCGCCGCACAGCGGCATCGTCGTCGACGATGAAGATCTCGAGATCGCTCATGGGGTGGCGTTGCCGAGCTCGCGGGGCAGGCGAAGCTCGAAGAGGGCTCCGCAGCCAGGTGCTCGCACTGCACGGATCGAGCCATCATGCGCCTCAACGATTGACCGCACGATCGACAGGCCCATACCCATCCCATCCCGCTTGGTCGTGTAGAAGGGTTCGAAGATCACTTCTTCGGTGCCGACTCGCAGGCCCGGCCCCGAGTCACGGACCCGGACCAGCAGAATGGGCTGGTCGTCGATCGGACGGCACTCGACGACGATGATTGGGCGCTCGCGCTGATCGCTCATGGCGTCCATGGCGTTGTGCAGGAGGTTCAGGATCACCTGCTGCAGCTGTACCCGGTCGCCGCGGATCACCATCGGCTCGTCCGCGAATTCGAGCGAGATCGCGACATTGCGGATGATGGCCTCGCTGGCCACGAGCTCGACGACCTCCCTGATCGCGGCGGCCAGATTGAGGTGAGCCATCTCCAGCTCCCCCTTGCGTAAGAGTCCCCTCAGCCGCTGAATGACGTCGCTTGCGCGTCGATCGTCCTTGACGATGTCGAGCAGAATCTCGCGGATCTCGGCGACGTCGGGCTCCGGGCCGTCGAGCATCCGTCGGCCCGCCTGTGCGTTGGCCATGATGGCCGTCAGCGGTTGATTGAGCTGGTGGGCGAGCGACGCCGTCATCTCGCCAACCGTCGAGACACGGGAGACGTGGGCCAGCTCCTGCCGGCTGCGCTGCGCCTCCATTTCCGCGCGGCGCAGCTCGGTGATGTCGGCGCGGGTCAGGACGGCGCCTCCCTCCGGCCGGTTCAGCGGAACCGCTGTGATGGACGACCACTCCGCATCAATTCCGGCGTCGGTCCTGTGTTCGATGGCGAACCACTTGCGCGATCCCTCCAGCACCGCCGCCACGCCTTTGAGGAGGTCTCCAGCGAGTTGATTGCCGTCGTCGAACGCCGCGCGACACCTCTCCAGCAGGTTGCCACCGGTATGTCCGTCCATCCACTGGTTCGTTCGGGCGAATGTCTTCCAGCGATCGTTGACCTGCAGCACCCTCCCGCCCCGATCGATGACGGCCACGCCGCTCGACAGCGATTGCAGGATCGCCGATTTCATGACCTCGCTCTCGCGCAGCGCACTCTCCGAGAGCCTGCGTCTCAGCGCGCCCGCCAGCACTTCGCCAACCAGGCGCACGTTCGCGAGCAGATCGTTCGACAGCTCGAGCTCGCCGGCGGAGCCGAACGTCAGCGCCCCGAGCACCTGCCCTTCGCCGATGAGCGGCACGGACGCGCCGGTCGTCAATAAGGAGGAGGCCGCCTGCAAGTTCGCGTGGACGTCCTGGTCGTCGCCAACGAGCACCGTTTCCTTCGCCTGCAGGCTGTGCTGCGCCCATAAGAGCTGATCCACGATAGCCGCCTCCGGGATGCCGTCCATCCTCGGATCCGTCCAGGCGTAGAGCGGTATGGCTTTCGCGCTTCCGTCGCTGGCGAACAACGTTAACGAATCCACTGCGAGCGCGCCGCCAATCCGGCCGAGCCACGCATCGAAGGCGCGCGACATCTGGTTGCTCGGGTGTTGAACGAGCGCCGACGACAGCCGCGAGAGGAGACCTTCGAATCGCAACCGGAGGCGCAGCGCCTGCTGCGTCTGACGCCGCTCTTCGAGCAACGTCGCAAGCGACAACACCGTCGCCGCCACGACGATCAGGGACAGCGTGACGGCGGCAATGGTAATCGGCGGCGCCAGCGTCGTGAACGGACCGAGCCCGTGCACGACGGCCCACGAGCTCAGCATGCTGGTCGTCAGCAGCGACAGGCCCGTGCCCGTCGGGCCGAACCGCATCGCGGCCCATAGGAGAAACGGCAACTGGACGGCGAGTGGCGTTTCACTCGACACCGCGCGCAGCGAAGGGATTTGCCCGAGGAAGGAGCTGAAATCCAGCCACGCGATCGCGCACAAACCCAGACCGAGAACCGCCGCTTCGATCAGGCGGGCCTTTGTTGTCGTGCGCCACCATTGCAGGGCGTTCGGCACGCTCCCGACAATGGCCGGTACGACCGTCAGCTCGGCGAGGACATTGCTGAACAGCCTGGTCTGCCACACCTGCCAGTACGGTTCGCCGCGGAGCCATGTCACGACAGCCGCGTCGGCGAAAGTCGAGAGCAGCGGTGCGGCAATCACCGCGACCGCGAGGAAGACCACGAGACGCCGCGGGGTATCGAAGCGCCTCGGCGCGTCGCTGAGCAGGTAGAGCCCGCCCGCGGCAATGAGGGCTTCGAAGCAGTTCGTTACGAAGAGCGCGAAAATCAACGGCAGCGGGAAGCCGGTCCTGATCTGCAGAAAGACGTGCACCGGAAGGGCCGACAGGAGCACGAGCGGCCATCGTCGAGGGGATGTCAGGACGAGCGCCGCCGTCAGCACCGCGTTGGGCGGCCACATCACCGAGGTCGTGGCCGGCGGCACGCGCAACTGCAGCCCGACGACGGAGCCGAGGTAGTAGCCGGCGCTGCTCGACAGCGCAATCGTCGGCAACACCAGCCGTCGCCTGGTGGCAGAGATCCAGTTCACCTGGTCCGAGCCCGTGGATGGCAGCATGAGTACGGTCGAGCCGCGTCGCACGACACGCGGGACGTATTGTAGCTCTGCCAGTCTCCGACGACTCATCGTTGAACGCCCTGTCCGATTGCACCTTGGTGCTATGTCGAACACTTTCAACGGGTGGCAGAATTGGCACTCGAAAGCAGGTGACTCATGATCGAACTCACGTCGCCGCGGCTGGCGAGCCGGGTGCTGCTGGTGGTTCTCGCCGCCGGTCTGGCCGGCGCGTGCGGACAGCGCGAGCCGCGCACGGATGCGGAGCGTCTGGCCCGGGGACGCCAGATTATCGAGAACATGAGCGCCAAGCTCGCGTCGGCGCAGGCGATGACGTTTACCGCCCAGGAGGTTCGTGATCAAGCGAAACGCAACGGACAGGTCCAGCGCGTCACGCTGCAGCGGCAAGCGGTGCTCCGCCGACCCGATCGTCTGTACATCAAGACTGCTGGCGACATGAACAACGAGATCTGGTACGACGGCGTCGGGCTGACGGTCGTCATGCACAAGGACAAGGTATTCGCGCAGGCGCCGATGCCAAAGACGCTCGACAAGACGTTGGACGCGATGCACGAGCGGTACGGCGTCGCGACGCCGCTGGGGGACTTCGCCTACAGCTCGCCCGCCAAGGCGCTCCTGTCCGATACGACCAAGGGAGGCTGGGTGGGACGCGAGACGATTGACGGCCAGCCGACCGATCACGTGTCCTTCACCGACACGGGCGTCACCTGGGAGGTGTGGATTCCAGCGACTGGCGATCCGCTGCCGAAGAAAGGCGTTGCGCAGTTCACCGAAGACAAGCGTCTGCGCAGGGTCGAGCTCGTCTTCAGTGACTGGAATCTGTCCCCCCAGATTGCCGACGATCGGTTCAACCCGACCGTGCCGGCCGACTACGAGGGGATCGCGATGCTTCAGCGCGCGCGGATTCTGAAGAACATGCCGAAAGAGGACGCCGGCGCGCCGAGCGGCGCGGCCGCGAAGGAGTAGCCATGCGGATCAGACGTTTCGCGGGTATCGCGGCCGGGGTGATGCTCCTCGTGGCAATCACGTGGCTGGTCCCCGTCACCGCGCAGGTACGGGGCGCGCACCGAACTGCCGTTGCAAAGGGTGAAGAAGGCAAGGGCGTGGCCGCTGGTCCGCGCGGCGTGGCCGTCAAAGGCGAGGACGGCTATGCGGCGGCAGGACGCCACGGCGCCGTCGCAAAGGGCGACGAAGGCTACGCCGCCGTCGGCCGCCACGGCGCGGTCGCGAAGGGGGAGGACGATTACGCCAGGGTTGGCCCTCGCGGTGCGGTCGTGGCCGGCGAGGAGGGGTATGCAGCGGTCGGCCGCCGCGGAGTCGTGGTGGGCGATCAGTACGAGAGCTACGACGCGTGGAAGGCGGTGGCCGGCGCCGCCGCGGTCATCGCGGTCGGAACGATGCTGACGCGGCCGCCCGCGGCGGCGGTGACGATCAACGTCGAAGGCTCCAGCTATTACTACTCAGACGGTGCCTACTACACCCGGGTGATGTCAGGTGGCGACGTCTCCTACCAGGTCGTCGCGGCACCTCCGGGCGCGATCATCGCAACGCTTCCGGGCGGGTGCAAGTCCGTCCATGTGGGGAATGTCGCCTACAGCCAATGCGGCACCACCTACTATGAACGTGTGGCGACCGGCTATCGCGTCGTGGTGCTCTGACGCGGCGGGCCGTTCGCTCGGGCTGACGCATGCGCTCCCGATGGATTCCTCCGCTCGCGCTGTGCGTCGTGGCGGTCGCGCAGATCGTCCTTGCGCGAACGGTCGGCCTGACGCCGTGGAAGGGCGGAGGGTTCGGCATGTTCTCGTCCCTGGATCACAGCGGCTATCGAGGCGTGGACGTGGTCATCGACGCGCCTGATCGTTCCGAGGAACTGCAGATCCCGGCGTCGCTCGAGGACTCCGCCGCGCGCGCCGCGGCGTGTCCGACGGACTGGCTGCTTCGCCATCTCGCCGAAGGCGTCGTCGCGCGCGAACGCCGGTACGAGCGGCTCGTCACGCGCGTTCGGCTGACCATGTGGCGGACCGAGTTCGACCCCGTCACGCTTCGCGCATCCGAGCGCACGCTGCGCACCTTTGTCTACGACGTCCACTAGGGGCTTCGCTGTCGGGTTGAGGGCTTGGGGCATCGTTCCCCCCGAAAGAGCGAGCGTGGATGCCGCGACACCCGAGCTGCGGGGAAGAGGCTGGTTCAGTGATGCTCGTCGCGGACGCCCCGACCTGGCGTCCGAGCAATCCGCCATCGAGACCGCACTGCGGTTGACGGCCATCACGTTGCTGCTGCGGCCGATGGGGCCGTGGTTCGTCCTGCCGCTCGTGCTTGCGGGGGCGGCACTCGTCCTCATCTCTCCACGCGTCCTGTACACGCCGGCGATCTGGCTGGGCAGTGGCGGCCGCGATCGGACTCCGCATTGCTGACGATTGGCCGCTCGCCGACAACCACATCTACCTGTTCGCGTATTGGGCCCTCGCGATCGCGTTGGCGCTGCGCTCGCTCGACGTGTCGGAAACCCTCGCGTTCACGAGCCGCTGGCTCGTCGGGCTCGCCTTCGTGTTCGCGGTGTGCTGGAAGGCGTTCCTCTCACCGGACTTTCTCGACGGCCGGTTCTTTCGCGTCACGCTGCTCACCGACCCACGATTCGGTGAAGCGGCAATGCTCATTGGCGGTCTATCGCCGCAGCAGCTGGACTGCCGACCGTCAGGCGTTGACCCCGCTGCCGCAGGGCGCCGAATTACTGAACCCGCCGGCGGTCGTCGAGCCTCCACGGTTGCGCGCGATTGCGGCGGTGTCGACGTGGGCGAGCCTGGCTCTCGAAGCGTCGGTGGCCATCCTGATGCTGCTGCCGCCAAGGCGCCTGATCTCTGCCTTCAGGCACGCGGCGTTGTTGACGTTCTGCGCGGTCACCTACGCCTTCGCTCCCGTTGCCGGGTTTGGATGGCTCCTGCTGGTGATGGGCATCGCGCAAACTGACGGCCGCCAGGTCTGGCTGCGGCGTGGCTACGTCGCGGGATTTCTCGTCGTGCTGTTCTACTCCGAGGTGCCGTGGACGTCGCTGCTCCTGCGCGTTCTCCGATAGGCGATCGCTGATCCGTCCTCGGGCTACTTCTTCGGCGGGTATTTGTCGAGGAGTTTGCTGACGCCTTCACGGAGGCGCACCTTCCGCTCGTCGTCGGTCTTCGACGGATCGACTTCGGTCTCGGCAATCCCGCGCCAGACGACCGCGTTCGTCGTGGAAGCGACCATGTCGATGACGAGCGATCCTGCCTGAACGGCCTTGAACGACGTGGCGGCCTGAGCAAAGGGCGGGAGGCCCCAGAAGGTCGTCGCAGGCAGGAACTGCCCCATTTCCTGCGTGCCCGCGGTGAGCTTGACGATCAGGTAGTAGGTGAGTTTCAAGTCGGGCGGCGAGGCCGAGGCCTTTTGGAGGCCGCGCGACGGGAGAACGGCGCCCACCGCCTCCAGGACCGTCGGCTCGAGCCGCTGGCGGATGTCCTCGGGATTGTCGTCGGCGGCGCGCATCATGATCACCTTGCCCGGCGTCGGCATATCCCAGGCCCAGGTGCGTGCGCTCCGAAAGTCGAACGTCTTGTCTCCCTCCGCCCGAACGCTGATCTTGGCGGCGCCCAGCAGCGCGCTGGCAAGCACGCTCAGCGCGGCCACCCAGGCGATTTGCGCTCGGTTCTTGGTCGGCATGATGAGGCCCGTCGCAACCTCCGAGCCAGAGCGTAACACGGCCGATGCGCGTGGCAGGGGAATCCACCTCACGCTATTTCGTGGCGCGCACTGAATTGCGTGGCGTCACGGATCACAAGGACCACCGCGAAAACGGGGAAGGAGGGCATGGCCCGCCTCTTGATATATCATTCGTCCCGCTCGAATTCTCGTGGCCCAGGAGGCTGTGTGCTGAAACCGTCGATACGTCTCGCGTGCTGTACTCCTTGCCTGCACGCTGGTGCCGCCGGTGGCCGGCGCACAGAGCAACAAGGGCCAGGGCTCCAAGGCCCCCGAGCAATTCAGCATCAACGCCAACGCCACGGGTGAGGGTGGGGCCCTCGCGTCGACGTTCGTCATCGCGATCGATCGATACAACACCGACGCGGAGCGCGACGTGCTCGCCACGGCGCTCAAGCAGGGGGGCTATCCCGCTTTTCTGCCGGCGCTCCGGAAGTCCCCGGTCGTCGGCAAAATTACGGCCGGCACGGAGCAATTCACTATTCGATACGCCTATCAGAAGCCGTCGGAGTCGACCGCCACGAAGAGACGGGCGCACGATCGTCGTCGTTACCGACAAACCTGTGTACTTCGTGGGCGGCGGCAGGGCTGACGCGAAGCCGCGCGAAGGGTACGAGGTGGCGGTGGCGCAGTTCGATGTCGACGACATCGGCCTCGGTTCCGGGACGATGGCGATGGCCGCGCGCGTGAAACCGGGTGGGCCGGCGGGGGTCCAGATCGACGATTACGCCGAGAAACCGGTCAAATTGACGACGGTGCGACGGCTGATTCAGTAGGCGCGTCACGCGCATCGACGGCCGGGAACGGGCGTACCGGCCGTCGTGTGACATTCCGGCGACCAAAATCCTACCTCGTCCTACCGCAATCCAACCACGATCCGTCGCGGCCGCGTGAAAGAATCCCGTCACTGTCACACTTAGATGGGAGCTCCCTGATGTTTCATCCAGTCTCACGCGTCGGCTCGTCGACCTTTCCGGGCGTATCCCCCGCGATGCCTGTTCCCCCGGCGGATGGCGAGGAAGAGGTCATCGTTGGCGAGAGTGATGCGCTTCGCTACGTCATGTTCCGCGTCGATCAGGTGGCCACCACCGATGCGACGGTTCTGTTGTGCGGCGAAACCGGAACGGGCAAGGAGCTGCTGGCGCGGGCCATCCATCGTCGCAGCACCAGGCGCGCCCGGCCGTTCGTCGTCGTCAATTGCGCGGCGATGCCCGCGACGCTGATGGAGAGCGAGCTGTTCGGCCGCGAGCGCGGGGCCTTCACGGGCGCCCACACCTCGCAGGTCGGCCGCTTCGAGCTCGCCACGCGCGGGACGATTTTCCTCGACGAGGTCGGCGAGCTGCCGCTCGAAGTGCAGCCGAAGCTGCTCCGCGTGCTGCAGGAAGGGCAGGTCGAGCGTCTGGGCAATCCGAGGACGCGTCGACGTCGACGTCCGCGTGATTGCGGCCACCAACCGCGATTTGTCGGAAGAAGTGCGCGAGGGCCGGTTCCGTCGCGACCTGTACTACCGGCTGAACGTCTTTCCGATCACGCTGCCGACGCTGCGCCAGCGCCGCGGCGACATCCCGCTGCTCGTGTGGCATCTCGTCGAGCGCCTCGGTCGGACGCTGCGCAGGAAGATCGACAGCATTCCGGACGATGTGATGGAGGCGCTGAGCGCGCACGACTGGCCGGGCAACATCCGCGAGCTCGAGAACGTGCTGCAGCGAGCGTTGATCGTGTCGCGCGGTGGCGCGTTGTCGTTGAGCGAAGCCTGGCAGCCGGCGCTCGAGACGGTCATGTCGGGGAGCAGCGCGACGTTGGTCGACGTCGAACGCCGTCACATCGTCCGCGTGCTCGACGAAGTGCGGTGGCGCATCGAGGGGGCCGGGGGAGCCGCTCAGGTGCTCGGGATGAAACCCAGCACGCTGCGCAGCCGGATGCTCAAGCTCGGCGTCGCGCGGCCGCGATAGGTCGCGCGGCGCGCGCGGTTCGATCACCGTGGATTTCAGAGCCGCGGGCCGACGGACAGGCTGATTACTGTCCACGCAGCAGCCGCGTCACGCGCGAGCGGACGTCGTCGAGCACCATCACCGGCTCGTCGCGCAGCAGGATGCGGATGCCTTTGAAGATCTGAAAATCGCGCGAGCTGAAGAACACGTCGGCGGTATCCGCAGACTGCCACTCCGACAGCACCGTGAAGGCGTTCGGGTCCTCGGCGTCGGCCATCAGCCGGCTGCGCGCGCAGCCGGAGGCCTGCCGCATGCGCCGCACGGTTTCGTCGACCGCGCTCAGCACCTCGTCGCGCTTGTGCGGCTGGATCCGGAAGCCGATGGACGCCAGGAACATGCCCTGCGTCGTGCTGTCGGGTGCCATGCCCATACCGTGCGAGGAGCCCTCCCTGAGCGGTGTACGCTGCAACCGCATTGCCGTCCGCCGTTCGTGGGCGGCCTTGAACAACCCGCGTTCCTCGACAAGATTCATCGCGCGCGGTCGCGAGCGCCACGACGTTTCGCGGGAGCCACGGCTGTCCAGACCGTCAAGCCGCTTGCTCTCGACGGCGGCCGCTCGCCCGGAGCGGGGCGCGATTCGCCGGATGGTTCGTGACTCAGTACGTTCCATATCTGCGAGCGACCGGGTCGGGCCGTTCTGTGGACAAGCGCGCGCCTCGGTGAACAGCGTGCGCAGCATCACTTGACCTCCGTTCGAGTGATTCTGATCCGCGTGCGGCGGCCTTGAGCAAGAAGACCGCCAGTGCCGCCGGCACCGCATTCGGCGCGTCATCCATGACGCATGCGACAGCTTTCGGCGCGTCGGGCCCACCGCTCCGGCCGCGAAACGTCGTGGTTCGCTGGACGCCCGTGCTGTATCTAGAGGCCTCGTGCTGGCCCGGAAGTTGACTGGCGTCGAGCAGGCGTCCGCGACGAGGCCGACTGTGAAAAGCAGAAGGCGTTCATGGAGGAGCTGTTCCAGGCACATCGCGGCTCTCGTCGAGCGCGAGCCGGCCAGCGGACCGGTCGCCGGTCCTGAGGACCGCGTGATCGCGTGATTCTCGAGCCTGGAACGCTCATCGGACGATATGCGCTCGGCCAGAAACTCGGAGCCGGCGGCATGGGCGTGGTCTATTACGCCCAGGATACCCAGCTCGGACGGAAAGTCGCGGTCAAGATGCTGCCCGCGTTGTATGCGGCAGACCCGACGCCGTGCGGCGGTTCGAGCAGGAAGCGAGGGCTGCGGCTGCCCTGAATCATCCGGGGATCCTGAGCGTCTACGACGCGGGCGTTCACCAAGGCTCACCGTATCTCGTGACCGAACTGCTCGAGGGGATGACCCTGCGTCAGTGCCTCGAGAAGCAGCGTCTGCCCATCGACACCGCCGTGCGCTATGCGGCGGAAATCGCCCTCGGCCTTGCGGCGGCGCACGAGCGCGGCATCGTGCACCGGGACATCAAGCCGGAGAATCTCTTCGTCACGACCGCCGACACCATCAAGATCCTCGACTTCGGCCTCGCGAAGCTGACCCAGGCGCCCAGCGCCAACCAGTCGCTGCTGGCGATGACGCGTGACGGCACCATGCCGAACCTCGTGCTCGGCACGCTGGGGTACATGGCGCCGGAGCAGGCCCGAGGCCAGGAACTCGACTACCGGGCCGACATCTTCTCGTTCGGCTGCGTCCTGTTCGAGATGCTCGAGGGACGTCCCGCGTTTGTCCGCGATACGCCGGCCGACACGATCAGCGCGGTGCTGAACGATCCACCACCGGCGGTCACGCGATCGGCGGAGCGGCCGATGCCCGCGTCACTGCATCACATCCTGCGACGCTGCCTCGAGAAGAATCCCGGCGCCCGCTTTCAGTCCGCGAGCGATCTGGCGTTTCGCGCTGTCGGACTTCGGACGTCCCACGACCGAGGTCCTGCCGGAATCGCCGAGTGTGCCTCGTCGCGCCGCCGCCGAAGAAGAGATCAGCGATCGGCGGGGTGCCGCGGCCGGCGCGGCGCTCGCGGCGGTCTCGGCGCTTGGCGTCTGGATTGGCGGCAGGCTGAAGACGACGCCTCCGCCGGATCCGATCGAGTTTGTCGTTCCTCCGCCGGCGGCCGACGTGTCGTTTGCGCCGATGCCGCTGCCCGGACTGACGTCGACGGCGCCTCAAGTCGGGATCGCGCCCGATGGACGGACGATCGCGTTCATCGCGTCGCAGCCCGGCGGCCTGCGGAAACTGTGGCTTCGGCCGCTCGACTCGAGCACCGCGCGCGCCGTCGACGGCACCGACGGTGCCACGTCCTGGCCGTTCTGGTCGCCGGACAGCCGGTACATCGTCTTCAACGCCAACCGGGTGCTGTGGAAAGTCGATACCTCGACCTCGGTCCTCGAGCGGCTCTGCAAGCTGCCCGACGAGGCGCCGCCCGTTCCATTCGTCACGGGCGCGTGGGGCAATGACGTCGTGGTGTTCTCGATCGGACCAGGCGGACTCTACCGCGTGCCCGCCACAGGAGGCGAAGCACAGAAGCTGACGACGATCTCTGCCGAGCGGCGGGAGAACTATCACAGCTGGCCGCAACTGCTGCCCGGCGGACGGCTGCTGTTGTTCGTCCGCACGGAGGACGCGCGCACGACGGGTCTCTACGCAGCGAGCCTGGACTCGCCGGCGATCTCGCAGGTGATGGCGACGAGCTCGCGCGCAATCTTTGCGTCCGGTTCGCTTCTCTGGACGATCGACGATCGCCTCGTCGCGCAGCCGTTCGATCCCTCGGCGCTGCGGCTGTCCGGCCAACCGGTCACGCTCGTGCCGTCGGTCTTTCAGGGCGCGGGCCGCACATCGTCGTTCTGGGCGTCTTCGCCCGGGACAGCACTCGTCTACGCGAGCGGTGGCAGCGCGGAGCGGCAGTTCAAATGGTTCAGTCGAACCGGCGAGCCACTGGAGGATTTGGGCGCGCCCGGCGACTACGCGTCGTTCGCGCTCTCGCGCGACGGCACCCAAATCGTGGCGGAGGTGAGGAGGGAGGGCGCGAAGCCGCGATCCACCCTCGTCGTTCTGGGTACCTCCCGTACCGCGGCCAGCACGTTGACCGCTGGCGAGTTGAACGACACCGATCCGCGTATTGGTCCGGACGGCGACGTGGCCTTCGCGCAGGAACACGGGCGACGTGACGGGGATTGTGCGCAGCGACATCGCGGGAGGCGCCGTTTCCGTTCTCGTCCCGAAAGGAAAGTTACCCGTCGTGTGGCTCGAGGATTGGGCCGGCGCGACGCGGCGGGGTGATTTATCGCACCGGCGCCAGCACGGACGCGTGGCAGCTGATGAGTGGCATGACGGAGCCACGCCGTTTGACGAGAGCTCGAGAGCCGGTCGAACAGGTGCAGCTCTCGCCGGACGGACAATGGATCGCGTACAACAACGCGGATTCCGGCCGCGCCGAAGTCTATCTGTCTCCCGTCAGGGGTTCCGGTCAACGCTGGCAGGCGTCGGATGGTGGAGGCGTGCAGGCCCTCTGGAGCGCCGACGGCGCCGAGCTGTACTATCTCGGCCTCAACGGCGCGGTCACCGTCGTCGATGTCCAGACCGGTGGCGCCGCACCGGTGATGTCCAAGCCTCGCGTCCTGTTTCAGACACCGCTGCCGGTCATCAGCTCGGTGGTCGAGCAATACCGGGTCACGGGGGACGGCAAGCGGTTTCTTCTCTGTCTTCCGGTCACGGCGATTCAGCGGGAGCCGCTTCGCGTCCTGCTCAATTGGCCGACGAAGCTCGCGCGATCGCGCTGATCGAATCCGTGGTGGGATTAACGGCGGGCCGGCCAGGCCCGCGGAAACGTGAGGCTCCCCATGCGTACGTTCACGGCAGCTTTCATCGTCGTAGTCGCGTGCCTTGTTTCTGCCTGCGGCGACAGTAGTGCTCTCATCACGACCACGGGTCCCACTTCGGTCAGCGCAGCGTCGGCCGCGTTCAGCGCCAGTGCGGTGCTGTGTTCAGTCAACAGATGGGCAGACCGTCCTGCCCGAATCTCCCGCCATTCGTGATACCGATGAATCTCGTCGTCCGCGTCAACGGCGGCGTGAACGTGTTCCTGACGACCGTGAGCATGCAATTCGTGGACACGATCCGGCATCGTGATGCCGCAGGTGACGCTGCCGGCGCCGCAACTGACCACGCAATTCGGAACCGCGCTCGTGAGGCTCGATCGGCGAGGACGTTTCCTTTCACGCTCGCCGTCGGCTGCGGCACGGACAAGAAGGGGACCGTGACGATCGTCGCGTCGACCCGCGACGATCGGGGACGCCAGGAAACAGGGAAGGTGTCGGTCCAGGTCAACTGACCTGGCGGCGGCTCTCAAAAGAGGATCTTGACAAGGGCGCGGATCAAATCATCGAGCGAAAACACCAGCAGGGCGAGTGGGAGGAGCGGGGCGGCGGCAACCGCGGCAACCCGCACGAGGTCGTCGAGGCCGAACGGCACGATCCTCATGTCATGCACGACGCCGTAGCTGTTGCCGAGATCGGCGAGGGACTGGATGTCGCTACTGCCGAGCATGGGTTCGTCGTTGTAGTTCTCGCGTCGTATCCATTTGTCCTCGAACTCCTGGACATACTGGCTGGCCAGCAGACCGTAGGCGCCGAGGCCGCGTCGTTTGGCGTAGGCCAGTTGCGGGGAGAACATCAGCAGCGGACCGAAAACGATGAACACGAGCAGGCCGACGAGGCCGCCGGTTTCCAGCTTGAACGACGCCAGCTGCGCGCCGTCGTACCGCACGCGCCTGGCGATCACCCCCGAGAGCAGCGCCCCCTGAGCGAACAGGATCGGCGCAAAAGCGTAGGTTATCTTGCCGAGAAACGAAAGCCCGCCCATTCGATCGGGGTGCGTGGAGGTCAGGCGCAGGGTCAGCTTCGACACGCGCCACAGGAACCCGTACCAGATGAACAGCCGGACATACCAGCGCAACAGCAGGAACTGAAAGATCGGGATGCTCATGAACGAGGCCCAATAGCCTGCAGGCGTCATCCTCCAGCCGGTCCGTCATGGAGGCGTACAGCTCGGCGTCGAGAAGGCCACCGCTTCGCCGGATCCACTGTCCCGCCGTCCACACCAGAATCATCAGCGCGATTTCGATGACGAGGGAATTGCGCACGCGAAGCGCCCAGTCAATCGCGTCCTTGAAATGCGGGCAGGTCCTGGGAGCCACCAGCCGGCGGTCCAGGAAACGGCGCACGATGATGATGGTGCCCACATGTACGGTCGGCTCGGCGAGGAGCAGCAGGGGAACCGCGACGAGGAACCGCACCTGCGTCTCGAGATCGTGAAGGAACGGGATCCTGACGCTCGTGCCGGCAAGCCCGAGACGAGCGACAGGATCAGCAGCGGCAGCCATGTGATCACGAGGGCCGTGAGAATCCGGCGATGCACCAGGTGTGGCATCGCCCGACAGGTGTGCGCGACGAAAGAGCTGATAGAGCGGACCACCGAGGACGAGCGAGAAATCCGGGATGTCTTCGAACATCCGCAGCGCGTTCATGTGCTTCGCGCGCTCGGAAGGGTCGCCGAGCGTCTCGAGATCCGGAATCACGGCATCCTCGCCGTTCATGATCCTTTGCGAGCTGATTTCCCGTCCGTCGGATGCTCGCGATGGCCGCCGAACTGGAAGCGCATCGCCGACAGCAGGCGATCGGCGAAATCGTCTTCGCCCCGCGATGAGAAACGCTGATACAGCGCGGCGCTCAGAACGGGCGCGGGCGTCGACGATTCGATGGCGGCCATGATAGTCCACCGGCCCTCGCCGGAATCGGAGACGCGCCCCGAGAAATCCTTCAGGTCCGGTTGTTCGGCGAGCGACGCGGCCGTCAGGTCCAGCAGCCAGGATGCCACGACGCTTCCTCGACGCCAGACCTCGGCAATCTCGCCGAGGTCGAAATCGTACTGATAGTGCTCGGGATTTCGCAGCGGGGTCGTTTCGGCATTCACCTCCCGGCTCTGCTTGCCGGTGTTCGCGTGATGAAGAATGTTCAGCCCTTCCGCGTACGCCGCCATCAGGCCGTACTCGATGCCGTTGTGCACCATCTTGACGAAGTGCCCCGCCCCGGGACCGCCGCAGTGCAGATAGCCCTCTTCGGCTGTGCCTCGCCCGCCTTGCGGCCCGGCGTGCGCGTCGCCGTCGGCGCCCGGCGCGAGCGTCTTGAAGATCGGGTCGAGCCGGGTGACCGCGTCGGTGTCGCCGCCAATCATGAGGCAATACCCCCGCTCGGCGCCCCAGACGCCGCCGCTGGTGCCGACGTCGAGGTAGTGCAGGCCCTGCGGCCGCAGCTCACCGGCCCGGCGGATGTCGTCGATGTAGTAGGAGTTTCCGCCGTCGATGATAACGTCGTCGCGCTGCAGTCTGGGCACCAGCTGGGCGAGGACTGAATCCACCGCGGCCGCGGGCACCATCACCCACAGGGCGCGCGGCGGCTGCAGCTTCGCGATGAATGCATCGAGCGAATCGGATCCCGTCGCCCCATCATCGACCAGCGCTTTGACGTTGGCGGGGTTCGTGTCGAAAACGACGCACGTATGACCTCCGCGGATCAGCCGGCGGACCATGTTGGCGCCCATGCGGCCAAGACCAATCATTCCGAGTTGCATCTGGGAGACTCCTTTACTTACGTAAGGCTATCGCGGGTGACTCGGAGACGGGTAGGTCGCGCGTCCCTTATTCAACTTTCGGGCGTTTCGGCCTATAGCGCCAAGGTGCTATAGCGGCGACTGCAGCCACCTCTCTATAGTCCGGACAGGTGATTTGCCCATGCTCAGCAGAGTTGTCGACGTTCGATCCGGCTGGAAGCGCGCCCGAATCCCCGTCGCGCGGGCGGCGCCCTCCTTCGTCGTTGACCATATGTTCGCCAGCGCTGGCGCAACTGAACACGCAGCACGTCAAGGGGTCAGTCGGGCTCAAGGGCGGCTCTCAGCCGCCTCCAGGCGGCTACGTCGTCGCGCCACTGCTGTACTTCTACAACACCGACACGGTGAAGAACCGCGACGGCGAGGAACTTCCGTTCCATCCCTCCCTCAACTCGGACCTGTTCGCCGCCGGGTTCAGCTACGTCACCACCAAGAAAGTGTTGGGAGGCTACTACGGCGTCCAGGTGCTGTTTCCGGCAGGCGCCAACAACCGGATCCAGGGAACTGAAATCGATCAAAACCCTGGTGCCGGCCTGACCGATACGGTCATCGCGCCGATCCAGCTTGGCTGGCACTTCAAACGGGCGGACACTATCGCCGGCTACTCGATTTTTGCCCCGACGGGCCGTTACGAAAACGGCGCATCGAACAACACCGGCTTCGGCATGTGGGGCCAGGAGGTCGGGTTGGCACTACGGTCTACCTGAACGAGAAGAAGCAATACCACGCCGCCACCGTGCTCAGCTTCGACTTTCAATCGAAGAAGGAAGACAGTGAGACGAAGGTTGGCAATCAGATGAACCTCGAGGGCGGCGTCGGAGGCGACTTCCTCAAGGGAGGCCTGACCGCTGGGCTCGCGTACTACGCCTCCTTCAAGATCAGCGATGATCGATTCAAGGCTTTCCCCACATCCTCATTCGCGGCAAGAACAAGACCCTTGGTCTTGGTCCCGAAGCGACCCTCGCGCTCGCCAGGAAGAACACGGTCTACGGATTCCTTCGCGTGGCCTACTACTGGGAAACCTATGCGCGGACAACCACGCAAGGAAGCGCGCTGTTCATTCAGGCGACCTTTCTCATGAAGCCGCTCAAGATACCGCCGCACGCGCCGTAGCGTTCGTCGGACTGGATCCGCCGCGGCAGGCGCCACTCGAGTGTCGGTGAAACACACAAGCATGGGCACGATCAGACGCCGACGTTCTACGCTGCTGGCGATACCGGTGGTGCTGCTCCTCGTCGCGGTTGGGGCATGTCAGCCGTTGCAGGCACCGGGTCAGGCGCCGCCGCCCGCGGCAACGGGCCCATCGTCACAGGCGTCCCCGGATCCGTTGCCGTCGTGGAACGACGCGCCACGAAGAAGACGATCGTCGACTTCGTCGCGCGCGTGACCAGGAAGGTGGCCCCGACTTCGTCCCCGCCGCCGAGCGGATCGCCACCTTCGACAACGACGGCACGCTCTGGTCCGAGCAGCCCGTCTACTTCCAGCTCGCGTTCGCCTCGACCGCGTAAGGAGCTCGCGCCAAAGCATCCCGAGTGGAAGCAGAAGCAGCCGTTCAAGGGCGTCCTGGAGGGCGACATGAAGGCGGTGGCCGCGAGCGGCGAGCGGGGACTGATCGAAGTCATGGCCGCGACCCACGCCGGCATGACGACGGAGGAGTTCGCAGACGATCGTGACGACTGGATCGCCACGGCGCGGCATCCGAGGTTCGAGCGGCCCTACACCGAGCTGGTCTACCAGCCGATGCTGGAGCTGCTCGCCTACCTGCGGGCGAATGGCTTCAAGACGTTCATCGTCTCCGGCGGCGGCGTCGAGTTCATGCGCCCGTGGGCGGAGCGCGTCTACGGGATTCCGCCGGAGCAAGTCGTCGGAAGCCGTTCAAGGTGCAGGTACGAGGTCCGCGACGGCAAGCCCGTCCTCGTGCGTCTTGCCGGAGATCGACCTCGTCGACGACAAGGCGGGCAAGCCGGTCGGCATTCAGCAGGTGATCGGCCGTCGGCCGATCGCTCGCGTTCGGGAACTCTGACGGCGACTTCGAGATGCTCGAGTGGACGACGACCGCTCCGGGGCCCGGTTCGGCTGCTCGTGCATCACACCGACGCCGAGCGCGAGTGGGCGTACGACCGGACTCGCACGTCGGCCAGCTCGCGCGGGCGCTCGACGAGCGCCCGAAGCGCGGCTGGATCGTCGTCGACATGAAGCGGACTGGAAGGTGATCTATCCGTTCCAGAAGTAGCGCCCGCCATCTTCTCCTGCACCAAAGTTCAATAGACGCTTTGGCGCCGCCTTCCTATCCTTGCGCTGTTCCCCGGGGGAGGCTCGCTCGACGGACTCCGTGACGTCGAGATGGATGGGAGTTGTTTATGCCGGCCGTCACGCCGAACGCGATCGAGCACGCCGCGGCGCCACCGACCTCTTCCGCGCAGGCTGCCGGCAAAGCGGGCACCGCGCACTTCGCCGTCAAGAGCCCGTCGATTCCGATTCCCTTTCATCAACTGCTTCAAAGTCGTCGCGCTCGTCGACGGCGAAGATCCGCAGGTCCGCAGCTGCTCATCGAGCGCCTGCGAGGCCGAGAACTTTGAGGTCGAGCTCACTGACTCCCTGGACCGTGATGTCTCGGAGGATGCCTCGGTCGGCGCCTACATCGCGTCGATCGACCACGACCGCCTCGAGGCGCGCGCAAGCCTGGCACGATCTGTTCGTTCGATAGGGTTCGCACGCCGCTTTGGGCGCTGGCGGATTCGCACCAGATATCCGACATGGCGGTCCTGGGGCTAACTGGCGAGGTGGACGGTTACATCTATCTCGGGCAACAGATCCAGCGTTCTACGCCAAGCGGTCGTTGCCAGCGTGTTGAAGTACGGCCGGACGCTGTTGCCCGCCGTTCTTCGGCGGCCTGATGGCCTATGACGGTGAAGCCAACATCGCTTTCGACTGCCCGGGACACCAGGGCGGGCAGTTCTATCGGAAGTCGCCAGCGGGGCAGATATTCTTCCAGCATTTCGGCGAAAGATCTTCCGAAACGACCTGTGCAATGCCGACGTCGATCTGGGCGATCTGCTGATTCACGTTGGACCCGCCGCGGATGCGCAGCGCCATGCGGCGCAAGTGTTCGGCGCCGACAATACCTACTTCGTCCTGAACGGGACGAGCAGCTCCAACAAGGTGGTGACAAACGCCTTGCTCAGGCGCGGAGACCTCGTTCTGTTCGATCGCAATAATCACAAATCGCTGCATCAGGGCGCGTTGGTGCAGGCGGGCGCCATTCCGATCTTCCTGCCGACGGCGCGAAATCCCTTCGGGATGATTGGCGCCGTCGACTGGGGCGCGTGGGACGAAAATTACTCCGCAAGCAGATCCGTGCCCATCCGCTGATAAAGGACGCGAGCGGCACAAGGCCGAGCGACCGTTCCGCCTGGCGTGCATCCAACTCGCGACCTATGACGGCACGGTCTACAACGTACGAAAGGTCCTCGAGAAGATCGGTCACCTCTGCGACTACGTGCTCTGGGACGAGGCGTGGATCGGTTACAACGCCTTCCACCCGCTCTTTCACGATCACAGTCCGATGCGGCTCGAAAGCCTCGGCCGGAGATGCCTGGGCTGTTTTCCACACAGTCCGTGCACAAGCAGGGCGCGGGGTTCTCGCAGGCCTCGCAAATCCACAAGCGCGACGAGCACATCCGCGGCCAGCACCGCTTTGTCGGGCACAAGCGGTTCAACGAATCGTTCCTGATGAACGCTTCGACCTCACCGTTCTACCCCTTGTTCGCCTCACTGGACGTGAACGCCAAGATCCATGAGGGCAAGGCCGGGGAGATGCTCTGGGACCGTTGCATTGCGCTCGGCATCGAAGCCGCAAGAAGCTCCGCGAGTTCTGCCGTTACTACGAGGAGACCGGCCAGAGCGAAGAGGAGAAATGGTTTTTCGACCCGTTCGTGCCGGACAGGGTAACCGTCCGCGAGCTCGAAGGTCACCGAGACATCAGAAGTCCGTGGGAGAGCCTGCCCACCGAGGTACTCAAGCGCGAGCAGCAATGCTGGAATTTCCATCCCGAGGCCAAGTGGCATGGCTACGCCGGCTATGTCGACGGCTACGCGATGGTCGATCCAAACAAGCTCGCGCTGCTGACCCCCGGCATCAATCGCAGACCGGCGAGTACCTGGCCTATGGCGTCCCCGCCACCGTCGTGGCGAACTATCTGCGGGAGCAGCGCGTCGTTCCCGAGAAGTGCGACCTGAACAGCATCCTCTTCCTGATGACGCCGGCGGAAGACGAAAGCAAGCTCAACACGCTGATCGCGAAGCTGGTCAAGTTCAAGAACCTGTGGGATCGCGATGCGCCGCTCGCCGAGGTGCTGCCGACGGTTAGCGCAGCGCACGCCGAGCGCTACGCGGGCTATACGTTGCGCAGGATCTGCAACGAGATGCACGATTTCTACCGCAAGGCGAACGTCAAGGAGCTGCAGAGGCTCTGCTTCCGGGCGACCAGCTTCCCGGAACTCGCGATGCCGTCGAAGGAAGCCTACGAGGCGCTGGTCGCCAATGAGGTGGACTACGTCCGTTGGAAGAGATCAAGGGCCGCATCTCCGCGACACTTGCGCTGATCTATCCGCCCGGCATTGGGGTAATCGTGCCTGGCGAGCGCTGGGACGACAAAGCTCAGCCGATGCTCGATTATTTCCTGACCTTCGAGGAGTCGTTCAACCGCTTCCCGGGATTCAACTACGAAGTACAGGGCGTTTTCCAGGAGCAATCAACGGCCGCATCAAGTTCCACACCTACGTCGTTCGCCAGTGAGGTCGGGAACGGACCCGAGGAGGACAGCAATGCCCCAAGGCAGCACAAAAGAATGAACCTGATGCAGCTGACCTTCATCGTGGCGGTCAACATGATGGGCTCCGGCATCATCATGCTGCCGACGAACATGGCGCAGGTCGGCGCGATCTCGCTGCTGTCCTGGTTTGTGACGGCGCTCGGCTCGATGGCGATCGCCTATGGCTTCGCGCAGGCCGGCCTCCTCAACCAGCGTCCTGGCGGCATGTCGGCCTACGCCGAGGACGCCTACGGCAAGTCGGGCTACTTCCTGCGTTCTATCCTCTACTTCCTGTCGCTCGCCATCGGAAACGTGGCGATCGGCATCTCGGCCGTCGGGTACCTTGCGACGTTCTTCCCGTGGCTTTCGTCCACGCCGATCGCGACGTGCATCGGGGTCATAGCGCTGCTGTGGCTGACGACGGTGGCGAACTTCGGCGGACCGAGCCTCACCGGGCGTATCGGCTCGATCACGGTGTGGGGCGTCATCATCCCTGTTGGGCTGCTCTCGATCATCGGCTGGTTCTGGTTCAGCCGAGCACATTCGCGGCCGCATGGAACCCGCACGGACTGAGCCTCGGCGCAAGGCATGGGCTCCAGCATCTCGCTGACCCTGTGGGCGTTCCTCGGCATGGAATCGGCCGCGCAGAACTCCGCTGCCGTGGAGAACCCGAAGCGGGACGTTCCGCTGGCCTGCATGTTCGGCACGCTCGGGGCCGGCGTCATCTACATCTGTCGACCACGGTGATCCAGGGGATCGTGCCGAATGCGGACCTGGCCAAGTCGACCGGCCCATTCGGTCTGGCCTATGCCCAGATGTTCAACCCGTCGTCGGCTCGATCATCATGGCGCTCGCAGTCATGGCGTGTCTCGGCTCGCTGCTCGGCTGGCAATTCACGATCGCCCAGACCGGCAAGTCGGCGGCCGAAGAGCGCATGTTCCCGCCGTTCTTCTCCAGGGTGAACCGGCTGGGCGCGCCCGTCACCGGCATGATCGTCCTCGGCGTCGTCCAGTCGCTGCTGGCGCTGTCGACCATCTCGCCGACGCTCAGCGAGCAGTTCTCCGCGCTGGTCAATCTCGCGGTCGTGACCAACGTCTGCCTTACATCATCTCGCTGTCGGCGCTGATCATCATGATGAAGCGGCGGGCGTTACCGGCTCCAAATACAAACGAAACGTGGCGGTTGCTGTCGTGGCGATGCTCTACAGCACCTACGCGCTCTACGCGTCGGGCCACGAGGCGGTCATGGGCGGCATGCTGGTCACACGGCGTCGCCTTCATCGTCTGGGGCTTCATCGCGCCGCGTTTCTCCGAGGAAGCACGCGAGCAGCGAGCCCGCAGCCCGCACCGAAGGCGCTTGCCGCCTGATGGCTGCTCTGCCGCTGAGAGGAGAATGACAAAAAATGGTATCAAACGCACCGGCACGGCAACTCTGACCTGACGATCGCCTTCGTGCTGCCGCTGCTGCAGGCGGCGCCGGCAGGTGCCGCGACGCTGGGACAAGGTCAAGCAGGCGAGCAAGCTCACGCTGGGGTATCGCGAGGGATGAGCCGAGTTCTCGTTCAAGGACGGATCCGGCACGCCGACCGGTTACTCGATCGCGCTCTGTCAGCAGGTCGCCGACGCCATCAAGAGCGACCTTGGGTTGTCGCAGATGAGCGTCGAATGGATACCTGTGACGATCGAGGGGCGCTACCGAGCCGTTCAGCAAGGCCAGGTCGATCTGCTCTGCGGAGCGGAGACCGCGACACTCGCCCGAAGGACGGAAGTGTCTTTTTCGCTGCCGATCTTCCCGGGGGGGATTGGAGCATTGATGCGGGCCGACGCTCCCGCGCGGCTGCGCGAGGTTCTGGCCGGACGTCAGGGTCCGGTGCGACCGGTCTGGCGCGGGACGATAGACCCGGCCGTGCAGGCGAGGACGTTTTCGGTGGTCACCGGAACGACGGCGGAGCCCTGGCTGGCCGGCAAGATCAATGAGTTTCAGATCACCGCACACGTCGCACCGGTGCAGGCCTACGACGCTGGCGTGCAGCGCGTGCTCGATCGCGGCTCCGACGTGCTCTTCGGCGATCGGGCCCTGCTGCTGGATGCCGCGAAACGAAGCGCATCAGCGCGCGATTTGGTCGTGCTCGATCGCCAGTTCACTTACGAGCCGCTGGCAGTCGTTCTTCCGCGGGGCGACGAGGACCTTCGACTGGTCGTCGATCGGACGTTGAGCCATCTCTACAAGTCCGGACAGGCCGCGGCGTTGTACGCGAAATGGTGCGGCGAGCCGGAATCGAGCACGCTGACGTTCTTCCAGATGAACGCGGTGTCCGGACTAGTGGCCTGTCCACGCTGATCAAGGACCACCTCGCGGGCGGGGCATCCCGGCTGGCTGCGTTGCTCCTCCCTCAAATACTCCCGGTATTCTCGGTCGTCGCGCCTTGCCATCCGGGCGCCGCGCTCCGCGATCTGGTCCTCGTTCAGCGTGGACAGGCCACTAGTTGCAGGCCTGAAGGCCTGCGCACGTACGCGGAACCTGCGCTACGTACGCGAATCCTATAGCGGCGGCGCCGACGCCGATGCACCGTCTGCCGTGTGCCTGCCGGCATTGGCGCCGACTGGCGCGGGGTGCCACGTCGTGCAGGACGACCGCGAGCGGCCGCAGGTCGCGCCACGATATCTCGCGGTTGCAAGCCGTGCCCACCCCGACCGTGTGCGGTTTCGGGCGTCACCTCGTCGTCACGGCTCCAAATCAAGAGCCATGAGCGGGGCTCGTCTGCGCCAATCCCTGTCTGTCGGCCAAGAGTCGAGGCCCGTGCGTGCCAGCGATCGCGCTGGCGCATCTCTTGAAGCCTTCATCCGCACCGGACGGCCGGCCTATCCCTTTGTCAAAGACCATGCGCGGCTGTCACGCTGTCGTGACAGTCATTGTGATCATGCTGGCGGCAGCGCCAGGCGGCGTTGCCGGAACGAGTGCCGTAGCGCCGCGGGCATCGAGTCGTGCCCCGATGGATCCAGGCCGGGCGATCGTCTTTCTCTCCAACGAACACGCCAACTGGCAGACCTTTCAACTCGCCATCCAGGGGTTCCGCGAAGCCGTCGAACAATCACAGCGGCCGCTGGTCTTGTACGAGGAATTTCTGGATACCAGCCGCTTTCCCCCCGCGAAGTACGGCGCGGGCTACCGCCAGTGGCTGATCGAGAAATACGCCAGCCGGACCGTTGACCTCGTGGTCGCCTCAGGGCAGGAAGCGGTCGAATTCCTCGCCGGCGGCAATCCCTGGCCCGGCGTGTCGGTGCTGTACTCCGATGTCGGACCGCTCACGATCGATGCACGCCGGAGCCTGCCCGGCGCGGTAGGGCTCATCTTCGAGGATCACTTCCGCCCTGCGCTCAAGGTGATCAAGACGGTGCTGCCGGACACGGAGCGCGTGGGCCTCATTCATGGCGGGTCGCCCGGTGGACAGTCGCCGTTCCCTGGATTTGCGAAGCAGGTGCGCGCGGCCGGCCTCGGTCTCGAGCCTGTGGATTTCAGCGGCCTGGCGATGGACGATCTCCTTGAGCGCGTCGCCAACCTGCCGGAGCACACCGTGCTCTTTCTCTTCAGCAGCCAGGTGGATGTCGTTGGCCGCTCGTTCCAGCCGCTGCGCGCGTGCGAGCTGCTGACAGCCGCGGCGAACCGGCCGTTGTTCTCGCTGCAGCGCCACGAGCTCGGGTGCGGTATAACCGGCGGACTCCTGCGCGACTTCAGGGTCGCGGGGCGCTTGCTCGGCGAACGTGCCTTGCGATGGCTCGACGGCGAGGCAATTACCGATGCCACCGTCCCCGCCGACCGCTACTCCGACCTGGTCTTCGACGCGCGTCAGCTCAAGCGGTGGAATATTGACGAAGGGCGACTTCCGGCCGGCAGCACACTGCGGTATCGGGAGCCGAGCCTCTGGCGTGACTATCGTGCGCAGGTTGCGGCCATCTCGGGAATAGGCGTCCTTCAAATGGCGCTCATCGCGTGGCTCTTGTTCGAGCAGCGCCGCCGCAGGCGCGCTGAAGTGGACAGCCGGCAGCTGCTCGAAGCCGCCCGAGGCCGCGAGTTGACCATCGCGCACCTCGATCGACGTGCCGCGATTGGCGAGGTCACCACCGCAATCACGCACGAGCTCAACCAACCGCTCGAGGCCATCCTGCACAACGCGGAGGCAGCAGAAATGCTCCTGGACTCCGGCAGCCCGTCGTCGGAGGGCGAGATCCGCGAAATCCTGGCCGACATCCGTCGTATCGATGCCCGGGCTGGGGCGATCGTGCAGCGCATGCGCGGGCTGCTCCGCAAGCATGAATTCGAAACGCAACCGATCGATCTCAACGAGCTCACCCGCGACACCGTCGCGTTCGTCATGCCCGTGGCTGGATCGAAGGGAGTGAAGCTCGGTCTGGAACTGGCGGGGGACCTCGAGCCGATTGCCGGCGATCGGATCCATCTCCAGCAGGTACTCCTCAATATCCTCCTCAACGGTATCGACGCAGCCAGCGCGATGCCTCGGGAGTGCCGGTACCTCGAGGTCAGCACGCTGCGGTCCAATGGGCGGATCGAGGTGGCCGTGAGAGATCGTGGTCACGGGATTCCTGCCGACCCGATTTCCCGGATATTCGAGCCGTTCTTCACGACGAAAGGAGAAGGCATGGGAATCGGCCTCTCCATCGCCCGGACGATCGTCGAGGCCCATGGCGGACGCATCGCCGCCCGCAACAACCCTGACGGCGGCGCCACGGTCTGGTTCACACTTCCGTTGTCGGGCAGGCCTGCCTGACGCGGCCTGTACCAAAGGTCAATAGACGCCTCGTCGCCGGCCTCCGTATGCTGGCGTCGGTCCCCGCCCCGGAGACCGCGTACGCGCGTGGAGCAAAGCCAGGCGCGATGAAGAGATTTCCTTCAGGTCACAACCGCTAGGCTTCTCGCGGAGGGCAGGAATGGTCACACAGCAGCGTACGGCCCGGATGTCTCGTCAATTCGCAGCCATCGTCGTGCTGACGACGGCCGCGCTTGGTTCGATCGCGGTGCTGGCGCAGGGGGTCGGCCAGCTGGCCCCGGCACAAATCGACAACGCCCTCAAGGCGGCCTACGCGAAATATCGCACCCTGAAGGAAGGAAAGAACGCCGACTACATCCCGGCGCTCGCGAAAGTCAATCCGAACCTATTTGGCATCGACGGTCGTCACCCTTGACGGCAAGGTGTACACCGCCGGAGACATCAAAACCGAGGTATCGATTCAGTCGATCTCCAAGGTCTTTACGATGGCCCAGGTGATCCAGGAACAGGGGCTCGACTCGATCGAGAAGCGGATCGGCGTGGACGCGACCGGCGCGCGATTCAACTCGATCATCGCGGTCGAAGCCGTGAGGACGGTCGTCGGGACCGGCGCGCCCGAAATGAACCCGCTCGTGAACCCGGGAGCGATCTCGGCGACGAGCATGGTGAAGGGGGCGACGCGCCGACGAGGGTGTGGAAGAAGATCATCGGCTTCCACAACGACGCCGCCGGCCGGCCGCTGAGCGTCCTGCAGGACGTCTACAAGTCGGAGTCCGACACCAACCAGCGCAACCAGGCGATCGGCGCGCTGATGCTCGCCTACGGCTACATCAAGGCCAACTGGCAGCAGGCGGTCGATCTCTACACCCGGCAGTGCTCGATCGGCGTCAACGCGAGGGACCTCGCGACGATGGCGGCCACGCTGGCCGCCGGCGGAAAGAACCCGGTGACCGGCAAGCAGGTGATGGACGCCGACAAGGTTCCCGGCGTCCTCGCCGTGATGGCGACGGCCGGCCTGTACGACGACTCGGGCAAGTGGCTCTATCACACCGGGCTGCCGGCAAAGAGCGGCGTCGGCGGCGGCATCATCGCCGTGTCGCCCGGGAAGTTCGGCATCGCCGTCGTGTCGCCGCCGCTCGACGAGGCCGGCAACAGCATCCGGGCGCAGCGGGCGATCGCAGACATTTCGAATGCGCTCGGTGGGAACCCGTATGCCGTTGCGGCGAAATGAGAAACCGGACGGTTGCCGCGCTCATCATGTATTCTGACCGCGCGCAGCTGCTCTGCGTGCGCGGTCAGCTCCTCACGAACCGCGTCGATCTGCACCTGGCGCTGGTGCGGCTTCTGAAGGGAGAGAGTCCATGAGTCAGACGATTCACGTGTTGCGATCAGCGGTTGCCGTAGCCCTGCTGATCGGATGCTCAGCGGTGGCATCGGCGCAGGCGAAGTCGGAAACCTTTACCGCAACGGCGTCGGTCAAGACGGCGGCTGGCACCGAGGCGACGGCGCCGGTCACGATCGTTGTCACGCGCATGACAACGGATGCCGAGCGCGACACCGTTGTCGAGGCGTTGAAAGCGGGGGGGATGGCGGCAGCCGTCAAGGCGCTCAAGTCGAAGCCGAACATCGGATACATCGACGTGGGGAAGAAGCGCACACCTCTGAAGTACGTCTACCAGCGCCCGATGAGCGGCGGCCGGCTGATCACGGTCATCGCGTCCGAGCCGATTGCGCACCTGGGAGCGGGGCTTCCGGAGGCGAAGCCGAAAGCTGGATTCGATCTGGCGCTTGCCGTCCTCGACCTCAAGGACGCCGGCGCAGGTTCGGGTGAGCTCGCGCCCGCAGCGACGATCAAAGTGTCGGACACCGGTGCCCTGCAGACGCAGGACTATGGCGCGGAGGCCGTGCACCTGACCAACGTGCAGGCCAAGAAGTAGGACCTCGAGGGGCGACGATCGCGGACGGAGTCGACGCCATGTCCCGGACCCATCCCGCGGCGACTCTGCCGCTGAAGGTCGTCGCCGCCTATGGCGAGGAGATCGTCACCGGCACGGCGGTGGCTCGCGCGGCGCGCGCGCTGGGGGACGAGCTGCGTGCGCGGGGGTTCGAGGTCGTCGTCGCCCGCAGTGCCGACGACGGCATCTCGGTCGTGGCTTCCGACCCGCTGATCGGCAGCCTGATGGTCGACGTCGATCTGGACAACGAGGATGGGGCTGCGCGCGTGCTGCGCGCGTTTCGCGGCCGCAACAACAGAGCCCCGGTGTTCCTGTTCGGCCAGCGCAGCCACATTTCCAGCGTGCCTCTGAGCACACTGAAGATGGCGGACGAGTTCATCTGGCTGCTCGAGGATTCTCCCACCCTCATGTCCGGGCGCGTCGAGACCGCGATTCGACGCTACCGTGAGCAGCTGCTTCCGCCGATGTTCGACGCGATGCTCAAGCACGCGGACGTCCACGAGTACGCCTTCGGCACCCCCGGCCACACCGGCGGCACCGCGTTCCTGCGCACGGCTGCCGGGCCGGGCGCGTTTCTTCGACTTCTTCGGCGAGCGCCTGTTCCGCTCGGACCTGTCCGTCGGGACGGGGCGCTCGGATCCCTGCTCGACCAATCGGCCCGATCGGGGCGGGCGAGCCCTTCGCGGCGGAGGTGTTCGGATCCATCGGAGCTATTTCTGTCACCAATGGCTCGTCGACCGCGAACCGGATCGTGTTCTCGGCGATCGTGTCGCGGGGGACCGGTCTGTGCGACCGGAATTGTCACAAGTCCGTCGAGCACGGGATGATCATGACGGGCGCATTCCCGTCTATCTGGTGCCGTCGCGGAACCGGTCGGGCTGATCGGACCGATCTAGCCGGCTGCCTGCGGCCGGAGGCGATCAGCGGGCGGATCCGCCGAACCCGTTCGGCGTGGAGGCGACCAGAAGCCGGTCCACGCGATCATCACCAACTCGACCTACGACGGGCTGACCTACGACGTCGTGGGCGTGACCCGGGTGCTCGGCCGGTGCGGTCGACCGGATCCACTTCGACGAGGCCTGGTTCGGCTACGCGCGGTTCAACCCGATCTACGGCGGGCGGCACGCGATGCCACCGGCCCGATCGACCGCGCAGCGAGGGCCCGACCCTCTTCGCCACCCAGTCGACCCACAAGCTGCTGCCGGCGCTGTCCCAGGCATCCATGCTGCACGTCCGCCAGGGCCGGGCCCGGTCCCTCACGCCGGTTCAACGAAGCGTACATGATGCACTCCTCGACCTCGCCGGCCTACGTGATCATCGCGTCGAGCGACGTGGCCGCAAGATGATGGAAGGCCCGACCGGTCGCCGCCTTGACCACGAAAGCATCGAGGAGGCGATTGTCTTCCGCAAGACCGTCGCCCGGATCCGCGTGAGAGCAGGCGAAGGGGGACTGGTTCTTCGGGAGCTGGCAGCCGGACGAGGTCATCGATCCGGCCACCGGCAGGCGGACGCCGTTCGACGAGGCGCCCGACGAGTTGCTGCGGACCGACCCGCGCTGCTGGGTGCTCCACCCGGGCGACTCCTGGCACGGCTTCGACGGCCTGGCCGACGGCCGCTGCATGCTCGACCCGATCAAGGTCGGACCGTCACGACCCCGGCATGGGCGACGACGGGCAACCTGGAGCTGCGTGGGATCTCGGCGCCTGGTCGCGCCGGTACCTGGAGGGCCGGGGGATCGTCGTCGAGAAGACGCCCGACTTCACCATGCTGTTCCTGTTCAGCATGGGGATCACGAAGGGCAAGTGGGGGACGCTGGTCAGCGCCCTGTTCGAGTTCCGGCGGCTCTACGACCTCAACGCGCGGCTCGTGGACGTCCTACCCGACCTGGTGAGGCTCGCGAGCCCGGCCAGAGTACGACGACCTGGGTCTCGCGCGACCTTGCCGACACGATGGAGAACACACCCAGCTCGCTCAGGGCAACGACGCCGCACTGCTGGCTGAGGCGTTCGGGACGCTGCCGGCGCCAGTGATGTCACCGGTGCAGGCGTACCGGCGCCTGGTTCGCGGCGAGGTTGACCACGTGCCCCTGTCGGCGATGGCGAACCGGACCGTGGCCGGGGTGGGCGTGGTGCCGTACCCGCCGGGCATCCCGGTGCTCATGCCGGGGGAGAACGCCGGTCCCGCCGACGGTCCATTCGTCGGGTATCTGCGCGCGTTGCGGGACTGGGATCGGCACTTCCCGGGCTTTGGCCACGAAACCCACGGGGTCGAAATGGAGGAGGGCGAGTGGCCTACGTGTACCTCCTCAAGCAATAGAGTGCGGAGGCGGGGATGTTCATGGTGTTCGCCAGTCTCGCCGCGATGTGTTTCAGCGTGGCGGGCTATTTCACGAAGCTCACGCAGGGCCTGACCGTCCGAGGTCCCGCCGCCATGATGTTCGGGCTGTTCATGGTCGGCGCCGCGCTGCAGGCGGTCGCCATGCGGCACGAGTCGATGGCCGTCACCTATGCCATCGTCCTCGGCCTCGAGGCCGTGACGGCGTCTCTCTTGAGCGTCTGGTTGCTGCACGAACGCACGTCGGCGATGAGGATCGGCGGGATCGCGCTGGTCGTCGCCGGGATCGTGCTGCTGAAGATTGGCGAGTCGTAGGCGGTCGGGAATCCTCACTGGTCCTGGACCGGAGTCCAGTTCTGGTCGGGGTCGAATCCTGTTTCGAAGGGGTCCTACCACCAGTCTCGCCTGCCCAGCTACTGTCCAAAGGTGCAACGCCCGCCCGGTTCGATAGATCCAAGGTGCAATGGTCAGTCCGACAGCTCCCCGATAGAGTTCAGCCATCTGGGACGCGCAGCGAACTGATGTCTCGTGACTCTTCGACGCTCAGACGCTCGTTCCTGGATAAGTATCTGGAGCCGTCGTACAGCCTGACCGAAGTCCTCTTCGGATTGATCATGGTGCTTACGGTCACGCTTGGCGTCGGTTTGGCGGAGCGGGACCAGGAGGGCAGCGTCCGGGTGCTGCTGGCGGCGGCGCTGGGGTGCAACCTGGCGTGGGGCATCATCGACGGCGCCATGTACGTGATGGACGCGATGTTCAATCGCAGCCGGGCGGCACGCATCCGCTCGGAGCTCGCGCGCGCCGGCGAATCGGTCGCTCTCGGAGTCATCGCGCGAGAGCTCGGCCCGAGGCTGGAGGAGATCGCGACGCCCGACGAACGGGCCCGCATCTATCGAGCCGCGCTGACGCTGGCCGGTCGAACGCCGGTGACGCCAACGCGGAATCGAGCGGAGCGACATCTATGGCGCTATGGCATGCATGATTCTCGTGTTCGTGACGGCCTTGCCGGCCGCGGTGCCCTTCGTTCTGATCGACGACCCCCGGCTGGCGCTCCGCGTATCGAACGGCCTGCTCGTCGCGATGCTCTTCGGCGTAGGTTACTTCTGGGCGCGTCACACTTACGCGAATCCGGTGCGTACAGGCCTGGCGATGACATTGGTCGGCTTGACGCTCGTCGGCGCCGCGATGGCGCTGGGCGGCTGAACATGGGCGATGTAGGGAACTGAATCGCATGGCGCTCTACCATGTCACCATCGCAGGCCGCGATCGCCGGCACATGACCGAGCTCGGAACCCGGTATCGCGTTCTCGTGGTCGGCTACCGCGAACTTGCTGCCGGCGGCGTCGAGGTCGATGCGTACGTGGATTCGAGCAGGATCAAGTGGCTCGAAAAGCGCGGATACCCCGTCACACGTATCGAGGAGGTCGAGCACCGGGCTCGGCAGCGGCAGGACGAGGGCCGCAACGCCGCTGCTCGACGACTCCAGCACGGTCGCTACGGCGATGTGGCCTGGGCTGGTGGCTATCTCACCGCGGACGAGATCGAACGGGCGATGGACCTGGGCGTGGAACAGTTCCACAAAGGCTACGTCGAGCGGATCCCCCTGCCCAATCGGACATGGGAGAAACGGCGCTGCCACGCGCTTGCGGATCGGCAAGGGCCGCGGACGTCGGCGGCCCGGGATCTGCTTCATCGGCGGGGTGCACGGACGCGAGTGGGGCAGCGCCGACATCCTCGATCTACTTCGCCAGTCCGGCTGCTCAGGGCCTATCGCGACAACGCATGGGCATCCGCGTCGGCCAGCAGACGGTACACCGCCGAACGCAGATCCGGGAGATCGTCGAGAAGAAGGACGTGTTCCTGTTGCCCCAGGTGAACCCGGACGGGCGGCGGTTCAGCATGGAGCAGCAGCCGATGTGGCGGAAGAACCGTCGTCCCGCGCCGCGCGGACGGGGAGCCCGGTCCATCGGCGTCGACCTGAATCGAAACTTTCCGATGATGTGGCGCTTACGAGCGCTCATTTCGCGCCGGGCACCGTGGCGAGCTCGCGTCTGCCCCGAGCGACTTCGAAACGTACGTCGGGCCACGGCCCGCCTCCGAGCCCGAAACGCGCAACGTCATCTGGCTTGCTGGATCGGTATCCGCAGATCCGCTACTTCGTCGACCTGCACGCGTACGGTGAAACCATCCTTCACAGCTGGGGCACCGATCGAAAACCAGTCGGACAACCCCAGCGATGAGCTTTGCGAATGCGCGCCTTCGACGGCAAGCGTGGCCGTATCCATGACGATCGACTATCGCGAGCACATCGACCCGTGACGATGAACGGACAGGCCATTCGCCTGGCGCCGTCAGCATGAGCAGCGCGATCGCCCTCGTGCGCGGACGCAAGTACAAAGTGCAGCAATCGGTGGGACTCTACCCGGCAGCCGGCTGTTCGGACGACTATACATACAGCCGCCACATCGACGGACGTCCAGCGAAGACGAAGACCCTGGCATTTACCGTCGAGTGGGGTCGCAGCCGAAGCTCGACTCCCTTCCACCCACCGTATCCCGAGATGCGCAAGGTCATGCGCGAGGTGGCTGCGGGTCTGCTGGAATTCTGCGTTCGAGCGCAGTAACGCTATGTACGTCCAAACACCAGAGTGGCGCGGACGGCCAGAAGATGGCAACGGATCCGAGACCGGCGGACCGCTCGAGTTCGACCGGCTCGTGGTCGAGTTGTCGACGCGATTCGGCGACATGCCGGCCGCGAGAAGTGACGACGTCATCCGGGACGCACTCGGCCGGATTGGCGAGACGCTGGACATCGATCGTTCCACGATGTACCGGGTTCAGGCGCCGGACAACGTGCTGATCAATCCGGTCGGATGGGCGGTTGCAGGGATCCCGGCCGTGCCGGCGCCGACGCCCGCGAAGGCCCTCTTCCCATGGGCGTTCGATCGGGCGTTTGCCGACGGTGACGTGGTCTGTTTTTCCAGCGTCGATGAAATCCCGCATGCCATCGACCGGGAGACGTACCGCGCGTGCGGCACCCGGTCGAGTGTCACGGTGCCGTTGCCCGTGTCAGGACAGATTGTGGGGCGGCGTCGGCTTCAGCACGCCGAGCGTCGTGAGCGTCGATGGTTTCCCGAAGAGGTCCATCGCTTGCGCGTCATGACCAGGGCGTTCGGCACGTCCGGGACGCGGCGCGAGCGCGAGACGTCGCTCGGCACCATGCTGGCGGAGGTCGAGGCCGCAGCGGGGCCCCCTCAAGGCGGAGAACATGTACCTGCGGCGGGAGACGCGGCATCGGTCGGCACGGGTGTCATCGTCGGCCACAGCGCGGCCGTGAGCCGCGCGCTCGAGCAGGTGCGACAGGTGGCGGCGACCGATTCGACGGTGCTGTTGCTCGGCGAGACCGGCACCGGCAAGGAGCTCTTCGCGACGCAGATCCACGAGCTGAGCGCGCGCCGCGGCCGGCCGATGGTCCGCGTCAACTGCGCGGCGATCCCGGCGACGCTCATCGAGAGCGAGCTGTTCGGCCACGAGAAGGGCGCGTTCACCGGCGCGCTCGCGCGGCAGATCGGCCGCTTCGAGCTGGCGGACGCTCGACGATCTTCCTCGACGAGATCGGCGAGCTGCCGCTGGACGTGCAGGTCAAGCTGCTGCGCGTGCTCGAGGAGCGGCAGATCGAGCGGCTCGGCAGCCCGAAGCCGATCCAGGTCGACGTGCGCATCATCGCCGCCACGCACCGCGAATCTCGAGCAGCGGATCGCCGACGGGACGTTCCGCGAAGACCTGTTCTACCGGCTGAACGTGTTTCCGATTCAGCGTGCCGCCGCTGCGCGAGCGCGCCGAAGACATTCCGCTGCTCGTGTGGCGCTTCGTCGACGAGTTCTCGCAGGACGTTCGGCAAGCGCATCGACGCGATCGCGCCGCGAGAACATGGCGCGCTGCAGCAGTACCCGTGGCCCGGCAACATCCGCGAGCTGCGCAACGTCGTCGAGCGCGCGATGATCCTGGCCAACGGCCCGCGGCTGAGCCATCGCGCTGCCGGCCCCGCCTGCGGCGGCGGCCAGGCGCAGCGTCGAAGCTGGCGGACGTCGAGAGGGAGCACATCCGCAGCGTGCTGGAGAGCACGGGCTGGCGCATCCGCGGCGTCGGCGGCGCGGCCGAACGGCTCGGGCTGGAGCCGACGACCCTCGAGACGCGCATGGCGAAGCTCGGACTGAAGCGTCCCGAACCGTCAGAGCCGCCTAGTCTTCAGTTTCGGCGGATAGTTCTTGAAGATCTTCTTCACCGCCTCCTTGATGCTCTTGTCCCGCTTCTCGGGTTTGGCCTGGGTCTGCACCTCCTTCACGCCCATGCCGCGCCACGCGACCTGCCTTCTTGGCGTCGGCGATGTCGATGACCAGGGTGCCGACGAGAATGTCGCGCACCTGCGTCGTCGTCGTGCCGCCGCGCCCAGCCGCCGCCCCAGCCCCAGCCGTAGGCGCCGTACGCCGGCGTAGCCGGTGCTGTAGGTCGAGATGTCCTTCTGCGAGTCGAAGGCCACGTGATACACGACGAAGACGTCGGGAGTCTCGGCCTTGGTGAAGCCCTTCGCCGCGAGCTCGGTATCGATCGCCGCGACGATCCGATCGTCGATCAACTTGTCTCCGACCTTGGTGCCGTCCTTGAGCCGTAAGTCTTGAAGTCGTGAAGTCGACGGCCTTGTCGAAGTCGTAGCTGGTCTTCTGCGCGATGATCAGCGCGGGCGCGAGGAGGACGGCGATGAATCCGTCACGAGTCGCGTCTGCATGTGTCCTGTCCTTTCGTCTGTACGTCTCTCGAGAGCAACGCCACGATTACGGTACCCCACAGCGCGAGCAGCACGTGCCCACTGCATAAGACACGCCGTAGCCCAGCGTCGGCACCGGGCTCTTCGCCGCTTCCTGGATCGCGGCCAGCGCCGGGGTCGCCGTGCCGGCGCCCGCGCACACGCCGAGCAGCACGCCAGGCTGCATCTTGAAGACCCAGCGGCCGACCACGACGCCGACCAGATGCGGCAGGAGGACGGTGAACAGCGCCGGCCACCACCAGGCTCGCGCCGCTCGTGCCAGCCGACGACGAAGTCCGGTCCGGCATTCAGGCCGACAACGGCGACGAAACCGGCCAGGCCGATGGACTCGAATATCCAGAGCGTCGGCCCGGGGATGCGGCCGAAGAAGCGCGGCCACATGGATCGCAGCCAGCCGCAGACCAGGCCACCCAGCAGGACGCCGACGCTCAACTCAAGCCGATCTCGAGCCTCCCAGCCTCAGCGCCGGAATGCCGATCAGGCGCCGGCGACGATGCCGAATGCGACGAGGACCATGTCGGTGGCGTCGGTCGCGCGATCGGGGACGCCGAGCAGGCCGCCGCCTGCAAGCCGGCGCGTCGGGCCCGACGAGCGTGACACGTCGCCGCGCTGCACCGCGTGCCGGGAAGGATCGCGACCGGCATGCCGGCGCGCGGCAGCCGGCGCAGATAGACGCTGCGAACGGCCTCTTCGTCCGCGAGCTCCGCGATCGCGCGCCCGTCGACTCGCGCTGCGTCACGACCACATCCAGGGCTTCGGCCGGGATGTCGAGCAGATCCTTGTCGTCGACTTCGCGCAGGCCGAGCGCCTGCTCGTCGATCCGGGCCACCAGCAGTTCCCGGCGGCCGGTGATCGGCCAGCGTGTCACCCTGCCACATCGTCATGTCGTCCGGATCGAAAATCCGATCGCCGCGCCGGATTCGCTCGACGAACAGCGCGCAGCCGCCTTGACGCGCTGTTCGATTTCCCGCGATCGCGGCCGACCAGCGGCGATCCCGGCTGCACGTCGTAGGCGCGATACTCGATGTCGCGCTCGCGCACCGCTCTGCTGCCGCCCTCCATACTTCTGTTCGAAGCGGCGGCACTCCTCCTCGAGGTCGATACCCATCAGCCGCGGCGCGAGCTGGGCGAGAAACCAGGCGGCGCCGACCACGCCAACCAGATAGGTGACGGCAAAAGCGACCGGAATGCGGTTGGTCATCGCCGCGCGATCGGCGGCCGGCAGGCCGAAGCCGTGAGATCGCGTCGCTCGCCGTGCCGATCGTCGCCGATTCGGTCAGCGAGCCGGCGATCACGCCCGCGGCCGTGCCCGCGTCGTAGCCGAGAAGCCGGCTGACAATGTAGGCGACGACGAGCCCGGTCGTCGCGACGATCGCCGCCAGCGCCGCCTGCTGCAGGCCGTCGCTCTTCAGCCCACGGAAGAATGCGGCCCGGTCCTGAATCCGATCGAGAACAGGAACAGCAGGAAGAAACACTGCCTGACCTCGTCCGACACCCCCACGCCCAGCTGCCCGACCACCACTCCGGCCAACAGCGTGCCGGTGACGGCGCCGAGCGTGAAGCTGCCGAGCTTCAGCTTGCCGAGCACATAGCCGATGCCGAGCACCAGGAAAAACGTGACCTCCGGATGCTGCCGGAGCACCCCGACGAGCGCGTCGATCACGGACGGCCCGGCGCGACCGCCGGTACTGCTGGAATCGCGCGCGTGGTTGCCTCTGGAGGCCCGGCACGCCATCACATAGCCGCGCGCGACCGCCCGGACGGCCCTGCCGATGTCGTCGTAGACGTCATCGTCGAGGTTCGCGAACGAGACGCGCACCGACCAGTCAGGCGCCTCGAAGCCTCCGCCGTTCAACAGCACGATGCCGTGATCCTCGGCAAGCCGGAACACGATGTCGAGCGGATGCACATGCGCCTTCACCCACTGCACGACATCGTCGCCGCCGTACTTGCGAAGCCAGAACTCGAAGTCGATCAGACCGTAGTAGCCGTCGAAGAGCGGATTGGGATCCAGGTGATCCCCAGGCCCTCGATCGTCGCCGCGACGCGCTACTGACGATTCGATGCACGCCTGCTGGTAGACCTTCTTGTCGTCGTAGAGCTCGGCGAGCGAGAACAGCGTCATCATGACCTGCTGCGGCAGCGACAGGCCCGCGGTGTGGTTCAGCGCCACGTCGCGGCTGTCGGCCACGATGCGGTCGATGAAGTTCAGCGTCCGCGGTTCGAGCGTCAGCGCCCCATAGCGCTTGTCGAGCGCCGGCTGCCACCGCCTCGGGATGCGCGGCGATGCGTCGTCGAAGACGTTGTGCTCGTGCACGGCGATCACGCCGAGCCGCCAGCCCGTGCAGCCGAAGTACTTGCTGAACGAGTAGACGCCGATGGTGTTGCGCGGAAACTCGCCCAGCAGCGAGCGGAAGCCCGGCACGAACGTGCCGTAGACGTCGTCGGTGAGCAGCATCAGGTCCGGCCGCTTCTCCAGGACCCTGCCGATGCTCGCAATGGTCTCCGGGCTGAGCGCCACCGCGTACGGGTTGCCGGGATTGACGACGAAGAACGCCTTGACCGCCGGATCCAGCAGCGGCTTCAGGTCTTCGTCGGTGAACTGCCAGCGCTGCTCCTGCCGGGCAGGGATGATGACGTCTTCAAGCCGTAGTCTTCGAGATGCGGCATCTCGAGATACGGCGTGAAGATGGGTGTGGCCAGGGCGATCGTGTCGCCGGGGTTGAGCAGCCGGTTGGCCTTGAGCGACTTGAAGATGTAGCACATCGCCGCCGTGCCGCCCTCGACGGCGTACAGATCGAAGGTGCCGGCCGGACGCGGCTCGCCGCACATCGCCCACTGCAGGTACTCGCGCACGATCCGCTCGTTGTGGACGAGCATGCGATCGGGAACCGGATAGTTGTCGCCGATGATCGAATCGACCAGCTCGTGGACGAAGGCGTCCGGCGTCGAAGCCGAACTTGGCGACGGCCCAGGGAATGACGTGCTGCAGGAAGGCGCGCCCGGCATGTCGGCGTGCGCCGCGAGCCAGGCGCGAGGCGCGCCGCCACGCCGGGCGCCTGCGGCATGCCGCCGATGCCGCCGGGCAGGTCCATCGTCCGCTGGCTCTCGGTGATCGCGAACTGGCCGAGCAGGAAGAAGCCGAGCGCGGCTCGGTCGCGATCCAGTTCGGGTTGCCGCGTCCGGCGTTGAGGTAGGCCACCTGCGCGGCCCGCGCGGTCTTCGTGGCGATCGCCGCCAGATCGTTCTTGATCTCGAACGGGCTGAGCGTTTCGTAGTGGCGCAGCGTCACGGCATCCACGATCGTCTCCTGTCGGTCGAGCCGCTCAGTAGGTGTCGAAGAACTCCTGCACCTTCTTCGGGTCCGTGGTCTGCGTCAGCGCCAGCTTCAGCAGCACGCGTGACTTCGACGGGTTGAGCTCCTTCGACACGACGGTGCCGACCTTGTCGTCCTCGACCTCGATGTTGCGCCGGACGATGCCGTCGCCGACGCGCGTCGAGCGCACGACGACGACGCCCTTGGCGATCGCGCGCTTGACGGCCTCGAGCGCCGGCGTCGTCATGTTGCCGTCGCCGACGCCGGCGATGACGAGGCCCTTGGCGCCGTTGGCGACGGCGGCGTCGATCAGGTCGGCGACATCCCGGCATGCGCGTAGATCACGTCGACGCGCGGCAGCGTCTGGCCGGCGGTGACCGTGAACGGCGTGGCGGTCGTGTGCGCCCGCGCGGGCGACCGCACGAACTCGCGATCGTCGAACAGGCAGACGCCGATGAGGCCGGCTTCCTGCGACACAAATGTCTGAACATCGGTCGTGTGACGCTTGGTGATGGCGCGCGCGCCGTGAATGTCGTCGTTGGCGACCACCAGCACGCCGCGGCCCTTCGCTCTCGGATCGCCGGCGACGCCGACGGCGTTGTAGATGTTCAACGGACCATCGGCGCTGAGCGACGTGGACGGACGCATCGATCCGGTCAGGACGACCGGCTTGTCGCTCTTGACGACGAGATTGAGGAAGTACGCGGTTTCCTCCATCGTGTCGGTGCCGTGCGTGATCGCCACGCCGTCGACATCCGCTGCGCCGCCAGGCGGTTGACTTCCGTGGCGAGCTTGATCCAGATCTCGTCGTTCATGTCCTGGCTGCCGACCGACGACACCTGGACGCCGCGGACGTCGGCGAAGGTCTTCAGCTGCGGCACGGCGGCGATCAGCACGTCGACGGCGACCGCTCCCGACTTGTATCCCGCCGCGGTCGTGGACTCGGCCGCGCCGGCAATCGTGCCGCCGGTGGCGACGATGACGATGCGCGGCTTGGCCGGCTGTGCTGACCGATCGCGCTGGAGAGCAGAAGCAGTGCACCGCCGTGGTGGCGCGCCGGCAGGGGAGCGGTCCGAACATCTCTGCCTCCAGAGCTGACTCAGGTCTTGCGGGATGCTTCACGCTTCAGGCACTGGACGTACGCCGTTCCCTCACGAACTTCGACGCCGTGAGTGTCGTGTCCGAAGCCGGGAAACCGCCGGTCCCAGGCCGAGAGCGCACGGAGATAGCTCAAATACGGGCCGTCGGCAGGCCGGTCGCCTCGCCCGGCATCAGCATGGGAATGCCCGGGGGGTACGGGACCACGCTCGTGGCAAGCACACGATTGGCCATATCCTCGAGGGGCACGTGCTCGATGTCGTCGCGTACAAGGTACTGATAGGCCTAGTTCGGCGTCATCTTCATGGTCGGCAGCGTCGAGAACGCCTCGGCCAGCCAGTGCGTCCGACGTGAGTCCTTCAACTGGGCGAACATCTGATCGGACAGGTGGCGGAGCCCGAGCGTGGCGTACACGTCAGGGTAGCCATCGGTGAGATGAGGCAGGACTTCCGCGAGTGGCGCGTTGCGATCGTAGTCCCGCTTGAAGTCGAGCAGCGCGTTGAGCAACGTGCCCCACTTGCCCTTGGTGATGCCGATCGAAAACAGGAATAGGATGGTGAAGTCCGTGGTTTTCTCGACCTCCACGCCACGGCGGTGGAGATAGGCCGTGACGAGCGTCGCTGGAATGCCCCGCTTGTCGAGGCCGCCCTTCGTGGCGACGCCGGGCGTGACCACCGACACCTTGATCGGGATCCAGCATGCAGTAGTTGTCTTCGAGGTCACCGAACCCATGCCAGTCCTCGCCCGGGTGCAGTCCCCGGCGGCCCGGGTCCGTCGCGAGCAGCTCCGGCGGGGCGTCCTCGAATCGGATCGTCTTGCGGCTCTTGGGATAGGTCACGGTATCCGCGTTCCACGAGTTGAAGAACCATTCCTGCTTCTGCGCGAACTTCCGGTGCACGCGCCCATCGTCTGGCGGAACGCCACGGCTTCCTGGATCGATTCGTCCGTGAGGGCCCGGCCGCCCGGCCCGTCCATCATGGCCGCCGTGATGTCGTTCGAGACGATGATCGGATACAGCGGGGACGTCGAGGCGTGCAACATGAACGACTCGTTGAACCGTGAGTGCGGGATGGACTGCCCCGTCGCGAATGTGCAGGAACGAGGCTTGGGAGAGCGCGGCCAGCAGCTTGTGTGTGGAGTGCGTGGCGAAGATCGTCGGTCCTGTATGGTCCTTGGGATCCCCGTGCATCGCGTGGCGGTCCCGGTAGATCGGATTGAACCGCGCGTAGGCGTACCCGGCTTCATCGAAGTGAATCCGGTCGACGCTCGGATCGAGGAGCGCCTCGACACGCCGCGCGTTGTAGCAGAGCCCATCGTAGGTGGAGTTGGTCACGACGGCGTAGACCGCCCTGGAGTCGCCGTTTTTGGGCACGAGAGGGTTCGCCTTGATTGCAGCCTTGATGGTCTCCTTCTTGAGCCGGTCGGGCGGGATGGGTCCGATGATCCCGTAGCGGTTTCGCAGCGGCACGAGGTAGCTCGGGATGGCTCCCGTCATGACGAGGCTGTGTTCGATCGACTTGTGGCAGTTCCGGTCGCACAGGGCGATCTGATCCCGGGCGACGGCCGCCATGAAGATGACCCGGTTCGACATGGACGTGCCGTCGGTGACGCAGTACGTGCGATGCGCGCCGAACACCCGCGCCGCATACCGCTCGTGCTCGCCCATGGGTCCCGTGTGGTCGAGCAGCGATCCGAGGCTGCCGACGCTGACCGACAAGTCGGAGCGAAGCAGATTCTCGCCGAAGTAGTCGAAGAAGATCCGGCCGACCGGTGACTTGAGGAACGCGGTGCCGCCGTGGTGGCCCGGTGTGTGCCACGAGTACTGGTACTCCTGGGTGAGCTTCATCATCGCGCCCGCGAGCGGCGGCATCATCACCTCGAGATACCGCCGCATGGCCGCGACGACGCGTCCCCCGACGAACGCCGCGGTGTCCTCCAGGGTCCAGATGAACTCGTCGACATCCTGCATCACCTCGATGGGGATGGTCGAGGCCTCGATCGCGCTCCGCCATCAAGAAGATGGGGATCTTGTCGTTGCGCGAGCGCACCAGGTCGAGCAGCCGTCTGGTGCTGGCGTGGTCCTTGTCGCCACTCATCGTCCAGTCCATGAGGACGGCATGGATGGCCGAATCGGAGACGATCACGGAGGCACCATCCTCCGCCGACGTCGCCTCGATGACCTCGATGTCGCGCGCGCGGAGTTCCTCGATCAACGTTCGCGCCGCTCGACCTTCCGCAGTCGCATGCCCGAGCTCGTCGTCCACGAAGACGGCGCGGAGACTGAGTCGCTTGCTGCTTCGCTGGATCATGGTTCGCTGCCTTTCGTGACCACGCGGTCTGCACGCGTCCTGCCAGCGTGCGGGATCGCGCTCGTTGAAGACGAAGGCATTGCGCCGGTGCCGTTTGCTGTACCGCGCCCCGACGATGAGAGTGGAAAACTGTCCGAGATGCCGGGGGGACCTCCGGTATTCCGGGGGCATCGCGGTGAGGCGCGAATGTCCTGATCCAAGGTGCAATAGCCCGTCATTAGGCCTTCTCTTAAGCTGCCGCGTATGAGCGCGAGCCGCGCTCACGTGACGAAGGACCCACATGACGATGCGGACGATGCGGGTGCTCCTGGCTTCGGTGATGCTGATGATTCCCGTGGTTGCGCGGGGACAGGATCCGGCGCCGCCCCCGCCCGTGATCGTGACCGTGGAACCTGCAGACCAACCGGAGGCCCGGTCGACCGGTCTGCCGTCACAACTTCATTGGACGTTCAACTTCGATGCGGGCTGGGGCAATTTCGGCTTTCAGAACTCGCTGTACAACAACCCGAAGGAAGGCGTGCAGGAGAACCTCAGCGATCAGTGGTTCGAAGGCTTTATGAGACCCGCGCTGTCGGGTGTCTACACCGGAGGCCACGGTGAGCTGTACGGCAAGGTGAGTGCGGTTGGTGAACGCACCTATGGCTCCGTGCCGTAGGCATTCGGCGGAGACGTGTCGTCGTTCGGGCCCGAAGACCTCTACGTCGGCTGGCGATCGGGTAAGTCACTCAAGCTCGGCGAGAACGCGGTGGACGTCCAGATCGGGCGCGCGCCGTTCCAGCTTGGGCACGGGTTCCTGGTCTACGACGGCGCGGCCGAAGGCGGCAGCCGCGGCGGCTATTGGACCAACGCGCGCAGGGCGTTCGAGTTTGCCGCTATCGGACGCTTCAAGGCGGGCGCGAACAAGGCCGAGGTGTTCTATCTGGACAAGGATGAACTTCCGGAGAACGACACCGGCAGCCGTCTGTGGGGCGTCAACTACGAGTACGCCTTCAGCGAAAATTCGACCGTCGGCGCGACGTACATGAAGTGGTTCGCCCATGCCGACGCCAAGCCCGGACGAGACGGTCTCAACGTCTACGACTTCCGCGCCTTCGTGTCGCCCATTCCCAACCTCAAGGACCTCGCGATTGAAGCCGAGTACGCGCGCGAGTCGAACGGTGACGCGCTCGATTCGAACGGCTGGTATCTCCAGGGCGCGTATGAGTTGAGCGGCATCTCCTGGAAGCCGAAAATCTCCTATCGCTACGCATTCTTCGAGGGCGACGACGTGACGACGCCGCAGAACGAGGCGTTCGATCCGCTGTTCCTCGGGTTCTACGACTGGGGCACGTGGTGGCAGGGTGAGATCGCCGGAGAGTACTTCCTCTCCAACTCCAACCTCAAATCGCGCGAGCTGCGCGTCCACGTGACGCCGGTCGACGCCGTCGGCACGGGCCTCATCCTGTTCAACTTCAATCTCGATCAGGCGGCGTCGTTCGCGCCGGGTGTGACCTCCAAGGACGTCGCGGTCGAGCTCGACTGGTACACGGACTGGAAGATCAACAAGAACTTCACGGGCAGCTTCGTCTTCGCCTACGCCGATCCGGGGAAGGCTGTCCAGCAAGGGTTCGACCGCACGAAGAACTTCACCTACGCCATGGCGTACCTCGCCTACAGCTTTTGAGGGCCGTCCGCGCTCCCATCCATGGTCGCCTGCGGCGTGTGCCTCTGACAACGAAGGGATTCACGTCATGCCCGAACACACAACCCGCCCGCTGAAGCGGCGCGTGCTCATCGTCGACGACGAGCTGGGAAATCCGGCCAGCGCCGGCGGTCGCGGCGTGCACGCGGTGGCCGAGGAGCTCCGGGCCCGGGGGATTGCGGTCGTCGAGGCGGTGTCCCACGAAGACGGCATCGCGACGGTCGTTTCGGATGCGGCCATCCACTGCATCTTCGTCAACTGGACACTGGGCCGCAACGACCGCACGTCGCATGCGGGAGCCACTGACCTGCTGAAGGCGATTCGGGGGCGGAACGCCAAGGTTCCGGTGTTCCTGCTGGCGGACCGGAAATTCGCCGGCACGATCACCGTGGAAGTGGCGACGATGGCGGACGAGTTCGTCTGGATCCTCGAAGACACGGCGGGGTTCATTGCCGGCCGGACGGTGGCCGCGATCGAGCGCTACGTCGCAGGGCCTGCTCCCGCCATTCGCGGCAGCCCTCGCCCGATACGAACGCGATCGGGAGTACTCATGGGCGGCTCCCGGCCACCAGGGAGGCGTCGCCTTCCTCAAATCGCCGGTCGGGCGGGCGTTCTTCGACTTCTACGGCGAGAACCTCTTCCGCACGGATATGGGCATCGAGCGGGCCGCTTTGGGCTCGCTCCTGGGCCACACCGGACCCGTCGGCGAGAGCGAGCGATACGCCGCACGTGTCTTCGGTGCCCACCGCACGTACTCGGTGTTGACCGGCACCTCGGGATCGAACCGCGCGATCATGTCCGCGTGCGTGGGTGAACGCGAGATCGCGCTCTGCGATCGAAACTGCCACAAGTCAATCGAGCAGGGGCTCGTCCTCACGGGGGGCATCCCGGTGTTCCTGAGCCCCACACGCAATCGCTACGGGATCATCGGGCCGATCCCGCCGGAACGGCTCCGCCCCGAGGCGATCGCCAAGACGATTGCCCAGAACCCGCTGGCGAAGTCGGCATCCAGCACGCGTCCGGTGTATGCGGTGCTGACCAATTGCACGTACGACGGGATGTGTTACGACGCCGCAGAAGCCGAGGCTCAGTTGGCGAAGAGCGTCGATCGCGTCCACTTCGACGAGGCGTGGTACGGGTATGCGCGTTTCAATCCCATGTACCGCGACCGCTACGCGATGCGAGGCAATCCCGCCGATCACCCCAACGACGGCCCCACCGTGTTCGCCACGCATTCCACGCACAAGCTGCTGGCCGCGCTCTCACAGACGTCGTTCATCCACATCCGCGACGGCCGCGGAGCCATCGATCACGGTCGCTTCAACGAAGCGTACTGCTCGCAGGCAGAGCACCTCGCCTTTGTATGCCCTGATCGCATCGAACGATGTCGCGGCCGCGATGATGGACGGCCCCGGCGGCGTGACACTGACCCAGGACGTCATCGAGGAAGCCGTGGCCTGCCGGCTCGCCGTGGCGAACCTGCATCAAGAGTTCCTGGCCAGGAAGGATTGGTTCTTTGCGCCCTGGAACGCCGATGAAATCACCGACCCGAAGACGAAGAAGCGCATTCCGTTCCACAAGGCTTCCGCGGAGCTCCTGACCACCGATCCGAACTGCTGGGTCCTTCACCCTGGCGAGAAGTGGCACGGCTTCGACAAACTCCCCGACGGCTGGTGCATGCTCGACCCCATCAAGTTCGGGATCGTCTGTCCGGGCATGAAGACGGACGGCGAGCTGGATGGCAAAGGCATCCCGGCGGACCTCGTGACCGCGTACCTCGGTCGGAGCGGGATCGTCCCCTCGCGCACGACTGACCATATGGTCCTCTTCCTCTTCTCGGTGGGCATCACCAAAGGGAAGTGGGGAACGCTCATCAACACGCTGCTGGATTTCAAAACCGACTACGACCGCAATGCGCCTCTCAGCGAAGTCGTGCCCGCTGTCGCGGCGGCAGGCGGCGACCGCTACGCCGGGATGGGACTCAAGGACCTCGGCGACGAGATGTGGACCCACATGAAGAAGCACCGCCAGGGTCATTGGCAGGCGCAGGCATATGCCACCCTGCCCGGGCCGGACGTCACGCCGCGGGTCGCCTTCCAGCGACTGATGGCGAACGACGCGGAGAAAGTACCGCTGGCTGCGATGGCCGACCGCGTGGTCGCCGTGGGTGTCATCCCGTATCCACCAGGGATTCCGATCGTGATGCCCGGGGAGAACCTTGGAGCGGCCGATGGCCCGTGGCTGACCTACTTGCGCCTCCTGCAGGAGTGGGGTCATCGCTTCCCCGGATTCGCAAAAGAGGTGGAAGGCGCCGAAGAGAGGGATGGCGGCTACCACGTCTACTGCCTGAAAAGAAAGGGAAGTGAGGTGCGCGCCGGACAGTGTTGACGCGAAGGAGTCGCAGTGGCCAGCATTCAGCAGAAGACAGAGGCCAAGAGCCTGGGCCTCGCCGCGTGCACGGCGCTGGTCGTGGGCAACATGGTTGGCTCCGGCTTCTATCTGTCTCCGTCCGCGCTCGCACCGTACGGCGTCCTCGCGATCCTGGCGTGGATCGTCATGGGCGGCGGCGCCATCTGTCTGGGCTTGACCTTCGCGCGTCTCGCGCGGCTGGCGCCCGTCACCGGCGGACCCTATGCGTTCACGCGCCTGGCATACGGTGACTTCGCCGGGTTCCTCATCGCCTGGGGCTACTGGATCTCGATTTGCGCGTCGCTCCCGGCGATCGCCGTCGCCTTCACCGGCTACTTGACCAAGATGATCACGTCGTTTCAGGGGAGCCGCCCGATTGCGTTTGCCCTGACCCTCGGGGCGATCTGGGTCGTCGTTCTGGTGAACCTTCGCGGCGTGAAGGAGTCTGGTCTCTTTACGACGGTGACCGCGTTCACCAAGCTGGTGCCCTTCGCGGCGATTTCGATTTTCGGGCTCTTCTACGTGCAGTGGGGCCATTTCTCGGTGCTCAACCCGAGCGGGCAATCGATGCTGTCAGCAAGCGCCGCGCTGGCGCCACTGACGATGTTCGCGTATCTCGGCCTCGAGTCGGCTACCGTGCCGGCCGGCGAGGCGCGCGATCCCGAGCGCACGATCCCTCGCGCCACGATGCTCGGCATCTCGATCGCCGGCCTCGTCTACGTCCTGGGCACCGTGGTCGTAATGGGGGTCGTGCCGCGTGAGACCCTCTCGATGTCAGCGGCGCCGTTTTCCGACGCAGCAGGCATGATGTGGGGACGATGGGCAGCTGGCATCGTGTCGGCGGCCGTCATCATTTCCACGCTGGGGTCGCTCAACGGCTGGACGCTCCTGATGGGCCAGGTGCCGATGGCGGCGGCACGCGATGGCTTGTTCCCGGCCGCCTTTGCGCATCTCTCGACTCGAGGTGTCCCGGCACTTGGGATCATTGCGTCGGCAACGGTGACGACGCTGCTAGTGTTGGCTCAGAGCTCGGGCGCGTCAGGCCTGGTCGGGTTCTATCAGCTCGTCGTCAATCTGAGTACCATGGCGGCGGTCATCCCGTACGCGTTCTGCGCGCTGGCGGGAGGCCTCGTGGCCGCGCGAGCAGCCGCGGGCACGCCTATACCCGGGATATCCCCGATCGAGCTCGTGGCCTTTGCGTTCTCGATTTTCACGCTGTACGGCTGCGGGCCGCAGCCGGTGCTGTTCGGGTTGCTGCTCCTGCTGCTCGGTATTCCGGTATACGTATGGCAGCAGTGTCGTCGCAGTCTTGCTCGCTGAGCGACGCCGTAAAGGGAAAACGGTCACCCTTCGCGTGGAGCCGTCGTGATCAAGAGCTCGTCAGGATCAACGTCATCACCACCGTCCGGGCCCGTAGTGCACGTCGTCGAGGATGATGACGACACGCGACGGGCGACGGCCAGGTTGTTGAGCGCGGCGGGCTATGCGGTGCAGACCTACGCCTCCGCCGCGGAGTTCCTCGCGCAGATGCCGATCGCCCAGCCCGGTTGCCTGGTCCTGGACGTGCGGCTTCCGGGCACGAGCGGCCTCGAACTGCACGAGATGCTCGCGAGGGCAACGGACGTCCTGCCGGTTATCTTCGTGACTGGTCACGGCGACATCCCGATGAGCGTTCGGGCCATCAAGGGGGGCGCCGTCGATTTCCTGACGAAGCCCGTTGCGGGCGACGTCCTGCTGGCCGCCATCGCGCAAGCCCTCGTGCGGGACGCACGGCAGAGGGAGGTCCGGGCCCGCGAGCGGGAGGTCCTGACACGTTACGAACGCCTCACGCCCCGCGAGCGCGAAGTGTTCGCGCATCTGATCAGTGGCCAGTTGAACAAGCAGGTGGCGTTCGACCTCGGGACGACGGAGCGGACGATCAAAGCCCATCGCCACAGCATCATGCAGAAGCTCGAGGCGAACTCCATCGCCGATCTCATACGCGTCGCGGGCGACCTTCACATCGAGCCGGTTCGAGGCGACGCGTAGGGGCCGGTGCGAGCCAACATCAGGGTCTAGAACCAAGTGACAATTTACTCCGTGGTGATGTTCGTCATAGGCTCTGTGCCGTCATGACGCCCCCATCATGCATCGCGGTTGTCGAGGACGATGCCGACGAACGCGTTGCCTTGGGGCGCGTGCTGCGGGCAAGCGGCTTCGACGTCAAGAGCTATCAATCGGCGGAGGATTTCCTCGCCTGTGAACCAGCACAGCCACTGTGCCTGCTTCTCGACATCCAGCTCGAGGGCATGTCCGGGCTGGATCTCCTGCGGGTCCTCCGAACCGACGGTTCCACGCTCCCCGTCATCGTCGTCACAGCCAGTGACGATGTTGATTTCCGGGGCGAGGCCGAACGGCTCGGATGTGTCGCCTATCTGCGAAAGCCATTTCAGGGACGCACGCTCGTGGCGCTCCTTCGGACGCTCGCCCAGCCCGAACCGCCGTCGACAGACCCACGGAACTAGGCCACGAGTATCCGATCAGCCTCACCCGAAAATCGCGAACCGTTCACCGAGGCTCGGTACGCAGGAAGCATTCGAAGTGATGCGCCACGCTCTGGACCGGCACGGCTGGACGAGCCTGGGGTGAGACGAGGGGTCCCCTGCGCCTGGCGCTCGCAGGGCCAGGGACGGCGAACCAATGACACCTTGGTGGTATGTGAAGAAATCGTGCCTGTGGGACTAGAATCGCTCGATCACCCTACGTCATGACGGACCAAGTGGCCTCGACCCAAGCGCCCGGACCGCCTCCGGCGCCAGACATGGTCTGGATTCCTGGCGGAACCTTCCAGATGGGTTCCGACCAGCATTACCCGGAGGAACGTCCCGTCCGCCGCGTCGCCGTCGACGGGTTCTGGATGGATCGGACCCCGGTGACGAACGACGTGTTCGCGCGATTCGTTGCCGACACCCGGCACGTGACGTTTGCCGAAATCCCTCCGAATCCCGCCGACTATCCCGGCGCAAAGAAGGAACTGCTCCATCCGGGCGCGCTCGTCTTCGTGAAGCCGCCGAATCCCGTCGATCTGCGCGACTTCCGGAATTGGTGGAAGTTCATCCTCGGCGCCGATTGGCGCCATCCGCGCGGGCCGAACTCGACGATCAAGGGCCGCGAGCAGCATCCGGTCGTGCAGGTCGCGTTTTCCGACGCGGAGGCGTACGCGCGGTGGGCGGGCAAGACGCTGCCAACCGAAGCGGAGTGGGAATTCGCCGCGCGCGGTGGGCTCGACGGCGCAGAGTACTCCTGGGGTGACGGACTGACGCGCGACGGCAAGCTGATGGCAAATTTCTGGCAAGGGGAGTTTCCCTGGCAGAATCTGAAAGAGGACGGCTTCGAAGGCACGTCGCCCGTCGGCGCCTTTCAGCCCAACGGCTACGGCCTCGTTGACGTCACGGGGAACGTCTGGGAGTGGACAACGGACTGGTATACGCTCAGACCGGTCGACGAGCCGCAACATGCGTGCTGCGCGCCCCGCAATCCGCGTGGCGGCGAGGAGTCGGAGAGCTTTGATCCTCGAGAGCCGCACATCCGCATCCCGCGAAAAGTGATCAAGGGCGGCTCGCATTTGTGCGCGCCGAATTATTGCCGCCGCTACAGACCGGCGGCCCGGTTTCCGGAACCGGTCGACACGTCGACGTGCCATCTTGGCTTCCGCTGCATCGTGCGGCCGTCTTGAAGGTTTCTAACGGTTTCTATTGGAGGAGAGCGAAAATGAAACGATTGATTGTGGCCGTAATGACGATGGCGGTGGTCGTGCCGAGCGTGGCCGTAGCACGCGCTCAGACGAAGGTCATTCCCGGAGAGACGAAGACCGTGACCGCCACCGTCGAGTCGATCGAGAAGGCGACGCGATCGTTGACCTTGAAGGGACCTGAGGGAAACTACGTCACGATGACGGTGCCCCAAGCGGTGACGCGGTTCGACGCCCTCAAGGTTGGTGACACCCTGACCGCCACATACTACGAGAGTCTGATTCTTCGCCTCAAGGCACCGGGCGAGCCGGCGGTCGACACCGACGCCGCGAAGGTGACGCCCTCGACGGCCGGCGCGCGGCCGGGTGGCACGGCGGCGACGCAGCGCACCATCACCGCGACGATCACGGCGATCGATCCGAGCGTGCCCTCCATCACCTTCACCGGACCGAACAACTGGAAGTACAGCTCACGTGTCGAAGACACGAAAGCGCTGAGCAAGGTCAAGGTCGGTGATCGCGTGGACATCACGTGGACGGAGGCGCTTCTCGTCTCGTTCGCGGACGACAAGAAATAGCACGCGACACTACAGGCAGCAGACAACACAGACATCGCGGAGACGGGGAGTAGAAGGTGCGGATGCGCGCGGCAGGTCGCGGCGCCCGCGCGGAGTAGGGCTACATGGTTGATTCGAGGGAACGTGCCGTTACTTCGATTGAGGAGGCGCAGCTCGCGCTCGATCGCGCGCTCTCCGAGCTGGATACGATTCCGTCGATCGATCCGACCATCGTCGGCTTCGCGGCGCACGCGTTGAGCGGCTGTGCCAACACGACGACGGCCGCCGCCGAGCTGCTGCAGCATACGCTGGTGGGCTATCCCGATCCCGAGGTGGCCACGTGGCTCGCCGGGATTCATCATGCGGCTGACATGATGCAGCACACGATCGGCCGGTTGCTGCATGCGTCGGCGCCGAGCGATTTTCCGCTGAAGCCGACTTACCTCAATCTCCCCTTGTTGATGGACCGGGCCGCCATGTACTACCGGCGGCTCGCCGAACCGAACCAGATCCGGATCGTCAGCCTCGCGGTTGGTCAGGTCCCGCTGGTGTGGGCGGACAGCGTCGCCGTCGCGGTGGTCGCCGACAACCTCCTGTCCAACGCCGTGAAGGTGTCGCCGCCCGGGAGTACGGTCTACGTGCAGATCATGCCGGAGGAAGACTCAGTGGTCTGCAGCGTGCGCGACGCCGGTCCGGGGTTGACACGCGAAGCGCGCGAGCAGCTGTTCCAGCGCATGGTCGCCGGACCAGGTGTGCGGACGGCGGAGCCGTCCGGTGGATATGGCCTGGCGGTCGCCTGGGAGTTCGTGGATCGTATGAACGGCACGCTCTGGTGTGAAAGCGAGCCCGGGCGCGGCGCGCGCTTCGCTTTCCGACTGCCAGCTCGAGGATAGAGTTGCCCGGTCGCGTACAATATTTCATAACGTTGAAGGAGGATCAACCATGAACATCCGAGCCTTGCTCGGCCCCACTCTGGCGTGCGCCGCCTTACTGACGGCCGTCTCGACGCTCGCGCCGGCCGTCTCCGCTCAGAACGTCAAGGAAAAGTTCACCGGGTTCGCGATCAACATGAACAGCGGACCGAAGACCGCGGTCCTCGATTTCGAAATTTCTCGCTGGTCTACCGACGAGGAGCGTGCGCAACTGCTGGCGATCGTGAAAGAGAACAAGAATCCGACCGACAAACTGCTCCGCGCGCTGCAGAAGCTCCCCAAGGTCGGTTACATCCGGACGCAGCAGTCGTTGGCCTGGGATCTTCACTACGCGCGTCAGACCCCGCTCGACGAGGGCGGACGCTCGATCGTGCTGGCGACCGACCGGCCGATCAACTTCTGGGAAGCGCGCAATCAGCCGCGCTCGATCGACTATCCGTTCACGATCCTGGAAATGCATCTCGACAAGAACGACGAGGGCAGCGGGAAGATTCTCGTCGGGACCAAGATCTACATCGACAAGAAGACCAACAACCTCGTGCTGGAGAACTACGCCCAGCAGCCGGTGATGTTCAACGAGATCAAGAAGTTGAAATAGCGCGGCGAATTGCGATAAGTGCTTGATAGTCAAGCCGTTTTCGCATACGCTTAGGCAGTCCGGGCGGCCGACGCGGCCGCCCTTTTCGCGAACGTCGCCAGCAGCCACCGCTCCTTGCCCAACGTCGATCTCCTGAGCGTCGCCATCGGCTTTGGTGTGCTTCTGGTCTCGCTCACCATTCACGAAGCGGCGCACGCGCTGACCGCCGATCGGCTCGGCGATTCGACGGCACGCAGGCTGGGCCGCGTGTCGCTCAATCCGATGGTCCACGTCGATCTGATCGGCACGATCATCCTGCCGCTCCTGGCGATCGTGAGCCATCTCCCGCTCATCGGGTGGGCGAAGCCGGTGCCCGTGGACACCCGGAATCTGCGGCACCCGCAGCGCGACTTTGCCATCATTGCGGCGGCCGGCCCGGTCAGCAACCTGCTCCAGGCGATCGCGGCGGCGATCCTGTATCGCGTAATTTCAGTCCCGTCGGAGGTCAGCACCGGCGCGGCGATGGTGCTTGGCGTGCTGTACTACTTCGTCCAGGTGAACCTGCTGCTGGCGTTCTTCAACCTGATTCCCGTGCCGCCCCTCGACGGCGGCAACGTCCTGCTCGGTCTGCTGCCGCCTCGCCTGGCGTATCGCTACGCGCAACTCCGGCAATACGGATTTCTGATCCTGTATGCGCTGATGCTGACCGGCGTGGCGAGCGCGCTGATCCTGCCGCCGACGAGCACCCTGCTGAGGATATTGCTTCCGTGAAACCGCGCGTCGTCTCGGGCATGCGTCCCACCGGCAAGCTGCACCTGGGTCATCTCGTGGGGGCGTTGAACAACTGGGCGCCGCTGCAGGACCAGTACGACTGCTTCTACTTCGTCGCCGACTGGCACGCGCTGACGAGCGACTACGCAGACACGTCAGCGATCGTCCCGAGCGCCTACGACATGGTTGCCGACTGGATTGCGGCCGGCCTCGATCCCGCGAAGAGCACGCTCTTCGTGCAGTCGCGCGTGCCCGAGCACGCCGAGCTGTTCCTGCTGCTCTCGATGACCGTGCCGATCCCCTGGCTCGAGCGCGTCCCGACGTACAAGGAGCAGATCGAACAGATGAGCGACAAAGATCTGTCGACGCTCGGGTTCCTCGGCTATCCTTTGCTCCAGACCGCCGACGTCATCATCTACAACGCGCAGTACGTGCCGGTTGGCGAGGATCAGGTGCCGCACCTCGAGCTGAGCCGCGAGATCGTGAGGCGCTTCCACAACTTCTACGGGGAGCTGTTCGTCGAACCGCTGCCGCTGCTCACGAAATTTCCGCGCCTGCCCGGGCTCGACAACCGCAAGATGAGCAAGAGCTACGGCAACACGATCAATCTGTCGGACGACGCCGAGGTCGTGCGGAAAAAAGTGATGCAGATGTACACGGACCCCAAACGCATCCGCGCCGACGTGCCCGGGACGGTGGAGGGGAATCCCGTGTTCGCGTATCACGACGCGTTCAACCCCGACACGGCGGAGATCGAGGATCTGAAGGCGCGTTATCGCGCTGGCAAGGTCGGCGACGTCGAGGTCAAGACCAAGCTCGCGAAGGCGCTGAACGCGCACCTCGATCCGATGCGCGCGCGCCGCGCGGAGATCCTGGCGAGGCCGGGCACGCTTCGCGACATCCTCGAGGAGGGGTCGCGCAAGGCGAAAGTGATTGCCGCGGAGACGATGACCCGGGTTCGCGACGCGGTGAAGTTGAAGTACTGACCGACATGCGCGCGCCGCAGGCGCGCCCGCCGGAGCGGAGCGGGGCGAAGGGCCTCGCGAGCGACGGCGATGGGGGTCCGGTGGGGCGACGCCCCCCGGGGTGACTATGGAACACCAGCAGGAATTCGAATCGATCCTCGAGGCGTATCCGGTCAGGCTGCAGAACTTCGAAGGTCCGCTCGACCTTCTGCTGCATCTGATCAAGACCCACGCCGTGGACATCTACGAGATTCCAATCACGCTGATCACGTCGCAGTACCCTCGAGGTACATCGACCTGATGCAGGAGATGAACCTCGACGTCGCCGGCGAGTTCCTCGTGATGGCGGCTACGCTGATCCACATCAAGTCGCGGATGCTGCTGCCCAGGCCGGATCCCTCGCAGGAAGACCCTGAAGAAGATCCGCGCGAGGCCCTCATCCGTCGCCTGCTCGAGCACCAGAAGTTCAAGGCAGCCGCGGAGCTGCTGCACGATCGTGAGACGCTGCGGAGCGCGCAGTGGACGCGAGCGGACGGTCCGATCGCGGAGATTGCCGGCGAGCCGCCGGAGCCCGAGATCGAAGTCGATCTCTTCAGCCTGATCAGCGCGTTCCGGGCAGTGGTCGCGCGCGCGAAGGCGCGCCCGCAGATCTACCTGCCCGCCGAGCAGATTCCGATCGAGGATCGCATCGAGCAGTTGCTCGAGCGTCTCTCGGAAACTGAAGCCTGCGGCTTCGAGGATCTGTTCGAGGACGTGCAGACGCGGGCCGGGCTCGTCGTCACGTTCCTTGCGCTGCTCGAGATGATCCGGCTGAAGCTGATTCGCGTTTTCCAGACGGGCGTCGTCGGCCCCATTCGCGTCTACAAGCGCGCGCGGCCGGCCGACGCGCCGCGGCCCCTCCACGATCCGGAGGAGGTCCATGCACAGCACGTCGCGGACGCAAAGGCCGCACCACGAGACGGCCAACGGCTGGATCACGAAGACCACGAAGACCACCAAGGAAATGAGAAACAATGAATCTTGGTGATCTTTGTGAGCTTAGTGGCCTTAGTGAGTCGATCGAGCGTAGTACGTAGGAGCACGAGGTAGCAACGTGTCCGACCATCTCAAACCCGTCATCGAAGCGCTGATCTTCGCGTCGCCGGAGCCCGTGACCGCAAAGACGCTCTACAAGCTGCTCGACGGCGAACCGAAGGAAGATGTCGATGCGGCCCTCGCGGCCGTGCGCGCGGACTACGATCGTCCCGGCGGCCTGCAGGTCGTCGAGGTCGCAGGCGGGTACCAGATCACGACGCGTCCCGAACTGCACGAGTGGGTCCGCAAGCTCTTTCACGAGCGCACGACACAGAAGCTCTCGGTGCAGGCGCTCGAGACGCTGGCCGTGATCGCCTACAAGCAGCCGGTGACGGCACCTGAGATCGCCGAGATCCGAGGCGTCAGCAGCAGCACGGGCGTGCTGTCCACGCTGATCGAGCGCAAGCTGGTGAAAACGGTCGGCCGGAAGCCTGTCGTTGGCCGTCCGTTCATGTACGGCACGACACGCGAATTCCTGGAACGGTTCGGCCTGAACGACATCAACGATCTGCCGAAGGTCGACGACCTGTCGGAGGCCCTCGGCTTCGAGCTGCCGCCGATGCTCGGGGAGCCGACCGAGACGACGTCGCCGCTGCCGTTCGATGCGGGTGCAGACGAAGCGCCGGCGGAGGCAGAGGCGGAGCCGGCGCAGGTCAAGCCGGACCCGGAGCCGGAAACCGTTCACTGATCACCGTGATCGATTCGATCATCCAGGATCTGCGCTACGCGATTCGCCGGCTGATCGGCGACGCCGGCCTTCACGCTGGTGGTCGTCGCGACGCTCGCGCTCGGCATCGGCGCGACCGCGGCCACCTTCAGCATCGTCGACGCCGCGGTGCTGCGGCCGCTTCCGTTTCCCGATGCCCGCGCGCTCGTTCGCGTGCGGGGGGTGACGCCGCAGGGCGAGCCGTTCACGTTGTCCGAGCCCGAGTTCCTCGACTACTCGCGATCGCTGCAATCGCTGTCCGCCATTGCCGCGATGAAACCTGTGAAGCTCACGCTGACGGACGCCGGCGATCCGGTCAGCCTGGCGGGCGCGGCGGTTTCCTCGACGCTCTTCGGCGTGCTCGGCATCCGTCCGGAGCTCGGCCGCCTTTTCACCGACGCCGACGATCGCCCTGGCGCGCCCGCATCCACGGTGCTGATCAGCCACGCGCTGTGGCGCAGCCGCTTTGGCGCGGATCCCGGCGTGATTGGACGCGTGGTCCGGCTGGACGGCTCAGCCGCGCACCATTGCTGGCGTGCTGCCGTCCGACACGGCGTTCCCGTCAGGCGACGTGTGGGTGCCGCTTGCGGCCTCGGCGTCCGCCGATCGCACCGACAAGTGGCTCGACGTCGTGGGACGGCTCGCGCCTGGACGCTCGATCGACCAGGCACGTGCGGAGATCTCCGCGGTCGCCGCGAATCTGGCGCGCACGTATCCCGAATCACAAGGCTGGAGTGCGCAGGTCGTACCGCTCTCCGATTGGCTGATCGGTCCGGGCTTGCGACGGATGGTCTGGGTCCTGCTCGGCGCCGTCGCGTTGCTCATGGTGCTGAGCTGCTCGAACATCGCGAGCCTGCTCGTGACACGCGCGGCTGGCCGCCGCGCGGAGATGGCCGTGCGCGCCGCGCTTGGCGCCGAGCGTTCGCGGCTGGTGCGCCAGCTGATGACCGAGAGCCTGCTGCTCGCGGCGACCGGCGGGATGCTCGGCATACTCGTCGCGCACTGGACGCTCGACGGGCTGTCGGCGCTCCTCGCGAACCTGCTGCCGCTCGATCGCGTCGCGCGCGTCGATGGCCGCGCGCTCGCGTTCAGCGTCGCGGTCGCCGTTGCGTCGGCGATCGGCTTCGGGCTGACGCCGTCGCTGTACGCCGCCGGCGTCGATCTCCAGGCAGCGTTGAAGCCGGCAGGGCGGGGTAGCACGCCGGGCGGCCGCCGCTGGGCAGACGCGCTCGTCGGCGTGCAGGTCGCGCTCGCGATGCTGCTCCTCGTCGGGTCGCTGCTGCTGACCAGCAGCTTCGCGCGGCTGTCACGCGTCGACGTCGGCTTCGAGACGCGGAACCTCCTGACGATGCCGCTGGATCTGCCCGAGCGTGCGTATCCCGAAGACCGTCGTTACGCGTTCTTCGATCAGGCGTTGACGCGAGTGGCGGCGCTGCCCGGCGTCGAGTCCGTTGCGGCGACGGCGACCGATCCGTTCCGCCAGTGGGGCTTTGCCAACGACGTGACGCCGGAGGAGCGCGCCGCCGACGCGCCGCCGAGCGGGTTCACGCAGGCCGGGTGGCGCAGCGTGACGCCGGGATTCTTCGGCACGTTGCACGTGCCGCGTGATCAGCGGGCGCAGCTTCACGAACGCGGACCGCGACGATGCGCCGCGCGTGGCGATCGTGTCGCAGAGTCTCGCCCGACGCCTGTGGCCGGGTGAGAACGCGGTCGGACACCGGATCTACTGGGGCGGCGTCGGCGGCCGCACGCGCACGATTGTCGGTGTCGTCGGCGACGTCCGCGACGTCACGATCGACGCCGATCCGATCCCGATGCTGTATCTGCCGTACGGGCAGCTGCCGCTGAATGGAATGACGCTCATCGTCCGGACGCGCGGCGATGTCTCGGGACTCGCGGGGGAGCTTCGCCGCGAGATCGCGGCGCTCGATCCGGCCCTGCCGGTCTCCGACGTCAGGGCGCTCGAGGCGAACCGCATGGCGGCCATTTCGGCACCGCGGCTTCGCATGGTGCTGCTCGGGGTGTTCGGCACGGCCGCGCTGCTCCTCGCGTCGATCGGGCTCTACGGCGTCGTGTCGTTCACCGTCGCCGAGCGCACGCGCGAGATCGCGATTCGCGTCGCGATCGGCGCGCGGCCGTCGCAGGTCTCAGCTCTCTTCTTCAGGCGCGGTCTTCGCCTCACGCTCATCGGCGGCGCTCTCGGACTGATCGCGGCGTGGCAGCTGTCGACGGTCCTGCGCTCGCTCCTGTTCCAGACCGACGTGCACGAGCTCCAGCTCTTCGCGTTCGCGGCACTCGTGCTTGTCAGGCGTGGCGCTCGCGGCCAGCTACCTGCCGGCCCGGCGCGCCGCGCGCCTCGACCCTCTGGCCGCGCTCAGCCGCGAACAGCTGTAGCGGTTACCCGCGATCGTCGACGCCAGCCGCGCGACGCAGCGTGGCCAACTCGCGTGCGGTCAGGTCCCGGTAGTGACCTGTCGTGAGCGACTCGTCTTCGATGGGACCGATCCGGATCCGGCGCAGCCGTACGACAGGATGACCGACGGCTTCGAACATCCGCCGTACTTGATGCTTGCGTCCTTCGTGCAGCGCGATCTCCACCGTCGCCTGTGACACGCCCGTGGCAGACGTCCGCGGCTGCGGGATGTTCCACGCGCGCCGGCGCCGTTCGACGTCCATCGAGCGTGATGCCGCGCGCGAGCCGTTCGACCGCGCGGGCGTCCGGAACGCCACGGACGCGCGCTTCGTACACGCGCTCCACATCGTGGCTCGGGTGCATGAGCCTCGCCGCCAGCTCGCCGTCGTTGGTCAGGAGCAGCAGGCCTTCCGAGTCGTAGTCGAGGCGGCCCGACGGGATACACGTACTCCCGCACGCCGGTCAGCAGATCCATGACGGTCCGCCGCCCCTGCGGATCGCTGCGCGTCGTGACGTAGCCGCGCGGCTTGTTGAGCAGGATGTAACGGCGGCGCGACTCGACGCGGACCCGCCGTCCATCCACGCGCACATCGTCGCGCGCCGGATCGGCCTTCGTGCCGAGCTCCGTCACGACCGTCCCGTTGACCGACACGCGCCCCTGCTGAATCAGCGACTCCGAGAGTCGCCGGGACGCCACGCCGGCCGCCGACAGAATCTTCTGGAGGCGCTCTCGGCCCGACCATCGACCGCCGACCGACCATCGACCCGCGACCGTCGACTCTCGACCTTCTTAGTCATGCAAGAGCTTCGTCCAGAAGTGTATCAACCGCCAGACGGCGGTGGCGGTCGACGAGCGATCGACTTCGGCGTGAGTGATCAGCGGCGTCTCCAGCAGCTCGACTGGGACGCCACGACCGCGGAAGTCCTGCGCCAGCAACGTGGACTCGATCGCGGGCACGACGTTGTCGTCGGTGCCATGCAGCAGATAGACCTGGCATCGCGGCGGTCGGGATCGTGACGGGGACAGCGCGGGGTCGCCGCCGCGCTGCGCCGAGCGTCGGGAGCAGCAGCGGGCCAAGCCGCGCGACGTCGCGTGCGTTCACGTAACCCATATACGTGTGCGCCGGTTCGCCCAACGAGGCCTCGAGCGTTTTCGCGCGTGCGAACTCCGCGGCCGCCTTGACCTTGTCGATCACGTCGAGTCGCGACGCTTCGAGAAAGGAGAAGATGGCGTCACGCAGCGGCTGCACCTGGTTGGCCGGCACGATTGCGTCGGCCACGTTGAGCAGAACGATCGCGAGACCGTAGTCGTGCGGAGGACGGACGGCGCCGTCCGGCTGAATTCCGGTGCACAGATACCGAAGCGTTCGCGGCAGATCGCCATGTCCGCCGAGCGACATGCCGAACGCGACGCTGTTGGCAATCGACGGCCGCCCGGCGGCCACGAGCGCGAGCCCGCCACCGAAGCTGATGCCCATCATTCCGATCCGTCCGTCCGGGCCCTGATACTCGGCCCGGTGCAGCATCCACGCCGCGGCGTCCTCGATCATGTCGGTCGTACGGCTGGTGATCTCGTAGTGCGCCAGGTCGGGCAGTTCAACGGTGAGGACCCGATAGCCCATGCCCGCGAGGTCGCGCGCGAAGCCGACGAGCCGCGGCTCATCGATCCCGGCGGCGTGCACGCCGGGCACCAGCAGGATGCCCCGGCCGCCGCGATACGGAGATGGCTGGTACGCGCAGCCGCGAAGCGCCCCGTGACGTGACGGGACCGTGAGTCCCATGGTCTCGACGGGCGCGACCTCCCAGCCGGCGAGCTTGTGCGCCACGCCATTCAGGCCGGCCGCCTCCACGACAAACGCCGCGCCGCGGGCATACCGCCGTCCGACGATGCCCAGCGTGATGAGCGCGACGGCCGCAACGACGACGAGCGTCGCGCGCAGAGACGGTGCGGACACGGCATGATTGTGCCCCTTTCTCGCGTGCGATGGTTAGAATAACAACGTGACGCGAGCTCTCATCATCGCCATCGACGGTCCCTCAGGGGCGGGGAAGGGAACCGTGGCCCGCGCGGTCGCCGCGCGGCTCGGCTATCGTCACATCGACACGGGCGCGATGTATCGGGCCGTGGCCTGGAAGGCGATGCACGAGGGCATCGATCCTGCGGACGCGCCGGCGGTGGCCGCACTCAGCGATCGCGCCGAGTTCCATCTGGACAACGGCGCCGTCCTGATCGATGGCCACGACGTGGCGCGCGCCATCCGCACGCCCGAAATCGATCAGGCGGCGGCGATCGTCGCCCGGCACGCGACCGTCCGCCGGACGCTCGTCGCGCGTCAGCAGCGGTACGGCGAGCACGGCGGCGTGGTGATGGAGGGACGCGACATCGGCACCGTGGTGTTCCCGCAGGCCGACGTGAAGATCTATCTGGATGCGTCGCCGGAGGAGCGCGCGCGCCGCCGCGCCGCAGATCCCGCCCACACGTCCAAAGGGACGCGCCTCGCGGAAGTCGCCACCGCGCTCGCCGAACGCGACCGCAGCGACTCGACGCGAGCCGCATCGCCGCTCTCGGTCGCTCCCGACGCCATCGTCATCGACACGACCGGCGTGCCGATCGACGAAGTCGTGGAGCGGGTGTTGCGCGTGATCGCTGACAAGGAGAACGGTACCAGAAGGTAGAAGGTCAGGAAGCCTACCTTCTACCTATCCATATCCTTGTCGTCAGTCCCTCTCAGAGTAGTCCTCCGCCGACGCGGGGTCGAGTTCCCAGCGGTGCTTGTCGCGGCTGGCGACCTTGTCGGAGCCCTTGAGCTCCTCGTTGTCCTGATACTCGATCCCGAGCGCCTTGCCGATATCGTCGACGCGATCCTGGTCGGGCGTCGGATTGTCGCCGCCCGGGGCTTCGTCGCCGACCGCGTAGGCGTCCTCCCAGTCCGCGTCGACGTCGCCGCCCGTCAGGGCCGGGCTCGTTTCGGTGTGCTCCTGCCGGGCGTGACGAATCGTCGCGCGTCCGGTTCGTGCGGCTGAGCCGTGACGATCCATGTCCAGGCTGGAGGGCGGGCCCGGAATGCCTTCCTCGACCTCTCGCAAGCGCTTCCGTTCGCGCTCGAGTCCCGGGGCATGACGAATGCGGCCAGCTCCGGCCGGAGTGCCGGTTGACCGTTTGGTCGGCATCGGATTGGTCGGGCCGGTGACCGATCGGCCGGTGTTCGGCGTCTGGGCCAGCGTTTCCTCGCGGCCCGTGCCGCCGCGGCGTCGTGGTGGCGCCTTGCGGGCCGCCGCCTTCTTGGGCGCCGCTTTGACCATCTTTTCGTTTCGCGGTGGTCTTCTTGGCGCTCCGAGTCCGGGTCGTGCGGGTGGCTGCCGGCCGCCGAGCCCCGCGCTTGGCTGCGGCTGCCCGGCGAGGGGCGCTCCGACGGCCCGATGCCCGGGAGACCGCCTTCCGCTTCGTCGAGGACTTTCGCCCTCCCGCCTTGCGCGCCGGTTTCCTTGCCATTGTTCGCACCCCTTCCAGGGAATCCCCTGCGGGCTCCACGGCCCCGCTTGACCGAGCGTCCGTAAGTGGTAGATAATCTACTGCTTATCGTAACTCAAGCGATCAGACATCCTACAGCCCGCCGGAGCTGCGATCCGGCTAGTACGTGTGAGGAGGACCCGCTCAGCATGCCGCAAGCAGACAATCCGAAGATCAATCCATCACAAGGAGGTGCGACGACCGGGACCACCAGGACTTCAACGGGTTTCTCCCCGCTGGACGATCAGGTCGATCCGCAGGAATACGCGCGCCTTCTGGACCTTTACGATAACAGCTTCCGCAACATCGCGGAAGGTGAAGTCGTCAAGGGGACGGTGCTCAAAGTGACGCCGTCGGAAGTCATCGTCGACGTCGGATACAAGTCCGAAGGCATCATCTCCGTCGACGAGTTCGTGGACGAAACCGGCCAGATCACCGTGCAGCCCGGCGACACCGTCGACGTGCTGCTCGAGCGCACGGAGGACCGCGACGGCTACGTCGTGCTCTCGCGCGAAAAAGCCGAGAAGATGAAGATCTGGGACGAGGTCGAGAAGGCCTACGCGGAGCGGAAGGTCGTCATCGGCCGCGTCATCGAGCGCATCAAGGGAGGGCTCGCCGTCGACATCGGCGTCCGCGCGTTCCTGCCCGGCTCGCAGATCGACGTTCGCCCCGTTCGCAACCTCGACGCGCTGCGCGGCCAGGAACTGCGCATGCGGGTCATCAAGGTGAACAAGAAGCGCGGCAACATCGTGCTCTCGCGCAAGGTGCTCCTCGAGGAAGAGAACGCGGAGAAGAAGAAGCACACGCTCGACACGCTCGCGGAGGGCAAGGTCCTGCGCGGCGTCGTCAAGAACATCACGGACTACGGCGCCTTCATCGACCTCGGCGGCATCGACGGCCTGCTCCACATCACCGACATGTCGTGGGGCCGCGTCTCGCATCCCTCCGAGCTGTTCCAGGTGAACCAGGAAATCGACGTGATCGTGCTGAAGTACGACGCGGCGACCGAGCGCGTCTCGCTGGGCCACAAGCAGCTGATGAACGACCCGTGGTCGAACGTGATCGAGCGCTACCCCGTGGGGGCGCGCCTGTCGGGCAAGGTCGTCAGCCTCACCGATTACGGCGCGTTCGTGGAGCTCGAGCCGGGCGTCGAGGGGCTCATCCACGTCAGCGAGATGTCGTGGAGCAAGCGCGTCAAGCATCCCTCGAAGATCCTCAACGTGGGCGACACGGTGGAGACGATGGTGCTGGGCGTCGATCCGGGCGCTCGCCGCATCTCGCTCGGCCTGAAGCAGGTCGAGAGCAACCCGTGGCACGAGCTCGCCGAGAAGTACCCGATCGGCACCAAGATCACCGGCAAGGTCCGGAACCTGACCGAGTTCGGCGCGTTCGTCGAGGTCGAGGAAGGGATCGACGGCCTGATTCACATCTCGGACATGTCGTGGAGCAAGCGCCTGAAGCACCCGTCGGAGGTCCTCAAGAAGGGGGACACCGTCGAGGCGATGGTGCTCAGCATCGACGCCGAGAACCAGCGGCTGTCGCTGGGGCTCAAGCAGCTCCAGACCGATATCTGGGACGAGTTCTTCACCCAGCATCACGTCGGCGATACGGTCGAAGGCAAGGTCGTGCGCATGACCAACTTCGGCGCGTTCGTCGAGCTGGCGGAGGGCATCGAAGGCTTGATCCACGTGTCGGAGTTCGATGAATCGCACGGCGCGGGCAAGGACGAGAAGCTCGACCTCAAGGTCGGCGAGTCCTATCAGATGAAGATCATCAAGCTGATTCCGTCGGAGCGGAAGATCGGCCTGAGCATCCGCGCGCTGAAGAGCGACGAGTTCCGTGCGGATTGGGAAGCCTACACGGAGACGACCGGACGACCGGAAGTGACGCTGGGCGATCATTTCAAGCATCAGCAGTAGCTGGTAGGGGTTCGGGGTTCGGGGGTTCGAGGTTCGGCGTCTGGTTCAGCGTTCGCGGTTCGGGATTTCATCCCTGAACGTCGAACCACGAACCCGACCACGAACGCCGAACCACGAACCCTGGAACCGAGATCGAAAGGCATCCATCATGACCACCGGCAGCATGACCAAGGCGGAGCTGGTCGAGGAAGTCTCGCGTGTGTCGGACCTGACCAAGAAGCACTCGGAAGTGATCGTCGATACGGTGTTCAAGAGCATCATCGACGCGCTCCACCGCGGCGAGAAGATCGAGCTGCGTGGATTCGGCAGCTTCCGCCTGCGCCGCCGCGAGCCCCGCAAAGGGCGCAATCCCAAGACGGGGGACAAGGTGGACGTGCCGCCCAAGAAGGTGCCGTATTTCAAGCCAGGCAAGGAGCTCAAGGAGCTGATCAACCGCGAGCCCGACGTGGCACCGCAACCGCCTCCAGTGGCCGGACCGGATCTCGCTGGCGTCTAGCAGCGCAATGTCCGATGTTGAATGTTCAATGTTCAACGCACGACACGATTGAGCATTCAACGTTGACGCATTGAACATTGACATGGATCACCTGTGGAGCCCGTGGGGCTTCGCCTACATCACGGGTGAGCGGACGACAACGGGCTGCGTGTTTTGTAGCGCGCTCACCGACGACACCGCGGCCTCGCTGATCGTCTTTCGCGGTCAGACCTGTTTCGTCATCCTCAATCTGTTTCCCTACAACAACGGCCACGTGATGGTGGTGCCCAACCGTCATATTGCGACGCTTGCGTCCGTGACGCCGGAGGAGCTGGCCGAGCTGGCCGAGCTGACCCGCCGCGCGGAAATCGCCTTGACCGAGGCCTACACGCCGCACGGCATGAACATGGGGATCAACCTGGGCAAACCGGCGGGCGCCGGAATCCTCGATCACCTCCACATGCATGTCGTTCCGCGCTGGAACGGCGACACGAACTTCATGACGGTTGTCGGGCAGACCCGCGTGCTGGCGGAGGAGTTGCCGCAGACCGCCGAGCGTCTCCGGCCGATCTTCGCGCGCCTCGCGGAACGCGAGCGGCAGCCGGTCAGCGATCGCGGGAAATCGTAATCCCCCACGACATCGGATCGTCCGGAGGATTCGCGTTCCAGTCGCCGAAGGCATGCGATCCGTCGGTAACGTAGTGCAGGACGTAGTCGCCGGCCGGCAGCGGAATCGTGCCGTCGAACCGGCGGTTCTTCTGCGCGCCGCCGGCGGGCTCGGTCACACGATACGTCATCTCCCACACTTTGCGGCGGCTCTTCGCATCCTCGATCCAGCCATAGTCGGCCATCTCGTCGTCGTCGGCTTCGCCGAGCGCGTAGATGCGCACGACGCCGTCCCGCGCCATCGTGAACGTCGTCTTCGGCCGCTGGCTGTCGCGCACACGAACGAGCTGCGCGATGACAGACGGGTCGGCAACCTCCGCGTGCGTCGTGACCGACGCAGGCCCGACGGCACCGTTAGCGGCGAGGAGCGTAATCCCCCAGCGCCGTCCATCAGGCGGCGCGGACGCATTCCACTTCTTCGGCGGAGTGTGAATCGTCGGTCACGAAGTAGACGGTGTAGTCGCCGGCCTCCAGGTGCACGACGCGATCGACGAGCCGGTTCTTGGCGTCGCCGCCGGCCGGCTCGGTGTCCTCGTATCGCATCTCCCAGACGCGGCGATGGCTGGGGCCGACAATCCAGCCGTAGTCGAACATCCGCCCATCGCGTCCTTCGCCGATCGCGTAGATGCGGACGTCCATCGACTTGCGAAGCGTGAAGCCTCGCGCGGCATCTTCGCCGTCGCCAAGGCCCGTCAACGCGACGAAGGTGGACGCCGCCGGGACGTGTTCGTACGGATAGGTCTTCACGGCGCCCCGCGCCGGACGCGTCGGGGACGCGACGAGCAGACCCCAGCCGTCAGGATCGTGGGGTGGCGGTGCGTTCCAGGCCGACGGGTCGTGCGAGTCGTCGGTTCCGTAGAATGCCGCGTAGTGCCCGGACGGCAGCGTCTTCGTGAGGTGGGCCGACGCGGTTCTTGTCGGCGCCACCCGCCGGGCTGGAGTCCTTCCAGGTCAGCGCCCACACCTTTTGCTTGGTGTCCGTGTTGACGATCCAGCCGGAGTCGAAATCGCCGTCCTGCCGAGCCTCGCCGACCGCATAGATATCGACCTGCGTCGGCTGCGTCAGCGAGAAGCCGGACTCCTGAAGTTGCTGTCGAGCTGTCGCGCGAAAGTTGACAATCGATCCCGCCGCCAACGTCTCGTTGACTTTCGCGAGATCCCCTCCGCTCAGGAGCGTAGCCGTTGCCGCGGATCGTCAGCCCAAGCGTCTCGAGTCGGACGACGTCCGTCCCGTTCCAGAGGCGGTCCAGGAGGCTTCTCTTTTCCGGCTTGTCGCTGTCGGACCAGTAGGTCGCCGGGTAGAAGGCGTAGAAGGCTTCGATACGAACCCGCCGGCAGCGTCGTCGTGCCGGTGAAGGTCCTGCGTGTCCCCGGTTCCGCGCGACGTGTCTCGCCGCGCTCAACTCCCACACCACCGACCGGCTCTTGAGGTCGATGATCCAGGCGTTTCCGGTCCATGGACGAGGAGGCCGGCTTCCCGTCCCACATGGCCTTCAGCAGCGTCAGCGTGCCGTGCTCATCCCCGCCCTCGAGGCCGACGGCGTCGATGTGGAGTGGTGGTGCTCGAGGAGAGCTGAAAACCCTGCGACTTCAATTGGTGTGGGGCGAGACCGTGAATGTCGACGAGGCCCGGCGACGGGAACAGGAGGAGCGTCCTCGAACCAGGGCACCGCCAGGGCGGCCGCGACGACCAGGCATCCAGTCCACAGAGGCGATGAGCTGTACATCAGGTACTCCTAGTTCAACTCTGACATGAGACGGCTGGCTCCTGGGAATAGTTCAAGGAATAATTGGTGCCCTGATGATTCTCGAACTCACGCCCGACCAGAAGGCCTACCAGCAGACCATCGCCGCGTTCGCGGCGGACGCGTGTGGCGCCCATGGCGGCCACCATCGATGACGAAGGCACTTTTCCGGGAGCGCTGATCAAGGAGGCGGCCGCCTTGGGACTGCTCGGCGTGACGATTCCGCGCGAGTCTGGCGGCGCTGGTCTCGACTATGTGAGCTATGCGCTCGCGATGGAGGCGCTCGGGCGGGCCAGCGCCGTGGTGTCCGTCATCGTCAGCGTCAACAACTCGCTGGTCGTCGAGCCCATCGCCGAGTTCGGCACCGCCGCGCAAAAGGATCGATGGCTGCGGCGGCTGGCGTCGGGTGAGGCGATCGGCGCGTTCGCGCTGTCGGAGCCGTCTGCGGGATCCGATGCCGCCAACCAGCAGACGACGGCGCAAGCGGACGATGGCGGGTTTGTCCTGAATGGAAGGAAAGTGTGGGTCGCCAACGCCGAGGCGGCCGAGGTCGCAATCGTGTTCGCCGCGACTCCTTCGACCAGCTCGGGGCGAAGTCCTTCGGCAGGCTCAGGACGGAGCGTCAGCGCGTTTCTCGTTCCCTTCGAGACGCCAGGCGTGACCCGAGTCGTGCGCGAGGATTCGCTGGGTGTCCGCGGTCTCGGCTGCATGGATCTCGAGCTGCGCTGACGTGCGGGTCGGACCGGACGGCCATGCTCGGCTCGATCGGCGACGGATTCCAGATCGCGATGTGGGCGCTCGACGGCGGGCGCGTCGCCATCGCGGCGCAGGCGCTTGGCGTCGGCGAGGCTGCCCTCGAGGCGGCGATTGCCCACGCCAAGCAGCACGTGGCCTTCGGCCAGCCGATCGCGAACTACCAGGCGATCCAGTGGATGCTCGCCGACAGCGCGACCGATCTCGATGCGGCGCGCCTGTTGACGATGAAGGCGGCGGACGCGCGGCAGCGTCGCGCACGTTCGACGCTCGAGGCGGCGATGGCGAAGCTCAGTGCGTCGGAAGCGGCGCACCGCGCCGCCGATCGCGCGATGCAGATCCTTGCCTCACACGGATACCGCCGGGGCTCGCTGGTCGAGCGGCTCTTCCGTGACGTTCGCGCGGCGGAGATCTATCAGGGCACGTCGGAAGTGCAGCGGATGGTCATCGCGGACCAGCTCGGCATCGCTTCAGGCCGCGGATAACGCGGATGACGCGGAGATGACCACGGCGCGTCGCTGGCGCACTGCCTGCCTGCTCGGGGCGGGCACGCTTGCGTTGTACGCGGCGACGGCTGGCGGCAGCCTGACATCCACCGACGCCGTCGTCTCGTTCGATCTCACACGATCGATCGTCGAGGATCATTCGATCGCGCTGTCGGGCAACCTGCTCGGGCTCGAGGCCAATCGCGGCGTGGACGGCCGATACTACTCGCAGTACGGCATCGGGCAATCGATTTACAACGTGCCCTTCTACGTCGCGGGCACGGCCGCGCAGCGCCTGATCCATCGACGGATCGGAAAACCCGATACCTTGCCCAAAGCTGCCGTCGCGCTCGGCAGCGCGGTGGCGGCGGCTGGAGCAGTTCTGCTCGTGTGGCTGTTGTCGCGGCGTCTCGGCGCGACATCGCGCGCGGGGATCGTCGCGGCCTGGAGCGCGGCGATCGCGTCGCCGCTCTGGCCGTATTCGAAATTCGGGTTCTCCGACGCCGCTGACCGCGGTCATTCTGCTGGTCAGCGCGTGTCTCCTGCTCGACGCGGCTGACCGAGGCAGTACACGAAGCGCGGCGGCAGCCGGCGCAGTCCTCGCATTCGGATGGCTGACGAGACACGAGATGGCGCTCGTGCTGCTGCCGTTCTCCGCGTTTCTCGTTCTCGGAGCCCGCGAGGCAAAGAGCGGATGGCGGCAGGCCTGCGTGCTGGTCGGCGTGCACGTTCGTGGGCGGGGTGCTCTGGGTGTGGTACAACGTCGCCCGGTTTGGACGCCCGTTCTACGTCGGGTATTCGCCGTCACTCGACTTTTCCGGATACGCCGCGTTCATCCTGGCGCCGTCCGGCTCCGTCGTCCTCTTCGCGCCAATCGCGATCGTCTGGATCGCCGGTCTGTTCCGGCCCGGGGCGACGAGCGCAGCTTGTCGCGTCCTCCTCGCGGGACCTCTCGTCGTGTTCTACGCCTTCTACGGCGCTCTGGCGGACTGGTCCGGCGGGCGATCCTATGGGCCGCGTTATCTCGTTCCCGCGCTGCTTCTGCTGTCGCCAGGGGCCGCGCTGCTCTGGGACAGCTGGCCGAAGAGACATCGCGTGCTCGCCGCCGCGATCGTGTGCGCCGCACTGCTGCAATTGCCGGGCGTACTGGTGGACTACTCCAAGGTCAGCGTCGACTGGGCGCGCGCCGCCACCAGAGCCGAGATCGAGGAGCGCAACTGGCACGTCGCCTCGTCCCCGTTCGTCCTCGACGCTCGTGCCGCACTCGACGCGGTGCCGGCGAACCTTGCGTACCTCGCTGGCCGCCAACCGCCGCGGGTCGACACGACGTCGAGCGCCGACAACCGCGACTTCGCGCAGCAGTTATCGTTCAGCCTCGACTTCTGGTGGTTGTACCTGTTCTACCTGCGCGCGATCTCGGCGCGGGTCGCTCTGGCCATCGGCGGGGGACTGATGATCGTCGCGGCGGTCTGCGCGCGGCGCAGCTGGATTCAGTAATTTGGTAATTCAGTAATTTAGTGATTTGGTGATTTGGTGATTTGGTGATCAAGCATTCACCACTTGCTGAATTACTCAAATTACCAAATTACCAAATCACCAAATCACCAAATCAACCGAGAATCTGCTTCGCGATCGTCTGCAGCTGCAGGTTCGACGTGCCCTCGTAGATTTGCCCGATCTTGGCGTCGCGGAACAGTTTCTCGACCGGGTATTCCTTCACGAACCCGTTGCCGCCCAGCAGGTTCACTGCCAGCGACGAGACACGCTCGGCCACCTCGGATGAGAAGATTTTGCAGACAGCTGCTTCGGTGAGGAACGGCTTGCGGGCGTCGCGCAGGCGCGCCGCGTTGTAGACGGTGAGCCGCGCGGCTTCGACGTCGACCGCCGCGCGGGCGAGTTGATGCTGGACGGCCTGGAACTCGGCGATCGCCTTGCCGAACTGCTTGCGTTCCTTCGTGTACCGGATGGCGTGATCGAGCGCGCCGCGCGCCAGGCCAATCATCTGCGCGCCGATCCCGATCCGTCCCTCGTTCAGCGTTTCAATGGCCGTCTTATAGCCCTTTCCGACTTCTCCCAGCACGTGTGATGCGGGCACACGACAGTCTTCCAGAATGAGCTCGCACGTACTGCTCGCGCGGATCCCGAGCTTGTCTTCTTTCTTTCCAACGGTGAAACCGGGAAACCCGCGCTCGACGACGAAGGCGGTGATGCCGCGATAGCCCGCGTCGGGATCCACCGTCGCGAAAACCAGGAAGATGTCCGCCTCGTTCGCGTTGGTGATCCAGAGTTTGCGCCCGGTGAGGACGTAGCCGTCGCTGCCGTCAGCGGTTCGCGCGCGCGTGGTGAGCGCAAACGCGTCGCTTCCAGAGCCCGCCTCCGACAGCGCGTACGCCCCCACGCTGGCTGCCGCGAGCTTTGGCAGGTACCGCCGCTTCAGGTCGTCGTTGCCCCACCGCAGAAACGCGTTGATCACGAGCGTGTTCTGCACGTCGACGAGGACGCCGATGGAGGGATCGACACGCGACAGCTCTTCAACGGCGAGCACCGAGTGGAAGAACGTCCCGCCGGCTCCGCCATGGCTCTCGGGGATCTCGATCCCCATCACGCCGAGCTCGAACAGCTTGTCGACGAGCGACCGTGGAATCTTGGCCTGGTCGTCCATCTCGCGGACGAGCGGCCGGACCTGGTCGTCGGCGAATTGCCGGACGCTTTCTCGAAAGATCGTTTCGTCTTCGGACAACACCGTCAACGGCTGGCTGTGTTCGAGGGCTTGTTCTGGCACGGGTGTCTCTCTTCTTTGCGTGTCGAGTGATTCGATCGAGCGGAGGCGTCCCCACTCCGGCCAACGAAGCAACGCTCAATGCTATCATCGGGGTCAGGGAGAGACTTCGCTGTCGGGCTATGGGCCAGGGTCTCGCTGCTGCCCTCGACGGTGCTCGGGAGAGCCCCGAGTACGTCGTCGAAGGGCTGTCGGGCCCTCGGGCTGAAGGCCTCACGCCCGGGGTGCCGGCTCCGGTCTTTTGGCAGCCGTCTAAACCATATGGCAACCCACGCCCGCGTTGTCGCTACCTCCGTGCTGCTGTTCGTGCTTGCCGTCGATATGCCTGCGCAGTCCCCTGGCACGCGTGGGACTCCTCCCAGCATCCGTCGAGGGACAGCAGACGCCGCCTCCGCCAGCTCCGACGCAACAGACCGATCAGCCACCTGCACAGCCGCAGCCGCCGCCGGCCGGTCAGCGTCCGCCCGTCATCCGGACAGGCATCAACTTCGTGAGCGTTGACGTCATCGTGACCGACAAGAAGTCGGGCGACGTCGTGCTCGATTTGAAGCAGGACGATTTCGATGTCCGGGAAGACAAGAAGCCGCAGAAGGTCGAAACCTTCGACGTGGTGAAGATCGATCCCCTCGAGGAATCGACGAAGCACGTGCGCGAGATCCGCAGCACCGACGACGAGGAGAACGAAGCGAAGCAGCCGAACGTGCGCCTGTTCGTCCTGCTGCTGGACGACTATCACGTGCGGCGCGGGAGCGATCTCGCCTCGCGAAAGCCGCTGATCGATTTCGTCGAGAACCAGCTCGGGCCGCAGGACATGGTCGCGATCATGTATCCGCTGACGCCCGTCACCGCGCTGACCTTCACCCGCAATCACGATTCGCTCATCAGCGCCCTCGAGAAGTTCGAAGGGCGCAAGGGCATCTACGAGCCGCGCAACGAGTTCGAGGAACGGTACTTCTACTATCCGGTCGCAACCGTCGAAGCGATTCGCAACGAAGTGTCGATGAGCGCAATCAAAGGGGCCGCGGTCCGACTCGGCAGCATGCGCGAGGGACGCAAGTCCATCATCCTCGTCAGCGAAGGCTTCATCAGCTCGGTGCCGGCGCAGCTGAACGACCCGTCCGCGGCGTACCCGGGCATGAACAACCCCGCGAAATTTCAGCCGGGAGTGGACTACAACCAGGATCCCCGCTCGCAGTCCAACGACTTCTTCAATCAGGCCGATTTGAACGGTCGCCTGCGCGAGGTGTTCGACACGGCGAACCGCAACAACACCTCGATCTACGCGGTGGATCCCCGTGGTCTCGCAGCGTTCGAGTACGACATCAACCAGGGCGTTGGCCTGACGACCGACAAGAAACTGCTCGGCGAGTCGATCGACACCCTGCGAGTGCTCGCCGACAACACCGACGGGCGTGCGATCGTCAACCGCAACGATCTCGCCTCCGGCATGAAGCAGATCATGCGTGACGCGAGCGGCTACTATCTGCTCGGCTACACATCGGCGTCCGCGCCGACCGACGGGAAGTTCCACAACATCGACGTCCGCGTGAAGCGGCCGAACGTCGAGGTGCGTGCGCGAAAGGGATACTGGGCGTACACGCCCGATGACGTCGCGAAGGCGACGGCGCCCATGAAACCCGGACCGGCGCCGGCGGTTTCGAACGCGCTCAACGCGATTGCCGAGCCGACTCGAGGCCGGCCCGCGCGCTTCTGGGTCGGGACCGACCGCGGCCCGGCGGCCGGGCAGTCACGCGTCACGTTCGTCTGGGAGCCGATCGTCGCCGTCGGCGATCGCCGGGGGGCCACCGACGCGGCGTCACGCGTGATGCTGACGGCAACCGGGGGCGACGGCAAGCCCATCTTCCGCGGCCGCGTGCCCACCGACGCGCCGGCACCAGCGCCCGCGGCCGCCGATGGCGCGACCAATGGTTCGCCGCCGCCGCCCGCCGGAGCGAGCGTCTCGTTCGATGCGCCGCCGGGTCCGCTCGAGCTCCGGATCATGGTCGAAGGTGCGACCGGCCAGGTCGTCGACTCCACGACCAGGACGCTGACGGTCCCCGATTACACCCGGACTCAGGCCTCGATCGGCACGCCGCGCGTCTATCGGGTCCGCACGGCCCGGGAGCTGCTGTTGATCAAGAAGGATCTGGAGGCGTCTCCAACGCCCGGTCGCGACTTCAGCCGCGCGGAGCGCATGTTCATCCGGTTCGACGCGTTCGGTGGCGGCGGCACGACGCCCGACGTGACCGCGAAGCTCCTGAACCGCGGCGGTCAGCAGATGGCCGACGTGCCCGTGGCCGCTGCCCCCGGACAGCCGTTCCAGATCGACTTCCCGCTCGCGTCGCTGGCGGCCGGAGAGTACCTGCTCCAGATCGACGCCAAGACAGCCTCTGGTTCGGCGCAGGAAATGATCGCGTTCAAGGTCGGGAGTTAGGCGTACATTCCGCGCATCTTCGTGACCGTCGCCACGCGATTGATGGCGACGATGTAGGCGGCGGTGCGGAGGTCGGTCTTGTAACGCAGAGACGTGGCCAGCACGTCCTCGAATGCCTCGCACATCTTCGATTCGAGGCGTGCGTTCACTTCCTGTTCTTCCCAGAAGTAGCCGTGTCGATCCTGGACCCACTCGAAGTATGACGCGGTCACGCCACCCGCGTTGGCCAGGATGTCCGGGATCACGAAGACGCCGCGCTCGTGCAGATACGCATGCGCATCCGGCGTCGTCGGGCCGTTGGCGCCCTCGGCGACGATCTTCGCCTTGATCGACGGCGCGTTCTCCATCGTGATCTGGTTTTCGAGCGCTGCCGGAACGAGGACGTCGACGTCGAGCCCGAAAAGCGTTGCATTGTCGATGGGCTGACCGCCGGGGAAGCCGTCGATGCTCTTGCGTTGCCGCGCGTAGTCGAGCATCTTGGCGATGTCGAGGCCGTGCTCGTTGTAGACGCCGCCCTTCCAGTCGGTAACCGCAACGATTCTGGCGCCCAACTTCGACAGCAGATCCGCGGTGACCGATCCGACGTTGCCGAATCCCTGGATCGCAACGGTGGCGTGGTCGATGGGAATGCCGAGATGCTTCGCCGCTTCGCGCGTGACGATCGTCACCCCGCGGCCGGTCGCCTCGCGGCGGCCGAGGGAGCCGCCCATCTCGACCGGCTTCCCCGTCACCACCGCCGTCGCCGTGTGGCCGACATGCATGCTGTAGGTGTCCATCACCCACGCCATGATCTGATCGTTGGTGTTGACGTCCGGGGCCGGGACGTCCTTCTCGGGCCCGATGGCGTCGATGATTTCCGCGACGTAGCGGCGCGTGAGCGCCTCGAGCTCGCGGCGCGACAGGCGGTTGGGATCGACGATGATGCCTCCCTTGCCGCCGCCGAACGGCACGTGCGCGACGGCGCACTTCCATGTCATCCAGGCGGCGAGCGCGGTCACCTCGTCGAGCGTCACGTTCGGGTGGTACCGGATGCCCCCTTTCGCCGGGCCCAGCGTGATGTTGTATTGCACGCGGAAGCCGGTGAACACCTCGATCTCGCCGTTGTCCATCTGGACGGGGCACGACACGGTGATCTGCCGCTTGGGATGCGTGAGGATCTTCCAGATTCCCTGATCCAGCCCGAGCAGCCGCGCCGCCCCGTCGAACTCCTGGAGCATCGCGTTGAAGATGCTGCCGCCTGATTCCATGTGACTCCCGCAAAAAAAGGCGGCACGCACCGAAGGCGGCCGCCATCGACGCTCCATCGCGAAGCGGGACTCAACCTAACCGTGGGGATAGGGGAGTGTCAAGCGAGCGCACTGCGCGCCATTGCCTGCGGGCTGCGGGCCTCCACCCCGCACCCTATATAATCGTGGTGTATGAAAACGGCCGCCGAGACCGATACGCAGCGCTGGGCGCGCGAGGTGCTCGAGCCGGCTCTCGAAAAATCACCGGAGCGGCCGGTTCCGTTCACCACGATTTCCGGCCGGCCGATCGATCGCCTCTACACGCCCGACTCGTTACGCGACGTCGACTACGAGCGCGATCTCAACAATCCCGGCGAATTTCCGTATACGCGCGGCATTCACCCGACCGGCTATCGAGGCCGGCTCTGGACCATGCGCCAGTTCGCCGGCTACGGCACGCCGGAAGAGACGAACGGACGCTACAAGGCGCTGCTCAAGGCCGGTGGCACCGGCCTGAGCGTCGCCTTCGATCTGCCGACGTTGATGGGCCGCGATCCGGATCACGAGCTCTCGCGCGGCGAAGTGGGGAAGTGCGGCGTCAGCATCGTGTCGCTCGCCGACATGGAACGCCTCTTCGACGGGATCGCGCTTGGCGAGATCACGACGTCGATGACGATCAACTCGCCCGCGCCGATGATCTTCGCGATGTACCTCGCCGTTGCCGAGCAGCAGGGCGCCGACTGGACGACGTTGTCAGGGACGATTCAGAACGACATCCTGAAAGAGTTCATCGCGCAGAAGGAGTACATCTATCCGCCGCGCGAGTCGATGCGCCTGGTGACCGACGTCTTCGCCTTCTGCAACAAGGAAGTTCCCAAGTGGAACACCGTCTCGGTGAGCGGGTACCACATTCGCGAAGCGGGATCGACGGCCCTTCAGGAGCTGGCGTTCACGCTGCGCGACGGCATCGAGTACGTCCAATACGGGATCGATGCGGGTCTCGACGTCGACGATTTCGCGCCGCGCATCTCGTTCTTCTTCAACTCACACAGCGACTTCTTCGAGGAGATTGCCAAGTTCCGCGCGGCACGCCGGCTCTGGGCCGAAGTCATGCGCGATCGGTTCGGTGCGCGGCACGAGCGGTCCTGGAAGCTGCGTTTCCACACGCAGACGGCAGGCGTGTCGCTGACCGCGCAACAGCCCTACAACAACGTCGTCCGCACGGCCCTGCAGGCCCTCGCCGCGGTGCTCGGGGGCACCCAGTCGCTCCACACGAACTCGCTCGACGAAGCGCTGGCGCTGCCGACCGCCGAGGCCGCGACACTGGCCCTCCGGACGCAGCAGATCATCGCGCACGAGAGCGGCGTCACCAATGTCGTCGACCCGCTGGGCGGATCGGTACTTTGTCGAGCGGCTGACCCTCGATATGGAGCAGGGCGCCCGCGAATACTTCGCGACGATCGACAAGATCGGCGGGATGGTCGAGGCGATCGAACAGGGCTTCCCGCAGAAGGAGATCGCGGAGGCGTCGTACCGCTTTCAGCAATCGGTCGAGCGGCGACAGAAGATCATCGTCGGGGTGAACGAGTACGTCCAGGAGAACGAGGCGCCGTTCCCGACGCTGTACATCGACGAGAGCACGGCCGAACGGCAGCTCGCGCGACTCGAAGCACTGCGGCGCACGCGCGACAACGATCGCGTTCGCCAGGCGTTGAGTGCGCTGCAGGAGACCGCCCGCGGCTCGGGCAACACGATGTACCCGCTGCTCGACGCCGTCCGGGCCTACGCCACGGTCGGCGAGATGTGCGATGCGCTGCGCGAGGTGTGGGGCGAGTACGAAGAGGTGCCGTTGATTTAGCGGTCAGGGTCAGCTCTCAGCTGTCAGCTTTCAGCCATCCGCTGAGAGTGAGAGCTGACGGCTGAGAGCTGAGAGCTGAGAGCTGAGAGCTGTGAAGCTGAGCGCTGTCTTATGTCCAAAATCCGCGTCGTGATTGCGAAGCCTGGCCTCGACGGCCACGATCGGGGGGCCAAGGTCATCGCTCGCGCCTTGCGCGACGCGGGGATGGAGGTGATCTACACCGGCCTCCGTCAGACGCCCGAGCAGATCGTCGGGGCGGCCCTGCAGGAAGATGCCGACGTGATTGGTCTGTCGATTCTGTCCGGCGCGCACATGCACATCTGTCCGCGCGTCATGGAGCTGCTGCGGGAGAAGGACCTCGACGACGTGCTCGTCGTCGTAGGCGGAATCATTCCTGACGTGGACATCCCCAAGCTGCAGGAGATCGGCATCAAGGGCATTTTCCTGCCCGGCAGCCCGATGCAGGACATCGTCGACTTCATCAACGCCAACGTCCATCCGCGCGCCGAAGCCACTATAGGGTCCCACGTCCCGAGCTACGCGTAGCCGGTACAGGCGCACCGTCTCTCCTTCCCACCGCACACTCGAGACGGGCTCGAGCGTCTGGAGCGCGTCGAGCCTGGCGAGCGCGCTGCCGCAGTCCCAATTGCGCTCGCGGTACCTCGCGCAATTGATCGTGACGTGCGTGACGCCCCGCTGCCTGAGCGTCTCGATCGCTTCAGCCGACGGGAACGCGTCGGCGAGGTACTCGCGGAGCTTCACATAGCTGTCCGGCGTATAGCCGCTGTAGCCGTTGACCATCCGCGCCCAGTGGAACGTCGAGAAGTAGATGTAGTCGAAGTGCGCGTCGAACGGGAAATTCGGCAAGGACCATGTCCGGCGTGACGGACGAGTAGATCGACGGAATCCGCGCCAGGGTAGTCGACCAGATGTGGCGCCGGCCGCAGATCGATCAGAACCACTACGGCGAGCACAGCGAAGACCAGCGTCTGTCCTCGCGGCGAGCGTGGGAGGGTGATGAGTCGTCTGGCCCCGTACGCTGCGAGCATGGCCAGGCCGCAGCCCACGAGCGCGCTGAACCGGGCGGGCACGCGCATGCCGCGAAACGGCAGCAGGTAGCGATAGAGGTCGTCGTAGACGATTCCGCCGTTGCCGAGCGAGCCGTCGAACGCCAGTGCGGTCGCGCCAATCGTCGCGATCGACGCGAGCGGCAGCGGCGGGAGCATGCCGACGAACGCGAGCGCGAGCGTGCTGGTGCCGGGGAAGAGATCGCGCTCCGGCCGCGGGCCTTCCTTCGATTGCCTGGCTTCGGCCAGCCACCCGTACATCGCCATGCGGCCGTGCGGCCGGCCGTAGTCGGTTGGCGCGGCGCTGTAGAACGCCACGACGTCCCAGTTCCGTTCGCCGCGCGTCGGGCGGCTCTTCATGAATGGGACGGCGAGGATCGCGAAGCCGATCGCCGCGACCATCGCTACGGCGCCGATCGAGAGCAGCAGATCGCGCGTCGGGCGCACGCGCCACGCGACGATGGCGGAGAGCGCGACTGGAACCAGGAACACCGGCAGCATGACGCCGAAATACATGCACGCGAGCCACTGCAGCGCCAGCAGCGCACCGAGCACGACGCCGCGACGCCAATGAGGCGCGGCGATGCAGCCGCAGGAGCGCGAGCGTCGCGAGCGGGACGAAGCAGAAGTACTGCAGCTCGAGATGGCTGTAGTGCTCGAGGTGAAACGGATACAGCGCACCGAGCAGCCCGCTGACGAACGCCGCGCGAAGATCCGCGGTGAGGCGCCAGCCGGTGTAGAAGAACGCCAGCCCGCAGATCGGAAAGGCGGCGAGGAAGATGACGTTCGACACGACGAGCGCGTCGACGCCGGCGGCGATGAACGGCGTACCGACGAGACCTTCGAGGAGCGTCGCGATCCGAGTATGTCAGCGTGTAGCGCTCGGGGTAAAACGTGTTGCCGTCGAACAGGTGCGCTGGGTCGTGCGTGAGCTGGTGCGCGAGCTGCGAGCGATCCTCCAGGCCGAGAACAGCGGATCGCCCGCATCGGGCACGCGCCTGATGTGCAGCAGGTGCGGCGTCAACCACACGAGCGAGGCCACCACCAGCGCCGCGGCGTAGTACCGGCCCTCGCGCGGCATGCGACACGGACTCCGCGAACCAGCGTCGCTCGGCTTCGAGTCGTGCCTCGAAGCGCCGGATCGACGAGCCGCGGCACGACCCGTCGACGTGCGCCCCACCAGGAGCCGCACGATCAGCAGAATGCCGGCCGCCGCGCAACGGGCCGCCAACTGGACGTCGCCGTAATCGAAATGCCGGCGATGGCCAGCTTTCAAGCGCGAGCGCCGAGCCGCAGCAGCAGTCCGATACCGGCGGCAAGCGCGATGGCGACGTCGAGCAGGGTGATGAGCACCCGTCGGACGGGCGAGGCGGGCGAGGCCATCGGAACGGCTCGCCACAGTATCACGGTTGACTTCCCGCACGCTGCCAGCTACCCTGCTTAAATCCATGCCCCATAAGCTTTTGCTCGCTGACGACAGCGTCACGATCCAGCGTGTGATCGAGCTGACGTTCGCCGACGAGGACGTTCAGGTCATTGCCGTTGGCAACGGACAGCAGGCCATCGAGCGCGCCGAGCGCGACCGTCCCGACATCGTCCTCGCCGACGTCGGGATGCCGGAGCGCGACGGATACGAGGTCGCCGCGTTCATCAAAGGAAACCCGTCGCTCGCGCACGTGCCTGTCGTGCTCCTGACCGGGGCCTTCGAGCCCATCGACGAGAATCGCGCGCGCGCGGTCGGCTGCGACGGCGTGCTCGTCAAGCCGTTCGAGCCGCAGATGGTCATCAGCCGTGTAAAGGATCTGCTGGCCGGACGCCGGCCGTCGGAAATGTGGGGCAGTGGTCCGGCCGCGCAGGGTCCCGTGCGCGTCGCCGCAGGTGAGTTCGACCTGCGTCCGTCGGCAACGACGTCCGCGAGCGGCGATCCGCTGGAAGCGTATTTCGATCGGCTCGACGCCGCGTTCTCGGCGAAGGGTGGCGCCGCCGCGCCCGAAGCGCCCGCGGTGGCGTCGCAGCCGCAAGCGCCGCTCGCGCCACCACTCATCAAACGCGATCCGATCCCGGTGTCGAAGACTCCGGCTGCGCCGCCGACCGGGTCGGTGCTGGACGACCTTTCCGGCTGGGATCCGGAGCTGGCGGGCGATCCCGCCCGGCACGTCGCCACGCCGCCTCCTGCGCCCGCGTCCGTTGGTCGCCGGCGCCGGTGATGTGTCTGGATGGGATCCGGATCTCATCGGAGAGGGATCGCGGCCAGCGGTGTCGGCGCAGGCACCGCCGCCGGCCGCTCGGCCCGCGGTCGTATCCATACCGCCGCCGGCCACGACTGCCGCCGCGCTCGTCCGCGGTCGCCGCGCTCTCGCTGGTTGACGCGTTTGCGGCGCTGCTCTCGGCGGAAGAGCGAATCGGGATCGCACCGTCCGCCGCGCCCCGGCTGTCGGGTTCCGCAAACGACGACCGCGTCATCGAGGAGGTCACCCAGCGCGTGCTCGCTCGCCTGTCGGATCAGGCGCGTCCCAGCATCCTGGACGTCGCCGAACGCCTCGTCCGGGACGAGATCGAGCGGATCAAGCAGAATCGATAGATCACCCGATAACTCAAATACCCAATTACGCAATTTCCAAATTTCTCGATTACCAAATTTCTCAATTACCCGATCACCCGATCACTCAATCACCAAATCATCTGACTCGAATGTCCGTTCCCGACAAGCCGGTCCTCGAGGGGCTGGAAGCCAAGTGGATGGCGCGGTGGGAGGAGACCGGTGTCTACAGGTTCGATCGCACCAGGTCCCGTCCGGAGGTGTACTCCATCGACACGCCCCCGCCCACGGTCAGTGGATCCCTGCACGTGGGTCACGTGTTCTCCTACACCCACACCGATGTCGTCGCGCGCTTTCAGCGGATGCGCGGGAAGGCCGTGTTCTATCCCATGGGATGGGACGACAACGGACTGCCGACCGAGCGCCGCGTACAGAACTACTTCGGCGTCCGCTGCGATCCATCGCTGCCTTACGATCCGTCGTTCCAACCGCCGGACAAGCCGGCGAAGCCGCCCATCTCCGTTTCGCGGCCGAATTTCATCGCGCTCTGCGCGCAGCTGACCGCCGAGGACGAGAAAGCCTTCGAGGCGCTCTGGCGCAGCCTCGGCCTGTCCGTCGACTGGGGGATGACGTACGCAACGATCGACAGACGGTCGCAGCGGATCTCACAGCTGTCGTTCCTGCGCCTCCTTCAGCGAGGGCTGGCGTACCAGCTCGAGGCGCCGACGCTGTGGGATATCGATTTCCGCACGGCGGTTGCACAAGCCGAACTCGAAGATCGCGAACAGCCTGGCGCGTACCACCGTATTCGTTTCGCCCATCCGACAGCTGGCGGCGTCGAGATTGAAACGACGCGGCCCGAGTTGATCCCTGCGTGCGTGGCCCTGGTCGCGCATCCGTCCGACGAGCGGTATCGCCCGCTCTTTGGCACCGAGGTCGAGACGCCGCTCTTCCGCGTGCGCGTACCGGTGCTGGCGCACGAGCTCGCTGATCCCGAGAAGGGCTCAGGCATCGCGATGATCTGCACCTTCGGCGACGTGACCGACGTGCTGTGGTGGCGGGCGCTCTCGCTGCCGGTCCGCGCCATCATCCAGGCAAACGGCGCGTTGCGTCAGGTGACGTGGGGAAGTGCCGGCTGGGAATCGGCCAATCCCGGCGCGGCGCAACAGGCCTACGATCAGCTCACGAACCTCTCCGCCTCGAAAGCCCGCACGCGTATCGTCGAACTGCTGCGCGAGAGCGGCGATCTGATTGGCGATCCCCGTCCGATCACGCACGCCGTCAAGTTCTACGAAAAAGGCGACCGCCCGCTCGAAATCCTCTCGAGCCGGCAATGGTTCATCAAGACAATGGACTTTCGTGACGTGCTGCTGGCGCGTGCACGGGAGCTGGAGTGGCATCCGGCGTACATGCAGGCGCGTCTCGAAAATTGGATCAACGGATTGAATGGCGACTGGTGCATCAGCCGCCAGCGATTCTTCGGCGTGCCATTTCCGATCTGGTATCCCGTGCTTGCCGACGGGTCGCGCGACTATGCACACCCGATTGCCCCTGCTGAGGATCGCCTGCCGATCGACCCCTCGACGGACGTGCCGGACGGCTATCGTCCCGACCAGCGCGATCAGCCCGGCGGATTCACTGGTGATCCCGATGTGATGGACACGTGGGCCACGTCGTCATTGAGCCCGCAGATTGCCGCCAGGTGGGAGGAAGACGCGGACCTCTTCGCGCGGGTCTTTCCAATGGACGTCCGTCCGCAGGCGCACGACATCATCAGGACGTGGCTGTTCTCGACCGTCCTGCGATCGCATCTGGAGCTCAATTGCCTGCCATGGCGGCACGCGGCGATCTCCGGCTGGGTGCTCGACCCCGACCGGAAGAAGATGTCGAAGTCCAAAGGCAACGTCGTCACGCCTATGGCGCTTCTCGAAGAACACGGATCGGACGGCGTGCGCTACTGGGCGGCCAGCGGACGGCCCGGCAGCGACACCGCGTTCGACACGGGCCAGATGCGCGTTGGCCGGCGTCTCGCCATCAAGCTGCTCAACGCGTCGAAGTTCGTGCTCGCCGGCCTCGAACCCGGCGCATCGACGTCCTCGCCTGGTGACGTGAGTGCGGCAGTCGATCGCGGCTTGCTGGTGATGGTGGGCCGACTTGTCGCCGAGGCCACCGACGATCTGGAGGACTACAACTACGCTCGCGTCCTGGAGCGCACCGAGTCGTTGTTCTGGTTCTTCTGCGACAACTACCTGGAGCTCGTGAAGGCCCGCCGCTACGGCGATCAGGGAACTGAAGGAGCGGCGTCCGCCAATGCCGCTCTCACCGGGGCGCTGTCGATCCTGCTGCGGCTCTTTGCCCCCTTCCTGCCGTTTGTCACCGAGGAAGTCTGGTCGTGGTGGCAAAGCGGATCGATTCATCGCGCGGCGTGGCCTCGTCCGGAAGAGCTGTTCGATCTCGCGGGACCGCACACCGACGCGGACGTGCGAACCCTCGAGCTCTCCGCGGCCGTCCTCAGCGCGATCCGCAAGAAGAAGTCGGAGGAACAGCGGCCGCTGAAGACACCCGTCGTGCGCGCGATCGTTCACCTGCCCGAGCCGGACCGTGGGCTCCTGGCGTCGGCCGAGGCGGATTTGCGTGCGGCCGGACTGATTGCCACGCTCGATCTGAGAGCCGGGGATTCGCTCGATGTGATCGTCGAGCTCGCGCCATCCGAAACGACAGCAGGAGAGCAGCGGCGATGAAGACGATCCCCTTCCAGGCGCTGGAGCCCGCGCTCTACCGCGAGACCGTCCGCCGCGCGCTCGCCGAAGACCTGGGATGGGGCGACGCCACCACTGACGCGACCGTGCCGCCGGATCTCCGCGCAGTCGGCGTCATCCTCGCGAAGTCTCACTGCGTGCTCGCAGGCATCGACGTCGCCATCGAAGCCTTTCGGCAGCTCGATCCCGGCTGCTCGATCGCCATCAAGCGTCGCGACGGCGAACGCTGCGAACCGGGCACGGCGGTCGCCGAGCTGCGCGGGCTGGCGGCGCCGATGCTGACGGCCGAGCGCACCGCCCTCAACTTCCTGCAGCGCCTCTCGGGAATCGCCACACTCACGAGCCGATTCGTCGACGCCAGCGCCGGCCGGATCACCGTGCTCGATACACGCAAGACAACCCCGACGCTGCGTGCGCTGGAGAAGTACGCCGTTCGCGCCGGTGCAGGTACCAACCATCGAGCCGGCCTCGATGATGGCGTGCTGATCAAGGACAACCATGTCCGGCTCGCGGGCGGCGTGGTCGAGGCCGTGCAGCGGATGAAGGCGGCCAAGCCGGAGATGCCGATCGAGGTGGAAGTGCAGAGCCTCGAGCAGGTCGATCAGGCGCTCGCGGCAGCTGCCGACATCATCCTCGTCGACAACATGACGATCGACGAGATCACGGAGGCGGTCCGTCGCGCGCGCGGCCGCGCCCAGGTCGAAGTGTCCGGGGGCGTCACGCTCGAGCAGCTGTCTGCTCTCGCAACCACCGGCGCCGACTACGTGTCGGTCGGCGCACTGACGCACTCCGCCCCGGCGGCGGATCTGAGCTTCGAGCTGGAACCGGATGTCTGATCCGCTCCCGGCGGATCTGGCGTCGGCGCTGGCGTCGACGCACCAGACCCGCGGACCGTTTGGCTCCCGCGTCGTCTACTTCACCGAGGCTGGATCGACGAACGATCTGGCGGCGCGCGCCGCCGAACAAGGCGAGGCCGAGGGCACCTTGTTCGTGGCCGGCACGCAGACGGCGGGTCGCGGTCGTCTCGGCCGCACGTGGTTCTCCCCGCCCGACGCCGGGTTGTACGTGTCCACGATCATCCGACGCGCCGAGATCGTTCCATGGGTGACGCTCGCCGCCGGAGTCGCGGTCGCAGAGGGCATCCGCACCGCCACGGGATTACCGGTCGAGTTGAAATGGCCCAACGACGTCGTGGCGGCCGGCGGCCGGAGGTTCTCGGCCCGCCGCAAGATTGCCGGTGTGCTCGCCGAAGCGTCGAGCGGACCTGCTGGCGTGCAGCATGTGGTCGTTGGTGTTCGGGATCAACCTGCGCGCGGGATCCTTTCCTCCGGAGCTGGTCGATCGCGCCGGGTCCATCGAGGGTGAGCTCGGCCGGGCGATTGACGGCGGCGCGGTACTGGCAAACGTGCTCGCGGCGCTGAACGACGCGACATGTCAGATCGTGCGAGTCTGGCGCGCAGCGGCTGCTGGCACGGTGGCGGGCGTTGTCGCCCTCGGCCCACGGCGCCGTCATCGAGTGGGAGTCCGGCGCAGGCTCGAAGCGCGGCACCACCGCCGGTGTCGCCGACGATGGGGCGCTGCTCGCGCGAACGGCGGAAGGCATCGAGCGCATTCTTGCGGGCGAGGTACGCTGGCAATGATCGATCTGTGGGGGGCGAACGTGCCGTCACCGGAGGACGCATGCTGCTCGCGATAGACGTCGGGAACACGAACGTGACGATGGGCGTGTTCGATCGGGACCGGCTCGTGCACAGCTGGCGGCTCGCCGCACTGCGCGAGCGAACCGCGGACGAGATGGGAATTTTCGTCAAAGGACTGTTCGAGCAGAGCGACGTCGAGCTTTCCACCGTGACCGGTATCGCGCTGGCGTCGGTCGTGCCGCCGCTCACACGGCCGATGGAGGAGATGGCCGACCGCTACTTCAAGCTGAAGCCGCTGACGGTCGACGCCACCAACGCCGGCATGCCCGTGCACTATTCTCCCGTCGGCGACGTCGGCGCGGACCGCATCGTCAATGCGGTGGCGGCCTGGGAGCAGTTCGGCCGAGCGCGGAGCCGTTCCGTTGATCGTCGTGGACTTCGGCACGGGCACGACCTTCGACGTCATCTCGCGTCGCGGCGAATATCTCGGTGGCGTGATCTGTCCTGGCATCGGGATCTCCGCTGACGCGCTGTTCCAGCGTGCCGCGCGCCTGCCGCGCGTCGAAGTCCGCAAGCCGGCCACCGTCATCGGTCAAACAACGGTTGACGCGATGCAGTCGGGACTCTTTTTCGGGTACGTTGAGATGGTCGACGGGCTCGTCCGTCGCACGCGCGAAGAGGTCGAGGGCGGCGAGTCAGCCGCCGTGATCGCGACCGGCGGCCTTGCCGACGTGATCTCGGGAGAGAGCCGCTCGATTCAACACGTTGCCCCGAACCTGACCCTCGATGGCCTTCGGTTGATATGGGATCGCCACCAGACTGCCGCGATGATCGACGCGTCCGAATACTGCCGGAAGCTCGAGAGCTATCTCTGCCAGAAAAACGAAGGACATCTGATTCGGATCTCCGGTCCGGTGTTCGATCAGGTGCGCGGGTGGGCGACGATGGGCGTGCCGCTGGCGGTGGCGTTCCGCGGTATCGATCGGTACTGCGAGCGCTACTATGCAAAGGGCCCGAAGCGCCGTCCCGTGCGGGTCGAGTTCTGCGAAGCCGACATCCTGGAGCTCTTCGACGATTGGCGTCGCGCCGTCGGGCTGCCGAGCCAGGGAAGTCGAGAGGGTGCACGCCAGGATCGCGAGTCGCTGCCCGCGCACATGGAGCGCGTCACCGCGCGTTTGACAGCGTGTCGAGGAGGCCGTCGATTTCCAGCGGCGCTCGACGAGCTCATCGAAGCCATCACCCGCGAGCTCGATCGCGAGCGTGCGCGTGCGAAACACGCGAGAGGCGAGGATCGTGCGCAGCTCGTTGCCCGACTGGCGCGAACTGGATCGGCTGATGATGACGGCGGTGATGCAGGAGCTCCCGTCAGATGCGCGAGCCTCGTACGAGCTGAGCGCTGCCGACGAGATCACCCCTTTCGGCTCGCGAATGACGCCGGACGCTCGCGACGACAGCCGTCCAGAACGCGTTGGAGCGGCTCGTGCGCGAGGGGTTCGGCCTGCCGACACTCACGTTCGAGTAACCGGACTCACGCATGCTCTACGAAGGTCAGCAGGTCGAGCTCACCGTCGAGAAGCCCGCGTCGGGCGGACGGATGATCGCGCGCCACCTGGGCCAAATCGTGCTCGTGCGTGGCGCTATCCCGGGCGAGCGCGTGGCGGCGTGGATCGAGCGCGCGGAAAAACGGCTGGCTTACGCGGTGACGCGCGAGGTGCTCGAGCCGTCACCCGACCGTGTATCGGTGGCCGCCGATCCGCTCTGCGGTGGCTTGCTCTACGCGCACATCGCCTATGACCGACAGCTCGCGCTCAAGCGAGACATCGTGCGCGACGCGTTCGCCCGCGTCGGACGCCATCCGATCGAGGAGCCATTCGCGGTCGCTGGGTCGCGGACGGACGGATACCGCATGCGCGCACGCCTCCACGTCCGCGGATCACGCGTGGGGTTCTATCGGGAAGGGAGCCATCAACTCTGCGACGCGGCGGAGACGGGGCAGCTGTTGCAACCGTCGGTCGCGATCGTCCAGGAGGTTGCGGGCCATCTCAATCGGATGGCGCCTGACGCATTGACGTCGATCTCGATCACGGAAAACGTCGCCGCGGATCAGCGCGCCATCCATCTCGAGCTTGCCGGCTGGCGCGCGGGTCGCGCCGTCCACGACTCGACGAGGTGAGGGCGTCGACGGCGGTCGCCGGGATCAGCGCGAGAGAAGCCGGATCCGCACCCGTGATCATCGCCGGCGCGCCGGCGGTTCGCGATCCGCTGGCGACCCTCACGCGGACGCCGTGCCGCGGACGGCGATCTGGAACGCCACGCGGAGTCGTTCTTTCAGGGGAACCGGTATCTGCTGTCGGAGCTCGTGACCACGGTGTTGGACGCCGTGCCGCAGGACGAAGCCGTCCTGGATCTTTACGCGGGCGTCGGGCTGTTCTCGGTGGCTCTCGCGGCCGCCGGCCACGCGGCGGACATCACCGCGGTTGAGGGCGATCGATCGGCCGGTCAGGACCTGAAACGCAACGCGCGACCGTACGCGAGGTTGCGCCCCCACGTCGCCAATGTCGAGGCTGTGCTCGCGGCCAGGCGAGATCCTCCGGCGCCGATCACGATCGCCGACCCTCCAAGAACGGGACTCTCCAAGCAGGCGAGTGACGGGATCATCCGTCACGGCTCCTCGCGGCTGGTTTACGTGTCCTGCGATCCGCCAACGCTGGCGCGCGACGCGCGCAAGCTGCTCGATGCCGGTTATGGCATCGCGTCGATCCGCGGCGTTCGATCTGTTTCCACACACTCCGCACGTCGAAACGGTGGTCGTGTTCGATCGCTGACGCCGACTCAGCGGTGTTGCTGGCGTTGCCTCGCGGTGTCGACGAAGGCGTCGAACAGCGACGAGAACTCTCCGCTCCGCCAGAAGTTCTCGGGGTGCCATTGGACGCCGAGACAGAAGGCGGCATCGGGCCGCTCGATCGCCTCGATGACGCCGTCGGGGGAGACGGCCGAGACGACAAACGGTGCGGCGACTTCGGCAACCGACTGATGGTGTCGGCTGTTGACCGCGCACGAGGAATCCGCGTTCGCGCCAGCCATCAACGTGGCGAGCCGGCTGCCCGGCCGGACGTCGACGGAATGGGCGACGGCATCCTTCGGAACCTCGACGGAATGATTCAGGTCGGATGCGACCGCCGACGGAATGTCCTGCACCAGCGTGCCGCCTGCGGCGACGTTGAGCACCTGAACGCCCCGACAGATCGCAAGGAGCGGCATCTCGCGCGCCAGCGCGGCTTGCGTCAGCGGAATCTCGAACGCATCGCGCGCGGCGTCCACGTGGACCGACGGGTGCGCCCGTTCACCGTATTCCGCTGGATCGACGTCGGCGCCGCCGGTCAGCAGCAGCCCGTCGATGCGGTCCAGACTGGTCGGCCGGATCGTCGCCCGGCTCGAGCAGCAGCGGCTCGCCCCCGGCGCGCCTGATCGATTCGACATAGTCGTCGACCTTCGAGCAGCGCGTGATGCCGATAATTGGACGCAAGTCAGTTCTCGAGTTTCACATCCGCTCGGGCACCGTGGCGCCCATCAGCTGGAGCGCCTGCGTCATCTGCTGGCGGTAGAAGCCCACCGCGGCGGCGCGCCACAGGCGTGCATCCTTCCGCTCCTCTTTCAGGATCGGAAAGCGATGATAGAACGCGTTGAACTGCTGGCCGAGATGAAAGGCGTACTTCGCGAGCACCGACAGTTCCAGCGTGCGAACGGCCTGGTCGACGACCTCGTCGAGCCGCGCGGCCTCGAACACGAGTCCCCAGAGCTCGTGTGACTCCTCGGATCCATCCGTCAGCGCTTCCGGGCTGGTCGTCTCCAGCGCCTTCAGGACCAGTGCCGGATCGAGGCCCTTCACGTTCCTTCAGCTTGCCGAAGATGTTGTTGGCGCGAACAGTGGCGTACTGCAGGTACGGGTCCGCTCTCCCCCTCGAAACTGAGCGCTTCGTCGATGTCGAACGCGATGACCTTTCCGCGCGAGAACTTCACCATGAAGTAGCGCACCGCCGCCGTCGCGATCGCCTCCGCGGTTCTCCGGACATCGTCGGGCCCGAACTCGGGGTTTCTGCCGCGCGACCTCGCTTGCCGCTTTCTCGGTGAGCCGGTCGAGCAGGTCGTCCGCCTTCACGCCGAGCCCTTTACGGCCCGACACCTCGACGAACGGCTTGCCCGACTCGTCGCTCGCGGCGTAGCCGAGCTCGCGCGCGGTCTCGGGCGACAGCGCCACCATCTCGTACGAGTAGTGAATCGACTGTCGTGCCTGTTCCGCGAATCCGAGCACCGCGAGCGCCTGCTTCACCAGCTTCTGCAGGTACGACTGGCGCGTATCGATCACGTTGCAGACCATCGTGCGCGTGACCGAACTCGGGCACGTCGATCGGGTTCGCGACGGACTCCGATGTCGTTGACCAGAGTGTGCTGGCCGCCGTCGTACCGGGCGAAGACACGATAGCGAAAGTCCCGCCCGAGCAGCCCGAACTTCCAGAGCTGGTACGCCATGTCCTTGCCGACGTACGTGACGGTGCCGTCGGAGCGGACGATGACTTTTTCGCGCTGTTCCTCCGGCTCCTCGGCCGTCGGTCGGCTGTGCGTCGTCGCTGGCAGGCGCATCTCCCGGCTCGTCCTCGATCCGCATGACCCAGCAGCCCGCGAGCTTGCCCTCGGTCTGCAGGAAGACGGCGCCGATTTTCTTCAGGAACTCGAACGCGTGCGCCCAGAAATGCAGGCGCAGGATGTCGCCCTCCCACGTCAGGAGGTCGTAGCCGATGTTCATCCGCCTCATCGTGTCCAGATGGGCACGGACGATGCGGTCGGCGATGAGGGCGCCCATCTCCGCGATCTCGTTGCCGCCACGTTCCACCGCATGGAGGGCATCGGTCCGGAGCTTGAGCCGCGACTTGTCCTGCTCGTACCATTCCGTGACCTTCGCGTAGAGATCCCAGCAGTAGTAGTCGAAGCGCGCGGATGCGGCGAGTGCGCGCACGTCCTCCAGGCCGCGATGCTCCAGCTCACGAAAACCGACGACGACGTCGGCGACCTGCACGCCGGTGTCGTCGATGTAGTTCTGGATCTCGACCTGGCGTCCCTGAAAGCGGAGCAGCCGTCCGAAGGCATCGCCGAGCGCGGCGTTGCGCAGATGGCCGATGTGTGCCGCTTTGTTCGGGTTGATCGCCGTGTGCTCGACGATGGTTTTCCCGTCGGCGTGCTCGCTGCCGGTCGCACGGTCGGTGTCGCCGGACCAGCGGCGCAGCCAGAGCGGGCGATCGAGGAAAAAATTCAGATACCCGTTGGGCGCGGCTTCGATGCGCGCGATGCCCTCGATGGTGCCCAGGGCGGCGGCGAGCTCCTGGGCGATGACTCGAGGGGCCTTTTTCAGCCGGCGGGCGAGCGCGAATGCGACCGGCACGGCCACGTCGCCGAGCGCGCGGCGGGGCGGCGCCTCGAGCGCCATGTCGGCGATGACCGGATCGGTCGCGGTCATCCCGTACAGTTGCCCGACGGCCTCGGCCATACGGGAGCGAACGAGCTGGTGGATCTCAAGAATCATCAGAGGGGTGCGGCGAGTGATAAGTTATTCCGTGATACGATCTTCCGGCGGTTTCTGATTCCCTTCAACCCAGTTTGTGGCGCGCGCGTAATCATGCGGCGTGTTGACATTCGCGAACAGCCGTCCCAGTGGATCGTACGGTTCGAGCGCCACGGGATCGATCTCACGCACCCGCAACGCGTCCACCCATGCCGAGACCTGCAGGGCGCCCTGATCGAGTCGCGCTCGAAGCGCCGGCGCGCAGGCTTTTCGATAGACTGCGCACAACGGCTCGAGTCCGCGCGCCGAGCGGGGCACCACCGCGTCGACGTCCCCGTCGACGTCCGCGATCAGCCGATCGAGCAGCTCGCGGGTGACGAACGGCAGGTCGCAGGCGAGCACCAGGACCAGCTCGTGCCGCGCCGCCGCGAGCGCCGTGTACACGCCGCCCAGCGCACCGGCGCCGGGTACCAGATCCGGAAAAACGGGAAGCTGGAAGGCCGCATAACGCGCCGCATCGTTCGCGACGATCAGCACCTCGTCGGAGACACCCGTGAGGATCGCAAGCTGTCGATCGATGATGCGCGAACCGCCAAGGAGCAGCGCCGCCTTGTCGACGCCGCCGAGCCGCCGGGCCCGGCCGCCGGCGAGAATCGCTGCCGAAACGCGAGACCGCACGCTCGACATTATCACGCCGCCGCCCTATGAGCGAACCCCGTATCGGACGAGTGCTCGTGGCCAGCCTTCACCAATCCATCGCGGATCTTCTCCCGAACCGCCTCGAGTTCTACGAGAACTGGCTCAATGTCTCCGGCCTTCGCGACGGCACCATCGGCCTCGCGCCTTTGTCGGCGGTGCTGAGCTTCCTGCGCGCGGAGGGGGACGCGTACAACTCGATCACCGAGCGAGCCGGCGAGTACGCTGCCGCGTGGACGATCGACAACGTGGGGCCGTTCGAGCGGCGGCGTCATTCGCGCGTTGCCCAGCGGGCTCCGCGCCAGGGCGGCGCTCAGGACCGCGCGCGGGCTGGTCAGAGCGACCTACCCTGGCTCGAGGGCGATCACGCGCGTCCGTCGCGGCGGCGCGTCGATCGATTTGCGCGGGTCGCTGTTTTGCGAAGTGCGCGAAGCGTCGATGCTGCCGTTGTGCGGGTTCTACGCGGCCGCGATCAAGCGGGTGCTGGGGCTGCTCGACGTGCCGAACGACGTGCAGGTGAATGAGTGCCGCGCCTCGGGGCGCCAGAAGGGCTGTCTGCTGTCGGTGACGCTCAACGGTCGCGCCACGGATACGGCGGTGGCCGCATGATGGGGATCGCGCTGATCTGCGCCGCGCTGAGCAGCCAGGCGTCCGCGCCAGCGGCCGCTCCTGCCAGCCCGCGGATTCTGGTCGCGCCCTTCGAACCGCCGGCTCGTGACGGCCGGACGTACTGGCTCGGCGAGGCGGTTGCGGTGCTGATCACCGACGACTTGAACGCCCGCCGGCTTGGGGCGATCACGCGCACGGCGCGGGAGCGCGCCTACGATCAGTTGCACCTGCCAGCGAACGCGGCCCTCAGCCGCGCCACAGTGATCAAGGTCGGTCAGCTCGCCGGCGCCTCGCAGGTGATCGTCGGCGACGTGGAAGTCGAAGGCGACACGTTGACCATTCGCGCCCGTCCGATCCGGATTGATATCGGCCGCACCGACACCGAGATCACCGAACGCGGCGATCTGAAGGATCTGTTCGCGCTGGCGAGGCGCGTTGCCGAACGCGCCGTTCCCGGCGGGACATGCTTCGTCCACGGCGCCGACGGCCTCGCTGCAAGCCTTCGAGCAGTACATCAAAGGGCTGCTCGCGGAGGAAGCGAGCAGCCAGGCCTCGTTTCTCGAAGCGGCGCTGAAGATCGATCCCGGCGTACGACCGCGCACGGCTGGCGCTGTGGGACGTTCGGACCGCACAAGGGGATCATGCTGGCCGCGTTGGCCGCCGTGCGCGGCGTGCCGGCAACCTCGCCGTTCTCACGCCGCGCGCGCTTCCGCGGCGCAGTGTCGCTGATCAAGCTGAAGCAGTACGACGAAGCGTTCAGCGCGCTGACGGCGCTCACCACAGAAGGCGACGAGGCCGCGGTGTTCAACAACCTCGGCGTCGTGCAGCTTCGGCGCGGATCGACGGCCCAGACCGGCAAGCCGGCGTATTTCCTCACGAAGGCTGCGAAGGCGGAGCCGAACGATCCGGACGTGCTCTTCAATCTTGGCTACGCGTACGCCATCGATCGCGATCCCCAGGCGGCGATCTATTGGCTGCGTGAGGCGCTGCGGCGCAATCCCGCGGACAGCGAAGCCCACCTCGTGCTCGCGTTCGCGCTCGACTCGGCGGGCAGCACGGTGGAAGCCGGACGAGAGCGCGAGCTCGCCGGACAGCTGTCCTCGAGATATGCCGAGAGCACGAGGCACGCGACGCTCGATCCGCTGCCGCGCGGCCTCGAGCGCATCCGCGAGGATCTCGAGTCGCGCTACGACGCGGGCGTCGATCTGGCGATCGTCAGCACGGCGCAGCGCGACCAGGCGGACGCCGCGCAATTCCACCTGGACCGCGGGCGCCGTCTCTTCGACAACGAGCAGGATCGCGACGCGATGGCCGAGTTGCGCCGCGCGGTGTTCCTGTCGCCATACGAGGCGGACGCGCATCTGCTCATCGGACGCATTCATCTGCGCGCCGGCCGGCCGCTCGAAGCCGTCGATGCGTTGAAAATCTCGATCTGGAGCCGCGACGGGGCGCCCGCGCACGTCGCGCTCGCGGAGGCCTACCTGCAGCTCAAGGATCCCGGCAACGCGCGCCTTCAGGTGCAGCGGGCGCTGGCGCTCGACCCCTCGTCGGCGGATGCCAAGCGTCTTCTGGAGCGCATCGATCGGCCCGCCACCAAATCTCCGAATCAGGCTGCTCCACGGGCACACACCGAGAACGCCCGCGTCCGTCGACCAGACGCCCGACTACAAGAGAGGTAGCCATGATGCGCATCGCGCGGCTGATCGCGTGCGGCACGCTGCTCATCGGAGGCGCCGTCGCCGCCGCCATGACGGACAGGCCGATCGTCGAATCGGCGACGGTCGACGGCATCATCCATCCGGTCGCGGCCGAATTCATTCGCGGCGCCGTCTCCCGTGCCGATGCGGAACATGCCGCGCTGCTGGTGATCACGCTCCGGACGCCGGGCGGCCTCCTCGATTCCACGCGGGACATCAACAACGCGATCATCAACGCGAAGACACCGGTGGCCGTTTTCGTCGGACCGTCAGGGAACCGCGCCGCATCGGCAGGCTTTCTGATTACGATGGCCGCCGACATCGCCGCCATGGCACCCGGTACGCACATTGGTGCCGCCCACCCGGTCTCGGGCAACGGCGAGAAGATGGACGAGGTCATGGCGAAGAAGGCCGCCTCGGACACCGCGGCCTACGCACGGACGCTCGCGACGCAGCGCGGCCGTAACGTCGAGCCTCGTCGAGCAGGCCGTGCTCGAGAGCCGGTCCTTCACCGAACAGGAAGCGCTGGCCGCCTCGCCGCCCCTCATCGATGTCGTCGCCGCCGATGTGCCGGACCTGATCCGGAAACTGAATGGGCGGACGATTCGCCGATTCAACGGGGCCACGACGACGCTGGATCTGGCGAACGCGGCAATTCACGTGGTCGAGATGACGGTCCCGCAAAAGATCTTGAGCGCGATCGCGCATCCCCAGATCGCCTACCTGCTGCTGACGCTCGGCACGCTGGGCCTGACGATCGAGCTCTGGAGTCCGGGCGCCATCGTGCCGGGCGTTGCCGGCGGGATCTGCCTGCTGCTGGCGTTTTTCGCCTTCCAGGTCCTCCCGGTCAGCTACGCCGGGGTCCTCCTCATCCTGTTCGGTTTCGTGCTGCTGGTACTCGAAGTCAAGGTGACGAGCCATGGGTTGCTGGCCGTGGGCGGCATCGCCAGCCTGCTGTTCGGCTCGCTGATGCTGATCGACTCCCCCTTACCGGAGCTGCAGATCGGCCTGCGGTTCATCCTGCCGATCGTGCTCGCCCTCTCCGGGATCATTCTGTTTCTGGTCCGCCTGGGACTCCAGGCCCAGCACCGCCCGGCCGTGACCGGCGAAAGCGGCATGCTGCAGAGCATGGCCGAGGCGCTGACCCCGATTGAAGCGGGCGGGGTGGGACGGGTGGCGACCCGGGGGGAGATCTGGACTGCGACGGCCCTCGATCCGATACGTGCAGGGGAAAGGGTCGTCGTGACCGCGGTGAACGGGCTTCAGCTGACCGTACGGAAGGCGGACTGACGTGATAGTGCCTCCAATGCTCATCGTCGGCGTCATCGTCGTCTTCTACCTGCTCAGCTCGATCAAGATTCTGAACGAGTACGAGCGCGCGGTCATCTTCCGGTTGGGGAAGCTCCTCGACCGGCCGAAGGGCCCGGGCGTCATTCTGGTCTTCGCGCCGATCGATCGGATGGTGCGTGTGAGCCTGCGGACCATCGTCATGGACGTGCCGCCGCAGGACGTGATCACGCGCGACAACGTGTCGGTGAAGGTGAACGCGGTCGTCTACTTCCGCGTGATGGACCCGCGCAAGGCGATCGTCGAAGTCGAGAGCTATCACTATGCGACATCGCAGCTCGCGCAGACGACCCTGCGAAGTGTGCTCGGTCAGGTCGATCTCGACGATCTGCTGTCGGAGCGCGAGCGCCTCAATCAGCAGTTGCAGCAGATTCTGGATCAGCACACCGATCCATGGGGCATAAAAGTGTCCGCCGTCGAAGTGAAGCACGTCGATCTGCCGCCCGACATGCAGCGCGCGATGGCGCGTCAGGCGGAAGCGGAGCGCGAGAAGCGTGCTAAGATCATTCACGCGGCGGGCGAGCTCGAAGCTTCGGAGAAGCTGGCGCAGGCCGCCAAAGTCATCGCCACCGAGCCGGTGACCATCACGCTCCGCTACCTGCAGACCTTGACCGAAATCGCATCCGAGAAAAACTCCACGATTGTGTTTCCATTGCCCATCGAGCTGATGACGTGGTTGATGGGGCGTAAGCAGAGCTGACATGTCAGAACTTCTTCAGCATCAGGACATCGCCGACGACGCGTTTCACGAGATCCAGTTGAGCGGGAAGCAGCTCGTCTTCCTGTTCATGGCGACGACGATCGTCGCGGTCGTCATTTTTCTGTGCGGCGTGCAGGTGGGCCGCGGCGTGAAGGCCGCGCCGGCCGACACGAGCGATGCCGTCGCGTCGGCGACGGTGCCGTCGGTGGCGCGTGCGACGCCGCAGGCTGCCGCCACGACGGAGCCGCCAGCGACGGAGCCGCCGGCGCCGCCGAAGGACACCGACGAGGATCTGAGCTACGCGAAGCGGCTGCAGGCCGAGGGCCAGACCGCCGAGAAGGTCAAGCCGCGCAGCGATCCGCCGCCTGCGGCGTCATCGTCAGCGGGGCCCGCGGCGGTCGCGACGACGGCCGCGGTCACGCCCAAAGAGGTGGCCCCGCCAGTGAAAGAGACGCCGGCCAAGGCGACAGCCGCCGCTGGTCAGCCGGCCAGGCGTGTGGGTCGTGCAGGTGCAGGCGCTGAAGGATCACGGCGCCGCCGCGCAGCTCGCCGCAGCGGCTGGTCGGCAAGGGGTATCCAGCGTTCGTGCTCGGCCCGGTCGCCGGCGCGCCGTCCATCTACCGCGTGCAGGTGGGTCGCTATAACGACCGTCGCGAAGCCGAGCAGGTCGCGCGGCGGCTGGAGAAGGAAGAGCAGTTCAAGCCCTGGATTTCGCACTAGCGCTCCTCTCGGGCGTCCTCCTCGCGCTCAGTTTTCCGAAGTTCGGCCACCCGGCGCTGGCGTGGATCGCGCTGGCGCCGCTGCTGGTCGCGGTGTGTCGGGGTCAGACCCCACGGTTTTTACGCCTATCAACGACCATCGGGTCGTCTCCTGTCGCTTCGACGGCTGCGTCGTTGGGGTCAGACCCCATTCCGACCGTTCCTGCTTGGACTGCTGACGGGGACGGTCTACTTCGCCGGTACGCTCTACTGGCTGGTCGTGACCATGACCACGTTCGGGGGGCTCTCGACCCCGCTCGCGGTGGTCGCCGCGGCGCTGCTCATCGCGTATCTCGCGCTTTTTCCAGCGTGCTTCGCGTGGATTCAGGCGCATCTCACGTCGAGGCTCGGGACGCGGGCCGTGCTGCTCGCACCCGCCGTCTGGGTGGCGACGGAGATGGGGCGAACCTACATCTGGGACGGCTTTCCGTGGGAGCTCCTCGGCTACAGCCAGGTGACGGTGCTGCCGATCGCGCAGCTGGCGAGCGTCATCGGCGTCTACGGTCTGTCCGCCGTCGTCGCGCTCGTGAGCGCCGCGAGCGCGTACGTCGCGCTGACGACCGGGCGTGCGCGCTGGCGGCCCGCGGCCTGTGTCGCGCTGGTGCTCGCTTGGCGCGGGCGTCTGGGGCAGCGCGCGGGTGCGCGCGCATCCGCTGACGACAGCGGGATCGCCGATTCGCGTGGCGGTCGTCCAGGGCAACGTCGAGCAGGAACAGAAATGGGATCCTGCGCTGGCCGACGCGATCCTCCGGCGCTACATCGACATGACGCGAGAAGCGATCGGTGGTGGAGCGCAGTTCGTCATCTGGCCCGAGTCGTCGACGCCGTTCAACTACGAGGAAGAGCCGCTGCGTGCCGACACCATTCGCCGGCTGGCGCGCGAAGCGAACATCACGCTGCTGATCGGCAGCGATCAGATCGAACATCTGGCGCCGCTCGCCGCCGGCCCGCCGCCGCCATCCCGCTACTTCAACGCGGCGTTCCTGGTCCGGCCCGACGGCACCACCGGAGCGGTCTATCGGAAGATTCACCTGGTGCCCTTCGGCGAGTACGTGCCGCTGAAGCGTCTCCTGTTCTTCGTGGGACCCATCGTGCAGGCCGTCTCCGACTACTCGCCGGGCACGGCGCCGATCCTGCTGCCGGTCGGCGGACACATGGTGAGCACCGCCGTCTGCTACGAGGTGATCTTCTCGAGCCTGATCCGATCGTTCGTGACGGAGGGAAGCGAGCTGCTCACCACCATCACCAACGACGCCTGGTACGGCCGCTCGTCGGCCGCCTATCAGCATTGGGAGCAGGCGTCGATGCGCGCGATCGAAGAGGGACGCTACCTCGCGCGGGCCGCCAACACCGGGATCAGCGGCTTCGTGGATCCGTACGGCCGCGTGCTGCAGCACTCGAACATGTTCGTGAGCGCCGTGATGATCGAGGATCTCCGCTTCATTCAGGCGCGTACCCTCTACAGCCGCATCGGCGACGTGATAGGGTGGGGCTCGGTGGCGCTGACCTTCGGCGCCCTCCTTGCCGCCCGTCGTCCGCGATAGAATCGATCTGACATGAGCCTTCAACTCGACGAGCAGCTTCGCCGGTATCAGGACCTCGCCAAGCGGGCGTCCGACCTGCGGAGCCATCTTTGACGCCGCACGGTCAGCGGACGAACTCTCCCGAATAGAACAGCGCGTCTCGGCCCCGGATTTCTGGAAGGACCAGGCGTCCGCCCAGAAGCTGCTGCAGCGGCGACGGCGCCTCGAAGACGACCAGAACCTGAGCGAGTCGCTCAGGCGTCGCGCCGAGGACCTGGGTGTCTTGATCGAGTGGGCTCAGGCCGGCGAGCCGATCCTCGAAGATCTTGCCAAGGGCCTCGACGATCTTTCGAAGGAAGTCGACGCCGGCGAGACCAAGAAGATGCTCGGCGGAGAGCACGATCGCAAGAACGCGATCGTGACAATCCATCCGGGCGCCGGCGGCACGGAATCGCAGGACTGGGCCGAGATGCTCTTTCGCATGTACCTGCGGTGGACGGAGCGCCGCGGGCTCAAGCGCGAGGTGATCGACGTGCAGCCCGGAGACGAAGCCGGCATCAAGAGCGCGACCTTCACCGTGATCGGCGACTACGCCTACGGGATGCTGCTGGCCGAGGCCGGCGTGCATCGTCTCGTGCGCATCTCGCCATTCGATCAGGCGGCGCGCCGCCATACGTCCTTCGCGTCGGTGTACGTGTGGCCAGAGCTGCCGGAAGACGTGGACATCGACATCGAGGAGAAGGATCTCCGCATCGACACCTATCGCTCGAGCGGTGCCGGCGGCCAGCACGTGAACGTCACCGACTCCGCCGTCCGCATCACGCACCTGCCGACAGGGATCGTCGTGTCGTGCCAGAACGAGCGCTCACAGCACAAGAACCGCGCGCAGGCGATGCGCGTCCTGAAAGCGCGTCTCTACGACTTGAAGACGAAGGAGCAGCAGGCCAGGCTCGAACAGCTCGGCGGCGAAAAGCGCGACATCGCCTTCGGTAGCCAGATCCGCAGCTACGTTCTGCACCCCTACCAGATGATCAAGGATCACCGGACCAAGGAGCAGGTCGGCGACGTGAACCGCGTCCTCGACGGCGACATCGACGTCTTCATCAAGACGTATCTGATGAAGAAGGCCGCCGGCGCGCTCGCCGCCGTCACAGAAGACGAGCCCGACTGGTCGAGCAATTGGCGAGTGGCGATTGCAGACTGAAGACCAACGGATTGCCGAGTGGAGATTGAAGACCGACGGATCGGCGACCTGTGATTGGTTCAGGATTTGCGATCGTCGAGCGTCGAGTAAGTGGCAGGAACGGCGACGTTCTGCGCTTCAGCGCCATGTGATTCCCGAGAAAACCTGCTCCAGTCCCTTGGTCCGCCCGATGCAATGGCGCGGACCATGAATCCGAAAACCATCGCTCTTCAGGATCGAACGCGACGGTTCGCGACGGCCGTCATCAAATTCTGTGAGCAGCTCCCGAGCGATGTCGCCACGCAGACGATCGTCGAGCAATTGCTGGATTCATCGGGATCCACCGACAGCAATTATCGGGCAGCCTGCCGCGCCCGGAGTTCGCAGGAGTTCATCGCAAAGGTAGGTGTAGCTGCCGAGGAAGCTGACGAGTCCCACGGATGGCTGCAGCTCCTCGTGGATGCCGATCTCGCCACAATCGAGAATGCGAGGGGTTTGATTCGGGAGTCGAACGAGTTGACCGCGATCTTCGTCGCTTCGCGAAAGACCGCCCAGCGCCACCAGCAGGCGCGTCAGCAGCGGAAAGAGGACCTCAAAGCAATTAACGTCCGCCGGCGCTCGAAGTAGCCAGGGCGATTGCCAATCCGCAATCGCCAATCCCAATCAATCTGCAATCTGCAATCTTCAATCGGCAATGTCAGTGAATTGATCCTCGGTTGCGTCCCGGCGATGAAAGCCTCGCGGATGGAGCCGGGCGTGTCGTCGATGGTCGCGATCCCCGTGCCCTTGTCGACCGACACGAAGACGATGTTCCCGGGGGGCTCGAACGTGGGGGCGTCCTTGCGATCGCCGATCCACGACTTCATGATCTCGATCCAGATCGGCAGCGCCGCTTCGGCGCCGGTCATGCCCGGCCCGAGCGGTTTCTTCTGGTCGTATCCCACCCAGACCGCCAGCGTGATGTCCGGATCGAATCCCACGAACCACGCGTCGCTGAAATCGTCGGTCGTGCCGGTCTTGCCGCCGATCGGCCAGTCCAGCGCCGCGGCCTTCGCGGCGGTGCCGCGCTGGACGACCCCGCGGAGCAGGCTGGTCAGCATGTAGGCGGTGTCGGCGCGGATGGCGTCCTTGGCCTCCGGGCGGTTTTCCTCGAGGAGGTTGCCTTCGCGATCGGTGACCTTCAGGACGGAATACGGCGTCATGCGGACGCCCTGATTCGGGAAGATCGAGTAGGCGCTGGTCATCTCGAGCAGCGTGGCTTCAGCGGCACCAAGGGCGACCGAGAGGTAGGGCGGCAGAGGAGACGTGAGTCCGAAGCGTCTGGCGTAGGCGATCACCTGTTTGGGGCCCAGTTGATCCATGACGCGAACCGCCGGCACGTTGCGGGATTCCTCGAGCGCGTGGCGGAGCGTGACGGGACCCTCAAACTTGTGGTCGTAGTTCTGCGGCGAATACGGCGGCGAGCCGGCGCCGCCGGGAAACGTGACAGGGACGTCTTCGAGAATCGTCGTCGGCGTATACCCGCGATCGATGGCGGCCGTGTACACGAACGGCTTGAACGCCGAGCCGACCTGCCGGTACGCCTGCGTCGCGCGGTTGAACTTGCTTCGGTCGAAGCTGTAGCCGCCGACCATGACCTTGATCTGGCCGGTCCGGTTGTCGATGGCCAGGACCGCGCCTTCGACTGCGGGCGGCTGATCCAGCGAAGCGGTCGCGGTGTGATCGGCCGGATCGATCGTCACGAGCTTGGCTTCCACCAGATCGCCGCGTGCCACGAGCTGCGCGGGGTTCGTCTTCCGGGTCCACGCGTAGCCTTTCTTGTCGATCGAAACCTTGAGATCGCCGGCCCGCAGGTGGATGGTGCTGTTGTCCGTGTCGACGACCACAGCGGGCACGATGTCGTTGACCGCAAACGGCCGATCCCAGCGTGGATGTTTGAACGCCTCGATCGTATGGCGCTCGTCGATCACGTTTCGCCGCGCCTTGCGGAAGCCGTGCAGGTGGTCGATGCGGCGGAGTCCCGTATCGAGCGCGCGGTTCGAGACGTCCTGCAGACGAAGATCCAGCGCCGTCTGAATCGTCAGGCCGTTCTCGTAGAGCTGCTTGGCGCCGTAACGCCCTTCGAGCTCTTTGCGCACTTCCTCGAGAAAGTACGGAGCAATCGTGGGCGACTGCATCGCCGGATCGCCACGCGTGACGACGGGCTTCTTCTTCGCGCTCCTCGGCCTGCTGCCGCGTGATGAACTTCACCTCCGCCATCCGGTCGAGGGTGTAGTTGCGGCGGCGCAGCGCCGCCTCCATGTTCACGTACGGGCTCTGCCGGACGTTGCCCTGCAGGATGCCGGCGATCAGGGCGGCCTCTTCGAGGCTCAGGTCCTTCGCCGATTTGCCGAAGTACAGATGAGCGGCCGCCTCCACGCCATACGCACCATGGCCGAAGTACATCTGGTTGCAGTACATCGTGAAGATCTCTTCCTTCGTGTACCGCTTCTCGATCTGAATCGCGAGAATCGCTTCCTTGATCTTTCGCGACCACCACTTCTCGTCCTTGAGGAACAGCTTGCGCGTCAGCTGCTGCGTCAGCGTGCTGGCGCCCGCGGCCTTGCGGCGCTCCATCAGGTCCTTCACGGCGGCGAGGACGATGTGGGGGATGCTGAGGCCGAAGTGCTGGAAGAACGTATCGTCCTCGGCGGCGAGGACCGCGTTCCTGAGGGTCGGCGAAATGTCCTCGTACCTGATGATGACGCGCCGCTGGATCGCGAATTCGCCAACGACGTCCCCGCGCGCGCCGTAGACGCGCGTGATCGTGCTCGGGGCGTAGTCGTCGAGCGCGGAGATCTGCGGGAGATCGCCGGCGAAGGCGAAGACCACGCCCGTGACGCTCCCGAGCATCGCCGCGACCAGGAAGAGGATGATGAGGCCCGCGCGCCGGGCTACGCGAACGATATATCGAGCCATGTCACTGCGGGCGCCCACCTCCATGCGGGGAGAAGAGCGCGGCTGGACGAGGAGGAGGCTCTCGGCGCTTCCCGAGGAACGGCCCGCGGCGGCGGCGATGCCGATCGCTGCGGCGGTGGCGATGCCGATCGCTGGGGCGGTGGTGGCGAGACCGATCGCTGCGGTGGAGGAGAAGCCTCGCGCCGCTCCACGCGCGGCGCTTCGTACGCGCGCGGCGCCGGGTTCGGCTGGCGCGGCACAGCCATCGTGCCGGGGCGGGCGTACTCGCGAGGCGCGTACTGCACTTGCGGCCGCGCGCGTGGCACGCCTTCACGCACGACCGGCGCGGGCGCCGGCGACTCGGTCCTGCGCGGGGCCGTCATGACCGAAGGGGCCTGAGGAATTGAGTACGTCCGGCTGGTGTCGCGCCCGCCTCGCGGGACGGTCGAATAGCCGGGCCGAGGCGTGGTGCGGTCCTGCACGCCGCCGGGCGGTATCGCGCGAATGTGTGCTGGGGCCGGGATTCGTGCTCGTGCCGGGAGCCCCGACCGACGGTCGGCTCTGATACATCGGCACCGAGCCACCGCTTCGCGGGACGGCCCGCGGCGCGCTTGTGCTCGTGCCCTGACCGGTGCTGGAACGCGGAGCAGCCGATCGGCCGGCGCCATCGTCACGCTGCGACGGCGGTGCTGGAAGGGACCCGATTGATTCACGCTGGACCGCGTGGTCCGCGCGATTGCTGTCGCGCAGGAAATAGTTACTGTCGCGGCCAGCGGGCCCGACGGTCGATCGCGTCCCGGCGCCGCCCGCGCGTGACGGCACTCCGCGCGCACCAGCCCAGGTGATCGGGGCGGCGCCTCTCGCGACCGCAACTTCGCGAGACGCCGGCGCGGACGGGCGCGAGACGAAGACTGGGCGGCTCTGTGCCGCAAACACGCGATCCACGTGAACGACGCGTTGGTGGACGTAGCCGTAACCGAAATGCGGCGCGGCGACAACGGTCCAGTAGTTCCAGGGCGAGTAGTGTGACGAGTAATACGGACGACCGATGCTGACGTTGAGCGCGAACACCGCGCGGTTGTCGAAGCCCAGCGGGCACCAGCTCACGTAGCCCGGCGCGTACGCCCACGACACGTAGGCCGGCGCCCAGCGCGATCCCGGAATCCAGAACCAGGCGCCGGACGAGAAGCCCCAGCGCCCGTAGTGATGCGTGGGCCATCCGAAGCGATCGTTGCCCACCCACGTCCAGCCGTACCGCGGGTACGACAGCCATCGGCCGTAATAGTACGGACGCCAACCGGTCGCGACACGCGGATACCAGACGTACCCGTACGGCTGGTTGTAGCGCCAGTCGCCTTCAGCGTCGAGCACCGGGGCGTACGATTGCACCTCAGGCGCAAGGTATTGCGCCGAGATGCCGCGCTGCGTACCGTGCTGGGTTTCGACCCACTGATCGAAGTCGTCGAGCGTGGCGGAGTTGAACGCGTAGGCGAATGAAGGCGCGAGCCCCTCGCTTGCGTACGCGCGCTGACCGGCGCGGACCGGCGTAGACCCTTGTGGCGTGAAGATGTCGGCGGTCCCGCGCAAGACCGCGAGCTCGAGCTGTGTCTCGCGCTCGCCGTGGAGCAGCGCCAGGCGATAGTCGCCAGGCTGCGTGATGTCCACCGCGCCAACAGGAGAGTCAATCCGATACGAGACGGTCCGGGCCGGTCCGAGGATGGTGACGCGCACGCGGCCGTCGAGCAGCCGCAGCAGCTCGTCCGACTGCACGTCGACGGTCGACTGCGCATCCACGTACAGCGCGCTGCCGTCACCGAAGAGGACCTCGATGCGTCCGTCGGTCGTCCGCAGCCGATCGCCGCTCTCGAGCGGCATGTTCAGGAGGCCGCTTTCCGGTCGGCCGTCCCGTTCGAGCGTCGCGTTGCCCTCGACGGTGGCAATGTGCGCGGGAGCCGGCTTGATCGGTGTCGGCCTCTGGCGGCGGCGCTGGATCCTGCGCGCGCGCCGCGGCCGCCGTACACGGGATCAGGAACGCCGCGAGAACAGGAGCCAGAAAGAGGCGGCGAGACATGGGGGAACCTCTGGGCAGGTTGGCAAATCGCAGTATAGCACCAACTTAGCGGCACCGTGCAATCGACGACGACCTGTTGGTGTTGACAACTTAACGCTCATATTTTATACTCTCGACATTATAAAGATTGCCGCCGTCGCAGGCACGGCGAGACTCGAGGACACACGAACATGAGCAAGATCATCGGGATCGATCTGGGCACCACCAACTCCGTCGTCGCCGTGATGGAGGGCGGGGAGCCCGTGGTCATCACCAACCCAGAGGGCAGCCGCATCACGCCGTCGGTGGTGGGTTTCACCAAGTCTGGCGAACGACTCGTCGGACAGGTGGCGAAGCGCCAGGCGGTCACCAATCCGGAGAACACCGTCTTCTCGATCAAGCGGTTCATGGGCCGCAAGTACGACGAGGTGAACGAGGAGATGAAGATGGTCCCGTACACCGTCGTGCGGGCCTCGAACGGCGACGTGCGCGTGCAGACCGGCGGCAAGGACTATTCGCCGCCCGAGATCTCCGCGATGATCCTGCAGAAGCTGAAGCAGGCCGCCGAGGAATACCTCGGTCAGGCGGTGACCAAAGCGGTCATCACCGTGCCGGCCTACTTCAACGATGCGCAGCGCCAGGCCACCAAGGACGCCGGGCAGATCGCCGGCCTCGAAGTCATGCGCATCGTCAACGAGCCGACCGCGGCGGCGCTCGCGTACGGGCTCGACAAGAAGAAGGACGAGACGATTGCCGTGTACGACTTCGGCGGCGGCACGTTCGACATCTCGATCCTCGAGGTTGGTGAAGGGGTCGTCGAGGTCAAGGCCACCAACGGCGACACGCACCTGGGCGGCGACAACCTCGATCAGCGCGTGATCGACTGGATCGTCGCGGAGTTCCGCAAACAGGAAGGCATCGATCTCTCCAAGGATCGGATGGCGCTGCAGCGGCTGAAGGAAGCGGCGGAGAAAGCCAAGATGGAACTCTCCACCGTGATGGAGACCGACATCAACCTGCCGTTCATCACGGCGGATCAGACCGGTCCCAAGCATCTTCAGCTGAAGCTCACGCGAGCGCGCTTCGAGCAGCTTGTCGAGGATTTGCTGCAGAAGACGGTCGGCCCGACGAAGCAGGCGATCGCCGATGCCGGGATCGACTCCAGCAAGATCGACGAGGTCGTGCTCGTGGGCGGTTCCACGCGCATTCCGCGCGTGCAGGCGATCGTCAAGGACCTGTTCAGCAAGGAACCCCACAAGGGCGTGAACCCTGACGAGGTCGTGGCTGTGGGTGCCGCGATTCAGGCGGGCGTTCTGGCAGGCGAGGTCAAGGATCTGCTCCTGCTCGACGTGACCCCGCTCTCGCTCGGCATCGAGACGATGGGCGGCGTGATGACGACGCTGATTCCGCGGAACACGACGATCCCGACGCGCAAGAGCGAGATGTTCTCGACCGCGGCGGACAACCAGACGAGCGTCGAGGTCCACGTGCTGCAGGGCGAGCGTCCGATGGCGCGCGACAACCGTCCGCTCGGCAAGTTCCACCTGGCCGGGCTGCCGCCGGCGCCGCGCGGCGTCCCGCAGATCGAGGTCACCTTCGACATCGACGCCAACGGCATCGTGAACGTGTCGGCGAAGGACATGGCCACGCAGAAGGAACAGAAGATCACGATCACGGCGTCCAGCGGCCTGTCGAAGGACGAGGTCGATCGGATGATGAAGGAAGCCGAGTCGCACGCCGAGGACGACAAGAAGCGCAAAGAGGAGATCGAGACGCGCAATCACGCCGATCAGGCGGTGTACCAGGCGGAGCACCTGCTTCGCGACTCCGGCGAAAAGCTGTCCGGCCCGGATCGCGCGGGCATCGAGGCGGCCATCAACGACTTGAAGTCGGCGATGGAGAAGAACGACACGGCCGCGATCAAGTCGCGGATGGACGCGCTGACCCAGGTGCAGCACAAGGCAGCGGAAGCGATGTATCGCTCGGCCAGCGCGAGCGGTGGTCGGGCCGGGCGCCGGTCCGTCAGGGCAACCAGGCGGCGCCGAGAGCGGTCAACCGCGCAGCGACGCGTCGCAGGGTGACGTGATCGACGCGGAAGTCGTGGAAGAGGAAAAGAAATAGCATCGACGGGATCCGGTACGCGGAACGCGGAATCCGAGGTTCCAGTCGCGTACCGGAGACCGGGCACCGCACACCAACATGGATCTGTACGTCATTCTCGGTCTCGCGTCGGGCGCGAAGACGTCCGACATCAAGCGGGCGTACCGCCGGCTGGCCCGGCGGTACCATCCGGATATCAATCCGGGTGATGCCACGGCGAAAGCGATGTACCGGCAAATCTGTGATGCCTACGAAACGCTGGTCGATCCCGATCGCCGTCGCGAGTACGACTCGGCCGGCGTTCGGCGCTCGCCCGCGGCGCCGTCCGCCTCGTTCGAGTTCTCCGGGTTCGATTTCTCGGCTGCGGCGCACGGACCCCAGGCCGCTACCTTCACCGAGCTCTTCGCCGATCTCTTGCATCCGATCGATTCGACCGACCCGTCACGCACGGAAGTGGGTGCCGATCTGCACGCGGTGCTGACGGTCTCGTTCGTCGAGGCGATGACGGGCACCGAGCGTCAGGTCGTGGTGACGCGCCAGGATCTGTGCGGCGCGTGTAACGGGACGGGCCACGTTCGGACGACGGAAGGGCGCTGCGGATCGTGTCATGGGTCCGGAAGCGTGCGATGGGCGCGCGGCCACATGGTGTTCACGAAGACCTGCGCCACGTGCCGTGGTACCGGGCGTCGTCGGAGCGAGCGGTGCGCGGTCTGCTTCGGGCACGGCCGGAGTGCCCGCACCGAAGCGGTCGCCGTGCACGTCCCGCCGGGCGTGCAGCCCGGAAGCCGGCTGCGGGTACCGCGTCGTGGACATGCCGGACGCAACGGCGGCGCCGAACGGCGATCTGTTCGTCACAGTGCACGTCGAGCCGCATCCGGTCTATCACCGCGAAGGCGACGATCTGCACATGCGCGTACCGCTCGGCGTGCACGAGGCGGGCCTCGGCGCGACGGATCGATGTGCCGACCCTGGAAGGGCCGGTCGGGCTTCGTGTGCCGCCGGGAACGCAGGCGGGACAGCGGTTCGTGCTCACCGACCGTGGTGTGCCGCGCGCGACGGGCGGCCGCGGCAACCTGATTGTCGAAGTCCAGATCGTGCTTCCGCCGCTCGTGGACGATCGCGCCCGTGAGCTCGTTCGAGAGCTGGGCAAGTTGTACGAGCAGGTCGATCCCCGAACGCCGGACCCCGAATCCCGAACTTCGAACCTGAAGGTTGCATCCATGGCGAAGCGAGGCGGACGGGCGTACTACATGATCAGCGCGGTGGCGCAGAAATACAGCATCCACCCGCAGACGCTGCGCCTGTACGAGCGTGAAGGGCTGCTGAAGCCGTCGCGCACGGAAGGCAATACCCGCCTGTACTCGGAGGAAGATCTCGAGCAGCTCGAAACGATCCTCTCGCTGACGCGCGATCTGGGCGTCAACCTCGCCGGCGTCGAAATCATCCTCAACATGCGCCGCAAGATGGAGCAGATGCAAGGCGAGGTGAACGAGTTCATGGAGTACGTGAAGCACGAGCTCGCGCGCGGGCTCGGCGACTGGGAGCAGCGTCTCTCCACCGCGCTCGTCAAGTCGTCGCCCACCGATCTCGTGCGCGCAACCCCGGCCGTCCCCGACGATCGATCCGCAACGCCGCAGCCCACGCCAGCGCACGCTGCGCAGAAGGACTGACGGGAGGGACCGTCATCCGCTCCTCCACGCTCCTCGGCTAAGATTCCCATGTGAACGACGATGCGCTGCAGGCGTACCTGCGCGCGATTGCCCGGCTGCCTCGGCTGACGGCGGACGAGGAGCGGGAGCTCGCCGTCGGCATTCGCGATCGCAACGATCAGGAGGCGCTGCGGCGTCTCGTCGAAGGCAACCTCCGCTTCGTCGTCAGCTATGCCAAGCGCTATCGCGGGCTGGGCGTGCCGTTCGTCGATCTGATTCATGAGGGCAACCTCGGGCTGATGGAAGCCGCGCGACGGTTCGATCCCGGTCGAAACGTCAAGTTCATCACGTACGCCGTCTGGTGGGTGCGGCAGGCGATCATGCACGCGCTCTCGGGACAGACCCGTGCGTTCACGCTGCCGCAGAAGCTCTCGGGGGTGGCGGCGCGGTTCGGCCGCCAGGTCGCGGAGATGACGGAACGGCTCGAACGCGTCCCGACGACCAGCGAGATCGCGGCGGGCCTCGCGATATCCGAGGCCGACGTGGACGCGTTGCGCCAGCTCGGCACGAGTGACGTGTCGCTCAGCGACCAGGTCGGCGGCAGCCGGGGTGACGCCGAAGGCCTGGAGCTGGGCGATCTGATCGAGCAGGCCAGCGTGCCCGCCATCGACGACGAGCTGATTCATGAAGCGGGCATCGACCGCGTGCGGCAGGCACTCACCGAACTGGAGGAGAAGGAGCGCGAGGTGATGATGCTGCGCTTCGGGCTCGATCGCGACGGCGATCCGCGGACCTTGCAGGAAGTCGGCGACATGCTCGGCCTGTCGCGCGAGCGCATCCGTCAGATCGAAGCGCGCGCCAAGGACAAGCTGCGTCGATCGAAGCGGGCCGGCGAGCTGCGCAGCTATCTGAACTGAGCGCCGCACGATCGCTGACCGCGAACGTGATTGCGGATCGCCGAAGGGGAGCGTAGAATCGAGGCTTGCTCTCCTGCGACGACACCTCACGACCCAATGGCCTGCGAGCTCTGCGACGATACCGGATGGAAAGCCGTGACCGACAACGGCGCGCGTCGTGTCGTGCGGTGCGACTGCTGGCGACAGGGCGCGACCACGCGGCTGCTCGAGGACGCGCGGATTCCGCCGCGCTACCGTGCATGCGACCTCGAAACGTTTCTCACGTACCCGAACGACAAGTTGATTGCGGCGGTGCGGCGCGCACGACGTTTCGCCGATGAATTTCCGGGTGGTGAGGCCGCGAAAAAGGGTCTCTGCTTGATCGGGCCGCCAGGCATCGGAAAGACACACCTCGCCGTCGCCGTGCTCCGGAGAGTGATCCTCACACGCGGCGCGCGCGGCCTGTTCTACGACACGCGCGATCTGCTCAGGCTGATCCGCAGCACCTACAATCCGCTGGTCCGCACCGCGGAAATGGACATCCTGCGTCCCGTCATGGACGCCGACCTGCTGGTCCTCGACGATCTCGGATCGGAAAAGCCATCCGAGTGGGTGGAAGAGACGATGAACTTGATCGTCAACACCCGGTACAACGAGCGTCGTCCGACGATCTTCACGACCAATTTCGAGGAGCTGCCCGACGACAACGATCCGGAAGGGCTCAAGTCGCGGATCGGGTTCCGGATCCACTCGCGCCTCTACGAGATGTGCGACTTCCTCGAGTTCGACGGCGCCGACTACCGCCACCTGCCTCCAAACGGCGGCGTCGACGACCTGGTCATGATGTGGAAAGTCAAACCAAGCCGGCGGACGCTGCCGGCGCGCTCGAAGGGGCCAGTCCGCGCGCAGCTCAAGCCTCCGCGCGAGCTCGGATGGTCGGGCGGCAAAGCCGGCACGCACGACTGAACAGGTTCTGCGGGTTCTGCAGGTTCTGTTCGGGTTCTCCGAGAACCGTGACGAACCTGAACCTCGAACCTCGAACCTGACGAACCTGAGAACTCGAGAACCTGAGAACCATGGTCGGCCTCTACGTCCACATCCCGTTCTGCTCGTCCATCTGCAACTACTGCAACTTCAATCGCGGCCTGTACGATGCGGACCTGAAGACCCGCTACATGGCGGCGCTGCTGCAGGAGATCCGTGACGCGCCCGCGGTGCAACCCGCCGACACGCTCTTCTTCGGCGGCGGGACACCGTCGTTGCTCGACCCGTCGGAGGTGGCGGCGGTCGTCCAGGTGTGCCGCGAGAGGTACTCACTGGATGCGGCCGCGGAGGTCACGCTCGAGACCAACCCCGAGACGGTCACGCGCGAGAAGCTCGAGGGGTTTCGCGCCGCCGGCGTCAACCGGATCAGTTTCGGTGTCCAATCGTTCAGCGACGAGGAGCTCCGACGGCTGGGGCGCATCCACTCGGCCGATCGCGCGCGGCTCGCGGTCCAGGAGGCGCGTGCCGCTGGGGTGGCCAACATCAGCCTCGACTTGATGATGTGGCTTCCCGGGCAGTCTGTGGCCGACTGGCTGCGGAACGTAGACGCGCTGATCGCGGCCGATCCGGATCATGCCTCCTTGTACTTGTTGGAGCTCTATCCGAACGCGCCGCTCAAAGAGGACATGGCACGCGCGGGCTGGTCGCTCGCGCCTGACGAGGATGCGGCAGAAATGTACATCGCGGCGATGGAGCGGCTCGAAACGGCAGGCTTTCTGCAGTACGAAATCTCGAACGTCGCGCGCGGAGGCTTGGCCTCGCGGCACAACCTGAAATACTGGACCGACCAGGAGTGGCTGGGCTTCGGAACGGGCGCCCACTCCACGATGGATGGCGTGCGGTGGAAGAATGTCTCGTCCACGGAAGACTACATCGCACGCGTGACGACCGGGGCCGATCCTGTGACGGAGCGCCGCGCGATGACGAGGGTCGAACGCCTCGAGGAGGCGCTGTTCACGGGCCTGCGCCTCAACCGCGGCATCGACATCGAAGCCACGGGCGATCGGTACAACTGCGACGTCTGGCAGCGATACGGCGACGCGCTACGGCCCTTCATCGACGAGGGATGGCTGGTTCACGAGGGACCACGCCTGCGCCTGACACGGCCCGGAATGTTGATGGCCAATGAGGTCATGGCTGTGTTCGTGTGATAGAGTTGGCGGTCTTTTATGTTCAATCGTCCGCCCAAGGAGGAGATTGGGATGCGTTCTTTCGTGATGTTGACGGTCGGTCTTGCGGTGGCGCTGGCGCCTGCCGCCTCCTTCGCTCAGACGCAGCAGCCGCCTGCGACGACGCAACCACCAGCGACGGCGACCCAGCAGCCGCCGGCCGCGGCCGCGACGCCGGCACCGCCGAAGGTGCCGTTTACGACGCCCGCCGGCATCCTGCTGGTGCAGATCAAGCCCGATTCGACGGCCGTGTTCGAAGAGATGGTGGCCAAGCTGCGGGCCGGCTTCGCGAAGACCACGGACGAGACGCTGAAAAAGCAGGGCGCGGGCTTCAAGGTGTACAAGGCGACGGAGCCGTTTGGATCGAACACGCTGTATGTCGTGCAGCTCGATCCCACCGTGCCGAGCGCCGAGTACGATCTGTTCGCGATGCTGCAGAAGATGCTGACGCCGGACGAGCTGCGCGATCCGGCCACCGCCGAGATGTGGAAGAAGTACGCGGGGGCGTTCGCGGCGGGTCTCAGCAAGTTGAGCCTGACGCCCGTCGGCGGTCAATAGCTCCGGGAGCGCCCGGGCGGTGAGACGTTCTGCGCTGTTGGGGATTGGCTTCGCGACAGGCCTCGTGGCCCTCGTCGCGGCAGCGCCGCAATCCCCGACATCACAGACGCAGCCGCCCGCCACTCCACCGGCCACGCCGCCGGTGACCGCACCTCCGACGACGACGGCGCCTCAGACACCAGCACCTCCGGCGGCGCCGGCTCCGGCAACACCACCACCGGCCGCGGAGCCGCGGGCCACGGGTCCGCCTGTCCCTCGGACGTTCACCTCAGACGCCGGCATCATCTTCAGCGCGATCAAGCCCGAGAAAGCCGCGGACTTCGAAGCCGTCATGGCGCGGGTCAAGGATGCCCTGGCCAAGAGCACGAATCCCAAGCGCAAGCAGCAGGCGGCCGCGTGGCGGGTCTTCAAGTCGGTCGAACCGGGGCCCGGCGGCAGCATCCTCTATCTCTCGTTCTTCGATCCACCGGTGAAGGACGAGGAGTACAGCGTTTCCACGATTCTCTCGGAAGCCTTTCCCGAGGAAGCGCAGGCGCTGTGGCGACGCTACATCGACTGCTTCGTCGACGGCCAGACGCTCGTCAACTTGAAGCTGGCGGTCGCGATGAGCGCGACCGCAGCCGCCAAGTAGGTCGAGGCTAGAACTTCAGGTTCAATCCCGCATACAGCCGCTGCACGTTCGTGTGCTGCGGGTTGCCCTTCAGCGTGAACACGCGGTAGTCGAGCCGCAGGCGCAGCGGACCGACCAGCGAGATCTTGGCGCCGCCGCCGATGTTGAGGCCGAAGTTCGTCTCCGAGGGATTGCCGACGACCGACAGCGTCTCGTGGTAGACGCCGCCACCGGCTTCGCCGTAGAACTGAATGCCGGCGATCGGGATCGGCGTCTGGAGCAGCCCGTTGAACATGAACGTCCGCAGGCTGGGCGCCAGCTCCGTCAAGTCCTCGTTGCTGTGCGAGTACTCGAACTCGGCGCCGACGATGAGCAGGCCGGCACCGACGGCGAAGCCGACCGCAGGTCGGCTCGACGGCGTAGTCGTCACGCCGAGGAAGCCGGTGATGTCGGCGCGAGCGGTCGCGGGGTACGCGAGCAGCGCGACCACACACGCGAGAACCGTCCGGAGGACGCGGGTCGTCATGGCCCGATCGTACCGCATTCTTCGGTCGATCCAGAGCCCGGCCGCGCGGCGTCGCCGTGGTAATCTCGTCCCGTGGACTTTCGGCCGACCGAGGAGCAGGAAATCCTGCGTCGCACGGTGCGCGCGTTCGCGGAAAGCGAAATCCGCCCGCACGTCATGGAGTGGGACGAGGCGCAGCACTTTCCGATGGATCTGCTGCAACAGCTCGCCAGCCTGAACCTGCTGGGCATCCAGATCGCGGACGAGTACGGCGGCGCGGGCATGTCGTCGGTGGACTATTGCATCTGCATCGAAGAGATCGCGCGGGTGTGCCCGGCGATCGCGCTCTCGGTTGCGGCGCACAACGGGTTGTGCTCCTCGCACATCGCGCTCTTCGGCACCGAAGCGCAGAAGCGGCGCTATCTGCCACGGCTCGCCCGTGGAGAAGTCCTCGGCGCGTGGGGGCTCACCGAGGCGAATGCCGGCAGCGACGCCGCCGCGATGCGGACGACGGCCAGTCGCACGGCTGACGGGTGGGTCATCTCGGGATCGAAGAGCTTCATCACGCACGGCGCGATCGGCGGCGTGATGGTCGTGATGGCCGTGACCGATCGCGCAAAAGGGAACCGCGGCATCTCGGCGTTCATCGTGGAGCACGGGACGCCTGGCATGGCGGCCGGGAAGAAGGAAAACAAGCTCGGCATGCGCGCGAGCGACACGAGCGAAGTCGTCTTTCAGGACTGTCACGTCGCTGCCGATCAACTGCTCGGCGACGAAGGCCAGGGGTTCATCAACACCCTCCAGATTCTCGATGGCGGCCGGATTGGCATCGCGGCGTTGTCGGTCGGCCTCGCGCAGGGCGCCTACGAAGCCGCGCGGCACTATGCCCACGAGCGGCGCCAGTTCGGGCAGCCGATTGACGGCTTTCAGGCGATTCAATGGAAGCTCGTGGACGCGGCCACGCGGATCGAAGCCGCCCGGCTGTTGACGTATCGCGCCGCGTACTTGAAGGATCAGGGGCACGAAGACCACGAAAGAGTCGTCGATGGCGAAGTTGTACGCGAGCGAGATCGCCGTTCGCGTGGCCGACGACTGCGTCCAGATCCACGGCGGCTACGGCTTCGTGAAAGACTATCCCGCCGAGAAGTTCTTCCGCGACGTCAAGCTGCTGACCATCGGCGAGGGCACGAGCGAGATCCAGCGTCTCGTCATCGCGCGTCAGCTGCTCAACCAGTGACAGGATCCGCCCGCGCCACGCTCGGCCCACCGCTCGCGGACCGCGTGCTCCAGGGCGATCCGCGCGCGATCGCGCGCGCCATCAGCCTTGTCGAGGACGAGGCGCCAGAAGGGCGCGAGCTCGTCCGCCGGATCTTCGCGAAGACCGGTCACGCGTACCTGATAGGCGTGACGGGCGCGCCCGGCGCCGGCAAGAGCACGCTGGTCGATCGGCTGATCGTCGAGATCCGCCGGCGAGGACCAACCGTTGGCGTCGTCGCCGTCGATCCGACGAGCCCGTTTACCGGCGGCGCAATCCTGGGCGATCGCGTCCGCATGCAGACGCACGCCGCCGACGCCGGCGTGTTCATCCGCAGCATGGCGACGCGCGGCAACCTGGGCGGCCTCGCGCAGGCGACCGCCGACGCGGCGCTCGTGCTCGACGCGGCCGGCCGAGAGATCGTGCTCATCGAAACGGTCGGCGTCGGACAGGACGAAGTCGACATCGTCCGCACGGCGGACATCTCCGTCGTCCTGCTCGTGCCGGGCGCCGGCGATGACGTGCAGGCGCTTGAAGGCGGGCATCATGGAGATTGCCGACATCTTCGTGGTGAACAAGGCGGACCGCGAGGGCGCCGATCGCACCGTGGCGTCAATCGAGGGCATGCTGTCGCTGCAGTCGTTCGGCGAAGGGCAGTGGCGTCCCCCGATCGTGAAGACCGAAGCGAGCGCCGGCAAGGGCATCGTCGATCTGCTCGACGCGATCGAGCGATTCCGTCAGCACACGGCGCCGACAGAACGGGAGCGGCGCCGCGTGCGCGCGGAGTGGCGCGTGCGCGACCTGCTGGCGCATCGGTTCGTCCGGCATGTGCACGAGCGTGTGCTGGGGCCCGGGGAGTTCGGCGCGATGCTCGATCGGATCGCCGCAGCGCGAGACGGATCCCTACAGCGTCGTGGACGACATCCTCGCGAGAGCCACCGGCGCGAGGGACGACCGGACGGAGATGAAGCGCGGATGAAGGCCATACTCGATCACGTCGGCATCGCCGTCGCCGACCTCGACGCCGCCCTGCGCTTCTATCGGGACGCGCTCGGGCTCGAGGTGGCGCCGCCCGAGGACGTGGCGATCGCAAGGCGTGCGGGTTCACTTCGTCGGCCTCGGGACCGATCGCTCGGCAGCCGCGCTGGAACTCCTCGAGGCGACCAGCGAGGAGTCGCCGATCGCGCGGTACCTCGACCAAACGCGGACCCGGCCTTCACCACGTGACGCTTCGCGTCGACGACATCCGCGCCGCGCTGGCGCAGCTCAAGGCGAGGGGCGTTCGGCTGATCGACGAGGAGCCGCGGCCCGGCGCGCACGGATCGCTCGTGGCGTTCATTCACCCGGCGAGCGCGCATGGCGTGCTCGTGGAGCTCGCGGAAATCACCGCCCGATGACCTTGCGACTCGGCGATATGGAGCTGACGTCGCTCCTCGACGGATACCTGCGGCTCGACGGCGGCGCGATGTTTGGCACCATCCCGAAGCCCCTGTGGGAACGGCGGACGGCCGCTGACGAGCGAAATCGAATCAGGCTGGCGATGCGGCCGCTGCTGGTGCGGGGCGAGCGGTTGATGATCATCGACGCCGGCTGCGGCGACAAGATGGATGCGAAGAGCACCGACATCTATGGCCTCGACCGCAGCGAGAGCCTCGACGTCACGCTGGCGCGCGTTGGCGTGAAGCGAAGCGACGTCGAGCTCGTGCTCGCCTCGCACCTGCACTTCGATCACGCCGGCGGTTTCACCGCGCGCGACGGATCGGGGGCCCTCGTGCCGGCGTTTCCCGGGGCGCGGTATCGGATCAGCCATGGCGAGTGGGAGGACGCGACGCATCCGCACGAGCGGAACCGGGCGAGCTATCTGCCGGAGAACTTCGCGCCGCTCGCCGACGCGGGTGTCGTGGATTTTCTGCGGGGCGACGAGGAAGCGATGCCCGGCGTCCGCGTCCGCCGAACCGGCGGCCACACCCGGTTCCACCAGATCGTCTACCTCGAGTCGGGCGGTCGGACCGCGGTCTTTGCCGCCGATCTGATTCCCACGACGGCGCACGTCGATCTGCCGTGGATCATGGGCTACGACCTCTATCCAATGGAGACGCTCGAGTTCAAGCGCGCGTTCCTGAAGGACGCGGTCGAGCAGGAGTACCTCGTGTTCTTCGAGCACGATCCCGCAATCGCGGCGGGATACATCCGCGACATCAACGGAAGGAAGCACGTGGAGGCCGTCGCGTCATGAGCGTCAGCATCGGGATCATCGGCGGCAGCGGGTTGTACGACATGGCGGAGCTGACCGATCGGGAGGAGCGGACGCTGACGACGCCGTTCGGCGATCCCTCCGGTCCGTTCACTCTTGGCACGCTGGCGGGGAAGCGGGTGGCGTTTCTCGCGCGGCACGGCGTCGGCCATCGGCAGATGCCGACCGAGCTGAATTATCGCGCGAACATCTACGGGATGAAGCTGCTTGGCGTCGAGTACATCCTGTCGGCGAGCGCGGTCGGCTCGCTGCAGGAGCAGTACGTCCCGCAGCATCTCGTCATTCCCGATCAGTTCTTCGACCGGACGAAGGGTCGCGTGAGCACGTTCTTCGGCAACGGCCTCGTGGCGCACGTCGCCTTTGCGCACCCGGTCTGCCGCCGGCTGGGCGCAGTCGCCTACGACGCCTGCCGCGCGGCCGGCGCCACGGTGCACAACGGCGGCACGTACGTCTGCATGGAAGGGCCGCAGTTTTCGACACTGGCGGAATCGAAGCTCTATCGATCGTGGGGCATGGACATCATCGGCATGACGAATCTGCAGGAAGCCAAGCTCGCCCGCGAGGCCGAGATCTGCTACGCCACGATCGCGCTGGTGACCGACTACGACTGCTGGCACCCCGAGCACGATGCGGTGACCGTGGACATGATCATCGCCAACCTCGTCGCGAATGCGAAGACCGCCCAGCGCGTAATCGCCGAAGCCGTGGCGCGGTTGCCGTACGCGCGCACCTGTGAGTGCGCGAGCGCGCTCGCCCATGCGATCATCACGCGGCCCGAATACGTCCCCGCCAGCGTCAAGCGCGACCTGGCGCCGATCATCGGGAAGTACATGAAATAAGGGCATCCCGCAGCGATCAGGCAGAGAAACTGATACCTCGACATCGATACCGACACGACCGACGACCTGACATCTGACACCTGACATCACACTCACCATCGACTATGTCCATCGTCATTACCGGATCGATTGCCTTCGACTACCTGATGTCCTTCCCCGGGAAGTTCACCGAGCACTTCCTGCCCGAGCACATGTCCCGCGTGAGTCTCAGCTTTCTCGTGGACTCGATGGACAAGCGGCGCGGCGGCTGCGGACCGAATATCGCTTACACGCTGGCGCTGCTGGGCGAGCGTCCGCGGCTGATGGCAACGGCGGGGAGGGACTTCGACGAGTATCGGCACTGGCTCGAGGCGGCCGGCGTCGATACGTCGCTCGTGCGGCAGGTCGCCGATAAGTTCACGGCGTCGTTCTTCTGCAGCACCGACGTCGAGAGCAATCAGATCGCGTCTTTCTATACGGGCGCGATGGCCAACGCCGGCGAGCTGTCGTTCCGCACGGTCGAGAACTGTGACTTGACCATCATCTCGCCCAACGATCCGGCCGCCATGCTCCAGTACGCGGAGGAGTGCCGGACGCTCGGGATCCCGTACGTCTGGGATCCGAGTCAGCAGTGCGCGCGGATGAGCGGGGACGATCTGCGCGAGGGCATGGTCGGCGCGTCCTACGTGATCTGCAACGACTACGAATTCGAGGTGATTCGCCAGAAGACCGGCTTCGACGAGGACGCGGTCGTCGAGAAGGGTGGAACGCTGATCGTCACAAGCGGGGAAAATGGTTGCCGCATTCGTGACAATCACACCTCCATCGCCGTCCCGGCGGTTCCGCCTCATCGGATCGTCGATCCGACCGGCGTCGGCGACGCGTTCCGTGGTGGGCTGCTCAAAGGCCTGGCGGTTGGTGCGCCCGCTGGACGTGTGCGCGCGCCTCGGTAGCGTGGCGGCGACCTACGCGCTCGAGCATCTGGGCGGGCAGAGCCACGCGTACACGTGGGAGGAGTTCCTCGACCGCTACGAAGCGCACTTCGGAACGTTCCGCGTGTTCGATTAGCCGGCGGCCGACGTTTCTTCTCACAGCATCCGGCATGGCCGCGGAATGCGGCTTGCACAATGCGCCTGGGGGTACTCGTGAGAAGCCTTGGTTGCCTGGCGCTCGTCGTCGCTTTCCTCCAGCTGTGTTGGTTGGGCAAGCGCCCGCACCGGTACCCGGCCAGAACCTCACATTCCGTAGCACGGCAAGTCTGGTTGCGCTCAACGTGAGCGTGTTCGACAAGCAGGCGCGGTACGTGATGGGCCTCAAGCCCTCCGACTTCGCCGTCTTCGAAGACGGCGTCCAGCAGAACGTGGAGTTCTTCGAGACCAACGCGGTCCCCGTGGACCTGATCGTGCTGATCGACACGAGCTCGAGCATGAGCGACAAGCTGGACGCCATTCACGAAGCGGCGATCGGTTTCCTCAGGACATTGCGAGAGGGGGACCGCGGCGCCGTCGTGACCTTCAACGACAGCGTGAAGGTGCTCGCGCCGTTGACGACCGATCGCGCTGCCCTCGAGCGCGCGGTCCGCTCGACGCAGGCGAAGGGCTCGACCGCGTTGAACACCGCGGTCTACATCTCGCTCAAGCAGTTCGGTCAGCTCGCTCAACACAACGCGGAGATCCGCCGTCAGGCGATCGCGGTTCTCACCGACGGCGACGACACCAGCAGCATGGTCACGCTTCGACGACGTGCTGGCGTTGGCGCGCGGGTCGGGTGTGAGCCTCTACATGGTGGGCCTCCAGTCGCAGTACGCCGTGCAGCGTCTCGGCGCCGACGCGAAGCACCGCTTTCTCTCAGAGTCGGACTATGCGCTGAAAACACTGGCGCGCGAAACCGGCGCGCAGGCGTTCTTCCCGTCGGAGGTCGGGCAGTTGAAGGGGATCTACGCGTCGATTGCCACGGAGCTCGCGAACCAGTACTCAATCGGCTACGAGCCCGCGAACATCAGTGCCGATGGCGGATTCCGCCGCATCAACGTGCGACTGGTCTCGCGCCCGGAGCTCAAGCTGCGCACGCGTCCGGGTTACACCGCCGACGCCCACCGAGCCGGGCACTGAACGCCAACCACGAACCACGAACCCTCGAACCCCGAACCTCGATCAGTCGCGTTACCATCGTCCCGATGGTGAACGCTGCGAGGGTCCTCGTGGGGATGGCGCTGGTCTGGACGCTCGCGCTGCTGACCGCGCCGTCCGCGATTGCATCCTCCTACGCGTCTCTCTCGCGAATGGCGGCGCTCGTCTACGTCGCCGGCGGCGTTGTCTGTCATCAGCGGCCAGAGCGATCATTTCACGCGCACGGACATCCATTGCCGGTCTGCGCTCGTTGCACGGGCCTGTACGTCTCGGCATTGGCGGCCGGCGTGCTCGCGCTGGCCTTCGCGCCACGTCGGATCGAGCGCGGGCGAGCGCGCTGGATCGTGGCGATCGGCGAGCCTGCCGACGGCAGCGACCTGGCTCGCGGAAGCGGCCGGCCTTGCCCATCCGTCAAACATGACTCGCGCTGTCGCCGCGCTGTCGCTGGGAGCCGCTGCCGCCTGGGTCGTCGTCGCGACGATGGCAAGCGATCGAGTATGATCGGGAGTCGGTGGCAACGAAATCCACGACAGCTGAACGGACCCGAAGCGCAGCCGAACCCGGTGCGCTGGCTGTCGTCTGCCTGCTGGCGTGGCTGCTGCCCGGTGCCGGTCATCTGTGGCTCGGCCGGCGGCAGAAGGGGATCGTCTTCCTGATCGTGATCCCGTTGATGTTCGTCGTGGGCCTGCTGCTGCACGGCCGGCTGTTCCCGCTCACGATGGCGGAGCCGCTCGTGTTCCTCGGCGCGCTCGCGGATCGCGCGATCGGCGCGCCGTATTTCCTCGCGCGCATGCTGGACGCCGGGGCAGGGCAGGTCACGGCCGTCACCTACGAGTACGGCAACACGTTTCTCATGACGGCCGGTCTCTTGAACGCGCTGGTCATTCTCGACGCGTTCGACGTCGCGATGGGCCGCAAATGACGGCGAGCCATTTCCTGATCATGGTGCTGTTCGCGTTCCTGGTGTCGATCGTGTTCGCCGTGCTGATGCGCGATTCCCCGCGCGAACAGCTGCGCACCGGCGCGACCATGTTTGGCGGGTTCGTGGCCGTGGCGTACGTCCTCGGCTGGCTGATGTACCCGCTGCCGCTGTGAGCCGGCTCTGGCTCTGGGGCCCCGTCTGGCTCCAGATGGCCCTCATCTTCATTGCGTCATCCATTCCGAATCTGACCGACCTCCCCGGCCACATGTCCGACAAGGCGGGCCACGGCATTGGCTACGGTCTGCTCGGGCTCGCGCTGCTGCGCGCGCTGGCGGGGGCCCGGTTCTCCGGCGTCACGCTCCGGGCCGTTCTGCTGACGGTCGTGTGCGCTACGGCGTACGGCGTCAGCGACGAGTTTCATCAGACGTTCGTGCCCGGACGGACGGCCGATGTGCACGACGTCGCGGCGGACGCCATCGGTGCGACCGCCGCCGCGGCTGGAGCCTGGGCTATACTCAAGGCAACCGCGCCGAAACGCCGCGATCATGACGTTTGACAACCTGCTGCTCGCACACGACGGTCCCGTCGCCACCCTCACCGTCAATCGTCCGAAGGTCCTGAACGCGCTCAACCATCACACGCTCGACGAGCTCGGTCGCGCAGTGGCGGCGCTCGGCGACGACGAGAGCGTGCGTGTCGTGATCGTGACCGGCGCCGGCGACAAGTCGTTCATTGCCGGTGCGGACATCGGCGAGCTGGCGGTACAGACGCCGACGTCGGGGAGGGAGCTGGCGCGTCGCGGCCAGCGGCTCATGGACGCGATCGAGCAGCTCGGCAAGCCCGTCATCGCCGCGATCAACGGCTACGCGCTCGGCGGCGGCTGCGAGCTTGCGATGGCGTGCACGTTGCGGATCGCGGCGGACACCGCGAGGCTCGGGCAACCGGAAATCAACCTTGGCCTCGTCCCCGGATACGCCGGCACGCAGCGCCTCTCGCGCATCGTCGGTCGCGGACGCGCGCTGGAGCTGCTGCTGTCGGGCGATCAGATCACCGCGCAGGAGGCCCATCGCATCGGCCTCGTCAACCGCGTGGTCCCGGCGGCCGACCTGATGCGAGAGACGCTTGCGTGGGCGCAGGTGCTCGCGACGAAGGCCCCTGTGGCGATTCGCTACATTCTCGAGGCGGTCCACAACGGTCTCGACATGGGATTCCCGGAAGCTCAGGCGTTCGAGGCCACGCTGTTCGGCCTTGTGGCGAGCACGGACGACATGCGCGAGGGGACGAAAGCGTTTCTCGAAAAGCGGCGTCCGGAATTCAAGGGACGTTGAGCCGTGCGCGCGAAGGATCACTCATCGAGTCCGCTCGGCGATGCATCGGGGCTGCGAACCGCGATCGTGGTGTCCAGGTTCAACGCCGATGTGACCACACGCCTGCGTGAAGGCGCCGTTCGCGCGCTGATCGAGGCAGGCGCGTCGGAGTCCCACATCGAGGTGTTCGACGTGCCTGGCGCGTTCGAGATTCCCCAAGCGGCGCGCGCGGTGGCCGAGACCGGTCGGTTCGACGCGGTGATTTGCCTCGGGTGCGTGATTCGCGGGGAGACGCCGCATTTCGAGTACATCGCGTCGGCGGTCGCGCACGGCATCACCACGGCAGCGGGAGAGACGGGCGTGCCGATGGCGTTCGGCGTGCTGACGACCAACACCCTGGAGCAGGCGATGGCGCGCGCGGGCGACACGCCGGACAACAAGGGTCGCGAGGCGGCCGCGGCGGTCATCGAGATGGCCGGCCTCTACCGCGCGCTCGCGAACGGATCCCGCATTCCGCGGCAGCCGGCATGACCACGTTCGACAGCGCTGCGCGCCACCAGGCCAGGGAGGCGGCGCTCCAGATGCTGTATCAATGGGAAGTGGGCCGGCGTCACCGTGGACGAAGCGGTGCAGACCTACTGGCCGGCCCGCGACGGATTCGATTGACGACGACACCCGGGCGTTCGCCGACGCGCTGGTCCGTGGCACGACGGCGCACGTGGCGGAGGCGGACGAGTTGATCGGCCGTCACGCTCGCAACTGGCGCCTGGAACGCATGCCGATCATCGATCGGCTCGTGCTCCGGATGGCGATCTACGAGCTCACGCGGGAACCGCCGACGCCGCCGAAGGTGGTGATCAACGAAGCCATCGAGCTGGCGCGCACGTTCAGCGGCGAAGAGGCGGTGCCGTTCATCAACGGTGTCCTCGACGCGGTGAGGAAGACGCTGGGGAAAGAGTGACGGGTCAGATGACGGGGAGCCAGGACGGGTGAAGAGTGAGCCGAGGATGACTGAGGAACGTCCCGAACAGCACGAAAGCGATCAGCTGCGTCAGCGGCGCGCGAACTTCGAGGAGCTGCAGCGGCTCGGGGTCATGGCGTACCCGCATGCGTTCGAGCGGACCGACACCGTGCAGGCGCTCGTCTCGGCATACGGCGACAAGACGCACGACGAGCTCGAGGCCGAGCATGTCGAGACGCGCACGGCCGGCCGGATTCTCGCGATCCGCAGCTTCGGGAAGGCCAACTTCCTGGTGATCTCCGACGGCGCCGCGCGCATCCAGGTCTACATCCGCAAGGACGCGCTCAGCGAGCGCGACTTCGCGATGTTCAAGCTGCTCGATTTCGGCGACTACGTCGGCGTCAGCGGGCGCCTGTTCCGGACGAAGACGAACGAGCTGACGATCTGGGCGTCGCAGCTCGAGTTCCTCGCGAAGTGCTTCATCCCGCTGCCCGAGAAGTGGCACGGCCTCCAGGACGTCGAGATCCGCTATCGTCAGCGCTATCTCGACCTGATTGTCAATCCGGATGCGCGCCGCGTGTTCCAGGTCCGGAGCCGCGTCCTCGCCGCGCTGCGCCGTTTTCTCGACGCCCGGGGCTACCTCGAGGTCGAGACGCCGATGATGCAGTCGATTGCCGGCGGCGCGCTCGCCCGGCCGTTCGTGACGCACCACAACACGCTCGACATGGATCTCTTCCTCCGGATTGCGCCCGAGCTGTATCTCAAGCGCCTGGTGGTCGGCGGCCTCGAGCGCGTGTACGAGATCAACCGCAACTTCCGGAACGAGGGGATCTCGACCCAGCACAACCCTGAGTTCACGATGCTCGAGTTCTACCAGGCGTACAGCGAGTATCGCGAGCTGATGACGATGACGGAGGAGATGATCGCCTCGGTCGCGCGCGAGACGCTCGGGACGACCGCGATCCGCTTCGGGGAGCACGAGATCTCGCTCGAGCCGCCGTTTCGCCGTGTGTCGCTGCGCGAAGGCGCGCGGGAGGTGGCGGCTGCGCGTCTCGGTCGGGAGGTGCCGCTCGACGATCTTCGATCGCGCGAGCGCGCCGCCGCGCTGGCGAAGGCGCTCGGTCTCCACCTCGAGCCGTCCTGGCAGGCGGGCCGCATCGCAACGGAGATTTTCGAGCTCTCGGAAGCGGCGCTCGTTCAGCCGACCTTCGTCTACGATTTCCCCACCGAGGTCTCGCCGCTTTCGAAGCAGCGCGCGGACGATCCGGACACCGTGGAGCGCTTCGAGCTGTACGTCGGCGGCTTCGAGGTGGCCAACGCCTTCAGCGAGCTGAACGATCCGGCCGAGCAGCGGCGGCGCTTCGAGGCGCAGATCGCCGGGCGCGCGGCCGGCGATCAGGAAGCTCACGCCATGGACGAGGATTACATCCGCGCCCTCGAGTACGGCCTTCCGCCGACGGCCGGCGAAGGCGTCGGTATCGACCGCCTCGTGATGCTCCTCACCAACAGCCCGTCCATCCGCGACGTGATTCTCTTTCCCCTCATGCGGCCGCGCGACTGATGAACCTGCCTTTCGAGCTGTTCGTCGCGACGCGCTACCTGGTCGCCCGGCGGAAGCAGGCGTTCGTGTCGGTCATCTCGTTCGTGTCGATCCTCGGCGTGGGCGTTGGCGTGACGGCGCTCCTCATCGCCCTGGCGCTCATGACGGGGCTCCAGGGAGAGCTGCGCGATCGGATCATCGGCGCGTCGGCCCACATCTACGTCTTCAAGCTCGGGCAGGGCATCCAGGACTACGACGCCGAGATTCGGAAGCTCCGCGCGCTGCCCCACGTCGTCGGCGCCGCGCCCGGCGTCATCGGCAAGGCGCTCGTGACCAGCGCCCGCGATCAGCAGGCGTTCCTCACGATCAAGGGGATCGATCCGACACTGGAACCGACGGTCACCGATATCAAGAACGCCATGCGGTCCGGCAGCATCGATCAGATCGTTCCCCGCGACGATCGGATGGACGGCATCGTGCTCGGCAAGGACGCCGCGGAAACGCTCGGCGTGTCGGTCGGCGACACGGTGCGCGTGCTCAGTCCGGAAGGGACGCTGACGCCGATTGGCATCATGCCGCGCAGCCGGAGCTTCCGGGTCGTCGGCACGTTCAGCCTCGGGCTCTACGAGTTCGACAGCGAATACGGATTCACGTCATTGGCGGTTGCCGAACGCTTGACCGGTCAGGACCATGCCGGCTTCATCCAGCTCAAGCTGGATGACATGTTCGCCGCGCGCGACGTCGCTGCGAAGATTCCAGACCAGCTGGGGACGGAGTACGCGACGCAGGACTGGTCCGACATGAACAAGCCGTTGTTCTCGGCGTTGTGGCTGGAGAAGATGGCGATCTCGATCACGATCGGGCTGATCGTGATGGTGGCGGCGCTCAACATCATCGCGTCGCTCGTGCTGCTGGTGATCGAGAAGAGTCGCGACATCGCCATCCTGAAGACGATGGGGACGCCGGCCGCGAGCATCCGGCGCATCTTCGTGCTGCAGGGCCTGATCATCGGGCTCGTGGGCACCGGTGCCGGCGCGCTCCTCGGCTGCACGGCCATCTACTTCCTCGACCGCTACAAGCTGATTCACGTGCCGATTGACGTCTACCAGATCTCGTACGTCCCGTTCACGCTACTGCCGCGCGACTTCGCCATCGTGATGATCGCCGCGATCGTCGTCTGTCTCGTCGCCACGATCTACCCGTCGCGCCAGGCGGCGAAGCTCGATCCCGCGCAGGCACTCAGGTATCAATGACCGATGTTCAATGTTGAATGCTCAATGCATTGAACATTGACCATTCAACATTGAGCATTGTCATGCTGATCGCCGTCAACGACGTCACCAAGACCTACACCGTGGGGAGCACACGGTTGACGGTCCTGCGGGATCTGTCGCTCGCGGTCGACGCGGGTGAGATGGTGGCGGTCGTCGGCGCCTCCGGCGTCGGCAAGAGCACGCTCCTGCACGTGCTCGGCGGTCTGGACAGCATCGACGGCGGCTCGATTCGCATTGCCGGTCACGACCTGCGCGAGATGGCCCCCGACCAACTCGTGGCGTTCCGCAACCGGCACGTCGGCTTCGTTTTTCAATTTCATCATCTGCTCCCCGAGTTCAGCGCCCTCGAGAACACGGGCATGCCGATGCGGATTGCACGCGAGCCGGCGACCGAGCGCGACCGTCGCGCGACCGCCCTCCTCGAACGGGTCGGGTTGGGCGAGCGGCTCGCGCATCGACCCGGCATGCTCTCGGGCGGGGAGCAGCAGCGCGTCGCGATCGCGCGCGCGCTGATCATGAATCCGACGATTCTGCTGGCCGACGAGCCGACGGGGGATCTCGACGAGCACACCGCCGAATCGCTGCACAACCTGCTGCGCGAGATGCACCGCGAGCGCGGGTTGACGTCGATCATCGCGACGCACAACGCCCGGCTCGCCGCGGCGTGCGATCGCGTGTTCCGTTTGGAAGAAGGGCAGTTGCGCCCCGCGTCGTGACTACCATGACGCACGAGCAGGCCGACGGCGGGCCGCCTGCGAAGGCGGAGTACGGAATGTTGGCGACCGTTGCATTGACGGACGTAGCGCAGCCTTCAGGCCTGCCACCTCTGCAGGGTTGTACAGCAGAGGCGTGGCGGGGTCTGCACGGTCATGGGCACTTCCGGTAGAATGCGAGCGCCGGTCAGGCGTCGAGCCATGGACCTGCCGGCGCGGTGATACCGTAGGTGCCCGCATTCGCACGTAGAGCCGCGGCGGGTGAGCGCGCGATCACAACCCCGCGGCCGTGGGCCGCAACGATCAACCATGCTGAGGAGGTTCGTATGAAACGGGTGTTCACGTTCGTCATCGGGGCCCTGGTGCTGAGCGTCCTGCCGGCCCTCGCGCAGGATCCGGCAAAGCCCGCGGCGGATGCGCCCAAGATGTCGAGCGACTCGAAGAAGATGACCGTGAACGGCAAGGTCTCTGCCGTGACGGCCGACTCGCTGACCATCGCTGGCAAGGACGGCGACATGACCTTCGCCGTCGACGCCAGCACGAAGATTCAGGCGAAGGGCGCCTCCCACAAGTCCGACGCGATGAAGGACGAGAAGAAGCCGACCCAGATCACCGACTTCGTCCACAGTGGCGATACGGTGGCGGTTAGGTACACGACGGCCGGCGACAAGAAGCATGCGGCGGAAGTCATCGTCCAGGTCAAGGCCACCGTCACCAAGTAGCCGGGCGACCTCGGAACGCTGAGCGGACGGCCACACGTCACGGATCTTCCCGATCCGTGACGTCGTGGCCGTTTGTTTGGAGCTTCCAGTTTCCAGCTCCAGCTACCAGCTATCAGCTACCAGACCTGCAAGCTGCAAGCTAAGCCTGAAGCTTGACGCCTGAAAGCTGGTAACCTGAACCTGAAACCTGGAAGCTGGAACCTGAGTAACTTATTCCGATGCGCCAGAACATCTCCAGCGGCACGAAGTGGGAACCAATCGTGGGCTATTCGCGCGCGGTGCGCGTCGGACAGGTCGTCCACGTGTCCGGCACCACTGCCACGAGCCCTGGAGGGGAACTCGTCGGTCAAGGGGACGCACGCGCGCAGACCATCCAGACCATCGAAAACATCAAGCGGGCGCTCGCGCAGGCCGGCGCCTCGCTGGAGCACGTCGTCCGCACCCGCCTCTATGTCACCAACATCGTCCGCGACTGGGAAGCGGTCGGCCGCGCCCATGGCGAGGTGTTCGGCGCGATCCGGCCGCGCCAGCACGATGGTCGAGGTCAGCCGGCTGATCGATCCCGACATGCTGGTCGAGATTGAGGCAGAAGCCATCATCGCCGATTGAGACGCGGGACCGGGGACTCGAACCCGGACTCGACTTTCTGGCACGAAACACGCACCCCGGCCGGCGGCTAGGAAACGCCGGTCGCCGGCGGCGCGTCCTACCCTACAGAGCGATAACTCTCGCTCCGAAACGTACTTACGCAGTAGAAAGGCATTGGTGGGGCTCACCTTGTGCCGTATAATATGAACAAGGTTTTGGCGATGCCCTCAGGCCAAGTCCCTTACACATAGGAATCCGGATGTTCGAACGTTACACGGAACGAGCGCGGCGCGTGCTCTTTTTCGCCCGCTATGAGGCCTCCCAGCTTGGCAGTATTTCGATTGAGACCGAGCACCTGCTGCTCGGGCTCATTCGTGAGGGAAAGGGGCTCACGAGCCGGATTTTTGCCCGGTCGCACCTTTCTCTGGAAAGCATCCGCAAGGAAATCGAAGGGCGCACGGTGTTTCGCGAGAAGGTCTCGACCTCGGTCGAGATTCCCTTCAGTGCCGAAACCAAGCGCGTTCTGCAGTTCGCCGCTGAAGAAGCGGACCGCCTCCTCCACAACTACATCGGTACCGAGCACCTGCTCCTCGGGATCCTTCGCGAAGAGCGGTCGGTGGCCGCGACCATCCTCATGGAAAAGGGGATGCGGCTCAACACGGTTCGCGAGGACATCGTCGCGCTGCTCAACGAGAAGACGACGCTCACGCGCGTGAAAGAAACGCCTCTTCTGGCCGAGTTCTCGAGGGACTTGACCGAGGCGGCGATGAAGAATCTTCTCGATCCGCTCGTGGGACGCCACATCGAGCTCGAGCGCGTGCAGCAGGTCCTCTGCCGCCGGACGAAGAACAACGCGGTCCTGATCGGCGAGCCCGGCGTAGGCAAGACCGCCATCGTCGAAGGGCTCGCGCAGAAGATCGTGTACGGCGACGTGCCGCACTTCCTCGCCGACAAGCGTCTGCTGGCGCTCGACATCTCTCTCATCGTCGCGGGTACGAAGTACCGCGGTCAGTTCGAAGAGCGCCTCAAGGCGATCATGAAGGAGCTGACCGAGAACCCGAACATCATCGTGTTCATCGACGAGCTGCACACGCTCGTCGGCGCCGGATCGGCCGAAGGCTCGCTCGACGCCGCGAACATCCTGAAGCCCGCGCTGTCGCGCGGCGAGATCCGCTGCATCGGCGCGACCACGCCGGCCGAGTACCGCAAGTACATCGAGAAGGATCGATCGCTCGAGCGCCGGTTCCAGGCGGTCAAGGTCGATCCGCCGTCCGAGCGCGAGACGATCGAGGTCCTGCTGGGCGTCAAGGATCGCTACGAGCAGTTCCATCACGTCGAGTACACGCAGGACGCGCTCGAAGCGGCGGTGTACCAGTCCAGCCGCTACATCACCGACCGGTTCCTGCCCGACAAGGCGATCGACCTCGTCGACGAGGCCGGCGCGCGCGCGAAGCTGCGCGAGGCGGGATACAGCGAAGAGTTCGGCGAGATCAACCGGAGCATCCGCGTCGCCGTCGAGCAGATGGAGACCGCCGTCTCGGAGAAGAACTTCGAGAAGGCGCAGTTCTACCGCGAGCAGGAAGTGCAGGCGCGCGAGAACCTGCAGTTCGTCCGCGAGAAGTTCGACGTGAAGTCGAACGCGCGACGGGTGATTGTCGGCAAGACCGACATCGACGAGGTCGTCTCGAAGTGGACGGGCGTGCCGCTCACGTCCATCAACCAGGATGAAGGCGACAAGCTCCTGCGGATGGAGGAGGAGCTGCACAACCGCGTCATCTCGCAGGACAAGGCGATCTCTGCCTTGTCGCGCGCCATCCGGCGGTCACGCGCCGGACTGAAGAACCCCAACCGGCCGGTAGGCAGCTTCGTGTTCCTGGGCCCCACAGGCGTCGGCAAGACCGAGCTGGCGAGGGCGCTCGCGAACTTCCTGTTCGGCAGCGACCACGCGCTGATCCGCTTCGACATGTCCGAATACATGGAGAAGCACTCGGTCTCGAAGCTGATTGGATCGCCTCCCGGCTACGTCGGGCACGAAGAAGGCGGGCAGCTCACCGAAAAGGTCAAGCGCAACCCGTATTCGGTCGTGCTGCTCGACGAGATCGAGAAGGCGCACCCGGACCTGTTCAACATCCTGCTCCAGGTGTTCGAGGACGGCCATCTGACCGACGGCCTCGGCAACCGGGTGAACTTCAAGAACACGATCATCATCATGACCTCGAACATCGGCGCCCGCTTCATCCAGAAGAAGGCGTCGCTCGGGTTCCAGTCCACCGACAGCGGCGCCATCAGCCGCAGCGTCACCGACATGGTGCTCGGCGAGGTCCGGAAGACGTTCAACCCGGAGTTCATCAACCGGATCGACGAGATCATCGTCTTCGAGGCGCTGTCCGACGACGACCTCCGGACCATCACCCGGCTGCTCGTCAAGCAGCTCAACGACAACCTCGTCGATCGCAAGATCCGGCTCGACCTGGCCGACGATGTCGTCGACTGGATCATCGAGCAGACCTGTAAGGATCGGTCGTACGGAGCCCGGCCGCTCCGGCGGGCGATCCAGCGCTACATCGAGGACCCCCTCTCCGAAGAGCTCATTCGCGGGCACCTGAAGGGCGGGGAGATCGAGGTGTATCTCGACGCCGGTTCGTTGGCCTACCGCCCGGCAGGCCAGGCGCAGGAAGGCCGCCGCCTCGCGTAGCCGACCCTGGGCCGCCGGAAAAGACCACCCGGTGGCCAGAGCCGTCTAAAAACCTGTAGAATCAACGCTTGGCGTCCCCCCGACCACGGGTCGCGGGGGCGCAAGTCACCAACAAGGGTTCGTCCCGTCCGCAGACATGTTGAAGTTTCAAGTACTGCTGCTGGCAGCGTCCATCGTCTGCGTGCCTTCGGCTGTCGCGGCGCAGGCTGCCGGCAGCGCTCAACGGCCGAGCCGCTCCGGCGCCCGCGCCGTCCGCCCCGCCCCCGGCGCAAGGGACGCCGGCTCCCGTGGCGGCTCCTCAGCCATCTGCTCCAGCGGCGGCCCAGAAGCCGACGGGGACGCTCTCACTCTGTAACGGCGCCTACTCGATTGGTCCGCCGGCGAAGCTCCCGCCGGCCGGTTCGGGCCCGATCGTCTACCTGGTCGCCCTCTGCTTTGCGAAGCAGGGGGGGACGTCGGTGATCGATCCGCAGACCTATCTCTATTACATCGGCCTTCGATGGAGCCTGCCGTCGCAAGACAAGTGGGTCCCGTACAACGACGCGTCCGAGGATCAGATTCAGCGCGACTTCAAGGCGCTCTGGGGCACCAATTTCCTGGACGACCTGTCCGCCGAGACGGCCGACTACGTCTTCTCGAACGGCGTCGTCGGCAAGATCGTGCTCTACAACATGGAGGAGCGGCAGCGGGTCAAGATCGTCGACTACGTGGGATCGAAGAAGGTGGAGCAGTCGAAGATCGACGAGGAGCTGAAGAAGAAGGGCATCCAGATCCGCCTCGATTCGTTCATCGATCAGGGGCTGGTCCGCCGCGTGGCCGGGGTCGTTCGCGACATGTACGCCGAGAAGGGCTACGAGTTCGCCGAGGTGAAGCCGGAGATCAAGGAAGTCACCGGCGGACCCAAGACCGTGAACCTGACCTTCAACATCACCGAAGGTCCGAAGGTGAAGATCCGCACGGTCGAGTTCATCGGCAACAAGGACATCAGCGACAGCAAGCTCGCGAAAAAGATGAAGGACAACAAGGCGCCTGGGTTCTTCGGGTTCATCACCGGCGGCGGCACCTATCAGGAAGCCAAGTTCGAAGAAGACGCGCAGAAGGTGATCGACTACTACCGCGAGCGCGGTTATGTGAAGGCGCAGGTCGGCCAGCCCGAGCTGAAGATCATGGAGGACGCCAAGGACGCCAAGACGCGCTTCATCGAGCTGCAGATTCCGGTCACCGAAGGGCAGCGCTACAAGATTGGCGACCTCACGTTCTCCGGCAACAGCGTGGTGAAGAGCGAAGGGTTGCGTCCCCTGTTCAAGTTGAACAAGGGGGACTGGTACAACGAGAAGTTCGTTCATAAGGGATTTGAAAAAGCCAAAGAGCTGTACGGCAGCGGCGGGTATTGGGAGTTCACCGGGTATCCGGACCTCGCGTTTCCCAACGAGGCGCAGAACGGCGACGGGGATGGCGACGGCAAGGACGGCGCCGGTCCGCCCGCGCCACCGGCAGCCAAACCTGCCGCGACCGCGCCCGAGAAGGCGGTGCCGATTGTCAACGTGACGATGAGGATGGAGGAGGGGAAGCAGTACTTCATCAACCGCATCACGTTCGTCGGCAACACGACGACCCGCGACAACGTCATCCGCCGGGAAGTCCGCCTGTTCGAAGGTGGCATCTTCAACACCGAGGCGTTGAAGTACAGCGTCCGCCGCATCAACCAGCTCGGATACTTCAAGCCGCTCGAAGCGGAAGCCGTGGATGTCCAGAAAGTACCCGACGCGGAGAACAAGGTCGACCTGAAGCTGAAGGTCGAGGAGCAGAACCGCAACCAGATCACGTTCGGCGCCGGCGTGTCGCAGTACGAAGGGTTCTTCGGCCAGCTGGCGTTCCAGACGTCGAACTTCATGGGGCGCGGCGAGACCTTCAGCGTGTCGCTCGCAGCAGGGCAATCGCGCGAAGAACTACCAGGTCGGGTTCACCGAACCATTCCTGTTCGATCGCCCGATCACCGCCGGCGTCGACGTGTTCAACCAGGAGATCCAGTACCTGGGCGCGTACACGCAGGCCTCGGCCGGCGCGAACACCGTCTGGGGATTTCCGGCGGGTCCGTTCTCGCGCTTCTTCGTCAGCTACAGCTACCAGAACGTCAAGGTCAAGGATCTCAATCCGCTCTACAGGACCGCTGCGGCGATCGGCAACAACCCGTTCCTGGCCGATTCGCTGCTGCTCGGCGAGGGCGGGTCGCGCCGCATCAGCAAGATCGGACCCGAGCTGGGTCTACAACACGGTCGACAACCCGATCTTCCCGACCACCGGCCGCCGGTATGCGCTCAATTTCGATCTGGCGGGGCTGGGCGGCAACAGCAGCTTCTACAGCGGCAAGGCCGAGGGCGTCTGGTACTTGAAGCAGACGACGCGCACGTCGTTCGGCTTCCGCGGCGCCGCCGAATACATCTCGCCTTACGGCAGTACGCAGGAGCTGCCGATTTTCGAGAAGCTGTTCCTGGGTGGCGAATACAGCATCCGCGGCTTCGACATCCGAAGCGTCGGCCCGCGCGATCCTGTGACGGGGCTCGTGATCGGCGGCAACAAGAGCCTGTTGTTCAACGCGGAATATCTGATCTCGATTGCAGGGCCCGTGCGCCTCGTGCTCTTCTATGACGCGGGCCAGGTGCGGGACACGGGCGAGAACTTCGCCTGGCAGGAACCCGTCACGCGGACAGGTCACCGTCGGCGGGCTGATCCCCTTCAGCGGCGACCCGTATCAGCAGCTCGGGCTCTTGAGGGATCCGCTGCCCATCCGAACAGACACGATCGGGATGACGAGCGCCTTCAAGACGTCGACCGGCGCCGAGATCCGGTTCTTCATGCCGGTCCTCAACGTGCCGTTCCGCCTGATTTTTGCGATGAACCCGCAGCGCGGCAACGTGCTGGACAATAATCTCCAGCCGGAGAAAGAATTCAAATTCAGGTTCGCGGTGGGCACGACATTCTAGCGAGGCGCCCAGCTGTCAGCTTTCAGGTCGTCAGCTACACTGAAGGTCCAACAGCGGAGAGCCGGGAACTATGAACCCATGGGCTGGAGCTGTCGACTGAGCTGAGAGCTGATTCCAACGAAAGGTCATTATTCAGATGAAGCTGTTGAAGATGTCACTGAGCGCGATGGCGCTGACGTTCGTGTTAACCGCCGGTCCTGCGTTCGCAGCAGGCGGCGCCAGCAAACACCTCCGGCCGGGGCGAAGCCGCCGGCGACCCAGCCGCCACCCCCGAACCCCGCGATTCCGCCGCCGTCGGCCACGCCGCAGCCGCCCGCGCCATTTCCGCAGGGGGCGAAGATCGCGTTCGTGAATATTCAGGCGATTGCCCAGTCGTCCGCGGCCGGCAGGGACGCGTCGAAGAAGCTGGCCGATCTGAACGCCAAGAAGGTGTCGGAGATCAACGACAAGACCAAGCAGCTGCAGGCGATGCAGGCGAAGCTCAAGGACGGCGCCGCGGTGCTCAGCGAAACGGCGCGCCAGCAGCTCGAGAAGGACATCGACAAGGCGCAGCGCGACATTCAGTTCTCGCAGCAGAACGCCCAGGCGGAGATGCAGGAACTGCAGAATGATCTGCAGGGCGAGTTCCAGCAGAGGCTCTTCCCGGTCGTGAAGCAGGTGGCGGAAGAGAAGGGGCTGCACGCCGTGTTCAGCATCGCCGACTCCGGCGTGGCCTACTACGATCCAGGCCTGGACATCTCGGACGAAGTGATCAAGCGTCTGGACACCGCGAAGCCGCCGGCCGCGCCGATCAAGAAATGAATGGATTGGGTAATCGGGTAATTTGGTGTTTAGTGATTTGGTGATTTGGTGATCGGGCAGCAAACGCGCTGCACGCCGTTCCAAATCCAATCACCAGTCCCAATTACCAAATTACCCAATTCCCAATCACCAAATTTCCCGTGTCCATCAACATTCCTGACGCCCTCGATCGGCTCTGCTACCGCTATCCATCTCCGCTGGTGGATGCCATAACGGAGCACGAGCCGGGGCGTCGGCTCGTCGCGGTGAAGAACGTCACCGTCAACGAGGACTACTTCCAGGGACACTTTCCCGGCGCCCCGCTGATGCCGGCGGTCCTGATGATCGAGACGCTCGCGCAGGTGGCGACCGTTCTCATCATGCATGGCCCCGACAGCGGGTCGATCTCGCGCACCTGGCTGCGCGGCGTGGACGATGCGAAGTTTCGCAAGCAGGTCGTGCCGGGCGATCGGCTGCAGCTCGAGGTCACGCTCGGGCGTCAGCCGGTCGGCGATCGCCCGCGCGCGTGCGCTGGCGCGGATCGACGGCGCGATCGTGGCGGAAGCCGACTTGCTGATGGGGCTGGAACGGGTCCGCCGTGGCACCGGGCGCGCCACGGCCGACATCCACCCGACCGCGATCGTCCACCCGGGTGCCGAGATCGGGGCGGGAACGATCGTCGGGCCGTTCGCGACGATCGGCGAGCACGTCCGGATCGGCCGCGACTGCCGGATCGGCACGTCCTCGGTGATCGACGGGTGGACCGAGATCGGCGACGGCAACGAGATCTTTCCGATGGCCTCCGTCGGGCTCGTCCCGCAGGACTTGAAGTTCAGCGGCGAGCCCACCCGCCTGGTGATCGGGGAGCGCAACGTGATCCGCGAGTTCGTGACGATTCATCGCGGCACGGCCGGCGGCGGCGCCGTGACGACGATCGGGTCGCGCAACCTGCTGATGGCCTACACGCACATCGCGCACGACTGCCACGTCGGCAACGAGACGATCTTCGGCAACGGCGCGACGCTGGCGGGCCACGTCTCAGTGGAGGATTTCGCCAACATCGGTGCCTACTCCGGCGTCCACCAGTTCTGCCGCGTCGGACAGTACGCCTTCATCGGCGGCTACTCGGTGGTCACGAAGGATGCGCTGCCGTTTGCGAAGACCGTCGGGAACCGGTCGCGAATCTACGGCATCAACACGATCGGGCTGATCCGCCGCGGATTCTCGCAGGAAACCATCGCCAAGCTCCGCCGGGCGTACCGGTATCTGCTCCACTCCAACACGAGCCGCGCGCTCGCGCAGATCGAGCGTGATCCGTCACTCCACTGCGACGAAGTCCGCTACGTCGTCGACTTCATCCGCACCTCGAAGAGAGGTGTCGGCCTTCGCCGGCCCAGTCGACGGCTCGAAGAAGTACTCGAGGACTAGCTCGCGGCGCTTATGTCGGGCTGCGGAGTCCTCAGCCCCGGCCAAAGCTCTCAGGCGTGAGCCCGATACCGACTCAGTGGTGCACGACCGTCACGGTATAGGACACCGTCGTGCCCGCCGTGATGGCGCCGACGTCGTACAGCGCGGACGCAGAAGGATCCGGCGGTCGCGGCGGTTGCCGTCAGGATCGACCCCTGCACGCCGGCGGGGTTGTCCAGCACCACCTGGCAGGTCGTGCCGCTGTAGGTCCCCAGGCTGTATCCAACCGTGATGGTACTGGGGGTCAGGGCCGTGAGGGTGGCGGTGACGGTGCCCGCGGCGGTGGCGGTAAAGGGCTGAATGCTGACGCTGTTCTGCGCGATGGTGCCGGTCAGGGTATCGGTGATCGGGTTCGTCGGGGTGGTGGGCGTCGTGGTGCTGTCGCTGCATCCGGCGGCGAGTCCCGTCACCGTCAGCAGCAGGGCCGCGGCACAGCGCGACCCGGTGGTCAGTCGTGGCATGAACACTCCTCGTTGGCGCGACCGCGTACAAGCAACCCCGGAACCCCATGGCACATGAAAGGCGCGCGCGCGCTACACCGCTGGCATCCGATCCGGAGACGGTCCGAGTCCGTTTGATAGACTTACGAATCGGTGGCCCGCATAGGTCTCATCGCCGGCAACGGCCGGTTTCCCTTCCTGGCGCTTCAGGGCGCTCGCGGTCTCGGGCACGACGTCACCGTCGTGGCGGTGAAAGAGGAAGCCTTTCCCGAGCTGGAGCTCGCCGCGCGCGAGGCTGGCGCGGATCTGCATTGGGTCTCTCTGGGGCATCTCGGTAAGTGTATCAAGGTCCTGAAGGGCGCCGGCGTGGCGCAGGCGATTATGGCCGGGCAGGTCAAGCACGCGAAGCTGTTCTCGGGCATCGTCCCTGACCTCACACTGCTGTCGGTGCTGACGAAGCTGCGATCGCGCAACACCGATGCCCTCATCTCCGCGGTGGCCGACGTGCTCAGGACCGAGGGCATCGACCTGCTCGATTCGACGGCGTTCCTGGCGCCGCTGCTGGCGAAGAGCGGTGTGCTCACGCGCCGCGCTCCGTCGGCCGAAGATATCGAGGATTTCGCGTTCGGCTACCGCATGGCGGATGCGATCGCGGGCCTCGACATCGGACAGACCGTCGTGGTGAAGAACCGGGCGGTGGTCGCCGTGGAAGCGATGGAAGGGACCGACGCCGTGATTCGCCGCGCAGGAGAAATCGCGGGCCCGGGCACGCGCATCGTCAAGGTGGCCAAGCCGAACCAGGACATGCGCTTCGACGTGCCGGTCGTCGGCGTCGCGACGATCGAGGCCATGCGGGCGGCCGGCGCGACCGCGCTGTCGATTGACGCGGGACGCACGCTGGTCGTCGACGGCGATCGCGTGTTCAGCATGGCGGACGAGGCCGGCATCGCCGTCGTCGGGCGCGGGGCAGCGCAGCATGGCTGACGGCGTCCTTCGCGTCGCCGTCATCGGCGTCGGCCATCTCGGGCGCCACCACGCGCGGCTGTTGGGCGCCATGGACGGCGTCCGTCTGACAGCGGTGGTGGATACCGTCGCGGAACGCGCCGAAGCGGCCGCCGACGCGACCGGTGCTCGCGCGCTGACGGACTTTCGCGAGCTCTTCGGCGCCGTCGACGCGGTGACGGTCGCCGTGCCGACAGAGCTGCACAAGGACGTCGCGATGCCGTTTCTGGAGCGGGGCATCGCCGTCCTCGTCGAGAAGCCGATGGCGCGGTCGATTGCGGAGGCGGACGCGCTGATCGAGGCCGCGCGCGCGTCGGGCGCGACGCTCGCGGTGGGGCACACGGAACGCTACAACCCGGCAGTCGCGGCGGTCCTGCCGCTGATCTCGAAGCCACGGTTCATCGAGGTTCACCGGCTCGGCGCATTTCCGGACCGCAGCCTCGACATCGACGTGGTCTTCGACCTGATGATCCACGATCTGGACATCATCCTGTCGATGGTGAAGTCGGAGGTGAGCGGCATCGAGGCGGTCGGCGTGCCCGTGTTGACCCCGCGATACGACATCGCGAATGCGCGTCTGCGGTTCGCCGACGGGTGCATCGCCAACGTGACCGCGAGCCGTATCAGCCGCGACCGGGTGCGCAAGATCCGGCTCTTTCAGTCGGACGCGTACATCTCGATCGACTACGCTGCGCAGGAGGTCGAGGGCTACCGCCTGGTCCGCCGCGACGGGGAGCGGCCGGACATTCAGGGCGGACAGCTGGCGGTCACTCGCGATGAGCCCCTCCGCCGTGAGCTCGCGGACTTCGTCGCCGCGGTCCGTGATCGCCGGCCACCGCTCGTCACCGCCGAGGACGGCCGCCGGGCGCTGACGCTTGCACAGGCCATCGCGGACAAGATGGAGAGCGTGTGAAGTCAGCCGTCACGGTAACCACACCAAGACCAAGATCACCGCCTTCTTAGTCGAGCTTAGTGCCTTGTACGATGTCACATGTTCGCTGATTTGAACGAATTCATCGCGGCGCTCGACAAGGAACGCGAGCTGGCGCGCGTCGCGGAGCCGGTCAGCCCGGACCTCGAGATCTGCGCGGTCACCGACCGCGTGTCGAAGTCTCCGGGCGGCGGTCCGGCGCTGCTCTTCGATCGGCCGGCCGGCTTCGACGTGCCGGTCGCCATCAACCTGTTCGGCTCGCTTGAAGCGCGTGTGCATGGCGCTGGGCGTCTCGAAGCTGGACGATCTGGCTGGAGAGATCGAGTCGCTGGCGTCGCCGAAGATGCCCTCGGGCATGATCGACGCGCTGAAGATGCTGCCGACGGTGAATCGGCTGCGCGATCTGATGCCGCGCACAGTCACCAGCGCGCCGTGCCAGGAAGTGGTGCGCGAGAACGGCACGCTCGACGAGATCCCCATCCTGAAATGCTGGCCGGAGGATGGTGGCCGCTACATCACGTTTCCGCTGGTCTTCACGAAGGACCCCGAGACCGGCATTCGGAACATCGGCACATATCGAATGCAGGTGTTCGACGGCAGGTCCACCGGGATGCATTGGCAGCGCCACAAAGGCGGCGCGCAGCACTACCGCGTCGCGGAGCGGTTGGGCCAGCGTCTGCCCGTCGCGGTTGCGCTCGGCCCGGATCCGGCCCTGGCATATTCAGCGACGGCGCCGATGCCCGAAGGGCTCGACGAACTGATGCTGGCGGGCTTCCTCCGCCGCGAGCGCGTCGATCTCGTCAAGTGCGTGACGATCGACCTCGAGGTTCCCGCCAACGCGCAGATCGTGCTCGAGGGGTACGTCGAGCCTGGCGAACGACGCCGCGAGGGGCCGTTCGGCGATCACACGGGCTTCTACTCGCATCCCGACGACTATCCCGTCTTCCACCTGACGTGCATCACGCAGCGCAAGAACCCAATCTACCTGACGACCGTCGTCGGCGTGCCGCCGATGGAAGACTACTATCTCGGGCTGGCCAGCGCGCGGATCTTCCTGCCGCTGATCCGCAAGACGCTGCCCGAGATCGTCGACATGCATTTTCCCGCGGCCGGCATCTTTCACAATCTCGTGATCGTCTCGATCGACAAGCGCTACCCGGGGCATGCGCGCAAGATCATGAACGCGTTCTGGGGCCTCGGCCAGTTGATGTTCTCGAAGACGATTGTGGTCGTCGATCGCGACGTCGACGTTCAGGACGAGGCGGAAGTCGCGTGGATCGTGGGCACGCACATGGATCCCGAGCGCGACATCCAATTCACGCGCGGGCCGATGGACGACCTCGAGGATGCCAGCGACCTCCCGGCGTACGGCAGCAAGATGGGGATCGACGCGACGCGCAAGTGGGCGTCCGAAGGGTTCACGCGGCCGTGGCCGACGCGGATCAGGACCACTCCGGAGGCGCAGCGACGGGCGGACGAGATCTGGGTACGGATTCGGCAAGGATGGAGGCCATGAGCGCAATAACCGCTCGACGAGGCGCGCGGGATTCTCGGCGGTCACGATCTGATCGCGGTCAGCGTCAGGGCCGACGAAGAGCGTCGCCGGCGCCACGGCGCCCGGACGACATTTGTCCGGGTGCACGAGATTCACGTTGACGCGGTGCCGTCCGGATTGCCGGCCGCGGTCTGCGCCGGCGAAATCCGCCTGACCGGGACTCCGCGGTCGCTGGAGGATGCCGCATCAGCCGTCGCGCGCGCTCGCGCGCTCGCCGGCACGATTCCGCTGACCGCATTCTCGCTGGCCGACCTTGCCAGCCTTTCCGGCGGCGCGATCGAAGGATTTCGTGAGGTGCTGGCCGCTGTCAAAACAGCAGGTCTGCAGACAATCGCCGAAGCGCCAGTCGATCTGCTTGGCGGATCCGGTGGCGCTCGTCGCTGCCGCGCGTGACGCCGGGCTGCACGTCCCACGTCTGACGGTCCAGCGGCTGCGACGATCAGTCGCGGATCGAGACGATCGAACGCGCGCGCGCGGTCCAGGCAGCTGTCGGCGGCGTGCGAGCCTTCGCGCCGCTGCCCCGCGAGATCGTTGCCGCACAGCCGTCGACCGGATACGACGACGTGCGGCAGGTCGCGCTGGCGCGGCTGCTCCTCGACAATATCGAGTCGATCCAGGTCGACTGGATGCTATACGGACCCAAGCTCGCGCAGGTCGCCCTCACGATGGGGGCCGACGATGTGGACGGCATCTCGCCGTTCGAAGGCGAGCTCGGCCGACGTCGCAGTCCAATCGAGGAGATCCGTGGAAACATTCACGCCGCCGGCCTCGAGGCCGTAGAGCGTGATGGGCTGTTCGCAGTGCAGTCGTAACGCACTCAGCCACTGAGGACGGGGCACGCGCGACGGCGCGTGCGCTCACGGATATCTGTGTTGACTGCGTCGTCTGTGGCTATGTCGTCTGTGGAGTCTGTGTTGTCTCTGGCTGGTTGATGCGCAAAGTCACTCTCGGCGCGGTTGGTTATCTCAACGCGCGTCCTCTCGTTTACGGTCTCGATCGTCAAGCGGATCTCTTCGACGTGCGGTACGACGTGCCGTCCACCTGCGCCGCATTGCTGCACGCCGGCGACGTCGACGTCGGGATGATCCCGTCCATCGAGTTTCTCCGCGGCTCGGCTCAGTACCGCATCGTGCCCGATCTCGCGGTAACGTCGGACGGCCCCGTGGCCTCCGTCGCCCTGTTCTCGCGGGTGCCGCTCGAGCACGTTCGGCGGATCGGCCTGGACACGAGTTCACGGACCTCGGCAGGGCTCACGAGGGTGCTGTGCAGGGAGGCGTGGCAGATCGATCCGTCGTTCACGCTGATCCCGCCGGCGGCGGCCGCTGCTGTCGAAGGATGCGACGCCGCGCTCGTGATTGGCGATCCCGCTCTATTCCTGGACGCGGTAGCGGCAGGCCTCACGAAGATCGATCTGGGGTCGGAATGGACGCGCATGACGGGCCTGCCATTCGTCTGGGCGTTCTGGGCCGGTCGCGCGGACGCGCTCGATCGGCGACACGCGGACGCGCTGAAGGCGGCGCGGGATGCCGGGGTGGCGCACTCGGACGAGATCGCCGACGAGTACGGCGCCGACCGCGCTGCGCTGTGCCGGGCGTATCTGAGAGACAATATCAGGTACAGGCTGGGACCGCGCGAGGTGGCCGGGCTGCAGCGCTACTATGAACTGGCCGCGGCGCATCGCCTGGTCGACCGCGTCGCCTCCGTCCAGTTTTACGAGGACTAGCGTCACAGGACCGTTGCCCTTGACCTGCGTCGCGCAGGCGTCAGGCCTGCCAGACGACAAGTAACGTTGAACATGTCGATTCAGCAGATTGCGGCGAACGTGCGTGACGGTGGACGGATCAGTGCCTCTGACGCGCTGGCGCTCTATCGCGGCGCGCCAGTCTCGCTGCTCGGCGAGCTCGCTGACGAGGTGCGTGCCCGAAAGCACCCCGACGGTATCGTCACCTACATCATCGACCGCAACGTCAACTACACGAACATCTGCGTGGCACGCTGCAACTTCTGCGCGTTCTATCGACCCGTAGGCTCCGGTGAGGGTTATGTCCTCGGGTTCGAGGAGATCTTTCGCAAGATCGACGAGACGATTGCCCTGGGCGGCGTGCAGCTGCTCCTGCAGGGCGGGCACAATCCGGACCTGCCGATCGAGTGGTACGAAGATCTCTTCCGGGCCGTCAAGCAGCGTTACCCGACGTTCAAGCTGCACGCGCTGTCGCCACCGGAGGTGATCCATATCTCGCGGCTCTCGCGCCTGTCGGTGACGCAAGTGATCGATCGTCTCGTGGCCGCAGGTCTCGACAGCGTCCCGGGCGGCGGCGCGGAGATCCTCGTGGACCGCGTGCGAAAGCTGCTGAACTGCTACGGCAAGGCGACCGCTGACGAATGGCTCGACGTGATGCGCCAGGCGCACCGCGCCGGGCTGCGCACGACCGCGACCATGATGTACGGCCATGTCGAGACGGTGGAGGAGCGCCTCGAACATCTGCTGCGGCTCAGGGCGCTGCAGGACGAGACCGGTGGCTTCACCGCGTTCATCACCTGGAGCTATCAGCCTGAGCACACCGAGCTGGGCGGATCCGAGGCCACCGGCCTCGAGTACCTCCGCATGCTCGCGCTGTCGCGCCTCGTGCTCGACAACTTTCCGAGCCTGCAGGCGTCGTGGGTCACGCAGGGCGGAAAGGTCGGCCAGCTCAGTCTGGCCTTCGGGGCCAACGACATGGGCAGCGTGATGATCGAAGAGAACGTCGTCCGCGCGGCCGGCGCGAGCTATTGCATGGACGAAGTAGAGATCGTCCGCAATATCGAGAACGCCGGGTTCCTGCCCAAGCGCCGCAACATGCATTACGAGATCCTCGGCGATCCAATCTTCCGCGAGCGCGCCATTCCTCGCGTGCTGGAGCTGGCGGTTGCGCGCGCAGACGGAGATACGTCACGCGCGCCGGAGATCAACCGCTACGCGGCAAGGAGCGCAGCGGAAAAGAAGGCGAGGGAGTCTATAGTCCCAAGTCCCTAGTCCCTAGTCCCTAGTCCCAGGTCCCTAGTCCCTGGTTCCGAGTTGCGGTTCGGACGTGGGACGTGGGACTCGGGACTCGGGACTTGGGACTAAGGACTATGGACTATGGACTCGAGCCGCCCATGATCCGCTATCGCGCCGCCTGGGTGCTGCCCATCAGCCGCCCGCCGGTGCCGGACGGCGTCGTCGCCGCGGACCGCGGGCGGATCGTGGGCGTCGACGCGCAGCCATCCGGCCCGGTCGAGGATCTGGGTCACGTCGCCATCCTGCCGGGTCTCGTCAACGCGCACACGCATCTCGAGCTCTCGTGGTTGCGCGGCGAGGTGCCGCCGGCCTCGTCGATGCCGGCCTGGGCCTCGAAGTTGATCGCGCGTCGCCAGGAGGCTGGACCGGATGCCACCGATCCAATCGTCGATGCGATCGCGGAGACGCGCAACTCCGGCACCTGTCTCGTCGGCGACATCAGCAACAGCCTCGCGTCGTATGCGCCGCTGCTGGCGAGCGATCTGTCGGCGGCCATCTTTCACGAGCTGATTGGGTTTTCGACGTCCGACCCGGAGGCGGTGGTCGCCCGCGCCGAGGAACGGTTGCGCGCGTTGCCGGAGACGCCGCGTCTCCGCCCGACGCTGGCGCCGCACGCGCCGTATTCGGTGTCCCCGGGGCTGTTCGTCGCGATCGCGCGCCACGGGCACGGACGGCCTCTCAGCGTGCACCTGGGCGAGTCTCGCGACGAGGTGCACTTTCTTCGCGACGCCACGGGTGCATGGCGAGAGCTGCTGGAGACGCTCGGCGCGTGGGTGCCGGCGTGGTCTCCGCCCGCGTGCGATCCGGTCAGCTACCTGGATCGTCTGGGGCTCGTCGATTCGAACCTGCTCGCCGTCCACGGCGTGCAGATGACCGATACGGAGCTCACCCGCCTTGCGTCGGCCGGAGCGACGCTCGCGACGTGTCCACGGAGCAATCAGTGGACCGGCGCGGGCGTTCCTCCGGTCGCCCGCTTCTACGAGTCCGGCGTGCGCGTAGCTGTGGGTACCGACAGCCTGGCCAGTGCCCAGAACCTGAACGTATTCGAGGAACTGGCCGAGATGCGGCGACTCGCTCCGTCGGTTCCGGCTTCCGCCATGCTTCGGAGCGCCACGCTCACGGGTGCTGAAGCTCTGGGATTTGGCGCGGAGCTCGGCTCCCTCGATCCGGGAAAGCAGGCCCGGATGATCGCGGTCCGCGTACCGGCCGGCGTGCCGGATGTGGAAGAATATCTGCTGAGCGGTATCCAGCCCTTCGACATCCGCTGGGTGGAGCACAGCTGACGCCGTGCCCGGTCATCCGGGACCGGGATGCATGGGTTCGGCCGGATCCCGCAGACCGCGTACCGTATACCGATCGCCAAATCGTAAGACCGCATGAATCGCCTATCAACGTATCTGTCCTTCGTCCGCTTCAGCCACACCGTGTTCGCGCTGCCGTTTGCGCTGACGGGTGCGTTGCTTGCCCTGCATGCGGGGACGGCGATCACCTCGTCGTCGGCTGTCTGGCGCCTGGTGTGGATCGTCGCAGCCATGGTAGCGGCGCGCAGCGCGGCGATGGGGTTCAACCGGCTCGTGGACGCGCGGTTCGACGCGCTGAACCCGCGCACGTCGATGCGCGAGCTGCCGAGGGGCGTGATGAGCACGACGGAAGCGTCGCTCTTCGTCGCGGTGGCGTCGGTGGCCTTCGTGTTCGCGGCGTGGAAGCTGGGTCGCACCTGCTTTCTGTTGTCACCGGTCGCGTTGGCGATCGTGTTCTGGTACTCGCTCGCAAAACGTGTCACCGCCTACACGCAGCTGTTCCTCGCGCTCGCGATGGCGGTGGCGCCGGTAGGGGGGTGGCTCGCGGCCGGCGGCCGTGCGGGCGCGCTCGAGCCCTGGTTGCTCGGTGCCGCAATCGGCGCATGGGTTGGAGGGTTCGACATCCTCTATGCCTGTCAGGATCTCGAGTTCGATCGCGCGCACGGCTTGCGATCGATTCCCGTGCGATTCGGCGTACGACGCTCGCTGGTGATGTCGCGCGTGATGCACGTCGTGGCCGTCGTCTGCCTGGCGGCGCTCGCTGCCGTGGCTGACCTTGGCGGGCTGTATCTCGTCGGTGTCGGCCTCGTGGCCATCCTGCTCGTGTACGAACAATCGCTCGTCAGCGAGCACGATCTGTCGCAGGTGAAGCGCGCTTTCGATCTCAACGGCTACGTCGGCATTCTGTACTTCGTCTCGACGGCCGCATCGATCTATGTGCGCTGACCGTGCCGCGCAGCGGACGTTTGCGCTCGCCATCACCGGCGCGAGCGGCGCGCTCTACGCCACAAGAACGATGGCCGCGTTGCTCGAGCGTGATTGTCATCTCGAGCTGGTCATCTCCGACTATGGCCGGCGACTGTTGCGAGATGAGCTCGGCGACACGGCGTCAGTGGATCGCCTGCGGGACTATCTGGTCGGCGCCTATGGAGAGGGCGCGCGCCGTGGCACCTTCGAGGTGTTGAGCAACAAGGATCTGGGCGCGACGATCGCGAGCGGCAGCCATGCGTGCGAGGGGATGGTCATCGTCCCCTGCTCGATGAAAACGCTCGCGGGCGTCGCGCACGGCCTTTCGCGCAACCTGATCGAGCGGGCCGCCGACGTCATGCTCAAGGAGCGGCGGCGCCTCATCATCGTTCCGCGCGAAACGCCAATGAGCCTGCCGCAATTGAAGAACATGGTCCTCTGTGCCGAGGCCGGCGCGATGATCATGCCCGCCATGCCGGCGTTCTATCAGATGCCCACGACTCTCTCGCACCTGGCCGATTTCATGGCCGGCAAGATCCTCGGCGCGCTCGGTTTCAGTCACGATCTCTACCCGAAGTGGGAAGGGTAGTGGGGGAAGCCCCGGACAAGTCGCCCGCGCGCATCGCGGCGATGTTCGATGCGATTGCCGGCCGGTACGATTTCCTCAATCACGCCTTGAGCGCAGGCCTGGACACGCGCTGGCGTGCGCGTGCCGTTCGGGAGCTGCGCCTTCAGCCAGGGGCGCACGTCGTCGACTTGTGTACGGGCACGGCGGATCTCGCGATCGCCACCGCAACCGCCGTGGATGGCAGCCGCATCATCGGCGTGGACTTCGCCGGCGCGATGCTGCGTCTTGGTCTTCAGAAACTGCGGGCGCGCGCGCTGGATCGCGCCGTTACGTTGATTCGCGGAGACGCCACCTCGATCCCTGTTCGCGACGGATGGGCCGACGCGGCAACCATCGCGTTCGGGATTCGCAACGTCAACCGGCCTGATGCCGCGCTCGCTCGAACTCGCGCGCGTGCTGCGACCCGGCGCCCGTCTCGCGATTCTGGAATTCGGTGAGCCGCGCATTCCCGGCGTGCGCGGTCTCTACAATTGGTACTTTCGCGCGGTGCTTCCACGGCTCGGCCGGCTCGTCTCGAAACACCAGAGCGCCTACTCGTACCTGCCCGCTTCTGTTGGCACGTTTCCTCCCCCGGCCGAGTTTGCCGCCACGATTTCTTCACACGGATTCACGGCCGTCTCGGCCGTCCCTCTCACGCTCGGCATCGTCTATCTCTATACGGCCACACGGCAGGGCTGAGGCCTGTCACAACGTTGCTATAATGTCTTAAGTCTCTAATGTACTTCGATTTCGACGACCTGCACCCGGACGTTCCCCGGCTGGGAACTCCGCTCACGCGGTTGGAAAAGGTGCTGCTCGCCGTCGTCACGCACCTCGTGGCGCTGATTCTGCTCCTGGTCTGGCCGCACCTCCCGTTCGTGAAGGCCATGGAGGAGCGGCAGCGGCAGGCGCTCGAGGAGCAGGAGCGCCAGAAGCTCGCCCAGCAGCGCGATCGCTCGCAGTTCGTCTTCATCGTTCCGAAGATCGATCGGCCCGCGAAGGTCCCGCCGAAGACCCCGGATCTGTCCGACCAGAACCGGCGTGCGCAGACGATGGAGCGCGCGCTGAATCCGAAGAACAATCTCCCGTTTTCCCGTGGCAACACGCCGGAGCGCGTGGACGGATCGCATGGGCCCAAGCCCGTCGAGGAGCAACCCTCACCTCCGGCCAAAGGCGAATCCAACGCTACGCCGGCCCCTGCCACCAATCCCGACACGCTCACGCTGCCCGACTCGCCGTTCTCCACTATCACGAGGAAAGACGACGCGAAGAACACCCCGCGAGGGACGACGACAGGCGTCCTCTCCGAGGCCATCAAGAACGTCCAGCGGTACGCGAAAAGCGATTCGCTGCAGAACGTCCAGGCGAACAACGGCGACTTCGGTCCGTCGATTCAATTCGACAGCAAGGGCGTCGAGTTCGGTCCGTGGCTGCGGCGCTTTCAGGCGCAGATTTATCGCAACTGGTTCGTGCCGTACGCGGCCATGTCGCTGCGCGGTCACGTCGTGCTGACGTTCTTCGTGCACAAGGACGGCACGATCACCGATCTGCAGGTCCTCAGACCCTCGTCGATCGAGGCGTTCACGAATTCTGCAGTCAACGCCATCCGTGGCTGCAATCCGACGATGCCGCTCCCGCCGGAGTATCCGGACGAGAAGGCCCAGTTCACGGTGACGTTCTACTTCAACGAATACCCGCCGTCGCAATGACAGGGCCGACGCGCGTGCAGCAGGTCGGCTTGTTCCTCGTGCTGACCGCGATCGCCGTGTACGCGGCTGCCCGCGCGATCTGGTCCTGGTAGGCAGCCGCCGCGAAGCATGTCCGAATTGTTCGGGGCCGACACCGGACGCCCACGACTCATCGCCATCGTCGGGCCGACCGCCACGGGAAAGAGCGCGCTCGGAATCTCGCTGGCGCGGCGCTGCGGCGGCGAGGTCGTCAGCTGCGATTCCACGGCCGTCTATCGCGGGTTCGACATCGGGACGGACAAGGTTCCGCTCTCCGAGCAACAGGGCGTCCCGCATCACATGGTGGATGTCGTCGATCCGATTGAAGAGTACTCGGCGGCCCGATTCGCCCGGGAAGCCGCAGCCGTGATCCGCAACATCACAATGCGCGGGCGGCTGCCCATTCTGGTCGGCGGCACCGGTTTCTACTACCGCGCGCTCACGCGGGGCCTGTTCGACGGACCGAGCAGGGACGAGCCACTGCGGCGGCGTCTGGAGCAGGTCGCGGCGCGGCGGGGACCGCAGACCCTGCACAAGTGGCTCGCGAGAGTGGATCCACCGTCGGCGGTCCGTATCCAGCCTCGTGACGTCAAGCGGCTCGTGCGCGCCCTCGAGGTCTGGCTGCTCACCCGCCGCCCGCTCACGGAGCATTTCGCCGAGACGGCGCCGCCGCTCCCGGAGTACGACGTCACGGCGATTGCGCTGCAGATTCCGCGAGAGGAGACGGCGGTGCGCGTGAGCCGGCGCGTAGCCGCGCAGTTTCACCAGGGTGTGATCGACGAGGTCAGGAGTCTGCTCGCGCGCGGCGTGCCGGAGACGGCGTTGCCATTTGGCGGTCTCGTGTATCGACAGGTGCTCGAGTACCTGCACGGCATCCGCGACGAGGCGGAGACGCGCGAGTTGATCGTCCGCGAGAATCGTCACTACGCGAAGCGTCAGTTGATCTGGTTTCGGAAAGAGCCTAATCTACGCTGGATTCTCGCCGCGGGTGAGTCCGAGGCGACGCAGGATCGCGTCGCCCGCTTCGTCGCGGAACCCTCCTTCGAGCTGTGACATCTTCCATCGATCGCGTCATTCTGATCGTGCTCGACAGCGTTGGCGTCGGCGAGCTGCCCGACGCGGGCACCTACGGCGACCGCGGTAGCGACACACTCGGGAACATCTCGCGCGCCGTGCCGCTTCGACTGCCGACGTTGCGAAGCCTCGGCCTGCCGCGCGTGGCGCGCGTGCACGGCATGGCGGATGTCGATCGACCTGCAGGCGCGTTCGGTCGCATGGCGGAGCGATCCGCGGGCAAGGACTCGGTCACAGGTCACTGGGAGCTGACCGGCATCGTCCTGTCGCGTCCCTTTCCTACGTTTCCCGATGGTTTTCCCAGGGAGCTGATCGACGCGTTCGAAACGCGGATCGGCCGCCGCACGCTCGGAAACAAGGCGGCATCCGGGACCGTGATCATCGACGAGCTCGGGCCCGAGCACATCAGAACGGGTTCCCCCATCGTCTACACCTCGGCGGACAGCGTGTTCCAGATCGCCGCGCACGAAGAGGTGATTCCGGTTCCGGAGCTCTATCGCATTTGCGAGATCGCCTACGAGCTGGCGGCGCAGGGCATGGGGATCGGGCGAGTGATCGCGCGGCCGTTCGTTGGCCACCCCGGGGCGTTCACGCGCACCGCGAACCGCCACGACTACGCGCTGCCGCCGGCGGGCACGACACTTCTCGACGTCCTCACCTCGGCCGGACACACTGTCTTCGCGATCGGGAAGATCCAGGATCTCTTCGCGGGACGCGGGATCACGTCAGCGGTGCACACGCGCAGCGACGATCACGGCGTGGACGAGATCGAAACGGCGATGGCCACGGTCGCACGCGGCCTGATCTTCGCCAACCTCGTCGACTTCGACACGGTGTACGGCCACCGGAACGATCCGGCCGGCTACGCGGCGAACCTCGAGCGGTTCGACGCACGGCTCGCGAAGCTGCTGCCGATGTGTGCGTCCGCGCGATCTTCTCGTGATCACCGCCGACCACGGCAACGATCCCGACGACCGCCAGCACCGATCACGCACGGGAGTACGTTCCGCTGCTCGTCGTCGGCGAGGCCGTGAAGCCGGGTGTGGATCTCGGCACGCGCGAGACGTTCGCGGACCTCGGGCAGACGATAGCCGATGTCTTCGACGTGGGGCCGCTGGCGAACGGGACGAGCTTTCTGCGACAGCTGATGGACGGCTAGAGCCGCGGAGAACGCGGATTGGATTGGCCGCGGAATACGCGGAAGCACGCGGACATCGGAGTCTACCTGGCCGCGGAATACGCAGAAGGACGCAGACATCCGGATCTTTGGGCCGCGGAGGACGCGGAAGCACGCGGACATCCGGAATCTACTTGGCCGCGGAGGACGCGGAAGGACGCGGACATCCGGATCTACTTGGCCGCGGAGGACGCGGAAGGACGCGGACATCCGGATCTACTTGGCCGCGGAGGCCGCGGAATTGCGCGGACACGCCGATCTCTTTGGGCGGAAAGACGCGGAGTTACTGGTTGGATCAGGCGGCGTGAGACGCGACATGCGGGCTATCAAGCACCACGTAAACGGCTCACGACACTAAACCGGACGCAACGACAACATCCAGCCGCGACCCGCCGTCTGCGGCCATCTTGAACTCAGTGTTTTCTTCTTGTCTGTGGCTACATAGGATCCGTGTAACCCGCGTGTTTCGCAGCCCACTACGAATAGATGTGTCCGCGTTTGTTCCGCGTCCTCTGCGCGGCCAATCGAATTGGGTGTCTCCGCGTTATGCCGCGTCTTCCGCGGCCGATCGAATCGGGTCTCCGCGTTTCCGCGTGTTCCGCGGCCTTCTCTACAGTGTCCTTCCGCGTGTTCCGCGGCCCAATAGTGCCGGCGTGACCGGGCATTCCGCGCGCCTCCGCCTTCCGCGGCCTTACTCGTCCCGCATCAGCTCCATGGGATTCGTTGCGGCCGCGCGACGCGCCGGCAGGTAGCAGGCCAGCAGCGCTGCCGCGCCGACGACGATCGCGACAGCCGTCAACGTCGCGGGGTCGTGCGGGCTGACGCCGAAGAGGAGCGACTGAATCATCCGGCCGCCGGCCAGCGTCATCAGCTGTTCAAGCCGGTCCCCAGCGCCGCCACGAGCACTGCGGCGGCGGCGAACCAGCGATCCTCGAGCAGACGGCGGCGGCTGTTTTGAGTTCGTCGAGCATGGCAGCTGGTCGGCGATCGTTCGGACTAGGATACGTCCAAGTATGATGATTGGACGGGTAATGGTCGTCGGTGGTCGGCGGCCGGTAGGCGATTATGTCGATTCGTGAAGATCTCGAAGCGCGCGAGCATCAGATTCTGGCGCCGCAGGCAGCGAAGAGCGGCAATACGCGCGGCCGGTTGCGCGCCGAGCCCGAGGATCCGATCCGACCCTCCTTTCAACGTGACCGTGACCGCGTGATTCACTGCAAGGCGTTCCGCAGGCTGAAGCACAAGACGCAGGTCTTCTTCGCCCCGACGGGCGATCACTATCGCACGCGGCTCACACACACGCTCGAGGTCTCGCAGATCGCGCGGAGCATCGCAAAGGTGCTCAAGCTCAATGAGGAGCTGACGGAGGCCATTGCGCTCGGCCACGACCTGGGCCACACGCCGTTCGGACACGCGGGAGAGCGCGTGCTGCAGTCGCTGGTGCCCGGCGGGTTCGAGCACTACGAGCAGAGCCTTCGCATCGTCGACGTCCTGGAGAATGACGGGCAGGGGTTGAACCTGACGTGGGAAGTGCGCGATGGGATCGCCCGCCACTCGAAGGGCAAGCATGGCGTCCCTGTCGGCGCCGACGCCGCGCATCGCGCGAGCACCATCGAGGGGCAGATCGCGCGGGTTGCTGACATCATCGCCTACGTGAACCACGATATCGACGATGCGATCAGGGCGGGGCTGTTGCACGCAGACGACCTGCCGCACGATCGCACGGACATCCTTGGTCGAAGCTCTTCTGAACGGATCGGTACCATGGTGACCGACGTCGTGATGCACACGCTCGAGGGAGGCCTGAGCGAGGTGCGCATGAGCGACGCCGTGCTCGAGGCGACGATCGGCCTGCGCGGGTTCCTGTTCGACGCCGTCTACGAGAACGAGACCGCTACCGCCGAGTTCAAGAAGGCGGCGGGCGTGCTCGGCGGCCTGTGGGAGAAGGTGCGCGAGCGCCCGCTCGAGTTCCTGGATCGCCGCACGATGGACGACGAGGGACTGGATGCGGCCGCGCGAGACTTCATCGCCGGGATGACCGACCGGTTCGCCGTGAATCTCTACGAGCAGCTGTTCGTGCCGAAGCCCTGGGTCTCGCTCGAGCGATTCTGAACCGCGCCCGGACCCCTGCAACCGGGTCGCGGAGGCGTTCCGACCCTAATTCACGCTATAATGGGGGGTTCCCGCTGAGTCGGGAGATGTGCCCGTGTCGATGCAGTTTGACTTGACCCGCCTTGGCCGGCATGGCCGAGGAACCGAGCGCGTAGAGCGGAAGTACGAACCGGCGGCGTTCGACGCCACCGCCGATCCCGAGGACCTTCGGATTGCGGCGCCGGTCGATCTGCAACTCGACGTGCATCGGGAGAGCGACGAGGTCTACCTTGTCACGGGACGCGTGGCGACGCGTCTGGCGCTCGAGTGCAGCCGGTGTCTCGAACCGTTCGAGATTCCCGTCGACGGCACGTTCGAGCTTCGGTACATCCCGCGGGAACACAACCTCGGCGAGGGCGAGCGTGAGATCGCCGAGGACGACCTGACGACAGCCTACTATTCGGACCACGTGCTCGATCTCGAAGCGCTGATGCGCGAGCAGTTCCAGCTCGCGCTGCCCATGAAGCCGCTCTGCTCGGAAGGCTGCAAGGGTCTGTGTCCGGAGTGCGGCGGCAATCTCAACACGACGAGCTGCAGTTGCGCTCCGCAGTGGGAAGACTCGCGGCTGGCCGCGTTGAAGGGCCTCCTCGATCGGGGGGCCGGCAAGCGAAGTTAACGAGCGCCCGCGGCCGCAACCGAGAGCCAGCCCTTCGGGGCTCTTGGTCGCCCTGAGCGAGGCCGATGGGCGAGCGCAGTGAAGACAAAGGAGATCGATAGTGCCGAATCCCAAGCGACGACATTCGAAGACCAGGACGGCCAAGCGCCGGACGCACGACGCCTTGAAGCCGGTTGGCCGCAGCGAGTGTCCGCAGTGCCACGAGGCCAAGTTGCCGCACCGCGTCTGCCCGCATTGCGGGTACTACCGCGGCCGTCAGGTGAAGGCGGTCGACGAGGCATAAGTCAGCAGTCATCAGCCATCAGTCATCAGCTATCAGCTGTCAGCTGTCAGCTTCAGGTATCAGCCTTCAGGTATCGGCTGGCACCCTGCTCGAAGCGGGAAGCTCCGGCTGACGGCTGAACGCTGAGCCCTGACATCTGACGATGCGCATTGCCATCGACGCCATGGGGCACGACGCGGGACCGGCAGCGGTCATCGACGGCGCGCTCGTGGCGGCGCGTCACCTGCAGGTCGGGCTGCTGCTCGTGGGCGATGCCGCGGCAATTGACGCCGAACTCTCGCGTCATCCCGCGGCAAGAGGCCTCGCCGTCGAGGTCGTGGACACGCCCGGAGCGGATCGAGATGGCCGAGCCGGCCGTGGCGGCGTTGCGCCGCAAGCCGAGGGCGTCGATTCGCGTGGCGGCCGAACAGGTCCGCGATGGGCACGCGCAGGCGCTCTTCAGCGCGGGACACACGGGTGCCTCGGTGATGGCCAGCCATGCGGCATTCGGTCTGCTGCCGGGCCTCGACCGTCCCGCGCTCGCGACCATCATCCCGACGCGGCGTTCTCCGGCGGTGCTGCTCGACTCGGGCGCGAGCGTGGGATGCCGCGCGTCGCACCTGGTGCAGTTTGCCGTGATGGGCTCCGCGTACGCGACGGTCGCGCTCGGGCGCGAGCGACCCCGCGTAGGGTTGCTCTCGGTGGGCGAGGAGGAGACCAAGGGCAACGACCTCACCCGCGAGGCGCATCGGCTGCTGAAGGAATCGCCGGTCCACTTCGTCGGCAACATCGAGGGACGCGATGTGTTCTCGGGCGATGCCGACGTCATTGTCTGTGACGGCTTCACCGGGAACGTGACGTTGAAGGTCAGCGAAGGGCTCGTCGAGACCGTGGAAGCGCTGCTCGGCGACGAGTTGTCGTCCACGTTCAGCGGTCGGATGGGCCTGGCGCTCTCGCGGCAAGCGTTCAGACGGTTCCGCCGCCGTGTCGACTACTCGGAATTTGGCGGGGCCCCGCTCGTCGGCCTCGCCGGCCTCTGCGTCGTCGGCCACGGCCGATCGTCGGCCAAGGCGGTCGCCAACGCGGTGACGATGGCTGTGCGAGCCGTGCAAGAAGATTTGGTTGGGAGAATTGGACGGGAACTCGACGGTATAGGTTCGAGGTGACCGTGATCAGATCTCCTGACCCGAACCCCGAACCTCGTAGAAATACTGAAACATGATCGCATTCGTCTTTCCAGGTCAGGGTGCGCAGAAGGTCGGAATGGGTCAAGGGGCTCGCCGACGCGTTTCCGATCTGCCGCGAGACCTTTGCCGAAGCGGATGACGCGCTTGGCGAGTCGTTGAGCGATCTGTGCTTCAACGGACCAGAGGAGCGGCTCACGCTGACGGAACATGCGCAGCCGGCGATTCTGGCGATGAGCACGGCTGTCGCGCGGCTGGCGCGCGCGCACGGCCTGGCTCCGGCGGTTGCGGCCGGTCACAGCCTGGGCGAGTACTCGGCGCACGTGGCGGCCGGTACGTTATCCTTCGCGGATGCCTTGCGCACGGTGAGGCGCCGTGGGCGATACATGCAGGAGGCGGTGCCGGTCGGCGAAGGCGCAATGGCCGCCGTTCTCGGCCTCGATGCCGAGGCCGTCACGCGCGCGTGCGCGGAAGCGGCCGGGGATCAAGTGGTGACGCCCGCGAATCTCAATGCCCCGGGACAGGTCGTGATTGCGGGGCACACGGCGGCTGTTGCGCGCGCGGGTGAGCGGGCGAAGGCGCTCGGGGCGAAGCGGGTGATACCGCTGGCCGTGAGCGCGCCGTTTCATTGCGCGTTGATGAAGCCGGCCGAAGATCGGCTGGCGCCGGAGCTGCGTGCGTTGACGGCGGCGGCGCCCTCGATTCCCGTCGTGGCCAACGTGGACGCGCAGCCAAAGCGGACCGGCAGACGAGGCGATCGACGCGCTCGTCCGTCAGGTGTCGTCTCCCGTTCGCTGGGAGGATGTCGTCCGGCGCCTGATTGCGGACGGTGCCACGACATTCGTCGAACTGGGCCCGGGAACGGTGCTGGCTGGACTGATCAAGAAGATCGATCGGAGCGCGAAGGTGCACAGCGTGGAAGACGACGCCGGCCTGTCGGCGGCCATCTCGAGCATCAGCGCGGCGCCTGCAGCGTCGAGCCGCACCTCGAGCGTATGATCGATCTGGCCGGGCGCATCGCGCTCGTGACGGGGGCGTCACGCGGAATCGGTCGAGCGATTGCCATGAGGCTGGCCGCTCAGGGGGCTCATGTGATCGCGGCAGCCCGTGGCGAGAATGCGGCCGCCACCGTGCAGGAGATCGCCAGCGCGGGCGGCGCGGCAGAGACGGCGGCACTCGACGTTGGCGACGCCGCCGCGATCGACGCGGTGATCGCGCACACGCTGGAGCGGCACGGCCGGATCGACATCCTGGTCAACAATGCCGGGATTGCGCGGGATCAGTTGATGCTGCGCATGAAGCGCGAGGATTGGGACGCGGTCGTTGCCACGAACCTGACAGCGGCGTTTGCGCTCACGCAGGCGGTGCTCAAGCCGATGATCCGGCAGAAGCGCGGCCGGATCATCTGCATCAGCTCGGTGGTCGGCCAGAGCGGCAACCCCGGGCAGGCGAACTACGCGGCGTCGAAAGCCGGCGTGATCGGGTTCGCCAAAGCCGTCGCGCTGGAGGTCGCTTCCCGCAACATTACGGTCAACGTCGTGGCGCCTGGCCTGATCGAGACCGACATGACGCGCGGCCTTACGACCGACGCGCGCGGGACCTGGGAATCGAGGATTCCGCTCCGCCGCCTCGGCAGCGCCGACGATGTGGCGAGCGCGGTGTGCTTTCTCGCATCCGACGAGGCGTCGTATATTACCGGGCAGGTGCTGGCCGTCAACGGTGGGATGTACATGTAAGTCGGCGCTCGAGCGCCGCGCATAACAGGGCTAGGCGCGCCAGATGGCGCGGGGGGGTCCGGCGGGGCGAAGCCCCCCGGCAGATTAATGGAGGGCTGAATGGCCGTCGCAGACAAGGTGAAGAGCATCATCGTGGAGCAACTGGGTGTCGACGAGGAAGAGGTCACGCCGGACGCCTCGTTCGTGGACGATCTTGGCGCCGACTCGCTGGACACCGTCGAGCTCGTCATGGCGTTCGAAGAGGAGTTCGGCATCGAGATTCCCGACGAGGATGCCGAGAAGATCACCCGCGTCAAAGAAGCGATCGAGTACATCGATTCCCACGCAAAGACCAAGAAGTAGGCCGCGGAGTACGCGGAAGACGCGGAGGCCTTCCAGGGCCAGAAGTGGGGCCGCAGACGCGGAAGACGCGGAGGCCTTCCAGGGCCGAGGGCCGCAGAGCGGAAGACGCGGAGGCCTTCCAGGGCCACGGCAAGTAGGGCCGCTCAGGAGTACGTCGGAAGACGCGGAGGCCTTCCAGGGCCAGAAGTAGGGCCGCAGAGTACGCGGAAGATGCGGAGGCCTTCCAGGGCCAGAAGTAGGCCGCAGAACGCGGAAGACGCGGAGGCCTTCCAGCGCCAGAAGTAGGGCTGCGGACTAGGTGGAAGGCGCGGAGGCCTTCCAGCGCGAGGGGCAGCGTCGAGAACCGGAGGCGGATTGAGCAGGCGAGTCGTGGTGACGGGCGTCGGGCTGGTGTCGCCGCTCGGCATCGGAACCCGGGCAAACTGGGAAGCGCTGTGCGCGGGGCAGAGCGGGATCGGTGCGATCACCCGCTTCGACGCGTCGCAGCATTCGGCGCGCATTGCCGGCGAGGTCAAGGGCTTCGACCCGCTCCAGTTCGTCGACAAGAAAGACGTCAAGAAGATGGACGTCTTCATCCAGTTCGCGCTCGCCGCCGCGCAGTTCGCCGTCGATGATGCGCGGCTGTCGGTGACGGCGGAGCTCGCGGATCGGGTCGGCGTCTACATCGCATCGGGGATCGGCGGCTTCCAGACGATCGAGGAAGAGCACAGGCAGCTGATCAAGGGCGGACCGCGGCGTATCTCACCGTTCTTCATTCCAGCCTCCATCATCAATCTCGCCGCCGGTCAGGTCTCGATCCGCTTCAACGCGCGCGGCCCGAACCTCGCCACGTGCACCGCCTGCACCGCGTCGGCGCACTCGATCGGCGAAGCCTATCGAAATCATCCGCCGCGACGATGCCGACGTCATGATCGCGGGCGGATCCGAAGCGGCGATCACGCCGATGGGTGTCGGCGGGTTCGCCGCGATGCGCGCGCTCTCGACGCGCAACGACGAGCCGAACAAGGCCAGCCGCCCGTTCGACAAGGACCGCGACGGCTTCGTGATGGGCGAAGGCGCCGGCATCATCATCCTGGAGGAGCTCGAGGCCGCGCGCCGGCGCGGTGCGTGCGTCTATGCCGAGATCGTCGGCTACGGTCTGACGTCGGACGCGTTTCACCTCACGGGGCAGCCCGAGGACGCGCACGGTGCGATTCGCTCGATGACCATGGCGCTCCGCAAGGCGCGTATCGAGCCCCGGCAGGTCGATTACGTCAACGCCCACGGCACGTCGACGCCGATCAACGACCCGACCGAGACGCTCGGGGTCAAGAAGCTGTTCGGCGATCACGCGTACAAGCTGGCGATGTCGTCGACGAAGTCGATGACCGGTCACCTGCTCGGCGCGGCGGGCGGGCTCGAAGCGGGCATCACCGCGCTGGCCGTGAGGCACCAGATTGCCCCGCCGACCATCAATCTGGACAACCCCGATCCGGCCTGCGACCTCGACTACGTGCCCCACACGGCACGCCCCATGCGGATCCAGTACGCGCTCTCGAACTCCTTCGGGTTCGGGGGCACGAACGGCACGTTGCTGCTGAAACAGTTCGAGGAATAGCCGACAGCTGATAGCTGATAGCTGATAGCTGATAGCTCATATGAAGATAGCCGTTTGCATCAAGCAGGTCGTGACGCGTGAGTGGCAGCTCCGTGTCAACGACACCAAGACCTGGATTCGCGACCAGGACGCCAGCTTCGAGCTCAACGAGCCGGACGCGTACGCGCTCGAGGAGGCGCTGCGCCTCAAGGAGAAGCACGGCGGCGAGGTGATCGTGTGCTCGGCCGGACCCGCGCGCGCGACGCAGGTGATCCGCGAAGCGCTGGCGCGGGGCGCCGATCGTGCCGTGCACGTGGAATCGGACGGCCTGGCGTCGGCCGACGCGACGCGGTTGCTGGCGCGCTCGCCGCGGCGATCAAGGATGAACAGGTCGATCTCGTGCTGACCGGTCTGCAGTCCGATGACCAGGGGTTCGGTCAGGTCGGCGTGGTGCTCGCCGCGGTGCTTGGCATGCCGCACGCGACGATCATCATGGAGGTGCAGGCCGAGGGCGGCCAGTTGCGGGTGAAGCGTGAGCTCGAGGGCGGCTGGTTCCAGTGGATGTCGCTGCCGATGCCCGCGCTGCTCACGATTCAGAGCGGCATCAACCAGCTGCGCTACGCGACGCTCAAGGGCATCATGGCGGCCAAGAAGAAAGAGATCAAGAAGGTGGCGCCGCAGAGCGCGCCCACGCCCACCCAGCGAATCACCGCGATCTATTTCCCCGAGAAAGCGAAACAGACCCAGATGATTTCCGGAAGCCCCGCCGACGCGGCCAAGACCCTGGTCGGCAAGCTTCGCGACGAAGCCCGAGTGCTCCCGTCATGATCCTCGTCGTCGCCGAACAGCGTGACGGCACGCTCAACCGCGCCACCTGGGAAACCATTGCCGCCGCACAACAGACCGGGACAGCCGATCACCATCGTCGTGCTCGGTCATGGTGTGGACGCCGTCGCGAACGACGCTGGCGGCGGCCGACGTCGCGAAGGTGACGGTCGTCGACGATCCGGCGCTGGCCGAATACACGGCCGACGGCGCCGTGCAGGGGCTGCAGCGCGTGATCGAGCGTGACCAGCCCGAGCGCGTGTTCCTGCCGCACACGTATCAGACCCGCGATTTTGCGCCGGCGCTGGCCGCGCGCGTTGCAGCGGCCGCTGGTGACCGACTGCGTGGCCATCAAGGGAGACGGGGCATCGGCGACCTACGTGCGGCCGGTGTTTCAAGGCAAGCTGCAGGCAGACGTCGTCGTCGAGGGGCCGGCGCCGCATCTGGTGACGTTCCAGATCGGGGCGTTTCGCGCCGACGCGGTGAAAAAGGGCAGCGCTCCCGCAGCGGTGGAGAAGGCCGACGTCGCCATCGATGCGTCGGCGATCCGCCAGAAGCCCGAGGCGCCGTTCAAGGAAGCGAAGCAGGCGGTCGATCTCTCCCAGGCCGAGCGAATCGTCGCGGTCGGCCGGGGCATCAAAGGTCAGGAGCACCTGCAGCTCGCACGAGCAGCTCGCGCAGGCGATGGGCGCCGAGCTCGCGGCATCGCGCCCGATTTGCGACGCCGGCTGGCTTCCGATGGATCGGCAGATCGGCAGCTCAGGACAGACCGTCGCGCCAAAGCTCTATGTCGCGCTCGGGATCTCCGGCGCGATTCAACACCTGGTCGGCATGAAAGGCGCCCGCACCATCGTGGCCATCAACAAGGACGGCGAAGCGCCCATCTTCGAGATCGCCGACTACGGCATCGTTGGCGACCTGTTCGAAATCGTGCCGGCGATGGTTGCCGAACTGAAGAAGTAATCGCGAGGTGCGAATGGTGCTGATGGTGCTACGGTGCTAAGGTGCTGGTGCTACAGGGTGCTAAGTGGTGCTAACAGTGCTCGCGACGCCATCGTCCAGCGCCAGCACCTTTAGCACCACCAGCACAAGCACCTTCAGCACCCTCAGCACCTCTAGCACCAGCACCCTTAGCACCCTTAGCACCCCCAGCACCTTTAGCACCTTCTATGATCAGTTCATGCCCCGCGACAGCTTAGAAGTCGATGTCCTGATCGTCGGCGCTGGTCCCGCGGGGCTCTCGGCCGCGTTGCGGCTGGCGCAGCTGCAGAAGGCGAAGGGCGGCGACCCGCTCGCGATCGCCGTGCTTGAAAAAGGGCGCGAAGCCGGCGCGCACATGCTGTCCGGCGCCATCCTCGATCCGTCGAGCCTCCGCGATCTCGTCCCGGACTTCAAGGAGCGCGGCGCGCCGCTCGCCTCGGAAGTCCATCACGAAGCGGTCTACTTTCTGACCCGGACCGGCAAGGTCAAGTTTCCCATTACACCGCCGCCGCTCGTGAACCACGGCAACTACGTGATCTCGCTCAACCGGTTCACCAGGTGGCTCGCCGGGCTCGTGGAAGCCGAAGGCATCGACCTCTTCACGGGCTTCCCGGCCTCCGAGATTCTCTTCGACGGCGACACCGTCGCCGGCGTACGAACCGGCGATCGCGGCATCGGCAAGCACGGCGAACGCAGAGTCCACGTTCGAGCCTGGCGTGGACATTCGCGCGAAGGTCACGATCTTTGCCGACGGCGTCCGGGGGAATCTCACCAAGTCGCTCGTTCGTCAGCTCGGGCTCGACGATGGCCGGAGCCCGCAGCTCTATGCGCTCGGCATCAAGGAGCTGTGGGAGGTGCCCGCGGATCGACTGGCGGCCGGCAGCGTGATCCACACGATGGGGTTTCCGCTCAGGATGGACGAGTTCGGCGGCGGCTTCATCTACGCGATGCCCGATGGCGTGCTGTCGGTTGGCTTCCTGGCGGGCCTCGACTATCGCGATCCGATGTTCGATCCGCACGTCGCGTTTCAGCACTTCAAGCGGCATCCGCTCGTCGCACCGCTCCTCGACGGCGGGCAGATGGTGCGCTACGGAGCGAAGGCGGTTCCGGAAGGCGGCTGGCACACGATCCCGAAACTGTACGCGGGCGGGGCGCTCATCGCGGGCGACGCTGCGGGTTTCCTGAACTCGCTCCGCCTCAAGGGCGTGCACCTCGCGATGCGCACCGGCATGCTTGCCGCCGAGACCGCCTTCGACGCGGTACGCGCCGGTGACGCGTCCGCATCGACGCTCAAGGCGTACGACGATCGCGTCAACGCGAGCACGGTCCGGCGCGAGCTGTATCCCGTCAGGAACGTTCATCAGAGCTTCAGCTACGGGCTGCTGGCGGGCGTCGCGTACTCGGGGCTGTCGCTGGTGACCGGGGGCTGGTGGTACAAGGATCCGATGCCGGCGCACGCCGGCTACGCGCGGATGCAGACGCTGTCGGAGTTCTACAAGGACGGCGCCCCGGACCCGGAATCGACCGTCAACCCGGTGAAGATCGACCGTCGCCTCACGTTCGATCGCCTGACGAACGTGCACTTTTCTGGCACGCGGCACGACGAGGATCAGCCCGCCCACCTCGTCGTGCACGACGCCGAGGTCTGCCGGACCCGCTGCCGCCAGGAGTATGGGAACCCATGCATCAGGTTCTGCCCGGCCAACGTCTACGAGATGGTCGACGCCGGCGACGGGTCCAAGCGCCTGCAGATCAACGCGTCGAACTGCGTCCACTGCAAGACGTGCGACATCATGGATCCGTACCAGATCATCGACTGGGTGCCGCCCGAAGGTGGCGGCGGACCGCAGTACGAAGGCATGTAGGGATCTGGTAATCGGGTGATTTGGTGATTTGGTGATCTGGGTGATCCGGTGATTGGGTGATCGCGTGATGGAGTCGCGTCTGACACGCGGCCAGCAGCGCAAAGCGGCGCTCATCGCCGGCGTGGCCTCGCCGCTGATTGGCGCGCTCGGTGCCACGTGGCGGTGGCGGGTCGAGGGGCTGCAGCATTACGACGCCGTCATCGCCAGCGGCCGTCAGCCGATCATCGCGTTCTGGCACGGTCGCATCCTTCCAGGCACGGTCTTCTTCCGTGATCGCGGCATCGTGGTCATCACCAGCCAGAACTTCGACGGCGAGTGGATCGCGCGGATCATCCGTCGATTCGGCTACGGCACGGCGCGCGGGTCGTCGTCTCGCGGCGGCGCGCGCGCGCTCGTGCAGATGCGGCGCGATCTCGCCGCCGGACGTCCGGTCGGGTTCGCCCTGGACGGTCCGCGCGGGCCCGCCCGCGTCGTGCAGCCGGGTGCCGTCTGGCTCGCCGGCGCGACGGGTCAGCCGCTGCTGCCCTTGCATCTCGAGGCCAGCCACGCGTGGACGATGAAGAGCTGGGATCGAACGCAGGTGCCGAAGCCGTTTGCGCGCGTGAGCCTGGTGCTGGACGCGCCGCTCTTCGTGGACGATACGTCGGATGACGGCGCTCGCGGAAGCGGGCGCGCGGCTGGAAGGGCGGCTGGCTGCGATTGAAACACGCGCACGCGAGCTCGTCGGATGATCGTGCCGCCGTCCCCCAGAGTTACTCGTGCAGGCCTTGAGGCCTGCAATGGATGCGCACGCGGCTAGCCCGTGCCGTTGCCTGCTTCTGGCAGGTTGATCGTGACCGTGAGACGAAAGCGCACCGGCTTGCCTGCCCGAAGCGCGGGGCTGTACCGCCAGGCCTTGACGGCGCTGACGATCATGCGCTCGTGGTAGCGATTCAGCGGTGTGTGAAGCTTCACGAATTCCACGTCTCCGGCCTTCCCGACGATCAGTTCGAGCGTGCCGACCCGCGCCGGCGGAATCCCGCTCGGCGCGCCTTCCGGAAACTGACGGCTCAGCGGATGCGGCGGGGTCACGTCCGCGTCCGCTCCTCCGTACACCGTGTTCTCGGCGGCTGTCCGCGCGGCGTCGGTGCGGCGCAACAGCTGCTGCAGCTTCGCACGCAACGGTGACGTCGAGTCCGGATCGAATCGATCGAGCATCGTCGTGACGCCGGCGCTGAGGGTCAGCGCGCGATCGACGTCGCCGGCGTTGAGCGCGGCCGTTGCTCGATCGAGCTCGCGGGCGGCGATATTCGGCAGGAGTTGCTGTTGACTCGCGCGAAAGGCCGCGGACCCCTCCGCCGAGAGATCACCGTCGGTTGGCTCGTAGAGGGGTGCAGTCAGCACGACGAGATCGAGCACGATGCCAGCATCCGCTGTCTTGCCTTCGTTGAAGAGCGCGCTCGCACGGCGGATCAGGTCAGTCGGTGATTCACCTCTCGTCGGCGGCAGCGGCGCAGGACGTGGCGGGACGAACGCGCTCTCCGTTCGCGCGGCCGGCGGAGGCGCAGCGGCATGGCCCACTGGTGGACTGGGCCGCGTTGTGCGTTCCACGAGACGGGCCGGCGGTCGCGTCGCCGGCTCGACTTCAACAGGCGTGCCGAGAGCGCGGCTTGCGCTTCGATGTTCGGTCGTTGGTGCTGGGACCGATGGTGCGGTGACCTGCTGGGGCACCGCGATCGGAGGCACGTAAGGCGCCCCGGTCTGCTGCGACGACGTCCCGCGAGTGTCCCTCGAGAACATGAAGACCGTCGCGGCTCCTGCGAGCACAATGGCTGCGGCTGCGACGCGTGGCAGCAACCCTGACGCATCGAACCGGCGTTCCCGACGTGCCTTCACCTTAACCTTACGCGCCGCCGGTACGGGCTGTGGCAGCAGGGAAGGCAGGGGAGGACGCGGCAGGATCAGGCCGTCGATCGTTGCGGGCTGCCGGCCGGTCAATCGTGTGATGCGCGGCCTTGCGAAACGCGGTCTTGACCTCGGTGGTATCGGGAGGACCCAACAGGGTGTCGAGCGCCCGCGCGAACTGATCGACCGACTCGAAGATCGCGAGCTCGAAGGTGGCCTGCGAGATCAACAGCCGCAGCTCTGACGGGACGCTCTCCGTCGAGACCATCGATCGCAGGAGCCGGCCGAGCTGAATCACCAGCGGGTCGCCTCCCTGCTGCCTCGAGAGCAGGTGCAGACGACCAGCGGACGTAATCTGGATCGCGCCTGGCTCGATGAGCACCGGCGCGTGTGACGGCAGGTCCTTCAGCTGGAGACACAGCTGCTGAACGATCGCCACTGCCTCTCGCCAGCTGACGTGCTCGCCGCTCTCCAGAACCTGCAAGAGCGTGAGCGCCTCGTCCGGGGCCGTCGGCACGTCCGGTAGGCGTGCCACGTCCGGTGCCGGTCGAGATGCAAAATTCAGAACCGCACCGGAGTCCGGTTCGTGTTCCGGCTCGGCTGTCGGCGCGTCCGCAGGCCTGAAGGCCTGCGCTACGGAATTCGCCGTAGCGTCGTCGGACGTAGCGTTCAGGCCTGCCGCAACCGGTGGAGGCTCGGCAACCGGTTCCTCGGACGGAAACTCCCCGATGTCGAACGACGCTGGCAGATCGATGATCTCAGGACGTACGAGCGGCAGGCGACTCTCTTGGCGATGTCCCACGGTCTCGGTGCAGATCGGTATTTGCCATAGGTTACCTGTCGGGGGCAAAGTACCCGCTGCGGCTGTGGACGGTGAGATTTTCCGCGCGCGAATGGATCACCACGTCGCGCCAGGAGCCATCGCGCTCCGCGTGCGTCGAGGTGTAGCCGATCACGTAGCGCCGGCGGAGGTTCTCGATCGTCTGCTGGAACTCTTCCTTCAGGAGCGCGGCCTCGGACGGAAAGTACGCGTGGCCGCCGGAGATGCCAACGAACTGCTCCAAGCCGACCCGATCCACGTTCGATCCCAGACCGATCGGAAAGATCGCGGCGTCGACGGTCTTGGCCAGGTTCAAGACGTCGGAGAGCGTCTGGCGGCTGCCAGGCGCGTTCCCCGCGTTGTTCTCGTCGCGCCCGTCGGTCATCACCACGACGGCGCGCCTGCCGTCCTGACGTTTGAGCATCGTCAGCGAGCTCGCGAGCGCGTCGTACAGCGCCGTCCCTCCCGCGCTCTTGTACGCGTCGATCGCGTCGAGCGCCTCCTGCCGGTTCTTGGCGAAGTCGTGGGACATCACGATGCCGTCGGAGAAGAAGAGGACGGCGAGCTGATCCTCGGGCCGCAGCGCTTCGACGAACTCTCTTGCCGCCGCCCGCAGTTCGTCGCTGGCCTTTCGCATGCTGCCGCTGGCATCGAGCGCGAGGACGATCGAGACGGGCGCAACCGCATCCTGGAACGTCTCGATCGTCTGCTCCTCGCCATTCTCGAGGACGACGAGGTCGGCCGCGCTGACGTCTACGTATCGGCCGGCCGGGTCCATGACCGTGAATTCGAGCGTCGGACGGATCGGCGGCGGGGCGGGCGCGCGATAGCCGGCACGCGTCCGAACCGTGTAGTCGCCGGCCGTGGTTGCCAGCTTGATGCTCCGCCATTTGCCGTCCGCCTTCGCGTTGGCCGGCGTGTAGGTCACGAGGTAACGGTTCTGCGCGTCGGCGGCGAGCTGGTCATACGCGCCGAGCAGCTCTGCGTCGCGCGGCGGAAAGAACACGCGGCCGCCCGTTTCGGCCGCGAGGCGCTTCAGCGCGCGTTCTCCGCGCAACGAGATTCCCGCAACACCGCCAATGCCGATCACATAGACGGTGACCCGGGCGCTCTTCGCCGCGGCAAGCGCCTCATCGACGTTCGAGACGCTGTTCTCGTCGTACCCGTCGCTGATCAGGATGACGGCGCGCCGGTCTTCGCCCGCGGGCAGGCGCTCGCAGAGCTCGACGAGCGAGTCGAGGATCGACGTGCCACCTGACGGCTGAATCGCATCGATCGCTTCGACGACAGTCCGGCGATCGGCCGTGGGGCCGGTGATGGCCTGCAGATGCTTCGAGAACGGCGCGACCAGCACGCGATCCTTCGGACGGAGGAATTGCGTCAGCCGCCCGGCCGCATCCTTTACGAAGTCGAAGCGTCGCGACATGCTCTGGCTGCTGTCGATGAGCAGCGCGAAGATCGCCGGGATGCGCTCGTGATCCACAAGGTCGAGCGACTGCGGGATGCCGTCTTCCTGCAGCGCGAAATCGGTCGCCTTGAGCCCGCCGATGAACTGTCCCTTCTTGTCGTACACGCCCGCTTCGAGCAGGACGGAGGTCACTTCCGACGCTTCCGCTACCTCGAACGGCTCGAGCACGACCGACGCCCGCCCTTTCCGTCCCAGCGAGTCGTCCACTTCTACGGCGAGCTCGCAGCGATCGAACGGGTTGGCGTCGAGCCATTCCACGGCATAGGGAGGCCCGGTGGTGATCGTGCGCAGGAGCGTACCGTCGACATAGAACCGAACGGCGTCAACCGTCCCGCCAGCCGGCGGCTCGATCTGCGCGACGATGCGCACGGTACCGACAGCACCGGTGCGGCCGAGCGGCGACGTGATCCGCACGTGCACATCGTCGCGACGATCGAGGGTTTTCACTTCGCCCGAGCACACCACCAGCGCGATGAGCGCCAGAGCGATGGACCGGGAGAGATGCTTCATGGTCGACGCTCGATCAAGGGGCTTCGTGGTCCGAGTGCCAGCGTGCCGGCGCTCAGCGAGCGAGCCTGCTCGGCACGAGCACGAGCGATTCGTCCGAGGGGGTGCGACAGGCTCACGGCGTCGAAGCACACCCGCGCCTCGCTATACCGTCCGGCCGCGAGATAGGCCACGCCGGCGTTGTAGCGCCCCGTCATGCCATCAGGCCCGGCAAGGAACTCCTGTTCAGCAGCGGCATAATCGCCGGCCGCCGTGAGGCTCAACGCCAGGTTGTTGCGCGCCACCGTGGATCCCGCGTCGAGCGCCACCGCCCTGCGACACTCGGCGATGGCCGTGTGCATATCGCCCGAGACGAACGCGACATAGCAGAGATTCGTCTGGGCATACGCGCCGGTGGGATCGAGCGATCGTGCGCGGTCGAACTCGCGCCGTGCGTCGACCAGCCAGCCGGTTGCCGTCAGCAGCGTGCCCCAGGTGTTGTGCGCTGACGCCGACTGCGGCGCGAAGTAGACGGCGCGCGCGGCGTCCGCCATCCCGGATGACGGGAAGCCCCAGTCCCGCCAGATTCGCGCGCGCATCTCGTAGGCGCGCGCGTCACGCGGTTCCAGCGTTGCCGCCGCCGTGACGTGCGTGTAGGCGTCCTCGAGCAGACCAAGCCGGCGGTACTCCAGGCTGACCGCCTCGTGCGCCTCGGCCGACGGATGCGCAGCCAGGCGCAGCAGCGCTGCCGCGAGCGCCGGGTCCCGCGACTCCACCGAGGGCGCATTGCCTCGAGCGGCGGATGGCGGCGTCACCTTCACGCGCGTGGCGCGCGCCGACGCACACCCCGACCCGAGCATCAGCGCGCAGCCAAGGAGCGTCGCCGCTCCCGCGCGGGGCCACGGTGTCATTTGTGGTGCCTGACGGACGAGCGGACGAGCGCTAGTCCTGGCTGTGCAGACGGCTCCGCCGCTTCATCATGTACGCGATAACAAGAACGGCGAAAACGACGAGCAGGGTAATAGTCATACTGTCCACGTCTGTCCTCCTGAAAAACGGACCTGCCTACAGCAGCGTCCGCATGATTCGCACGACGATTGGTCCGAGACACACGACGTACAGCGCGGGCACGAGACAGAGCGCCAGCGGAAACACGAGCTTCACGCCGACCTTGCTGGCCCGCTCCTCCGCGCGCTGGCGACGCTTCGTGCGCGACGTCGCCGCGTGCGTTCGGAGCGCCTGCGCGATGCTCGTCCCGAACCGATCGGTCTGGGTCAGCATGGCCACCAGCGAACGCACGTCTTCGAGCTGCGTGCGGCGGGCGAGATCGTGAAACGCTTCGATTCGGGGCTTGCCTGCCCGGATTTCGCCGGTGACCGTGCGCAGCTCCTGCGCCAGCGCGGGCAGCGCGATTTCGAGCTCCTCGCTTGCTCGCACGATTGCCTGATCGAGGCTCGATCCGGCTTCCACGCAGACCACGATCAGGTCCAGCGCGTCGGGCAGGCCGTTCTGAATCGACTTCTGATACGCGCGCGTCGCGCGCGCCAGCAGCAGGTCGGGCAGCAGGTAGCCGATCACGGCCACCATCACGACGAGCAGCCATCCCTGGAAGCCGGTGAACACCAGAGCCGTGAACGCAAACAGGATCGGCAGGCCAATCGTCGCAGCGAAGAAGTAGCTTGCCGCCTCCGGATCTCTCCACCCGGCCGCCTCGAGACGCCGCTCGAGTCGCGACATTTTCATCGACGGGTTGCCGGGACGCTTCGCCAATTGCGCCTCGGCGCCGGCGGCCGCAGTGCCGCGATGATTCGGCTCATGAGGCTCGTCCGCGGCTGGTCGGTCTGCACCGGCGTCAGTCGCCGGCGCTCGGGCGCGGTCCGCGCCAGGAGCAGCGACGTGACCGACCCCGACGCCAGCGCCACGGCGATGAAAGTCAGGGCGATCGGAAGCAGAAGGTTGGGGTTCATGACGCTGGTCCTAGAACTCGACGTTCACGATCCGGCGAATCGCGAGCGTGCCAATCACTTGCAGCACGATGGCGCCGATGATCATTCGCACGCCAAGCGGATCGTCGACGAACGCTTTCATGTGCTCGGGGGCAATCACGATCATCATCGCCGCCAGCGCCGGCGGCATCAGGGAGAGCACCCACCCGGTGATGCGGCCGTGTGCGCTGGCGACCCGAACCTGACGCTTGACGCGGGAGCGCTCGCGAATCAGCGACGCCAGGTTGTCGAGGACCTCGGCCAGGTTGCCGCCCGCTTCGCGCTGCGTCAGCACCGCCGTAATGAAGAAGCGCGCATCCAGCAGCGGCACGCGCTGCGCGAACGCCTTCAGCGCGTCGGGCAGCGGCATTCCGTAGTTCTGCTGGTCGTAGAGCAGCCTGAACTCCGCGCCGGTTGGATCCTGCACCTCGTCGGCCACCATCGACACGGCCGTCGTGAACGCATGGCCCGCGCGCAACGCGCCGGCGATGAGGTCCATCGATTGGGGAAACTGATCCTCGAACTTCCGCAAGCGCCGATGGGCGGCGTGTCGCACGAGACCGTAGCGGGATGAGCGCGAACAGGAGGCCGCCGGCGATCGTCAGCCAGCCGCGGCCCATGCTCACCTGCAGAACGACGGCACCAAGCAGCATCGCGAAGATCGAGCCCAGCACGCACGAGGCCGACGGTCACCGGAAGGCCGGAGTGATCGACCGTATAGCGCAGCGGCGCGATCAGCCTGCCAGATCGGGCCAGAAGCGCATCGACGTATTTCACCGCGCTCAGGGGCTGCGTGGTCTTCGTCAGCCCGGACAGCGTGCGGACGTCGGGCGTGTCCGGACGCAGCCGTCCGCGCAGCCGGCGCGAGGCCCGCTGCTCCGGCAGAATCACGAAGACGAAATACGCGCCGAGCACGATCGCCATGCTCAGCGCGAACGTGACGAATGCAGAGGTCATCGCAGCTCCTCGTTACGCCACGAGCTTCACGTGCTCGAACATGTCGCCCGGCAGGCTGACGCCGAACGACTGGAGCCGGTCGCTGCACCGCGGCCGGATGCCGGTGGCGCGGAAGCGCCCGCACACCTTGCCGTCGCGGCGGAGGCCTGTCCTCTCGAAAACAAAGATGTCTTGAAGGCTGACGACGTCGCCCTCCATCCCCGTGACCTCGGTCACCGCCGTCACCTTGCGCGTGCCGTCGGAGAGCCGCGTGACCTGGATGATCAGGTTGAGCGCCGACGCGATCTGCTGGCGGACCGCTCGCTCCGGGATGTTCAGGTTGGCCATCGCCACCATCGTGTCGAGGCGGTACAGCGCGTCGCGCGAGCTGTTGGCGTGGATCGTCGTGAGGCCTCCGTCGTGGCCCGTGTTCATCGCCTGCAACATGTCGAGCGCTTCATCGCTCCTGACCTCACCGACGATGATGCGGTCGGGACGCATACGGAGCGCGTTGACGACCAGATCCCGCTGACGGACCGCGCCCTTGCCTTCGATGTTCGGCGGACGCGTCTCGAGCCGGACGACGTGCTTCTGCCGCATCATCAGCTCCGCCGCGTCCTCGATCGTCACGATCCGCTCGACGTTGGAGATGAAGCTCGAGAGCACGTTCAGCAACGTCGTCTTGCCGGCGCCCGTGCCTCCCGACACGATCACGTTGAGACGGCACGCCACGGCGGCGCGCAGGAAGTCGAGCATCGGCTGCGTCATCGACTCGCGATCGACGAGGTCGTCGGCGCCCAGCCGGCCGGTGCGAAAACGGCGAATCGAGAGCGAGGGCCCGTCCACCGCGAGCGGCGGGATGATCGCGTTGACACGCGATCCGTCACGAAGCCTGGCGTCCACCATCGGGCTCGACTCGTCGATGCGACGGCCGACCGTGCTCACGATGCGCTCGATGATCTGCATCAGGTGACGGTCGTCCTTGAACAGGATGTCCGTCAGCTCGAGCCGCCCGTCGCGCTCGATGTAGACCTGATCGAAGCGATTCACCAGAATGTCGGAGATCGCGGGATCCCGCAGGAGCGCCTCGAGGGGACCGAGGCCGAACAGCTCGTTGAGGACGTCGGTGACCAGCGTTTCCCGCTCCGAGAGGCTCAGCGGCGTCGTGTCGCTCCCGCGCTCGATCAGCTCCAGGATGAGGCGGCGGATCTCGGGCTCCGCCTCGGCCTGGCCCACTTGCGTCAACCGCTCGAGATTCAGCCGGTTCAGAAGATCGTTGTGGATCCGCGCCTTGACGTCCTGGTACGCGCGCAGTCGCGGGTCGCCACGACGGTGCTCGATACGAGTGTTACGGGATTCATGGAGTCCTCAGCTATCAGCTATGCCAGCTGTCCAGCTATCAGGTATCAGCTATCAGCTGCTATCGCCGTCCCGTGAGCCGTCCGAGCAGACTCGGACGGACGCTGCTCCACAGTCGTTTCAGCCGGCGCGTCGATCAGGCTTCGCGCGAAGCCTGTCAGCGCGGCCGACAGCTTGTTGTGGTTGTCGAGCACGACCGGTCGACCGGCGTTCAACGCGTCGAGCGCCAGCCGGTAGTTGCTCGGAAACGTGTGCGACACGCGGCTCCCCAACACCCTCGCGACATCGTCTTCGCCGATATCGGCGAGCTTGTCGAAGCGGCTCACGACCACCGACACCCGACCCTTTGCCGTATCGCTGCCGGAGCGTGGCCGCCACGCGCGTGGCGGCGCGCACGGTCGCGAGCTCCTGGTTCGCGACAATGACGATCCGCGACGCGGGTTCGAGCACGTCGAGCATCACGTTGTCCGAGCGCGGCACGTCGAGCACAACGTAGCGATAGTGCTTCGCAGCGGCCTCGATCAGCGTTCGCACCGTTGCGGGGTCCACCGGTCGCGAGCTCGAGCGATCGGAGGAGCCGAGGAACGACAGCCCTCCGCGCGTCTGACCCACCAGACCGCGCAGGAAGGACTTGTCGAGGCGATGAACGTTTTCGAGCGCGTCGATGACCGAATAGCGCGGCTCGGTGCCGAGAAAGATCGCGGCGTCGCCGTACGCCAGGTGCAGGTCGATCAGAATCGTCGCGCCCGGCTCGATCATGGCGAGTGAGGTGGCCACGTTGACGGCGATCGTCGTCGTGCCCACGCCACCCTTGGCGCCGAGCAGGGCGAACACCTGTCCGGCAGCCGTCGGTGCGGTCGGCGAGGTCATGCGCGCCAGCGCGGCGTGGACCTCCGGTGCGGCCAGTGGCGCCGTGACGAGCTCGGTCACGCCCGCCCGCATCGCTTCGAGCATCAATGCGGGTTCGAGCGTGGCCGCGACGATGATGACGCCCGTTGTCGGATGCTGCCGCCGCAGCGCGGCGACGATTGGCGGAAGCACCGGGCGCTCCCGCAAATCCAGGATGACGACGGCCGGTTGCGAGGATCCGGGTTGGGCGAGCGACGTCAGCTCCTCGAGCCGCAGCGGCGCCGGGCGCAGGCCCGCCGCTTCCACGAGCTCCTCGAGCTGACGATCGTGCGATCCAACGATGCCGACGGTTAGTGTCCCTGTCACGTCAATCACCTGATGAGCGACGTGGTGGTGAGCCACGACGCGTTGTCGTTGTATGTTGGTGCGGTGGCGCCACCTTCATGCCGGGGTAGCGCACCATGTGTCCGTGTATTCTCGGTGTGGTGCCCGGATTGTCGTGGATGAACATGCCGATGATGTTCGACACGGTGACGCAGGGCGTGCCGCCCGGACAGCCCGGCCAGATCCCGGTAGCAATCCCGATAGCACGGTTGTGTTGGTACTGGTCCGGATCGAACAGCACCACGGGAATCAGCCGCGGGCTCACGGCACCACAGGCCGGCGCGCAGCTGTTCACGACCCTGTTCACCACGAAGTTCCAGTCAGCGGTCACGTCCTGCGCGATCACATCATTGATGGCCATCGCCGTCGTACCCGGTACGCCTGGCAACCCCATCAATGGAATCTGATCGCCGATCGCGTGCATCTGACCGTTACACCCTTCGATGTCGGCCTGGTAGTCGGGAAGGGTCCCGCCGCCGTGAAAGTCGAGCGGAACGAGCAGGGCGTGGGTGATAGGGTCGGCCAGCGCGTCGGAATTCTGATTGAAACCGATTATCTGCCCGAACTCGCCTGCTGATGGTGCTTCCGGGTGCCACATACGTGTCCGGGGTTCCAGGAAGGGGCGTTCCCCCAGGGCCGTAGGCGTTGAACTCGTTGATGGGAGGGTGCGTGTCAACCCCCAATCGTCGGCGAACGCCAGCGGTCGCAGGCAGTTCGTCGCGTTGCCGTTGCCGGAGAGTCCAATTGCCGTTGCCTTCACGCCCTGCGAGTTCACGCCAAGCAGCGGCCCGAAGATCGTTGGCAGGGTCGTGCTGGCGTTCGTGCCGTCGCGGTAGACGTCCACGCGGACGCAGCGGCCCGGCGGGGCCCCCGCAGGGCAGTCGAACGACGGCACATCGGCCGTTGCCGGCTGGTTCCAGACCAGATTTGCCGACGCGGCCGCCTTCGCGAGTTGAGCAGCGGTCCCCGTCGGGCTCGGCGGTCATCGAAGTCGTCGTAGCCTCGCGCAACCGCGCCAGCCAGCGCGCCGGCATCGGCGGCCGCCTGCGCCTGGCTCCGCGCGACCCACATCACGCCGTAATCCAGCACGAACACGTTGAACGCGACGAGGACGAACATGGCGATGCCCACCTGGACGAACACCGCACCACGTTCCGAACCGAAGCGTGCACGTGACCGCATGCGCATCCTCACCGGTCCTGCTTCGTTGCCGGCTTCTTGTCCTTGCCGTGCGCTTTGCTATCGGGCGCGTCGACGAGGCCGGCACCGCCTTCCATCTGTTCACTGACGCCGCCGCTGCCCGGCGCGCCGAGGAAACGCTTCGGCAGCGTCGGCAGCGGAGGCACTTCGTCCGGATCGAGTGGACGCACCAGGCGCGGTGTGATCAACACCATCAGCTCGGTGCGCTCCGCTCGCTCGGACTTGCTCTTGAACAGGTTGCCGATAATCGGCAGCTTGCTCAGGAGCGGGATCCCGGCGCCGTTGTCCTGGGTCAGGTTGTCGAGCAGGCCGGCGATCGCGAACGACTGGCCGTCGCGCAGCTCGACGTGCGTCTCGGCGCGGCGCGTCGTCAGTGCCGGCACTCGAAACCCCGACAGCGAGACGCCGTTCCCGAAATCGAGCGCGCTGACTTCCGGCCTCACCATCAACCGGATGACGTCGCCCGCAATCGTCGGCTTGAACGTGAGCCGGATGCCGAACTCCTTGTAGACGACGGTGACGGCGTTCGACGTGCCGCCCTGGACGACCGGCACCGGGACCTCACCACCCGCAAGGAAGCTGGCTTCCTCGTTGTTGTAGGCGATCAGGTTCGGCTCGGCGAGGCTCTGGAAGAAGCCCGTGGACTTGAGCGCGGTGATCACGGCGCCGACGTTGTATTTCGTGTTGAACAGAAACAGGTTCAGGAAGTCGCTGAACGTCAGCTTGTTGCTCAGACCCCCGCTGCTGTTGTCGGTGTCGAAGTTCGGCGCCGCGAACTGTTGCGTCGTCGAGCGGCCGACCCAGTCCTTGTACCCGTTTGGCCCCGTGAACAACGTCGTGCCGAGCTCCGTGAGCGCGCGGCGATTGACCTCGGCGAAGCGCACCTGCAGCATCACCTGCTGGCTCTCCTGTCCGCCAGGGAGCTGCAGCATGTTGATCACTTTCATCTTCGACGAGCTGGCCTGGGCAATCTCCGCGGCTCGCAGCGACACCGCGTTGCTCGAGACCGCGCCGGACAGAATGATCGCTTCGTCGGTGGCGTTGACCGAGATGTCCTCGCCGGGGAAGAGCAGCCGCAGCTGCGTCTGGAGCGTGGTGATTGCCGGCTCGACGACGAGGTCGTATTGCTTCCGTTCGCTCGTGCTCCAGACGATCAGGCTGACCGTTCCTGGCGACTTGCCGTCCACGAGGATCTCGTGCGGCTGCACCACCGTTGCGTCGGCCACGGCGGGATTCGTCACCGCGATGCGGACGATGTCGAAGTCGACGGGAAGGACAGTGGATCGCCCGGCCGTCAGCGGCACCCGTTCGATGCCCGGCGTGGACGGCGGGGCTGGAGCGGCCGGCGCCTGGGCCGCAGGTGCCTGACCGGGCGTCGCAGGAGCCTGAGCGCGAACCGGCGCGGACCCGCTGACCAGGCCGAGGCCCAGCAGGGTGAACGCCGTCACCCGCCGCCCCCACGCGAACGTCGTCAACGGATCACCTCTTCGGTACGCTTTGCCGCGCGGATCGCTTCAACCTTGCGGACGGGTGGAGGAGCGGGAGTTTCCGACGTCACCGCCGTTGCGACGGTGCGTCGCGGCGCGACGGTTTTCACCGGGGCAGGCGTTGGTTCGGACTGACCGAGCAGCGCAGCCGTCTGCACGCCGGACGTCGTGGCTTGATCTCCATCCAAGGGATTGCGGAGGACGAGCATGATCTGACCTTCGGTTTGCGCGAGCGCGATGCGCTCGGCGTCGCCGGGCGTCACCATCAGCGTCACGACCGCGGCAGGGGTCGGCTCCTTCGCGCCGACGGCCGGCTTCTGCTGCTGTTCCTGACGCGTGCCCGCGCTCATCACCTGGACGTTGCTCGCAACCGTCCGCGTCACGCTGTCGCTCGGCCTGCGGATCGTGACCATCAGGTCCACGCGGTTGCCCGGCTGGATGTATCCCGCAACGCCAATCACGTCGTTCACCTTCACCGAGATCGCGCGCATGCCGCGCGGGATCGCGGAGGGCAGGCCCACGCCACCTTCGCGCGGCGCCAGCTTGGCGGGAACGAGCGGCTCGTTCTCGAGCACGGACGTGATGAGCGGGCGATTCACGACGTCGCTGACGGAGGCGAACGCGCCCGCCAACGGACTGGCTGCCGGCCACGCCACGACCTTCACGTCATGCTCAGTCAACTGTGTGCCCAGGGGCAGCGCGCGAGCAGCAACCACCACGGACTGGTGGGCCAACGGGACCTCCCGAACGGGCATCCGGTCGACCGCACGGTACACGCCGACGCTCGCGATGGTGGCGGTTGCCACCGCGACGACGAGGACCACGAGGTGACGCTTCTGGCGGTTCATAAAGGCTCCTGACGAAAACTATGGGCACGACTCCGCGGCAATCTCGCTCCGCATGCTGGATGTCGCATGAAGGGTCTTGTTGCTGAACCCGCTGCCACCCATGCAACGCCGATGATGGGACCGAGGAAGAGATACTGATGGTTGTACGACGACCGTCACCGGTCGCACGGTGATGCACTGTCCGCCGACGGCGATCGTTTGCGGGGCACCGACCGTGGTGGTGGCGGTTCCGGGGATCCCGCTCGCGGTGATGTACTGGTTGACGCGCGCTGTGCACATCGCCGTCGCCGTAGCCCGGCAGGATCGCGACTCGCGCTCCTTCTCGCGCGGCGTTCGTGATGACTTCGTAGCGCTGAAACAGGAAGCCGAAGTCCGCGATGCCCAGCATCACGAGCAGCAGCGTCGGAAACACCAGCGCGAACTCGACCAGCTCCGCGCCGCGTTCGGATCTCCACAGCCGCCGCCGACGCGATTCGCCGGGTGCTCCATTCAGCGGAGCCATAGCGTCACCATCATTCCGGCCAGAATCGGCACCGCGTAGGCGAGCCGCGGCCCGCGTCCATGGTCGAGCGTCAACTCCGGCAGCGGCCGGACACCCACGACGCGCCAGTGCGTCAGCAGGAGGTAGACGTTCCGCACCGCCTGCGCGAGGTACCCGTTCACCAGCGACCACACCAGCGCGATGACGCCTCCCGCCACGCCGGTGTAGATGCCAAGCCACACCGCGTCGGACGGACCAAGCCACGCCCCCAGCGCGCCGAGCAGCTTCACGTCGCCGGCGCCGAGGCCGCCGAGTGCGAAGGGCACAATGAACATCAGCACGGCGACCCCCCAACCGGCCAGGCTCATTGCACCCGCCGTCCAGCCGCCGGTCACGATCTGAAACACGATCGCGGCGGCCGCGCCACCGAGCGTCAGGACCTGCGGAATCCGTCGCGTCCGCAGATCGCAGACACAACCGACGATCGCCAGGCCTATGCACACCAGGTGGTTGGTTTCCATGTGTCCTGTCCTACGTGCCCGTGGGAGCAGACGGTTCCCACACCGCCTGTACTCCCGTCAGCCATGCCACGTATGCGGCCGCCATCTTCGTGCGGATGGACGGAAACACCAGCGCGCCACCGACCGCGATGAGGCCGGTCAGCAGCGCGTACTCGATCAGGTCCTGTCCGTCGCTCTGCGCGAACAGCCGCATGAGGAGCCGAGCCACGTTGCGCAACCTGAACGTCGCGATGGGCTTCACCGATCCGCTCCGTCATGGCATCGCCGTGTTTAGGGTCGTGAAGTACACCTTCACCTTGCCTCCGATCGACGTCATGGCCAGCACGCTTGCGAGCGTGACGATGCCGATCAGCAGACCCGTATTCGATGAGGTCCTGCCCCTCATCGTTCATCGATCAGTTGCATCGCTCGGCTCTCTCATCGGAATGCCGCCTCTCCTCCTCGCCGCTTACGCAATGGTTGAAGTCCGACCGCTATCCGGCCACCGCTATGGCATAGTCGGTGTTGAGGGTGTCGAAATACCCCTTCACCTTCGGACCAATGGACGTTGATCGCGACGATCGCGCCGATGGTGATGATCCCGACCAGGAGCCCGTACTCGATCAGATCCTGGCCATCCTCCGAACGAACGAGCTTTACCAACAGTCCCTTCATGACACTGCCTCCTCTTTTTTCACCGTTTTCACCGTCAGATTGACAACGATCCAGGCGCGTGGCCGTTCAACGCGCTCACCATTGCACGGCGGATGGACGTGTCGTCCGCCCGCCCCGTCCGCAGAAACTCGACGCCCACCAGATATCTCGATCCCGATCCTTCAATCGCGACGCATCGCGTCGCCCGCACGTCATCGGAGAACGCGTGACCCTCCACCTCGAGCCGAAGGGCGCCGACCGTGCCCTCCTCGATGCGGAGGGCGCTTTCGAGCAGGCAGCCCGACAGGCTGATTTCCAGCAGCCGCGTCGGGATCTGCCGGGCCAGCACGCCCAGGATTTCCATCTCGCACGCCACGCTCGATCGACGATCTTTCATCCGCCGCTCCATGTTGACCGGGGGGCTTCGCCCCGCCGGACCCCCTTACACGCTCACTCGCTCGCCGCTTCGGCGGCTCGCTCCGTTCGCGTGGCTCCCTCGCTTTCGCTCGGTCGCTGGTCCTTCGTTCAACCGGGGGGCGTTGCCCCGCCGGACCCCCCATCGCCGTCGCTCGCGGGGGCCCCGTCGCCCCGCTCCGCTCCGGCGGGCGCGCTCTGCGCGCCGTTGAGATCGATCTCAGAAGCCGACGTCACGCCACGATCGCGAGTCGAAGTCGATGCCGGATCCCGCCATCGATGAGGACCGGGCGGCTCTCGACCACCCGAACCGTCAACGTCTTCGGCCCGGCGACGTCCAGCGTCAGCAGCTCTTCGCGGTGCGCCGGCACGCCGCTGAGCACCCACAGTTCGTCGCGCTCGTCGTCGCGACGTTCGATGACGACCTCGCCCGGGACGCGAAACGTGCCCTCCCAGGGCGATGCCAACAGGTATCTGGGGTCGCGGCGCCGTCTGCGCATCGAGAAAAACTCAGGAATCGTGAGCGCGTGTCAGCGGGTGACATCAGCAACGGATGTACCGCGGCTCGCTGGATGGCTAAGGACTTCGAAGCATGAGAGTTACGCAAAGCGCGCCGATACGGAAGGGATCGGCAATCTGGTTGGGACCAGAAGTTAATCGCGCTGAGGACGGACCTCGTGGCGCACAACTCTCAGCCCGGCAGCGAGAGCCGAAGCCTGTCGCTTTCCTTCGTGTCTGTGCGCTCGAGCGCTCCGGCCGCCAGCTCGACTACAGCGAACGCGCGCAGCGCCGCGCGGATCCTCCACGCGGACACCGCGCGACTGACGCGGACGATGTGGCCATCGCGTGCGACGAATGCGACGTCGATGGAGAACTGCATGAAGAAGGTGTGGATGCTGTTGCACGGCGCGATGATGATCGCGGCGTCGTCGGGGAGCGCCGCGCGCCCGAGCAGCCCTCTCCGCCGGCTGGCGGAATCGAAGGCGCACTCGATCGTGGAGGCGACCACGCCGCTCGTGCGTTCGTTGCGGAGGACCCATGCCCCGCGCGGATCCTTCAGGAGGGGATCGAGAAATGATGGGCGCACAGCGTCAGTGTCGTCTGTGGCTTGCACTCCGCGTCCGCCCGCGTCGTCCGCGGCCCTGAGAATCCGAATTCGTCCGCGTGATCCGCGGCCTAATGATCTGCGCGATCGGCGGCCCGCGGCCGGAACTCCAGCTGCTCGAAGGGCAGCCGCGCCTCCTGCGCGGGCATTCCGGGCTCGCCCGGCAGCGTGCGGAACTCGCGGAAGTCCACGGTGCATTCGTGCGCCGCCAGGAAGTTCATGAATCGCTTGTAGTCCGACTCCGGCATCCCGAACAGCTTCAAGATCGCGCGATAGTTGCCTCGCGTGGTGGACAGCCCTCGGCGCACCAGTTGCCGCAGGTCGTGTCGCGTGATGTCGCGCTTGAGCAGCAGCGGATGAATGTGTCCCCAGAAGGTATAGTGGCCGTCCACCAGCGTCGCGTACAGATCGTCGGCCAGCTGCCGCCGGCGTTCGCGCTTCGGCATCAACCCCTGGGTCGAGGCGAGCCGCACCGGTTCCGGCAGGTCGTTGACGTCGATCTGCGGAGAATCCGACAGCCAGGCCGCCTGCTCGATGACGTTCTGCAGCTCGCGCACGTTGCCAGGCCAGCGGTACCGCTGCATCGCCTGAATCGCGCGCTCGGTCAGGCCAACCGGCCGGCCGGTCCTGAGCGCCGCCTGTTCGATCAGCGCCGGCAGATCTTCCCTCCGCTCGCGCAGCGGCGGCACGTGGATATGGATCACCTGCAGCCGATAGAGCAGGTCGCTGCGGAAATGGCCCGACGCCGACCATCTCGCCGAGATTGCGATTGGTCGCGGCAATGACGCGGGCATCGATTCTGGGGTTCCCACGCTCGAGGCCCACACGCTGAATTTCGCCGTTCTCGAGGAACCGCAGCAGGTGCGCCTGCATCTGCAGGCTCATCTCGCCGACTTCGTCCAGGAAGATCGTGCCCTGATGCGCGAGTTCCAGCCGCCCGACCCGATCCCGATAGGCGCCGGTGAAGCTGCCTTTGGTGTGACCGAAGAGCTCGGTCTCGAGCAGCGACTCAACCATCGCGCCGCAGTTCACGGCGACGAAGCGCCGATTGCGCCCGCGCCGAGTGGGAATGGATGAACTGCGCGATCAGATCCTTGCCGACGCCGCTCTCGCCGGTAATGAGGACCTTGGCGTCGCACGCTGCCGCGCGCGTCGCAAGCGCATGCACCTGGCGCATGGCTCGGCTCGCCCCCACGACCAGCGGGCCGTGGAGCGAGAGTTCGTCAAGCGCCAGAGATCGACCCGTTGCCTGAGCCACTACAGATCCTCGAGACCCGGACATTCGCAGCTGCCCGGAAATGACACACGTCCATCATGTGTCGAAAGACGATTTGGTAATTGGACGGGGGGCGCTAAGCAACGGATATACCAGCGGCGCGATCGATCGAGGTGGCGAACGCTTTCGCCGTTCGCCGGCAAGCAGATACAGGAGCCGAGCCGTCGCGGCTTCGGTCGCACGGTCGCCGTAAGGGTCTCAGCGCAGGAGACAATTCTCCCTCGCGCGCCAACCTTCGAATGCGCGACCGCGCGCATAAGATTCGAAACCTTTCGTCCGCCAGCCGGCGGAAGACGCCGCCGGGGAGGAGATACCGCCGCGCTCAGACTTCCATCGGATCGCTGAATAAAGTCTCCGTATCAGATGACTTTAGGCGCCTGGTCTTTCTGGGTTTTCGCCAGATTCCTTCGGAAACGACCCATCCCGTCCTGGTACGACGTTCGCCTAATCGCCCCGCTGTCGGACTTCTCACAGACCCGTTGGTCAGGAGCGCAGGGGCATGGGACTTGTGGGCCACGCGCTTGCGGGCGAGCGCCCCTCGCCCCCGGCACCGGACGCCGAGCGCACGTCGTCATCCAGCCGCGCATTGACCTCGCCTCGCCCGGTCGGGAGGCGGGTTGGGAGAACACCACCCGTGGCGATTCTCAGGATTGCTCGTTTCTGGCCCTCCTCGCACCGATCGGCGGGCGCGGCGGCAGTTGCCGTCGGTACGCCCGCCGAGGGTCTGGACGCCTTTGGTTCCGAAGGACCATCCGCAACCGACGCCCGTCCGCGTCCGGTGGCGTCGTCCCGCACGGCCACGTCGGGCTCGCGCGACCATCGGTGGCGCAACGCCGCGAAATGGATCGTCGTGATGATCCTGACCGCCGGCGCGACGGCGGCCGGCTTCATCGAGTATCAGCGGCGAATCGCGCGGCCCGTCACCACAGGCTCGCTTCGCGTCGAGACGGTGCCCGCCGGGAGTGAGGTGGTCATCGGCGGGAAGGTGCTCGGCCTGACGCCTGTCACGCTGTCGCTGGCGCCTGGCGCATACGAGATTCAGCTTGGTCGCGCGACGGATGCTCGCCGCTTCACGGTCGACGTCGTCGCCGGATCGTCGGTCATCCAGCACTTCGAGATGGCGCCCGCCGCAGTTGCTGTCGCGACCGGTGCCCTCCGCATCCAGACCGAACCGTCGAAGCTGCCTGTCTTGATCGATGGCGCTGAGCGGGGCGTGTCGCCGTTGACCGTCGACGCGATCCCAGCCGGCGCTCACGAGATAACCGTGAAGAGCCCGACCGGTCCGATCCGGCGCAGCGTCGCCGTGCAGCCTCGAGAAACGGTGTCGCTGATCGTCTCGTCCACGGTCGCGCCCGTCGACAAGGACGTCGTGGCGGCGGGATGGCTCAGCGTGTCATCACCGGTGCTGCTGCAACTCCGCGAGGGCGGCCGGATCATCGGGACGACCGAATCGGATCGTCTGATGCTGCCTGCAGGGGATCACGATCTCGACCTCGTCAACGAGGCGCTCGGGTTCACCGCGCAGCGACGCGTTCACGTCACCGCGGGAAAGACGGCGCTGGCGCGGATCGACGTGCCCAACGGGACGATGAGCCTCAACGCCGCGCCGTGGGCCGAGGTCTTCGTCGATGGCGAGCGCGTCGGCGAAACCCCGATTGGGAATCTGTCGCGGCCGATCGGCCGGCACGACGTGCTCTTCCGGCACCCGCAGCTGGGCGAGCGTCACGAAACGCTGGTCGTGACGCTGCAGGGCACGGCGCGACTGGGAGTCGATCTCAGAAAGAAGTAGGACCATGCGCTGGACGTCTTTCGCGGTTCGTCTTGGCGTTCTCGGTGCGGCGCTCGCTACGGCGCGTCCGGCGTCGGCTCAGGACACCCTCCAACATCTCAAGGATCTGTATGCGGCGGCGGCGTACGAAGACGCGCTCGCGATCGTGACGCGGCTCGACACCGTCGAAGCGGACCCGCAGGTCGATCAATACCGCGTCTTCTGCCTGGTCGCGCTCGGCCGGCTCGAGTGACGCCGAGCGTGCCGTCGAGGAGGTCATCAAGGCGCGTCCGGGCTATCGGCCCGACGCTGCCGACGTGTCGCCGCGCATCCAGGAGCTGTTTTCGACGGTTCGTCGCCAGGTCGGACCCGCCATGGTCAAGTCCATGTACGTCGATGCCAAGGCGGCGCTCGACCGGAAGGACCGTGAGGGAGCCATTGTGCGGTTCGAGGAGATGCTGCGGCTGGCCGACGATCCGGACGTGAAGGACGAGCCGAGCATCAGCGAGCTCCGGCTGCTTGGCGCCGGGTTTCTTGATTTGAGCCGGGCACTCGCGGCCTCCAAGCCGGCCTCCACTCCGGACCCGGCGCCGGCCGCGGATGGTGCCGCGGCCGCGCCCGTCGCACCAAAGCCGAGCGTGACGCCGCCCCTGGCGATCCGCGAGGCGCTGCCCCCATGGGTCCCCGGAGATGCCGCCAGCCGCTTCTCGGAGTTCCGCGGCGCGATCCGCGTCCGGATCGATGCGGAAGGCCGGGTGACCGACGCCGAGATGACCGCGCCGGTTCATCCGATGTACGACCGCCTGCTCCTCCAGGCCGCGCGCGAGTGGCTGTATCAGCCAGGGCGGACGAACGGCGTTGCGGTGCCGTCGGAAAAGGTGGTTCAGGTTGTGCTCAAACCACGATGAGCATGGCTCTTCAGGAGACGGCGGAGGCGCCCTCACGGTCGGTTCCTCGTCGTCGATCGAGCAGGTTCTTCGCGTGGTTGGTTGGCTGTATGTCAAAGACAAATAAGATCTTCCGATCTGTAGCCCGGTTTGCGTACGACCTGCTGACGAGCCCACCCTGAAGCCCGGCACATCGAACGCCCTGGCCACCGAGTCTCGAACGGCTGAAGAAAGTCACCCAAACGCACGACTTTAGTCAGCGAAACTCGAGTGTGCTGTTTGACCCAGGCTGGCCTGCGGTCGTATCGGCGCTACACAAGACAGGCTAAACGCTGTGAAGAAAGACATTCTCGCCGCTGACAAAATTCTCCCGAACGGTGGCGGTGGCTTTGCAGTTTCGGCTTACGGATGTGGCGGAACTCCCGCAGGACATCCACCAAGATTCTGCAGCATTTCCAGGTATTGATGTTGTCAACAGCGCTCTCGCAACTGCTCGAGCGGGCCCGGACCCGGTTTGGTCTGGAAGTCGAGATTCTCGACGCCACGTTGACGCACGTCTATCCGGAGACGGCCACAGAGCTCGGACGGCTGATTGAGGATTCGCCGGCGGTCCGCCGCACGCTGCTCGACACGTTGGCCGCGGGCCGGCCCGATCAGCTCGATCGCGGCGGGCTCGCGTATCAAGTGTTTCCGCTGCGGCGGTCGACGCGGACGCGCCATACCCCTGGGCTGCTCGCGATCCGGCGCTCCGGCGCCTCCCCGGGCGACGCCGAGCCGTGGTCGGAGCTGGCGCGGGCGATCGTCGAGGCTGATTTCGCAGCCGCGGAGATCCTGAGCGACGAGCGTCAGCGGTCGCGACGGCTGCTCGCGACGCTGCGGTTCCTCCGGCATCTCGTCGAGACCGATGGGGAAGGCGAGCTCGCGCAGGCGCTCGTGCAGGCGGCGGCGGTGTGGTTCGACGTCGACGCCCGGATCTATCAGCGCGACCTGGCCGGAGATTTCCTGCTCCACACGTCGCTGCCCGGCGCACCGATCGACGAGGCGGCCAAGCGGCTGAACTCGCTCTGGATCAATGGGGCGGGGGAGATGCGGCGGCTCGGATCCGTGCCCGAGTGGGCCCACAGCCCCGCCGGACACGACGTCATTCTCGTTCCTTTGGCGGGTTCCGCGTCGTCGGCGTCGTCTGTGGCTTCGGACTGGATCCTTGCGCTGGTCGGGGCGGTCGGCGAGGACGCCGAGTCGCTCTTCCCGATTCTCGGCCGCGTCGCCGGTCTGCAGCTCGAGGCCGTGCGCGGCCGTCGCGCGGAGCGCACCCGCGATCGGTTCGAGTCCCTGGTGCGTCAGACCGAGATCGCGCCCGAGCTGCAGGTCGTGCACATCGTGCGCGAGCTGGTGGCGCTGACGGGTGCGGCCAGCGCGGCGCTGACCCTCAACCGCCGCGGCCGCCTGCGTCGCCTCGTCTGCATTGGCGGCTTCGCACCGGAGCCGGTCGCGCTGACCGCGGCCGAAGGGGAATCGCTGTTTGCCGCCGATCAGTTCGTGTGTGCGCTCCCGCTCGCGCCGGGCGTGACCGCGACGCTCGAGATGCGGCCGGCGAGCGGCGACCTGTTCTCACCCGACGCCGCGCTCGTCACGCGTGTGGCGGCCCGTGTGCTCCAGACCTGGCTCGTCGGCGCCGCGCCGTCGCTGGCCGATCAGTCCATCGTGCTCGACGTGCCGCAGCCGGCCGTGTCGGCGTTCCTGCGGCGCATCGAAGAGGAGCTCGAACGCGCGAAGCGGTTCGATCTCCGGTTGTCGCTGGTGCTGATCGACGTGCCGCGCCAGCCGCCCAGCGCACAGGATGCGATGTCGCAGCTGCAGGAGACCGTCCGCCGCGAGCTGCGCGGTTCGGACGTCCTCGGAAAGATGAACGGCCAGCGGGTGGCCGCGCTCTTGACGCACACCGACGCCCCGGGCTCGCACCGCGTCGTCGGGCGTCTCCGTCGTCGTCTCGCGGACGCCGCCGGACGGTTGAATCTCGTCGGCGTCACGGTGGGACATGCGGTGTTTTCACCCGAGTGCCGGACGGCGGAAGCGCTGGTGTCGCAGGCCGTGCGCGACGCCGAACCGCTTGGGGCGATCTGAGCGAACTGAGCGCAGCGATGTGAGCCGCCGGAGCGGAGCAGGGCAATGGGGCCCCGCGAGCGACGGCGATGGGGGGTCCGGCGAGGCTGAAGCCCCCCGGAAGACGATGCGACGCAAGCTGGGAGACAGGCGTATCCGCCCGCGATTCGACATCGTCGGGCGAGCTGTTCGGCACACTCGAGACCGTGCTGCGCCTGTCCGTCAGGAACATCGGGCGGCAGGGCGCGCTGATTCACTCGCACGTGCCGCTCCCGATCGAGTCCGTGCACCGGCTGACGTTTCAATCGGAAGGACAGGACGTGACGGCGGATGTTCGCGTGCGCCATGTCGAGAGCGAAATGACGATGGACGGTGAACAGGCTTTTCTCATCGGCGTGGAATTCGTGATGGTGCCTCCGGCGCTCGGCGAGCAGATCGAACGCTGGCTGGTGGCGAGTGAGGGCCAGGCGGCCCCGGCGGAGGCGTGACGAGTGCGATGAGTGAACGAGCGAAGCGAGTGAGCCACGCGCGCGGAGTGGGGATCTCAGGGGTCCCCGCGAGCGCGCGTGTAGGGGGGGCGGCGGGGCGAAGCCCCCCGCAAAGCGATGAGTACCGGAGACATCATGGAGCGTCGGCAAAGCCCGCGAGTCGAGATCGACGACCTGGTCGAGTGCCGGCTGGAGCTGCGGACCCGCGTGCGGCTGCTGGATATCAGCGTCAGCGGCGCGCTGCTGGGCGCGGAGGTCCGGCTGCCCGTCGGGACGCGCGCGCATCTGCGCTCGGCCATCACCGCTGCGGCGTTCTCGCCCGACGTGCAGGTGCGCCGCCACGTCGACGGTCAGTCGCGCAATACGGCCATCGGCCTTGGCGCGGTGTTCACGTCCATGGACGAGCGGAGCCGTCGCAGTCTCGAGGACTTTCTGAGGAAGGCGAACACGTGATGCCGCGCGATCCGCGGCCGAAGGCCAAGACGTAGTCGGGTTCGGGTGACGTGTCCCGGTGTCGGGACAAGCAGGAATTTATGCACATGAGACGCGAGGGAACGGAACAACTGATCGGCACGAGCGCCGTGATCATCGAGCTGTCGCAGGAAATCGACCGGATCGCGCGGTCGGACGCCAAGGTCCTCATCACCGGGGAAAGCGGCGTCGGCAAGGAGCTCGTGGCGCACGCCATCCATCAGCGCAGCCCGCGCGCAAATCGCGCGATGGTGGCGGTCAACTGCGCCGGCCTGCCGGAAACGCTCCTCGAGTCCGAGCTGTTCGGGCACGTCAAGGGAAGCTTCACGGGCGCCTATCGCGACAAGCAGGGCAAGCTCGAAATGGCCGACGGCGGCAGCATCTTCCTCGACGAAATCGGCGAGATGACGCTCCGCATGCAGGGCCTGCTGCTGCGGTTCATGGAGACCGGCGAGCTGCAGAAGGTCGGCGCCGATCGAGCGATGGGCCGCGTCAACGTCCGCGTCATCGCCGCGACCAACCGCAACCTGCGCGACATGATCACGGAAGGGACGTTCCGCGAGGATCTGTTCTACCGCCTGAACGTCATTCACCTGACGGTGCCGCCGCTGCGCGAGCGCCGCGAGGACATCCCGGCGCTGATCGATTTCTTCCTGACGCGGTTCACGCGGAACAACGGCCACCCGGTCAAGCACATCTCCGACGAGGCGCGAGAAGCTGCTCTGCGAGTACTCCTGGCCCGGCAACGTGCGCGAGCTCGAGAACGTCATCGAGCGCCTCGTCGTCACCGGCCGCAACGAGTCCGTCGTGCCCGACGATCTCCCGATGGAGATCCGGATGCAGCAGATGATCGGCCTGCGTCCGAAGCGCGAGCGCCGGCGCACCGTCGCCGACGATCTCTACAAGAAGCTGGTCGAGGAGCGCGAATCGTTCTGGACCGTCGTCTATCCGCTCTACATGCAGCGCGAGATCACGCGCGGCAACGTGCGCGACCTGGTGCGCAAGGGGCTCGAGGACGCGCGCGGCAATTACAAGATCGTCGCGAAGCTGTTCAACATGGAATCGCGCGACTACAAGCGGTTTCTGAACTTCCTGCGCAAGCACGATTGCCAGCTGCCGTTCAAGGAGTATCGGCAGTGATGACGAAAGCCGTGTGGGGGTAGGACCATGCAGTTGCACAAGACACCAGGCCGCCGCGTTCGCTTTGGCGGCCGTCATCGTTGTTCCAGTAGGCGCGCAGCAAGCGGTGAAGGTGACCACGCCCGCCGACGCGCCGGCAACCGGGGCCTCGTCGGTCCCCCTGCCCGCGGGCTACGTCATTGGAGCCGAGGACGTGCTGTCGGTCGTGTTCTGGCGGGACAAGGACATGTCGGCCGACGTGGTCGTCCGGCCCGACGGAAAGATCTCGTTGCCGCTGCTGAACGACGTGGAGGCCGCGGGGCTGACGCCGGACCAGTTACGCGCGCAGCTGGTGAAAGCGGCGGCGAAGTTCGTCGAGGATCCCAACGCGACCGTCGTCGTGAAGGAGATTCACAGCCGCAAGGTGTTCATTACGGGCAACGTGGCGAAACCCGGCACGTTCCCGCTCATCGGCGACATGAACGTCATGCAGCTGATTGCGATGGCCGGTGGTCTCGTGGAGTACGCCGATTCGAAGAACATCATGATCATGCGGAACGACGGTGGACGCCAGCAGTCGTTCAAGTTCAATTACAAGGACGTCATCAAGCAGAAGAACGTCGAGCAGAACATCGTCCTGAAGCCTGGCGACACCGTCATCGTTCCATAGTTCTGAAGGTTGACCGTGAAGTCTTACCTCACCTCACTCGTCGTGTTGCTCTCAGTGTGTGCGTCAGCACCCGCTCAGGCGCAGACCCGCTCGATGCGCCCCTACAAGGCGCTGTTTGGCGGTGCGACGAACGATCCGTCCGTGCGTCACAGCCTGGACCTGTCCGTGTCGGTGGCGGAGGGGTACGACGACAACGTCCTTGCGCAGGATGGGCGGCCTCGGCTTTGGTGCCGGCACCGATTCGCAACTGAGTGGTCTCTTCACGAGTATCGACCCGGCGCTCACATATTCCTGGACTGGGAAGACCGTGCAATTCAGCGCGTCGGGGTCCACGAGCATTCGTTACTACCAGAAAGAGCACGAGTTTCTCGGGTCGACATCGTATGGAGCGATTGGGCTGTCGGCAGGCTCCGAACGGACGCGTTTCTCGTTCACCCAGAGCGCCAACTATTCGCCCGCGTACTTCTATGGGTTGTTTCCGTCGTTCATGCCGTCCGATGTCGTGGACACCGTGACGACGGTCGGCGCTGGGAGCGACTATGCCGTCAACAGCGACTCGGTCCTGGTGTACGAAACGTCGGCGAACCTGACGCGCAGCCTGACGTCGCGCTCGAACTTCAACCTGTTGGGGACATTTCGGTATTCGGATCTGTCAGCGGATTGTCGGGGGCCAGGATCTTCGCGCCTACAGTGCCGGCGGGCGATATCTGTACAACCTGTCGCGCAACGCGACGCTGCATCTTGGATATATCTATCGGGAAGGTCAGTACGCGTACGTCGCCAGCGCGCAGTCGACCGTTGCGCACGATATCGATGTCGGCGTCGACTACCACAAGCCGTTGTCGTTTTCACGCCGCACGCACGTCGACTTCAGCGTCGGTTCGTCGTTCGTCAGCACGCCGACCTTTGAAACAACGAGCCAGGCGTTTCAGTACCGGGTCGTGGGAAGTGCCGGGCTGAGCCACGACATGGGCCGGACGTGGCGGGCGCGCGTCGCCTACGACCGCAACGTCGGGTTCGTGGAAGGATTGCGTGACCCGGTGTTTTCGGACGCCGTGAACGCATCCGTGGACGGCTTCCTCAGTCGCCGTGTCGACCTGCACGCCGGCGGCGGATTTTCGCTGGGTGATGCGGTCGGGCGCGTCCACGACTCAGAGCAACGTTCGCACCTACACCGGCAGCGCGCGAGTCCGGTCGGCGATCAATCAAACCCTCGCGCTCTTTGCCGAATACGTCTACTACAACTACAACCTGGGCACCGCCGTCATCACGACCCCCGGCATTCCGCAATCGCTTGACCGGAACACCGTGCGCGTCGGGATCACGGCATGGATGCCGCTGCTGAGAAAGTAACCGTGCTGCCTGGAAAGAAGTACACGCCGGAAGAAATTCTGCAGATCGTCTGGCACCGGAAATGGCTGATTCTGGTGCCGTTCGTCGTCGCGTCCGTTTGTACGGCCCTCGTCGCTCAACGGCTCCCGAAGCGATACCGATCGGAGACCGTGATCCTCGTGGTTCCGCAGCGGGTTCCGGAGAGCTACGTCCGTTCGACCGTCACGACGCGCATCGAGGATCGCCTGTCCTCCTTGCGCGAGCAGATTCTGAGCCGATCGCGCCTTGAACGGGTCATACAGGATTTCAACCTGTACGAGGACCTGCGGCGCAAGGCCGTCATGGAGGACGTGGTCGACGGGATGCGCCGGGCGATCGACGTGAAGGTCGAGCGAGGGGACGCGTTTCGCGTGAGCTTCACGAGCAGCGAGCCTCGGACGGCGCAGAAGGTCACTGAGCGCCTGGCGTCCTTGTTCATCGAGGAGAACCTGCGCGACCGCGAGGTGCAGGCCGAAGGCACCAATCAATTCCTCGATTCCCAGCTGGAAGAAGCCCGCCGGCGCCTGCTCGAAAAGGAGAAAAAGCTCGAGGACTACAAGCGGGCGTATGGAGGGCAGCTCCCGAGTCAGGTCCAGACCAATCTTCAGGCGATTCAGAGCGCGCAGCTGCAACTGCAGGCGCTGGCCGAATCAATCAACAGGGATCGCGACCGCCGGCTCGTCCTCGAGCGGCAGATAGCCGACGTGCAGGCCACGCCGGCCGCAGCGCCGGCCCTTCCGATCTCGTCCGCTGGTGGCACGGATCAACCCGCGGGCGGCACGACTGCACAGCAGCTCGAAGTCGCACAGGCGCGGTTGCGCGGCCTGGAGCTCAAGTTCACGCCTGAACATCCCGATGTGAAGGCGATGAAGAGCGTGATCCGCGACCTCGAGGCCAAACTCAAGGCCGAGTCGGCGCGGGTACCGGCGGGTGATGTTCAGCGCCCCGTCGTCAATACGGCTGAAGTGCTGCGGCAGAACAAACTGCGCGACCTGAACGCCGAAATGCAGAACCTCGACGATCAACTCGAACGCAAGCATGCGCAGGAGCAGCAGCTCACCGCGGTGATGGCCTCGTATCAGTCGAAGATCGACGCGGCGCCGACGCGTGAGGCCGAGCTGACCGAGCTCACGCGCGACTATTCGACGCTTGCAGAGCGCCTATACCGAGCCTCTTGTCCAAGCGCGAAGACTCCAAAGTCGCGGCGAACCTCGAGAAAAATCAGATCGGCGAGCAGTTCAAGGTCCTCGACCCGGCGCGCATTCCGGAGCGGCCGTTCAGTCCCGATGTGGTCAAGATCGATGTGGCCGGCGCGGCGATCGGCCTGTTCCTCGGGCTGGCGATCGTCGGTTTGCTCGAGTACCGGGACTCGACCTTCAAGACGGAGGAGGACATCAAGCAGTTGCTGCAACTTCCCGTGCTGGCCCTCATCCCGATGATGGCGTCCGAGCGTGAGCTACGGAACCAGCGGCGACGAACGATGCTGATATCGGTGGGCGCTGCCGTCGTGGTGATCAGCTCCGCTGTCGCGGTCGCCCTTTGGAAGTTCCAGGTCGGCTGAGGAACACGAATGTATCTCCGTCACTACGGCCTTCGGGAACTTCCGTTCGAGCTCACGCCGAACCCGCGGTTTCTGTTCATGACGCCGCAGCACCGCGAGGCGCTGGCGAACCTGCAGTACGGCCTCTCCAGCGCGAAGGCCGTGACGCTGCTGATCGGCGAAGCGGGCACCGGCAAGACGACGCTCCTGCGCACGGCCCTGGATTCCGAAGAAGGCCGCCGGATCAAGGCTGTGCACCTGACCAATCCCGGGCTGTCTCGAAACGAGTTCATCGAGACGCTGGCGCGGTCGTTTGGGTTCGGGCCGTCGGCGCAGGCCTCGAAGGCGACGCTCCTGGCCGAGTTGGAAGCCGAGCTGACCGCGCGGCGCGAGCGCGGAGAGATCACGGCGCTCGTGGTCGACGAAGCCCAGCGTTTGAGCGCCGACCTGCTCGAAGAGATACGGCTGCTGGCGAACATCGAGACCGACACGCACAAGCTGCTTCCGCTGGTGCTCGCGGGTCAGCCCGAGCTGGCTGATCGTCTCAACGAGCCGGATCTCAGGCAGCTGAAACAGCGCGTGGCGCTTCGGTGTGAGATTGCGCCGTTCACGCTCTCGGAGACCGCGGCGTACATCGCCAGCCGGATTCGAACGGCGGGCGGCGATGCGGCTCGACTCTTCACGCGCGAAGCCGTCATGCTGATTCACGAGTGCTCGCGAGGAATTCCGCGCACGGTGAGCGTGATTTGCGATAACGCCCTGATCAGTGGGTTTGCGGCGGGCCGGCAGCCGGTCGGGCGCGACATCATCGAGGAGGTCGCCCGCGATTTCGACTTGAAGCGGCTGCCGTTTGCGGACGAACCGGCGGGGCTGGCGGACGTGTCGAGTCAGCCAATCGCCGCGCTGCGCGCGACGCCGGCATCGGCCGCCCCGGTCGCCGTACCCGATCCCGAGCGGCCGCGGGAAGACCGGCGCATTTTCGCGGACGTCGGCCGGCGGCGGCCGTTCTCCATCTTCGGGCGGTCGTGACTCGGTGTTTCCCTTGGGGACTGAGAGCATCGAATGAGTCGTGTTGACGAAGCGTTGAGACGTGCCGGCGGGGCGGCCGCGCCAGCCGAAATCGTGCGGCCCGTGCCGTCGCGCGCGTTCGAGGAATACCCCGTTGAGGATCGACGGACGAGCAGGGCTCTCGAAGAGCCGCGCGTGGTCTCGTCCGCGTCTGCAGTCCGCGAATTCGCGCCGGCTCCGATCGTGGCACCCCGAACGGTCGGACCGCATCAACTCACGCGACTGGCACCGGCGGTCGACGGCAAGGTCGTCATCGACGCGGAGACTTCCGCGGCATCGGTAGAGGAGTACCGGCGTCTCGCCACGGCGCTTCACCTGATGCAGTCGCAGACGGGCATACACACGCTCATGGTGTCGAGCGCGCTTCCGCGCGACGGCAAGACCCTGACCTCGACCAACCTGTGCCTGACGCTGTCGGAGTCCTACAAGCGTCGGGTGCTGCTGATTGACGCCGACCTGCGCCGGCCGTCGGTTCACGAGGTGTTCCGCGTGCCGAACTCGGTCGGGCTGGCCGATGGGTTGCGGGGCGAGGGACCCATCTCCCTTCCGTACATCGCGGTGTCGGACTACCTGACGATTCTGCCGGCCGGCTCTCCGGATGCGGTGCCGATGGCCGGCCTCACGTCGGCGAGGATGCGAACCGTCATCACCGAGGCGCGCAGCCACTTCGACTGGGTGGTCGTCGATACGCCGCCGGTCGGCTTGATTTCGGACGCCAACATCTTGTCGTCGCTCGTGGACGGCGTGCTCCTCGTCATCGGCGCCGGGTCGACACCGTATCCGGCGGTCAAGCGGGCCGTCACGGAGTTCGGACGCGGATCGCATCGTCGGGGTCGTGCTCAATCGGGTCAACGACGACATCGGGACCGGCAACGTCTACGCCGACTACTACCCGAAATATGTGAAGGGAGCGCCGCAGCAGTGAAGGCGCTTGCTGTCAGCATCAGCCGGAGGTCTCTCACGCTCATCGTGTGCGAGACCGTACTCATCGTCGCCGCGGTGTGCCTTGGTGCCACCATTCGTCTGGGTGGCGATGCCTGGGACCTGCTGTTCGTCAATGGCGACATCAAGAAGGCGCTGCTGATTGCGCTGGTGTGCCAGGTGTCGTTGTACTACGCGGATTTGTACGAGCTTCGTGTCGTCGCGGATCGGCGCGAGCTGTTCATCGGGGTCGTGCAGGCGCTCAGCGCCACGTCGTTCTTGCTGGCCGCCCTGTACTTCTGGTTCCCGTCGCTCGTCATTGGCCGCGGGGTCTTCGTCGTGTCGTCTTCCCTGGTCCTCCTGGCGGTGGCGGGGTGGCGCCTCGTGTTCGAATGGCTCACACGCCGGGTCGCGCCGCGCGAGCGTCTGCTGCTGGTCGGGAACCGGACCGGCCGCCGTGAGCCTGTCCAAGGAGCTGTTCCACCGGCGACAGGAGCTCGGCGTCGAGATCGTCGGGTTCGTCGATCCCGATCCCGCTCGCGTCGGCGCACCGGTGATCAACCCCGGTGTCATCGGCACGATTGAAGATATCCCGTCGATCGTGCGGGCCCGGGGTGTCGACCGCGTCGTGGTCAGCCTCGCAGACGCCCGCGGCAAGCTGCCGATGGACAAGCTGTTGGAGATGAAGCTCGACGGCGTGACCTTCGATCACCTGGCGTCGGTCTACGAGGAGCTGACCGGCAAGATTGCCGTCGAGAATCTTCGCCCCAGCTGGTTGATCTTTTCGTCTGGCTTCCGGAAGAGCCGCCTCGTGCGAAGCGGCAAGCGGCTCCTCGACATCCTGTCGGCCGCAGTCGGCCTCCTCCTGGCTGCGCCGATCATGTGCGGCGGTGGCGCTGGCGGTCAAATTCACGTCGCCTGGGCCGATTGTGTATCGGCAGCAGCGCGTCGGTCAGCACGGTCGCGTCTTCACCGTCTACAAGTTTCGATCGATGCGTCAGGATGCTGAAGCGGCGACAGGCGCCGTCTGGGCGCGCAAGAACGACGATCGCATCACGCCGATTGGCCGCTTCCTTCGTCGGACTCGACTGGATGAACTGCCGCAGCTGTGGAACGTCCTCATCGGCGACATGAGCCTGGTGGGCCCACGGCCGGAGCGTCCGGAATTCGTCAAACAGCTGACCGAGCAGATCCCGTTCTACGGCCAGCGGCACGTCGTTCGTCCCGGACTTACCGGGTGGGCGCAGGTGCGCTACACCTATGGGTCGAGCGTGGAGGACGCGCTGGAGAAACTGCAGTACGACCTCTTCTACATCAAGAACCTGACGACTCCGCTCGACCTGTTCATCATCTTCTCGACCGTCAAAACCGTCCTCCTGCGTCGTGGTGCCTGACATGTCGGCGCACGATCAGCCTGTGCCAGTGCAAAACGCGATGACGATCGACGTGGAGGAGCATTTCCACGTCAGCGTCTTCGACGGTGTCATCCCTCGAGCCGAGTGGAACGGGCTCGAGAGCCGCGTCGTTCGTAACACGGAGCGGCTGCTGCAGATCTTCGACGAACACGACGTCGCCGCGACGTTCTTCATCCTGGGGATGGTCGCTGAGCGCTTTCCCGAGCTGGTCGCACGCATTGCGACGCGCGGGCCACGAGGTGGCGTCGCACGGGTTCGGCCATCGCCTCATCTACGACCAGACGCCGCACGCGTTTCGGGAGGATGTGAAACGGTCGAAGGCGCTGATCGAACAGGCCTCGGGGCGACAGGTGTTCGGCTACCGCGCGCCGAGCTACTCGGTGACGCCGAAATCGTTGTGGGCCCTCGATGTCCTGATCGAGGAAGGGTACACCTACGATTCGAGCATCTTTCCGATCAGGCACGATCGGTATGGCATTCCGCTCTGTCCGCGTCATCCGTACGTGTTGACGCGGCCGGGCGGGTCGCTCGTCGAGGCTCCTGGCTCGACGACGACCGTTGGCCCGCTGAACCTGCCGATTGGCGGCGGCGGCTATTTTCGCATCCTGCCGTACGCCTGGACGCGTTGGGGCATCGAGCGCGTGAACCGGATGGAGCAGCGGCCCGCGATCTTCTACCTGCACCCGTGGGAAATCGATCCTGATCAGCCGCGGCTTCGCACCGGCCTGTTGAGTCGTTTCCGTCATTACCGGAATCTGGACCAGACCGAAGCCCGGTTGCGTCGGCTCTTGAGCGAATTTGGATTCGGACCGTTGGGCGCCCTGGTGAATCAGGTGGATCATCCGGTCGCGGCATCGCGGCCGGCGTGGGCGCTTCCGTATCTCTGGTAGGCAGTCAGGAATGTCTCGATCATGAATCTTGCGGTTATCGGCACCGGCTATGTCGGGCTCGTCAGCGGCGCCTGTTTCGCCGATTTCGGTCATTCGGTGACCTGCGTCGACGCCTCTGCCAGTCGGGTCGAACAGTTGCAACGCGGAGAGATGCCATTCTTCGAGCCAGGTCTACAGGAGCTGGTCGATCGAAATGTAGCCGCTGGCCGTCTGGTGTTTTCAACCGAGCACGGCCGACGCGGTGCGCCGCGCGACGGTTGTCTTCCTCGCGGTCGGCACTCCCGAAGGGGAGAAGGGAGAAGCCGATGTTTCGCAGATCCTCACCGCTGCGGAGCAGATCGCGGAAGGTGTCGGGAGCTACAAGGTCATCGTCACGAAGAGCACCGTTCCGATTGGGACCGGTGCCAGGTTGTCGCAGATTCTGAGGCGTCAGCTGCCGCCAGACGTCGAGTTCGACGTCGTATCGAACCCGGAATTCCTGCGCGAAGGGGCGGCCGTTCAGGACTTCATGCGTCCTGACCGGATCGTGGTAGGCACGTCAAGCGACCGTGCCGCGGAGATCATGCGGGAGATCTACCGTCCGCTCTATCTGATCGAAACGCCGTTCGTGATCACCGACGTCGAAACCGCAGAGATGATCAAGTACGCGTCGAATGCGTTTCTGGCTGTCAAGATCAGCTACATCAACGAGGTGGCGAATCTCTGCGAGCGCGTGGGCGCCGATGTCCATGTGGTCGCGAAAGGCATGGGACTCGACAAGCGGATCGGCTCGAAGTTCCTGCATCCCGGTCCCGGCTACGGCGGGTCGTGCTTCCCGAAGGACACCCGCGCTCTGGCCGCCCTCGGCGCACGGTTCGGCGCCCCGCAGACCGTCGTCGAGAGCGCGATTGCCGCTAACGAGCATCAGAAGGAGAGTGTGCTCGAAAAGCTTCACCATGCCTTGGGCACACTGATCAGCCGGCGCGTCGCGATTCTTGGGCTGTCGTTCAAGCCCAACACCAGCGACGTCCGTGAATCGCCGGGCGCTGCATGTCTGCCGTCGGCTGCTGGCACTCGGGGCGCGAAGTCAGGGCCTTCGATCCGGTCGCGGCTGACGAAGCCGCCGACCGCGCTTGGCTCGGCGGCAGAGTCGATCTACTTTGCCAGGGACCTCGAGGATGCCGTTCAGGGCTGCGACGCGATCGTCATCATGACCGAGTGGAACGAGTTCAGGAGCCTCGATCTGGGCGCCATCAAGCCGTTGCTGCGACAGCCGATCGTGATCGACACGAGGAACGTGCTCGATCCGGATCGTGCTCGACTCGACGGGTTCAAGTATTTCGGGACCGGGCGGGGGACCGCTTTGGAACGGGTGCACGCGTGATGACCGCTGGAACACTCGAGTCCGCCGGCCGTCGAATGTCCCGTCGAGAAGCCGGCGGTCGCGCTCGCATCGAGTGTCTCGCCGGCCGAGTGGGACCGTTTCATCAACGACCGGACTGATGCCACGGGTTATCACCTCTGGGGTTGGAAGGCGGTGTTCGAGAAGGGTCTCGGACATCGCACGCATTACCTGGCCGCGCGCGATTCGCGAGGCGTGTCGGGCGTCCTGCCGTTGGTTGAAGTGAGGAGTCCGATTTTTGGTCGGGCCCTGACGTCGTTGCCGTATGTCAACTACGGAGGCGTCCTTGCGCGAACCCCGGAAGCGGCAGATGTGCTGCTCCGTGAAGCTACCCGAATCGCCCACGAGCGCGGGTTGAACTACGTGCTGTTGCGTCACCGCCAGAGGGTGTTCGAGACGCTGCCGGTCCGCACGCACAAGGTGACGATGCTCCTGCCGCTGAAGGCCGATCCGGACGCCATGTGGGCGGGGCTGGACCGCAAGGTCAGGAACCAGGTTCGCAAAGGGGAAAAGAGCAATCTGACCGTGAGCGCGGGAGGACTCGATCTGCTCGACGAGTTCTACCGCATCTTCGCGCGCAACATGCGCGACCTCGGCACGCCCGTGTATGGTCGTGGACTGTTCAGCGCCATCCTCGAGGCATTCCCCGAGCGAGGCTCGGCTTCACGTCGTGCGCTTGAACGGTGCCGCTATCGCTGGCGCGCTCAGCTATGCGTACGGCGACACGATCGAAGTCCCATCCGCCTCGTCGCTCCGCGAGCACCGGGCGCTGTGTCCGAATCACCTGATGTACTGGGACATCATCAAGCAGGCCGCGATCGATGGTCGCCGCATGTTTGATTTCGGCCGGTCGACGCCGAACGACGGGACCTACAATTTCAAGGAGCAGTGGGGCGCCAGGCCCGAGCCGTTGCATTGGGAGTACTCGATGCTCAACGGTGCCGCCGTTCCGTCGGATGATCGTCAAGGAGCCAAGTTCCACGCCAGCATCGAGGTGTGGAAGCGCCTGCCACTCGGCGTGGCATCGTGGATTGGACCTCGTATCGCGAGGCTGGTCCCGTGAGCAATCCGACGGAGTGGCCGAGCTCGGTCGCTGAGCCCATTGCTGTGCGCGAGCCGAGTTCTGTGGACTCTGACGAATCGTCTCCGGTCGATTTACGTCTTCAGTTGCGCGTCCCTGGAAATCCGGCGGCGGTTCGACGAAATGAACCGGTCACAATCGGCCTGCCGTTACCGCAGGGGCTTTGTGCGGACGTCGGCATCGATTTCCATCGCCGGTCCGGGAGGAGACATCCCGGTACAGACGGCACTTCTGGATGCGTGGCCCGATGGATCCGCGCGCTGGGTGCTCTGTGACTTTCAGGCTGACGCCCCTGCGGAGTATCGCATCGGGTTCACCGGCGGCTCGCCCATCTTTCCCGACGCGCTGCGAGTCAATCAAGATCAGGACGCGTTAAGCGTCGCCTCGCATGACCTCGTCTTTCGGATTGGGGGGACAGGTTCCTTGCTGCTCGAGGTACTCGAGCCTGCGAGGAGTGCATCGTTCACGCGACGCGTGAGCTGTGTGCTGACGACGGCAGAAGGCACGGAATTGCAGCCCACGCTGATGGGCGCGACAGTTGAAGCCGCGGGTCCGCTTCGTGCGGCCGTGCGTCTGGACGGGGAATTCGCCAATGGTCTTCACCTGACCGTCCGCGCGCACTTCTTCGCGGCGACATCCACCGCACGATTCGAGCTCGCTCTTCACAACCCGAAGCCCGCCGTGCACGCTGACGGATTCTGGGAGCTCGGGGACGCGGGGAGCGTGTTGTTCCGAGACTGTTCGCTTCGGATCGAAACGGGTGTCGTGAGCGCGGCGTTCTGTTCGGTCGGATGCGCAAGAGCCGTTGAGTCGACATAGCCGTTCCGCTCGAGCTCTACCAAGATTCTAGTGGCGGTGAGAACTGGCAGTCGAGCGTACACGTCAATCGCAACGGCGTGGTCCCGAACTCATTTCGTGGATATCGGCTGACGGCAGATGGCCGGATTCAGCAAGGTCATCGGGCGACTCCATTGGCCTGGGTCGAGCCACGAGGAGACACGGACGGGAATTGCCGTTCGTCATTTCTGGCAGAACGCGCCAAAGTCTCTCGAGATCAATCAGGACTCCATCGTCCTTCGACTGTTCCCAAAGCAGTTCGCCGATCTTCACGAGATTCAGGGTGGAGAACGCAAGACCCACGTGGTCAATGTGTCGTTTGGCCACGATCACGTCTCTCAGGTTCCGCTCGACTGGACGCGCTCGCCGGTGCTGGCGACGGCGCCACCCGCTTGGTACAGCTGAGGCCGCTGCACTTCCGTACTTGACGCCGGCTGCCGACGATCCCAATCGTGAATATCTCGATCTGGTCAATTCCATCATCGAGGGGCCGGAGAGTTTTGCGGTTCGCCGCGAGCACATTGACGAATACGGCTGGCGCAATTTCGGAGATATCTACGGGGATCATGAAGCCGTCTTTCACAAGGGTCCCGCACGGCTCGTCTCCCATTACAACAATCAGTATGACGCGATAGCGGGCTTCGCCTGCCAGTTCCTGCGGTCCGCGCGATCCGCGCTGGTGGGCGGCGATGGACGAGCTCGCCTCCCACGTTCGCGACATCGACATCTACCACACGGCTGACGACAAGTCTGCCTACGCCGGCGGCCTGTTCTGGCACACGGCGCACTACGTGGACGCCGGCAAGTCGTCCCATCGAACGTACATGAAGGCTGCAGGCGTCGGCGGTGGCGGGCCCGCAAACGAGCACGCCTACTCGACGGGCTTGATGCTCCACTATTTCCTGACCGGCGAACAGGCCTCGCGCGATGCCGCTGTAGGTCTCGCCGAATGGATACTGGGCCTCGACGACGGCTCCCGTACGCCCTTTCGCTGGCTGTCCCGCGCGGACACGGGGCTGGCGAGCAAGACGCACTCCCTGGAGTACCACGGCCCTGGCCGTGGAGCAGGCAATGCGATCGTCGTCCTTCTGAACGGTCATCGCCTGACGGGTCGGCACGGCGTTCCTTGAAAAAGCCGAGGCCCTGATTCGACGCTGCATCCACCCGCACGATGATCTCGACCAGCGCCGCCTGACCGATCCTGAAAGCCGCTGGTCGTACACCGTCTTTCTGCAGGCGCTTGGCCGTTATCTCGACGAAAAGGCCCTGCGGGGCGAGATCGACGAACGTTACGCGTATGCGCAGGCGAGTCTCCTGCACTATGCGCGCTGGATGGCCGCGAACGAGTCCCTGTACCTCGACAAACCCGAAATCCTGGAATACCCGACCGAGACCTGGGCTGCCCAGGACATGCGCAAGAGTGATGTCCTTCAATTCGCGGCCCGACACGCTGACCTTCCGGATCGAGCCGGCTTTCTGAAGCGGGCCGACTACTTTCATGGCGAGGCGCTTCGCATGCTGGGCGAACGCGCGACACGGTTTACCGCGCGGCCCAGAGTGCTCTTGATGCTCTGTGGCTACATGCGGGCTGCGTTTCAGTCAGGGAAGGACGGCGGTCGAGCTCCTCGACTCGAACGTTCGATCGATTTCGGTTTACCGATTGCTTTCACGCCGCAGAAGGCAATCGCCAAACACCGCCTGGTCAGGATTGTGCTCGCGGCCGTTCTTGTCGGCGGCATCGTCGCGGCTCTCACAGCTGGTGGCGTTGTAATGCACAGCCCGCTGCAGGCGCTCGACGGCAGAGTGGAGGCGGATGCCAAGCCGCGCGACTGTGCTGCCGACGGTCTCATTCGTCATTCCTGTGCTGAACGATGCGACCGGTCTGGCGAGATGTTTGGCCTCGATCAAGGCAAATGAGTTATCCCGGTGATCGACTGGAAGTCATCGTCGTGGACAACGGATCGACAGACGGCTCAGACGAAGTAGCCGCGCGTGCTGGCGCCACAGTGTTGCGGCTTCCTGGCCTGAGTGTCGCGGCTCTTCGAAACCGCGTCGCAGCGGCGGCATCTGGAGAGATTCTCGCGTTCGTTGATGCGGATCATGAGCTCTCTGCGAAGTGGCTGCGGAGCGCGGTTGAGACCCTTGGTCACGAGGGCGTGGCGGCCGTGGGCGCTCCATATCACCCGCCAGAGCCCGCGACTTGGGTCCAGCGCCTCTACGATTCATTTCGCGAGCATCGTCCCGATTCTGCTGACGCGCGGTGGCTGGGTAGTGGGAATCTGGCGGTGTGGAAATGGGCGTTCACAAGGGTTGGCGGCTTCGATACCACGCTGACAACCTGTGAAGACGTGGATTTGTGTCAGCGCCTTCGACAGGATGGATTGCGGCTCGTCGGCGACCCGCGCCTGCATTCGATTCACTACGGAGATCCGAAGAGTCTCAAACAGCTGTTCAACAGCGAGCTCTGGCGCGGCAGGGATAATTTGCTGGTGAGTCTGCGCGGGCCACTGACGATGCGGGATGCTCCGAGCATCGTCGGGCCGATCCTTCTTCTCGCTTGTCTTGTGGCTCTTCCACTCGCAATCGGCCTGGCGCTGTATCCGCAGTCCGTTGCCGCTAGCTGGCGTCTTGTGCGTCGCGATGTTCCCGACCATCGCGCGGGCGGCACTGATACTCCGCCGGACGGGCGAGGCGAATATCGCGGTGGCAACTCGAGCCTTGTCTCTTGCGGCGACCTACGACGTGGCCCGAGCGCTCGCCATGGTTATTCGAAAGGAACATCGTCGTGCGCGTTGACGCCGCCGGTGCCTCGCACGGCACCGGGATTCGGCAACTCTTGAAAGCGACAGCGAATGTCGCTGCGACGATCGTTGTCCTTCCGTCCGTCGTGTCCTTCAAGCTGCGTTCGCTGCTGTCTTGGACAGGACCGCGCACTCGAGGGTTCGACTCAAGCGTTGGCATGCCTGCCTGGTCTGACGGGCCAATTCCTGCGGCGGGCATTTCTCCGCCGGGCGCTCGCTTACTGCGATTGGTCGGCCATGATCGAATTTGGAACGGTCTTCTCGCAGGCGGGCGCCAGAATTGGACGTCATGCGTACATCGGTCCGCGCTGTCATATCGGCCTCGTGGACATCGGCGACAACGCACTAATTGCGGCCGGCGTTCATATTCCAAGTGGCGGTGCTACTCACGACTTTTCGGATCTGAGCGTGCCGATTCGACTCCAACCTCACCATCGCAGCGTGGTTCACATTGGCGCGGGCAGTTGGATTGGCAGCGCCTGCGTGGTGATGGCCGATGTGGGGCTGGAGACCGTTGTCGGCGCCGGATCGGTCGTGACACGGAGCCTACCCGATTACGCTGTCGCCGCGGGTGCGCCAGCACGAGTGGTCAGGATGCGCACGGCAACGGAGACCGCGTGAGGGAAACCGCTCAACCGACCCTGCGGGTGCTGTTCCTTACGCACAGACTTCCATTCGCTCCCAATCGTGGTGACCGCATCCGTGCGTACCATATGCTGCGGCACCTGAGCGCTCATGCGACCGTCGACCTGGTGTCGCTAGTTCACGATTCCGACGAGGCCCGTGCGACGGCGACGGTACCAGCGGATCGAGTGACGGTGGTACCCGTGACACCCTGGCGCAATCGAGTTCGCGCAGGACTGAGCCTCTCCGGTTCTCGTCCGCTGACACACGCTCTTTTGGATGCGCCGAATCTCGTCGAAACGATCGCCGACGTGTGCCGCGCGAACCGCCCAGACGTAGTTCTGGCTTTCTGTTCTGGGATGGCGCGGCTTGCCACGACGGCTCCCCTCAACGACATTCCGCTCGTGGTCGACATGGTCGACGTCGACTCCGCGAAGTGGCGCGCGCTGAGTCGGGCGACCCGGCCTCCGATGGCGTGGATTTATGGTCGGGAGGCACGTTGCCTTGAACGCTTCGAAGTAGATCTGGTCAGGCGCGCCCGCACGACCCTGGTCGTCAACGAGCGGGAACATCGAACCCTTGTCGCGCTCTGTCCCACGGCGGACATCAGAACCATCCAAAACGGCATCGACTTCGATCACTTTCGACCCCCGAGCCCGTCAGCTCCCGCCGAGCCGAAGGTTGTGTTCTGCGGTGTCATGAACTACGAGCCGAACGAAGAGGCTGGGATACGCCTCATCCGCGACATCTGGCCTTTGGTTCGCACCAGGCGGCCGGATGCACGACTTACAGTCGTTGGAGCGTATCCGAGTGCGCGCTTGCGGGAGGCCGCCCGGCCCGACTCGAGCGTGGAGGTCACAGGTGCTGTTCCTGACGTGCGGCCGTATCTGTGGGACAGTGCCGTTTCAGTGGCACCCCTCAGGACAGCACGAGGTCTCCAGAACAAGGTCCTTGAGGCGCTGGCCGCCGATTTACCCGTTGTCACGACACCAGCCGTGGCTGATGGATTGCCGGCAGCAGTGTTGCCCGGCTGCGCCATCGCCGACACCGAGTCAGCTTCAGCGGAGGCGATTGTCGTCATTACTCGGCTTGACGGAATCCGAGCGTCGATCAGTTGCCAGACGAGCCGACCTCTCGCAGCTCGCATGGGACCGTCAGCTGTCCCCCATTGTGCCGATATTGACTGCTGCGGCTCGCGGGAAGTCCGCACGCCGCCTGGCGTCTTGACAGACCCGAAATCAGAAGATCGCGGAGAAAGAGTGTCATGGTGTCCCGGAAGAAGATCAACATTCTCGAGTTGCGAAGCTGTCGCGGCGGAGGCGGAGGGCCCGAGAAGACGATTCTGTTTTCAGCTCTCGAAGCCGATCGCGAGGCATTCGACGTCACGATCGTCTATCTGAAGAGCAAGGATGATTCGGAGTTCGACCTTCATGAGCGGGCGCGCAAACTCGGCGTCGAGTCGTTTTATACGATCGACGAGCGGTACAAGTTCGACATCGCCGCGCTCAAGCAGCTGTTGCAGATTCTTCGCGACAAGCAGATCGACATCCTGCACGCACATTGCTACAAATCGGATCTATACGGGGTGATCCTGCGCCGTTACCACAAGATGAAGCTGATCACCACGGCGCACGGACCGCTTGCAACGTTCCAGTTTTTCTGGGCCTCGAAGAACTGGAGAGTGCGCTATTTGTACGATCAAATCGATCTCAGGATCCTTCGCTATTTCGAGACCGTAATCCTGGTCTCGGACACGATGCGCGGCATCGTTAGCCGGCACGGGGTCGATCCCGCGAAGACCATCTGGATCCGGAACGCCATCGATTCTCGGTACTTCCGCCGATCCGGCGATTCGGGATCACACGTTCCGAGAAAAACTGGGTATCCCCCACGACGCCGTGTTGATTGGCGCCGTCGGCCGTCTCAACGGTGAGAAGGACTACCCCAATTTTCTTAGCGGCCGCGAAATCGCTTCTCCAGAGACGCGACAACCTCTACTTCGTGATCGTTGGAAAAGGAGAGCTGGAGAACGAGTTGCGTGAGGCGGCGGCAGAGATGGGAGTGGCTCCTCGGGTTACCTTCCTGGGTCACGTTCACGACGTACGGAAGGTGTTCGAGCAGCTGGACGTGTACGTCTTGTCATCAACTCGTGAAGGCTTACCGAATACGGTCCTCGAAGCGATGGCGATGGAAGTGCCAATCGTATCGACAGACGTTGATGGGGTCAAAGAGGCTGTTACGGATCAGGAACAGGCCGTTCTGGTACCGGCCCGCGACGCGGAGCGGCTGGCGCTAGGCATCGAGAGAGTGTTGGACGATGCCGCGTTGCGTACGCGCCTGGTTCACAACGCCCGTCGACGAGTCGAGACCGAATTCAGCTTCGCCCGTCGGACTCGAGCGATCGAAGACATCTACCGGCGCGTCGTCACCGCGTGAGCGTCCTCCGAATCACTGGTCCGATTGCCCTCGGTCCACCCCAGCGTGTCCAGCCACGCGATCGTCCTCCGAATTCCATCCGCGAATGACACCGGCGGCGTAACACCAAACGCACCTGAAAACTTCGCTGTCGGAAGCTTGTGCTGTACCTTCTGCAGATGCCAGAGCTCTCGATCAACGGATGGCTGGCTGGTGTACCCGCTCGCGACCCGCTCGGTACTGATAGGCACCCTCGAGTCGTGCCTTGAGGCCGGTCTTTACTGCGTCGGGGATACGCGTCTTCAGACGATGGTACAAGTTGTTGACCAGCGGGTGGGCCTGAATCGTGTCGATGGTCGAGCGTAGCGAACGTGGAAACGTGTCACCTGCGACCTGTGCCAATCGGTCTACATCGCAGCCGAGCGGGCGTCCAGGGCTTCGAAGAAAGTCCGCCACGTAACGGTTTCACTGTCCCCGACATTGTAGAAGCCAGCCCTTGCGCCTCGTGCGTCACGGGCTGCCCTGATCGCCGCGACCAGATTGTCGATGTAAATGCCGTTGAAGATTCCTTTTCCGGCATCGACGACGAATGCGTCCTTTTGAGAGAGCGATCTGGCGAAGCCCATGGTATGTGGCGACCGTACGCCCCACACGATGCCAGGGCGCAGAACGATGACGGTCGATCGACGACGTCGTCATCTGCTGGCGAAGCCATGTTTCGGACGCGGCCTTCGCGCGTGCGTACGGCATCCAGTGCGTCGTGACAGGTGGGTCGTCGTCTGCCGTCGGCCTGACGACGTCGCCGTATACCGACCGCCGAGCTGAGGTGGATCAGACGAGAGACCTTTGCCCGGACGCACGCATCGTAAATCGTCCGAGTCGAGCGCTCGATTCCAGCGGGCGCTCCAGTCGTGACGTTGACAACAACATTTACGCCTTCGAGTGCCTTGCCCAAATCGGTGGATCTTTCTGCGTCGGCAAAGCGTATGTCGATGAGACGTCCGAAGCGGCAAAGCCCCGCCAGGTTTCGGTAGCTTCGGACGATCGCGCGAGGACCCCGATCGCCGTTCAGCACGAGCGACTCCGTCAAGCGCTGCCCGACGAATCCACCAGCGCCGATGATCGCGAAATCGCTCATTGGTGGCTGGTCCAATGGAGCGCCACGAAAGCGCGCTGCTCGCTCGAATCGAGCCAAGGTTGCCCGAGCGGGCGCGCTATCGAAAGGGCCGATTCCAAAACGGACACGCAGCGCGCACCAGATTCGCCATCCACGGCCGGCGCTTCCCCCAGCGTGATCGCTCGTGCGACCTGGATGAGTTGGCCGTAGATGGCTTGAGGGTACGTCAGCGGAACAACAGAGGTGCGAGCTGGCTGGGCCAGGTCGGCCGGAAACGCCACCGAGGCGCTTTCTGTAGCGTAGCCCGCCGATCGGCGAACCGCCAACTGATCGAAACGATCGATGCGCAGGACCGCTTCACCGTCGGATCCAACAACGCGAAGCTCGTTCAGCTGCGGACTGTCCCACGACAGATGAATTGAGCCCGGACAGCGAGCCGAACGAACACTCATCACCGCGTTTGACTCGATGCCGGCCATCGCGTCGTCTTCATACGCGAGCACTTCAAGATCCCCAAACGTCCACGCGAGGTGATCGATGACGTGCGGACCAATATCGAACAGCACACCCGTTCCGCCGTCTCTTCGAGGCAGGAAGGCCGCGGGCGTGGTGACCTGCCATTCGAATTTATGTCCTTCGCGATATTCAAAGGAGACCAATGATCCGAGCTGCCCTTGATCGAGAAGATGTTTCAGCCGCGCAAAGGCTGGAAATACCGGCGGATCATTGCCACCGCCAGGATCCGCTTGCTGGCTCTCGCAGCGTCGTTGAGCCGCGCGCACTCCGCGCTGGTTTTGGCCATGGGCTTCTCGCAGAGGACGTGGCTCCCAGCCGTAAGAGCCTGGACACCTTGTTCGCAGTGCAAATGCGCAGGGCTCAGGAGCAGCGTCAGGTCTGGCGTCGCGGTCGTCAGCGCATCATCGAGTGTGCGATGTTTCGCGGCATGTGGAAAAAATTTCCGGAGAGACTCGGCATGTTCGTCGACAGGATCCACGACCGCGGTGATCCGGAGGATGTCGCGTGCTCCGAGTTGCTGGAGTGGTTGGCGATACAGACGCTGGGCGACCGCGCCGCATCCGACCACGACGGTCCGAAGGCTCACGACGTCAGGCTCTCGAGCGTAGTCCGGCGTGAAACTGGAGTCATGTGCTGGCCGTCGCCGTCGGATTGAAGCAGTCTCAGCGCCCCGGTGGGTCGATGCGCTGTTGACTGAACGCTTAAACCCTTGATTGTACCACGCTGACCAGCTGGGCGCCTGTCTTCACCAAACGAGCAAACGGCCCGGACGCAAGAGCGGCCGGGCCCAAAAGAGGTACGTGCAGCGGCAGTTCAGCTCGCCTCGGAATCGGCGCCGCTTACCTGATGATTCGAACGTTCGTCGGCGGTTGTGGGGCAGGGGTCGTGGTAGTGGACCCAAATTCGTCGGCGCCCACATCCCTGGCTGAGCCCTGCGGACGCGGATCCCCATCCCAATCGTTCGGGCAATTCGCGACCGACGCGGCTTTGTCGATGACAGACGTTGCGGTTGACTTGAGGTGAAGGTCGCCGGCCGCTGCGTTCACAAACAGGCTTGTGGCCGCGTTCGTGACATTGCCGGAAGTTGAACCGCTCGCACCGTCGCGGGCCGAAAATCCCGGCATCGAGGAGATTGTTCGCGATGATCGCACCCGTCGTTCCGGAAAAGCGATATTCGATCGGCGATCGATAGGTTCCCGACAGGAGTGATGGTGTTGTGCAGCACCTGCGTGTTCGGCGAGTCGACGACGCCGATGGCGGCGTCGCCGCCAATCGGCTTGTCGGTAGATGAAGTTGTTGCGGATGATGCCGCCGGTATGATCGTCCGGCGTCCGCTCGATCAGGCCGAACGCAATCTCCCGTTGGCAGTTGATGAACGTGTTGCCTTCGGCGATGGTGTGCCGCTCGAGTCGTTCCACATCAGGACGGCCGGCCCGGCGAGCTGCGCCGTGCGGCGCGCGGATGTTCCGGAACAGATTGTGGCGGATGATCCAGTTCGCTCCGGTGTGAACGTCGACGCCGTTCGTGTAGGCGTCGCGGCCGTCGTCGCGTATTCGATCACCGAGTACTCGACGATGCCGTTGTTGACGCCGCCGCCGGCCGCGTTCGGGATTGGACTTGATGAACTGCTCGCCGGCGTTGATCGAGGTGCACGTTGTGGACGAGCGGGGACTGCGCGCCGGCGTTGAAGGATGATGGGATGGTAGAAAACGTCGCGGATGGTCAGATTCGGCGATGGTGATCTCCTTGAACGTTGCCACCGACCCAGATCCCGTAAGGGCACGACGCTTCGGTCATCCCTTGGCCTACCAGCACCACGTCGTCGGCGTTACCCGTGGCGCCGCGAATGCCATATTGGTAAACGTGCCGTTGACATACAACGCGCTCGCAAGTTGTACGTGCCTGGCGCGAGAACGATTGTTCGGTTCGACGTGAGCGAGGTCACGGCCGACTGCAGCTGACTGCTATTTGAAACGTTAACGACGCTACCGCTGGGCGCTGGCAGTGGAGGAGCCGGTCGCGCGGCAGCGGCCTCCGATGAAGCCACGAGAGTCGCCAATATCAGCGCCGTCGAGGCAAGAGTACAACACACTTTTATCCGACGATCTCTTTGAAACATTTGGATCGACGGGAGCAAGTGGCATGCCAGTAGTTTGTCGCAGCGGTCAGGTGCTATCCAGCAGAGGTGAAACGACTTCAGCCTGACAGCTGCATTCCAAGAGAGTCGGTGACCAACAACGAGATTACGGTATGGAAGCGTGAAGCCCTTTTTTCGAGTGAAAACCGCAGTGAGGCCACTGGGTTGCTGGAGGCCCCGCCGTGTTTGCGTCTCACGAGTCATCGGGGTGCGCTACTGACGTTCGGTCCGCTCTCCTCGAGCGCGCGCGCCCAGAGGCGACCTGAGCGGCCGATCGACGAGTTTTTCCGGGAGCGTAGGGAAGTCGAATTTACCCACTTACACGCTTTTTTTGTGATTTCGAGGTTCTGGAGAGGCGATACGCCGGGTACATAACTCATTGCCTTGATAGCCGTTAGCGCGCTCTGGGCATGAACGGCCGCTAGGCATGAAGGTTGCGTTGGTAAAATCCGCTAACTGATATCATCACCATTGAAAGCGTGGTTGGTCGCGCCGATTGAATCCGCAGCCGTTTCTTCGCATGGTTGTTGCGAAGCGACGGCGGTGGGCCTGGGGACCGTTGGGAGGTCCGCACCAGACGTTCGACTTCCCCGGGCATTCGAGCCGCGCGGCGACGACACGCGAAGGATATTCATGCCGACACGTCGAGATTTCTTGTATATGACCGCCGGGCTCGCTATCGGAGCGGCGCTACGGCCGCGGTCCGTGTTTGCTCAGACATCGTTGCCTCGCCTCCAGGCGAGCGACATCACGTACCTCGGGTTCTTTAGCCAGCCGCCTCCAGGCAGTGGAGCAGGGTTTGCGTGGGGCGGCATGGGCCTCGCGATGGGGCCGGATGGGAACTCGCTCTATTACGGCGGCACATAGTGCAGCAAGAAGCCCTCGGCCGGATTTCGATACCGTCAATCGGGGGGAACGGCGTCCATCATCACGCAGCCCACGTCGGTGCCCGGGAACACGGGCGGGCAGAACGCGACCGAAGTAGCCGGAGCTCTCGTCTGGAACAATCGTTTGCTCGTCACGAAGCGGAACAGTACACCACGTCAGGAATCACGCCGCTCACCGTCGGAAACACAAACATTAGTGGTTTTTCTGGCTCGATGTCTTCGATCCAGGGTGCAGATGGCCACTTTGTCAGCGGCTACATGGGGGTGATACCGCCGGAGTGGAGGTCGGCCTTCGGGGCGCCGTGTTTCATTGGGCAATGGGGTGATGTCCATCGTCAGTCAATGCACGAACGGGCCATCCTTTTATGCCTTCAACCCTGATGACGTCGGAGCCGGAATCCGGTGCCGGCGAAGATGTGTCTCAGCTATCCGTTGGGTCACGAGATTGCGAATCCCAACTCACCGAACCAGACGTTCTCTCGCGCCGCTGACCATGACAATGCGATGGTTTTTCCAGATGGCACTCGAACAGTGCTCTGGATCCATCGACACGGGTCCGGCGCGCCGACATACAAGCAAGACGACGGCTGTCAGGGTAGCGCGGGCGAGGGCGCTGCGCCGTACCGAAAGCAACAGGTGGACGCCTTCGATGTGAATGATCTGTTGGCCGTCAGGAACGGGACGATGCAATCGTATGCAGTCCGACCTTACGCGTGGTGGGTGCTGTCAGGACCAGCGACGTCTTGCGGGCGGCTCAGTGGCTACGTTGATGGCGGATATTGTTTCACTTGGGATGCGGCGACCCGACGAATGTATGGCGTCCTGGATCAAGGTGACACGCCTTGAGTTCACGTCTGGCAGATTGCGGGCGGAAGCGGTTCGCAAATCCCTCCGCCGACGGCGCCCGCGAACGTTCGAGTGATCAAGTAGAACATTGGGGCCGTGGTCTTGTGACAGCTGCGAGGCTGGCACTTTGGTGGTAGCGCTGTTGCCTGTCGCAAGACCGCGGGCGTGTCGGCGTCGATTCCGAGGTGTGCGAGTCTTCCACAGGAGCTGCCGCACCGATTTCTGAACATGCTGCCCGTGCGGGTGCTCCCATGCACTTGGGGAGTAACCAACCCGGCCCCTTCGTGCGCGTCGTCGGCGGTCGCTTCGAGCTACAATGCAGTGCTGTGCTGCGTGGGCAACTCGTGGTGACCCGGGTCGTTTCTGCTCTAGTGTTCTAGGCGCATGCTGAGGGGCCTCTTAGTCTGCGGGATCCTGGTTCCTGGGATCTTCTTCGCGCTATCGGATCGCTTCTCGGCTCTACTCCTATACCTCTGGTTCGCCCTCTTTCGACCCCAGGAATGGATGGTACTGGGATATCTGCGCTCCGACCGTCGCTGGTCCTGGGAGTCATTCTCCTCGTTCCGGCACTGGCGACCGGAACGATTCCAAACGCCACACATCCGATCAGCCTTTCCGCGATCGCCTTCCTCTTCGCGGCGTTGGTTGCGCAAACTAACGTGATCGTTCCGTCAATCGGTTGGCAGTGGCTCGACTACTATTTCGACTCTTGATCGTCACGCTGCTGTTAGTGACGCTGGTCGACAGTCCTCGTCGCTTTCGATCGACGGTCCTCGTCATCGCCGGCTCCTTCGGTTTCCATACGGCCAAAGCGGGATTGTCCTCTCTCCTCGGAGGAGGCGTTCGCTTCTACGAGGGCCTCGCAGGCGCGTTCACCGACAACAACGGGTACACCGTCGGCATGGTGATGATCCTTCCTTTGCTTGTCGCGGTCGCCCAAAACACTGCCCGACGCTGGCTGAATCGCGTATGTGGCAGCCTACCGTTGACGATCTTGGCAACCATCAGCACGTTTTCCCGCGGCGGGTTCCTGGGACTCCTCGCGGCTATCGCGATGTTCATGGTGTTGCAGCGGCGTCGCGCCGTCGCATTAGTCATTGTGACAGCTCTCGCCGTGCCGCTTTTCTCTTTCATGTCATCTCAAGGCGGCTATCTCGACCGACTACAGACGATTCGAACGTACGAAGAAGCCGACGAGGAATCTGCCATCAGCCGGCTGCACTTCTGGAGAGTGGCCCTCGATATGGCAGAAGCAAATCCGTTGGGCGTGGGCCTGTTCAACTACGAACAGGCGTACGACAGGTATGACTTCCTCGACGGCCTCTACGGCCATAAGCGATCGGTGCACAGCAGCCATTTTCAGGTGCTCGCGGAGACCGGCCTGGTTGGGACCATTGCGTACATCTGCGCCTTTGTCTTCGCCTATCGAGCGGCATTTCGGGTTCGCAATCGCGGCAAGCGTACGGACATTGACGCGGCTGACGCGCGCCTCTTCTTTACGTCCTCGAACGCCCTTATCGCGTCCATCACGGGTTTCGTGGTGGGGGGAGCGTTCGTTGCGATGGCGTTGAACGACCTTCTCTGGCTGTCGTTTGGTCTGATCGCGGCCTTGGATCGCATTTCCGCGAGTGTCTGCCTTGCCGCGGACCTCGCGAGTTCCAGTAATGCAACGCACCGCCTGGGCGCATCCTATCGTTGGCGACCTACGGTCGATCTTCCTGCGTGAGCACCTTGCGGCGAGGCGAAAGTCACGCGTGACGCTGATAAACATGCCATAGCAATGGAGACAAAAGTCTCCCTCTCCTGCATCTTGCCCCAGGCAGAGCGGCAATGGCGCCTGTAAAGTATTGTTACAAAGGCTCTTAGATGCCTTGTCGACCGCACGGCTCCATCCCGTCAATGGCCGAGATCTTGCCCCACGGGTGTCGTGTTCTTAGCTGTGCCCGAACTGCAAACGAGTCAGGATCGCACCACGCCCCGGGGGATTGTGCTGCTTACGGAACTCTATCCTCCGGCCGTTGGAGGGAGCGCCGTTCTTCTGCACGAGATTTATTCGCGGCTCCCAGTGCCAGTGACGGTCGTCACCGAACCGAGGAACCGCGCCCCGGAAAGCCTTGGTGGACCTCGCGTGCTCGAGCATCCCATCCATGGGGACCATTGGGGCGTCTCCAACCCGGCGGCGCTTCTCCGACATTGGCGAACCGCCATGCTCATGAGGCGCCTAGGTGCCCACGGATCTTCAATCGTTCATTGCGCGCGCGCGCTTCCCGAAGGCGTTGGCGCCTGGATGTCGCGATTGCTAGGGGGACCTGAGTACGTCTGCTGGGCGCACGGAGAAGATCTGGCGATGGCCGAACGGTCGCGGGAATTGACGGTCCTGACCCAGCGCGTTTACCGTTCCGCCGCCCTCGCCATTGCGAACAGCAAGAATACCGCATCGATTCTTCAGAGGTTCGGCGTGCCTGCACGCCGGATACGTATCGTGTATCCGGGCGTAGACGTTCAACGTTTTACTCCGGACATTGACGGTCGGAGTGTACGGAGACAATTCGCACCAAAGGGCGAAACGCTGATTCTATCGGTCGGAAGGCTACAGCGGCGAAAAGGACATGACACCACAATCCGCGCGATTGCGGCCTTACGCGAGCGCTCGGTGAATGTCCGCTACGTGATCGTTGGTGACGGAGAGGACCTCAGGTATCTGCAGGACCTGGCGTCCACGCTCGGTGTGGCCGACAGCGTTGTTTTTGCTGGGGAGATTTCGGCGGACCAGCTTCCAGCCTTCTACTCTGCATGCGACGTGTTCGTCCTGGCCAATCGAATCGAGCAGGGCGACATCGAGGGATTCGGCATCGTGTTTCTCGAAGCCGCAAGCGCCGGAAAACCCTCGATTGGCGGCCGTAGCGGCGGGGTGCCCGAGGCGGTCGCAGACGGCGAGACGGGACTGCTCGTGTCGGGCACCGACGTTCCTGAGTTGGCCGCCGCCATTGAACGGCTGGCCGGCGATCACACTGTGCGCGAGCGCATGGGCCGTCAGGGCCGCGACCGCGCTCGCCGTTCGTTCACCTGGCAGGCTGCAGCCCAGCACATGTTGGAACTCCATGGTGAGCTTGGCGCCTCCTAGCACCGAGACACCTCGATTCGCGGCGCGTGACCCGCGCTCTGAAAAAAGGAGCCTCCGGGCGAATCGCGTTCTGCAGGTCTGTTTGAGTCTCGCACCAGGCGGTACCGAGCGCTTGATCGTCGAGCTGTCGCGAAGGCTTCACGGCGAGTTCGGTATGGCTGTCTGTTGCCTGGACGGTCCAGGTGTGTGGGCAGAAGAATTGGCCACGCAGGGAATCTCCGTGACCGCTCTTCATCGGGCCTCCGGCTTTCAGCCGGGGCTCGGCGCAAGAATCGCAGCGGTCGCTCGTCAGAACGATGCCACGATCCTGCATTGCCATCACTACTCGCCGTTTGTGTACGGGATGCTCGCGCGCTGGTGGTCACCGTTGCAGGTCATCTTCACCGAGCACGGCCGCCTGGACGGTCAACGCGCTTCGACAAAGCGTCGGCTCGCCAACGCGGTCCTTTCGCGGGTCCCCTCTCGCATCTACAGCGTGTCCGACAACCTGCGCGGCCATCTCATTCATGAGGGGTTCTCCTCCAAACAGGTCAACGTTGTCCATAACGGGATCGAGCTTCAGCCTGCTCCGAGCGAAGCCACTCGACGCACAGCCCGAACCAGAATCGGCTTCGGACCATCGACGTTTCTTGTCGGTGCGGTTGGTCGGCTGGATCCGGTCAAGTCGCTCGAGACGCTCATTCGCGCGTTCGCAAAAATCCACGACTCGCGACCGAACAGTCATCTGCTCGTCGTCGGCGACGGGCCCTCCAAACGGACTCTTCAGGACGAGGTCGGGCGTCTTGGTCTGACGACCGCCGTCACGTTTACCGGTCACCGCGACGATGCCCGCGACATCTTGCCCGGTCTCGACGTCTACGTGAACAGCTCGATCATTGAAGGCGTGTCCTGACGATTCTCGAAGCGATGGCCGCTGCGTTGCCGGTCGTCGCCACCCGCGTCGGCGGGACGCCTGAGGTCGTGCTCATGGCGAGACCGGTCTCCTGGTGCCAGCGCTGGACTCCAACGCGATCGCCGAGGCGATCGCGGTCCTGGCCGCCGATCCGGTTCGCCGCGACAGGCTGGCCGAGGCGGGCCGGCGGCGAGTCGAGGAGCACTTTTCGATCGACCGCATGATTGCGGACTATCGGTCCATTTACGATTCGTTCGGGAGCCGCTGACAATGTGTGGAATTGCAGGTCTCGCGGCCGTCAGCGGACGGCTCAACCCCCAGATTGGGGATGTCCTTCCGGCGATGACGCAGGCGCTGGCTCACCGTGGCCCGGACGGTGACGGCTTCTTTCGCGACGACTTCGTGGCGCTCGGCCATCGCCGTCTGGCAATCATCGATCGCGCCGGCGGCAAACAGCCGCTCTCCAACGAGGACGGCACGTGTTGGATCACGTTCAACGGCGAGATCTACAACCACCACGCGCTGCGGGATCGCCTGATCGGTCTGGGTCACCGGTTTCGAACGAAATCCGATACCGAAGCGATCGTTCACGCGTACGAGGAATTCGGGCCTGCGTGCGTCGATCGAGCTCGAGGGCATGTTCGCCTTCGCCGTCTACGACCAGCGTAATCGCGAGGTGTTCATCGCGCGCGATCGACTGGGCAAGAAACCGTTGTTCTATGCAGTGCTCGGCGGTGCTCTCCACTTCGCGAGCGAAATCAAGGCGTTCTACGCGAGCCCTGCCTGGAACGGCGACGTGGACCTCAGTCAGGCTCGAGGACTACTTGTCGTTCGGATATTTCCTGGCGCCGGGCACGGTGTATCGGCACGTCCGCAAGCTCGAGCCCGGACACTGGCTCCGCCTTCGCAACGGTCGAATCGACACGCGCCGCGTACTGGGACATCCCGACATTCGACACGTTCGAGGGAGACGAAGGCGCCGCCCTGGCGTCGATCGAACGGATGCTCGACGAGCGGGTCACGGAGCGGCTCGAGAGCGAAGTGCCGCTTGGCGCGTTCCTGTCGGGCGGGATCGATTCCGGACTGGTCGTGTCCGCCATGGCCGAGGCGCAACGGTCGGTGTCGTGACGACGTCGGTAGGATTTGGTGAGCCGCGACACAACGAGCTCGAAGCCGCGAGTGCGACCGCCGCACATTTCGGCACCGAGCATCATCCGCAGCTGATTCAACCGCAACCTCGATGAAGTGCTGGATCCGATGGTCGAGCGCCTTCGACGAGCCGTTTGCCGATTCGTCGTGCCATTCCGACGTAGTACGTCTCGCGCGAGGCCCGGCGTCACGTCACCGTCGCGTTGAGCGGTGATGGCGGCGACGAGACGTTCGGCGGCTACAACTTCAGATACGTTCCGCACGCCGTCGAGAGCTACGCTTCGCAGTTTCATGCCCACCGCGTCGGTCCAGCGAGCGGTCGGTTCTCTTGGACGGGCGATGGCCCCGCACCACCGGCTGCCACGACCCTTGAGGCTGGGATCGTTGCTGGAAAACATCGGTCGCGATCCGGCTGCGGCCTACTACGCCGACCTCTGCTTTCTGAAGCCGCCTGCCGTTGACAGCGCTCCTGGGCGATCAGTCGTCGACCGATCCGTTTGCGTCGATGACCTACGAGGCCGTCACGGAGCCGTATCGATCGCTGTTCCTCGTCAGATGCGCGTCCAGCGGGCCGAGTATGCCGATCTGAAAATCTACCTTCCCAACGACGTGTTGGTGAAGGTCGATCGCATGAGCATGCAGCATGGCCTCGAGGTTCGGTGTCCGCTCCTCGATCGACGGCTCGTCGAACTGGCTTTTGCGATTCCGCAATCGCTCAAGCAAGCCGGCAGGACCGGCAAACACCTGCTGAAGCAGGTTGCCCGGCGACGACTACCGGATGCGATTCTCAAGCTGCCAAAGAAAGGTTTTACGGTCGCCGATAGGCGAGTGGATTACAGGTCCCTATCGGGAACGCTACCGGTCGGAAGTGCTCTCGGCAGGTTCTCGGATCGCCTCGCTGCTCGACGTGCGAGTGGCCCAGCGCATGTTCGACGAGCACAGCAGGGGCGAGTTCAATCATTCCTATGCGCTCTGGGCGATGTGGATGCTGGAGCGCTGGAGTGTCATCCAGAAGCGCCGGGATCCGCAGGCGAAGTCGTCACACAGCACGAGCGAGCGTGTCACCACTGGCACTCAGGCCCCGGTTCATGTTCCTGCGGTCGGCAATTACAGCCCTGATCGTGACATGCCGGCGAAAGTAACGTACTGGACAGGGATCTGGTCGCCTGCCCGCGAAGCCATTTCGCGTGAAGTAGAGCAGCTTCGAAGCGAACGCGATCCTCGGCCTTTTGTTGTGTCGGTGTCGTCAGGTCAGTCGACCAGGTGGCGCGTGCAGGATCGCGTCTTCCGATTGTCCGGCGCGCGGTTGGGCCTTCTGCGTGGGCTCGGCGCGGTGGTCGAGCGGTTTGGCGACGTGACGCACGTGTTTGGCGCGTCGAATTCGTGGCACTTGCTCCGTGCCGTCGGCCGACGACCAGTCGTGATGACGGTCGTGCTCTCCAGCCCGGACATCAACCCGTCGCACTTCGATTCGATTCATACGTTGGTCGTCGAGACCGAGGCTCTCCGAGACGAGCTCGTTGCGGCGGGCGTGTCGAGCCAGCGCATTCGTCTGATTTATCCTGGTGTTGACCTGGATCGCTTTCGGCCCGGTCCGCTGCTTGCCGGCCGTTTTCGACTGCTGTTCGCGAGCACGCCCGCCGATCCACGCGAGTTCGAGGCGCGCGGCATTCCACTGATGATTGAAGCCGCCCGTCGATGCCCCGACGTCGATTTTGTGTCGCAGTGGCGCCGGTGGGGGGATGCCCACGCCACCAACCGGGCCCTGGCGCTTCTGCAGCCGCCGTCGAATTTCCGGGTGGAGCATCGCGACCTCTCGAATATGGCAGAGGCGTACAATTCCAGTCACGCCACGGTGTGCTTGTTCGATCGAGGCTTTGGCAAATCGTGTCCCAACTCTGTCATCGAAGGGTTGGCATGCGGCAGGCCCGCCCTCGTGTCCGAGGGATGTGGGATCGCCGGATTGGTCGATCGTCAGGGCGCTGGCCTGGCCGTTGGCCGCGATCCGGCGGAGGTCGCCCTCGCGATCCAGCGGCTGAGGCGCGACTACGATCGATTCGCGGTTCGTGCGCGATCGCTTGCAGAGGAGCACTTCGATCTGCGCCGCTTCGTGTTGACCTATCGTGAGCTGTATGACAACGTCGCTGCTCCGGCCACGGCGGGGCGTTCGACGGCCGGCCGTATGGCCCTGTCCAGAAGCGCCCCGACTCGGCCGGTGGGAGACCTGCGGCAATGACGAGCATCCAACCAACCCCGGCGCAGCCGCTGACTCAGCCGGAGGAGGACGTTGCCCACCTGGAGCGGATGCCCATCGTGGTCACCGGCCACGTCGACCACGGCAAGAGCACCATCGTCGGGCGCCTGCTGGCAGACACGGGGTCGTTGCCGCAGGGCAAGCTGGAGGCGGTGCGAGCCAATTGCGAGCGCAACGCCAAGCCGTTCGAGTACGCCTTCCTGCTCGATGCGCTCAAGGATGAACAGGCGCAGGGAATCACGATTGATTCGGCCCGCGTCTTCTTCAAGAGCGCCAGACGTCACTACATCATCATCGACGCGCCCGGACACATCGAGTTTCTCAAGAACATGGTGACCGGCGCGGCGCGCGCGCATGCGGCGCTGCTGGTCATCGATGCGCGTGAAGGGATCCGCGAGAACTCCAGGCGTCACGGCTATCTGCTCTCGATGCTCGGGATTCGGCAGCTCGCCGTGGTCGTCAACAAGATGGACCTGGTCGGATTCGATCGCCAGGTCTTCGAGAGTATCCGCACCGAATACACGGCATTCTTGCGTCAACTGAACGTCGAGCCGTCCGGCTACATTCCTGTCAGCGGCTTCCATGGCGACAACATCGCCGCCCGCTCGCAGGCCATGCCCTGGTACGAAGGGCCGACGGTCCTCGAGACGCTGGATGGTTTCGTCAGCGAGCAGCCGGCCGTGAACCAGCCGTTCCGCATGCCGGTTCAAGGGGTCTACAAATTCACCCAGCAGAGCGACGATCGGCGGATCGTCGCCGGGACCATCGACACCGGACGCGTGCAGACGGGCGACGAGGTCGTCTTCTATCCGTCGGGCAAGAAGAGCCGGGTGCGATCCATCGAGGCGTTCAATCGTCCGCCGCAGCACCAGGCGACGGCGTCGCAATCGACGGGCTTCACTCTCGAGGAGCAGATTTACGTCACCCGCGGCGAGCTGGCCGCGCGTGCCGGTGAGCCGCCGCCGCTTGTGAGCACGTCCGTGCGGGTGAATCTGTTCTGGCTGGGTCGGAGTCCGCTCGCGCCTCGCAAGGATTACATCGCTGAAGCTCGGGGCAGCTCGAGTGCGGGCTCGTCTGCAGCAGGTCCATCGGGTCATCGATGCGTCCGAGCTTGCCACGACCGACAACAAGGAACGGGTCGAACGTCACGAAGTGGCGGACTGTACATTGACGCTGGACCGGCCGCTCGCGTTCGACCTCGCGGAGAATCTGGCGGCGACGGGTCGGTTCGTCATCGTCGACAATTTCGAGATCAGCGGCGGCGGGATCGTTCGCGAGTCTGTACCGGATGGCCAGACCTTGGCTCGCGATAAGGTGCTCCGCCGCAATCTGAAATGGGCTGCGGGTGGTGTCGGGGAGGAGCGTCGCGCCGAGCGACTCAGTCAGCGCGCCGCTCTGATCCTGATCACGGGCGATCGCACCGCGGATCGGAAGCGTCTCGGGCGAGAGCTCAAAGGCCGGTTGTTCGATGAAGGCCGATTCGTGTATTTCCTCGCCATCGGCAATCTTCTCTACGGAGTGGATGCGGATCTCGAACGACAGGACGAGCACCGGGCCGAACATGTTCGTCGATTCAGCGAGGTTGCCAATATTCTGCTCGACGCCGGCCTCATCGTGATCGCCACCGCGATTGCCCTCACGCAGCACGAAGTTGATTTGATCGCCACGACGGTCGGCGCCGGTCGTCTGTCTTCGGCCTGGATTGGGGATCAGGTGACGACGAATCTCCACGCGGACTTGATACTGACGGAATCCGAGGCAGCCGACGAAGGCGTCAGCCGTCTGAAGGAACTTCTGCAGGAAAAGGGAGTGATCCATCGGCCATGGTAGTACAACCCAAACCGGCTGTGCTCTGGTTGACCGGCTACTCGGCGCCGGGAAGTCGACGATCTGGGCGGCGGTCGAGGCCGAGCTTCGGCGCCGCGAGGTGCCAACGGAGTACCTCGACGGAGATGCGGTCCGAGCGCTGTCGCCCACTGGATTCAGCCGGAAGATCGGGATACCCACGTTCGCCGCGTCGGGTTTCTGGCCAGCCGCCTCGAACGGCACGGCGTCACCGTCGTGTGCGCGTTGATCTCGCCGTATGCCGAGGCCAGGGCTGCTGTCAGGAATCTCTGCAGTCGCTTCATCGAAATCTACGTGGCCACCCCGCTCGCTGAGTGTGAACGGCGGGACCGCAAAGGCCTCTACGCTCGGGCGCGGCGAGGGGAGATCACGCACTTTACCGGCATCGACGATCCCTATGAGCCTCCAACCAACCCGGAACTGATTATCGACACCACTCAGGTGTCGCTCGCCACGGCGGTCGACATGGTTCTGGCGGCCTTGGAAGGGACCGCGACGGTCTCGGCGGCCTCTGCCGCGCGGCGTGATTCAGTATGAGAGGCGGATTGGATTTGCTCGGGCGGATAGTCGAGATCGCCTTGTCGGCGGGTCGCGAAGCGATGCATTACTACGGTAATTGCGGCGAGATCGATTACAAAGCAGGGGGCAGTCCGTTGACGGCTGCCGATCAGGCGGCGCACCGATTGATCGTCCGCGAGCTCGAGGCATGTACGCCCTCGACGCCCATCATTTCGGAGGAAGGGACCGTTCCACCGTTCGAAGAGCGGCGGGACTGGACGGAATTCTGGCTGGTCGATCCACTCGATGGCACGAAGGAGTTCATCTCGGCAACGGCGAGTTCACGATCAACATCGCGCTAATCGCCGATGGTTGTCCGGTGCTGGCCGTCGTTGGCGCGCCCGCGTTGGATGTGGTGTACTTCGGCGGTCGGGACCGGGGCGTCTGGAGACAGCACGACAGCGGACCATCGACACGCATCCATGCAGCTGCTCCGCCATCCCATTGCACACGGATTGTGGAGAGTCGCTCGCATCCGTCGCCGGAGCTCGAAGCCTTCGTCGCGACCCTTGGACCCGTCGAGCGTATCAAGATTGGCAGCTCGCTCAAGTTCTGTCGTCTGGCGGAGGGAAGCGCCGACTTGTACCCGCGCTTCGGCCGGACCATGGAATGGGACGTTGCCGCGGGTGACTGCCTCTATCGGTACGCCACCCTGGACGGGTCGTCCCGGCCCTCTCCGTTGATTCTACAACCAGCCGACCCTCAGCACTCCGCAATTCGTCGTGGGGGAGCGCTCAAAGGGCGCGGGCCCGATCCCAGGCCTGCATAAAACATATGAATCATCTCGAGCAGCTCGAACACCGGAGCGTCCACATACTTCGGGAGGCCTATGCGGCCTTCAAGAATCCCTGCATGCTCTGGTCGATCGGCAAGGACAGCACGGTGCTCCTGTGGTTGGCGCGAAAGGCGTTTTTCGGACACGTGCCGCTGCCACTCGTTCACATCGACACGTCGTTCAAGATTCCGGAGATGATCGCTACCGGGACGACTCGCGGCCGATTGGAATCTAATATGATCTACGGCCAGAACGTCGAGGCCCTCGCGGAGAAGCAGACGTTTCCGGATGGTGCCGTCGATCGCCTGACGTGCTGTCGTACTTGAAGACGAAGCCCTGAAGAAGACGCTCAGCGGAGAGTGGCCTCGGTTTCGATTCAACCACGCGACTCGGACATATGAGCCCGATACCAACCCGAACCGTTTACCGGGGTCATCGTCGGCGTCCGCGCCGATGAAGAGGGAGCCGCTCCAAGGAGCGCTATTTCTCTTCCCGCAATGCGCAAAGCCAGTGGAACATCGCGGAGCAGCCGCCAGAGTTCTGGAACCAATACAAAACCGAGTTCGCGCCCGGCGCTCACGTCCGTATTCATCCGCTGCTCGATTGGACGGAGCTCAACATCTGGGAATACATCGAGGCAGAGCGAATTCCGGCGTCGTCTGTACTACACGATCAGACCGGGAAACGTTACCGGTCGCTGGGCTGCGGACCCTGCACCAAGCCGATCGTCCGACGCCAAACCGTGGCGGACATCATCGTCGAGCTCGAAAACCGGCAAGTACTCCAACATCGCAGAGCGCTCCGGCCGGGCGCAGGACAACGCAGACGGCGGCGGTCTCGAAACATTGCGTCGAGAAGGATACATGTAGGCTACTCGGCTTCCCTCAACCTGCTTTTTTCGGACTTCGTCGCCGGGAATGGCAAAAACCCTAATG